>JBBRPR010000005.1:0-235246 GCA_038227875.1 Planctomycetota bacterium
CAGGGCCATGCGCAGCAGCACTGGGTGTGGCGTTGGAATTACTGATTTGCGAGGGCGCTGAGTTGGCCCTCGCGCTTGGGCGGCTCATGGATGTCGATGTGGGGCTGCTCGTGCTGTTGAGATAGGCGGGACTCGAAGTCTTCGCGGGTTTGCAGCGCGTGGTCGTGCGGCTGCGCTTCCAGGCTTTCGGCTTGGGCTTGTAGCTCGCGGGATGGATGGTGATCGTGGCTTCGTGTTGGTTGACCAATTCTTCCGCGGCTTCCTCGACTTGGGCTGTGATGGTGCGCGTGGGGTCGAAGGGTTTCGGTTGGACTTCGTCGATGGGCTGCGGTGCGGTGACGTTCTTCGGCGTGCCGTCGTCGTGGACGGGGTTGTTCGCCCAGTCGTGGACGTAGGCGGGCTGGAAGCCGGCGCAGGCACCGGGCTCGGCGCGGTCCCCTTCGGGTCCGGGGCGGTCGGCGCGGTCGCCGGGTTCGCGGTCCTTCGGATGGAAGGAGACTTTTTCGACGGCTTCGGCTTCCTGCAGTTCGGGGAGCTTGTCGTTGAGCAGGCTGGTCGGGTTCGGCAGCTTTGCGTTGAAGCCCATCAGGTCCCAGAAGCGTTGCGTGTGGCGGAGCAGCGTCGCGCAGCTCAGTCGGCGTTCCATGTCAGTCGTGTTGACCTTCAGGATCATGTGGCGGAGTTGCTGCGCGGAATCGAGTCCGCCTTCGATGAACGTTTGCGCGGTGAGCTGGACTTGCGTCCGCATGCCAGCCATGTTCTCGCCGACGGTTTTGCTGAGCGCCTGGTCGAATTCGGGGATCTTCTTCCAGCGGCAGAGGGTCTGGCGGCTGATGTCGAGCTCTTGGGCGATCGAGTTGATGTCTTTTCCCAGCGATAATAGGACGATGGCGCGTTGCTGATTGACGTGCAGGGCCATGGGTTTCTCCTCCTTATTTTCATCCATCATATTAGGTTTTTGTTCACATGTCAGAAGATTACACCGTAGGATTGGGATGTCAATAATTATTTTGTTAAAAACCGGGAAAGTGATGTTTGGGGATTAGCGTGGGTTATTGCGAGGGCTGTTCTGGGTGTTGTTCCGAGAGAGCGAGCGTCCCCCCTCATCCCGCGAGAGCGCGGGCGGGGCGCATGGGGCGGGCAGACTTTTTTGCGAGGGCGGGCACTGGTGGCTTAACGGCTAGCCACCAGTGGCACACTCCGACGGTTTTCATTGCAAGAGAATTGTGATTGTCCAAATTGCAAACGCGGCGTCCATCTCGCCCGTTCGACAAGCTCAGGGCAGGCACCCATTATTGTGAGGGGGAGCAAGATAATGGGGGGTGTGTAACAGACGGAAGAATGGATCTTGAGCGTTGCTGTTCTTGCGTCTTTGCGTCTTTGCGTCTTTGCGCGAGATAAAAAAGTGGCTTAGAGGTTCGGGAGCGCGCCGCTCTTTGATGCGGGGGGCGGCTGGGGATTGGACGGGGTCGGCGGGTTGCTGCGTTCGCCGCGGGTGGCGCGGTCGAATTTGTCGAGCGCTTGATTCTCTTTGTAAAGTTCGATCAACAACTCGCTCAGGCTGAGCTGATCGTAGTTCTTCGGCGGGATCAGGGTCTGGCGCAGGGTGTCGGAATCATTGGTTTCCATGTCGGACTTCCTCCTACAAATCTAAATACACCGAAGTGGGTATCGCGATTCGCGGGATCTTTCATAAATGTTTTCCGGCAAGAAGTCACACGTGCGCATCATTTCCTGCGGCGTAACTCCCGGGGGCTGGAGCCCGTGTGCTGCTTGAACGCGCGCGAAAATGAGAAGGGCGTCTGGAAGCCAACGAGCTCCGCGATGTGTTGCAGTTTGTAGTCCGTCTGAAGGAGGTACTCGCGGGCCTGGCGCATGCGCAGCGCGTTGATCAGCGCCAGCGGCGACGTGCCGTACGCGCGCGACACGAGTCGGTGGAAGTGGACCAGCGAGACGTGGAGTTCTTTGGCCAGTTCGTCGACGCGCCACGGGTGCTGCAGATTTTCTTCGACGCGCTGAAAGACCGCTTCGAGCCGGCGGGTCTGCGCGGTCGGTTCGGTGCGCGTGCCGGAACGCAGTTCGCGCTGTAGCAACACGATGAGGATCTCGGCGTACGCGCGCGCGGCGCGGTCGGAGCCGCTCGAGGTGTGATGGAGTTCGGCGAGCAATCCGGCACAGGCTTCGGCGATGCGCTGGCCGTGAGAAGACTGGCGCGAGAGGAGTTCCGCGGCGCCGCGCGTTTGGCGGCGGAGATGGAACCAGACCACGCGCCACGTCGACTGGGCTTGCGCCCAGTATTCGTACCCTGTGCCCGCCGGAGCCCACCAGAGGGTGCCGGGCTGAAAGCTGCCGTGTTCGTGCGCGGTCCGCCACGCTGCGCGCCCGCCGAGCGTGAAAATCGCGACGTGAAAGTTCGGCGATGTGCGTGCGATGCGAAAGGGCGCGACGAGGTCGCTGACGCCCGCGGATTCGACGCCCAAGTCCCGCAGTGGGGCGAGCGCGGGGCCGACCAAGGGAACGAAGCGCTCCCGGCACGTCTTGGGGATGATGACATGATTGGATATGTTCTGGATAGGCTTCGCCATGGACGAATTAGAACGCTGTGGGATATGTTTGGCAATGGGAGAACGAGGGGCGGGATTCGGTGCGCTGTGCCATGGATGTGCAGAGGTTTGAGCGTAGCGAAAACCTCTACTCATCCGTGCGTTGCGCTCCGCCAATTCCGAGCGAAGCGGGCACGGATGAGCGGGAGTTTTCGCTACGCTCAAACACCCGCACATCCATGGCACATGACGAGGAGAGAACATGTCAATCACGCGGCAGGGCATTGAAGACGGCACAGTTTTGAAGTTTGGGGAGGCGCAGTTCACGTTTGGGAAGGACGTCGTGGAGCTGAACGATTCCAGCGCGTTGATTTCGGATATTCCGGCGCTGCAGGAACGCATGGCGCGCGACGGGTATCTGTTTCTGCGCGGGTTTCATCCCCGCACGCTGGTGAACCGCGCGGCGCAGCGTGTGCTGGATGCCATCGCGGCGCGCACGGATCTCGCGCCGGGCACGGACGCTCGAAACGGGATCTGTGGGCCGGGCGAAAAGAGCTACTCGTTCTTCCGAGATGTCGCCGTGGCGCACTCTAAGGAGGTACTCGATGTCGTCGACGGGCCGCACACGTTCGACTTTTTCAAGCGGTTCCTCGGCGGACCGGTGCTGACCTTCGATAAGCGCTGGCTGCGGGCGATGGCGTCGGGCGGCCACAATCATTTTCACTACGACAGCGCTTACGTCGGACGCGGCACGCCGCGTCGCTACACGATGTGGTCGGCGTTTACGGACATCGGTCTGGAGAATGGGCCGCTGGCGATCTGCCTGGGATCCGACCGCGATGAGAAACTCAAAAATACCTATGGGCGCGTGGACATGGACCGTGATCTGATCGACCCGGTCCTGAGCACCGATCCGCGCGAAATTACCGGGCACTTCGGCTTTAAGCTCGCGACGGCGCACTTCGAACCCGGCGACTGCATCATCTTCGGGCTGCATCTGCTGCACAGTTCCGTGCCGAATCTGTCGAATCGTTTCCGCATCAGCATCGACACGCGCTACCAGTTGGCGCGCGAAGCGAGCGACGAGCGTTTTCATGGGCCGAATGGTTCGTGGCTGGGAAATTTTCACACGCCGGGCGCGACCTATCGGAAGGTGAGTGAGCTGCGCGGGGCGTGGGGAGTTTGAACGGCGAATTATGAATTATGACTGATGATTGATGATTGATGAATACATATTCGAGCGACAAAGAAGCTCCAGGACAATCGTTGCGTTTTCCGAGAGGCAACGATTGTCCGGAACGCTTCGAAGTCGGAAGATTTTTTCGGCAGGGGTGCGTTCGTCCTGGAACTTCTTGTTGCTAAAGCAACCCGGCCCGAGGGGCCGGGCCACCCCTCGCGGGTTTTGGGACGACTAAAAGCAAACCACGATTCTGCTCACGGTTTCATTATCACTGTACGCACCCATTTCGTATTCATCGTTCGTCAATCTGAATTCATCGTTTCGTCTTCATTCCAGTAACTTTCGCCGCTCACACCGGTTACGATAAACGAAAACATTTTCGCACTTTCACGGCAAGATCCGACGGTTGACTCAAAGGTACTGTTGTAAGGGCGCTGGAGAGAAAGCAATGAACGACGCACAGCTCGACGACGGCAGCCTGCTGCAACAGTTCGCTCAGACCGGCTCGGAAGAACCGTTCAACGAATTGATCGCGCGTCACGGAGCGCTGGTGTATGGCGTGAGTCACCGGGTTTTGGGACAGACGCAGGATGCCGAGGATGCAACGCAGGCGGTGTTTCTCACGCTGGCGGAGAAAGCTCACGCGCTGCGCGGGTACCGTTCCGTCGCGGGGTGGCTGCATCACACCGCGTGGAATATTGCGCGCTGCGCCCGCAAGGCGGCGCTGTGCCGGAAAAATCGCGAGAAGGAGGCGGCATCCATGATCTCAACCGGTTCAACAGCTCAGCCGCGGGCTGAATGGGAACACCTCTCGCCAGTGCTCGATCAGGAACTCAATGCCCTGCCGGAAAAATACCGCGTAGCGTTGATGCTTCATCACGTCGAAGGCCGCACGCAGACGGAGATCGCGCGGCTGCTGGGCGTGACGGGCGGGGCGCTTTCGCGGCGCATCAGCCGGGCCGAAGAACTACTGCGCGAACGCCTTGCCCGCCGCGGCGTCACGTTCGCGCCTGCATTACTGTTTCCACTCATACTTCACTGCGCGCCGGTGCCGCTGCCGTCTGGCCTGGCCGCAACAACCGCACACGCGATAGCGCTGACCCGGGCCGGAGCTTCACCGTTCTCCCCGCAGGTCACGGCGCTTCACAAAGGAGCTCTGCAATCCATGTTCATCAAGAAAGTCATGATCGCGGCCAGCATTCTGCTCGCCGCATTGTTCGTCGGCGGCGGCGCCCACGCCATGTTCAACGGGCGCTCCAATTCCGCGACGTTACCGAGTACTGGAATGGCGCAAAACAAGAAGCTTCCGGCTGCAGCGTCTCCGGCCGGGCCGCACGAAAGAACCGGGGGCAACGAAGGCCCGACACCGGCCGATGCGCTTCCCGCGTCTGGACAGAGCGATGCGGAGATCGCGGCGTGGATCGCGCAACTGGGCAGCGAGAGCCCGGAGGAGCGGATCGCGGCGATGAAAAATCTGCGCAAAACGGGCGTCAAGGCGCAGGCAGCGCTGAAAGTCGCGGCGGAAAAGGGAACCGGCGAAGCGAAAGCACGATCCGCCACGCTGCTGGGCGTGCAGACGACGGCGGAGGCCCTGAAGAAAATCGCGGAGGCGTTCGCGAAGATCAAATCGTTCGAAGTCGACATGGACACGATGAAGCTGGCCGGCGGTATTCGCGTCGACGGCAAGGGGCATATCCAGGCGATTCCCGGCAGCCGGCTGTACAAAATGGACGCGACGGCAGAATTGCAGGGGCTGAAATTGACCGTCCGGGCGGTTTGCGATGGCACGACGGCGTGGAACGAAATGGGCGCGCCGATGGGTACGCAAATCATGAAAGCCAAAGCCACAGCCTCGGCGATCGAAGGCATGTCCCTGGATCTCAATGCCTTCACGGAATCGTACGATCTCGTCAGTTCGCGCCAGGAATCGGTGCAGGGCAAGCCGACGCTGATTTTCACGGGGATGCTGCGCGACGACATCAAGAACGGCGAGGATCCTTATGCCGATGGGTACCAGGCGGTGCGCAACATCACCGCGTATGTCGACGGGAACTCGCTGCTGCTGAACAAGTATGAGCTTGCCGACGACAAGGGCGTCGTGACCACAGGATCGACATTCTCGAATCTGAAGCTCGATGGAGAGCTCGACGCCAAGGCCTTCGCGTACGTTCCGCCGGCGGGCGTGGAGGTTTGGGACACGGACAATCCGGCGCCCGCGAAGTCTGCGCCGGAATCGGTCGCGGAAGCGGCGAAGAGCGTGGAGAAGACAGAGGGCAAACCCTCGATGACCAAGGCGCCGGGCGCGCCGGTGGAAGCCACCGACACGGCCGCACTGCTTGAGAAAATCGGCGCTGCGAACAAGGCCATCGCGAATTTCGAAACGGATGAAGAACACGTGATGACGATGATGGGCATGAGCATAACGACGAAAGGGCACATCCGGGACATCGCGGCGACGCATCGCTTCATCGATGAAAAGACCACGCAACTACGGGGCATGATGAGCATCCCCAGCCGCACGGTCTGCGACGGCACGACAATTTACCAGGAGCAGGCATTCCCGGAAACCGGCACGCAGCTGCGCAAAATTGTGTTCAAGATGGATTACAAGGATCATCCAAAGTTCGAACCGTCGCTGGACGCGAACTCGATTAAGGTGAAGGAGGGAGACGCGTTCGATTTCACCGCGAGCCGCGAGGAGACCGTGGACGGGGTGAAGCAGTATATCTTCGAAGGCGTCAAGCAGGAGCCCAAACCCGGCGAGAAGCCCAGCGTCATCCAGCAGAAGGGCAAGCAGACGTACACGATCGTCGTCGACGCCACGGACCTGCTGCTGCGGAGCATCGAAGTGAAGAACGATGCCGGCGCGGTGATTGAAACGACGAAGTATTCGAACGTGAAGCACGACGGCACGATCGACGAGAGCGTGTTTCTGTACTCGCCGCCGGCGGGGGTGAAGGTGTCGGATCTGAACGATCTGAAGAACGCGGCGACGGCACCTGCGCCGGAGAGCGGCAAGGAACCGGCGAAGCGCGGGGACTTTTAACGAACGTTGTGAATGTCGAATGTCGAAAAACGAGCCGCTTGCAGCGGCTTGTTTTTTTGGATGCTACGACAAACCCACGAGGGTGGCCCGGCCCCTCGCGGGTTTGTCGCTCGGCCCATTCACATTTCGGACCATCCATCTTAAAAAACACGCGCCGCTGAAAGCGGCGCGTGTTTTCAATTCGACATTCGACATTCGGCCTTCGACATTCCACTTACTCTTCGTCGTCGCGCAGCTTGGCCAGCACGGAGTAATCTTCCAGCGTGCTGGTGTCGCCGATGCTTTCTTTTCCGGCGGCGATGTCGCGGAGGAGGCGGCGCATGATCTTTCCGGAGCGCGTCTTGGGGAGCGTTCCGGTGAAGCGGATTTCTTCCGGGCGCGCGATGGCGCCGATTTCCTTGGCCACGTGCTGCTTCAGCGCGTCTTTCAGTTCACCACTCGCGGGGTTGCCGTCTTTGAGCGTCACGAAGGCGACGATCGACTGCATCGTGATTTCGTGCGGACGCGCGACGACGGCGGCTTCAGCAACGGACGGATGGCTGACCAGCGCCGATTCAATTTCCGCAGTACCCAGGCGGTGGCCGGAGACTTTGATTACGTCGTCTTCACGGCCCTTGATCCAGAAGTAGCCGTCGATGTCGCAGCCGGCGGTGTCGCCGGTGAAGTAACTGCCGGGGACGGTCGTCCAGTACTGCTGCTTGTAGCGTTCCGGATCGCCCCAGATGCCGCGGAGCATGCTCGGCCAGGGTTTGCGGATGACCATCACGCCGCCGTGGCCGGGCGGCACTTTCTTGCCGGTGGCTTTGTCGACGATCTCCGGCACGACGCCCGGCATCGCCTTGGTGGCCGAGCCCGGCTTCGCAGCGACGGCTCCGGGGACCGGCGAAATCATGATCGCGCCGGTTTCCGTCTGCCACCACGTGTCGACGATCGGGCAGCGTTCCTTGCCGATGACTTTGTGGTACCACATCCACGCTTCCGGATTGATCGGCTCGCCAACGCTGCCCAGCAGGCGCAGCGAGGAGAGGTCGTGCTTGCGCGGCCACTGTTCGCCCCACTTGATGAAGGCGCGGATGGCCGTCGGCGCGGTGTAGAGAATGTTGACGCCGTACTTTTCGATCACGCACCAGAAGCGGTCGGGCTCCGGATGGTTCGGCGCGCCTTCGTACATGACGTTCGTGGCGCCATTCAGCAACGGTCCGTAGAGCATGTAGCTGTGGCCGGTGACCCAGCCGATGTCGGCCGTGCACCAGTAGACGTCCTCGTCCTTCATGTCGAAAACGAGCTTGGTGGTCAGGTACGTACCGACCATGTAGCCGGCGGTGGTGTGGAAGATGCCCTTGGGCTTGCCGGTCGAACCGGACGTGTAAAGAATGTAGAGCAGGTGTTCGGCGTCGAGCTGTTCGGCGGGGCATACGGTCGACGCGCCGGACATCAGGTCGTGCCACCAGTGGTCGCGGCCCGCATGCATCACCGTCGACTCTGACTTGGTGCGCTGGTAGACGATCACGTTGGCAACGGTCGGGCATTTTTCGACGGCCGCGTCGACGGCTTTCTTCAGGTCGACGACGTTGCCGCGGCGGAAACCTCCGTCAGCGGTGATCACCAGTTTCGCGCCGCAGTCGTTGATGCGGTCGACCAGCGCCGTCGCCGAAAATCCGCCGAACACCACCGAATGCGCCGCGCCGATGCGCACGCAGGCAAGCATCGCAATGGGCAGTTCGGGGACCATCGGCATGTAGATGGCCACGCGGTCGCCGGCCTTGATGCCCATGCTCTTGAGGACGTTGGCGAATTTGCAGACTTCGCGGTGCAGATCGTTGTAGGTCAGCACGCGCGTGTCGCCGGGTTCTCCTTCCCAGATCAGCGCGGCTTTATTCTTGCGCCATGTGGTCAGGTGCCGGTCGACGCAGTTATAACACATGTTGGTCTTACCACCGACGAACCACTTCGCGTTCGGCAGCTTCCAGTCGAGCACCTTCTTGTAGGGCTTGAACCAATGCAATTCGTTGGCGACGCGGCCCCAGAATTTGTCGGGGTTGCGCACCGATTCGTTGTAGAGCTTGTCGTAAGCAGCGGCGCTCTTGACGTGCGCCTTGGAGGAGAATTCCTTCGACGGCTTGAAGAGCCGCGCTTCGCGCGAAAGCTGCTCAATCTGTTCGGACGCGACTTCCATATCCGTGGGATGAGACGGATGTGCGGGGCCGGCGGGCGCGGCGGTCTTCTGCGCCTTCGCTGATTTCTTTTTCGCGAGCCCTTTTCCCTGGGAACGATGCGTCTTCGTCATTGTGATGTTCAGCCTCCGTCGCGCTGTGGTCTTAAATTGTCGCCAAGCAGCCCATTGATAAACCACTAGCTGACTTCGTAAATCGCCGTTACTGCCCGGCGTTTTACGGAGAAACGCTGCGGAATTGTGTTTCAAAGGGCTGCTAGCGACGGATTAAAGCACACTGGTGAAATATTTCCAATGGGTTGCACCGATTTTGCGCGGAAATATGAGAAGCAAACAAGTGAAACCAGGATCAGAGCATCGCTTGCGTGTTCACTAAACTTCGCGATTCGACATGCAGATCATTCGTTCTTCATTTCCACCCATAAGACATCGTTGCCCTTGCGTGCGCCGAAGACCACGCGCTTGCCGGCGTCGAGCATGCGGGGATGGAAAATGGCGTCGTATTCCTCCGTCTCCGTGCCGCCAAACTGGACTACTTCGCGGCCGGAAAGCTGGGTCATCGATTCCTGCGCCGTGAGCTTATCGACGTGGATGGCGATGGCGTCGGGCGCGTGAAACAGCGCATCGCGGAAGTGCGGGATCGGCTTTTCGGGCTGGCCGTCCAGGACCAGGAACGAATCGCGTCCGGCGGATTCCACGCGGCCGGCGACACTGCCGTCGGGGCGGAAGAACAGGCGGTCGACGCAGCGCTTGGATTCAGTCAGTTTGCTTCCGACGTAATAGCCAAACGAATGGGGCGGCGAGAACATGAAATAGAGCTCACCGGTCGGCGAAAATCCTGGCGACGTGGGCACGGCGAACTTGGGGCTCCGGTACGAACCGCAGTGAATCATGTACTGCGAAAACGGCGGCGCGCTGCACAGGTACGCTACTTTTTCGCCATCGGGCGTGAAGATCAGGCGGTGGGGTTCAATGCATTCCGGTCCCGGATCACCATTGACGAAGACGTGTTGCTTGCCGTCCTTCTCCGCCGAGTACGCCAGCTTGGTGCCATCGGGGCTCCACGCCATGTCCACGCCGACGCTGTCGAAAGCCTGCTTCTGCAGCTTGCCGTCGATCACCACGTACCACGACTTGCCTTTGCGTACTCCGTAGGCGGTGCGTTTGCCGTTGGGCGAAAAGGTCGGATTGTGCGCGCGTTCGTAGCCGGAATGAACGTTCTCGCCGATGTGAAATGCGCCCTTCTTTCCATCGTTCTCGCGGTAGACGAGAACGCCGGTGGCGTCGTCGAACCACGGGCCGAGGACATGGTTGCAGACCGGTCCTTTTTGTCCGTCGATGACCGCGCGCATGCCGCCGGCGCCGGTGATTTTATAAGCCACGTGTTTCCCGTCGGGACTGACGTCGCAGGAATCGCCGAGGTCCGGCGGAAGTTCCGCGATGCGCTTTACGGATATTTTGGCGGGCATGGGCTTGGGTGTCCTCGCGTGACCGGTAACAGTGCACCTACTTAAGCATAGTGCTGTGATTTCAGCAATACGCTTTTCGTGGCGCCCGCCGGTTGGCGCGCGGCGGTGTCGCAAGATCACGGCTGTGAAGGTGTAGTGATGCGGTCGGTAATGGAACAACTCTGGCTTGAAGTCGCGCGCTGCATCGAAATGCCGGCCTACTTCCCCGAGCGGCCGGCGATCGTGGCGGAATCGCCGCTGGAGGCGTAGGTCACCGGTGCGCGGAATTCGTAGGGGGTGCCGGCGAAAAGCAGCCCGATCTGAATCGTGCGCGATCCGGCAGCGGCGCCTTTCACCACGCCTTCGGTGTCGAAGCCGATTGTGTCCATGTCCGGCGTCTGCAGCAGCACGTCGACCTGCGCGACGGCCTCGGTGGTCTTGCTGTTGGGCTTGGGATACTTGATCTGGAATTTCTTCACGCGGTTGGAAAGGCCGGCGCTGGTCCCCTTCCCTTTCGCATCGACCGTCAGCGTGTCGATGACGTTGCCCAGCGCGATGCTCACGCTTTGCGGTTGCGTGAAGTCCACGCCGGCGGGCAACTGGATCGTGCCGCTGAATTCCACGGTGTCGGGCGAATTTGATGAGAACGCAAACTTGCCTTTCATGCCGCTGAACTGGATGTCACCGAGGTTCGGCGGCGGGACCACAGGCTTGGTGGGCTTTGGAGGTTTGACCGGCTTCGTCGGCTTGGTCGGCTTCGCGGCGAGAGGATTGACGGACTTCGCCAGCGGCACGCCCGTTTCGGTGGAGCTGACGACCAGCGTCTTTTTCATCTTGCCCTTGGGGTCGCGATTGACGAGGTCGACGATGGTCACCGTCGCGACGTAGATGCCCGGCTTCACATATTTGTGCACGGGAGTGAAGCCTTCAACCACCGCCGAGCGCCCGCCGATGTCGTCGAAATTGGTCACGGCCAAAAGCGTCGCGCGCCCCGCCTGGCCCGGATCGATGGTCAGTTGGATCACGCCGCCGTCGCTGTGCGAGACGGTCATGCTCACGCCATCGAGCGGATTGGTCACCGCGGTTTTGCCATCGGAGATATTGGCCATGCCCGGCACGATCGGCGCCAGCGTGGTGAAGAACATCGACGCCGTGGTGCTGACGTTGCCGCTGAGCCCAATCGCGGTCACGGTGTAGGTGCCTTCGGCGGCGAACGCATGCTGCACGGGATTGCCGCTGAGGAACGAGCCATCGCCGAAGTCCCAGAGAATCGTCGCCGCCGGATCGCTGGAGACGGCCGTAAACGTGACAGCCGTTTTGGTCTGCGCGGGATTTTGATTGGCGCTGACGGTGACGGTGAACGCGTTGTCGATGGGGATGGCGGGCTGGGCGATGTTGATCTTCAACGTCGTCTGCTGCGAGCCGCCGGCGTTGGTCGCGGTGATGGTGACCGTCGAGCTGCCGATGGCGGTGGGCGTTCCGGAGATGACGCTGTTGTTCAGCGTCAATCCCGGGGGCAACCCGGTGGCGGAGAACGTGGTCGGCGGGCTGCCGCCAGCGGTGAGCGTGAGGTTGAACGGCACGAACTGCACGCCGCTGGCGACGGCGGGGATGCTGATGGTCGGGGGGATGGCGTTGATGGTCAGCGCGAGGTTTGTCGCCACCGCGGAGCCGAACGAACCGGTCGCGTTGATGGCGATGTTGGTGAGTCCGACGTCGGACGCGGTGGGAATTCCGGAGATGATTGCGGTGTTGAAGGACGTCTGCGTCAGCGTCAATCCGGCGGGCAACGGCGCGGCGGAGAAATTGATGGGATGCGTGGCGTCGGCGGTGCCGGTGGCGGTGATGTTGTAGATGAAGTGCGAGCCATCGGTACCGCTGGCGGTGGCGGCATTGCTGATCACCGGAAGTTTCGGCAAGATGGTGAAGGTGACGTCCACGAAGTTGGTGCTCGGGACGGTTCCACCGGGACCATTCTCGGCTGTAAACCGGACCACGTAGCCGCCGGGATTGAAGGCGCTGTAGATGGCATCCGCGGCGGTGGGCGTGCCAGTCACCCTCGCCACTTCCGTCACCGCATCGGCCAGACCGAGCGTGAAGCCTGAACCCGGAGGAAAGGCCGTGTTGTCGCCGGGTACTTTACCGTTCGCGAAGTAGAGCAGGTTGGACGTGCCGCTGGCCAGGGCCGAGTAGGTGAATCCTGCGACGCCATCCTGCCCGACGGCGGTGGTGCCGGAAATCATCATCGGCGGAATTTCCGGACCGATGATGCGGACGCTGGAACGGTTGCAGGTGTAAAGATAGGTGAACGTGGAGTCGAAGAGCAGATTCGCGGGTTCGCCGATTCCGGCGTTGTTGGCAAACTCGCCATCGTTGAAATCGAACGGCGCATCGTTGCCGGCATAGGTGTCGATGTTATTCGGCACCACTTGCGAACCCACAATCGGTGTGATGGGATCAACGATGCGAATCAGGTACGTTTGAGTTTCCGCGATGTAGACGTTGTGCGCGTTGTCGACCACGACGCCTTCCGGCAGCAGCAGGTCGGCGTTGACTGCCGGATGTCCATCGGTCCCCAGGCGGCCCAGATAGGCTGGCTTGCCCGTGCCGGCGAACGTCGAAATCTTGGCGGTAACCGTATCGATCTGGCGAACGACGTTATTGAAGGTGTCGGCGACGTAAATCAAATTGGTGAAGTTTGGATCGACCGCGACGCCCTGCGGAGAATTGAATCGCGCCGCCGTGGGCGCACCGCCGTCGCCGAAGTATCCCGGCACGCCGGTTCCCGCCAGTGTGCCGGCGTTGCCTGATGACAAATCGACGGTGCGGATGCAATGGGCGCCCTGATCGGCGATGTACAGCGAGGTGCCTGAAATGGCCAACCCGCGCGGCGTGGTGAGATGCGCGGTGTTCGCGGGAGTCGCGTCGCCGTCGTTGCCTGGAACGTCAGGAACGCCCGCGAACGCATCGATCATCGGCGTCGCGCCGGGCGTGATGAAATAGACGCAACTGTGGGCGGCATCCGAAACGTAGATGACTCCGGTGCTCGTATCAATGGCAATGCCCGACGGGTCTCCAAAGATCGCCGCCGATGCCGGACCGGGTATGGAAGGCGTGCCCGAGGTGTGTGGCGTACCGGCAACCAATGTGACTGCGCGCGTGGCGTGATCGAACATGCGGATGACTGAATCGCCCTGGCTGACGACGTAGAGATTCATGGCCGCATCGAACGCCATCCCGCGGGGACGATCGATGCTGAGCAGCAGCGGATTTGTCGCATTGTCGTCGTTGCTGTTGCCGGCAAAGCGATCGATCACTGGAGTGCCAGCCATCACTTGCCCGCTCAACACAAACAAACACACCCCTGCCATCGCATATCGCCGCATCATTAGTCCTCGCTGGAATTGACCCGTAATTGGTGCGAATTTCAAGTCGTGGTGTCACGTAAAAATGAAAATGCTATGTCACCAGGGACTCGAGTCAAAACAATCCCGCCTCCATAGGTATTCCTTCATAATTCAGAGTTGCGAATGCTTGCAACCTTATCGGCTTTTACGAGCATATATCTATCCACAGCTAATCCTTGGTACGCGTCGTCACCCACAGTTGCCAGTTGCGCCGGAAGAAGCTTCCGTTAACATGCGACCGTGTTTTTAAAAATCTGTGGGGAGAGACGACGATGCATCTTGGATTGATGGCCTATCAGTTGGCCAAGGAATGGGACGTCGAAACGACGGCTAAAATGTGTAAAGACGGGCACATGGAGAGCTTTGAGTTCTTCGCAGAACCGTCCTACAAGCAAAAGATCAGCCTCGACATGCAGCCGGCTGATGCCAAGAAAACCCGCAAGACCTTCGCCGATTCCGGCGTTCACATCGCGGGCCTGGCCATCAACGAGCGCTACGACTGGCCCAATGTTCAGCAGGTAAAGGAAGCGGTCGCGCGCACCAAGCAGTACGTGCTGCTGGCCGTCGACATCGGCGCACCGCGTCTGCGCGTGCTGGGCGACAAGATGCACGACACCGAACCCAAGAGCTGGACGATCGCGCGCATCGCCACGGCGCTGACCGAGATCGTGCACTACTCCGCCGGCTTGGGCGTCGACATCGGCTTTGAAATGCACGGCAGCTTCTCGACGTGGGAAGACGCGTTGGAAGTGGTGAAGAAAGTCAACCACCCGCGCTGCTACCTCGTCCACAACAGCCAGCCAGCCAACACGCCGCCGGAAGATTTCGATCGCGTCTTCGAAATCATCCGCCCGCACATCGGTCACGTGCATCTCCACAACCTGCTCGACCCGAAGTTCCCGTACAAGAAGTTCGTCCGGAAACTCCGCGACACGAACTACGAAGGCTACTGCTCGCTGGAGCTCGACCCCAGCCAGGATCCGTTGCGCGTGCTGCATTTGACCCGCGCGCTGTTCGAAGAATTCGTAGCGAAGTGAAGTGGCCGGACCTTGGTTTTATTGCAAGAACAGCGCTGAGATGATCAGCGCTGTTTTTGTTTGGCAGCGTTTTTCATTGCGGATTTCGGATTGCGGATTGCGGATTGGAATGGTGGGCGCATTTTACCAGTCGGGTGCGCTTCTTTGATGTTGTTACCCATCGATTGCTTCGCATTGGACCGATCGCGTCGCCAATCCGCAATCCGCAATTCGAAATCCGCAATAATCAACGCTCGCCAACGCGGCGGCGCATCGTTAATCTATCCGCACTATGACCACTCAAAACGCGCTGCCCAACATTGCCGTCCACATGATCCGTCCGACGATGAACGCGCTGCCGCAGATTCCGTTCGCGCCCGGGTTTGGGATGCGAGCGATGAAGCGGGGCGATGAGGTGCTCTGGACCGACGTTCAGCGCGATGCGGAGCCGTTTATCAAGATCGAGGACGGCTTGTTCACGGAGCAGTTCGGGACGGATTGGAAAGTCATCGGTGAGCGCTGCTTTCTGATCGTCAACGAGCGCAACGCTACGGTCGGGACGCTCAGCGCTTGGTTTTCGGATAACTACAAGGGCGGCGATTGGGGGCGCATTCACTGGGTCTCGGTGCGGCCAAGCGCTCAGGGAAAAGGGCTGGCGAAGGCGGCGCTGAGCTACTCCATGAACGTGCTCGCGAAGCATCACACGCGCGCGTGGCTGGCGACGTCGGCGGCGCGGATTCCGGCAATCAAGCTCTATCTCGATTTTGGTTTTGAGCCGGACTACGAGACGCCGGACGCAAAGCAGGCCTGGGACGCGGTCCGCACGCAGCTCAACCACCCGGCGCTCGGCAAGCAGTCATGAGCAACCCGGAACCCGTGACGCCTCCGCTCGTTTCCCGGCAGTCCCCGCCGCCCCGGCGACGGCGCGGACTGTTGCTGCTGGGCGTGGTGCTGCCGCTGATCGTCGCGCTGATTTTGCTCGAGATGAAAAATACGCGGCTGGCGGAGAAAAATCAGAAACTCGCCGAACAGAACAAGCAACTAAAAGAGAAATCCGAAGCGAAGGAATCGACTGACACGGCGGCGCTGAAAGCGCAGCTCAGCGTCCTGCGCCGCAAGGTCGGCCTGCTGGAAATCGAAGATGCGTCGAAACCGTATGCCGTCTCGCTGGAAGGCGAAACCGGTGCGAAGTACCGCTGGCGGATCTTCGTCCCAACGGAGGGCAAATTCGCGCTGGCGTGCTTGCTCGGCGCGGAGCGCAAAGAATTGCCCTGCAAGCCCGGAGAACAGGTCGTGGTGCTCAACCTGACCAAGCGCGCGGCTGACGATCCACATCCCATGCTTTTTTTCGGCGCTGAAAACGCGTTGACCGGATTAAGCGCCAACGCGTCGGAGAGCGCGGAAAAAGTCAGCTTTGAACTCTATTCCAGTCAGACCGCGCCGGAAAGCAATGCGAAAGGCTTGCTGCTCTTTGAAGGCAAGATCGACGCGGAAGGTCCGACGCCGCGCTCAACGACTCTCTCACTGGCGATTGAACGTGCCGATAAGTAGCAGGCAAGTAATGACCATAGACCCGAGTAATTTGGCCCGGGTCAGCTCGCAGCGGAGCCGGGCGAAAATCCCAAGTCTATGATCAGCGTTCGGGGCGTTTTAATTAAACCCGCGCAATACCTTGCTGGACTCCCGACGACAAACCGCGCATTACTTCCATCAGACGTTCGGGCGAAAATGGCTTCGCCAGCCAGTGTGAGATGTTCAATCGCTTGGCGTGGTTCCGTGCGTTGGGTCCTTCGGAAATAAGAATAATGTTGTCAGTATGGATCCTGCACGTCGCTACAAATTCTTTCACGGGCGTTCCGGACATTCCATAATCCACCAACAGATAATCAAAGTCGTGACACAGCATCGCGAAGTTCGCCTGCTCGCGGGACTGTGCCCACCGCACTCCATAAGAAGCTTTCACCAGTAAATGCAAAATCATTTCGCCACACTGCATGTCATCTTCAACAATCAACACATTGCCTCGAATGCGACTCATTGTCACTCCCTCCTGAGTGCTGCTCTCTCGATCTGAGCAGTGATTACCCCGATATGCGAAGATCGTGCCGAGCTGAAAAACCCATAAATTCAACGCGACCGTGGATCCGTCCTCAAAAACGTCCGAATCCCGGAAGGTTGCGTCGCGAAGTAATATGTACCGAAATACGGAGACTGAATTTCGTACGAGCGCCTTGCGGGCTGGGCTGTCATCGCTACTCTAATGACCTTTCCAATGGAGATTCCATGAACCTCAATCCGCCGTGGCCCCGCGTCTCCGTCGTGGTCTATTACGACAACGCCGTCGCCGCCATCACCTGGCTCTGCGCGGCGTTTGGATTTTCCGTACGCTTGAAGGTCGATGGCGCAAACGGCGATGTCGTCCACTCCGAATTGATGCTCGGCGACGGTCTGATCATGGTCGACCCGTCGGGAAAACATTCCTCGCGCAAAAGTCCGCAAGCCGTTGCCGGCGCGAACACGCAGAGCATCATGCTCATGGTCGACGACGCCGACGCGCACTGCGCTCAGGCTCGGGCCCACGGCGCGAAAATCCTGAAGGAACCCACGACCACCGATTACGGCGCGGAATACTGGTCAGACCGCTGCTACGAAGCCGAAGACCTGGAAGGCCACCGCTGGTGGGTCTGCCAGCGCATCCGCAATCGTCCGTGATTGCGATGAATTTACTGCACGTGTGCCCGCCTATGAGACAGCTGATTTATAATTCGATCCCCTTCTTGCGGAATAAATCGTGAGTCTTTTAGAACATTCGTTTATACTCACTCTCCCTATTCGTTCTGCGGCAATGGAGTTCCAGCGTGATTTCAAACCCGTCCGGTCAGTCCGATCCCAACACCATCGCGATCATTCTTGATCGCTTCCTCGACAAGTATGCGCAGCAGGTTTTCATGGGCGCGCACGACTACACGCACAAGAATGGCATCAACTTGATCTGCGCCATCACGCCCGTCGCAGGCAACGTCGGGCCGCTGCCGGATTTGATCGGCGCCAACAATGTCGATGGCATCCTCTTCATCGCCAGCATCCTGAGCAACTTTGACGGCGACGTGGTGAGTCTTCCCCTCGCGTTGAAAAAATACGAACCGCTGCCGACCGTCAGCATCGGCGAAGGCTTTGAAGGCATCCACAGCGTTACGGTCGACAACCGCGTCGGCTTTTCGCTGGCCATTCAGCACCTGATCGACGCGCACGGCCACCGCAAGCTCGCGTTCATCCGCGGCCCGGCGACCAATCAGGATGCCGAACTGCGCTTCAACACCTACAAGGACGTCCTCAAGCGCAACAACATCCCGTTCAATCCCGACATCGTGATTCAAGGCGACTGGTCAGTCGGTTCCGGAGCGGCCGCGATGCGCCGCCTGCTCTCGTATGGCGTGAAGAAGTTCGACGCCATCGTCTGCGCCAACGATGCCATGGCCACCGGCGTGATTAACGAACTCCACCTGCACGGACTGCTCGTGCCCACCGACATGGCGGTGATCGGCTTCGACAACATCGGCGACTGCGGATTTTCGCTGACCACCGTCGACCAGCCGGTCGCCGAAATCGGACGCCGCGCCGCCAGCATGCTCTGGGATCTCTGCCGCGGCATGCGCGTGCCGCAGCAGATTACACTCCCGGCCGAGATGATCATCCGCGCTTCCTGCGGCTGCACCGGCTCGCGCCTGGCGCCGGCGATCACCGATAACATGGAAATGCCCGAGCAGACGCAGCCGCTGGCCGAATACCGCGAACGCATTGTTCTCGGCATGGCCCACGCGCTCGGCGATGTCCCCGACGAAACAGCCCCCGAGTGGCTGGGCGAACTCTACGACGCCTTCGTGCTCGACGTCACCGGCGGCCCCGCCGGACGGTTCTCGAAACTCCTGGAAAGCCTGCTGCGCGAAACGATGACCGAATCGGAAACCGTCACGGCCTGGTACAGCGCCATCGCCGTGATGCGCGGGGAACTGATGCCGCGCATCAGCCAGCCGGAGATCATGGTTGTCGCCGAAAATCTGCTCCACCAGTCCGAACAGCTGATCGCGCGCGCCTCCAAGCGGCTGCGCCTCTCGGTGCTCGCCCGCCCCACCCCGCCGCAGGAAAGCAGCGAAGCCTCCAGCGAAAGCATGCAGATCCCGGATAAGTTCATTCGCAAGCTCTCCGCGCTGGGCGTGCGGCGCTGCTACGCAGTGATCTTCGAAGGCGACGGCGACATTCCCGAACGCTGCCGCGTGATCCTTGCCTACGAAACACGCGAACGCGCTCCCGAAGGGATTGTCGGCACAACCTATCCGGCCAAGCAATTGCTCCCGGACAACCTGCGCAATTCAAATTTCGACACGCTGCTGGCGATGCCACTGCGCAAGGGCGAACAGCACCTCGGCCTGATCTTCTTCGAGAAGGGCGACATCGACGGGTTGGTCTTTGAAAGCCTGCGCTGGCAGCTGAGCGAACTGCTCTGGATGAAGTCGCAAACGCACTCCCAAACGGTAAGCGCGACGGCCACGTCCACAGTGGTGACGCCGCCGCATACACGGCCCGACAGCTCGACGTAAGGCGGTCAAAACTCGTCGCGCGGTTTCTTTTTCTCGTCCGCCGCGCCGGTCTCCTCGACTTCCAGCGTCAGCGAAACGTCACCGCCGGGGCCGTACTTAGGTTCGGTGGTCTGGACGTGCTTGAAGAGTCCGCTCGCCTGCAGCCGCTTGAAATCCGCGTCCCACACGGTTTGATGATAAATGCGCCCGAAGCGGGTGCCCATCAACTGATGCACTGCCTCTTCGCTGACACGTTTGAGACCATGGATTTCGAGGCTGTCCACACGCCGAGGAAGATCCGGCCGCGAATCCAGAATTTCCTTGATCGGTCGGCCTTGTAGCTCGGCCAATTGGAATTCCGCATCAAGCAGGAGCGGGCGATCCGCGCGCAGCGTTGTGAGCTTCGCGATCGCTTCGTCTTTCTTACCCAGTGCCGCCAGTGCCCGCGCTGACAACAGCGCAACATCGGCTCGTGAGCGCCAGGACACGTCAACAGATTTCAACGCGGTCAACGCCTCTTCCCAGTGTCCTCTGGCGCAGAGGATCAGTGCCAGATCATACGCCGCCGCCCCGCGGTCCGCCGCTTTGTCGTTGCGCACTACGGATCGACATAAGCTTTCCGCAGAGTCGATAGCGTGTCCGCCCAGAAAGCATCGCGCCGCGGACAGCGTCGCACCCGCCGGCGCGAGCCCATCCTCCAATTCCAACATATCGATAAAAAGTCGTGAGGCCTCGGCCCCGTGCCGGTTTGCGTCAAGCGCCTGGGCGCAATGAAAGCCGATCTCGCGGCTGGCCGGCGCGAGTTTCATCGCCTTCGTCAGATGATCTTCCGCCGCGTTTGTCAGGCCACACTCCAATTCCAACACACCCAGCTTGTCCAGCATGGCCACCGACTCAGGATTCACAGAACTGGCCTTTTCCATGAGCGCACGGGCCAAATCCAGGTTGCCGTGCTCCCGAAACAGGTCGCACAGTGCTTCATAAATCTTCTCAGGATGCTCCCCATCGGGTTGCTTGGATTGCCTGGAGAGTTCCTGAATCCTACTGAAATACGCCGCCTCCCCGCGCGTCAGCCGGCGTCCATTGAAATCCTGCAGCACGTTGTTGGCCGGATCCGGGTCTGGAAATTGGAGCAGCGGTTCGCATTCAGGCGGTTCTTCCTCATCGAGGATCAGTGCCTTGGCGTGCAGCGCCTCGCAGTTCGCCAGTCCTTTCGCTACAGACTCGGCCGACGCGCCGTAGGGATCTTCGCTTTTGACGCGGGAATACAATTTTCGCGACTCCGCGATTCGGTTGCTCAACGTCATGCCCGCGACGGATTCTTTCAGCAGCGCGTCGGCCAGCGCCACCTCCGCCGCGTAAATTTCATCGAGCCACCGTGTTCTCGCGTAACGGCGGCGTTGTTCGGCAAGCATCCAGCGCGCGTTGTTAACGTCACCCAGTGCGAGGTACTCTTCACCTGCGCGGATCAGCGCCAGTTCCGCCTCGTCCGATTCGGAAAAGTGCAACGCCAGCAGGCGATACCCTTCGGCTGCCTGAGCGTGGTGTTTCTGCCGCGCCAGCTTTTCGCACGCGGATTCCTGCTTCCTCGGCAATCGTTCGACGTGATCCGGAGCCGACGGCCAGTCGGCGTCAGTCACCACCCAGCGCTCGATTACATCAAGCCGCTTGTCGGGGGGCAGGGATTCACTTTCAGCCCCGGCAACGGTAGAACCGATAAACATTGCGATCACAAATAGTGATTTCATCATTGATACCCGGTGGAAGTTGGAGATTCGACGTATGAATAAAATGGGAACTTCAATATATTTCTCCCGGCTTACCCCCGCCTGCGGACACAGTAAGTACGGGCGCGGTCAAAATTGACCTTGGGCGGAAGCGAGGAGTACATTTATGGACCCGACCGAATCCGAATTCTTCTCCAAGGCCGGAGACGACGAAGCGCGGCCGCGCTGGACGATTCCGTTGCTGGCCGTGGTCGTGGCTATCGGGGCGATCTCGGCGTGGTATATCCTCGTCCGCCCGCCCGCCGCGCCGCTTGAACCGAAAGTAGAACCGCCGCCGGTCGTCACCGCCCCGACCCCGGTCCGTCCCACCTTCGATGCCGCTGCCAGTCTCGAAAAGCCCGAAAAGCCGCCTCCACCGCCCAAGGACTTCGATAAATAGTAGGGTATGGCGCCCTGAGCCATCCCATCTCTGGTAAAAGGTAAGCCTCCGGCTATAACCTGTGCACTAACTATCAGGTCGGGTTGGGCTCTAGAGGTAGCGCATGTACCGTCGTACGGATTACGCAGCACGTATCTTAAATCTGCTGCAACTCGTCATTGATGCAGGCGCGGCGGTTGCCGGCTTTGAAGTGGCGTTGTGGCTATACCGTGACACAACCGTGTTGGAAGACGTCAAGCGCCAGCATTTCACGCCAGAAGGCCAGACTTACTACGCGATCATCTGTATTTATACGGCCATCGTTCTGCTCACCTTCACTGTCAAGCACCTCTACCAGAGCCGAGAGACCGGCTTGATGAACATGGACGAAGCCACGTCCGTGCTGCAGTCGCTGGCGTTTTCGGCACTGGCGATCGTGGTGGGCAGCTACGTCTTGATCGATCCGCACACCACGAAAATTTCGCGCTTGATCGTCGGCCTGGGCTTGAGCATCAGTACGATGTTCGTGCTGACCGGCCGCGCTTTCAATTTCAAGCTGCGCCGTTACCTGCAATCGCGCGGGCACTTCTTCCGGCGTATTGTCGTCTGCGGAGCAGGTGATGCCGGGCGTGCGATCGCGCGCAAACTGCTCCACAGCCCCAAATTTCATTTGCTGCCCGTCGCGTTCCTCGACAGCGAACCGGAGAAATACCCCGGAGGCATCGATTGCCTCTCTGGCCACGATAAAATTCCCGTTGCCGGATCGCTTGAAGATGTCGCCATGGCTCTGCGCGTTCACCAGGGCGATGAAATCTGGATCGCCATGCCCAATGGCGATCAGGACGCGATCAACGCCATCGCTCAGGCCACGCGAGAATACGGCGTGCCCTGCCGCTTCGTCCCCAATCTTTTCCAGATCCCGCTCGAAACTCTTGCCGTGGAAATGGTCGGCGGTGTGCCGCTGCTTTCCATCAAGCCCCGTCCGCAGGTGCGTCCGATGCCGTGGAGCAAACGCGCCTTCGACATCATTTTCTCGCTGCTGGTGCTCGCCCCCAGCCCTATTCTCTGGCCGCTGATCGTGCTGCTGATCAAAGCCACCTCGCGCGGTCCGGCGCTCTTCGAACACGAACGCATCGGCCAGGGCGGCCGTCCGTTTACCATGTACAAATTCCGCACGATGTACATCGACGCGCCTGCCTACGCACAGACGCCGCGCCATTCCAGCGACAGCCGCATCACCCCGCTGGGCCGCTGGCTGCGCAAGCTGAGCCTCGATGAATTGCCGCAATTCTGGAACGTGCTGAAGGGCGACATGTCCGTCGTCGGCCCGCGCCCGGAGATGCCGCAGATCGTCGCCAACTACACCACGATCCAGCGCCAGCGACTGTGCGTGAAGCCCGGCATCACTGGCGTCTGGCAGATCAGCGCCGACCGCAAAAACCCGATCCACGAGAACATCGACTACGACCTCTACTATATCGAAAAACAGAGCTTCTTCATGGACCTGATGATCGTCCTGATCACCGGCTTCTACGGCGCGCGCGGAGTGTAGTGCGGCTTTTGGCTGTTAGCTCTTGGCTCTTGGGGAGCTGTTGAGTCGGCAGATCGGCATCCGATTCGCGGTCGTCTCATTTAAGACACGATTTTTGCCTAAGAAAGCGTACGCTCGTACACTTTCTAATCAGTAGCTGTTGTTTGGAACGCCTCCCGAGACCTCGAATGCGCTCCACATTGCTAGGCGCTGTCTACTCTGACCCCTGGCTCCTGACCCCAAGCAGCCCGGTGACGTATTATTCCGCCGCTGTTCACCGAGAAACGCCTGGCAGTAAAGGCGTTTCTCGGCGTTGGCAATTATTCCATCCACGGGCTGCTGGCCCCTCGCGCTTTGGCGCGATTGCGATTGCGCTCTTCATAGCCGCCGCAGCGTACGCGTCCGACGCGCCGACCGCGCGCCTGATCAACTCGCCGCAGATCAAATCGCGGCTGCTGGTTTCCGTGGGTCTGCCCTACGGCGCGCAGTACCGTCCGGGCTATGGCTTCCCACTGAAAGTACTGATCACCAACTCCGGCGCGCCGATCCCCGTCGACGTGCTGATCACGCAGGGCGAAGGCGATTCAGGCATCCGCGTCCCGATTTTCGCCGAACACACGCTCGGTGCCGGGACGACGCAGTCCCCGGCCGTTTGCGTGCGGGTGCCGGATATCGAAGCCGATCTGAACGTGATTGTTCGCGAGCCGGGACTCTCCGGCACGGTGCTCTTCCGCGGCTCGCTGCGTCCGGTGCTGCAGAGTCTCCCTGACGAATCGCGCGTGGTCCTCTGCTGCGGCGCGAATTCCGCCGACGGCCTGCCGCGCGAATACAACGACACGATCCACCTCGACGCGAAGGAATTGCCCATCCACGGCTGGATGTACGAGAGCATCGACCTGGTGATCCTGAGTGACGCGACGTTCAAGGACGCCTCGTCGGACGCCAAGGAAGCGCTGCGCAATTGGGTGCTCAGTGGCGGCCGATTGCTGCTCACCGCGTCGGGTCCCGCCGGCGCACTGAAGCCCGCGATGGCCGCGCGGCTGCTCCCGCTTTCGCCCAATGCGCTGCGCGGACAGGAATCGATTCCGACGGACTTCAAATGGTGGCAGGAGAACATGGGCCTCACCTCGGCTGACATCTTAAAGCGCCGCGCCAATCAGCAGCCCGTGTACGTGAAGTCGGAACTCGGCTTCGGCCATGTCGTCTTCCTCTTTCCCGGTAATGACGATGCCGACGCGCGCGCGTTTGGCTTGAGCGTGATCAACGATCCATTTCTGCAGCGCAACCGCGACAAGTTCCCCGATTTCCGCGTGCAGACCAAGGCCTTCGACACCGCCGTGCACGGCGTGATGGGCTCGTCACGCATGCGCACGGCGGCCAATTGGTTTGCCATCGGCGCGCTGATTTTCTGCGGCCTGATCATCGCCTGCGGCCTGATCCGCTCGCGGTTGGAAGCGATCGGTTGGGTCGTCTGCCTCGCGGCGGTCCTGGCGGTCATGCTCAATTCGTTCTTTCCCGAACCCCAGCGCGTGGTCTCGCGCGTGCAGTGGACGCAGCTCTCCGAGGATGGCCGCGCGATCGTGCGGCGCGAGTGGGCCCAGTCGGAAGCCTTCCGCCGGGATCAGCGCGTCTCAGCGACGGGTCCCGCCGGCGGCTCGCTGGTGCCGCTTTACCAGGATCGCGACCGCCTCGCCGATGCCGCGTACGAATCGGCCGAGCAGGACGATCACCAGCAGCTGTTCGATCTGCGCGTCAGCACCGACACCCCCGCCCTGCTGCTGGGACTCGACAGCGACGAACGCCCCGCCGACCGTGACGACTCCGTCACGATCCGTTCGCGCGAAGACGGCACGACGCTCACCTTCCATCCGCCGCGTCCCGATTTTCATCCCAGCTTCGCGCTCTGGATCGACTCCCACGGCCGCCGCACGTTCATCGAGCAGGCCGATTCACCGCAGGGCTTCGTGAGCAGCGCCGTCAGCGACGAACCGGCCGCGATCCGCGCCACCGTCGGTTCGTCCGGGGGACAGGAAGTAATCAAAGCCCGCGCCGCCGCGTTGATGCAGGCAGTAAAAGTGGCTGTCGAGACCCAGCGCGACACGCTGATCTTCTGGTCCGGCGGCGGCGAGGATTTCGAACCGCTGATCGAATTCACCAACGACGCCGGCAATTCTGGAAGCTCCGCCTCCAGCGATAAACCCGCCGAGGAAGGCGCTCGCTTTGTCCTCTGGTCCACGCAGGCCCGCCGCGCGAAGTGACTGCGCGCACTCGACAAACACATTCGTCCGCCTAATATCCTAGCAGCCCGTCAAAGATCACGTAGAAACATGGATCCCTGAAACGACTGGCTGTAAAGGCGTTTCACGGCGTCGGCCACAGAACTCTTGACGGGCTGCTCATTCGTTTCAGATGACGTACAAACCAAAACCATCCAGGTGTCCTGCATGCTCATCATTCCCGCCGTCGACATGAAGAACCGCAAAGCCGTGCGATTGAAGCAAGGCAAAGCCGATCAACAGACGATTTACGACGAAGATCCCGTGCATGCCGCGCAGAAGTGGGTCGACTTCGGCGCGCGCCGCATCCACATCGTGGATCTCGACGGCGCCTTCGAAGGCACGCCGAAAAACAGCGACCTGACGCTCGCGATCCTGAAAGCCTTTTCCTCCAAGGTCGAAGTTCAGATTGGCGGCGGGCTGCGCAGTTCGAAAGTGGTCGAAGATTTCTTGAGCGCCGGCGCCGCGCGTTGCGTGATCGGCACCAAGGTGCTCGACGACCGCGACTTCCTGAAAAATATCGCCAGCCGTTTCCCCGGGAAGATCAGCGTCGGACTCGACGCGAAAGACGGCAAGATCGTGACCAAGGGCTGGGTCGAAACAAGTGCGACGCTCGCCACCGATCTCGTCGCCAGCCTCTACGACCTGCGGCTGGGCGAAGTCATCTACACCGACATCGACCGCGACGGCATGCTGCAGGGTCCCAATCTCAAGCGCCTGAAGGAAATGCGCGACGCCAGCCCCTTCCCGCTGATCGCCAGCGGCGGCGTCACCACGCTCGAGCATGTAAAAGCCTGCCGCGAACTCAATTGCTTCGGCGCGATCATTGGCACTGCCTTTTACGACGGCCGCATGGAAATCGGTGCCGCGATGAAGGTCGGCGAAGACAAGTAAGAAGCTTCAGCGCCAGTCGATCTCCATCCCGACGATCGAGCGATCCTTTGCGCGCAGGCGTTCGTATAGCGCTGGCGCTTCGGCCGGTTTGACCGTGTGTGAAACAAGATGTTCGACGTTGAGCTTGCCGTCGCGCACGGCCTGCATGAACGCGAGCCGATTCTCGATCTGCGTCCATTGATAGTACGCATTCGGCTCCAATGGACATTTCGGCTGGTGAGCCGCCGTCACCGTCAGCTCGCGCAGAATGAAATCGTCGAGAATCAGAAACGGCACCGGGTCGAAGATCGTGGACGTCAGCACCAGCCGGCCGCGCAGACCCAGCACTTTCATCGCGTCCCCAATCGCCCGTGCGCTCGTCGCCGCTTCAATGCACAGCGACGCGCCGCGGCCCTGCGTCAATTCCTTGACGCGAGCCACCACGTCTTCGCTCGTCGCGTTGATCGTCTTGAATCCGATCTCCTGAGCCACGCGCAGCCGGCCGGCGTCGGTGTCGACCACGATCGGTTCCACACCGCAGAGTCGCGCAACTTGAGCGATCAGCGAGCCGACCACGCCCTGCCCAAAGACGACTGTCGTTTCGTTGAGCTTCGGTGCCGCGCGTTGAACGATGTGGTAAGCAATCGAACCGAGCACTGCGAGCACGGCCTTTTCGGAGCTCAGATTTTCGATCACCGGCGTCAGCTCACCCGGCGAGACCGTCACGTTGGACGCGCTGCGGTGATTGGCGAACGCCAGCACGCGCTGCCCCAGCGCAAAGCCGCGGACCTGCGCACCCATTTCTTCAATCGTGCCGACCATCGCGTAGCCGAGGCCCGTCGGCTGCTGCTTCTTGCCGAGTTCCTCGATGTACGCGATCTCCGTGCCGATGCTGACGTGCGTGACCTCTGCGCGGATACGGACCTGGTCCGGCTTCAACGCCTCAAGCTGCTGCTCGGCCAGCACAACATTGCGGCCATTGAATTCGATGCCCTGTTCAAGCGTGGTGGCGGCGGCGCTCATAACGAATCTCCTGGGGTTGAATGACAGCTATACTATTAGCTTGAATTGCTCCCACGAGGAATAGACGAACTCAGCGAAAACATGTACTATTCTCTGATTATGGAATCCTTCCAGTGCTGGTACTCGAATCCCCATCCTGATCCCGCCCGGCCGCTCAGCGTCGCCGCAATGAAAGTGCGCGAGCGCATGGACCCAATCGTCGTCGACCGGCCCGCGGGCCTGACCCACTATCTCTTCATCCACTTCCACGATCCGGTCGACTGCTGGCTCGATGGCCGCGTCCGCGCGTTTCCCAAACACACGCTCGTGATCTGGCCGCCACGCGCCAAGCACTATTTTGGGCACGCGACGCGCCCCTGGTCGCATTCATGGATGTACGGAAGCGGGAAGAAAGTGTCGACGTGGCTGGTCGCCAACGGTCTGCCCTTGCAGCAGCCCATTGCGTTTATGAATGGCGAACTCACCGACAAATACCTGCGACTGCTCTACCACGAACTGCACCGACACGCGCGCAGCGACGAGGTCATCGTCGAATCGCTCTACAGCGTCTGGCTGCGCGAACTCGCGCGCGCCGCCCAAACCCGCGCGCTCGACCGCCCCATCCCGCAGCGCCTGCTGCTGGCGCGCCAGCATCTCGAGAACCATCTCGCCCGGCGCATCACGCTGCCGGAACTCGCCCGCATCGCCGCGCTTTCCGTCTCGCAATTCTCCGCTGTCTTCAAAGCCCACTTCGGCCAGGCGCCGATCGACTACCTGCTCGCGTTGCGCATGAGACAGGCCGTGTTCTATCTCTCCGACCTGAGTTTCAACGTCGCCGAGGTCGAGCGAAAGGTCGGCTTCGAAGATCCGTTCTACTTCTCAAAACAATTCAAACGCCACTTCGGAAAGAGCCCGCGCCACTACCGCGAAGCACTCTCCCCTCTCCCCAAAGGGAGAGGGGGACAGATCAACGCTTGCCGCGAATAAGTTCCAGCGCCGCGTCCACGAGCATGTCCCCAGCCTCCGGTGCCAAGCGGCTCCAGTTGCAGAACGTCGTCTCGTAACCGCCACGCGTAAACGCCTCCGCGTGCGGAACGTAACCGACCATGCCGTTGGCGTAACCGACGACCACGGCGCGCCGCGGATGGCCCTGCTCTTTAATGCGCAGACCGAGCTCCACGAACGGCTCCGCAGGAATCGCGACGAAGTCGAACTCATTGATCGAGAGCGCCAGCACTTCGGCAGTCTGCGTCTTGCGTTTCTGAATCATCTCGAGCAGCTTCGGCATGCCGCGGTCGTACGCCGCCGGATCAACGAAGCGCTGCGCGCCGCGCAACGTTCCCTTCACTTCCTCGTCAGTGTAGCGCCGGTACGGCAACGCCACGGACTTCGCCTGGCTGCCCAGCTTTGCCTCACGCGTATACTTCACCTGCGACAGTGCGCGCAGCGCGGCTTCCCCAACGCGGCGGCCGACGTCTTCCATCGAGCCATCCTGTCCGTTGCGTTCCGGATCGCTGGTGGAAATATTTCCCGCCGCGCCGTTCAAGAACATTGGCGTGCTCCAGCCCTGTGCCTTCAGCGCGTTTGCCATCACGCCCGGCCAGCCGGCGGAGAAAAAATCATCCGGGCCGTGGTGCGCCGGATGGCACGCGAAATTCACCAGCGCGCCCAGCGGCTTGCCCTCCAGGGTCCGCGCCGCGAGCACAAATACTTCCGGATCGATCGGGCCTTCCAGGCAGAGCGCCTCAGGATCGCTGAAGTGGCCGTGCGTTTTCACGATGCCACTGCGCTGGATCACGCGGCGGTTAAAACCTGCGTTGAACTCCACCGCGCGCGCTGCGCCGATCTCCGCCTCACAGCGCCGTTCCAAAGCCTGGCCAAACACGCTCACGACCTTCGCGGCCATGGTCTGGACGTAAGCCTCGTCGGCCAGCACATCGCCGATGGTCGCGATCGCCGGGCCGCCGTGGTTGTGCGTCGCACAGATCATCACGTTCTGCCCGGGAATGCCGTAGCGCGTTTGAATCTCCCGGCGGATCGAGACGACTTCCTCCCAGCGCGTGCTTAGCAGATCCAGCTGGATGAAACCCAGCGTCGTCTCGCCGGACGTGAAGACCGCCGCGCGTGCGTAGAGTGGGTCGGCGACGCGCTTGCCTTCGATGATTTTGATCCAGCCGATTTTCCGCGTGCCCAGCGGCGGAGTAATATCGATTTCAGCAAAGCCAGCTTTCATCCGGTCACTCCTTTGGAGTTTTAGAGTTTAATTGTCTCGACAGAATCCAGATTCTCCATCACTTTCCGAATGCCCCGCGCCGTCGCGAGCACTTCGTCGGATCCGTTCGGGGCGCGCAGGGGCATCGTCATGCCCGTATGCGTGTCGCAGTGGCGCTGCGCTTCGGGATACTGATGCAGCGCGTAGTCGACGCCCTGCGCGTGCGGGCAACTCCACGGGCAGCCCTTGCCGTAGCCGTTCTTGGCCTGAAAGACCGTCATCGCCGGCAGAATGAACGACTGCCAGATGCCCGTCTGCACGCCCTCGGCCTGCATCGCCTTCACGATCTTGTAGCGGAATGCGCTGGCGTCGTGCGCGTGGCCAAGCTGCTTGACGTCGAAACGGATCGTGTAGTTGTACCAATTGTGCTCGGCGCCCGGTGGTTCGTAAGGCAGGATCAGTCCGGGAATGTTGCGGATCTCCGACGTGAGCAACTGCGCGTTGGCCTTCTGCTGCGCAAGATAGCCGTCAAGTTTTTTAAGCTGCGAACGCCCGAACGCCGCGGTCAGATCGTTGTTGCGGTACATCCAACCCATGGCGTAGACGTGGTAGTCGCGCGATTCAGCCGGCGCGCGTGTTTCGCCAAACGACCAGAGCGACTGGGCCTTCGCCAACATTTCCGGATCGTCGGTGACGAACATGCCGCCCTCGCCCGAGCAGAGATTCTTGTTCTGATTGAAGCTGAACGCGCCGCAATGCCCCCACGACCCGACCTTCCTCCCTTTATAGACGCCGCCGTGGCCCTGGCAGGCGTCTTCGATGACTTTGACGCCGTGCTTGTTGGCGATGGCGAGGATCTTGTCCATTTCCACAGGTAATCCATGCAGATGAACAACGATAATCGCGCGCGTCTTTGGCGTGATCGCCTTTTCGATCTTTGCCGGGTCGATGTTCATCGTGGCGTAATCGATGTCGACGAAGACCGGCACGCAATTGTGCTGCAGGATGCACGTCGCCGACGACGACCACGAATACGCCGGCACGATCACCTCATCGCCGGTGCCGCAGCCGCAGGCAACGATGCCCATGTGGAGCGCCGCAGTGCCAGAGTTGGTCGTGATCGCGTACTTGCTCCCGTTCCACGCCGCGAATTCCTTTTCAAACGCCACGCAGTTCGGGCCGAAGGCGTGGTTGTCGCCGTTGAGCGAATCGAGCACCGCCTGGCGATCGGTGTCGTCGATCGGCGGCCATTTCTTGATCGTGCCGGGCGGCACCGCTTTGGGCCCGCCGTGAATTGCCAACTGTTGCGCGACAAGCATCGTTGATCCCCTTTTAATCGTCAGCTCACTCACATTCGCTCTTGCAACCTGATGATCCGAATTATGCTCCATCGCGGCCACCCGGCGCCAGATGACGGTTTTGCGATCATGGGTAGGATTTTGCGGAGCTTGATGTACGTGGGCAAAGCAACGAAGCGCGACTGGTTCGGCGACATCGAACATGAACTTTGCCCGCTGCCGACGTTGCTGCGCGTGGAGACAGTGGCCGTCGGCGACGTCTGGGGCGAGCGCTTCCACACCACGCCCTCGCACGAATTAATTCACGTCCTGCAGGGCACCGCGCAGATTCAGTACCGCAACCGCGCCATCCCGGTTGGCCCGGGCGACACGCTGATTATTCCGCAGGGCACGCAGCACCGGGACGTCCGTTCGCAGGGCGAACAGTACCGCGTGCTCTACACTTTTTTCCGCTGGCCGGCCGGCAGGAAAATCATCGCGCAGCTCGAACCGTCACGCCTGACCGGGATCGCCGCCGGCGCGCGCGCGCATTTGCAGATGCTGCTCAAGCAGTTGGAAGGCGAGTACCTCGGCGAAGCCGATGGCGCCGCCGAACGCATGCAGCTGATCCTGCTGGAAGTGCTCCTCGCGCTGGCCCGCTACGCGCACCGCGCCGGTCCGCGCGTGACGGAAGCGCGCCGCGCCATGGCGCTCGACCGGCGCACGAAACTTGCCGAGGAAGTGCAGACTTTCATCACCGCGCACTGTACTGAGTCGATCAGCCTGGAGGCGCTGGCGGCGCGCTTCGACGTCAGTCCGTTTCATCTCTGCCGCACGTACACGCAGGCGTTTGGTGTTTCGATGACCGACATGATCGCGCGATTGCGCATCGAACGTGCCGCGGAATGGCTCAAGTCCGGCGACGCGAGCGTGAAAGCCGCCGCCGCGCGCAGCGGCTTCAGCGACCCGAATTACTTCGCCAAAGTTTTCCGCAAAGTGATGGACATGTCGCCGAGCCAGTATCAGGCGTCGGTGCGCAAATCTACCCGCGATTAGCATGGCGCAAATTTGCGCCATGCTAAAAATGAGCCACACATACTCTATTATCTCTAACGATGTAACCTTGGATCGAATTCGCTCCGGGGTTCTCGGATTGAACCCTACCACCCAATCAATCGCGAGAGCCTCTCGTAATACGGATAGTAAAACGGATGCACCCAAGGTTCGACGATGTCGTAAACCAACTTCACGTTCAGCACAAAAATGATGATCGCGACCAGGTAGGCCAGAATCTTCAGCCACGTCGGATTGACGAATTCGCCCATCTTCTTCTTGTCGCTGGTGAACATCACCAATGGAAATACGGCGAAGGAAAGCTGGACGCTCAAGACCACCTGGCTGAGCACGATCAGCTTGTCGACGGCGGTTTCGCCGGCGACGATCGCGACGATGACGGCCGGCACGATCGCCAGCAACCGCGTGATCAGTCGGCGCATCCACGGGCGCAGGCGGATGTTCATGAAGCCTTCCATCACGATCTGGCCGGCCAGCGTTCCCGTCAGCGTCGAGTTCTGTCCCGATGCCAGCAGCGCCAGCGCGAAGATGATGCTCGCCGCCGTCGCGCCGACCATCGGCGTGAGCAGCTCGTACGCTTCCTCGATGCCTTCAACGGGCTTGTTGGCGGTGTGAAAGACGGCAGCGGCGACAATCAGGATCGCGGCGTTGATGAACAGCGCCATCATCAGCGCGAGCGTCGAATCGATGGTGGCGAACTTGATCGCCTCGGCTTTCCCCTCGGATGTTTGTTCGAATTTGCGGGTCTGGACGATGGATGAATGCAGATACAGATTATGCGGCATCACTGTCGCGCCGAGGATGCCGATGCCGACGTAGAGCATCTCCTTGTTGCGCAGAATTTCCGGACTCGGAATGAAGCCGAGGAACAGTTCCGACACCACCGGCTTGGAGAAAATGATCTCCGCAAAGAAACAGCCGCCGATAACCAGGATGAGCGTCACCACCAGCGCCTCCAGGTAACGAAACCCAAGATGCGAGAGGTACATCACGATCAGCACGTCCAATCCCGTAATACAAACGCCGTAAACGATGGGAATATGGAAGAGCAGTTTGAGTGCGATGGCCGAGCCGATGACTTCGGCCAGATCGCACGCGCAGATCGCGATTTCGCAGGTGATCCAGAGGAAGATTGCGACGGGGCGCGAGTAATGATCGCGACAGGCCTGCGCCAGATCTCGGCCGGTGACAATGCCAAGCTTCAAGCACAGCGACTGCAGCAGGATCGCCATCAGATTGGACATGAAAATGACGGAGAGCAACGTGTAGCCAAACTTCGAGCCGCCCTGGATATCCGTCGCCCAGTTTCCCGGATCCATGTACCCAACGGCCACCAGAAACCCCGGCCCGGAGAACGCGAAGAGTTTCCGCCAGAAACCCATGCCCTTGGGAATTGTCACCGAGCGGTGATTTTCAGGCAGACTGGGTGCGGGCGAGGCCGAATGCCACCCGCTCTCCCCCGTCACTGCGCCATCCGGCACGTCACTCATTTCCATCACTCCCGTTCACTGCTAAGGTCAGTAAATGTTTCTCTCGGCTAACTAATGTTTCTCACGGCTAACTTATTTCCAACGTTAAAGGCACAACCTGCACTCTTGCTGTTTACACTCTGGAGATCCACGCCCGCGATGAACGCGGTTTGCGCGGCCCTGCGTCCACGCGCTTGCCAACTCCGGCCCGGAAGCCCGCGACCGTGCGCTGGCCGTGCTGTTCGAGATAGTCGATGAACTTCACCAGCCGTTCCACCGTTTCGTGGCTGATCGCGTGCTCCATCAGGCAGGCATCATGCTCGGCCAGATCCGGCGGCAGGGTCAGCACCTGCTGCAGGAACCGCGTCAGCGCCTGGTGGCTGCGAACCTGCGCTTGAGCCACTTGCCGGCCGCGCGGCGTCACCGTCGCGCCGCCATAGCGCGTGTGCGTCACAAGACCCTGCCGCTTGAGACGCTGAATCGCCTTCGACACGCTGGGCTTCTTGACGCCAATCGCCTCCGCGATCGTGGAGACCCGCGAAACCCCGTTGGTCCCCGAGAGCGTGTAAATCGCCTCGAGGTAGTCCTCCATATTCGCCGACAACCGCCGCGCGCCCGCGCGATTGCTGTCGGGCTGAGAATTCGCCTGCCGTGCGCTCATGTCAATCCGCCAAAGTGAATAATGTTTCCTGCGGCTAACAATGGTAGGGGGGCCCTGGCGTGTGTCAAGTCATGCTTTTCGTAGTCCGGGCGGCTCGCCCGGAGAATCTCCTCAAATTCAAAAGTCATTCGGACTTTAGGAATCGCACTCTACCGCGAAAGCAAGGAATACCTTCTAGGGCAGACAGCAACACGATGCTTCGCTATCCGCAGTGGATTTGTGACTCCAGGCAAGCCGCCGAACTACAAAAAGCAACGCGCGGAGCAATTGCTCCGCGCGTCACGATCGGTCCACGACTTTCAGCAGCTTACGGCTTGAGCGTTGCCGTCCCGCTCTTGCCCTTCGCCGCTTTGTAACTGGCCTTGAGCGTTGCCAGGAAGGCGCTGCCGCCGACATTCAGAATCACCGGCACGCCCGAGATCGTCTGCGCGGTCTTGATGTCCGCGTTGGTGAAGCCCAGCGATGAGACGCCGGCGAAGATCGACGTCTTGGTCAGGCTCAGCGAGAACTTCAACGTCGGGCTCGTGAACGATCCGTCCTTGGCCTTCTTGCCCGTGAGCTTCAGGGCCGACTTGCCCTTCGCATCGAACGAGAACTGCTTCGCGAAGGAACCGATGATCACGGTCACGCTTTTGCCATTGGGCTTGAATCCCGCACCGATTGGAATCGTACCCGCCAGCGACAACGCGTCCGAGTTGGCGCTCTTGAAGTTGAACTTCAGCGTGCCCTTGGTCACCGTCAACGCCGTGTTCGTCGGCCCGCCAGGCCCGCTGTCGTTGACCGCCACCATCACGCCCGATGTGACGCTGGCAATGCCGTCGGAGACCGTCAGCGTTACCGAGTACACACCCGCGGCCGTGTAGGTGTGCGTGATCGGCGAACCGAAGTCGGTCGTGCCGTCGCCGAAGTCCCAGGTGTACAGAATCGCATCGTTGTCCGCGTCCGTGGCGGTGGCCACCAGCGTGACAGGACTGCCGGTGCTGCCCGGATTCGGCGAAGCGATGGGCGCCGAAGCGATCACCGGCGCGGTGTTGGCTCCGGTGCCGGTGCGGGTGATCGTCAGCACGACATTCTTCGTAATCGTACCCGCGGAATTCGTGGCCGTGATTCGGAATGATGTGATTCCGCCTTGCGTCGGGATGCCGGAGATCGTGTCGGTGTCGAACGTCAGCCCCGTCGGGAGCCCGCCAAGCGTATAGGTGATCGGCTGCGAACCGTTGGCCGTGATCTGATAGCTGAAGCCCTGCCCGACGGTGGCCGTCGCCGTCGCGGGGCTGGTGATCACGGGCAGCGACGGATTGATGACCTGCGTCAGCGCCGCCGAGGTCGTGGTGCCGAAGTTCGCATCGCCGGAGTAGATCGCCGTGATGCTGTGGCTGCCGGCCGAGAGCGTGGAAATAGAGAACGAAGCCGTCGTCGCGCTGCCCACGGTGGTGACCGCCGCGCTGCCCAGCACCAGGCCGCCATCGCTGAAGGTGACCACGCCCGTCGGAACCGGCGGCGGTGTCGCCGTCAGCGTGGCAGTATAGGTGATGCTCTGCTGGAAGCCCGCCGGGTTGGCGGACGATCCCAGCGTGATCGGCGGCGGCAGCGGATTGACGGTGACCGCGATCGTCGACGTCGAGTTCCCGTTGGCGCTGTCGATGATCGTCACCTTCACGTTCTTGACGCCCGTGGTCATGAACGTGTTGCTCAAGTTAAACGTATTTGCGGCGCTCAACGTCAGCGTCTGCGGTCCGTTGCCGTCATCGTAGTCGACCTTGCCGGTGAAGGTGTCCGGTCCGTTCGGATCGGTAAAGGAACCCGCCTGCGCGAAAACGCTACCGACGGTGACGTTGGCAGTGGCCGGCAGGGTGATGGTGGGTGCTACGTTGAACGTGGCGCTGAAGACGTCGAGCGTGGCGCCGTTGGTATCGTTCGCCACCAGGTCGGAAGCCGAACTGCTGAACATGGCGGTGAATCCATTGCCGCTCAGTTCAGGAAATTGAGAGGCGCTGTTGCCCGACTGCGTCAGGTCGTTTTTGATGCTCAGGAGAATCGTCGAACTGGTCTGGCAATCCCGGCGGAAGACATCGGTCTGCGCATTGGAATCCGTAAACGTGACGAGGTCCGTGGCGTTGCTTTCAAAGGCGACGAAACGCCCATCGTCGCTGATGCGCGCATTTTGAGAATTGGCGAACATCGTGGCCGACGGAGAATTGCCGCCGTTGATGGCGCTGACGACGATTGTTTTGGTCGCGGTTGCATCGTTCATATCGCGGCGGAAAATGTCCGTGGAGCCATTTGTGTCCGCTGCCGCGACAAAATTTGTGCCGTCGCTGACAAAGACCACATAACGGCCGTCCTGGCTGATCGAACAACCCGAAGCATTGCCGGCTTCAGCCGTGGCGCTCGGAAATTTCGCTTCACTGGCCACCTTCGTCGCATTGGTCTGGGTATCGCGCCGGAAAATAACGGTGTTGGTTCCGGCGGTGGCATTGGCGTTCAAGTTCTTCGCGGCGGATTGAAACGCCACGAAATGTCCATCGCTATTGATGACCGGATTGGTGGACGCACCCGTCGTCCCAGGTGTGGTCGTGGTGCCATCCGCGGAGCTGACCAGCACCACGCCGTTGGGGTTCTGGCGATCCCACAACCAGATCTGCGAGGTCCCGTTTCCAACGCCGGCGCCTGGTCCCAGATCGGAGGCATTGCAGTCAAAGGCCACAAATCGTCCGTCGGCGCTCATCACCGCGTTGAACGATCCGCCGCCGGTGGTGGGTGTGCCGGTCCCGGCGGAATTCACCGTCACCAGCGTCGTCGTATTATTCACGCAGTCGCGAAGGTAGTACTTCGACTGGCTGGTCACTGTAGGCTTCGTGGGATCCAGCGCTGTGGATCCGTCGTGAAAGAAGAGCACATAGCGGCCATCCTGGCTGACGGCCTGGGTCTGCGTATTGAAATCCGCCACATCGGAGGCCTGGGTCACCGCGCCACTCTTTACGCCGATGGCGGTGGTCACGCCCGTTTGCAGATCGCGCCGATAACATCGCTGCCGGGACGTCAGACCAAAGGACAGAAGATTGGTGGCCTGGCTGTTAAACACCACCACGCGTCCGTCGGCACTGATGATTGCATCGTCGGAGAAACTGTTGCCAGGCGCCGAATTGTCCGGAATCGCAGAGACCAACTGCGTCGTGCTCGTGCGCAAATCACGCACAAATACGTCCTGTTGATTGACGTTGTGATTGGTGACCAGATCGGTCGCGAAACTTCTGAAGGTAATGTAGCGTCCGTCAGTGCTGATGGTGCGATTGGTGCTCGTCACGGCCTGAGTGCTGCCGATCGTGGGCGGAACGCTGCTGCCCGATCCCGTGCCCGACGCGCCCAGCGGCGTCGCCGAGACAAGCTTCACGTACGAGTTCGACGTCTGTCCGCCCACTACCAGCGTAGCGGTGATGGAGGTCGTCGAGCCGGCAGTGTTGGTCACCACACAGTCGTACAGCGCGGCGTCCGCGGCCGCAGCCGTGGAAATGGTGAGCGTCGTCGTGGTGACACCGGAATAGTGTCCCGCGTTGGTCAGATTCGAGCCGTTCTTGCGCCATTGAAAACTGACCGCGCCTGTCGCGGCAATCGTAAACGTCGCGGTACCGTTGGGCGCAACCAACTGGTCCACCGGCTGCGTTGTAATCTTCGGCTTGTTCGCCACAGTCAGATTGGTCACGCTCAGCGATGCCGTGCGCGGGCCGCCGGAACCGGCGGCGCGCTTGTCGAAGCAGGTCGCGGTGACGTCGTACGCGCCGTTGGCCAGCGTGGTCGTGTCAAGCGTGGCCGCGAAGGCAGCGGCGGTGGTGCTGGTAAAGGTCTTGATCACCGTCTGCGTGCCGGCGGTCTTGAAAATGTAATCCACGCGCGTGATGCCCACCGGGCTGCCGTTGGCCGTGGTGCTCAGCGCTACGGATGCGCCAACCGACCCCTGCAGCGTAGCGTTGTTGCTCAGACCCATCAGCGCGGTCATCGTTGGCGCGGGCGGAAAGCTGTTAACGTCGCTGGGATTGGAAACGAGCGCCGAATTGCCGGGGTTCATCTGGCCGACCATGAACGCGCCGCTGGGATCCTGCAGGTCCTCACCGTTGGTGAAGCCGTCGCCGTCGGAGTCCAACGCCGCGAACGCCGCGCTCCAGTTGTGATTGTTGGTCGCGTTGCCAAAGGTGTTCTTGAAGGCATTGTTGCTCGTCGCCGAACCAGGTCCGCCGGTGCCGTGGCAGGTATTACAACTGTTCACGCCGCTGTTGGGAATGTTGGCGAGGTATGCGCCGAAGGCGTTCGTATCAGTTGGGTAAAGCAACCAGTATCCGGCGCTGGCGACCAATGCCAAGGCAAGCGGCACCAGCACGACCTTTCGTGTGCTGCCCCGCGTTTTCCTGACCATTCTGTCCACACGCCGTCCTGATTTGTTCATGATATCTCCCTATTCACTGGACCGCTCGTGAGTTTTAACCCGTGAATTAACTGTGTTCGAAGGCGGCAAATTGTATCACCCAGAATCTTTCGTGCAGTAAAAACAAGTCAGAACACGCGGAAATTCCGGCAATGGTTTCTGATTGGAAAGAATATTTTGACTATTTGCTGCCTGCTCGCTTGCGGAATTCGCGCGGACTGACGCCGTAACGGCCGCTGAACAGCTTTGAAAAGTAGAAGAGATCGTCGTACCCGACTTCGCGAGCCACGTCCGTCACCCGCAGGTTCCGGTCGCGCAGGAGGTAGGCGGCCTGCTGCAGGCGCTGGCCGATGACATAGGCCATCACCGACGTCCCGAAATTCTTCCGGAACTGGCTGCACACGTGCGGCACTGAAAGATGCACGCGATGGGCGAGATCCTCCAGCGCCATAGGCAGCGGGTAGTTCGCGTCGATGTACGTTTTCAGTTCCAGCATTTCTTTGGAGATCGCGTGCTTGCGCGGATCGCCGCGGACGGCGCGGCTGATCTCGCACATCCAGTTGTCGATCAGGTTGCAGACGATCTTCTCGCTGGGCTTCACGAACTGGCTCAATTCTTCATGGATGCTGAAGAGGTACTTCTCCATGATCGTCGCGTCGGGCAGCATGATCGCGGAATTGAACGGCAGGCGATGCGCTTTCACCGTGCGGCGGATGAACTGGCCGTCGCAATGCATCCACGAATGTTTGTACGGCGTCTTCGTGTTGCCGTAGAAGTGACCGTCCTCCGGCCGCCAGATCATCAGCACGCCGGGCGGATGCGTACGCTTGCCGGCCTTCGATTCGATCACGACTTCGTCATAAAAGTACATGATCAGAAAATCGCCGGTGCCCGCCGGACGATTGATGATCTGCGGGCGCATCTGCTCCTGAATACCTATGCCGTGAATGGCCAGTCGGCGCGATTGCAGGGGCGGTGAGGTGAAAAAGTAGCGTAGCGGCGTCATGGGCTGATCATTAGAAACTACAAATCTTCAATCAGTTTGTCCATTCCGATTTCACAGGTGCTTTGTTACCGTTCTGCCTGTTCTGAAGCTGATTGTGGAAGAGGCAACAAAAGTCATGGCCAAATACGCGTTAGGTCTCGATTACGGCACCGAATCCGTCCGTGCGCTGGTCGTCGATTGCGAGAAGGGCACGGAAGCGGCCGTCGCCGTTCAGTCGTACAAGCATGGCGTGATCTCCGCGCGCCTCCCGGATTCCAACACGGATCTGCCGCTCGACTTCGCGCTCCAGCATCCACAGGATTATCTCGACTCCGGCCTGGCCGTGATCGCCGCGGTGCTCAAAGAGATTCCCGCTCGCGAGATCATCGGGATCGGCGTCGACTTCACCGCGTGCACGATTCTCCCCATCAAGCGTGACGGCACGCCGCTGATGATGCTCGATCAGTTCCGCGTCAATCCGCACGCGTGGGTAAAACTTTGGAAGCACCACGCCGCTCAGCCGCAGGCCGATGCGATTTCCAGTCTCGCCCGTTCGCGCGACGAAGCGTTTTTGAAATACTATGGTGGCGTGATTTCCAGTGAGTGGATGCTGCCCAAGTCCTGGGAAATCGCAAAGCAGGCGTCCGATGTCTATCGCGCGGCCGACCTGATCATCGACGCCGGCGACTGGCTCGTCTTCCAGCTCACCGGCGCGTTCACGCGCAACGCGTGCGCAGCGGGATACAAGGGCTTTTGGAACGCGGAGCTTGGTTTTCCATCGCGCGAATTCCTGACCGCGCTCGATCCGGCCATCGCCAATGTCACCGACAAATGGCTGCAGAACATCGTCGCGCCGGGGCGCCGTGCGGGAGCGATCTCCGAAAAGTTCGCCGCACTAAGCGGCCTGAAAGCGGGCACGCCAGTCTCGGCGGCCACCATCGACGCGCACAGCGGCGTGCCGGGCATGGGTGTCTGCCGCGAAGGCGCGGCGTCGATCATCATGGGCACGTCGTCGTGCCACATGCTGCTCTCGCGCAAGTTGCACTTTTTCGAAGGCTACGCGGGCGTGACGAAGGACGGCATCGTGCCGGGATTCTACGGCTACGAATCCGGCCAATCGGCCGTCGGCGACATCTTTGGCTGGTTCGCGAAGTCGGTCGTACAACCTGCTGCCGGCGTCGACGCCTTCGCCACGCTCTCACGCCGCGCCGCCGAACTGCGCGCCGGCGAGTCGGGCCTAGTAGCGCTCGATTGGATGAACGGCAACCGCAGCATCCTGATGGACGCGGACTTAAGCGGCATGATCGTCGGCCTGACCCTCGATTCGAAACCCGAAGAGATCTACCGCGCGCTGATTGAAGGCACGGCCTTCGGCACGCGCATTATCTTAAGCGCCTACCAGAGCGCCGGAATTCCCGTCACCGAACTGGCCGTCTGTGGCGGACTAACGAAAGACCCGCTGATCATGCAGATCTACGCCGACGTGTTGCGCCTGCCGGTGAAAGTCGCCGCGTCGAGCCAGGCCGTGGCGCTCGGCTCATGCATCCTCGGCGCGCTGGCCGCCGGCCCCGAACACGGCGGCTTCAACACCATGGAAGACGCCATCGCCCGCATGACGCGCCCTCCCGAACGGGCGTACACACCAGAGGCGCAATCGTCCACCGCATACGAGAAATTGTTCGCGATCTACAAGCATTGCCACGACCACTTTGGCCGCGAGCATTCGCGGGTGATGAAGGAGCTGAAGGCGTTGAAGCGGCTTGCGCGAGATTGAGTTTCTAATCTCACGCAACGCCGCGAAGCCGTAAAGAACGGCTTACAGATTACTGCTGTCGTTGTGTTGGAGTTTCAACTCAAAGTCCGTTGCTGTTCTTAGCGTCTTTGCGGCTTTGCGTGAGATTAAAAACCGCTGCGAAATGGGGTGAACCATGGGCAAGACCTGCGATATCTACCTTCCGCTCGACGAGCGCGATAAGCCGAACGAAGTCGTCTGGCCAGTTGCGTTGAAGCAGCTCAAGGAGATCGTCAAAGTCGTCGAGAAGTGCGGGTGGACGGCGAACGTGCTCAACCCGGACAAGCCGGTGTCGAGCGTCGCGGAAGGGTTGCGGGTCGTCAAACGGTCGAAGGGCGACCGATTTCTGAATTTCATGGCGGGATGGTGCTACCCGGATTTCACGGTCAGCCCCATGTTCCAACTTCCGCGCGAGCTGCCCAAGATGATGCTCGGCAGCGCAATTCCCGACTTTCCCGGCGCGGTGGGACTGTTCGCGGCGGCGTCGGGGACTTCCCATGTCGGCATCAAGACCGACCGCTGCTTCGCGGAGAACTTTGAGAACCACGCGGAGTACGCCGACGGTGTCGAGCAGTTCCTCAAGACCGGCAGCTACGAACGGCCGTACCCGAAGACCGTCGAAATCCCCGTGACGGATGCGCAGCGCGCGAAGGCCAAGACCGTACGTGAGCAACTCCGCGGTCAGGTTTACGGTGCGTTCGGGCCGCGCTCGATGCAGATGTGGAACAAGATTTCCGAGGCCGACTTCCTGCGCGTCTTCGGCATCGCGCGCGAAGGCTTCGATCAGCTCCGGCTGGTCAAGGCGGCGGAGAAGATTCCCGATGCGCGCGCGGAAGCGGCGCTGAATTTTCTCGTCGAGAAGGGCATGGATATCCGCCTCGGCAAGGATCCGCTCAAGGAACTGACGCGGGAGATGGCGCTCTTCCAGATGAAGGCCTACTGCGCGCTGCTCGACATTTCGCAACGCTACGGATTGAACTTCATCGGCGTGCAGGACCAGCTCGACTACATCGAGCACTATCCCGCCACGGATTTGACGCTGGGAATTTTGAACAATCGGCTGCGCCCCGAAGGCAGCGGCGAAACCTTCGTCGCGTCGACGGAAGCCGACGACGGCGCGGCGGTGACGATGCAGGCGCTGAAGCTGCTCAGCGGCGGCGAACCGGCGGGGTTCAACGACCTTCGCTACTGGGACGCCAAGCAGGGGCTGTACTGGTTCGTCAATTCGGGCTCGCTGGCGCCGTATTTCGCGCAGGGGCGGCACGATACCTTAAAGGGAGCGTGGTCGCAGCGGCAGACGTACATGTATTTCCAGCAAGGCGGCGGAACGTCGTCGGTCGTCTGCCGCATTCCCGGCGTCGTGACGTGGGCGCGCTTTTCGTACCGCGACAACCAGATGTACCTCTGCGCCGGGCGCGGCATCACCGACGTCCCGACAGAAGAGCAGTGGAAACAGCGCTCCGCGCGCTGCAGCCCGGACTGGCCGCACTGGTATTTGAAACTCTGCGGCCGCATCGAATGGAAGCTCAACACCAATCACCCGATGACGGTGTGCGGCGATTACCTGGCGGAGCTCAAAGCGCTGGCCGGTGAGCTGGGGATTCCCTTCGAGTGCTACGACTACCGCACGCCGGAAGAGATCAAGAACGGCACATCACTTTAAGTCATCCATCGCGCGGGCACGACGCCCGCGCCTCTTCAACTCAACAGGAGCTCAACACACCATCATGTTCAACGGACTCGGCATGGATCTGGGCACACTCTCGCGGCTCTCGAACGCCAAGACGCGTTCGATCAGCCCGGAGAATTTCAACGGAGAAAAAGGCAAGGGCGGCATGGCCACGGAAGGCACGGGCAAGAACGCCGCGCGCGACCTGGGCCAGGGCTGGAAGGTGTCGCCCTGTGTACGCATCGAACCGGAAGAGACATTCACCGTTGCCGACATCACCGGGCCGGGCGCGATTCAGCAGATCTGGATGACCCCGACGAAAGCCTGGCGCTTCAGCATCCTCCGCATTTACTGGGACGACTCCCCCAACCCATCGGTGGAATGTCCTGTCGGCGATTTCTTCGCGTGCGGCTGGGGCAAGTACGCGCAGGTCTCGTCGCTGCCCGTCTGCGTCAATCCCGGCAGCGCGTTCAACTGCTATTGGGAGATGCCCTTTCGCAAACGCTGCCGCATGACGATGACCAACATCGACCCCGAGCAGATGACGCTCTTCTACCAGGTCAACTACACGCTGACGGATGTGCCGGAAGACTGCGCGTACTTCCACGCGCAATTCCGCCGCACCAACCCGCTGCCGTACAAGAGCGTCTATACGATTGTCGATGGCATCAAAGGCAAAGGCCACTTCGTCGGAACGTACATGGCGTGGGGCGTGAACAACACCGGCTGGTGGGGCGAAGGTGAGATCAAGTTCTTCATGGACGGCGACAAAGAGTTCCCGACCATCTGCGGCACAGGCACTGAAGACTACTTCTGCGGCTCCTACAATTTCGACCTCGGCAAAGAGAACGGCGGCTACCGCGAATTCACAACGCCGTACGCCGGCCTGGCTCAGGTGATCCGTCCCGACGGCCTGTACAGCTCGCAGACGCGCTTTGGCATGTACCGCTGGCACGTGATGGACCCGGTCCGTTTCGAGCAGGACCTGAGCGTCACGATCCAAGCCCTCGGCTGGCGCAGTGGCGGACGCTATCTGCCCAATCAGGACGACATCTCCTCCGTCGCCTACTGGTACCAGACCCTCCCCGCCGCGCCGTTTCCCGCGCTGCCGGATAAGGATTACTTGGAGATCATTTAGCTTTTTTCTCACGCAAAGTCGCGAAGCCGCAAAGAACAGCAACTGCAAAGAACTGATGGGACTGGGCGTTTGGTCGGGGATGCAACTTCCCCAATCCCGAGTTCCCAATCCAGGCCGTTCGCAGTTCTTTGCGTCTTTGCGGCTTTGCGTGAGATATTCGAGCACGTCATTAAGGAGGAACGATGTTTAACGGCTTGGGAATGAAGATGGGCACGCTTTCGCGGTTGTCCAACGCGAAGACGCGGTCGATCAGTGCGGAGAATTTCAGCGGCGAGAAGGGCAAAGCGGCGATGTCCACCGACGGCGACGCGAAGAGCTGCGCGCGCGATCTGGGACGCGGCTGGAAGGTCTCGCCGTTCAAGACGGTCGCTCCGGGCCAGACGTTCACGATGGCGGAAATCGACGGGCCGGGCGCGATCCAGCAGATGTGGATGGCCGGGCCGTCGATCGAGAAGTGGCGCTTCTACATTCTGCGCATCTACTGGGACGGTTCGCCCAATCCGTCGGTCGAATGTCCGATGGGCGATTTCTTCGCGTGCGGGTGGAAGCGCTACGCGCAGGTCACTTCATTGCCGGTCTGCCTGAATCCCGCCAGCAGCTGCAATTGCTATTGGGAAATGCCCTTCCGCAAGCACTGCAAGATCACGTTCACCAACATCTCCGACGAGCCGACCAATCTTTACTATCAGGTCAACTACACGCTGACGGACGTTCCGGAAGACTGCGCGTACTTCCACGCGCAGTTCCGCCGCACCAACCCGCTGCCGTACAAGACCGATTACACGATCGTCGACGGCATCAAAGGCAAGGGCCACTACGTCGGCACGTACATGGCGTGGGGCGTGAACAATTGCGGCTGGTGGGGCGAAGGCGAGATCAAGTTCTTCATGGATGGCGACAAAGAGTTCCCAACCATCTGCGGCACCGGCACGGAAGATTACTTCTGCGGCTCGTACAATTTCGATCTCGGCAAAGAAAATGGCGGCTACCGCGAATTCAACACACCGTACGCCGGCCTCGCTCAAGTCATCCGCCCGGACGGTCTGTACAGTTCGCAGACGCGCTTCGGCCTCTACCGCTGGCACATCACCGATCCCGTGCGTTTCGATCAGGATCTGAAAGTCACGATCCAGGCGCTCGGTTGGCGCAGCGGCGGACGTTACCTGCCCAACCAGGACGACATCGCCTCCGTCGCCTTCTGGTACCAGACCCTCCCCGCCGCCCCGTTCCCCGCGCTGCCGGATCGGGATTATCTCGAGGTGATCTAGATTTCAGCCTCGCGAAGAGAACTGCAACGTCGGGATTCGGGAATCCCCATTCCCGCCGTTGCAGTTGCCGTCCTTTGCGTCTTTGCGTCTTTGCGAGAGAATAAATTCAGCGCCTCTTCCGTAACACCACCGGTTCCTCCGGTGCTACGTCGATTTTCTCAGCGAAATCTTTCGGAATAAACGTCGCCTGCATGCGGCCCTCACGGAACGTGCAGCAGACGACGGTCATCGTGCCGCGTGCGCAAACGTCTGGCGTTCCGTTCTTGCGGAAGGTCACGCTGTAGGTGATCGACTTTTCGGACTTCTTCTCAACGCGCAGGTGGAGCTCCACTTCGTCTTCGAATTTCAGCGGGCGGAAGTACTCGCACGAGGCCGCGACGCGCGGCCAGCCGATGGTGGGCTCACCGGTGCCGGCGGTCATCACGACCGAGAGGCCCAGCGACCGCACGAAGGCGTGTTCCACGGCTTCCATGAAGCGGTAGAAATTCGAGAAATGCATCACGCCGGCCATGTCGGTTTCGGAGAACTCGACGCGCCGGGTGAACTTAAATTCGCAAGCCATCTCTACCTCTTGTGTGCACCAAACTCGCCGAGCACCCGCACAACGTCGTCGGCGACGCGGCCGATGTTGAAGCGCTCGACGGTGCTCTTGAACCCCGCCTTGCCCAGCGCCGCGCGGCGCGGTTCGTCGCGCAGCAGTTCTTCGAGCTTCGCCGCCAGGTCGGCGGCGTCGTCGGGCTTGCACAAGATGCCGCCTCCGGTGGCCGCAATCAACTCCGGAAACGCAGCATGCTCGGGCTGAACCACGGGAATGCCGCAGGCCATCGCCTCAATCACGTACAGCCCAAACGATTCGCCGTACGTCGCCGGCACGGACATCACCGACAAGCTCTGGAAGAACTTCACCTTGTCTTCGCGCGAAACGTTCGGAACGAAGTCGACGCGGTCGCCGATCTTCGCCGCCTGGAACTTCGCCTTGAGCTCCGTGACAAACACTTCGTCACTGGGCGAGAGTCCTCCGCCAACGCGCAGGCGCACGTCCTTGATGTTCCCGCGCGTCGCGAGCAGCTCGTACGCGTTGGCGAGCGTGCGCAGACCCTTCTCCGGTCCGATGCGCGCGAAGTAGCCGACGGTCGGCACCGCCGGCGGTTTTGGCGCGGGGGCGTAGCCGGCCAGTTCGATGCCGTTGTGGATCACGCGCATTTTCGATTCGGGAATTTCCAGCCGCCGGCGCATCACGTCGCCGTAATAGCCGCTGACGGCGACGAAGCCATCGATCTGCGCGACGGTTTTCTTCAGCAGCTCCCACGATTGGCTGCGCTGCGGTTCCGGCAGCGTGTCGAGATACGTGTCTTCGCCCTGCAGCGTGCAGACGATCGGCACTTTCAGTTTCTCGCGCAGACTTTTGGCCATGCCGGCCAGCAGCACGTTGGAAAGGCAGATCGCGTCGGCCTTGTGGCTGTCGGTGAGGAACGCGGTGAGCTTGACCAGCTCTTTGGCCTGGTTGCCTTCCTCGCCTTTGAGCATCGAGACCATCAGGTCGGCGATGTCTTCGGCGCGAGTCTTGACTCCAAAGCCGGCCGCCCAACTGAGCAGGCCCGGCTGATCGAGCCGCCGGTCAAGCCACTCGGGTGTCTTGCGGAAGAGGCTGCTTTTCTGCTGCAGGAAGACGTTGATGCCGCCGAAGAAAATCCGCTCGTGGCTGTTGTCCGGCTCGTCGGTTTTCAGCGGCGTGTAAAGCGGGATCAGCAGCGCGTCGTGGCCTTTGCGGCGCAGCGCCGCAACCAGCGCGTTGTCGCGCATGCATCCGCCGCAGTACATGCCCGCGGCGCCGGGGGTCAGCTGAACGATGTTCACGGCGCCGATTATACCAGAGGTTGCCCGTATGGCAGCGCCGCTTCCACGGGCGCAAATTCGCCGCACGCGGCCCAGAGCTTGTCGAAGTTCTTGTTCACATCGCCGGAGAGGCAGTCGGTGATGTCGCCGACGGCAAATTCATGCTTGTCGCAGATTTTGCGGAAGCTGAATTCCTGCTCGTAGAACGCGCAGACCAGGCGGCGCATGTTGTCGATACCTTCGCTCAGGAACTGTCCGTAGGCTTTGAAGCGTCCGGCGGAAACGTCGCCGGCGGTGAGCGCCTCATGAACCGTATCGCCGACCAGCGTGCCACTCTTCAAGGCCAGCATCACGCCGGAAGAGAAGATCGGGTCGAGGAACCCGAACGCGTCGCCGGCCAGGACCAGTCCGTCGGCGGAACAGTGCTTCGAGCGGTACGAGTATTCGCCGGTGACGCGGTATTCGCCGACCTGCTGGCCGTGGCTGGTGTATTTTTCGATCCACTTGTTCTGCTTCACTTCGCGTTCGAAGACCTGCTTGGCGTCGCGGATGCCGTCGCGGTAAAGGTACTTGGCATCGGCGACCACGCCCACGCTGATCATGTCGTTGTGCTGCGGGATGTACCAGAACCAGCCCTTCTCCGGCACGTACGCGACCGTAGTGGCGCCGCCGACAAGGCCTTCGTCGCGCAACGCGCCCTTAAAGTACGTCCACACGGCGACCTTGTTCAATTTCGGGTCGGGAATGCGCCAGCCGTTGCGCGACGCGCTGAAACTGTCGCGACCGGTGCAGTCGATGGTGATCGGCGCGTTGAATTCGTGGAGCTTACCGGCCTTGTCTTGTACGCGCACACCGACGTGGCGGCTGCCGTCCTTGAGGTACTCCTTCAAGGTCATCTCTTCGCGGACGTCGGCGCCCTTTTCGCGCGCGTTCTCCATCAACTGCTGGTCGAACTCCGAGCGCAACACCTGCCAGGTCTGCGCGATTTCTTCGGGGTAGCGCGTGTGAAAATAGAACGGCTGCGAGGCCTTGCCCGACTGCGAGACGAACTGGACGCTGTACTTCTTGATGTACGCCGACGCCTTCATTTTCGGGAGCATGCCGATGCGCTTGAGCGGTTCATAAGTGAACGGCAGCAGCGATTCGCCGATGTGGTAACGCGGGAACTTTTCCTTCTCCAGCACCAGCACCTTGCGGCCATGCTGCGCGAGCACCGTCGACGCCGCGCAACCGGAAGGTCCGGCGCCGACCACGATTGCATCCCACTTCTTCTGTTCGCTCATCGCTTTGCAAAGCTCCTGACGGGTGATCCACTTCTACGGGGGAAGAATTTCAATGATCTCGGCGAGCACTGCGCCACTGGGAATCGAGAGAGTGTTGCGGCGGCCGTAGAGACGTTGGGACGGCTTGGAAATTTCAAGCGCGCGGCAGATCACCGCGTCGGCCATGACCCGAAAATAGGCCTTGGGCCGGCTGAGGTGCGGAATGGAAAAGTCGCGCAGGATTCCGCCCAGCGGCTTGCGCCCGGCGAGAATCGCTTCGCGGGCGCCGGAGCAGACGGCGTCGAGGTTGATTTCGATCGCGCCGAATTCGATGGGCTTGTTCGAGCCTTCCATCCGCAGCACAACATCGCGGCAATACTTATCGTGCGAGCGCTTTCGGCGCAGTACCTGGAGATAGATCGAGCCGCTGTGGAATTTTTCGAGCGCGGGGGTCATGTCGCCGTCGTGGACCAGCAAACTGCGGTAGGGATCCGGCATCGTGCTGCCGTCGATCATTTCGAGCACCGGAGCCGGGGCGGCCGCGGCGGAGTAGAACTCCTCAAGCTCCCGCAACGGTGGCGGAACGGCGATCTGCTTGGCCTGCTCAGCTCCCATGTCGCCCCCGGTTTGCAGCGCTGGATTTAGTACCTGTACGTACTATATACACCGGAGGTACGCGGAGAACAGAGAAATCTTTTCGAATGCTTGAGAAGTGCAACGGCGGGAATCCCGATTCCCGAATCCCGGTCTTTTAAGAGCAGTACGGGTTGTTATCGCGCTCGTCTTCGATGGTCGTGTCGGTTCCGTGGCCCGGATGGACGATCGTCTCGCCCGGCAGCGGGAAGAGCTTCTCCTGGATGCCGGCGACCAGCATGTCTTCACCTTCGCCGCCGGGAAGATCCGTGCGCCCGATGCTTCCGGCGAAGAGAATGTCCCCGCAGAACAGATGCGGCGGACCGTCTGCCGCGGGCTGCTCGACAAAGTACGCCGTCCCGCCCGGCGAATGACCGGGCACGTGAATCGCCTTCAACTCCAGCCCGGCCGCGCGAACCATGTCCTCGTCTTTCACGATCTGATCGGGCGGCGGCGCGGTCACCGAGACGCCATAAAAGAAGCTCAAGTTCAGCGTCGGCTTGCTCAGCCATTCGACTTCCGCTTCCGGACAGTAGATGGGCGCGTCGGGGAATTCGGCTTTCAGCGGCGTCAGCGCGGCAATGTGGTCGCCGTGACAATGCGTCTGCACAAACGCGGCAATGGTCAGCCCCTTCTTGCGCAGCGCGGCGCGGATCTTCTCGGGCTCGTCGCCGGGATCAAAGACGATGGCGTCGGTGGCGCCGTCTTTCCACAACACGTAGCAGTTCTCCTGCAGTTCACCGCACACGATCGACATCGATTGCAACACTACGCTGCTCCTTGGTGTGAGCTCTAAAGTTATCGCCCGCCGCGCTTCCACCAGTCGGGGTCCTGCTCCCAGGCTTCGCGGCGTTCGGAAGGATAGCCTTCCATGTCGCCGTACATGATCGCCTGCTGGCGCGCGCGGTAACTGCTGTAGGCCAGTGATCCGAAGAGGAAAATAGGCCACAAATCGCGTCCGTCAAAGGTATGTCCGCGGCTGGTGCGGTAAATCTGGTAGCCGATCCAGGCGAAGCACAGCCCGATGGCTGTGTAGATGGAGATGGTCAGCGCGAGCACATCGCCGTGGCGCGGAGCTTTCCAGCGGATGATCTCGCGGCAGATCTGGCCGCCGTCGAGCGGGAAGACCGGGAAGAGATTCATCACGCCCCAGACCAAATTGAACCACATCAGGCTGCTGGCCGCCCACGTGTAATAATCGTAGGGATGGAATAGATCCCACTGCTTCCAGTACGCGACGCCGATGACAATGCCGCCAAGAATGAATCCCGCGCCCGGACCCCAGAGCAGCTGAAAGATGCGTGGCCAGCGTTCAGGCACGCCGCGGTCGGAGACGCACAGACCGCCGGCGTAGTAGAGAATCGTATAGTTGCGCGTATCGCCGTAATACCGGCCGCAGAAGGCGTGGCCGTATTCATGGACGACGACCGAGACGAACATGCAGGCGATGCTGATCATGACGAAGGCGAAGTGAATGTCCTTCTGATAACTGAACGCCAGCGCGACCAGCCAGAAGCCCGGATGGACCCGGAGCGGGATCTTGAACATGCTCCATTTAAGATCCCATTGCGTGCGCCCGGGTTCGGCGATAATCATGTGCGGAGTTCTCGTTTTCGGATGTTGGATTTCAGGCCGGGAGATTACGCTGTACTGCGGTTCACTGCCCTCAACCCAACTCCATGCTTCAACCGTCAGGAGATAGCTTACGCGCACGGACTCGAAAATCCAAAATCAAGAATCGGAAAACGCGCCCCCGGCTCCGGGCGCGTCCGCGCCTATAGCCGTGGTCACCGGCGCTTCCCGAGGCATCGGCCGCGCGTGCGCTCTGGCGCTGGCCCGGGGCGGCTTCGACATCGCCGCGCACTTCAACGCCAACGCCGCGGAAGCCGAAACGCTCACCGCCGAGATCACAAAACTGCCGCCGCGCCGCGCGCAGAGTTTCCAGGCGAACCTGTCGGCTCCCGGTGCTGCCAAAGAGCTGATCGACGCTGTCGCGAAGTCCTTCGGCCCGCCGACGGTGCTCGTCCATGCCGCCGGGATCATGGTCGAGAAACCCTTGAGCTTCACCAGCCCCGCCGACTGGGAGAGCCAGTTCGAACTCCACGCCTTCTCAGCCGCCGCGCTCTCGCAGGCGATGCTGCGCTACGTCCGCAAATCCGAGCACGGCCGCATTGTTTACATCTCGAGTCTCGCGGCAATCAGCGGCCTGGGGAACGGCGCTGCGTACGCTGCATCCAAAGGCGCGCTGATTGGCCTGTGCAAAAGTCTAGCCTTGGAAGCCGCGCGTTGGAAGACCACCGTCAACTGCGTCGCCCCCGGCTACGTGACCACGGACATGACCGCCGCTCACGACGAAGAGCGGCGCGACGCGAACATCGCCAAAATCCCCCTCGGACGCTACGGCACGCCGGAGGACGTGGCGGGAATGGTCGCGTTCCTGTGCTCACCGCAGGCGGGGTGGATCACGGGGCAGACGCTGGTTTTGGATGGCGGGATGAGCTTGGGTTGATCAAACATAATTTATTTTCCGTTTCCTTGTAACCATCGCCTACAAACCCTTAAATAGACACTGCACCACCAGCACCACGGACCGGAGAACGCGAATGAGTGCATGCAAGAGCTGCGGCGAAGAGATGCAGAGCGCGACCAGCGACGTCTGCCCCAAATGCCTTCTCGGGCTGGGCGTCACCACCCAGATCGAAAAGCCGCTGGAACCGGGGATGATCTTCCACGGACTGGAGATCGCACAACTGCTCGGCCGCGGCGGCATGGGGTACGTCTACAAGGCCCGCCAGCCGCAGCTCGACCGCTTCGTCGCAGTGAAAGTCCTCCCGCGCTCGATGGGCGCCAGCGAAGAATTCTCACAGCGCTTCATGCTGGAAGCCAAGGCGCTGGCGTCGCTTTCGCATCCCAACATCGTCTCCGTCTTCGATTTCGGCCGCGAAGGCGATCAGTACTTCATCGTCATGGAATTCGTCGACGGCACCAATCTCCGCCCGGTGCTGCGTGCCAACAAGATCAGCCCGGCCGACGCACTGAAGATCATCCCGGTGCTCTGCGATGCCCTGCAGTACGCGCATTCCAAGGGCGTCGTCCACCGCGACATCAAGCCTGAAAACATCATGCTCGATCTCAACGGCCACGTGAAGATCGCCGACTTCGGCCTCGCCAAGATGACCAACCTCGGCAACAACACGCCGAAGATGACGCAGACCAACGTCGCCATGGGCACGCCGCACTACATGGCACCGGAGCAGTTCGAGAGCGCCAAGTCCGTCGACCACCGCGCCGACATTTATTCCATGGGCGTGCTCTTCTATGAAATGCTGACTGGCGAGCTGCCGATCGGACGATTCGAAGCGCCGTCGGTGGGAAGACTGGAAGTCGACGTGCGGCTCGACGAAATCGTCCTCCGCGCGCTCCAGAAGGAACCGGGCAAGCGCTACCAGTCGATGGGCGAAGTCAGCCGCGACGTCACGCGCGTCTCGAGCATTTCCCTGTCCAAGAGCCAGGTCGAAGCGCAGAAGCCCAAGACGCTCTCGCCGATGGTCGCCACCGTCGGCGCGATCGCGCTGGCGCTGGGCTATGCCATCTATTCGATCGCCGCATCGCAGGCGAAGGACGCGCACGCTGTCGATTCAAAGACCACCGTAACCACGACCGGGACGGCCGCGACTCCGCCGACAACGACATCGGTGGAAAGCGCGCCGCCCAAGACCGACGACAAGAAGGACGTCTGGCCGCTGGCGACGCTCGCGGACACCGAACTGCCGCCGGGCTGGAAGATTGTCAAGAACGATGAAGCCGCCGACCGCGCCGAACTGTTGAACCTGGCCAACTGGTTTCGTCTCGGCGACCGCGTGAAGGACATCGAAAAGGCGCGCAAATTGGAACTGGAGAACACCGACCATAACAAGATTCAGTTGCTCGCTTACAACTGCCGCTCGCAAGATGGACTCGACGGTTGCCTGACGTTCATGATGAAAAATTACCTGCCGCAGTGGAACCATTTCCTGATTCAGAAGGACAACATGTTCCTCGTCGGCGCCGGCGACAAGGTCGGCAAGGTCACGCCCGACCTGGAAGAGCTCGAAGACACGCTGCGCAAGAAGATGGGCGCAACGCCCGCCAAGCGCCACGACGCCAGCGACGCCGCGACGCGCGTGCTTCCCGCCGGCTGGGTGGAACTGAAGAAGAGCGTCTCCGGCGAAACGACGCCGGTGGTCGCCAAGTACCGCGGCGACCTCAAACCGGTGCTCGCCGCGTTCCCGTACCTGCTGCCGCTGAAGCCCGAAGAGATCCGCGACGGCTGGGTGAAAAGTTTCGGCGAGCCCAGTGCCGGCGGCGCTCACGCCGACGTGCTTTCGCTGCGTTTTTACGAGACCGAAGACGCTCGCAAATTCGCACGCCGTTCGCAAAATCCCGACCCTCCGAAAGACACAGGGATGCTGATTCTGCAGGACGATGTCCATGTCGTCTTTGTGCTGACTGCCGACATCAATCCGGCTCACAAGGCCGGCTACGAGGCGTTTGAAAAAACGATGCGCGAAGGGATGCGCGCGTACAGCGACAGCCATTACGTCACCGCCAAGGTGCTGAGCGCCGTGCGCACTCAGGCCGGAATGAAGCTGGAACTTGAGCTCACCGGCGCCAACGCCACCGAATTCAAGCGCGCCGGCAAGTGGACTCTGGACGTCTGGGCGAAGGGCTTGAAAGACGTGAGCGTCGAGGTAAACCCGCCGGCCGACTTCACCTACGCCGACGAAAAGTGGCACGCCACGCTTGAGCTACCAATCGCCGACAAACTCAAGTCGCTCTCCCCCGAAGCCGAACACATCGAATTCCGCGTCGACTGGACGGCCGGCAAGGGGAACACGTTCGATATTCCGGCGATGCCGGTGCCGAAGTGAGGGAAGGACTGAGGACTGAAGAACAAACTCCCCGCGTGCGGGGAGTTTTTGTTTGCACGATTTCATGAACGAAGCGACGCGTCATAACCTCAGTCCTCAGTCCTCGGCCCTCAGTCCTTCCGTTCCCGTCCTTCCGTCTCGATTTCCTGTATACAACCCGCCCGCGCTTACGTTCCCTATTCTAGCGACGTACTTCATAAATCCGCGAGGTGACTACCATGCTGACTCGATTGCTCATGTTCACCACACTCTTCCTTTTCCCGATCGCATCGGCGGCGACGCCGACGACTCCTGAGGCGCAGCTGGGCAAGCGGTTGTTTTTGGAGACTCGGTTTGCGCAGGCGTTTTTTGCTCAGGCGCACGGGAATGTGAATGCTACGAACATCTCCGGCGATCCGGCGCTCAATGAAACGGTGACGGCCGGGAGCAACCTGCCGGGTCCGTTTGCCGGCAAGACGATGAACTGTCGCGCGTGCCATCTGGAAGACGAGCAGCTGAACGCGGCGGGCGGCGGGATGCGCACGTATGCGGACTTTGCGCGGCGCAGTCCGATTCCGGCGCGCGAAGACGGGAAGGTGTCGACGGTGCGGAACTCGCCGGCTCTCGTCAATGCGACGCTGCCGCGGCCGGAATTCTTCCTGCATTTCGATGGTGAGTTTCCGTCGGGGACGGATCTGGTGATCGGTACGTTTACGGGGCGGAACTTCGGCTGGCTGGCCAGCGAGAAGGCCGCAGCGGTCAAGCATGTGGCCAACGTAATTCGCAATGACGACGGGACGAGCGATCTGGACCTGCAATTCGGCGGCAGCTACGCCAAGGTCTTCGCCGGAGATTCGAGCGTGCCGGCGGCGTTTCGGCTGAGCGGCAAGTCGCTGCTCGATGTCAAGAAAGCCACCGATTCACAACTGCTGGTCGCGGCCGGACAGATGATCACGGCGTATCTGGACTCGCTGCGCTTCTCCAATACTTCGCCGTATGATTTGTTCCTGACCAAGAACGGTCTGCCGACGCAGCCGGACGCCGAAGAAACACCGGTGGCTTACGCGCGGCGTTTGCGTACGGCGGTCAACGCGCTGACGGCGCCGCAGTTTGTCGGCGCGGCGGACGGGAAATTCGGCACGCACGCGATTCCGTTTGTCTTCGGGCCGGGAGAACTGGCGGGCTTGCAAGTCTTCCTGGCCGAACCCGGCTCGCCGGCGCCAGGCACGCCCACGCAGCAGCCACCGCCGCCGCCACCGGGCGCGCCGCCGGCCCCGGCTGGCGGAGTCGGCAACTGCATCGCCTGTCACGCGCCGCCGGCATTCACCGACTTCCGCTTCCACAACACGGGCGTCTCGCAGTTGGAATACGACGGGATCTTCGGCGCGGGAGCGTTCCTGCAGCTGCAGATTCCATCGCTGACCGACCGCAAGAAAGGCGCGGCGAAATTCCTGCCGGCGAGCGCCAAGCATCCGGGCAACTCAGGCATCTTCCGCGCAATTCCGTCGGCCGATCATCCCGGCCAAGCGGACTTGGGCATGTGGAACGTCTTCGGCAACCCGGACATTCCCGGTCCGCAGAAGGCGCTCAAGACACTGCTGACGGCGACGCTGGGCAAACTGAAGGACGACGCGATCCTCGACAAGACCATTGCCACGTTCAAGACGCCGGGCCTGCGCGACCTGCTCGACTCGCAACCGTTCATGCACAACGGATCGCTGGACAACATCGGGCAGACGGTGCAGTTCTACATTCAGGTCAGCCAGCTTGCGCGCAACAACCAGCTCCGCAACGCCGACCCCGAAATACCGAAGATCGGCTTCACGCCGCAGCAGGCGCAGCAGCTGACGCAGTTCCTCAATGCGCTGAATGAGGATTTTCAGGATGGGAATTAATTGGGCACTTTCAAATCGTCAAAATCGCTTCCGGACCCATACACAACCACAAGTCGAAGCGGAAGTCTGGGTTTGGTGCGCTGCAGTTTTAGTTTGAGAAGTGCCATCGCCTTATTGAATAACCTTTTCCCCGAGTCGTAATTCGGAGAATCATAGTTCGGCAGGAGCGACTTCCAGTTGGTGATTTTGACTTGCTGGTCGAAATCCGAGACATCGACATACCTTTTAAGTGGCGGACCATTCCTGATCCATAGCCACGTTGTCCAGCACTCGTCGATTATGGAAATACCCACGATGCCAGGGCTCGGACGTTGGTCGAACATGTTCTTGATTGCCTCAAAGCACTTCGTAGCGAAAAGCTCGGCTGCTGTACGCGGATCTTTCAGATTCCTGCTTTGCGCGAATAGCTCCGTCGCATCACGAAGCTTTCGCAACGGGTACTTTTTGGATTCATTGAATTCTTTCAGAATGACGTCACCAACATAAAAGACCGCATTTACAAATTCGGGTTTACATACAAATGTCCCGTTGATGCATCCGCATGTCTTCGATGATTTTCGAAATTCCTCTTCGGTTTTAAAGATTGCCTTCGATTTTGGCAATGCAAGGAATAGAGGGCCAGATTTCTTGATCCCCGTTGCGCGTTGCGAATATGTATTGACCTTCAGTAGTGTGAAGTCTGTCATTTGGTTCTTTAAAAACGGAATCATGTAATTGCTGAAAAGCGGTCTCGAAAGTATGCCGCACCACACGGATGGGTAAAGACCCGAGCGCGCATCCTGAACCAACTTCAATTTTGAAAGTTTCATTGCTTTGCCGCGGTAAATCTTCGCTACCTCTCTTTGGCAAAGCGGTGCCATTGCTTCCAGAGATTTGCACGCCCGAGTATTTCCAACTGGAACAAGAATCTCTTGCTTCATACCCATTCCTCTAAATTGTTTTTAACCAATTACATATAGCGGACTTGCTGGCGGCCAGACCTTTGTAGCGCAGCGAATCCGGGGTCATCGAGTCGAGGGCGGCGATCAGGGCTTGGCGTTCCGTGGGGGTCAGGTCCTTCGCGCAGTCCAGGAAGATCGTGCGGATCGTAAAGAGGGAGCCGTTTTCAAGTGGGAACGGCGAGAGCGTCTGGCGTTCGATGCGCAGGAAAAGTTGCGGTCGCTGGGGATCGAACTGGCGGCCTTTAAATTCGTTCTGTGGGTGGTGGTTGAGCGCGTCGTCGGTGGCCGGTCCCCAGGCGAAGCGCACGGACGGGGCTTTGGTCACCATGCCGTCGACGATGCCCGGCGCGGCTTTGTAGAGGCGCTCAAAACCAGCGACGGGGGCGTGAACGGTGTTGAACGGGCGCCCGATTTTGTCGGCGGCGGCCCAGTGGTTGGGAAAACAGAGATGCACGGCCGCCAGCCATTCGCGTGTGCCACCCGGCTCGCGCGTCCAGACGGCGAGGTCCTCCTGCAGGTTGCTGGCCAGCGCGTCGAGCGCATCGCGGTACGGCGGCGACGCGACGCTGCGTTGCGCGGTGAGAATAAAGTTCGGCGCGAATTCCAGTTCATCGCCGGTCAGCGCGCAGCGCAGGCGGCGGCCGTCGAAGGTGAAGAAATCCGGCCATTCGGCGACGAGCTTCTCGATCAGGTATCGCGCAACGGCGCTGCGCAGCGCGTCGGAAAGTTCAGCGTGCGGCGGGTAGTATTTGTCCAGCCGCTCCGCGCGGACGCGGAGTTTCTCCTGCCGGTAACGCGTGAAGTGCTGGTCGAATTGGAAGACTTTCTGGTCCAACGCGCCGTTTCCGAAATCCGTACCGAGCGGCCGTAAGCCCACGGCGACGTCGTAGCGACCGTTGGCGGGCGGAAAGTAACGGGGCGGCGGCGGCAGGTCATGCATGGACCGTCTTTAGACGAGACTGCCGCCGGAATCAACGACGCTTATCGGCGGCCGGCGACGTTGGCGTAGAACGGCGCCTTGTTGGGCGCCTGGAACTTCGGCTTTTGGGCTTCGCCGGCCGCGGCTGTGACGAACTTGGCCTCTTTGACGACCACGGGCGGTTCGGTCGTGTCCGGTTTTGTCCGGTTTTGGCCGGTTTCCGGAACAGGTTCGGCGGCGGTGTCCGCTTTTGTCCGGTTTTGGCCGCTTTCCGGTTCGGCGACGGCTTCGCCTTCGGACTCGCGTGTTTTTTCGGCTTCTTTGCGTTTGAGTTTGTCGAAGTAGACGAACTCGCGCCACTTTTCGTTGCTCGCCTGGCGTTCCTGTTGCGCGATCAGTTTCATGCCCAAGGCGATCGCTCGTTCGTGCGTTTTTTCGTCGTGAGAGTTGAGCATTTCGAAGGCTAAATTCATGGCGTTTTTGGCGAAGGCTGCCTGGTCGGCGGCGGCGATGGCCATCACGGTCTGAGCCATCGTGCGCGCGCCGTCGCGCTGGGTTTCCAACTCTTCGCGGAAGTCGGGATTCTTGATCCAGCGGCGGAGCGTGCGGTCGCTGATTTTCAGCTCTGCGGCGATTTCATACTGGCGATGTCCGGCGACGAGCAGGTCGATGGCACGGTCGTGGATCGGTTCGAGCGTCATGGCATATTCCTTTCTGAACCCACGGAGCGACACGAAGGCGCTAAGCGCTTTGATTCGGTGGCTGGTTGTGTGGGAGAAAGTTGGCGACTGCCGGACCGCGTTTCAGCGATAAGGACGGACAGCCGCAGGTGGGCTTACATTACCCTAAACTAGGGGCGGAATGCAAGGGGAAAGTGGTGAGAATGTCGAAGGTCAAATGCCCAATTCCCTATCCAATACTCTTTAGAATTACGTCTGCCAAGTCTTCGACGACGGACTGATCTAGAGACGGCACTTCTGTACTTTTAAGAAAGCCTCGCGCTTTAGCGTTGAGCGTTAATCCTGAAGCCAGTGGGTACATGATGTTTTCGCAGCAATCGATGATCGCATCAGAATTCATGATTTTGCCAAAAAGATCGGCTCCTTTACCGCGAAAAGTTGGACCCTCTTTTTCGTCATAGCTGCAATTAATTTCGTCAAATAAGTCGGGACGTGACTCCCGCAAAAATCGCCACATGGCAACAAAGCATGGGAAAAAGTGTCCCCATGACTGAAGGGGTATAGTGCAGAGTTCTTGTCTTAGATGCTTCTCAAGTTCCAATGCGCTGGACATGGGTGAGCGTCCTGAAAATCGGAAGCGGTTAAGGACCGATAGTAGCTGAGCGATCTTGCCGACGAGGTTCTTGTTCGCGGTGCGCACCCATCCGAATTCTTCGAATTCGGATGGCCACCCTCGCGGGTATTGCGTGTCGAAATTGCTTTGCGGCGTCCATTCGACATTCGACGTAATCGATCTGAATTACTTCTTCCCCACGGCGCGCAGCGTCGCACCGATCAGGACGGCGGTGTACTTCTCCAGTTCGTCGATGCTGATACGTTCGTCGGCCATGTGGGGCATGCTGTGGTCGCCGGGGCCGAAAGCCGCCGCCGGAATTCCGGCCCAAATCAGTTGCTTGCACAGCGTTGCGCCGCCGATGCCGACGAACTTTGGCGGCGTGCCGGTCACGTCGGCGATGGCGTGGTAAAGGGATTGTGCGACCGGCGAATCCTGGCTGATCTCGCTCGGTCCCAGTTCGGCGATGTTTTCGACCGTGACCGAGATCCCAGCTCGGCGCGTGGCGATCTGTTCGGCCATGCGGCGGATTTCGTGGGTGACGCCGCTGGCGGACTGGTGCGGCAGGAAGCGGACGTTGTACACGGCCGTGGCCTTGCCGGGGACAATGTTGTGCGCGATGCCGGCTTCAGACTTCGTGATCACACACGTCGTCTGCGTCAGCAGTGGGTGCTTCTGTTCACTTTTGTGCGGCTTCCAGTTTTCGGTCAAGTAAAGCAGTTCGGCCAGCGCCGCGAGCGCGGAGACGCCTTCTTCGGGCGTGCTGGAATGGGCCTGCTTGCCGAAGAACGTGACGCGGACGTTGACCAGTCCCTTCTCGGCGATTTCCACTTCGTGGAGGAAGCTGGGGATGTCGGGAACGAAGGCCATGTCGGCTTTGACGCCGCAGTCCTTCAAGAGCCACTCCAGGCCCTTGTCGGAACCATGCTCTTCGTCGGCGATGGCGCCCAGCATCAGCGTGCCTTCGAATTCGCCTTCGACGGTTTTGAGGAAATCGGCGGCGGCGAGCAGGCCGGCGAGCGGGCCCTTGTCGTCGGTCGCGCCGCGGCCCCAGACCTGGCCGTCCTTGACGACGCCGCCAAACGGCGGGACGCTCCAGCCGTCGCCCGCGGGGACGACGTCGGTGTGCGCGGGGATGAAGAGCTTCGGCGATTTTCCGCTGCCGATTTCAGCAATGAGGCTGGTGCGGTCGCCGCCCGGATCCCACGTCTTGAAGGGAATCTTGCGGGCGCTACAAAACTTCGCGACATAATCGACGGCGATCTTCTCGTTCCCCGGCGGGTTGGTGGTGTCGAGCTGGATAAGTTCGCTGAGCAACGTGGTGACGAGGTCGCGGCGGGAGGAAGCAGCGGCAAGGATCGCTTCGCGAGATAGAGCCATTTTTACTCCAGTTTTGAGTTGTGAGTTTTTAGGTTTGAGTTGAGTGCCGCAAGCGGCGGCGGCACTTCAAACAGTCGCTATGCTCTTTCGAAGTTATGAGTTGAACGCCGCCATCTGCAACACAATTCAAAACTCACAACTCACAACTCAAAACCACCCTTCCCTACTTCCACGGCACCGTGAGATTGAACTGCTTCAGCTTATCTTCCAGTTCCTGGCGTTCGCGGTTGCGTTTGAGGGCGCCTTTGTCGTCGCGGTTGAGCCAGCCGAATTCCTGTGCCAGGCGCAGCGCTTCTTCGGTCTTGCCGCCGCCGACGGCCGAGATCAGTTCCATTTCCAGGCGCGAGAGGTGAGCGGTGTTGAACTGGTAATCGAGGAACGCTTCCCAGGCGATCGGGCACCAGCGCTTCACGATTTCCTCGCCCATCACTTCGGCATACGCGCGGATTTCCAGCTGCGCGTGCTTGTCCATGCGCAGGCGGAGGAAGTGGAGCAGGTTGTGGAGGTCGACTTTCCAGTAGGCTTCCGTGTACGTCGAGAGCGGCAAGTCCTTGCGTGCCTGTTCGCGGGCGATGCCGGCGGCGAGGCGGTCGTCGTAGACTTTGCGCGCGAGGTTCTGCAGGTCGAGTTCGGCCTTGGTGAGTTCGGCGCCCTTGATTTCTTCCAGCATGCCGGCGCTGCCCTGCTTCATATCGGCCGACTGGACGCGCCATTCGTTGGGCGCGGTGTGCTGGGAGGCGTCGATGGCGACGGAGTAGCGCGTGGAGTATTCGTTGACGTTGGCGGTGCGGTGGCGGATCCACTGGCGCCAGCAGTCCATGGGGACGCGGACGTGAAATTTAATTTCGCACATTTCAAACGGGGTCGTGTGCCAGTGGCGGAGCAGGTAGCGGATGAGTCCGCGGTCTTCGCTGACCTTTTTCGTGCCCTTGCCGTAGGAGACACGCGCGGCCTGGACGATGGCCGAGTCGTTGCCCATGTAATCGACGACGCGGATGAAGCCGTCATCGAGGACCTTGAAGGGCTTTCCAAGGATTTCGTCCAGCGCGTCCACGCGCAGTCGTTCGAGACGTTCGGCATTTTCGGGCATCGTGGGGACCTCTTCGCTTGGGCTTTGGTGGGATGTTTTTACAGCAAAGCGCGGATGGTGCAAAGAACAGGAACTGGCGTTCGTTTCATTCTGAAAACTGTGATTGTTGCGGTAGAACTGGGCGCGCGGAGAACTTTTATGGACGAACCGAAGGCGTATCAGTGGGCCTTTGACGGCAGTCCCGCAGATGTGAATCCTCACGGGTTCATGTTCTCGGTGGGCATTTACCAATGGATTCCGAAGACTTCTGGGAAAGGATTGAAAAAGTCCAAGACGATTCGCGTTCAGGGTTATGTGATGGAGGCAGCCCGGGCTTTTGAAAAGGCCGCGGAACTCTGCAAACTTTTCAACGAAAAGGATGTTCGCGCACAGAAGCCTCCCAAGTGGCTACAGAAGCAATATTCGGTTCCAAAACCTGCCAATCTTGTGCTGGAACCGCTGGATCAGTGGGCCAAGAAGCTGGGTCAACCCAGTGAGCCCGGCGTTTACTTGGAACGGTTTTCAAATGACCTTCCAGGAAACAAGGTCCGCGCCGTGCGGTTGAAAGTGATGGAACGAAAACTCATTCCGCAGGGCTTTATAAAAGCGGAAGGTGGCACTTATGTACGAGAGCAAAACGACCAGATTCACCTGATTGATTTTCAGCCCAATAGGTGGGGACACGATTACACGATCAACATTGGATTTCACTACACGTTCATGCCGGGATTCTGGCGCGCCGCGCTTGGACGCATTCGGGAATTTCGTGAACTGGACTGCGCGATTCATGACCGCTTGCATCACATAGTGATGGGCAGGGACATCTGGTTTAAGTACGGACACGACGTGACGACATTGGAGGCGGTATTCGAAAAGAACGCCAACACGTGTTTAAGTGTATTTGACGAGCAATCCGACCGATGGATCGATCCGCGCTGTTGGCTTGATGACAGTTTCGCTGATATTAAAAAGTGGCGTGTAGAAAGCATACTTTTGTTTCAATGCTGCATCGCATTGCATTTGAAAATGCAATCCAAGGCAGAGCAATTGTTGACAGAATTACGGAAAACGTTCCTACATCCAGCTGAACAGCACGCTGAGCATTACAGACGAGATTTCAATCGGATTCTTGGCCAAGTGACTGGCGATCGTAAATTCAGAATTTAGAGCATCAGCGTTTAAAGATTTCGCTGACCTTAACCGCGAAGCCCGGCAGCACGTCTTCGCCGCTGAGCGTGTCGCCGTCGCGATAGGTCATTCCGCGATGCGCCGAGCGGTAAACGTGTACCAGTCTTCCATCAGGCTGAATAATCCACACCATGGAGACGCCGGCGGCGAGGTACGATTCCGCTTTGGCCGTGACTTCGGAGAAGCGGTCGTCGGGCGAGACGACTTCGATGGCCAGATCGGGCGAGACCGGAAGGTAGCCTTCGTCGGGAAGATCCACGGGAATGCGCGCGTTGGAGACGAACATGGCATCGGGCGCGCGGACGGTTTTCTGGTCGGGATAGACGAAACCCGTTTCGGCGGTGAAGACGCGGCCGAGTGATTTGGCTTCGTTGTACGCATAAAGAAGGTAAAGCACGCGCGCGGCGATCTGGCCGTGATTGTGTCCGGCTGGACTCATTTGAATAACCTTTCCGTTCACCAGTTCACAACGGCCCCATTGCTGGTTGAAATAGAGTTCTTCGGGCGTGACGGCGCGGTCGGTCGGCGGCGCGGGCGGGCGTTGGTAGGTGTAAGTGGGTCCCATAGGCTTGGCTCCGGGATTGATAATAACCGAACGGATGGATTCTGCTACTTCTGGGTCGGCATGAAATCTCCGGGCGAGCCGCCCGGACTACAAACGGCACGGGCGCTCCGCGATGGATCTATTCTGCGGGTGCTGGCGGTGATGCTGGTGCTGGCGGATCGGATTCGCCGCGGAGTTTGGCGCGGATGCGCGCGAAGTTTTCCAGGCGTTCGGTGATTTTTTTCTCGATGCCCTGGTTGGTCGGCAAATAGAAGTGCGTGCCGGCGAGGTCGTCGGGCATCGCTTCCTGCGGGGAGATTTTGTCGGGCCAGTCGTGGTCGTACTGGTAGCCGCCGCCGTAGCCTTCGGCTTTCATCAGGCCCGTCGGCGCGTTTCTTAGGTGCAGCGGGACGGGGAGCGGGCCGCTGCGTTCGACTTCGGCTTTCGCGGCTTTGATCGCGGTGTAGATCGCGTTCGACTTCGGCGCGATGGCCAGGTACACGGCCGCCTGCGCCAGCGCGGTGTCACACTCCGGATAGCCGATGAATTCGACGGCCTGCTTGGCGGCCAGCGCCTGGACCACGGCCTGCGGATCGGCGAGGCCAATGTCTTCGCTGGCGGCTCGGACCAGGCGGCGCGCGATGAACATGGGGTCTTCGCCGCCGGCGATCATGCGCGCGAGGTAGTAGAGCGTCGCGTCGGGATCGGAGTGGCGGATGGATTTGTGCATGGCGCTGATCAGGTTGTAGTGCTCTTCGCCGGACTGATCGTAGAGGATCGCGTTGCGCTGCAGCGCTTCGCGCGCTAGTTCCAGGCTGATCAGGCGCTGACCGTGTTCGTCTTTCTGCGCGGTCATCCCGGCCAGTTCCAGACCGTTGAGCGCCGTGCGCGCATCGCCGCCACTGAGAGACGCGAGCGCTTCTTTCGCTCCCGGGGCGAGTGAAATGCCCTGGCCGCCGAGACCGCGTTCGGTGTCGGTCAGCGCGCGATCGAGCAGGCCGCAGAGTTCTTCCATGGTGAGATGGTGGAGCACAAAGACGCGGCAGCGCGAGAGAAGCGCGCCATTGACTTCAAACGAGGGATTTTCGGTCGTCGCGCCGAGCAGCGAGAGTGTGCCATCTTCGACGGCGGGGAGAAATGCGTCCTGCTGGGCGCGGTTGAAGCGGTGGATTTCATCGACGAAAAGCACCGTGCGCCGGCGCTCGAAGCTCAGGCGTTCGCGCGCGGCCTGGATCTGTTCACGGGCTTCCTTGATGCCGCTGGAGACGGCGGAGAACATTTCGAAGTGCGCGTTGGCGGCCTTGGCGATGAGGAAGGCGAGCGTGGTTTTGCCGGTGCCGGGCGGGCCCCAGAGGATCAACGAGGGGAGCGGCTTCAAGGTCGGGTCGCCAGCGGCCTTGTTTTTCTGTTCCTGTTCGACGAGCCGACGGAGCAGTTTTCCCGGCGCGATAATGCTGCTCTGGCCGGCGTATTCATCGAGCGAACGCGGGCGCATGCGGTCGGCCAGCGGCGCGCCCTGCTTGCGGATGGTGTCCGCGGCGGCGATGAACAGATCGGGTGAGCCCTTCGGTTTCATGGGGGCATGTTAGCGGGATGTTGGGGTGGAGTCGATCTCGGAATGAGGAGCTTGATCAAGGCAGTGCGCTTAGCTGCGCACTGGTGCTTAAAGAAAATTAAAATTTGCCGCGACTGTCGTTCAATTCCGGGGACAGTTGAGTGAAAGGAATCCCATGGCAACCACAACGGCGGCGCAAACAATCATGTCGAACGGCACAGGCGACTGGCGGGACAGCGCTCCGGACCAATACTGGGACCTGATCGATCGCTACCGTGCAGAGCTGACGCAACAGGCGCTGGGAATCGTCAAATCCCAGCATGATGCGGAAGATGTGGTCCAGGAGACTTTCGCGGAAGCCTTCCGCAATCCCGATGCGCTGGCCAAGGTGGATTCGATTGGCGCGTGGCTGAAGACCGTCAACCACCGCAACGCCTTGAATCGGCTCCGCGGCGGCAAGCGCAGCGAACGGAAAATCTCCGCGCGGCAGCAGCAATCCCTGGAAGCCAGCTTTACGACCGGCGGATTCAGCCGCGTCGAACTGCGCGAATCGATCGCCTTTGCAATGCAATCGCTTCCCGCGGAACTTCGCGAGATCGTGGAGCTGCGCTTCTGGCAGCAGCTTTCCTACGACGAAATTGCCCAGCGCCTGAGCATCAGCCCCGACACCGTGCAGCGGCGATTGCTCTCGGCCACAAATCAGCTTTACGGACGCCTGAAGCCGCAGGTCGGCACGGGCATCCACACACCGCATAAAGGCACGGATTCAAAATAATCCGCGGGAGAATTGTGATGACCTTGACCCTTAACTGTGAAGCAGTGGCCGGCAATCTCGCCGCCTACATGGACGGTTCGATCACCGGCGAAAGCGCGGAAGCGATCGCCCGCCACCTGGACGGCTGCGCCGAATGCCAGGCTGCCGCGGAGCGCTTTGGCGCTGTCAAAAATCTGCTGGAGTACGCTCAGCTGGAGGAACCCGCTGCGAGCGCGACGGCCGGGCAGCAGCCTGTTTCCGCGGCCGCGCGCGGGAGTTTATTCCTGATGTTCAGCAACGCGCCCTGGTGGCTGGTCTCCTGCGCGCTGCACGCGCTGGTGCTCGCACTGGCCGGACTGATCACGATGGCCATTGAGGTGCCCCACACCGACGACGCCGTAATCATGATGACCGAACTGCAGCCGCGGCCGCCGGCGTTGAAAGAGGAAGAAAAGCGGGAGGATGTGCCCACTGCGCTGGAATCCAGCCGCGAAATTCCGCCGACCGATCCCACGTCAAAGGAACTCACGAACGTCGTCGTTCCGCCGGACATTCTGGCACAGGCCGAGCTGGGCGATCACTTCGAAACCATCAACCCCGAAGCCCCCGACATGCATAGCGCGAATGGCAATCCCGATGCGTTGCTCTTTCATTCCACCAGCGGCAATACCGAATCCGCCGGGGGTGGCGGCACAAGCGGAATGAGCCTGGAGGATGTGATCGGCGTCGGTGGCGCAGGAACCAAAGGCAGCGGCGGCGGCTACGGCGGCGGCTTTGGCACCGGCACGGGTACCGGAGAAGGCAGCGGACACGGCAGCTTCGGCAACCGTTCCGGCGGCGGCCGCAAGCTGATGGTCAAGCGCAACGGCGGCTCCGTAAAGACCGAGAGCTCCGTGGAGAAAGCGCTGGAGTGGCTGGCGCGCAACCAGGATCAGGATGGGCATTGGGACGCGCAGAAACTCGAGGCCACCTGCGCCGAAAAGCAATGGGTCGATGTCGGGATGACCGCCATCGCCACGCTCGCGTTCCTGGGAGCCGGACACAGTGAACGCGTGGGAAAGTACAAGGACAATGTCAGCCGCGCCGTCTACTGGCTGGTCGACAAGCAGATCAAAACCGGCAAGGACAAAGGCAGCTGGGTGCCGATCATGTACGCCAATGGCATGGCCGCCCTGGCCCTCGCCGAAGCCAGCGCGATGTCCCCGCACAGCGACGCCAAGCAGGCCGCACAAATGGGCATCGACTACATCCAGTCCGCGCAGCACGAATACATGGCGTGGGATTACTACGCCAATCCCGACCCCAACGCACGCAACGACACGTCCGTCACCGGTTGGCAGGTGATGGCGCTCAAAAGCGCCAAGGTGGCCGGATTGAAAGTCGATCCCAATGCGCTGGAAGGAGCGCTCAACTGGCTCAACGCCGGCCAGGATATCCCGAAGGACGTGAAAGACGGCTACGATTTCGAAGGCGGCATGATGGTCTACCAGGGTACCAAGGGCCATGTTGACGGCCCTTCACAATCGATGACCGCCGCTGCCGCAATGATGCGGCTGTTCCTCGGCGTCAAACCCGATCACCCGAGCGTGGCCGGTCCCTGCAACCTGATGAAGCGCGACAAGAACGTCGCCGGCGGACCCATCTGGGTGCCCTGCAACGACGCCTACCCGCCGGCACTCCCGGGCTCAGGCATCAATTATTACTACTGGTACTACGGCACTTTTGCGATGTTCCAGATGGGCGGAGACCATTGGGCGATCTGGAACGATCACTTGAAATCCACATTGCTCCCCATGCAGCGCCAGGACGGAGCTTTCGCCGGCTCGTGGGACCCCAAGGGCGGCGGCCGCATCCCCGATGGTGGCCGCGTCTTCTCCACCGCGCTGGGTGCGCTCTGCATGGAAGTGTACTATCGCTACGCCAAGCTGAACGAGAGATGAACGTTCGCGGAATCGCCAGAACCCGTCGACCAACCGTCGTAACGAACTTGAGTACGCTCAGACCAGATTGCTTTGTTCGTCGAGAAGATCGCGGAGTTTTTGAAGGCCGCCGAAGACCAGGGCGACGACGGTGACGCCGCCTTGCGGGATGCGGTAGAGGTCGCGGCGCCAGTGGGCGGCGTAGGGCCAGTCGTCGTAGAACGTGCCGATGAGGCGGTTGAGCGTTTTGCGGTCGTTGACGGGGCCGGACTTGAGAAGGTCGAGCAGCGCTTGCGCGGGGACTCGATTTTTCACGCGTTCGTTGCCGCCATATTTTTCGAGCAGATGCGCGAGCAGGCCTTCGGTCAGGCGACAGACGCCCTGCACGGCGGCGTAGATGTCTTCGTTGCGGTAGCCGGTCTGGCCGGGATCGAAAATGTGCAGGCCATTGACGAGCTTGTTGCCGCGCGCGGGATCGGCAAGGAAATCGTCGAAACGGTTCTGCGGCGTGCCGAGGGTGGCGAGCTGGGGGAGGATGAAGGCGTTGTCGTTGGGCATGGGGTGGTCGCTCTGGGCTCTTGGCGGCGGGAGGGGTGTGCGTCCCGCGATTAATTTTGATTCCACTGCGGTCGCACTGGCAAGGCCGATCCTTCACTGCGTTCAGAATCGTCCGTGCCAGTGGCACCAGACTATCTCTTGCAATGGCACCTGCTTATTTTCTACGGTGCGTGGCTGCTTGCTGCTCCCAAGAGCCAAGAGCCGCCCTTAGATCATCCGGCCGCGTTTGCGCAGGATCCATTCCATCGTGATCAGCACGGTGAAGAGCGTGAAGATCATCCAGTTGTCCCAGAGGTTGATCGGCGTTTCGCGGGGGACGCGTTCTTCCTTGGGTTGGATCTTCGGCGGAATCTCGCGGACGTGGTCGATGGTGAAGTATTCGCCGCCTTCGCCCGCGGCCTTGGCGACGTTGCGCAGCAGTTCTTCGTCCATGCGCGGGTTTTCGAATTCCAGCTGCGGCTTTTCGACTTTGAACGACGCTTCCGACTGATGCGCGTCGGGCTGCGCTTCGTCTTTGAGCCAGACGGTGTAATCGCCCTGCAGCAACGGGATGTAGTTGCTCTCGTAGTTGCCGGGGCGGTCGGAGATCTTGCGCAATTCGGTGGTGAAGTCTTCGCCCTTCGGCGTTTTGCCGTGGACGATCACGGACGGCGCGGTGATTTCTTTCTGGTTCTCGTCCTTGACGATGGCGGTGAGCACCAGCTTGTCGCCGATCGCGGCGAGACTGCGGTCGACGCCGAGGTAGAAGCGGCGCTGCCCGCCGAGGCGCTTGGCCATGCTTAAGTGGCGGATGGCCTGATTGTAGAAGCGGTAGTGGTAGCGGTCCCCCACCCCGTAGCGCCAGCGCCAGAGGCCGTCGACGCCGATGAACATCGTCCTGCCGGCGCCGTAGGGCGCGGTGACGATCAACGGCATCTTGTTGTTGTCTTCGTCCTTGTCGAACGGATGGACGGCGATGGTGGTCGCGTAGGACTTCTTCTTCTTGACCGGGTAGTACCAGTAGAGGCGCGGCAGCTTTTCCCAGACGTCGCGATTCTGCGCTTCATCCGCGTCGAGATGAGTCCAGGCGAGTTTGCGGCCTTCGTCGGTGAGTTCGACGGGGAAGGTTTCAGTGAAGCCGCCTTCCGGAGGCTGGAACGCGGCGCGCTGTGGGACGATCGGGAGCATTTCCGGCCACGCGCCCTGAGTGTATTCGGCGGGCGCGTAATGTTCGCCGGCGATCATGATCATGCCGCCGCCTTCGCGGATGAAATCCTGAATCAGCTTGATCTGGTCGTTGGTGAAGATGACGGGGTTGACGTCGCCGAGAATAAGCACGTCGTATTCGCTCATTTCCTTTTTGTTGACCGGGAATTGTTCGAGCGGCGTCTTGCCGTCGGTGCCGTCCCAGATGAACGTGCCGTCGGCGGTACAGAGGAGGACGTCGACTTCCGTGGTGTGGTCGCGGCGCGTGGCGTTCTTCAGGTAGCGGTATTCGTAACGCGGCAGGTCCTGGCCTTCGACGTAGAGCACCTTCACCTTTTTGTCGACGACCTGGAAGTTGTACGTGACGACGTTGTTGTCGGCGCGGAGTTCACCGGGCTGTTCGGGGATGCGGATGGTGTAGGTGTACTTGCCGGGCTTGGATTCCTTGAAGCGCAGCGCGACGGGCGTTTTTTCGCCGGGCTTGCCGAGCTTCACGTCTTCGGAGGCGACGACGCGGTCGCCGTCTTTCATTTCAACCTTGATCGAGGTGACGCCCGTGTACCCCTTGTAGCGGATCAGCGCGGTCACTTCGCTCTGGTCGTCGGGAAGGATCATGTCGGGGCCTTCTTCGGTCAGTTCGAAGTCCTTGGGTTCGGCGGGGTCGCCGATGCCGACGGTGTAGATGGGGACGCGCTGCGTTTTAAAAATCTGCGCGACCTGGACGGCGTCTTCGCCGGCGTTCTGGCGGCCATCGGTGATGATCACCACGCCGCCGACGGGCATGCCGCGGGTTTCGCGCAACGCGCCTCGGAGACAATCGCCGATACGCGTTTCGCCGCCGCGCTTGTTGCTGGAGGCGAGGTGCAGGAGATCGATGGGCTTGTCGTCGTCGGTGCTGGTGGAGAGCGACTTGGCCATGGTCATGACTTTGACGTCGTGGCGTTCTTTCAGCGCGTCGATGAAGTTCTTGCCGTCCTTGTTTTTCAGTTCCAGCGCGGCGGAGACGACGTCGAGGCGCGTGAGCAACTTGAACTGCTGCAGTTCGAGTTTGTCGCTGTTGACGGTGATGGCTTTGCCGTCGGCGTCTTTAAGCGTGATTTTCTGAGCGCCCATCGCATCCTGCAATTTCTTGCGCAGGCCTTCTTCGGCGTCGGCGAAAGCGAGGTCCATCGAGAAGCTGTCGTCAACGATCACCAGCACGGTGGAGCGGCGGGTTTCGATGCGGGTGGCGAGGAGCACGGGTTCGGTGAGGATGAACAGGCCGATGGCGATGAGCGCCGCGCGCAGCACGCCCAAAAATCCGCGGAAGAACGGCGAGGCGGTGCCGCGGCCGTCGCGGTAGTAGATCCAGACGGCAAACGCGATCACGGCGACGATGACGAGGAAGACCATCCAGCCTTCCGGCGCCTGGTTGAAACGGATGCTCAGCTCGGAGTCTGCGCCGACTTTGTTCGGATCGAGATTAAACAGCCACGTAATGAACGAACGCACGTTAATACTCCGGGCCTTGACTGCACTTCCGACGGACTTGCAACGTACCTTATTTACTAGCGCGAGAAGTTTCCAAAGCGCCGCGCGAGCACCGATTCCACCAGCAACAGGCACAACACCGTGGTCGCCAGCCAGCGCCAGATCTCGCGGCTGCCTCCGGATTTTTTCAGGCTTTCCTCCACCGCGTTGGGGTCTTCGGCGGTCAGTTCGAAGTCGTCCTGCGTGACGAAATTCTTGAAGTAGCTGCGGTCGGTGCCGGTTTCCCCGGCGCGCGGCACGCAGGCCAGCACGTCGCGGTCGTCCATCGTGGTGAGGTCGGATTCTTCCGCGCTGCGGTTGGCGGCGAAGTGGACGAGATGCTTGGTTTCGCCGGGGACTTCCGCGGTGTGGATGCCGGCCTTCTTGACCGGCAGGCTTTCGATGCGCGACTGTTCGGTCAGCACTTCCATCGCGCTGGATTCGCCAGACGGATCGACCAGGCGCACGCCTTCGTGGCGCGCCGGGCCGAGGTCCTGGCGCGGGAGCTGCATCGAAAATTTCTCGCCGACCATGCGGTTACGCTGCAGGTATGCCGGCTGGATCAGGTCGAGGGCGATGTAATTCATCAGCGGCAGGTATTCGTTCTTTTTCGGCCAGGTGTTCCAGTCCATGCTGGCGGTGGTGCCGAAGAGGACGACGCGGCCTTCGCCGATGCGCTTTTCGACGGCGGCCGGTTCGCCGGATTCGTAGGCGAGCATCGTGCGCACGGTGACGTCGGTCTGGGCTTTGGGCACGAGCTTGTAATGACGCGTGGCGCGGAGCGAGCCGAGCTTGAGGCCGCGGATGCCCTTGAACTTAGCGATCGCGGGGTGGCCGATTTCCTTGTCGCTGAGGGCTTCGCCCTGGTTGCCGTCGCTGGCGTCGGTGCCGACGAGTTCGCCGAGATCCATGGGCAGCAGGTCGGCGAGTTCCTTGTTGTAGAGACTGGGGATGACTTTCTCACCGACGAAGATCCAGAGCGCGCCGCCGTGGCGGACGAACTGTTCGAGTGCCTGAATTTTTTCCGGCGGCACCGAGGCGACGTTGCCGAGGACGACCAGGCGGTAGTTATCGAGATTGGCTTCCGGCAGGGCGCTGTCGCCGATGACTTCCGGCAGCAGCGGCATCTTGCCGGCGTGGACTTCTTCGCTCTTGGCGGGAGAAAGCGCCTGGCGGAAGTAATCGAGTTCGCTGGCGTTGGGGCCGACGCGCTGCTGGCCGTCGACGCAGAGCACGCGCATCTGGTCTTCGACGTCCACGGCCAGAAACGCCGTGTTGTCGCCGGGGAGCATGTCTTCGGGAAGTTCAACCGAGACGGCGTGCGAACCGGGGTCCGGGAAGCTGTAGCGGAAGTTGACGGTTTCAGTCTTGCCCTTCAGCAATTCTGGAATCGTTTCAGACGCGACTTCTTCGTTGTCGATTTTCAAGCGAACGCGAACATCCTTATTGGGATTGCTGGAGTAGCTCTGGATGGTGGCGATGAACTGCGTGTCGATTTTCGCAGGGACGACCTTTTCGTCGACTTCCAACCCGACAGCCGCAAGGTTGTCGGATTCTTTTTCACCAGCGAGGCGAATCACGCGGATGATCGGCTTGGATTTCGGATCGCCGAAGGTCTTGGCGATGGCATCTTCGTCGGCACCGAGCACGCGGCGGGGCTGATGGTCGGCATGTTCCCAGCCCGTGCGAGTCTGGTCGGTGATGACGATGATTTCGTGGCGCAGGTTGGTGGTTTTGCGGTCGAGGAAAATGCGGCAGGCCGCGGCGATGCTCTTGGGGATGTCCGTGCCGCCGTCGCTGAGTTGCGCGCCCTTGATGCCGCCGGCGATGTCCTGCTTGCGCAGTGCGGTGCTGGCAAGGACCTCGTCGCCGTTGGAGTTGGCGAGGATCACGTCCACTTCATCGCTGAGCGAGAGTTTGCTGGTCAGTTCGGCGGCGATTTCCTTGGCCTTGTCGAACATCGGCTTGCCGCCGACGCGCTGGCCCATCGAGAACGAATTGTCGAGCACGATCACGCGGTGGATCGAGGCGCGGCCGGTGAGCAGGCCCATACCCTGCTGCAGGATCGGGTGCGCCAGCGCGAGGGCCAGCAGCACGAGGACGAGGATGCGGATGAGCAGCAGGATGAGCTGTTCGACCTGCAGGCGGCGCTGGGATTTTTTGTAGCTGGCCCAGAGCCAGTGCATCGCCGCCCAGATGTGCTTCTTGAAGCGCTGACGGTTGAGCAGATGGATCACGATCGGGATCGATCCAGCGAGAGCTCCACCCACCAGCGCGGGATTGGCAAAGAAACTGGCTAAGAACGTCGGCATTCAGCGGTTTTCCCGTTTTCCTTTTTTACCCGGACTTATTTCACTCTGCAGTTGGCGCGCGCCGCAAGATAGGCGCTCAAGACGACGTCCAGCGGATGCTTGGTCGAGACCGGCACGAAATCGATCTTGCTGTTGCGGCAGCCGCGCTTCATTTTCTCGTTGAAGGCCTGGTATTCTTCGATGTAACCCTTGCGCAGCGAGCGCGGATCGCAGAGCAATTCCTGCCAGCCTTCGTAACCTTCGAACAAGGTCATGTTGTCAAAGGGGAACGAGGTCTCGAAGTCGTCGAGGATCTGGAAGATGATCACTTCGTGGCGGCGGTGCCGGAAATGCTGCAGGCCAGAGAGCAGCTTGTCGGGATCGTCGAAGAGGTCGGAGAGGATCACGACCAGTCCTTTGCGCTTGATGCGTTCGGCCAGGTCGTGAAGGATGCTGCCGGTGTCGGTGCGCTGTTCGGGGACGATCTGCTTGAGTTCATGAAGCAGCAGGCGCAGATGGGCCGGCGAGGCTGATGCGGGGACGAATTTTTTCACCTTGTTGTCGAAGAGCACCATGCCGACGGAGTCCTGCTGGCGGATGAGCAGGTAGGTGAGGCTGGCGGCGATGTAGCAGGCGTATTCGAGCTTGGAGATGCTGCCCGGCGAAGCGTATTTCATGGACTCGCTGGTATCGAGCAGAATGTAGCTGCGGAGATTGGTCTCTTCTTCGTACTGCTTGATGTAGAAGCGGTCGGACTTGGCGAAGACTTTCCAGTCGAGATGTTTCAGGTCGTCGCCGGGCGAGTATTCGCGGTGTTCGGCGAATTCGACGCTGAAGCCGTGGTAGGGCGACTTGTGCTGCCCGGAGATGTAGCCTTCGACGATGAGACGTGCCTTAAGATCGAGGTTGCCGATCTTGGTGAGCGTTTTGGGGTCGAGGTAGCGGGAGAGGTCGTTGGCCATTTTAGTTCCGTTCCTCGTTCCCGGCGCGGCCCAATGCCGCCCCTCCGGGGCTTGCGCGATGTATGGCGATCACTTACGGCTCACGCCGTGGGCTACTTTATTGCGCCCCTCCGGGGCGAGTAACGGGCTCGTCCCTGCGGTACGGGTCCCGATGAATTTACCTGCACTTTCTTTGACTTATTTTCGTTACCGTTCCTGTTCCGTCTCGGCCTTCACCTGCTTCAACCGCGCCTGGAGGTCTTCGGGCAGCGCGGATTCGATCTTGGGGGTGATCAGGTGTTCTTCGAGCAAGTCCTGGATGTGGACGATGTCCACGTGCCGGTAGCTGGTCAGCTTCATCATCAGCAGCGGTTCCAGCAGCAGGCATTCGAAACCCAGCAGTGACGGGAAGGAATAGAATCCTTCCAGTTTCGGCGTCGGGTGCGCATAGCGTTCGCGTAATTTTTCGCCGGCGCGGATCAGCCGGACGTTGTTGCTGCGGCGGTCGAGGTGCGAGCTGGTCAGCGCCGATTGCAGGTCGATCGCTTCGCGGCCGGAGGCCTTGAGCAGTTCACGGACTTTTTCGATATCGGCGGCGTTGACCAGCACGTCGACGTTGCCCTTGGCGTGCGCGGAGCCGCCGTCGACTTCCCAGACCAGCGCGTGGACGGCCAGGCCGCCGGCGATGGCGTGGTGGATCTGGCTGCGGCGCAGGAGCGTGCTGACTTTGCGCGCGCGTTCGATCACGCGCTCAATGCTGTATTCATCGCCGACGCGAGCGCCCGCGCCGGTCTTTGCGGCTGTCCAGGGATCCGATGGCATAATAGTTTAGTCTCTCGTCCGGAGTTCCTCAGTCAGACTTACGCGCTCTTGGCAGTCATCCCGGCCACGCGGGGGTCGGCGAGGTTTTCGCTTTCCTGGCGGGGCACTTCCTTGAGCATCATCTCGATGATCTTGTCGGAGTTGATGCCTTCGGCTTCCGCGTTGAAGTTGGTGATGATGCGGTGGCGCAGCGTCGGCACCGCGACGGCAGCGATGTCCTCCGTCGAGACATAGTAGCGGCCCTGCAGAATCGCGCGGGCCTTCGCGCCGAGGATCAAGTTCTGGCTCGCGCGCGGACCGGCGCCCCAGCTGACGTTATCCTGGATGAACTTGGGCACGCCGCCTTTGCTCACGCGGGTCATGCGCACCAGCTTCATCGCGTAGCGGACGACATGGTCGGCGACCGGCACGCGGCGGACGATTTCCTGGAGCTCGATGATTTCCGGCGCCGTCAGCGTCTTGGTGAGCACCGGCTTGAAGGGCGCGGTGGTCAGCTTGACGATCTGGAACTCTTCCTCTTCCGACGGATAGTCAACGAAGACCTTGAACATAAAACGGTCCAGCTGGGCTTCGGGGAGCGGGTAGGTGCCTTCCTGTTCGATCGGGTTCTGCGTGGCGAGCACGAAGAAGGGCTGTTCGAGCTTGCGGCGCACGCCGCCGGTGGTGACCTGGTGTTCCTGCATCGCTTCCAGCAGCGCGGCCTGCGTCTTGGGCGGCGTGCGGTTGATTTCGTCGGCGAGAATCACGTTGGCGAACAACGGGCCGGAGATGAATTTGAATTCGCGCGCGCCGGTGGCCTTGTTTTCCTGGATCACTTCCGTGCCGGTGATGTCGGAGGGCATCAAGTCGGGCGTGAACTGGATGCGGGCGAATTTCAGGCTGAGCGTGTCGGCCAGCGTGCTGATCAAGAGCGTCTTGGCCAGTCCCGGCACGCCTTCCAGCATGCAATGACCGCGCGCGAAGATCGCGACCATCAGTTCTTCGATCACGGTCTCCTGGCCGACGATGACCTTCGACAGTTCTGCCTTGATCTGCTTGTAGGTGGCGTTGAGCTTCTGGACCGACTGGATGTCCTTCTCGTTGCTTGCTTCGTCAGCCATGAACCGATCTCCCTTTTCATTCTGTTGCGCGCGGCATCAACCTTCAGACAGTCCTGCTTTGGATTTCTCCACCACAAACATCCGGCACACACATCCGGCACACACATCCGGCACTGCAGGTTACTTGGAAAACTCACCTTTCGAGAACAATCGCGGTTCCGGCGGCGAGAGCACGCCGGGGCTGGAGCCCACGGCCTTCTCGGGCGTGCCGTCGTCCTGATCCTGATCGAGGACGGCGAAGGAGAAGCCGAACTGCTTGCCGGGTTCGGCTTTCAGCGCCACGGAGGCCAGCGGCAGCGCGAATTGATAGACGGTGGTCTTCGCACCTTCGTTGCGGGCGACGAAGACGCCGTTTTCGATCGGGGTGCGCCCGGTCAGGAATTTTCCGTGTTCCACCCAGCGCCAGCCCACCGGCGTGCCGGCCTTGGAGAGGCCGCCGCCGAGCGAAAATTCCTCGCCGCGGAAGGCCACGCCGCCGTCGTTGTTGCTGTCGAACATCAGCAGCGCACTGTCGCCGAGGTCGATCAATTGGCCTTCGGCCTGATCGTTCTTGTGCTTGTCATCCTTCACGGTCAGCAGCACGTAGATGTTCTTATCGTCGTAGCCGCCGCGGAACGAGACGCTCAGGTCGTCGGCGCCCTTCCAGGCGGCCTTGCGCGACGCGGCTCCGGGGACCTGTTCGCTGGTCAAGTAGACGTCGCGCCAGGAATCGAATTTCTGTTCGGCGGCATTTTTCCAGTCGTCGAGGTTGCCGTCGAGCTTCGGGGCCTTGTCGAGTTTCGCGAATTTGAGCGTGGGCTTGATCTTGATCGCATGGTCGCGGCGCATCTTGGCGAAGACGTCGTAGACCTGCGAGAACTTGTCGTCGCTGAGCGCCGTGTTGCCGCTGAGCACTTTGGTCAGCGCGCCGAGCGCTTTGTCGTGTTCGCCGGAGTCGTACTGCGCACGCGCCCAGCGCAGCGCCAGGTCGGCGTCTTCCGGATTCTTCTGGTACTTTTCGTCGAGTGCCTTGGCGTCGCTGCCGGAACTTTCACCTTCGGCGGAGACATAAGAGGTGCGCCGCCGCGCTTCGCTGACGGTCAGGCCGCCATCGAAGAGCTGGAGCGAATACGAACCGTGCGTGCCGTCGGCGTTGAGGGTTGGATCGGAGGCCAGCGACTGGTCCCACGTGAGCTTGCCGGTGCGGCGGTCGACGAGGACCACGGCCGAAGCTTTCGCGCCGGTGGGATCCCAGTTGCTCTGCGTCAGCACGAGGTGGTGCGCGGTGATCAGGTTTTCAGGGATCGAGAGCTGGCCGGCGAATTCCGACGCGGCGTCCGTCTCCCACTGGAACTTGCCGCCTTTGGGGATCGAGTACGACTTGAGCTTGGTCGCACGCCCGCCGCTCTTGCCCGGTTCGGTCACGACCACGTAAAGGTCGTCGGCGTCGGCGTGGATGTCGGTGACGTTGCCGGAGAGATCGATCCACCAGGATGAATGGTCGCCTTCGCCATCTGTCTTGTACGCGCGGACTTTCTTTTCCGGCGTCGCGGGGGTGATGGCGAAAAGCAGGGCGCGGGTGGCGTAGAAGCCGCGGACATCGGAGTCGCACTGCGATTCCCAGATGAGCTTGCCGGTGTGCGTGTCGAAGGCGCGGATCTTCTTGCCCTGGTCGGCGAGGTACATGCGGTCGCCGTTGATCACCGGCCCAGCGCTGATTCCCGACGTGGCATCGACGATCCCGCGCTTGGCTTCGGTATCGAGATCGTAGAGCAGGACTTTGAGCGGCGTGCCCACCGAAACAGCGACGCAGCCATCGCCCACGGCCGGCAAGCCGAAAATTGGGCCTTCCAGCTGCGTGAACCAGAGTTCAGTGCCCGAGGACGCATCCAGAACGCTCAGCGTTCCTGTCGGATACACGACGACGACTTTTTGTGCGTCAGGAGAGATCAGCGGCGGCAACTGCAGCCCGGCGCGGAGCGTGTAGCGCCAGACGACCTTGCCTTTGTCCTTGCTGTCGAGCGCCACGATTTCCGAATCGCCGAAGAGGACCATCATGCGGTCGGCCCAGTAGACAGCCGGACGGCACCCGGCCGGCAGTTTCGGGCGCGGCTGCCAGAGGTCGTCGCCGCCCTCGCGGCCGGAGACGACGGAAAGTTCCGACTGGTTCTCGACGAAGAAGAGATTGCGGCGCATGTCCTGCGGAATCATGCCGTGCATCACCACCGGCGCCGATTGTGCGGCGGCCTGGCGCGACCACGCGGCCTTCGGCTTTTCGCGGCCGAGGGTATAGATCGCCGACGAGGGCGAGCCCTGGAAGAGCTTGTCGGCGAGGCGGTTTTTCGCCCAGTCTTTGGCCGAGATCGGCGCGGCCAGTTTGGTTTCGGGATTGAGCGGATCGAATTCGAGCTTCACATCCGCAGCGTCGGCGCGGGCGTTGATGCGGTAGAGGACATCCTGCGCGGCGGCGAGCATGCGCGAGCGCTCCAAGCCGGCTTCCAGCAGCGCCAGGCCCTGCACGGCTTCGGGGGTGTTGCCGGCGCGGTTGAGGTAGCGGCGCGCGTTCTGACGGGCGCGGTCGGGATCGGTCGGGAGCGCCAGTTGGGCGAGTTTCAGCAGCGCCTGGCGGCTGGCGCCGGCATTGGGATAGGTGGAAACGAGCGTTTCCAATGCCGCGGAATCGTTGCCGGCCTGCGTGAGCGCGGCCGTCGCTTCGGCTTCGATCTTGGCGTAGGCTTCCGGATTCTTGCGGCGTATCTCTTCGATGCGCGCCTGCACAAATAACCGCGCGCGCGAGGACGAGCCGGCGACGAACGCGTAGACTACGTCGCCGTACTTCGAGACGATCTCCTGGTAGTGCTGCAAGGCCGTGGCGGCATCACCGCGGGCATTGGCGTTTTCGGCCATCAGGTTCAGCGCGATGACGGGCAGTTCCTTGCCGGCTTCGGGAAGTTTGGCCGCTTCGTACGCGCGCTTGAAGTACGCGTACGCTTTTTCGCCCTGCTCCTTGAGGCCCAGCGACTTGAGCGTTTCGAAGCGCTGCGTGCGCATCTGCGCGAGATTGCCGGCAGCTTTCGGATCGGCTTTCAGTTTCTCGGCTTCGGCTTCACCTTTTTCGAGCGTATTCAGCGCGTCTTCGAAGTGTTCGACGCGGAAGTAGACGCCGGCCAGTTCGACGTACGAGGCCAGGTCGGTGGGTTCCGCGGCGAGGCGGTCTTTGAGCTTGCGTTCCATCTCTTCCCAGACGAAGAACGCGTTGACGCGGTTGTGGCTGACGGTGTAGAGCACGTCGCCGGCGATGAAGACGTTGCCGGCTTCATCCTTGGCGTTGTTCCATTTGAATTCGTCGCGGACCTTGGCGGTGAACTTGTCCTTGTCGCCGGTGGCCGTCTTTTCTTTCGTCACCGTCGCGTCGATGCGGACGAGCGAACGCTCGGTCGGCACCAGCGCCATGTTTTCCGTCACCACGCCGCGGCCGAAGATGGGGCTGTCCGTGGCGATCGATTCGCCCGGGCCGGAGATCTTGCCGCTCCAGGCATCGAAGAAGTGGACGCGGCTGCCGGTGATGCAGAGATTGCCGTTGACGATGCCAAGGATGTGCTTCAAGCCGCCGACTTCCGCCGCGTCGGTCTTTTTCATGCGTTCGATGTGGTACTTGCGCTGGCCCATCTCGAAGGGCGTGCCCTTGTCGGTCTTGCCGTCTTCGGTGTAATAGGCGTAGAGCATGTCGGAATCCTGCGGCGTGACGATCAGCAGGTTCTTGTAGACGATCGGTGGGTTGGGTCCCCAGAAATCGCTGGGCAGGTTGGACTGATCGCCGTTCCAGCGGCCGGGCTGGATCTTGACGCGGTCGTAGACGCGGATCCAGCGGATCGTTCCGCCGAGGGCATCCAGCGCGGCGACGGCGCCGAGATTGGTGCAGACATAGACGGCGCCGTTGGCGACCGTGACAGGCAGTCCGACGTCGGGCTGGACCACGCCGCCGACAAAGACGGGGTTGGCGGCGCAGATCATCGTGTGCCAGAGCATGCGGCCGGATTCAGCATCGAACGCGGCGGCCCAGGCTTCATTGGTGCCGCCGATGTGGACGGCCATGGAGTAGAGCACGCCGTTTTCGTACGTCGGAGCGCTGGTGAAGTAGACGGATTTCAGCCAATCCTGATCGGCCTTGGTGTGGCTCAGGAACGTTGGCGAATCGGGTTTCAACGTCCAGACCAGCTTGCCGGATTCGACCGTGCCACCGGTGCGCTGGCGACCGAGCGAGACGAGATAATTCGAGGGCGAGCGCTGTTCCATCCCGCCGCCGCGGAACATGTTCGGATCCATCGCCACCGGGTCGCCGCCGCAGACCATGTAGAGGCGTTCGTTGGCGATCGTGACGAAGTACGGATGCTGGTAGATGCCCTGCTGCGCCTGGCGCGCACGGCGGCGGCCGGAATTGTCCTGATCGGCCGGGAAGACGAACTTGGCGTTGCCGCCCACGCTGGGCACGCCGGGCACGGGCATGCCGACGGGATAGGCCACGACCATTTGCGAATCGCAGAGGTAAAAGTAGCCTTCGTGCGCGACCAATTGGTGATTGAGTGTGGGCACGTCGATAATTGGCTGACCGTTGTTGACCTGAACATTCGGATCGGCGTTGCCGGGCGCGTCCGCGCCGGGGCCGTAGAGCAGCTGATTGAGCGAGACCGACCAGCGCGAGACGCCGACGCTGCTGCGCGCGGGCACGACTTTGTTGTGCGCCGCGTTGCCAAAATACGTGTCCCACGAGCGGTTGGCATCGCCTGCCAATGAGGCCGGCGCGTTGCCGGCGGTCATCGCCGCGACGCGCGCGGTGAGGCTGGCGATCGCTTTTTCGCCTTCCAGGTTTCCGGCCCGGACGGGGCCGTTGGCCGGATCCTGGCTGGCGGTCTTGAGATCCTTCAGCGCGTTCTGCGCGCCAACCACTTCGCCGAGCTGAATAAACGCGAGCACCTTGCGGATCAGCAGTCCCGACGAGAGCGGCTTGGACGCTTCGTCCTTCAGCACGCGATCGACGCGCGCGATCGACTGGCGACGGGCTCCGGAATCGTAGGAGACTTCCGCCAGCCACGTCATTGCAGGAACGCCGACCGACGTCGAGGCGTACTCGACGGCCACCTGCTCCATCTTGCGTTCGTCGGCGCGGTCTTGAGCTTCCTGGAAAAGCGCTTTCGCCGTCGGGTCGTTGACGGCGCGGTAAATTTCCAGCCCGCCGCGAGGAAGGCTGGCGATGTCTGTGGCGACGCGTTCGCGGGTCGACTTGTAGAGGCCGTTCTTGAAGGGATCGTTGTCGGGTTCCTTGATCAGAACCTTCTCCGGGCCTTCCCATTTGTCGAGGTAGACGCTGTTGGGGTACTTCTTCAGAATTTCGGCGTAGTACTTCACACATTCCGGCCAGACGGAGGGATCGGTCATGGCCTTTTCGCGGGCCTTCTGGGCTTTCTTGAGGAGATCGACGACGCCCTGCTCTTCGGCCAGCGTAACGTTGTGGTCGGGGCCTTTGGCTTTTTCTTCGGCGGGCGGGGGCGGATCCTTGGGTTCAGCGGCTTGGGCGTTGCAATAAGAGGTAGAAAAGGTTAACGGAACCAGCAGTCCCGCCAGCGCCACGAGGGCAGACCAAGGCGGTAAGTCCTTCGAGAATTGGGCTTGCACGGGAGTTGGAATCCTTTCCCCGTTGATCAACAGGCCGACCAACCAGCACTCAACCAGCTCTTAAGTGGCATACGAGGCGAACGCTTCGTTTCTGGCACAAATTCTGCTCGAAAGCATTAGCCTTGTCGACCGCCGATTTTGCGAGCCCGCGCTCCGCACACGTGATTTGGCACAATGATTAAGACGCCGCGGGTTTGGGATTGTTACAGATCAATTAAATATAGTAGGCAGAAGGCAGCGGCAGCAAGCAGTCTGATGATGGGGACGAACCTTGCGAGAGTAGCTTGGCGCAAATTTGCGCCATGTTGGCTTTTGACCACTCCCTTGACCTTAGGGATTACCACGAAGCGCCATCACTCCGAAGTACGCGGCGACGGCCAGGAAGAGTGCGACGAGCAGAATCCATGCGGGTGGCAGCGACTTGGCAGTGTCTTCTTCGTCTTCGATCAAGCCTGAGGAGCGGACGCTCGCCTTGGCGGCGGCGTTGAACTGCTCGGACGGCACCTGCTGGGATTCACGAATCATCTGCTGAACGACGGATTTGCGGAACTCGCCGGAACCCTTCACGCCATCCCAGTTGCGCACGACGTTTTTCAAGCCGTTGAGGCGGACCGATTCGGTCGTGCACTTCGAACACGTCGTGAGATGGCGTTCGACGGCGGCCTTCTCCGCGCCGCTGAGTTCCCGGTCGACGTAATCGGAGAGCAACTCGCGGCATTGCTCGCAGTTCAGTTCCGTGATCGCGGGTTGATTTTTAGTGTCGCTCATCGCCCAGCATTCCGTTTCCGCTTCAGCTACGTGGCCGCGCTGTTACTTACACCGGCCGCACCAACGTCAGTCACTTATTGTGGTCCGGGCGCCCCGCCCGGTCCTCTTGAAAATTCCGCGCGCCCGTCCCGACAACGTGCCTCTTGAAAGAAGACCACAGTATATAGTTCCCATCCGGACGAAACTATTCCCGCCTTACTGCGCCTACTTCTCCTGAGCCTGAAGAATTTTGAGCGTCTCACGCAACGTTTCGCGGCCGCGCTTGACGCGCATCTTGATCGCGCTGACCGTCACGCCCAGGATTTCCGCGATGTCTTGGTACTGCATGTGATGGTACTCGACCATCACCAGCGTTGTGCGCTGATCGTCGGGCAGATGGTCGATGGCCTTGCCGATCAGGTGCTGCGCCTCGCGCCGTTCGGCGTCGCTGAGCGGCGAGGGATCGCCCGAGGCGACGCGTTCGATGATCTTGGTGCCTTCCGGATCTTCGCCGGCCGGTTCGTCGAGCGAAAGCGTCTGGCGAAGCTTGCCCTTTTTCAATTCGTTGATGCAAAGGTTGGCGGCGATCTTGTAGAGCCACGTCGTGAACTTCGCGACCGGCTGATAGCGCTTGGAATTACGGAAGACGCGCAGGAAGGTTTCCTGCGCGATGTCCTCGGCGCCTTCGCGGCTGCGCATGAAGGCGTAGCAGAACGTGATCACCTGGGTTTCGTAGCGCGAGAGCAGTTCTTCAAACGCGTAGTGCGAACCGTTGGCGAGATGGACCATCAGTGATTCGTCGGTGGCGCCGCCGAGTTCTGTGGGCGGACTGTCCGGACCGTTGGTGGGCCCCACCAAGTCGGAATTGGGCACGGGAGTGGAGGCGGGATTGGGTGAAGCGGAGGAACTGGTCGTCTGGCCAGGTTCAGTCATGGCAAGCTCTCTCAGTCCCGGCCGTCAGACATTTCCGCCGCGTGGTCCGCGGCAGTTCCGCGGTGCTCTTATTTGACGCGAACGAAAGTCTTAAAGCAATATTTACTTATACTTCTTACGGCGATACGGGGTCACCGTTTGCCTCGATCCACTTTTCTTCCGGCAGTCCGTATTCGAATTCGACGTCCCACTTGGCCTCCTGAATCGAGGGGTGGGTTGTCTTCCAGACCAGCGCGCCTTCGCCGTCAAAGCGCGAGACGGAGTAGGCACCGTCGCGGCCGGGGACTTCTTCGAGCACCAACCTGACGACGCGATGCGTCACATCCGTAAACGAATCCTTGCCGTTCGCTGCCGGGTTGCGCTTGAAGAACCGCACGCGCGGAAATTCCGAGACGCGAATGCTGGCCTGAAACACTGGATTTGGCATTGCCGAACCGAAACTCTCCGACCGAGCAGTTGAAGGCACAAGCACCACGTCTGGCTCGAAATGTAGCACTTACTGATGTTTGCGACAATCTTTAAACCATGAAAGCTTGTTTCGGCAGCAGTTGCCGAGGTATTAAGTTGGTGCCACTGGCACGAACGAATCTGAGAGTAGCGAAGATTCGGCCTTGCCAGTGCGACCGCGCTGGGCGACGCGGTCGCGCCATCAGGATAACTCACTTCTTAGTCGCTCACGCCGCCGCGCAAACCACTCGAAGAAGGCCAGTGTGGATGAAAGCAGGATAATAAACGCGGCTACGTTTATGCCGAGGTTCAATCCGTTCCAGTAGGGATCCCACGGGGGAATGCGATCCCATCGAACCCATGGATCGACTTCGATACTAAGAGATTTGTAGGACACCAAGGAAACAGTGGCCATGTTCGCCGGCCAGCCGTACTGCCACGACGGATCCAAATTTGGTCTGCCGCTCTTGGTATAACCTTCAATTATCTCGACGCTCCGCCGCCGCACATTCAGCCCCAGCATCATCGACGCAACAACCATCGCCATGACCGCGGTCGAAAGATGAATCTGCCAAAAGCGTCGCATCGTCACGCCCTCCAACAGGACAACGAACGTCCGATCGAACTCTTGGACTCGTTCCGTCAAAAAAGTATCAGAACTTGTTAAGCGCCACGTAGTGCCGCGCGCGTGTCTCTGCATACTGCTCTGGTGCAGGGAAATTAAGCGGGCGATGCGAGGAGCGGGATGCGGGCGTTTTGGGTGGTTTTATTTCTGTGGTGCTGTGCATCTGCCGCCGAGGACGGGCCGGTCAAGATTGGGCCCCGGGTGGGCGATGCGGCGGCGTGGGGAATTGGAGAGAGCGTTGCGGACCTGCCGTTGAAATTCCTCGATGGGCCGGCGGGAAAGTTGTCGGATTATTCACTGCGCGCGGCGCTGGTAGTGGCGACGATCGCGCCGGATTGTCCGGTCTCGCAGAAATACCTGCCGCGGCTGGCGGAATTGCAGAAAAAGTATGACGCTCAGCACGTGGAATTTCTGCTGCTCAACAGTTCTGGCGATGCGCCAGCCATGCTGCGCACGGCGCTGAAGCGGAGCGGACTGGCCCTACCCGTGGTGCTCGATGACGCGGCCGAGCTGGCGCAAGCCCTGCACGCAAAAGTAACGACAGACGTCTTTGTGCTCGACCCCGGGCGGAAACTGGTCTATCGCGGCGCGATCGACGACCAGTACGGCATCGGCTACGAACGTGATGCGGCGAGCCGGAACTATCTCGGCGACGCGCTCGACGCGGTGCTCGCCCACCGCGCCGTTGCCACTGCGGCGACGCTGGCGCCCGGCTGCGAATTGACGTTTCCCGCGAGGCCGGCGGTGGCCTCGAGTGGGGCGGCCGTTACGTTTCACAATACCATCAGCCGGCTGATGCAGAACAATTGCCAGCAATGCCACCGCCCCGGCGGCGTGGGTCCGTTTCCGCTGCAGAGCTACAACGAGGTGAAGAAGAAGGCGAACGTGATCCGGCGGGTGACATCGACGCGCGTGATGCCACCGTGGTTCGCGGATAATTCCATCGGGCACGCATGGGCCAACAACCGGCGACTGTCCGATGGCGATTTGAAATCGCTGCTCGAGTGGATCGACGCGAAATGCCCCGAAGGCGAAGCCAAAGACGCGCCGCCGCCGCGCGTGTGGGAGAAGGGCGCGGAAGACTGGAACATCGGCACACCCGACGCGATTGTGCAGATCCCCCAACCCGTGAAGCTTCCGGCGCAGGGGACGATGCCGTACCAGTACATCAAAGTTCAGACGAACTTCACCGAAGATAAATGGGTACAGGCGGTGGAACTGCTGCCGACCAACCCGGCGGTTGTGCATCACGCCCAGGTTTTCGTGGTGACCGCGGAAGGCAAGGAATTGTCGGATCCCACGCCGACGAATGGCGGGCGGCCGACGAGCTACTTCGCGGCGATGGTGCCCGGCGAAACCGCGTTGGTCTTCCCGGCCGGTTACGCGAAGCTGCTGCCCAGGGGCTGCTCGCTGACGTTTGAAGTTCATTACGTGCCCAACGGCGCGCCGGCGTCGGACCAGATCCGCGTCGGAATGGTTTTCGCCCGGACGGCGCCGAAGTTTGAAGTGAAATCGTTCGACATCCGCACCAACAATCTGCTGATCAAGCCCGGCGACGCCAATTATTCACAGAGTACGGAGTACACGTTCGAGACGCCGGCCCGCCTGCTGGCCTTTCAGCCGCACATGCATCTGCGCGGCAAGGCCTTTTCGTTTGATCTGATTCTCCCCGACGGCCGCACGGAGCCGGTACTGTCGGTGCCGCGTTACGATTTCAACTGGCAGACGTCGTACCGCCTGAAAGAACCCTGGGACATTCCCAAGGGTTCGCGCCTGCGCGTCACCGGCTGGTACGACAACAGCAAGGACAATCCCGCCAATCCCGACCCAACGAAGACGATCCGCGCCGGCGGCGAGACCACCGACGAGATGCTGGTGGGCTTCGGCGAGTGGTGCGCGCGAACGGATGAATGAGTTGACGCGCGGTGTCAGCGCGGCCGGAATTGAATCTGAAATTCCGCGCGCGGTCCTGCGAGTTCAAGCGTCACGGAGCTCGCATCAATTTGCACGGCTGCCGATTTGCCGTCGATCGTGGCGTTTAGATTTTCCTGTCGCAGTTCGGAAGGGAAGCGCACGGTCAGTCGTTGACTTGTGGTGCCGGTCGTTTCCGGCACTTGAAGTGTTCCAGTAATGCCGCTGGCGTCCATTCTGTAGGTGAGCACCTGACTGCGCCAGTGGAGCGACTGTCCGAATCCGCTGCGCCAGTAGTCTTCGGGAACATTCGGAGCGAGAATCACGCCGCCCTGCAGTGTGAACTCGACGCCGAACAGAAAGCGTTGAACGATGCGGATCAAATTCGACGCGTATTCGCAATAACCTTCCGGTCCCGCGGGAGTCAGTTTTTCGCCCGGATAGTAACGTTCGCGCCAGAACCATCCATTTTCGCGGCCGACGGCGCAGACGCGGCGCAACGTTTCGGCAATGCCATCACCGTCTTCAAAATTGGCGCGGGCCCAGCATTCCAGAAACCAGACGCGCCCCATCGCGGCCAGATCGTGCCGGTCGGGATGGGTGAACTCCCACGCTTCGTACGTCTCCGGTCGCGTGGAAATGCCCGTCGGCATGCCGCCGTAGTAGAACGCCGCTTCCGCGCGCATCCGCGGCCAGAGTATGTCGCGTTGGGCAGCGGTGGCCATGTTCATGGCGAGCGCGGCCCAATCGGTGTCGGTCAAGCCGTGCCGATCGATGCGTCCGTGCTGAGGATGAATGTATTCTGCAAACTGCGATCCGGTCCAGAACCGCTGTGAAAATTGTTCAGCGACGCGCGTGGCCAGCAGGTTGTAGCGCTGCGCGCTCGGCGTATTTCCCGCAACGTGGTTCAGCGCACTGACCCGTTTCAGCGCATCGGCAACGTAACACTGAGCGACGCCGTCGAATTCAACGCGCACGGGCCGTTCCACGTAATATCCCGCGCCGCCGACGACGCCTTCGGGAGTGATCAAAGTGGCAAGATAGTCGGCGGCCAGATTCACCGCGGGCAACTGCGTGCGGAGCCACGGCAGATCCTGGGTGTGTCGAAAAATCGAGTCGGCATTCTGAATGAACGTGGGGCCGGCCAGCGCGCGCAAAGGATCCCCGGCAACCCAGTGGGTGTACAGTCCGCCATTGTCGTCGACGCGCGCGCGGGTGGGCTCCGGACCAATCTCCTGCGCAGCATTGCCGGGAAGAATGGCCAGCGGCAGTTGTCCGTTGGCACGTTGAAAACCGCGCACATAATCCCAGTTTAATTTTACCGTACGCTCCTGCCCCAGCCACAACAGCGCGTCGGTCATCTGATGGCCGTCGAGCGACGGATAGGTGTTGCCATAGCCGAAGCCTTGTCCGTCAGCACACACCGACCAGTAGCCGGGAAAAACCGCGTCGTTCACTGCCGAAAGGACGCTCTTTAGCGCCGCCTGCGCGTAGCCTTCGACGAGGTCCGAATCAGGCAGCGAAATCCGTGCGACGGTGGAGTTATGACTCATGAATCAGCGACCCCAATTAAACCTGAGCGCAATGGAAATGGCAGATTTTCCGTTCACTTCTTCGCCGCCTGGCGCGGGGTCTGGCCGAGGTACCTGCGAAAGCAGGCCGCGAGATGTTGCGACGAGTAGTAGCCGAGACGCTCCGACACGCGCGAGACGGTGGCGCCGGGCGCCGCGAGCAGTTCCTTCGCGCGGGCCAGGCGCGCGCGATGGGCGTATTCCATCGGTGCGGCGCCGACGTCTTTCAGGAAGCAGGCGTGGAAGTGCGAGGCGCTCATGCCGGAGAGATCGGCGAGTTCGGCGACCGTCGGCCAAGGGCTGGGGCAGCTGTCGAGAAATTCGCGCGCGCGGGAAATGCCCGGAGGGATGAAACCTTTTGGCGCCGCGGCCAGCGGCAGCGTGACGAGCGTCGCCAGCATGCCTTGCAGAGCGGAGCGCGCTTTGACGAGGCCGAGCACCGACTGCTCTTCCAGTGCAGCGAACATGGCCTGGTAAAATGGTTCGAGTTTATCGGCGCCGCGGAGATGCCGATCGGGCAGCGCGTGGACGGCGGCGCAGAGTTCGTTGGCTTCATCGGAAGGCAGGTTGAGGAAGCGCTTGATTGCCGGCGTGCCGGGCTTGGGGATGCTCAGCGTCAGCCAGTAAATCGTGCAGGGGTGCATCAATTCGTGAAGGCCACCGTGCGGTTCGTCGGGCCAGGTGAAATAGACGTCACCGCCGCGCAGATCGTATAGGCGCTCCCGCGCCCACCACGTGATGTGCCCGCGGATGATCAGGCAGATTTCGAACTGGCCTTTGTGCTCGTGCTTACCCAAACCGCCGACGTGAGTAAAGATGTCGAAGCCGAGGTAATTGATTTCCGGGAACTGCTTCAAATTGACGGCAACGAAGCGGCGGTGCTTGCGGACCTGGGTGACGGTGATGCCCGCCCTAATCTGCTTCGACAACCGTTGCGCTGCCATATATTCCTCTTGGAAGAGATGTGTACGATCCTACGGCGAGAGCATGGCAAAGGCAAGCGTGCAGCGCAGGCTTTCCAAGAGGACGAACACGCCGACGTCCAGGTTCGCGACTAGAATCCTCAATTGGCGTCGAATTTGCACCGTTATCGTGGATGAACTTCGTCGCGACCGATGTTTCCGCACGCACGCGCAAGGCCTCAATCACGATAGCCGATGTCTGGCGCTACAAGAACACTGCGGTCGTGGCGCTCTCCATTGTGGCCATTGGCAGCTACTTGCTGCTCCGTTTCGCATTTTTGACAGTCGCTTTCGCAAACATTCCACTGCTGATCTGCCTGGCAGTGGGCGGCGTTCCGCTGGTGGTTGAATTGTTGCAGAAGGCGTGGCGGCGCGAATTCGGCTCGGATCTGCTGGCTGGAATCTCCATTGTCACGTCTGCGCTGCTGGGCGAGTACCTGGCTGGATCGATTGTCGTGCTGATGCTTTCCGGCGGCGCCGCGCTGGAAAGCTACGCGCTGCGCAGCGCCTCGTCGGTGCTCGCAGCATTGGCCAAGCGCATGCCATCGGTCGCGCACCGCAAGCGCAGCTCCGGCGGCGAGGAGGATGTCGCGCTGCTGGACGTGAAAGTCGGCGACGAGCTCGTGATTCATCCCCACGACATTTGTCCGGTGGACGGTGTGGTCTTGAACGGTCACGGCACAATGGACGAATCCTTCCTGACCGGCGAGCCTTTCAAGCTGACAAAAACCATCGGCTCGGCGGTGATCTCCGGCGCGATCAACGGCGAGTCGGTCCTGACGATCCGCGCGGAGAAACTCGCCGCCGATTCGCGGTACGCAAAAATCATGGTGGTGATGAAGGAGTCGGAAGCCACCCGGCCCAACCTGCGCCGGCTGGGCGACCAACTTGGCGCGATCTATACGCCGCTGGCCGTCGCCGTCGCGGTGCTGGCGTGGGTGATCAGCGGAGAGGCCCACCGCTTTCTGGCGGTGCTAGTCATTGCCACGCCCTGTCCGCTGCTCATCGCGATTCCCGTCGCGATCATCGGCTCGATTTCCCTGTGCGCGCGCCGCGCGATCATTGTGAAGAGTCCGGTGGTGCTGGAGAAAATCGCGGAATGCCGGACGGCGATTTTCGACAAGACCGGGACGTTGACCTACGGCGAGCCGACGCTCGCCGAGCAGGTCGTCGCGACGGGATTCACCGCGCCGGACGTGCTGACGTACGCGGCGGGGCTGGAACGATACTCGCGGCATCCGCTGGCGCGCGCGATTCTGGCGGCGGCCAAGGACAGCAACATCGCCATTCCGGAATCGAGCGAAGTGAGCGAACCTCCGGGCCAGGGACTGCGGGGAACCGTGGCCGGTCACAGCGTTCAAGTCACCAGCCGCAACAAATTGGTGCGGGCCGGCACCCCCGGAGCGGAACAGCTTCCGCCGGTCGCGGGTGGATTGGAATGCGTCGTGGTGATCGATAATCGTTATGCGGCGATCTACCGGTTCCGCGATGCGCCGCGGCCGGAAAGCCGATCGTTCGTCACACATCTGGGGCCCAAGCATCATCTGGATCGCGTCATGATTGTGTCGGGAGACCGGGAGTCGGAAGTGCGCTATCTGGCCGACCAGGTGGGCGTCCGCGAAATTTACGCGCAGAAGACGCCGGAGGAAAAACTCGAGATTGTGCGCAGCGAAACGGCCAAGGCCAGCACGCTCTACGTCGGCGACGGCATCAACGACGCGCCCGCGATGATGGCCGCAACCGTCGGCATGGCCATCGGTCAGAACAGCGATGTGACGACCGAAGCCGCCGGCGTGGTGGTGATGGAGAATTCGCTGAAGAAAGTCGATGAGTTCATGCATATCGCCCGGCGCATGCGCACGATCGCGCTGCAAAGCGCGATCGGCGGCATGTTGCTGAGCGTGGTGGGCATGGCTCTGGCGGCGTCGGGCGCGATGACGCCGGTGCAGGGAGCCATCAGCCAGGAGGTGATCGACGTCCTCGCGGTTCTCAATGCGCTGCGCGCTGCCATGCCGCCGCGCGTACTTTCCGACGTGTAATTGGTGACTCGAAATCGGAATCCAGTTCGCGATCCACACGATTGAAGGAAGCGGTTCAATAGACGTCTAGAGCCGTTGATTAGCCCGCCGGTTACGCTTTGCAACCCGCTCGTGTGGAGAGATTTTGTGTGTTTCAAAATGCCCGGCGTTCTTTGGGTGATCCTGGCCACGCTGGGTGGCGCTGCGGCATCCGAGGGGCTCCTTCCTCAAGTCGCCACAGTTCAAGAACTCTCCAAACTTGCCAAACCTGCGAAAGCCAAAGTCATCCTGCTGAATATGTGGGGGCAGAAGTGCAGCCGCTGCATGACGGAACTTCCCGCGATCGTGCGCGTGGTTACGGCTCTCGCTTCGAATCCAGACGTCGGCTTTATTGGACTCTGCATTCCTGAAGGTGAACTCCAGAAAGACAAGACCCTCGCCGACGCCTGCAGTGCCCTTGCTCAAAAGAAGAAATTGAATTACCCCAATTACATCTGGGCCGGGACCGGCGATGCGCTGGTCGACGCCTTCAACATTCAGGGCACGCCGTACAACTGCCTGATGACTACCGATGGGAAAATCATTGCCGAGCTGGATATTCCCGAGGATCCCGACAAGGCGGTGGAGTACGTGCTGGCTGCCATCCAGAAGGCGCTCAAGGACCCGACGCCCAAAGAGCGGGGGACAAAATAGCGCAGACCATGACTTCTCCCTCCTCCGACCAATCCAAACAGCCTGCTGCAGCCGGCGCGCTCGATCGGTATTTCACGGAGTTTCTCGTCGGAAAATTGCATCAGCCGCTGCTGCCGCAACTACGCAAACTCTCGGTGGTGTGCGCGATCACGATCACCGGCGCGGTGGAACGCTCGTGGACGCTGACAATCGTGGACGGAATGCTCGAATCCGTCTCCGCTAAACCCGGCACGCCGCAGTGCACGTTCACGCTCGACGCGGCGGCCTTTAGCGCGATTGTCTCCGGCCGACTGTCGCCGCAGATGGCGTTCTTCAAACGGCAGGTGGACATCTCCGGGGCGATTGAAATCGGATTGCGCCTGGCCTTTGTGCTCGGTGATTTTTTCAAAACCTATCCTTACACGGTGGAAGAGATGCGGTGATGACGATGCCAAACCTGTCGAGCGTAGACGCGCGGGTCCGCGAGATTGCGGCGCTGCATCTGGACCCGGAATTCGGCGCGCCATATTGGATTGGCCGGAGCCGCGCACTGAATCTTCGCGCGGCGCAGATTCAATCGGTGAGCGATCTGGCCTTGCTGGGGCCCATGGACGCGCAAGCGCTGGCGCAGTTGCCGGTCGAAGAGTTCATCCCGCGAAAGTTGATCCACAGGCGCAGTGCGTGCGTGATCGCGGAAACCGGCGGCACGCTCGGCCGCGCGAAGTTCGCCGTGCACCGCGACGACGAGTTTGAGGCCGCGTTTGTCCGGCCGTTCGTCACGGCGGCGACGAAAGCGGGATTTCCGCAGGGCGTCAACTGGCTGTTCGTCGGCCCGTCGGGGCCGCACATCATCGGTAAAGGCGCCCGCGCTTGCGCGCGCGGCATGGGCGCGCCCGATCCGTTCACCACCGATTTTGACCCACGCTGGGCCAAGAAACTTCCCGACGGTTCGCTGGCGCGCACGCGTTACGTTCAGCACATTACCGCGCAGGCGCTGAATATTCTCGAGACACAAGCGATCGGCGCGATCTTCGCCACGCCGCCGGTGATCGAGAGCCTCGCCGAGAAGATCACGCCGGCGAAACGCGACGCCGTGCGCGGCATCCATTTTGGGGGGATGCCGGTGAGTTCCGCGCTGCGCCAGCGGCTGCATGAACTCTTTCCGCATGCGGTGCTGATCTCCGGCTACGGTAACACGCTGTTCGGCGTCGCTCCGGAATTGCACTACAGCGACGCGACCGGCATCGACTATTTCACGCAGGGCACGCGGTTGATCTACCGCGTCGTGCCGCTCGGCGCTGCCGACGAACACCAACGCATCGCTGCCACCATCGGCTATCTCGAACGCGGGCAGATCTGCGCACACCGCCTCGATGAAATGCAGTTCATCGCCAACATGCTGGAACGCGACACGGCTGTGCGTATCCCGCCGCTCGAAATCTTCAGCGCCGATGGCTTTGTGCTCGACGGTTTGCGCGATCCACAGCCGATCATTGACGCCACGACCAAGCCGGCATTGGGGCTGTACTGATGTTCATCGAAGAACAGATCACCGTGCCGTCCGGCGGCGTACGCCTGGCCGCGGTGCTCGGCTACCCGGAATCTGGCATGCCTGCTTACGCGACGTTGCTCTGTCCGCCGCATCCGAATTTTGCCGGCGACATGGAGAACAATGTCATCACCGCGCTGGCACGCGAATTTTCGCGCGACGCGCTGACGCTGCGCTTCAATTACCGCGGCATCGGCCAGAGCGAGATTGCGCTGCCGCAGAATGTATCGCTGTACGATTTCTGGAACGACGTGGAAGAGACCAAGGATTATTCCGTGCCGTTGTGCGACGTCCAGGCGTGCGCCGCGGAACTGGCGCGGCAGTCCAACGGTGCGCCATTGATCATCGTGGGTTATTCGTTCGGCAGCATCGCAGGCTTGATGGCCGGCCAGAAGCTTAACGCTGCCGCGCTGGTGGGCATCGCGCCACCGTTGATCCGCTATGACTTTTCCTTTCTCGCCGAAAATACCACGCCCGCACTGCTGCTCAGCGGCGTGGATGATTTTGTGTTCTCACGTGAAGTCAGCGATGCGCTCGTGCTGCCCAAGACCGTCCGTCGGGAAATCCTGAGCGGCGAAGATCACTTCTTTCGCGAACACGAAGCGGACCTGGCTTCGCGCGTGCGACGTTTCATCCAGGAGTTCCTTCCTGCAGACCTCACCGGAGAAAATTAATGGAACTCAAACCCATTGGCCCCGCTGCGATCATCGCCAAGAAAAAGAAGCACCTGATTCCCTGCTCGTACCATTTTTATAAAAACGCGCCGCAGATGGTGCGCGGGGAGGGCCTGTTCCTCTACGACTCCGACGGCCGCCGCTACATGGATCTCTACTCCGGAGTTTCGGTCAACGCGCTGGGACATTGCCATCCGGAAGTCACCGATGCGATCTGCCAGCAGGTGAAAACCCTTCAGCACACGACCACGATTTACCTCACGGAACCCATCGTCAATCTCGCGGAAGCGTTGGCGGAGGTGCTGCCCGGAGATCTCTGCCGCTCGTTCTTCTGCGCCAGCGGATCGGAAGCCAACGAAGGCGCGGCACTGCTGGCTACGCTGGCCACGGGGCGCAACGAATTCCTCGCGTTTCAAAACGGATTGCACGGCCGCACGAAACTGACGATGAGCCTCACCGGGCTTTCGTTCTGGCGTACCGATCCGCATCCGGTGGGCGGCATCAGTTTCGTTCCGCCGCCGCACTGCAAGGCCTGTCCGTTCGGAAAAACGTTCGGCGCGTGCCACTACGAATGCGTCGACGCCGTCGAGAAGACGATCCAGACGTCCACCAGCGGCAAGCCGGCCGCGATGTTCGTCGAGCCGATCCAGGGCAACGGCGGCATCGTGGCGCCGCCGCCCGAGTACTTCACGCGTCTGCAGGCGGTGCTGAAAAAATACGGCACGCTGCTGATCGCCGATGAAGTTCAGACCGGGCTGGGCCGCACCGGGAAAATGTTCTGCATGGAACACTGGAACGTCGTTCCGGACATCGTCACCGGCGGCAAGGCGCTGGGCGGAGCGACGCCGATCGGATACTTCGCGACGACCGACACCATCGCGGCGAGTTTCACGCGGCCCAGCGCATCCACCTTCGGCGGAAATCCGGTCACCGCCGTTGCTGGATTGACAGTGCTCAAGATCATCCAACGTGATCATCTTGTGGAGCGTAGCGCGGAACTCGGCGCGTTTCTGCGGGAACAATTGACCGCGCTCTGCAGCAGTTACGAAAATGTAATCGAGGTGAGAGGAAAGGGTCTGATGGTGGGTGTTGAAGTGTCTGGAAATGGGTCTGGAAAGAGCGCCGCCGAATTTACGGACACACTATTGGAAAGCATGAAGGACGCGGGCTTTCTGCTCGGCAAGACCGGTCCCGGGCGAAATGTGATCACGTTTATGCCGCCGCTCATCGTCACACGCAATTATTTAGAGGACGCATTACACGCCTTCAAGACAAACTTCGAAGCGACTCGTAGAAATGCGTGAAGGTTTGAACGATACTTAGTCTGTACTTCAGATGCATTGCTCGAAGTCCTGTCGCCCGTTGCAATTGTGGAGAAATGAATGCCAAAAATGAGAACCGCATCGCTGCTTACACTGATGCTGGCCAGCGCATTTCTGAACGGTTGCTCGCAGATGCTCGCGAAGACTTTCGTGAACACGCAGCCGGAAGTTTCGATCCGCACAAAAGAGTACGCCGATCCGCTGAAGATCGTCGACGGTCACGGCGAAGTTTACACGCCACCGGCCACCAGCGGGCAATCCGAATTGCTGCAACGTTACGCGCCGGTGATCGTGCAAGGCGTCGAAGCGCCCACCGACCGCGCGTACGCGTTCGATTCCGATCAACTCGGCCAGCCGGAACTGATCGCGCAAACCGACAGCACGTTCTCCGTTTCGATCGATGTGAATTCCCCCGCGGTGTTTGCCAGCGAAGAGAAAACGCATCTCGGCAAGACGGAATTGAAGCAGCTCGTCTACGTGTTCTGGTATCCGCGCCACCCGGTAGGCATGGTTGAAAAGGGCGACATCGACGGCGGCGTGCTGCGCATCACGCTCGACGCCGCGGATCGGCCGTCCATTTACGAATACGTGATGGCGTGCGGTTGCTGGCATGGAATGTTTGTCAGCGAACACGTCGAAGCGTGGGCTCAGAAGGAATTCGCGCAGCGCGAAAAAGGCAAGAAGTGGTTCGTCGAAAGACCGGTCGACAACGAAGACGACTGGAAAGTCCGCGACATTGTCTGGGACGTTTCCAGCGCCGGACGTCCGGTGGTTTTCCTCGCCGCCGGCAAGCACGAATGCCTGGCGATCCAGACCGACAAACTCGTGGGCAATCTCGCCGCGCTCTCGCCCAAGAGCTACGCGTTGCAGGATTATGCGCAGCTCGACGCCTTGCCGGTCCGCGGCGGCGCCTCGAAGACGCAGACGGCGTCGATGTTCAATCCCGACGGCCTGGTCTGGGGCGGGCGGCGCAAAGGCGAAGAGAAGATGTTCGCGAAGCTCGACCACGGCGGCTGGCCGCGCCGACTGGATGCGATGAAGATTCACTGGGATCAGGAATCCTGGAACAAAACCAATCTGCTCGAACAGTTCATGCGACTGCCCGGCGACATGACCCACGCGCAAGCGAGTTCACCCGTGTTGAAAGTCAAATCCTGAGCCAAGGAACACCGATGCCTAACCAGAGTCCGCTCGCCACGAATCTTCCCGCAACCCAGAACGCGTCACCCGTGGACGAGCAGGTGCTGAAAGTGGCCTTCACGCCTGATCCCGATGATGCGTACGCGTGGTGGGCGGTCTGTTCCAAGCGCAAGGGCATTCGCGGTTATCGCATCGAAACGTTTCCGCGCCACATTCAGGAAATCAACGAGAGCTGCAGAACCCGTCAGGAATACGACATCGCGGCCGTCTCCTCCGCTGCGTACCCCTATTTAAGCGCCAACTACGCGATCCTCTCGGCCGGCGCATCGGTCGGGCGCGGTTACGGACCGGCGCTGGCGTCCAAGACACTGCAGACGGAGCAGGATCTGATCGCGGGTATGCGCGTTGGCATTCCCGGCGAACTCACGACCGGCGCGCTGCTGCTGCGTCTTTACTTTCCAGGTGTGAAGACCGTCGAGCTCCCGTTCGATCAGGTTGCGCCCGCAATTCTGCGCGGCGAGCTCGATGCCGGCGTGCTGATCCACGAGGAACTTCTCAACTGGCGTGCCGCCGGTCTGCGCAAACTCGCGTGCCTGGGGCAGAAGTGGACTGAGGCGACCGGACTGCCGTTGCCGGTCGGATTGAATGTCGTGCGGCGCGGCCTGGGCAAGAATTTGATTCGCCGCATCGGCTCATTGGTCCGCGAAAGCATGAAGGAAGCCGACGGCCACAAGGCCGAAGCAACCCAGTTCGCCATGACCTATTCGCGAGAAGCCGAACCGGAAATTGGCGCGCGCTTCATCCACATGTTCGCCAATCAGGACACGATCAAGCTCGACAACCAGTGTCTGGAAGCGCTGCGCGTCCTCTATCAGTCCGCCCACGCCGAAGGTCTGATCGACCGCGTCCCGGCCGTGGACGTGAACTAATTGCTCGCCAGTACGACAGGCGACCTTACCCGCGATCCGTCAATCTTCTTTCGCGTTAGTGCTGGGCGGTTCGTCGCTGATGCGCCGGCGGTCAGCGCCTCGTTTCTTGTCGCACGATTTCAGCGGACTAGAGAGAAAGACTGCAGCGAAGAACCGTGTCCGCAACCGGTGCTTGATAGAAAGCCGAACGACGCTACTATTCTCCACCGGCGCATTTCCCCACCGCGCCGCGCAGAGCTCCGCCAGAACCTTCGAAGGGGTAGCTCAATAGGTAGAGCAACGGATTTTTAATCCGTTGGTCGCGGGTTCGATTCCCGCCCCCTTCATTTACTATCCGCTCACTACTCCCGAATGATCACCGTCTTGCCGTTTTTTTCGAAACACTTCAGGTAATCGGCGAGCGGTCCTAGGCCCATTTCTTTGCGGTAGTCGTCTACTTTCTCGCGGTTTTCAAGCGGGTAGAGGCTTAAATTTCCGTCCGGTTCGTAAGTGAGTTGCGAGCCATAACGCTGACGTGCGCCGATGTTCGTCTGGAGGCGGTCATAGAGCAATGCAAAGGCGCCGCCGTCGGCAAGGAGTCCGGCTTTCAGATCCTTCTCAATTTCCACGATCGACGCGAGCATCAGCGGCATATGATTGCTGTGCTGCACGAGCAGAAAGGCCTGACCGGCGCTCCTGGCGCCAAATCGCTTCGCGTCAATCCAGCCAGACTCCAGGGCCAACTTCTCGACGTAAGCGGTGTTGTCCATGTCCACCGCGATAATCGTTTCCGGCACGAACGGTCCATTGCGCATGGCCTGGTCGACTTCAACCCGCTGCTCCAACTGTTTCTGAATGGCCGAGATTTCCTCTCCGTTGATAGTTTTAGCCCCAAAGACCATCGGCTTGCATTCGATCTCGAGCGGCGTGTGATCGAGTTTTGAAAACACCGTCGTGCCGCATGGACCTGGAGTCCACTGCTGTGTCCATTCCAGCTTCCCTTCTTTAATGAGAAAGTGCGAGCTGAATGAACGCTGCTCCCGGACTGTTCCGGTGCGCGCATCCTTCGTGGCTTCAAGCCAGACCTGGTCGCGCTCGTATTTCGGCGTGTACTTTGCCAGCGAACCGTGCATGGAGATGGTGATCAGGCGAGGCTCGAACCGTATGAACTCCCGCGGCGGTGAGCGATCGGCTTTCCAGCAACCGAAAAGGTCTCTGGCAGGACCAGGAATATCCAATTCGTTGACATCGTTGCTCATGCTCGCAGTGTATCCGCAGCTTGATTCAGTTTGTTTTCAAAAAATAAATTGTATGAACCATCAGTGGCCGATGCCTAAAAACCATCTGGAGTTGTAACCATGAGCACTGAAACTGCACCCACATTAATCAGCTCCATCCGCGCCGAATACGAACGGTACAAAGCGCTCAGCGAAGGCGCGTTTGCGCAGGTGAACGATGCGGATCTGTGCGCGCGGACGGGGGATGGCACCAATTCCATCGCCGTCCTCGTGTGGCACCTTTCTGGAAATCTGGCATCGCGCTTTACAGACTTCCTGACGACCGATGGTGAAAAGCCATGGCGCAAGCGCGATGAGGAATTTTCGGCGCGGGTCGTTTCGCGGGATGAACTGTTGAAGAAGTGGGAGTTGGGCTGGGCCGTGCTGTTCAGCGCGCTCGATGCGCTGACCGACGAGGATTTGCAGCGCGTCGTAATGATTCGCAAACAGCCGTTGCGCGTGCATCAGGCGCTGCAGCGGTCTCTGGCGCATGCCAGCTATCATGCCGGTCAGATTGTCCTGATCGCGCGATCGTTTTGCGGCGAGCACTGGAAATCGCTGACCATCCCGCCGGGAGGTTCGCAGGCCTACAACAGCGATCCGAAATTTGAGCAGGCGGGCGGGCACGCGGAAAAGTTGCGCGCGTCAACAGACGCGTCGCGTGAGCCGAAACAAAAATGAGTTTGTTATTGAACAGCGCTACGTATGAACGTGCGCGCGTATGCCCCGCCACATGTTGATACCGGCTCCGCACAGAAGAAGAACGGCCGCGGCGCCGGCCAGGTACAAACCCCACGTGAACGATTCGGGCTGGTACTTGAATTGGACGGTGTGTTCTCCGGCGGGAAACTGGATGCCGCGGAGCATGACGTCGGTCGGGAAGATGGGGACTTCGCTGCCGTCCAGGTACGCCTTCCATCCCGGGTAACACGCGTCACTGACGACCAGAAGGCCCGGCCGGCCCGATGCGGCGCGTACGGTCATTGAGTTTGCGCTCCGATTAATCACGGTCGCGGGCACCGGATCGGACGGCTCGTTCAAATGTGTTAATGCTTCGGTCGCCGGGCCATCAACGATGGCGATGCGGCTCGCAGACCAATCGGGTTTGCGCATAAGCTGCACGGCTTCGTCAGGATCCTGTGCGTGCTGCACGGCGTAAACGATGAACGCGCGCGGAAACGCGTTCGCATTGCGGAATATTTTCACTTCACCGTCGTACACGCGTTCAAAACGCAGTCCGGACGGAGCAACTCCAGAAAACGAACTGTGTTGCTTTTCACTTTCCAGACCCGGCGGAAGTGCATTCAGTACGATGAAGTAGCGGATGTTCAATAAATCAAAGCATGAGCCGTAATTCATTTCCGTTTCAGTGCCGACGATACGCAGTTCCTTGTTGGGCGTCAGGAGTGCATTCGAGTACTTGAATTTTCGCGCTTCGAGCACGCTGCTGACGTGCCTCACATCGTCGATGCCATAGGCCAGCTGGACCTCCGGATAGAGAATGGAATCGCGGGCATAGGTGCGAAAGCAATCGTCTTGAGCCTGGAGGAATTTCAGATACGGCGCGGGCGCGTAGGGGTCGTGACGCAACGGCCGATGACTCTTGTAAAAGGCGACCTGTAGTTCGCATACTAGCAGGAGAATTACGGCGGTGGTGAAAACGCGTCGTGGAAGTCGAATTGCTCCTCCCATCACGAGGACGGCAATGGGGGCGCACAGAAAGCTGAGCGCAAACGTGCAGGCCATCGCCATTTTCGCCGAACTGGCAAAGTACTGCTCCGGAATCAGCACCAGCGTGTAGACGAACATCAGCACGGTCGCCGCGATGGCTGACAGCGCAGTGCGTATCTGCGACTGTCGAGACAAGAGCAGCGACAATCCACAGGCACCCAGCGCAGCGAATGAAAATTCGATCGTCGACGTGGTGTACCGGACGAGCCCGACCTGGCGGTATACCGGCAACGTTCCCAGCCAGTTCGTGCCGGGAAATCCGTATTGCTTCAGCAGAAAAAATGCGCCGTACGCGCCGAAGAAGACCACCGCGGCGCGGCGGCGTGAATTTTTGAAGACCACCAGCAGCGCAGCCACGGCCAGCGGCCAGACAACCAGATGGTAATTGGGATAGTACCGCTGCGCCCGCGTCAGGTAATAGGGAATGAAGGCGCAGATCCGGTCATAGGGCTCAGCGCGGATGGTTCCCGCGAATTCGGTTGGGTCGTGCGCGCTGAAGCCATGGGCCACATTTTCAAGAAAGGGGAACAGCACCGGAGCGCCCAGCGCAAAGCCAAGCAGGCACGAGGCGACAAACCAGGCGACATCGCGCGCGACGCCACGCAATCCCAATCCTGTTTCCCACGCTTTCACCGCCGACACGCAGAGAAACCAGAGCCCCGCGAATTGCAGCACCACGAATGTGGCCTCGGCGAAATCGGCGAAAAGCAGCCACGTCACGCAGGCTGAAAATTGAGCGCCGTGGCGGAAGCTCACTTGGAGCGCCAGAGCATGGGCGCAGTAAAGCGTCAGCGGCAGGAGCGTGAAGACATGCAGGTCCGCATGATTGACGAAGTAGAAGGCGTGATTTGAAAACATGTACGCCGCGGCCCCGAACAAGGCCGGACCAAACGACAGGCGGAGCTTTTGTAAGAATAAAAAGGTAAAGGACCCGGCGATGAGGTAGCGCACGAGGATTTCCAGGTCGACGACCCACGCGTATAAAGAATCGGAGACCACTACGGCCGGCCAATTCAGTGGATCGAATACGCCCACTTGCCCGCAACCGAGATGCGGCCTGCCGAGAAAAGAGTGAGGTGCCCACAGCGGCACTTCTCCATTCCGTAGCATCGCGCGGGTAAAATAGCGAAAGGGCTCCAGCGTCCACGCGACGGCTCCGGGATCGGGGCAAAATACCAGCGGCGCGGCTGCATCCGTGGACGGATTGGCCGAGACGGGCAGGGTGCCGTCCAGGAGCGAATCCATGAAAAACGTTCGGCCCTGAAATGCGACATCGCGGAAATGAAACGCCAACAGAAAGGAGAGACAGACGAATGCGGCGAGCTTCGGTCGCCGGGTCGTGATTCCGCGAACCCACCCATTGGCCCTGCTTAAGAAACGGATTTTCATGGGGATGGGAATAGGCGGACAAAATCGTGCTTACGCCGCCGGGCTCCTTACATTCAAAAAATGGAATGACGGGATGTTGCCATTGGTTGTTACGAATGTCAATTGCGCCACTTTTGGCGCACTTGCACTAACCCGTCGAAGACTTGCACATTCCGGCTAAACAGCGTCTTGCGGTGCCTTCCCGGTTCCCACGATTAACTCCCGGTGTAGAAACGGTGTGAAGCGCGTGAGTCTCTCGCGCTTCAACCGGGAGGTGCGTGATGAAGATGACTGCGCGAATTTGTGTGCTGATGCTCAGTGGAGCTCTCGCCACGACGGCGTGCGCTGCAACCAGCGATGCCGCTGCGGAATCCAAAGTAGTCGCGGCAGTACCGGCGGGAATGACGTCAGCGGCTGCGGCGAAGGGCGCAGCCTCCTGGCCATGCTACCGCGGAAAAAATCAGGACAGCATCTCCACCGAGGCGCTGGACACGCACTGGCCGGACGGGGGGCCCAAACGACTCTGGTCGGCGCAGATCTGGTTCGGTTACGCGTCGCTGGCCATCGCGGGCAATCGCGCCTACACGACCGGTTCCAACGGCAATGGATCGGAGACCTGCGTTTACTGCCTGAATCTCGATACCGGCGCGGAAATCTGGAAGACCAAACTGCCCGTGGGCAAAGGGACCGGCTGGCATGGATATGGTTCCGAAGCGACACCGGTTTTCGACGACAAGCGCGTTTATGCGATCACGCCGATGGGCGTCACCGCGGCGGTGGACATCGAGACCGGCAAACTGGTCTGGTCATACGATCAAGTGGAACACGGCGTGGGCAAGAATCACTATGGTTTCGCCGCCTCGCCACTGCTCTATAAGGATCTGATCATCATGAATTGCGGCATCGCGCTCAAAGCGGCTACCGGCGAAATTGCCTGGCAGGAGAAGAACGTCACCAACCCCTGGTTCTCCACGCCGTTTCTCTTGTCTCAGGATGGAAAAGACACGGTAATTATGAACAGCTTCCCGCCGGGGAAAAATCGGCTCTTCGGCATTAACCCTCTGACCGGCGAAGAGCTGTGGACGTTCGAACTTTCCGGCTGGCCGCACGGCAACTGGCAAGGGGTCTCCGATATCCTGCGCATCAGCAACGATCAGATTTTCTACGGTAACGGGGCACTACTGAAGATCGCCAACAACACCTGCTCCGTGGTCAATGACAAACTGCCGTACTCCAACACGTACCTCGGCAATCCGGTTTTCTGCAACGGCCACGTCTTCGGGTTTTCCGTGATCAGCGGCGATCCGCCGAAGGCCGCCGATCTGGCCGCCTCACGGTTGCAGTGCCTGGACCTGAAAACCGGCAAGCAGTCCTGGCAGAAGACCGGCATGGCCGGGACCTGCTCGATCGCCGATGGCAAATTGCTGATCATGACCGCCGAAGGAAAGCTGATTGTCGCGGAGACTTCCGGAGAAGCGTACAAGGAAATCGTCAGCGCAAAAATTTACGAGTCCAACATGACGCCGGACGGAAAAACCATGAGCGGCCGCGACGGCGCGTGGATCATGCCGATACTTGTTAACGGGCGCATCTACTGCCGAAACATTCGCAACGGGATGAGTGAGATCGTGTGTCTCGATGTGAAACAAGCAGAGAAGTAGCCGCGGCCGGATTTGCCTGTTTTCGGAATTTATTTCCACAGCATCGGCCGTTTTAGATCAATTCAAAACCTTCCTGCTGGACAGCCAACACCCCTATGGAGAAACTACGTTGGACGAATATGTGTAGACCGCTGAGGAGTGGTCAACTATGCAGCGATTATCGGTGATTCTGATCTGCTCGATTCTGCTTAGCACGATCACAATCCGCGCCGACACAGTGTTCCTGACCAACGGCATGGAAGTCGAAGGGACCGTGACGGAGGACGGAAAATCCGTCGTGATCATCCGGACGCACACGGGAAGTGTGCGGACGTTCCGTCGCGCGGAAGTGGACGCGGTCGTGCGCGACAAGAGCACGATGGCCGCTCCCCCGCCCTCTCCTTCGCCAGCGAACGTGTCCCAGCCCACACTGCCGCCCGCGGTTAATCCCGAAGTAAAATCCATCCCTGACAAACCGGCCGATCAGCCCCTCGTGGAGCCGGGGCCCACATCGAATCCGAATCTGGTCTGGAGCGAATCGCTGGTGGACGCCAAGGCGCTGGCGAAATCGCGCAGCAAGCTCATCCTCGCCAATTTCACCGGCAGCGACTGGTGCGTCTTCTGCAAGAAGCTGGAGAAGGAAGTGTTCGCGACGCCGGACTTCGAGGCATGGGCCAATGAGAATTTCATCCTGCTCAAGCTCGACTTGCCCTCCGAAAAGGTGAAACAGGACCCGGCGACCCGAAAACAGAATCAAGACCTGGTGAAGAAATTTGAGATCAGTGGTTACCCCACCGTCGTGATTCTGACAGCAGACGGCAACGAGGTGGCGCGCAAAGCAGGCTACAGCGAAAAAGGCGCGAAACACTGGATCGCCGTGGTCACCGAGTTGATGAAAAAATAGCTCAGCTTGCGTTCATCCCGGTTCACAGTAAAGATGACGGCATGCCTCGCGGACTTCATCTCGACGGGCCGGAACGGCTCTCCATCAAGACCTACGAACCCGGACCGATGCCGGCCGATGCGGTCCGCATTCACGTTGAATTTGCAGCGATCAAACACGGCACGCTTTTTCACATGTACAGCGGCCACTCGCCGTTTGCCGGACAACGCTTCGATTCTCAGAGCCGCCTGTTTGTCGCCGATCCCAACAAGGCCGCGTGCTCGCCGGGTTTCGCGGGAAATATGGTCGTGGGCGTGGTCGATCAAGTCGGCGCTAACGTCAGCGGCGTTAAGCCGGGCGAACGGATCTTCGGTTACGCGACCTGTCGCGAAACGGCGGACCTGCACGAATGGTGGCCGCTGGGCGCGCTGGATCCCCGCGATGCCGTCTGCACCGACCCCGGCGCGTACGGGCTGGTGGGAATTCTCGATGGCAATGTACTTTTCGGCGAGTCAGTGATCGTCTTCGGCATGGGCGCGATCGGCCTGATGGCCGTTCAATTTTTGAAAGCCAACGGCGTTCACAACATCGCCGCGGTCGATCCCGTGCCTGCACGACAGGAGTTAGCGCGACGTTTCGGCGCAACAGTCATCGATCCGTTAAAGCCGGGGCTCGACTTGGGTCTCCTCAGCCGCGAACTGACCGGCGGCCACGGCTTCGATCTGGCGATTGAATGCTCCGGACGCGTCGACGCGCTGGCGCAGTCCATTCGGACCGTCCGCATGTGCGGGCGCATCTGCTCGGTCGGATTTTACGAAGGCGCCGGCACGCCGCTGCATCTCGGCGCCGAGTGGCTCCACAACCGCCTGGAAATGATCTGCCCGATGCCGGAATGGGGCAACCCCATGCGCCAGCATCCGCGCTGGACGCTGCGGCGTTTGCGCGACACGGTCATTGAAGCGCTACGGCGCGGCCAGGTCAGCGGCAAAGAGATCTGCGGACCGATCACGACGCTCGACGAAGCTCCGACCCAGATTCACGCCGTGTACAAGGATTCGCGGCTAGGCCTGAAATGTTGCGTGCGCTTTAGTTAAGCACGTCAGCATAAGGCAAATTTGCCTTATGTTGACTTTTAACCACCTGGCAAATTTGCCATATGGTCTACACCAGTGACACAGCCGCAGTTGCTCAGGCCATGCCGCGCGCTTCCTCCGCGCTGGCCACCAGGTTGATGCTCGGCTGCGCGGGCGCTGGAAGCGCCGGCGGAGCGGGCGGTTCCTGTTTGCAGCGGACTCGGACCTGGATCTGATGCTTCGCAGCATCGTTGACCAGCTTGAACGATTCCGTCCAGCGGTTCTCGCCTTCGCTGTATTCCGTTTCCACGGCATTTTCGTCGGGAAGGATGGTGAATTCGTAGCTCGTGTCCCAGAACTGATACTTCAGCTTGAACGATTTCCAATCAGCAGGAACGCACGGCTGAATGCGCAGCACGTCCTTCTCGATGTGGAAGCCGAGCAGCGATTCCATGATCGTGCGGTACATCCAGCCAGCCGATCCGGTGTACCAGGTCCAACCGCCGCGCCCGACGTGCGGAGCGACGCCGTAGATATCCGCGGCGACGACGTACGGTTCGACCTTGTACGTCTCGGTCGTCGCTGGCGTCAACGCGTGGTTGATCGGATTGACGATCGAGAGCAATTCCCACGCGGTTTCGTGGCGGCCAAGTTTCGCGAAGGCCATGATCACCCAGAGCGCGGCGTGCGTGTACTGCCCGCCGTTTTCGCGCACACCCGGGACATACCCCTTGATGTAACCAGGGTCCAGCTTGGATGAATTAAACGGCGGCTCGAAGAGCTGAATCAACTTTTCGTCGCGCTTGATCAGGCGGGCGTTGACGCACTCCATCGCCTGGCGGCTGCGTTCCGGATCGCCGGCGCCGGAGAGGATCGACCAGCTCTGCGGCAGCGAATCGATCTGGCATTCGGCGTTTTCCGCGGAGCCCAGCGGGGTACCGTCGTCGAAGTACGCGCGGCGGTACCAGTTGCCATCCCACGCGTTTGCTTCGATGCTTTGCCGGAGCAACAGCGCCTGCGCGGCGCAGCGCTCGGCGAAGACCGTGTCGCCACGCACCCGCGCCACTTGCTCGAACTGCGTGAGCACATCAAAGAGAAAGAATGCCAGCCAGACACTTTCGCCCTTGCCGTGCACACCGATGCGGTTCATGCCGTCATTCCAGTCTCCGCAGCCCATCAACGGCAAACCGTGAACGCCGTAACGCAAACCGTGCTCGATCGCGCGTGCGCAATGATCGTAGAGCGTGCCCGACTGCTCGGACTTCAGTGGCAGATCGTAGTATGATTCCTCGTCGGCGTTGACCTGCCGGCCTTCGACGAACGGCATTGCTTCATCGAAAATGCGCGCGTCGCCAGTAATTTTTGCGTACTGGCACGCGGCGAACGGCAGCCACAGGTAATCGTCGGAAAAGTGCGTGCGCACGCCGCGCCCGGAGGGCGTGTGCCACCAGTGCTGCACGTCGCCTTCGCGGAATTGATGGCGCGCAGCCATGAGCAGATGCTGGCGTGTCAGCGCGGGATGCGAATGCAGCAGCGCCATCGAATCCTGCAACTGGTCGCGGAATCCGAACGCGCCGCCGGACTGGTAGAATCCCGTACGCGCCCACATGCGGCAGCTCAAGGTCTGATAGAGCAGCCAGCCGTTGGCGAGCAGATCGACTTTCGGGTCGGGCGTCTCGACGTTCAAGCCGGAGAGCGTTTCGTTCCAGAATTCCTTCACCGCCGTGAGCGCCTGTTGCGCGCCACCCAGCTGCCCGAACCGGCCGAGCAGATTCTGAACATCGCTGGGATCCTGGCCAATGCCCAGTTCGAAGACAACTTCGATGCTTTCACTCGCACCCAGCGTGAACGGCACATGCAACGCCGCGCACGGATCCAGGCCCGCGCCGACTCTTCCCGACAACCTCAAGCGCGAGAGAGCCACGGGGTCTTTCAGCGTGCCGTTACGGCCGATGAACTCGGTCCGGTCACCGGAGTACGAAGTCGGACGCACGCTTGAAGAGACAAACGCGACGCGTCCGGGGAAATCGCTGCTGTACGGGTTGCGCGCGAAGATCGCGCCGGATCGCGGATCGATCTCCGTGGTAATGTGCATGTGGCTCTTGCCGCGCAATTCGGCCAGCACCCATTCGAAATAACCCCACGTCGAGAGCTTGCGCGTGCGGCCGGAACGGTTGACCAGCTTCAGCCGCATGAATTTCATGGGCGCATCCATCGCCACGTAAACACTCAGAGTGGAAGAAATGCCTTCCGCCGAGGTCTCGAAGGTGCTGTAACCGAACCCGTGCCGCACCACGTACGCGGATGGTCCGCGGCTGGGCAGCGGCGTCGGCGACCAGTAGAGTCCCGATTCATCGTCGCGGATGTAAATCGCTTCGCCGGTTGTGTCCGTCACCGGATCGTTGCTCCACGGTGTCAGGCGGTATTCGTGGCTGTTCTCCAGCCACGTGTACGCGCCGCCGCTTTCGGAGATGACGGTGCCGAACGTGGGATTGGCCATCACGTTCACCCACGGTGCGGGTGTCGTGTGGTTCTTCTCGAGAATCGTGACGTATTCGCTGCCGTCGGCGGAGAATCCGCCTGTACCGTTGAAGCACTTCAAGCCGCGCGTATCCGCCGCGCTCACCCGGTCCGGCAACGCCATCGACTTGCGCTGCGGCGGCTTCAGCAGCGGCACCATCACTTCGGTGCGGGTTCGTTTGTCGACCTGCTCCGCAAACGTTCCGGCGGAGTCGCTCAAGACCACGCGCGCCACGGTCTGCAACAGCGTGCGGTCCTCTTCGGAAATCTGCTCCGCGCGGCGCACAAAAATTCCGCCCGCCTTGTCGAGCAACTGCGCGTGGCGTCCGGCGGCGATCAGGCCAATGATCTGGTCGTAGAGCGCCTGACGGTACACTGACGGATCGTCATTGGTGAGGACCAGGTCCGAGACCAAACCCTTCATGCGCCAGAACGCGTGCGCCTGCACGCACTGCCGCACGAGCTCCAAATTGGCGGAGTCGCTGATGCGCACCATCACGATGGGCAGGTCGCCGGAAATTCCGTACGACCAGAGTCCCGACTGGCCACGCCGGTTCTTGGCGAGCACCGCCGCGCTGGCGCGTCGATGCTGCGAGGCGTAGATGATCGATCCCGCCAGCTTGTTGTAGAGCTGTGCTTCGGATTCGGTGCAATTGAGCTGGCGCAGCGAGACCTGCGCGTGCGTCCATGCCATGTCGAAGACGCGGTCGGAGAGGCGTTCGTCGCGGTACTTGTCGATCAGCGCGATCGACTGGTCGCGTGTGTCGGTCATGCCGCAGATCAAATCCACCGTCACCGTTTCGCCCGGCTGCAGGCGCAGGGTTCGGCGGATCGAGACGATGGGATCGAGCACCGATCCGCTGGACCCGCTCAGCCGTTCGTTGCGCAGTGCCGCCGGTTCGTGCAGCGTTTGAGTCCGGCCGATGAACGTGGCGCGGCTGGTTTCGAATGTGACTTGGCCGGTCTCCTGGCTGCGCACGGCCAGCGAATGGAAGAGCACGGGCGGATTCTCCCCCGTCATGCGCGGGCGGCGCGTGCAGATGATCGATTCACGCTGCGCGTCGATCTGTGTCTGGACAAACAGATTGTTGAACGCCGGGTGCGCCGCATCCGCGCCCTGCGGTGTGATCACGACTTCGCCGTAGCTGGTGAATTCCAGCGTTCGCACCAGATTGGAATTGTTGGTCACCCGGGTACGCCGGATTTCGACATCGTCCTCTGCCGACACACTGATTTCGGTGTGGAGATCGATGTGGTGATCGCGGCGGCGGAATTCCACGCGGCCTTCGCTGAAGATGGCTTCGTATTTATCCGGACGTCCACGGGTCGGCTGGTACGACGTCGACCAGATCGCACCGGAATTCACATCCCGGATGTAGCAGAACAAACCGAAGGAGTCGCGCACCGCATCTTCGCGGAAGCGCGTGACCGCCAGGTCCTTCCACCGGCTGTAACCGCTGCCGGCGGCGTTGACCATGACATGGTAGCGGCCGTTGGAAAGCAGATGCAGTTCCGGCACCGGCGTGCTGGGATCGGTGACGACCCGCAGCGCGCATTCGGCCACGACGCCCGGCGTCTGCGACTGGGTGACTTCCGCCGGATGCGGCATGATCGCCATCGTCGCTTTCGGCACGCGTTCCTGCAGCAGCAGATCGGCGACCTTGAATATCGGCTCCGACGCAAAGCGCCGCTGCATCGGCTTGTTGTGCAGGACGTAGTCGAGCGCCAGCAGGCTCATGCCCTGATGATGGGCCATGTACGAACTTACCGGCACGCTCTTTTGATTGGGCGGCAGGCGGGACGGCGTGTAGTCGATCGCTTCGTAAAATCCGAACGGGCCGACGCGGTCATCGGCCGAAAGGCGCTGCATGTTCCGGCACGCATTTTCCGGCGCGACCATCAGCGCCATCACCGTCGCATACGGCGCGATGACCAGGTCTTCGCCCAATCCGCGCTGCAGCCCCAGGCCCGGCACGCCGAACGCGCGGTACTGATAGTTCAAATGCGCATCGGTGAGGTTGTAACCGGATTCCGAAATCCCCCACGGCACGCCGCGGCTCTTGCCGTACGCCATCTGCTGGCGCACCACGCCGTGGTAGGTCTGATCCAGCAGCGTGCCTTCGTAGGTCGGCATGACCAGCAGCGGCATGAGGTATTCGAACATCGAGCCGCTCCACGAGACCAGCGTCGCCATGCTGGCGCTGCCGGTGATCTGGCGGCCGAGTGCGAACCAATGTTCCTGATCGACCTGGCCCAGCGCAATCGCGACGTAGCTGGCCACGCGCGCTTCCGACGCGAGCAGGTCGTAGCAGCTGTTGTCCAGCTTGTGATTAACGACGCTGTAACCGATCGAGAAGAGCTTTTTCGTCGGCACATACAGGAAGCCGAAATCCATCTCGCCAGCCAACTCGCCGGCCAGATCCGCGAGCGCTTCGAGCTCACTGATCGCCTTCTGCGCTCGATAGGCCAACTCCGGATCGTGGAGCGGATCGCCTTCCTTGGCGGAAGCAATCGTGCGCAGCGAGGTTTTCAAATTCGGCTGGGTCGTTCCGGCCGTCAGCAATGAAGGCGCGAATTGTTGAATGGTCTGCAGCCAGCCATCGGCCTGGCGGCTTAACGCATCGACCCAATTAATTTCAGATTCCCGCAGACTGACCGTGAATTCGGCAGACCACTGCGCGCAGGCCGCTTTAACGTCGCTAAGTAAATGAAGCGCCGCGTGCCCCGACATTTGCCCGGCATCAATTTTCGCCTCGAAGGCCTCAATCCTTTTGGCCAGTTCCGTGCCTTCCACGGAGGACGTCGCGCGCAGGCGCTCCTGCATCACGCGCAAGGTGTCGGCGATTCCGTTCATCATCTGCGGGGAGACTAGCGGGACGTCGGCCAGTTCCAGCAGGCCGCGCTGCAGCGTGAACAGATGGCAGGCGAGATTTCCGGAGTCCACCGTCGACACATAGAGCGGATTGAGCGGCTTGAGCGTCAGCGTGTCGTACCAGTTGTAGAAGTGCCCGTGCGAGCGTTCCAGGCTGTGCATGCTGGCCAGCATCGCCTGGCAGCGTTCGATCATTTCACGAACGGAAATATAGCCCAGGTCCATCGCCGCCAGATTCGCCAGCAGGGCCATGCCCATGTTCGTCGGCGAGGTGCGATGCGCGATGATGCTAATCGGCTGTTCCTGAAAGTTGTCCGGCGGCAGCCAGTTTTCTTCCGCGTTGACGAAACGGTCGAAGAACGCCCACGTCTGCCGCGCAGTCGTGCGCAGAAAGCGGAGATCTGACGCCGAGAGCCGCACTTCCTGCTTCCGCGCGGGCAGACTGATCTGCAGCGCCAGCAGAGGCGAGATCATCCACAATATTCCCAGGGCCGCCGCCACCGGCAGCGCCTGCGGCACGGCGTCCACAGCCGCGGCGATCACCGCCGCACCGAGAATCGGACCCAGCCACATCGCCCGCGCTGTGTGCACCAGGCTCGTGTTCACCATCTGCTCGGCTTCACTGGACGTGGTCCATTCCAGCAACCTGCGGCCGGAGAGCATCAAACGGAAGAGTGTTCGCGCCACAGCGTCCAGGGAGAGCCACGCCTCGTACGGCAAGTAGGAAACATTAAGCACCGCGCGGGAAGCATCCTTGGTCGTGCGCGTGAGTAGCGCGCCAAACTGAAGAAGAATGGGGCTCTTGTTGTCGAGACCAAACAGCCCCTGAATCGCATCGAGAACGACCGGCAGCGCGGGGATCATTAGAAGGTAGAGCGTCCACGTCTGCGGATTCGTGGCGAAGTACCAGCCGCCGAGCAGCGCCGCGACGAAAGCAATGGGCACAAGGCTGCGCCGCAGATTGTCGAAGATTTTCCACTTCGATGACCAGGCGAGCGGATTGGTGCGCGTAGTATTTCCGAAAGCGGGCACCCACGGCAGCAACCAGCGCCCGATCTGCCAGTCGCCGCGCATCCAGCGGTGACGGCGGGCTGTGTCTGCAAGGTACCGCGATGGAAAATCTTCGAAGATCTGAATGTCTGTCGCCAGTCCGCAGCGCACGTAGCTGCCTTCAAGCAAGTCGTGACTCAGGATGCGGTTTTCCGGCAGCACGCCACCGAGCGTCTGTTCGAACACCCGGACGTCGTAGATGCCTTTGCCAATGAACGAACCTTCGCCGAACAGATCCTGATACACGTCTGAGACCAGCTGCGTGTACGGATCGATTCCCGGCTCACCGCCGTAAAGCCGCGAAAACCAGGTGCTCTGCGCGCTGGTCAGCGTGACCGCGGCAGTGGGCTGAAGCAGTCCGAAACCGCGTGTGACGCGCTTTATATTTTCATCAAAGTAGGGGCGATTGAGCGGATGGGCGAGCGTCCCGATCAATTTCTGCGCGCTGCCGGCCGGAAGTTGCGTATCGGCGTCGAGCGTGATGACAAACTGCACGCCTTGCAGCGCGTTCCGGTCGCCGACGATGCGGAGAAAGTCGCCCTCACGCTCACCCTTCAGCAGGAAATGATTGAACTCCGCGAGCTTGCCGCGCTTGCGTTCGTAGCCAATCCAGCGCCGCTCACGCTCGTTCCATTTTCGCGCGCGGTGGAAGAGGTAGAAGACGTCGTCCGTGCCGCCGCAATAGGTTTTGTTAAGCGCGGCGATCCCGGCCGATGCGTACTCGAGCAACTTTTCATCGCCGTCGACATTCTGCTGATCCGCGTCCTTGTAGTCGCTCAGCAAGGCAAAGCGCACAGCGCGGTCGCGGTTGCCGAGGTAGCGGATTTCGAGCTTTTCCAACAAATGGTCGATGCTGCCCGTACTCGTCAGCATGCAGGGCACGGCGACGACTGATTTGTATTCGGCGGGAATCTGCTTCGAGAAGTCGAGCCGTGAAAGATGGCTGGGCGGCGCAAACCGCGTGGCCAGCCAATTGGCCATCGAGACACCCAGCTGTGATGCCACCAGCGCGAGCACGCCCGCGAGGATCACTGCGGCTTCAATCGGCAGCGCGCGCCACTGCACCGGCGCCAGCGCGAAGTAGAGCGCCGTCAGCAACACAATGCCGAAGACATATCCCACCAGCGCCCCGCTGCGCAAACCGCGCTTGAGCCGCGCCCCAAAAAGCTGATGACCGCAGATCCGCTGCTCGAGCTCCGCTGCGCCGTCGTCGACCAGGTAATAGCCCACGTGCTTGCGGAAATCGCGCCCGCACTGCGCGGCGCTTTCGAAAGCGCAATCCACGGCGCCCTGCGCCACCGCCGCTTCGGCGACGTCCGTGCGCCGGGCCAATTTCTCGACCACGTGACGGTACCGGTCGCGTGTGGCGAAATCCATGCTCGCGTAAACTTTCAACGGATCGCCGAGCAGGATCCGCTCCACGCTGCTGGACGACTCCACGAACTCGCGCCAATCGATGGCATCCAGCGCCCGCAGACTTTCGATGCAGTTCCCGATCGAAATCTGATCGGCCGCCTGGCGCTGATTTTCCTCATGCAGCGACTCTTCGCGGGTCGTCCCCTGCTCCGCCAGGCGCTGTTCGACGAACGAATGGACGAGCGAGAAATTCTGCCCGAGACCTTGGAGCTGCCGCGTCAGTTCAGAGACAAACGTGCTGGAAAGTTTCGATGTCGCGCGCGAGAGATCGGCGAGCGTGAGGATGACTCCGGTGGAACTGGAGTCCGACGTCTTGACCAGCCGCTCGACCCACTCGGCGGCGGCGTTGCGGTCCAGTTGACTGCGCGCAATGCGGATCGCCACGCCACGGAGATTTTCGATGATGGCCAGGCGCAGCATGATCGGAATCGCCCACAGTTCGCCCAGGCGCAAGTCCGCACCGGTCTGGTAGGCGTTCACAAATTGCTTGATGTTCGTCGCGTCAACTTTGCCGTCAGCGTGGGAGATCAATTCAAACGCGATGGCGTACACGCGCGGAAAACCCGCGTGCGGACCTTGCGTCAGGCGCGGCAATTCCCGGCTGTACCCGCGCGGCAGATGGCTGCGCACGGTAAAGATCTGTTTTTCGATCAGGTAAAAATTGTCGAGCAGCCATTCTGACGCCGGCGAGACACGTTCTTTGCGCGCCGCGGCATCACTGATCAACTGGTAGGTGCGGGTGAGCACCCGTTCGTTTTCGCGCAGCCGCGGCAGGAGCTTGTTGCCGCGCTTCCGGGGCTCAAACACATGACCCTGCGCAACGGAGAGCGCGTGAGCTTCCAATTGTGGAAGCGTGTAGATTTCGGTCCGGAGCGCCGGTTCCTCCATCGCTGCAAATTCAACGTTGTCAACGAGTCCTGCGCCTAGATCCAACTTCATCGCGATGCCCCATCCATTCTTGGTGAATCCGTATCTCCGCCAGACTTGCGGTGTCGATCTGCAGAGATAGCGATTTTAATGCCATCATAAATAGCGAACGCCGCGGGAAAGCGGGCGTTTCGCGACCAATAGTTGAGCGACAATCGTAGGGTGCTGACCGTATTTCGGTCGGTTACTGGCGGGCGGATTGCGTTCCGAGCAGCCAGTCGTTGGTGGGGTGCTGCGGTTCGGCACCCAGCACGCGGGCGACAGAACTAAGCAACAATTCCGGAAGAAACGGTTTCTGAATATAATCGGCTGCGCCCGCGATCGGCGCGTAGAGCCGATATTTAGCACAGTCATGCGCGGTCATGAAGATGATGGGAATGTTGTATTTTGAGCGGACATCTTCAGCCAAACCAAAGCCATCCCGCGACGGCATACGGATATCGAGCAGTACCAGATGCGGCAGCGGCGACGTGTCGAATGCGGTCTGGAATTCCGCGGCGTTCTTGGCCGCGACGACGTCGTAGCCTTCCGATTCCAAAATCTGCACGACCAGGTCGAGAATGTCCGAGTCGTCGTCCACAACGAGAATCTTCTTTACCACTGCGGGTCGTTTAATCGGTTTCATTGGCATCCTCATTTTTGATCACAATAGCACCCAAAGCAGTGCGCAAAAACGACGCCAACTTTCCCAAAAATGGAGTGACAAACAGGAAGCAGAATTTTTAGTGATCGTGCAGACTGCCCAGCGTCCGGGCCGCCATTTCGAGAGATGGATTTAGTTTCAGTGCGCGCCGTAAACGAGCTTCGGCTTCGGCGGTTCGCCCCAGCCGGGCCAGTGCCATGCCGCTCATGCAATAACCGTCCGCCGATAGCGGATCGAGGCGCAAGACTACTTCAAATTCATTCAGCGCATCGGGATATTTTCCGGAATCGTACAATTCGGCGCCGAGATTGTAATGCGCGTCACGGAAATTCGGATCGGACGCGATGGCCACCGCATACGCCGCGCGAGCTGCATCTTTGTTCCCCAGCGTTGAAAGCAGGTTGCCGAGATTGAACTGCGCGCCGGCGTTCGTCGGATCTTCGATGACCGCTGCCTGAAATTGAGCAAGCGCTTCGCGGTTGCGGCCGAGCATCGCCAGCACGCTGCCAAGATTAAGATGCACATTTTCCGAGGTCGGTTTTAATTGCAGGCCGCGCGTCATCTCCAGCGCCGCGAGTTGCAGCTTGGACACTGTATCCACGCCGCGCGCCGGGCCCTCGCGTTTCGCTTCCTCGGCCAACGCAATGCCGTAATTGATATGCCCGCGCGCGTGCTCCGGCCGGTTGCGTGCCACGTCGCCCCAGATCGCCGAGGCCGAGTGGTAATCGAAGTTGCGCGAGAACGTGAGCGCCGCCAGCAGCGCGGCCACACCCGCCAAAGACGCCAGTGAACAGACGCGCGTAAACGCCGGACGACTTTCCGCGGCAAAATAGCGCGCGGAAAGTGCGTCAAACAACGACACCGCGCCAATCACATACAGCGTGAGCAATGGTGCGAGCGGCAAGTACATGCGGTATTCCACCGCGGAATCTGGAAGCGGCAGGATGCTTGAGGAAGGCGCGAGAATCGCAAAAAAGCAGAGCCCCAGGAAGCCGATCGCGGGCCGCTTGAACAGCGCGCGGATCGTGGCCACTAGCAAAAATCCCACCGCGCCCATGCCTTGCAGCGCTTCACTGAGCGAACGCACGGGAGGCCAGCCGTAATCGAAACACAATGGATGCGGCACAAGCGACAGACGCAGGTAGTAACAGATCACGTCGCCTTGCGTCTGCAAATAACCCCAACCCGAGTACGGAAGCCGCCCGGCTTGCGCGCCCTCACTCGTTTTTCCGCCGATAAAGAAAACAATCACAATCGCCCAGGTCGCCGCGAGTCCCGCGTACAAGCCCCACGAATCGCGCAGCGCCGCCCACCCTTTCCGCACTCCCTTAAAGGGGCGTTCGTTGAAAATCCAGTCGTAGCTCCACACCATCAACGGGGCCGAGACCATCACTTCTTTGCTGCCCATGCCCAGCGCGCACGCGGCTACCGCACCAGCGAACCACGCCCTGCGTCCTGACTGCCAGCCGCGGATTGAAAAGTAAATCGTCAGCAGATAGAACAACGCCATCGCCGACTCCGAGCGCTGGATCGTGTAGTTCACGGCGTTGGTTTGAAGCGGATGGAGCAAAAACAGCAAGGCGACCGCGAAGCCCAGCGGCTGCGCGCGCGTTTTCAAGCGATCGGGAATCACTGGCGAAAACTGCAGCGTGCGCCATACGATTCCAAACAGCGTCAGCCCACAGAGCAGATGAATCCCCAGGTTCACCGCGCGCCATCCGGCGAATGTCATTCCCGACACTGCGTAATTCAAAGCGTTGATCAGGCAAATTACCGGGCGGCCCGCGGTCGTGGTGCGCGGTGGCGCTTTGAAAACATCGGTCCACTGCGCCACATGGGCGAGATACGGATTGCCCACAATTCCGCCGTTGTCGTCGAAGATAAATTCGCCTGTGAAACAATTGGCGTACGCTGCAAGGCCCGCCAACATCAGCAGCGCCACCCACAGCCAACCGCGACGGGTCGGCGGAGGAATTTTTTGCGGATTTGTGAGTCCGTCAGCGTGAGCCATTTACCTCACCGCTTTTTCACCGCGTACCCATATTGCGTCGGCCAGGTGGGCTCCTGCTGCAACGCGTACTGCGCCTTCACCGCCCAATACGGTTCGCGCAGCATTTCACGACCGATCAGCACCAGATCGGCATCGCCGCCCGTGACAATTTCGTTGGCGTGCTGAAATTCCGTGATCATCCCCACCGCTGCTGTCAGCATGTCCGCGCCTTCGCGGACGCGCCGCGCCAGTGGAACCTGGTAACCGCGCGCCACCGGGATGCGCGCCTTGGGCACCGCACCACCGGATGACACGTCCATGACATCAACACCCACCTCTTTCAATTTCCTGGCGAGAGCCACTGACTGTTCGACATCCCAGCCGCCTTCGACCCAATCCGTCGCGGAGATGCGCACGAACAGCGGCATGTCCGCCGGCATCAACGCGCGCAGCCGCGACGCGACGCGCAGTGGCAGCCGCATCCGATTATCCAGCGAGCCGCCGTACTGATCCGTGCGGCGGTTGCTCAATGGCGAGAGAAATTCGTGAAGCAGGTAGCCGTGCGCGGAATGAATTTCGATGACCTTGAAACCCGCCTTCAGCGCGCGGCCCGCGGCGGCTTCGAACGCATCCACCACGCCATCGATGCCTTTTTCGTCCAACGCTTGCGGCACCGGACCTTCGCCGAAGGCTTCGGCGCTCGGCGCAATCACCGGCCACGCGCCTTGATCGGCCTTCAGCGGCGAGCCCCCTTTCCAAGGCAGATCGCAGCTCGCCTTGCGGCCCGCGTGAGCCAACTGGATGCCGGCCACCGCACCCTGAGAATGGACAAAGCGCGCAATCCGTTCCAGCGGCGCGATGTGCCCATCGTTCCAGATTCCCATGTCGCCCGGCGAAATCCGGCCGTCGCGCGTGACCGCCGTCGCTTCGACAAAAATCAAACCCGTGCCGCCGGCCGCGCGGCTGCCAAGATGGACCAGGTGCCAGTCGTTGGCCAATCCCTCTTCCGCCGAATACTGGCACATCGGCGACATGCCGATGCGATTGCGCAACGTTACGCCGCGGATCTTCAGCGGCGCGAGAAGATCGGTGTCCGGCATCTTACTATCGTGTTCCGTGCGGGTCTGGCAGCCTTCACTCATGCGTTACTCCTGTGTTGTACGGCCGAGCATAGCATGCACGATGCTTCATGCGCGCAAATCTTCAAATTCCACGTAACAATGCCGCGCCTGCGAACATCCTGATTACAAAGTCCTGCATGCTGTGTTCGCTCGTTCATGGGCAGTGGAGGTCCAGTGCGCTATCTTGTTTTCGTAAGTCTTGCCGCAGCAGCCGTGCTCACGCTGCATTCCGGATTCGCCAGCGACGAAGTCTCGCCCAAGCAGCTCGAGAAGGAAATCTACGAGCTCTTTGCGAAAAAGGACTATGCCAGCGCCGCGCAGAGCTGCCGCAAGCTAGTTGAACTCGAACCCAGCAGCGCCGACGCGCAGTACAATCTCGCCTGCGCGCTGGCCCGCACCGGCGAGAAAGACGGCGCGCTCGCCGCGCTTTCCAAGTCGATCGAATTCGGTTTCAGCGACGTCGGCCACATGAACGAGGACGACGATCTCGCCTCGATCCGGACGGAAAAAACCTACGCCGAGCTGATTGAGAAAGCCCGCGAGAAGGAGAAGAACGCGCCGTTTGAAAAGGGCGCCGAGATTCCCGGCACGAAGATCGTCGAAAATCTCCCCGACGGCGGACTGCGCTACCGCGTCCGCATGAGTCCCACCGAAACGGAAAAACCCGCGCGGCTGATCGTCTGGCTGCATCCGTCCGGCGGTTCGATGAACAACGTCGTCGAAGCGCTGTCGCCGCTGTTCATCAAGCGCGGTTTCGCGCTGGTGGTGATGACCCGGAAGCAATGGGCGGGCTGGACCGGCCCCGAGCAGGAACAGCTGCTCAACAAAACGCTGCCCGACGTCGGCAAGATCAAAGGCATCACCGTCGAGAAACCGATTCTGCTGGGTTTCAGCGCCGGCGGACAGGCCGCGCTGACGATGTGGCAGAGCAATCCAGACAAATTCAGCGCCCTGATTCTCGATGCCGCGTACCCCATCGATACGGAACAGTATGCGCAAGGCAAAGTCGCCGCGATGCAGCTGCCGAAAAACGATGCGATCAAGACCACGCCGATCTTCGCGATCTGCGGCAGCAAGGACGGCGGCACGCAAATGTGGACGAAAGTTCGAGCCGACTGGCTGGCCACCGGCATCCCGCTCACGCTAAAAGTCGTCCCCGACGGCGTGCATCAGTGGCTCTTTGGCAAATCGCAGATCGAAGACCTCAGTACATGGCTGGAGCAGGTTGCCGCAGGCAAATTCCCTGCGGATGCGGCGAAGGAAGCCGAGCCGAGAGAGGAGAGTCTGAAGTAATCGAATCGGCGCGCCTGGAAGCGAGCCGCCGTTGCTACTCCCTAGAAGGTGTACATCAAGTCCGTCCTGAGCACGTACTTTCGGCCTCGCAAGACCTCCGCGCCCATGTGGCGAATTTGATGCGTGAAGAACAATGCCGTGCCCTTGCGCGGACGAATGATAAAACTTTCGAAGTGCGTGTCTCCGCCTTCAAAATCGTCGTTCAAGTAGACCATGTAGGTAATTCGACTGCGCTGCCCATTGGAACGTTGGAACGCGCCATCAAAATGCCAGTTGAATCGCTGGCCCGGATCATATCTGTAAAATCGAAGCCGTTCATTACATCCCAGCGCTTGCGCGCGATTGATGATATCCGGAACAAACGGCTTTGCCCGCTTCCAAAGTTCGTCTGATCGCGAGCGATCGTCAACAATGACACGATCATTGTTGCGGACGTCTTTGACAACTACTTGTGCCCCCATCCCGACGTTGATGGCAGCCTCTTCAAAGCCGATTTTCTCCGCGAACGCGATGTATTCATCGCATTCAGCGGCGGAAAACAGCTCGTGAACAAGAAATACATCGTCCGATTTCCATTCATAGTCAGACATTGCTATTCACCTATATCAGCGCGTGCGTTTTTGAATTTTGAATTTTGAATTTTTAATTTCGCTCAGCTCGGCCCTTTATAAATCCGTCCGTCGACGACGCGCGCAAAGTCGCTCCACGCGCCGTCGTTGCCGCCGGCCCGTTCGCGTTCAATGATCGTCTGAATGCCCTGTACCTTCGCGTCGAGACATTCGAGGTGGTGCAGCGCCACGGCCTCGCCGGTGCACGGCTTGATCGGGCTGCCGTACTCCAGTTCGCCATGATGGCTCAGGATCATGTGGATGATCAGATCCTTCTTGTTGCGCGGAAATTTTTCGAGCTTCATCACGGTCCGTTCCACCAGCAGCGCGCCGAGAACGATGTGGCCGCAGAGTTTTCCAGTGTCCGTGTACGTAAAGCCCGGGCCGCTGTCGATCTCTTCGATCTTGCCGATGTCATGCAGAATCACGCCGGCCATCAAGAGATCGCGATTCAGGAACGGCCGCTGCTCGGCGATCGCCTGCGCCGTCTTGCACGCCGAGAGCACGTGCTCCAGCAGTCCGCCGATCCAGGCGTGATGCACCGAGGCCGCCGCCGGTCCCTTGATGTACTTCGCGCGCACCACCGGGTCGGCGAAAATCGCGTCGAGCAGCGCCTTGTAGTCCGGATCGGTGAACGTCGCCAGCAGCGCGTCGAACTCCTTCTCCATCTCCTCGGTCGGACGCGTCGAGATCGGCAGAAAATCCGCCGCGTTAATGCCCACGCCGTCGCACATCTGCGCCGCGAACACAATCATCTGCATCGCGTTTTTGTACGTCTCAACGCGGCCGCGCACATTCACGTAGCCAGAAGACTTGTAGCAGGCGAAGTCAACTTCGTTGGCATCCCAATGCCGCGTGGGCATCGAGCCGGTTTTGTCGCAAAGCGTCGCTTGAATGTATTTCGAACCATTCTTGGCCACGCGCAAGGTAGATTCGCCGACGAGGTAAATACCTTCGAGCTCCTGGCCCGCGATCAGGTCCTTGATGAACACGCGCTCCCGCGGTTCGCGCGGACGCACGGGCTGATTTCCCTGATGGCCCTGCCCCTGCTGAGGCCGCTGCGGTTGCCCCCCGCCCTGCGCATTGGGCCGCTGCGGAGCCGGACCGCGCTGCGGATTGTTGTTCGGTGGCGGCGACGGCGGTTTCGTCTGCAACTCATCCGGAAAAAGATCGCCCAGCTTTGCCATGGAAGACTCCGGTCGTGTAGCCAAATTTGCTCTCAAAAAGGATTGTTTGTTTTTAACCACATGGCCAATTGGCCATGGGGTTCCTCACACTTTGTCGACGTAAAACAGATGCCACCAACGCGGACAGTTGCGATCTTCCTGCTTCTTGGGCAGAAAGTCGAAGTCCTTCATGCTCAGCGGCGACGGCGGCAGCGGCGCGGTCTCCTTGCCCATTTCTTCCAGCGCCGGAATCGAAAGGATCAGCCGCCCGCCGGGGACGAGCAGGTCCATAAGCTTCTGCACGGATTCCTTGAGATGCGGGCGGATGTCCTTGATGTGGTCGAGCGTTTCAGTGCAGATCACGCCCGAACACGAGCCCTTGGGAATTCCCGGCTCGTCGACGGTGCCCTTCTGAAACGTGCAATTCTTGAGCGGGTGTTCGACGAGGAGCTGCTTGCCGACGTTGAGCCGGTTCTCATCCGGATCGATGCCGACGACTTCCGCGCGCGGCTTTTTCCAGGCGACGTTGAGCGTCAGAATGCCGTAGCTGCAGCCGATGTCCGCGATGCGCCCTTCGTGCGGCATCAGGCGCAGCATGCACTGCATGCGGTAGAGCGCCACCCAGTGAATCGGCTGAAACACGCCCTGCGCGGCCTGGAAGTCGTGCTTCCAGATGGTCGTGTTGCGATCCATGAAAATCCATGCATCTTTGATCTCTTGAAGGGACATGGCAGCTCCGCAGTTTCGTTTTGGACGCCGAGAGTTTCGAATGGAGCGGCCCGAAAGTCGAGTGACGAAACGGAGGAAAGCGGGGCGGCGGAGCCTCGCTTGCGCGCGGACAACCGAACCGCTAGAGTGCGAACGTTATTTTCGACGTGCCCATAGCACAATGGATAGTGCACCGGCCTCCGAAGCCGGTGATGTAGGTTCGACTCCTACTGGGCACATTTGCGAACGCGTCGGATCCACCAGGCACTGAGATTGAAAAGCCTTTAGGCTTTCTAACATTACCAGTACAGGGTGGATTTACTCAATAAATTATAGGGCTGCCTTGTGCCGCAAGTCCGTCTACAAAGCTACCGCAAATGGCTCAAGAGCGTCAATACGACCCCGCAGGCTCGACGCATCATTGCCGATGCGCTCGACTGCTACGAGCGCATCCATAAGCGCAAGGCCATACGCCCTGCGGATCTAAGGTCTATTGTAAATGCGGCGATGAGCCGTTTTCGAGCGGCATGGTTCACTGGAACAGACTTGCTTACCTCGCTATCTGCAAGACATCCCGCAGCAGCCGAAGCGATGAAGAACGCCGCTAAATCAACTAACGGCGATGATCGATTTCACATCATTTCGTCGCTCGATGGCAGCGTCCCTCGTTCAATTTCCTTGCTTCTCGTCAAAGCTGCACTCCGCGATCGATCGGCTTCGGTTCGAGCGAAAGCAGCCGAAGCCGCTGACAGGCTCTATCTAAAAGAACTCATACCGGACCTACGGGCATGTTTAGCTGCCGAAAAAAATTCCAAGACGAATGAGGCATTCAACTTTCATCTCGAAATGCTTGATCGGGGATACTTAGTTAAGAAAAGTGCTACGGGAACAAGAATTATGGTGAGAGTCAAACGGGGATGGGCGGGCAGGGCAATCCCACAGTGCGACGCGGACTATCCGCGTGTTCTACTGAAGCATGTTCGAGAGCTAATTCGGCGCGACGAAAGGCTTTTTGGTAGCAGGCCCGCCAATGGAACTTAGGACGCCATGTTTTGAATCTGTAGCAGATGCAGCGCCAGTCGACCCGGACGGCAATGTATTCGAAATTTCCGGCGAACCCTGAGATCGGGAGTTTGGCCCTGTGCCAAAACTCCCCTGCGCCGATCGTTATCAGCATCAGCCCTTCATCGTCGCCAAATACTCCGTCAAATTATCCAGCGAGCCTGTCCAGCCGCCGTGCATGCTCTTGCGGCCGCCGTCGAAAGTCTTGCGTTCCAATTCGGTGGCGTTGTAGGGCGTCCACGTGATCGTGAGCGTGGTTTTGTCGGACTGCTCGGTGAATTGGAATGTCGAGAGCATTTCGCGCGGCCAGGTGGGGCTCATCGGGTGGGTGGCGATTTCGCCTTTCTCGTTTGAAAGCGATTGGATGTAGACGATCCGCTCGGGCGGTACAATTTCACGATAAACTATTTTTCCCCACATCTCGCCGGGCCCCATTTTCATGCAATAGTGATAGGTCCCGCCGACGCGGAATTCCATTTTGGCGACGCGCAACGACGACTCCGCATCGGCCGCGGGGCCGGCGCGCTTTGGGCCCATCCAGTGCTGCATGTGAGCGGGTTCGGTGCAGACCTTCCACACCAGTTCGCGCGGCGCATTGAATGTGCGGGTGATGACAAATGCCTCCTGCTCAGGCTCCTGCGCAGAACTCTTTGCGTTAACCACGATTCAGCCCCTCCCCTTTTTTCTTTGGTTTAAGCGGTCCCGATTTCAAGTCGGCTCAATTTTTATTTTTGCGGCCATGCGTCTTCTTCGTTCGTTGCAGTTCCTGAAGGTAATCGTCGAGGCGATCGAGGCTTTCTTCCCAGAAGCGGCGGTAGTGCTCCACCCACCCGGAGACTTCTTTCAAGCGCCGCGCCTCGAGCCGGCAGGGCCGCCATTGGGCCTCGCGCGAACGCGCGATCAATCCGGCGCGCTCCAGCACCTTGAGATGTTTTGAAATTCCCGGCTGGCTCATGGCGAAGGGTCTAGCCAATTCCGAGACGGTGGTTTCGCCCGAAGAAAGTCTGGCGAGGATGGCGCGACGGGTGGGATCAGCGAGCGCCGCGAACGTGGTGCTGAGTCGGTCGCGCATGGTACATTGCCCTCTGGTTAATTAACTACATGGTTATATACAAGATGCGGCGGCGTCCGTCCAGTCGAAACTTCACGGCAGGTTACCTGGTTTCTTTCACTTCCCAATCCAGCCGTGCAGCGCTACCTTTCGCCTTCATTCTGTCGAATGGCACGGTCGCTGTACCAAGGCGAAAGGAATTTTTAAATCATCGCGCGTGAGCGGAATTTAACTTATGAACAGGTGGCTCATCGGACTACTGTCAGCTACATTGCTAACCATTTCCACTGACCTCCGCGCGACAGAAGCCGTGGAAGAACCCAAGCCATCACAGGTCGTATTATTGGGGCGCGCCATCAGTAACCTTGAGAAAAAATGTACGCCGGCCGCTGGCAGCACGCGGAAGGAAGTGGAGAAGATTTTTGGAGCCGGCCTGCCCATTCATCGCGATGACGTACGGATAACTGTTGAGGAGCGAAAACGATTACCCACCGCCGAAAGTCGATTCTGGAAGTATGATTTATGCGAGAATGGAGAACTTCGTGTGCGCTACGACGACGCAACGAATACCGTTGTCGAATCTGCCCATTACTACAATCCTTTCCAGATAAATGGTCCCGCAAAACTAAAGACGGACAGCGAAATTCTGGATGACCAGATCAAACGCCTGGAGCAGATTACGGTTATTCTCGAGGCGTTTATGAAACGAATCCAGGTTGAGAACGCTAAAGGCAAATAATGCGGTTGAGATCAAGTCGTATTTGAGCAGCAATAACATCACCCGGCTGTATGAACTCTACCGAACTACTGCACTACTCTATCGGCACATGCGTCCACTCGAAATCCGAGATCCAGGATTCTTCATGGCTTGCGTACTTCTGAAACGCGACAACAACCATTTCGATTGTTAGTTCTGGATTGATTGCTTTGAAGTGATTTTTTACAGAGTCCAACTGGTACTCCAAGTCGTCTTCCGTTAGCGATGCCAGCACCCGAGGCGTGATATCATCCCCCAATACTCTTGAGCAGACATCTATCCCGTCTTGTGGACAAATTGCGGAGAATTCGAGCGGCGGTGATAGCGCTCCACAAAGTTCTTCGCCGAGTGCGCAGAGAAGTTCGTCTCGATCTTGTTCAGTCATGCACTTCCTACACCGTCGCCGGCGGCTCGGACGGCGCAACCGGCGGCGCGGGCGTTGGTAGCGTACCCGGAGCCGCCGGGTCGGTGGGCTTCGATGGATTGTTCTTCAGCAGCAAATAGCCCAGGAACAATCCACCGGCCAATACAATGATCGCAACGATCAACTCCGGCGACTTGCCATCGTCGAGAATGATAAAATCCTTCGATAAGTTGCGATCCAGGCTGGCGAGTTTGTCGCGGTCGGACTCCTTTAAATCGATTCCAAATCGAATCATTCCCGTGATGGTTCGTGTGGGATAAATCTCGTCCGGGTGCTCCATCAGAAAGGCCAGCGCGGCCTGCTCGTCCTTGATCTCCCTGAGCCGCTCCATCGTCTTCATCAGCGCGGGATCTTTAGTTGCGAAGAGAATCTCAATGGTTTTGCCATTGGTTTCACTCCCTGCCGCCTTGACCGGAATATACAATTCATCAATTACTTTAGTGAACAAAACGGTTCGCACGGCGGCGTTCGGCAGATCGAGCCTACAGTCTTTCAAGGTGAGCCATTTGGCCGATGGCTTTTTTGCAAGATAGTCGCTGACCGAGATTTCCGTCGGCGAGAAATTAGTAAGCCCAGTGTAAAGCGCCTGTCCTCCACCCCAGATCAGTCCGAGGACAAGGATGACCGCCAAACACCCGCCGCGTGATGCTCCCCGAGGTTGCAAGCGCATTGCGATTCTCCAATTCAACATGCAGGTATTAAAATAATATAAAACCTGTTAACACGAATCGCTGCGGCCGCAATGGGTAAATAAATAGTATTCGTTCTAACCGATCGACATCATCACTTCCCCCGCTGCGTCACCGCAATCACCCCTTCATACAACCCCACGTGATCGGTCGCCCACTTCTCCTGCTTCGTCTGTAAATCCTTGACGTCGTGGTTGACCGAAGCGGCTTCCAGTTCGCGGGACATGTAGAAATCGTCTTTCTTCCATTCGTAGTCGCGGGGCGGCTGGGATTTATTGGCAATCTTGATGATCTCGGCGTAGGCCTCGATCAGGCCCGCGCGGGCCATCGCGTAGTACCAGACTTTTGGAGCGACTTTGACGTAGACGCAGAAAAATGGCTGCTGCTGCGCGAAGTATCGTCGGCGGAACTGGTACGCGGTGCCGACGGGTTTCTCCGCAAGCGTCGCCTCGTTCGGGGATTTCACTTTTTTCCATTCGGTGGCGGAGAGGTCCAGATTGAACTTCACCTTTCCGCCCTTCACGGCTTTCTTCTTTTCGGGAGTAAGCTCCTTTTCAAGCTCCGTGGCCCACGCGAGCAGACTTTTGTATTCCACATTCCGGTCGTCGTCGGCGTGCCAGTAACCGATCAGCGCGCCGGCTTTTTTGCCCGAGCTTTCGAACACGAGGTAATCGCCTGCGCCGTTGGTGAAGATCGGCAGCCACGTTTTGGTGTACGGCTGCTCCAGATCGGCCTTCGGATTGGAGAGAAATTTCCACGCGTCGAGCGCTTCGGCCGCGGACATGGGCGTGCGATTGTCGTCTTGCGAAAGACTCTCGACTTTGGATTGTCCATCGTGCCAGCGGAAGAAGGCAACCAGGTCCGGCGGGAGCACGCCGCCGCCGAACGCATCGGCCAGAGCCTTCAACGCCGCATCGCTCGCGCCGGGTTTTAGCACCGCGAGCGCTTCCGGATTGTCGTCCTTCAAGAGCACGTCGATGCGCGCGAGTTTCGCGCTCAGCGCATCCGACGTCGCTGGCGCTTTCGCTGCCGGAACCGACTTTTCTGCGGGAACTGTAGCCTCGCCGCCTGACGCCTGCGCGTAGCCCTTTTTCGTTTTCTCTTTGATCAACGCCTCGTACGCCGCCTTCGCTTCCGCCGCATTCTTGAAGGTCTTTGAGGTGGATTGCCCCGCTGCTCCAATTCGACCGTAATGCGTGACGACTTCCGTATCCTTGAGCGTAATTTCCCAGAACTTGTGGTGCGACCCTTCCGAGAATTCATAGCGCGGCATAGGTGCTCCTTTTCAAGAGTTCAGAATAGCGACACATCTGCGTGGGAACGGGGTAGAATGTAGGGCGCGCGCCCGCTTTTTCCACTGCGCGCATTCGTCCCGGAGACAAGAACCGTGAAGCAACCGCTCCTGCCCCTTTTAGCGTTCCTGGCGCTCGCCAGCGCGGCATTCAGCACTTCCGCGCATTCCGGCGAAGCTCCGGCTGCGCCAGACGTGCTTGGCATGCGCGTGTACACGCAGGAACTCACGCTCGTCTTTGCGACGCCGGAGGACGCGGCCAAGGCAACGCTCACGGCCAGCCCGGTTTTCGATGGCAAGAAGTGGGCCTTCTCAGCGCGCTGGGACGACAACAACGCGAATCACGAACACATGCACGCAGCGATGGCCAAGCATGGGTTGAAAGGCACGTTCTATCTCAACCAGACCGGCGCGGCGGATGCCAAAGGAGTCTTCCAGTTCGGCGCGGATTTCGCGCGGAAATTGTCGGCCGACGGATTCAGTATCGGCTCGCACGCGCAGACACATCCGCTGCTGACTACGCAGACGGCCAACGAGATTTTCTACGAAGTGCTGGCCAATCGCATCGAACGCGAACGGCAGACGAGCCACCCGATCAACACATTCGCGTTTCCGTTTGGCAACTACAGCGCGGTGATGAATCCAAACATGCAAGCCGTGATCACCCAGGTCTTCGTCCGCTCGGGTCTCCACAACACGCCGTACGCCGGCTTCGTGCAGCACAATCCGGGGCTGAAGCCCTTCGAGATCTCGACGACGTTCCAGGTCGAACCCGGCGACCGTGAAGTCAAGGCCGACGACTTCGACAAGAAAATGGACGCGGTGCTGCACAACAAAAATTCGCGGACCTGCACTGCATCAATCTCGGCGTGCATGTCTGGCAATCCGGAAAGGCCTGGGACGATCTCGATGGCGTATTCAAGAAGTACGCGAACCGGTCCGACTTCTGGTATTGCAACATGACCCAGTTTGCCGCGTACGAGCGGCAGTTCCGATTTTGCCGCATCGAAGCTCAAGCGGCGGCCGGGGCTGAACGCACTTTCCACATCACACGTCCGATCGCGGCGGAGGTCGGCGACGACACGCCGCTGACGCTCATCCTCGATGGCGCACCACTGAAGGACGTTCGCGCCACCGAATTCGTTTGCGAGCACCACGACGCGGAAGGCAAAACGATCCTGAACGCCGCGCACTCCGACGCTCAGAAAATTCCGGTCAAGATCGGCGCAGTGGACAATCCGGACAATGCAGCCACGCCGGCGAAGTCCGAAAAAATCGCGGAACTGCCGGACCTGCAGGCCTGGTGTTACGCGGATCTGCAGACCAAGGAGCTCGTGCTCTCACTGGAGAACTCGGGCACGGCGCCGCTCGCCGACGTGCGCGCGACGCTACGGTTTCCGCCGGTGTACGCGGACGGTGTGCGGCGCATCGAACTTCCCGGTCTCCCCGCCGGAGAGAAGAAAACCTGGCGCTGGCCGCTCGGCGAGGAACGCACGGAATCCGCGCTGCACGATGGCCGGCCGTACTTCGTCGCGGAGCTCGATTTTCGGGCGGGCACCGAACCACAACGGTTGTTCGCGACGACGCGGCTGCCGGAAGCGCTCTCGCCGCAGCGCGCCTGCTTCCGCGACGCGGTGCGAATGTTCGGTCCGGTCGATCAGAACGTCGACCTTGCGCCGCTGCAGAAAATATCGGCAGCCGACGCAACACTGGACGATCTGGCCGCGACACCGGACAAGAAATGGTTCGCCAATTCCGCCGACGATCACCTCAAGCTGGACAGCGAATGCGCGTCGCTCTACCGCACGGACAAGTCCTGGCGCGATGCGATCGCGCCGTTCGCCGTGAAGCCCAAATGGCGCTTCGCGGTCACAGCCGATTTCACGCTCGCGCAAGCCACGGCGTTGAAGCTGACCGTCGATCCGCGCGCGAAGGCGCAGTCCATTTATCTCAACGGTCACCTTATGGCCGCCGCCGAAAAAATCGAGGGCGCGACCGCCGGCGCGAACCGGATCATCGTCGTCATCGAAACGGCCGATGGCCGGGGCGCAACGCCGCTGCGCGTACGCGTGGAACCCGCTGCCGGCACGCTGGAGTACAAAACGCTTCGGCCATAGCGCGACGGTCCATCGACTTTGTGCATTTCACGAATGTCAATTGTGGGAAATTCCCGCGATCCGATTCCTGTTTTTAAGAAAGCATGTTTGAATCACTAAAAAATTGGATACTTGTTCCAAGCGAAGTTAATCTGGTCCCACAAAATTTGTGGCAATCAATACGCTGACACCTTGGGCCAGCATCCGTGTTGAACAATTCTCAATCCGTTGAACAACTGACCGCGGAAAACACTGAACTGCGCCGCCGCATCGCGGAACTGGAACGCGCAGCCGGGGCGTGCAGCCGAGTCGATGCCGAACTGCAGAACGCGGCGTTCCTGCAGAATATCATCGACTCGTCGATCGATCACATCTTCGTCAAAGACCTGACGCTCCGCACCATTCTCTGCAACGCCGCTTTTTCCAGGTCGCTGGGGAAAAGCTGCGCGGAGATCTACGGCAAGACCGATATTGAAGTCGGCTGGGATCCCGAACTGGTCAAGGGCAACCCGGAGAAGGGCATCCGCGGATTTGAGGCCGATGACCGCGAGGTCTTGAGCGGCAAAGTCTTGCGGATCGCCAGCGAACCGGTCAATGTCCTCGGCGAAATCCGCTATTTCAACACAACCAAAATTCCCCTGCGAAACGTTCAGAACGAGATCATCGGCGTGCTGGGCATCGCGCGGGACATCACCGAACGCAAACGGGTCGAAGAAGCGCTGTACAGCAGCGAGGAACGGCTCAGCCACGCGGTGAAACTCGCCGGGCTGGGCATCTGGGATTGGGATGTCGCGACGGACAAAACCGTCTGGAACGACGAGATGCTGCGTATCTATGGCATCACCGCCGAACAATTCACCGGCAAAGGCACCGACTACATCAATTTCACGCGGGCCGACTACCTTGAAAAGCAGCACGCCAATATCCGCGCCGTTTTCGAGAACGGCGTGACCGAAGCCGAGCTGCTCGCCGGCAAGCGCACTCGTTTCGAGCCGAAGGAACTCTGCATCGTTCGCCCGGATGGAACCGAGTGCTTCACCTTCGGTGATGCCGTGGCGATCGTGGACGAGCACCGCAAACCCGTCCGCCTGCTGGGCGTCACGATCGACATGACCGAGCGCAAACTTCTGGAGGAGGAGCTGCGGCAGGCCCATAAAATGGATGCCATCGGCCAGCTGGCCAGCGGCATCGCCCACGATTTCAACAATCAGCTCAACGTGATCCTCGGATTCAGTGAACTCCTGCTGAACAAGTCGAATGATTCGGAAGTCCGGAATTGCGCCTCTCAGATCGTGGCCAGCGCCACCTGTTCGGCCGATCTGGTGCGACAGCTGCTCGCGTTTTCGCGCAAGGGCCCGTATCTCACCCGGCTCGTTGAACTCGATGCACTGATCCAGGAAACCCTGACCGTGCTCAGCCGCACGCTGGACCGGAAAATTGCGCTCTCCTGCAAACTGTGCAGCCACGCCAGGCTGCTCGCCGATTCCAGTCTCCTCACCAACGCCTTTCTCAACGTCGCCCTGAACGCACGCGACGCCATGCCGCACGGCGGCACGCTCCACTTCGCGACGCAATCCGTGACATTGGGAGAATCCGAACTGCGTCAGCTCGGCGCCGACGCCAAGCCCGGTCCCTACGCGCTGATCACCATCGCCGATACCGGGCAGGGCATGTCCGCGGAAATTCAACGCCACATTTTCGAGCCGTTCTTCACCACCAAGCAGGCGAACCATGGCACTGGACTGGGACTGGCCGCGGTCTACGGCACAGTCAAACGCCACGGCGGCGCCATCCGCGTGGAAAGCAGCGTTGGGAACGGAACGACGTTCTCGCTCTATTTCCCACAGGCGCCGCAATCGGCATCGGAAGCGCTCAGGCCCGCGCTCGAATCCACTCCGCCCCGCGCCGATACCAATAGAGCCGCCAATCGAATCCTCGTCGTCGAAGATGAACGTTCAATCCGACAATTGCTCTCCGATTCGCTGAGCGAACTGGGATACACCATTGTATGCCGGGAGAACGGCGCGGCCGCCGCGGAGTACTACCGCGAACAGTGGCACGCCGTCGATCTGGTGATCATGGATATGAACATGCCCGTCATGGATGGCGCGCAGGCGCTCAGTCATATGCGCCAAATCAACCCCGAAGTTTGCGCGCTCATCATCTCCGGCTACGGCGATGAAGAACGCATCAAGGCCCTTCTCCGGCCCGGCCGCGTCAACTTCCAGGCCAAACCTTTCCGCATGGAAAATCTGAACGCGCACATCAACCAGTTACTGCGGGTGTGACCGCGCATCGAGAAAAGACTCGAAAAATAATCAGCGCGGCCGTCTTCGGCCGCGCTGATCTTCTCCATCTGATTCTTGGCTTACGCGATCATGATTAGAAACTCTTCAGGTCCTCATCGCTGAGCATCACGACGCTCTGCGCTTTGGCGTGCGTTCCGTTTCGGCCATTCGAAACGTGTTTTGCGTTGGCGCCCTTTGTTCCATTCGTGTTGGAGCGTTTCTGAAGCCCCTGCACGCGGTTGATTCCCTGGACGACGCGCGTGTCCACCGTGGCGATGCGGATTTCGTGCCGCGACGGAACGATTTCGACTTGCCGCACCGCCTGCGTGCCGCTGGTGCGAACCAGAGCCACGAGGTCGTTGACCATGTCCTGCAGCACCCGCGCCTGCGACGACAGCTCTTCGCTGGCGGCCGCGGATTCCTCCGCGACGGCGGCGTTGGACTGTGTCACCTTGTCCATTTCGTTGACCGCAATGTTGATCTGCTCCACACCCTTGGACTGTTCGGCGTTCGCCAAAGCGACTTCGACGATCAGCTGCTTTACGTTTTTCGTCGCCTCCACTGTCGTCTCAAAAGTCTTTGCGATCTCCGTCTCGATGGCGTGCTTCAGCGTCGCGGCCACTTCTGCTGAGACCTTTACTCCGTGCTCCGCGTTGCGCTGCGATTCTTCGATCAGCGCGGCGGTATTGCGTGCGGCCTCGGCCGAACGCTGGGCCAGCGTGCGCACCTCTTCGGCGACGACTGCGAAGCCCTTGCCCGATTCCCCGGCCCGCGCGGCCTCGACGGCCGCATTCAGCGCCAGCAAGTTGGTCTGGAAGGCAATCTCATCGATGGTCTTGACGATCTTTGCCGTCTGATCGGTGGAATTCTTGATCTGCTGGATCGCGGCAGTCATGCCGGCGATCTGCTTGCTGATATCCGCGCCCATTCGTTGCGTATTGCTCTGCCCGGCTTCCGCCGCGCTGCTGGCCTGATCGGAAAGTATGCGCGCCTGCTCGGCGCTGGCGGCGTTCTGCCGCGTGGCCGACGACATTTCCACCATCGACGCCGAGGTTTCTTCCAGGCTCGACGCCTGCTCGCTGGAACCGGAGGCCAGTGTCTGGCTGGCCTGCGACACTTCCGTCGATGCCGAGGCGACCTGCCGGGACGTCTCGGTCAGGTTCTCGATGATCTTTTCCAACGCGCGGTTGATGCGGCGGGTGATGAACACCGCCAGCACCGTGCCGATCAGGATCGACAAGGCCGTGCCGCCAATCGTCAGCGACGACGACCCCTGCAGGCTGTCGCGGGAGGTTCCGCTGTCGGCGTCGGCCATGGCGGTGAAGTCGTTCGAGACGGCGTCGGCAAGCGCCAGCACCTTGTCGCCGCTCTCGTTGCGAATTTTGCTCGCTTCTACCAGGCCCTCCAGGGATTTTTTCATGGCCGTCATTTCATTTTTGGAAGTGGCCGCGAGTTCCAGCATCGACTCGCAGCGCTTCTTGTCGTCAGGGACGTTAGAGATGTCGCGTGCGCGCGTCAGTTTCGCCAGCAGTTCCTCGTGATCCTTCATCGCGCTTTCCAGCGGCGGCAGCTTGCGGGTCTGCTTGGCCTGGGAGAGCGCCGCGATGTTCCGGAACTGCAGCGCGACGATGGAGTTCATCAGGTCCGACTTTTCAAAATGTTGCAGGATGCGCGCCTCCTCCGCCTTCTGCTGAATTTCAGAAATCGCGTTTTCTTTCTGGGAGGTGAAATACGCTGCTGCCAGTTTCAAAAACTGATCGGAATTCTTATTCATTCCGGCCAATTGCGCATCCAGCTCCTGCACGCGCTCCTGGGTCTTCGCCACGCCATTCTGCCATGTCGTCAGCGGCTCATGGACGGTCGTAATGAACTCTTTGAGCCTGACCAGTTCCGGATATTTCACCGTCAGCGCCTCAATCGCATCGAGTGTTCTTTGCTGCTTTTCCCGGGCGGCCCGGATCGCGTCGAGGAACTTCGGATCGCCGCTCAAACCATACGCGCGGGTTTCCAGTCTGCAGCGGAGTACATTGCCCATCATGTCGGTGAGCAGATCGAGCGCGGGCATGGTTTTGTCCGCCATGATCTTGGCACGATCGGAGGCCGAACGCATCGACGTCACCGCGATGATCCCGATGATCAGGCTGAGTAACAGGGTCATTGCGAACCCTGTCGTGATCTGCCGTTTGATTGTCCAATTTTTCATCGCCATCTCCATTTTCAATAATCGGGTTCCCATCTCGCGAGGGATGGAGTGGCATTATCCGTGCCAGAATTGAATCGGGAAAATTCGGCAATCCGGCCGGGTATTTCGGAAATGGATACCGGAAAAGTGCTCCAGAAACGTACAAAATACATGTTGAATCAACGCGCGTTCTGACTTTCGTTCAGACGGCAAAAGTTGCCGTTTATCGCATTATTTCAAAACCGGCGCCGATTCTCGAAATTGAGAAGGCGTTTTACCCATCTGCTTGCGGAAGATGCGGCAGAAGTGATTGGGACAGACAAATCCGCACGCGTACGCAATCTCCTTTACCGTCAACGCGCTGGCCGTAAGCAACCGCGTCGCGCGTTCCACGCGCAGTTGCTGAAAGCGCTCCGCCGGCCCGATCTTGCGGTGTCGCATGTAAAGCCGCGTCAGCTGGCTGCGCGACAAGCCGACGTGCTCCGCCACCGCCGCGACATCGATGCCCGGCGCCAGCGAATCGCGCATGAAACCATCGGCCAGTTCCAGGCGGCTTTCGCCGGACACTTCTTTTTCGCCGACCGAAACGCGTTCCGTTTGTGAGAGTGCGGCGAGCATCGACCACAGTTCCGCCAGCAATCGCGCACCTTTTTGCGGACCGCGCTCCGCTTGGATGCGCCGCAGCGCCAGCGCGTGCGCCCGCATCGCCGCGGGCGGCAGGCTGAACGCCAGCTGTCCGCCGAAGGACTCCAGGTAATGCTCCAACGCGCTGTTGCGCTTGAAACGCATGTCCACGAAGTCCACGCGCGGCGCATCCGGATCCTGCGAGACGCGGTGCTTCAAGTTCGCCGCCAGCGCGCAGACACCTCCCGCCTTCAACTCAAACGAACGCGATTGCAGATGCACGCCCATCGATCCCTGCACGATCCAGATCATCTGCATCTCGGGGTGGGAGTGCGACTGGTTCGGGCGAACCGTGTTCCATTCTGCTTCTGTCACAAACGTGACCGAAAGTTCCGGCACCGCAATGGAGTAGAGCGCAAAGCGCCCATGAGGCCCAACCGCCTGCATTGTCATCGTCTTGCACCCCATGCGTCATATGGATAGTAAATGCGACACCTGTCGCGTTGCGCGGATACCATTCTATATGGGATACTGCTCTCCGAACAGAAGAGATTATCACTCCCACAGATAGCGAGGAATACCATGCAGACGACGCTCAATCCCGCATCGCAATCCGCACCGAAGCCGGCGCAGGCCGTCCGCGTGGTCGACTGCGACGTGCACTGCCACATCGGCGTCAACGCCATCCGCGAGTATCTCCCCGAGCCCTGGCGTTCGCTGGGCGTCAGCACTCCCGGCCACATGGGCTACCAGAATCCCGTCGGCGTCACGCGCCGCGACACCATCGAAGCCGATGGTATCTGCGCCGCTGCCAAGCCCGCTGGTATCGGCCGCATGCTGCTCGATCCCTATGGCATTGACATCGCCATCCTCACCGGCGACATGTATTCCGTCTGCATCCATCCCGACCCCGACGTCGCCTGCGCCCTCAGCACTGCCTACAACGACTACATGATCGCAAACTGGCTGAATAAGGATCCGCGCTTCCGTTTGGCGATGGTCGTGCCGACGCAGGATCCGCTCTACGCCGCGCGCGAAATCGAACGCATCGGCGCGCATCCCGGCATCGTGGAAGTCATCGTCGCCTCCGCCTCCCCCGCCCCGTTCGGCCAGCGCCAGTTCCATCCCATCTATGCCGCCTGCGAGAAGATGGGTCTCCCCCTGGCCATGCACCCCGGGTTCGAAGGCTGCGGCACCTCCGCCGGCCCCACTGCTGCCGGACATCCGACGCGCTACATCGAATGGCACTCCGGTCTGCCGGCCACCTTTCAGGCCCACGTCATCAGCATGGTCACCGAAGGCGTCTTCCAGAAATTTCCGAAGCTCAAAGTCGTCCTGGTGGAAGGCGGCGTCTCGTGGCTCGTGCCCTTGATGTGGCGACTCGACAAAAACTGGAAGGCCCTGCGCCTCACCGTGCCGTGGCTCGATCGCCTGCCCAGCGAAGTGATCCAGGAACACTTCCTGATTACGACGCAGCCGATCGAAGAGCCGCAGAACCAGGCGCACTTGAAGCAACTCTTCTCCATGTTCGACGCCGAACGAATGCTGCTGTTCTCGTCCGACTTTCCGCATTGGGACGGCGACACGCCGGATTTCGCGCTGCGCGGGTTCTCGGAGTCGTTCAAGCAGCGCGTCTGGTCGGGAAATGCCGTGGAGCTTTTCGGACTTTAAGAATCTTCTGACTCGCTTTCATTTCTGCCTGGAGATCGCTCATGACCACCGCACTGCAAAGTCGCACCACCCGCCACCGCGTTGCCGCGGTCACCGAACTCCCACCCGGTTCGCGCAAGGTCATCAAGATCGGCGAGCGCGAAGTCGGCGTCTTCAACGTGAACGGCGCGTACAAGGCCGTGCTCAACCTCTGTCCCCACGCCCTCGCGCCCATTTGCAGCGGCGCGGTGCGCGGCACGGTCCTGCCTTCCAAGCCCGGTGAGTTTTCATGGGGCCGCAGCGGCGAAATCATCTCCTGCCCCTGGCACGGCTGGGAATTCAGCCTGCTCGACGGCAAAAGCCTCCACGACGAGCGCTGCCATCTCAAGACGTTCAACGTGGTCGTGGAAGAGGGGGTCGTGTTTCTGGAATGCTGAGGAGTTAAGGAAGTCTGAGGACTGAGCAAAAATCCCCCGCGTACCGCGGTGGATTTCCCTGCCGCGAAGCGAATTCAAAATTAATCATTCAAAATTAAAAATTGCCGTGGATCACGACGCCTTGCTGACCTGCGCCGCCGGCCTTGACGAGAGCAGCTCATGCAGCTTCTGCTGCAGCGCTTCCGGCGCAAACGGTTTCTGGATGAACGCCGTGCCCGGCCGCAAGACTTCACGCCGCATCGATTCGTCCGGCATGTGCCCCGAAATGTAGAGCACCTTCGTGGCAGGCGAGACGGAGAGCATCCGCTCCGACAGTTCCAGCCCATTCATCTTGCCCATGATCATATCCGTGATCAGCACGTCGATGCCGCGGGTGTAATTGGTAATGAGCCGGTCGGCCTCTTCACCCGAGGCGGCGTCCAGCACCGTGTAGCCCTGGCTCTGCAGCAAGCGCACGTACACTGACCGCAGCGCCACATCGTCTTCCACCAGCAGCACCGTTTCGCCCCGGCCCCCGGCGGAAAGCGTCGGCGCCTTGAGGATGATCTCGGCCGCTTCGCTGACCCGCGGCAGCTGCACGAAAAACGACGTGCCTGCATTCACTTCGGACTTGAACGTCACCACACCACCACTCTGGTTGACAATACCGTAGACCGTCGCCAGCCCCAGCCCGGTCCCCCGCCCCAGCGGCTTGGTGGTGAAGAACGGCTCGAAAATGTGCCGCTGCGTTTCCGCGCTCATTCCCACACCGTTGTCGCTGATCGTCAAGCGCACGAACGGCCCCGTCACCTTTGCCATCCCGGCCGGTTCCCCGCCCGCCGCCGGAAGGTCGTTCTCGCCGACTTCCGTCTTGATCGTAATCAGACCGCCATTGGGCAGCGCGTCGCGCGCATTCAGACACAGGTTCAACAGCACCTGTTCGATCTGGCGTTCGTCGGCACGCACGCGCACGGTTTCACCGCAGAGCGCCAACTGCAGCGTCATCCGCTCGTTGATCAGCCCGCGCAGCAACGGCTCCAGGCTCCGGATCACCGCATTCAAGTCGAGCACCTTCGGGTCGAGCATCTGGCGGCGGCTGAAGGCCAGCATCTGCCGCGTCAGCGCCGAACCCCGTTCCACCGCGTCCTGAATCACCTTCACGTCCGCCAGCAGTTCGCGGTGCGCGCCCAGCCGCAGTTTCAGCAGATCTGAACAGCCCTGGATCACGCAGAGCAGATTGTTGAAATCATGCGCCACGCCGCCGGCCAGCTGCCCCACGGCTTCCATGCGCTGGGCGTGCTGCAGGCGTTCTTCCAGCAGCTTGCGTTCGGTGATGTCCTGCGACAACACAATCACGCCGGCGATGTTTCCATTGGCGTCGCGGAACGGCACTTTGTCCGTGCGCACCCAGCGCTTTTCGTTCAGCGACTGAACCGGCTCGGTGATGCCCAGCTTGGGCCGCTCACTGCGAATCACCTCGAGATCATCGTTGTGGTACTTCTCAGCTTCGTCTGGATAAATTTCAACCGTCGGCCGGCCTTCGATTTCATCCACGCGCCTGCCGATGGAATCGGCCACCGCCTGGTTGACACGCAGAATGCGATTTTCTTTGTCCTTGATCCAGATCAGGGACGGCACGGAGTTGAAGACGATGCGGAATTCTTCGGTGCTTCGTTTCAGCCGCAATTCCGCGCGCTGAACTTCGGCCGCCACATCACGGAGCTGCGCGTTCAGCACGGCCATCTCGCGCGCGTGAGCTTCAGTGTCGCGCACCTGCTGGGCCCGCAGTGCATCGAGTTGCTCTGCAAGCAGGCGCCTGGCCGCTCGGATTTGGACCAGCCCAATCATCAGCCCCGTGAGGATCAGGAGCGAGGCAGCGCTCAACACCCAATAGACAACCATGGCCACAGAGTACTCCGCAATAGGTAGGGATCAACGAGTTGCTAAATAAGAACCGCATCGCGATCGAACTTGTATTTTCCCTCTATCAAGTTTAAGAATAACACACATTGTGCGCAAGACCAATCCTGGATTTGTATATTCTTATTAAAATAAGATAGCATTTATACAAGGGTTTGGTGTATTTATCACTGTGTTGAAATTCAGACTCATAAAGGGGGTCCTCTACCGTGAAAACCATGCTCGCCGTCCTCTCCTTGGTCCTTTCCATCGGCGCAGCCCATGCCGCTCAGTTGGAGATTGATCTGCCGCTGGCGCGCCACGCCTACCAGACCAATGAACAGATTTACCTGGCGGTTGTCCGCTCCGATGCCAACGCGCTCAGCGCCGGCAATCTCACGCTGACGATCACCACCACCGACGGCAGCAAGATGCTCTTCGACTTCCCCGTCAAAGCCGCTCCGGTCGCCGGAAAAGACGCGCGCTGCGTCGAACACGTGCTGCTCAACGGCTGGCTGCTGCGTCCCGGAAATTACAAAGTCGAAGCCGCCTGCGACGGCACCACCGCGGTGGCGGGCTTTGAAGTCTTCAGCCACATTCGCAAGAGCAGCTTTATCCTGGCCGATTGGGGCAATCACGCGGCGAAAAACCAGCAGGTGCTGTTGGGTGAAGACAGCGTCGGCTTCAATCTCAATCTCGCCGGTTACGGCGGCATCATCCCCGATGAAATGATCCAGGCCGGCACCGATTTCATGCGCTGCTGTACGATGGGCGGCGCGCATCAGATGGACATGCGCCATGAATGCGACTGGTCCGATCCGTACGTGCTCCACGGCAGCGAAGCCCGCGTCGTCCGTGAGGCGATGCAGGACCGCACTTCCGGCAACTGCATGGGCGTCCACTTCTACGACGAACCCGGCCTGACCTGGTGGAAGAATCCGAAGACCGACACCTTTGTACCCGACAACATTCCCGCGCAGGACCGCTCGTTCTTCAATGCGTTCGGCAAACCGTGCATTCAGTATCAGGATGTCAAACCCAACGACCCGGCCAGCGTTGCCCAGTGGAAGTTCCTCGGCAACTGGAAGCTCTCCTTCATGGATGCCGCGTGGAAGTACAGCGCCTTCGGCGTCAGCGACGTGAAGTCCGACTTCCTCTCCGTCACGCAAAGCGTCTACGGCTGGAGTTCCTACTGCGACGGCTATTACTTTCCGATCACGCGCTCGCTGCCGGTGATCAGCGGCCACGGCGGCTACGACGACCTGGGCTCCGGCTACATGTTTCCGTCGTTCACTTTCGAATTCGGCCGCATGCGCGAACTCAACAAGCCCAACTGGTACCTGCCGGTCTGGTACCTGGGCACCAACAGCGACCATTTCCGCTGTGAGCAGTACCTCTCCTTCATGAACAATCTTCAAGGCATGATGACCCCGCCGGATCACCGCGTCCATACGCCGTCAGCCGACCCCAATGGCATTGACGGCATCGTTGAGTCGAACAAGCTTTTCGCGCGGCTGGGCACGATCTTCACCACCATGCCCGTGACGCGCCCGCCGGCGGCCGTGCTCTACTCGATGTCGCACAATCTTCACGCGCAGTCGCAGGACCTGATCAAGAATCCCGCCAACAACTTCGGCAACCACATGAACGCACTGCAATCCATCTACCTGGCCAGCAAGCTCAACCAGACGCCGGTCTTCCCCATCGTCGATGAGGACATCCTCGACGGCACGCTCGCCGCGAACCACAAAGCCGTGATCCTCGGCGGCATCGACTTTCTCGACCCGAAGGTCATCGCGACGCTGGAGACCTATGCGGCCGACGGCGGACTGGTGCTGCTCACCGACGATTGCAAGGTGACCATCAAGGGCAGCACCAAGCTGGGCATCCCTGTCGACTACGCCCTCTACGACGCAATCAACAAGGCGTACACCGAAAAGAATATGCCCGAAGTCTGGCGCTTGGACGTCGTGCCCAACTACTTCAAGAGCTGCGCCGGGCTGGCGACGGCGTTGAAGGCCAAGCTGGGAGCCGCCGGCATTCAGCCGGTCTTCGAAACCGAAAGCGCCACGCTCGCGGCCTCGCGCCAGGCGCTGGGCGATGTGGAGTACGACTTCGCCGTCAACATCACGCCCGATCCGACCCGCCTTGGCAAGAACAACCTCAAGCCGCTGACCGCCAGCATCGGACTGCCCGGCGACGACCGCCCGATCTACGACGCGATCACGGGCGGACCCGCCACACAGTTCGCCAAAAAGGGCGCGACGCTCTCAGCCGACTTCCGATTCGGCCCCGGCGAGATGCGCGTCTTCGCGCGCACCGCGCGGCCCATCGGCAGCGTGCAAGTCATGCCGCCGGTCGTCTACAAGGACTACACGCTCCAGAAGAATCCCATTCGCCTCGACCTGACCGCGATGGTCGCCGACACCAAGGGGCGCATCCTTTCCGGCTCAATTCCCCTGCAGATTCGCGTCACCGATCCGCTCGGCGCCGTGCGCTTCGAACTCTTCCGTGCCACCGATAGGGGCACCTGCCACGTCGAACTGCCGCTGGCCGTGAACGACGCCAACGGTCAGTGGACGGTGACCGTGCGCGAGCTGCTGGCCAACACCGAAGACACGGCGACCTTCGCCTACGGCACGCCCAAGAGCTGCGGCGCATTGGCCGGCGCAATTCCGCGCGCCACCTACTTCAGCGACGACCGTTCGCACATCTTCAAGTTCTTCCGCACACACCGAATGGTCACCATTGTCGCCGGCTCGAGTTCCTACGACCGAGCCGCGGCCGAACGGATCAGCGCCAGCCTCAAGCCCTGGGACGTGACGTCGACCATCGTCGACGCGGCGGACGTCAGCAAGCCCCGCACGCTCACGGAAGAGGAAGCGAAATCCTGGACCGGCATGATGGGCGGCACGAAAAAGCCCGCGGACGCCAATCTCCGCAACGTCGGCTTCGCGCTGCAGGGACCGGCGATCCTGGTCGGCACACCGGATGACAATCCGATGATCAAGTTCGCGCAGGACGAACATTTTCTGCCGTACGTGGCTGACAAAGTGAACTTCCCCGGCGCCGGCCGCGGTTACCTGGCCTGGCAGCGCGACGCCATCGGCTATGGGCAGGAATCGCTGACCGTCATCGCCTTCGATGCAGAGGGCATGGACGAAGCCGCCGGCACGCTCTACGAAGCGGCGGCCGGCATCGATCCGGTAATGGCGCTTAACATTCCGTTGACCAGCACCGTCTCACCGGCATCGCAGTACGAAAAAATTCCCGCGCTGAAAGCCGCCTGGCGCACCGCGCTGCCCGACAACGCGGCCAGTCACAAGCTGCTGGCCGACGGCAGCCTGTTGGTGCTCACCAAGGACGGCTCGCTGACGAAACTGGACGCCGCCGGAAAGTCTGCGTGGTCCAAGGGCTTCGACGGCGCTGAAAAGTGGACGCTCGATGCCGCCGCCGATGGCAGCCTGATCGTCGTCGGCGCGTCACAGCATCTGCTGGGCTTTGATGCCAGCGGCAAGCAACTCTTTGACACGCCCTTCACGTTCCACGAACCCGGTCGCGAGGGAACTCCCGTCTCGCCGTGCGTGTTCGTGGCCATCTCTCCCGACAAGAGCCAGATTGCCGCATCCGCCCTGAACGGCCATCTGATGATGTTCGACACGCAAGGCAAACAGAAGTGGACCGTCGGCGGCGTGACCGACGAGGAGTTCGCCAAGTGGCAAGCCGACACGAAGGAATGGGAATCCGGCATCGACAAGCGCGCCAAGGAGCAGGCTGAATTCAAGCCTATCAACGATGCGTTCAAGCTCACGCAGAAAGCCTGGGACGATGGCGCGAAGGAACGCGAAGCGAAGACCAACGAGTTCAAAAAAGCGCATGATAAATGGGCCCGCGACGTGAAGGCATGGGAGAAGACCAAGGATGGCGAGAAGCCGGTTGAACCGGCCGCGCCCGTGCTGCCGCCCAAGCCGGAAGCGCCGAAGGGTCCGCCCAATCCGCCGCGCCCCCAGCAGCCCAAGCCGATGCCGTTCAATTCGGGTTTCTTCACCACCGACGGCAAGGCGCTGATCTGCGTCGTCGACAACGGTTTCGTCGCCGTCGATACGGAAAAAGGAACTGTTGGCGCCAAGCAGGGTGGATTTAAAGTCGGCACGCCGTTCTTCAAACATGGCGACGACATCGTGATGACCGACGGCCAGTCGAAAGTCTCGCTCTTCTCTCTCGCCGCGAATAAAGTCACCAAGCAACTGGCGCTGACGTGGGCCGACATCGACCCGAAGACCAACAAGCCGCGCCAGAATCCCATCGGCGTCTATTCCATGGTTCCCAACGGAGATGGCCTATTGATCGCCGGTGAAGTCGATTCCACCGTCTACGCCGTAAAGTCGCTGGAAGGCGAGCAAGCGCAGGCCGTGACGTGGCAGTACAAGGACCCGCGCCGCCTGGTGAAGTACATCACCGTCGCCAACAACCTCGCCGCCGTCGTTTACTTCGGCGGCTGGATGACGGTGCTTGACGCGACGACCGGCGCGCCGAAGTACGCCCAGAATCTCGGCCAGGACGCCACCTTCGCCGAGTGGAGCGGCGCGGCCCTGCTGGTCGGCACCGCCGACGGACGTATCACCGCACTATCGGAGAAGTGAAGGGCTGAGGACTGAGGACTGAAAAAAACGAGCCGCTTTAAGCGGCTCGCTTTATTGCAGGCGCAAAGCGCCGCCGCCGTTCTCCCCCCCTTGAAAAGGGGGGAGAATGGTGCTCACGCTTCTTCCCCATGTAACCGGTGGACCGAGTCGATCTGATCAGGGCTCGAGATCACGCAGTTGAGGTGGCGCAGGCGGCCGTCGGTCAGTTCGTAGATCCAGCCATGCACGCAGAGCTCCTGGCCACGCTTCCATGCGTTCTGGATGATCGTGGTGTGGCAGACGTTCAGCGCCTGGCGGATCACGTTCAATTCGGCCAGGCGGTTGTAGCGCAGCCGCTCGTCAGCGATGGCATTGAGCTCCGTCTTGTGATGCGCGTAGATGTCACGGATGTTGCGCAGCCAGTTGTCGGCCAGCCCCATCTGCGATTGGCGCATCGCCGCTAAAACGCCGCTGCAGCCGTAATGGCCGCAGACAATCACGTGCTTGACCTTCAACACTTCGACCGCGAACTGGATCACCGACAAGCAATTGAAGTCGGTGTTCAACGCGAGGTTCGCGACGTTGCGGTGGACGAAGACTTCGCCCGGCTCCAGGCCAATCACCTGATTGGCCGGAATGCGGCTATCGGAGCAACCGATCCAGAGGTACTCCGGCGACTGCTGCAGCGAAAGCCGCTTGAAGAAATTCGGATCGGTCGCGATTCGCGACTCCGACCACTGGCGGTTCTTCTCGAACAGGTGTTCCAATTCTTCTTTCACACGTCCCTCCAACAAAATTGTGGTGAGGGCGCAGAATACCGGAAGACCCGCCGCTTGACGAGTGAACCTCGCAATTCAAATTTTGCAGGCGGGACGCCTGCACCACAAACGGGTCAGCCCATGGCCTTCAACTGCTTGGCGCCGAGCTCCTTGATGCGCTCGTCGGGCCACTTTTCCAGCGGCGAGTAAGTCGGGTGGCCGGGCAGGTCCTTGCACGGATTGTGCTTTGTGTTGTAGCAGCAGATCAGCGACCAGCGCGGGTGCTCGCTGCGATTCTGGTCGGAACGGTGGAGCGTGTTGGCGTGGAAGAACAGCGCGGTGCCCGGTTCCATCTCGCAGTAGACCAGTTCCATGTGCTTGAGCGCCAGTTCCACGCGCGCGGGGTCGGCGCCGGTCTGCGTGCCAAACTTTCCGTGCTCAATGCGGCCGAGCTTGTGCGAGCCTTTAATCACCTGCAGACAGCCGTTGTGCTTGCCGGCCCGGTCGACGGCGATCATGCAACTGGCCATGTCCGGAAACAGGCAGCCGTTGTTGTACCAGTAGCCGTAATCCTGATGCCATTCCCACGCGCCGCCCACGCGCGGTTCCTTGACCATCATCTTATAATGGTAGAGGTACACCTCGTCGTTCATCAGCGCGTCCATGGTGCCGGCAATGCGGTAGCTGTGGACGAAGGCGTTGTAGATGTCGGTCCGAATCTCGCTGGCCAGCCAGAGTTTGCTCTCGCCGCCCTGCGTATCCTTGGGCGCGTGGATGATCTTCTGCTTCTCCTGATCACCCTTGCCGATCTTGAGCAGCAGATCCATCTCTTCGGCGTCGAACATCTTCTCGACGAAGAGATAGCCATCGCGGTTGAACGCCGCGACCTGTTCGGCACTGACTTGGAATTTTGCCATCTTCAAATCCTCCCGCGCGTGATCACAGAGGTAAGACTACTCCACTAATTTAACCGTGCGCTTCTCTTTTGCGCTGAGCACCGCCGAATCCACGATCTGCTGGCCGATGCGGCAGATCTGCGGCGAGAGCGGACCTTCGACCGGCTTGTGGTGCTCAATGCAGTCGAGAAAGTATTCGATCGGGTTGCGGTACGGCGCGGCGAGCACATCGACGGGAAGGTCGTAGCCTTCCGGCCGCGCGTTGGTCTGGATGCGGATGGTTTGCGCATAGTCGTAGCTGGCGATCGTGCCCTGCGTGCCGACGATGACGAAACCGCACTTGGGCTGCGGCTGGAGCGTCCATGGATCGGAGAAGGTGCCCCAGCGCGTCTCGAATTTTGAGAGCCCCGACGCATAGCGCGCGATAGTGATGCTGTGTTCGTCGACGGACAAGCCCAGCGGCTCGTCGACCACAGCCGTGACTTCCAGCGGCGACTTACCGCCGTGAAACCACGTGCCCAGGGTCGTGCCATAACCGAGATAGTCGAGCAGCGAGCCGCCGCCGGATTCCTTCTGGTAGAACCAGCTCTTCGATTTTTCGCGCGCGGCGGTGAGCGGATCGATCTCCACCTTGTCGGCGACGTGGCGCATCGGGCCGCGGTTGCCGTCGTAGTAGTGAACTTCGATCACCACGCCGATCAGCTTCTCGTCGATCAGCCGCTTGGTCGTCACGTGCGGCGGATACCAGCGCAGCGGCCAGTTGATCGCCAGTTGCTTGCCGGTCTTCTTCAACGCGGCGACCATCGCATCGGCTTCGGCCAGCGTCGCGGCGAAGGGCTTCTCGACCAGCACGTGAGCTCCGAACGGCGCGACCTTCTCCGTCCATTTTCCGTGCTGCGCAGTGGCGGGGCAGAGCAGCACAACGTCAGGTGCGGTCTGGTCGAGGCACTTGGCGTAATCAGTGAAAACGCGCTCGGGCGGAATCTTGAAATTCTTGATCGCTGCGCGCATGCGGTCGGGCGTTTCGTCAGCGATGCCCACGATCTCCGCGTTGGGATGTTCGTGCGCCATGCGCAGCAGGTCGCCCATATGCATGTGGTCGAAGTTGATGCCGGCGATCTTCCATTTTTTCATAACGACGCTCCCGAGCAATGCTCATGGCAGCTTGAAAGTGCAGTAAGAGAATGATGCAACGATTGGGCGTTTTCGAACAGCCAGAAAGTGGAAAAATGCTCAACTCAGCCGGGCACCAATTGGTGCCCGGCCGAGTTGAGCGCGATTCAAGCCATTGTTGCCGGACGAGTAGACTTACACCGGCAGGAATTGGTCGGCGAGCATCTCGGCGTAGCGCTGGTTGGCTTCGCGGGTGCGGCCAGCGTTGTGCGGGGTGTGGACGACATTGTCGCGGCCGAGCAGCGGGTCGTTGAGCGGCAGCGGTTCGATGTCGAAAACATCGGCGGCCAACGCGAGTTCGTTGGCCATCACGCGCCGGCGCACGGCGGCCATGTCGCAGATGCCCGCGCGGGTCACCATCACGACGAGACAGCCTTTGGGCAGCGCGTTGATGTGGCGCTCGGTGACGATGCCTTTGGTCGAATCCATCAGCGGAACCATCGGCACGAAAATCTCAGCGTCCTGGACGAGGCGGTCGAGATGGTGCTCACGCCGCGAGGACGCGCGGTGGAAGCACGGTTCGCTGGCGAACGGATCCCACGCCGCGACATCCGCGCCGAAGAAACTGGCGAAGCTGGCGTAACGGCTGGCAATGTTCCCCGCGCCGACAATGCGCACGCGCTTGCCTTCCAGCGTGCCGTTGGTGAAGCGGCTGTCGTCGCCGTACTGGCCGGCGCGCGCGCCGGGGCGGCCGACGCCGCCGGGCGGAGAATAATCCCACGGCTTCAGGTCGGAGAGAATCTGATGGTGCGTCTGCGGAATCCGGCGCAGCGCGCTGAGCGTCAGCGCGAAGCCGAACTCAGAGACCGACTGCCCCCAGAAGCCTTCGGAGGTGTGCTTGATCAGGCGCACGCCGGCGCTTTTGAAACGCGCCGCCAAGTCTTCATCGACGCGGCCAGCGCAGGCGATTTCTTTCAGCGCCGGCATTTTCGCGAGGCACTCTTTGGTGAACGGAACGCCCAGCGACACCAGGCGCGTAAGCGAGGCCGGATCGCGCAGGACTTCGCTGGCGCGGCGCTTGTCACCGGGCTCGACGCGGTGGAACTCCACTGCGCCCTGCTTCTTCCACAGCTCGTGAAAATGATCGGCTGCGAACGACCAGCTGCTTTCAAATCCACTGTCGACCAGAATGGCGCTCTGCATGGTGTTTTAACTCCTGCTGAAGTCGAGCCAGTTGGCGTCGAGGACTGGGGCTGAGGCTGTTCCACAGAAAACGTAAGCACGGTGCTTGTAGACGGCCTTCTCGCCGGCGCGGATCGTCCAGGCTCCCGCAATGCAGCGGCTGGGCGCGATGCCGAGTTGGCCATCGACGCGCCACGGCACGGGATGCTCGGCGTTGGCCGGATGATCGAAAATGGCGATGCCCGCTTCCCGGCCGGCGGCGCTGCGGCCTTCGATCGGCATATGGACGGCGACCCACTTGGCGCGCTGCGCTTCCGCCGCGCCGTTGAGCTGGCCGGCGCTGTTGAGCGCCGTGCCGCCGCGCTCCGGGTGGTACGGCATGCGCAGAAAGAGACCGCCGTAGGAATGCTTGCCGAAGGTCAGATCGACTTTCGCGGCGAGCGTCCACGTGAGGTCGAGCCAGTAATCGGCGACGTTGTCAGTGAGTTCCCAGCTCTGCGTTTCGACAATCATGTCGTCGTGCTTCGGGCTACGCCAGAATGTCTCGACGTTCCACGCCGCACGATTGGCGCGCAGCGTCGGCGACTTCAAGGGTTGCGGATGGAATGTGCCGTCGGTCTTGCTTCCGGTCAGGCCTTCGGTCCAGAAGCCGACGCCGTTGACGTCGTTGAGTCCGACGTAAAGACCGTGCTGCCATTTGTGGTGCGGCGGCGCGTTCTCGGTGAGCACACCGAGGCCGTCGGGCGCGAAGAGCGGATGGATGTACGGACGTTGATCCTCGGCTGCGTTCTGAATCACCAGCGGTTGTCCGTTGCCGCGTTGGATGCTGATGCAATCGTGCGTGTGGCGGGCGCTGAGCGCGAAAGCGGGAGTCGTGTGCGGGGTCTGATTCATGTGCTTCATTCAAACATGTCCGGTGGGATTCCGCCATTTCAATGCGTTGTACGATTACGCTCTATCTGTTGTACGATATTGACTCTAAGAATCGAACTGTGCGCTGATTCTATGGACAAAAATGAGAAGTCGCCGTGAATTCGTTGTACGAAATGGACTCTGCATTGTACTATTTTTGTCGACTAATGGAGAGCCGTGATGCGCTCGTCGCCTGAAACCGTGGTCTGTTACGACGTGAATTCCAGTGCGCCGCTGCGCTGTACGTCCTGCGGCGTGCGCGATCCGCAGGGACCGTTCGCGCAGCCGCGGCGCATCCTTCCCGACTTCGTCGCATTCCTGGTGGTGCGTGGCGAGATTTTTCTGACCGATTTCATGCCCAACGGCGACGAATCGGTGCGCGTGGGGCCCGGCGAAATTCACATCATCGCGCCGGGACTGCCTCAGGCCAGCACCGTGCCCTTCGCCGCGGGGATCAAATTTCTCTGGTTCCATTTCAACTTCAACACCGAGTACCGGCTCTGCGTGCGCCACGAGGCCGCCGCGATCGTCAATTCTTTCCACGCGCCGAATTCCGAAGCCAAGTCCGCGCCCACTTCCGCACGCCGGCCGCAGCGGAGCTGGCTGATTCCCCGCCACTTGGCGCTGGGGCAGGATCTCCACGCGCTGACGGCGATGCACTCCGAACTCGACGACAACATCAAGCTCTGGGGCGTCGACGATCCCGGCAGCCGCGACATCTGCGCACACATGGTCTATGCGCTGCACCGCTGTTTCGCGCAGGAGATCCTGCGCAGCAACAGCCTTGGCCGCACCGCGCCGGAGCTCGCGCACGTCGGCCGGGCGCGCAACTTTATCCGCCTGAATTTCGCGAAGCAGATTTCGCTGGCCGAAGTCGCCGACGCGCTTTCGCTCAATCCGTCCTACCTGAGCCGCTGTTTCAAGCGCGTGACCGGCGAGACGGTCGTGGAATTTCTGATGAAGACGCGCATCGACGCCGCGAAGTCGCTGCTGACCACGGGCGACCACGTCCCGCCGATCAAGGAAGTCGCGTACACAAGCGGGTTCAACTCCGCCGCGTACTTTTGCCGCGTCTTCCGGCGCTGCGAACGGACGACGCCGCTGGATTTTGCGAAAGCCGTGCGGCCGGACTGACATGCGAATCCCGTCGCATCGCGCGACTCGTATCCATCCGTTCACAGTCGAATATTAACCGCCGGTGCCGAGTGGCCCCGACTTTGCAACTCTGCCATCCTAAAGTTCCAAGCTGTAAATTTTGCCGATGGCAGTGCACGCAAAATCGATGGGGGAGACTACTGGTTATGGACACGAACACCGTTGGCTATTGGCTGCACGAACCGGGTAAGTTAAGCCGGGGCGCAGTGTTAGACGTCGGGCTGAAGTGCATGCATTCGTGCAAATTCTGTTACTACAGCTACCTCGACAAGTCCGCCGACCAGTTCGGCGGGATGCGCAAGGCCGACTTCCGGACCGTCGACCAGTGTAAGCAGATTTTGCAGTCGCTGAAGGCACAAGGCTTTAAAAATTTCGACTACACCGGCGGCGAGCCGGCGCTCCATCCGGACATCATTGAGTTGACCCGCTTTGCTCATAACGACCTCGGGTTGGTCGGACGCATGATCACGCTCGGGCAGTACCTGATGCGCAAGATGCCCAACTGCCAGTCGCCACGGCTGATCGATGATTTGCTGGGCGCGGGCATCGTCAATTTCCTCTTTTCGCTGCATGCCGTGGAGGAGGAGTTGTTTCACCGCATCAGCGGCGAGTCGTTCGAAAAATTGCGCTCCGCCATGGAGTATCTCGACAGCAAAAACTTTCAGTACACGACAAATACGACGGTTTTTGAATGGAATTACCGCCACCTGCCCGACATCGCGCGGGAAGTGGTGAAGCACAACATTTACTTCCACAATTTCATCATCATGAATGCCTACCATGAATGGAACAAGGACGGCCGCGCGTACGGCGTGCGCGCGAAGTACGCGGACATTCATCCGTACCTGCAGGAAGCGGTGAACATTCTGGAGAGCGCGAAAGTCGGCGTGAACATTCGCTACGCGCCGCTGTGCGCGGTGAAGGGCATGGAGCGGAATCTCGTCGGCGTCGTGGGCGTGCGTTACGATCCGTATGAATGGATGAACGTCGGCGGGCACACGGGCGGACCGCCGGAACTGTGCGCCTCGCAGATTCCGATTCAGCAGGGCGGCGTGGAAGCGTACGTGGCGTACCGGCCAGAGACGGCGAAGCTGCCGAACGGATTGCAACTGTCCGGCGTGCGCGGGAATTTCTTCAAGTGCTTTCCCGAGAACTGCAAGAGCTGCGCGTCGCGGGATGCGTGCGACGGCATCGATCATCAGTACCTGGGCGCGATGGATCCGGCGGAGTTCAAACCGTACCGCACCGGCGGCGGCTTTCCGCTGCACCCGGCGCGGCTGGCGTACAAGCCGGCGTACGTTGTGAAGTCGGCGCAATTCACGGATATGAAAACGCTGATCGCCGACGCGTTCGAGCAGATGAACAACCCGGCGCTGGCGAAGACGGCTGCGAGCGCGACGGAGCTGGTGCGTTGGAAGGAAGGCGACATCACGTTGTTGCGTACGCCGGAGTTTGCCAATCGCGAGCGCGTGAAAGTGTCGGTGATCATTCCCTGCTACAACTACGCGCGATTTCTGCCCGACGCAGTGGGCAGCGTGCTGCGGCAGACGTTCGACGATTACGAGATCATCATCGTCAACGATGGGAGCACGGATCATTCGAAGGAACTCGCGGTGAAATTGCTGAGCGAGAATCCGGCGCGGCCGATGCTGCTGATCGACCAGCCCAACGCGGGGCAGCCGGCGATTTCGCGCAACAACGGCATCCGCCGCGCGCGCGGTGAATACATTTTGTGCCTCGACGCCGACGACCTGATCGAACCGACGATGCTTTCGGAATGTGCGGCGGCACTGGACGCGAATAAGAATGTGGGCGTCGCGTACACGGACCGCTGCGATTTCAACAACGACAACCCGTCGGATCAGAAAATCTACAAGGCCGAGCCCTATAACCTGCACCGGCTGCGGACGGCGTGCCACATCTGGTGCTGTTCGATGTTCCGCAAGACGGCGTGGGAGAAAGTCGGCGGCTACCGCACGAATGTGCGAGGGATGGAGGACTGGGATTTCTGGATCGCCTGCGGCGCGAAGGGTGTTTACGGGCACTACATTCCAAAACCGCTCTTCGATTACCGTCTGCACGGCGAGAGCCTGTTCACGGAAGTGAAGAAGAATTTCCAGGCGAAGATGGCGCAGGTGTTCCTGAACAATGCGGAACTGTACACGCCGGAAGAACTGGCCTGGGCGCGCGGTCTGCTGGGGCAGGCGGCGCCGGCTCCCTCGACGTCGCCGAGCTTCGATCCGAAGACGTCGACGGTGCTGCTCTTCACCGACGATCCGACGACGTACGGCACGGCGCAGTACAACCACATGCTGCTGTGCGAACTGCACAAGCATTGGGGAAAAGTGGTCTGCGTGCAGAGCCGCGCGGAAAATACAATGGTGAAAGAGCGCGTGGCGCTGGGGATTGAACATCAATTCCTGGAGTACGACACGGTCAACAATTTCTCGAAGACGGTGACCGATACCGAGACGGCACAGCGCATTTTCTCAGCGGTGAAGCCGGCGTTGATCATCTTCAGCGACTGCTGTCCGTTCTCGAGCTTCGCCGGAAAGCACACGGCGATGGCGATGAAGATTCCGATCGTCACCGTTGTGCACTGCACCGCGCCGTACCTCGCCAAGAATCTGCCGCAGCTGCTGGAGCCGCTGAAAGTTCAGTATGCGTATGCGCGGAGCGTGATCACGGTTTCCAACGCGAGCTTGAAACTGCTGCATCAGCATTACGGATTGGCGGCGAACAAAGGTGTCGCGATTTACAACGGGCGTCCGCATCGCTACTTTGCGGCGATTGATCTGGCGGCGCGCGAGAATCTGCGGAAGGCGCATGGGATTCCCGATCAGGCGGTCGTCTGCCTGACCACGGCGCGGCTGGAAAAAGCGAAGGGTTATCAACATCTGCTGCCGGTGATGGAGCGACTGAAGACGGAGAAGGACTGGTCGAAGCTCTACTTCGTCTGGGCCGGCAAGGGGCCGCTGGAGGAGATTCTGCGGCGCGAATTGAAGGCGCGCGGCGTGCTCGACCATGTGCGCATGATCGGTGAGTGCGAGAACGTGCCGGAATGGCTGTCGGCGTCGGACATCTTGATTCATCCGTCGCATTTCGAGACGATTTCGCTATCGGTGCTGGAAGCGATGGCGCGCGGACTGGCGGTGGCGGCATCGAGCGTCGGGGGAGTGCCGGAGGCGCTGGGCAGCACGGGCAAGTTGCTGGCGGACCCCACGCAGGACGAAGGCAAATTCACGCTCGAACTGACCGAGACGCTGCTGAGCTGGACGCGTGACGCGAAGCTGCGCATGGAGACGGGCGCGCAGAGCCGCAAGCGCGCGGTCGAGATGTTTACCGAGCAGCGGATGCTGCGCGACACGCTGGCGGTGCTGGACGCGGCGCTGAAAAATCCCGCAGCGAAGGCACCTGACACGGCGAAGCCGACGGGGATGAGCGACGCGACGGCGAAAGCGACCAGTGAGATTGAACAGGCGCGGAGCACGTGGCAGTCGTGCCGCAACTTTGCGAAGATGTGGGAGACGGCCCCGCCGGAAAAACTGCAGGAGATGTTCCAGGGCAACCACGGCGACATCTTCCGGCGCATCCAGGGGTCGGGTATCAAGAACATGCCGCTGGACGCAACCGACCGCATGACGCTGACGCGGCTGTCGGCGGAGATCGCAACCAACCCGCGCCATCCGACGGTGATCGGAAAATTGATCGCGTGCATGCTGCTGGGCCAGCCTCATCACATGAATGTGCCGTGCGAGATCTTCCCGATTCCCGACTGGCTGATCGACGATTTCACGCGCCATCTGTTTCCGCGCGATTATCCGTTCTACGACGTGGGCGAGGCGGATGCGTACCGAAATTGCATCACGCGCTGGGTGGATTATTTCCACGAGAAGATCAACGCCGAATCGAGCCTCTATTGGCGGAAAGTCGCGCTGCATTTCAAATTCATCAACTCGTTCATGCGGCTGTATTTCACGGCGGCGAACCTGAAGTCGCTGTCGGTCAAGATGGCGGCGATCTGCGAACAGGCGATGCGCTACGAAGGCTGCGCCATTGACTGGACGCCGCCGAAGCCTGAACCCGGTGCGCGATTGCGGCTGGGTATCGTCTGCCAGGACTTCGGGCCGCGCACGGAGACGTTCACGACGCTGCCGTGCTTCGAGCACCTCGATCGCTCGAAATTCGAGATCTTCGCGTACGCCGTCGGCACCGGCGAGTGGGAGACGGAGAAGCGGGTCAGATCCCTAGTCGACCATTTCACCGTGCTGCCAAAAGTCGAACGCGAGCAGGTCAGCTCGATCCGCAACGACAATCTCGATTGCCTGATCATCGGCACGAATTGTTCGGCAGTGCTGAACACGCCGCGATTCCTGGCGTTCCATCGGCTGGCGCGCGTGCAGGTCGTGAATAACTCGACGCCGGTGAGCACGGGCATCCGCAACGTGGACTATTATCTGTCCGGCACGCTGAACGAACCGGAAAAGGGCGCGGACGATCATTACAGCGAGAAGTTGCTGAAGCTTGAAGGCCCCGTCCACTGCTTCAATTACACGGCCGATACGGGCGCGCCGACCGTGGCGTTGACGCGCGCGATGCTGGGCGGCGGCAACGGGGAAACGCTGTTTGTCTCGGGCGCGAACTTCTACAAGATCGTGCCGGAGATCCGCCACACGTGGGCGCGGATCCTGGCGGCGGTGCCGAATTCGAAGCTGGTGCTCTATCCGTTTAATCTGAATTGGGCGAATGCGTACCCAACGTCGGTATTCGTCGACGCGGTGCGCGCGGTCTTCGCGAAGTACGGCGTCGACGGCGGGAGGAGGCTAACGATCTGCAACACGCTGCCGGCGCGCGCGGACATTCACAGTCTGCTGAAGAATTGCGACGTGTACCTGGATTCGTATCCGTTCACGGGCGTTAATTCGACGTTCGACCCGCTGAGCGTCAACGTGCCGCCGGTGGTGCGGCGCGGCGAAAATTTCCGCTCGATGATGGCCTCGTCGCTGTTGCGCGACCTGAATCTGCCGGAACTGGTCGCGGACACGGAAGAGGACTACATCCGCCTGGCCGTCGAGTTGGGCTCGCAGCCGGAGCGTCGCGAAATGCTGCGCACCAGGATCCAAGCCAGCTTCTCAGCTTCGCCGCGTTTCCTCGATACGGTGCAATACGGCCAGCAGATGAACGAGCTGCTGCAGCGAATCTGCACGGAAACGGGAGCTCCTCCGGGGATCGCGGTGACGCCGGGCAGTTACAAAGTCATTGGACCGAATGCCCCCTGCCCGTGTTCCAGCGGCCGGAAGTATAAACGCTGTTGCGGCGCATCGGTTTGACCGGGCCATTCAAGATTCAAAAAGGCACGCGGTAGAGGGACCTCTCTACCGTGTTGCGTAATTGGCGAGTTCTGCGTATTGTCCGTTTGTATTATTTTGGTTGGAAGTTTCAGCGCAGGTATACGAATTATCAACTTTGGGAATATTATCAATATTGAGAATAATAAATTCGGGAGACCAATTAATGCCAATATATTGTTTCGTCGCGCTCTTTAAAGTGGAGCAGTGAGTGCAGGATACGATTGAGTACTTCACAAATAATTAAGCCTAAAACCAGAGCGCTCGCCAGTGCTGCGCCGTTGAGCAGGGCGTGATGCGCGTCGAAGTTGAGCGGGACTGAGGTCTCTTCGACGACTTCGGTGTCCGAATGTCCGATGTTCTTTCCGCGGCTGTCGAAGAAGCCTTCGCCAGGCTCGTACCGGAATTTGGTCGCACCGGTCATCATGGCGTAGGGCCAGCCACGCTCGGATTTGACGTCGCCGACGCCGCTATTGCCGCGCATTACGATGAACGTATATTGTTGGCAATTTGCGACAATAAAGCAGAGCGACAGGACGCCGAGAATTATCCCGGTTGAGGTGTGGAGTTGATACCAGCGGTCTTTTCTCTCGTCGCCCATAGCGAAATATCTATTCGCAATTAACAAACCAATTTACGAAGAAACAAAATGCAACAAATTTCCGAATCGGAAGGTTATTTCCGAGACTCAGATTGCAGTTTGCAACCCCGCAGTTTCGTCTGGCAGTTTCGGCCAAATAAAAGGGACTGCTGGATAGTCGCTCGATTTTGAGATATAAAGAGTAGTGACGGTGGCAGGTTGCAATTAACTCCTGAGGGAGCGCGATGCTCTCCGCGCGGGCATATTCACTTCGCATGCAGGTCATGCTCGCCATCTCACTGTCGTGGGTTGGCGGCTTTACCAACGTCCTGACCTTTTTGTGCTGCGACAAGGCATTCACCTCCCACATGACAGGTAATTCGACGAACTTCGGCCGCGCGCTGGCGGAAGGCTCGTGGTCTGAATTTGGATTTTACGGCGCGATTCTCATGTCCTTCTTTTTTGGCGCTGCCATCTCCGCGGCCTTGACCGAAGGCGGCCGGCAGCTGGGCCATCGTTCGAATTACATTCTGCCGCTGGGCGTCGAAGCGTTGCTGCTGATCGGCATGATGGCGATCCACCAGTTTCTGCGCAGCAATACGTTTGCGATCGACTTCGGCATGCCGCTGATCGGCGCGTTTGCGATGGGAATCCAGAACGCGACGATCACCAAGATTTCCGGCAGCGTCGTGCGCACCACGCACGTCACCGGCGTGATGACCGACCTGGGCCTGGAAGGCATGCAGTACGTGCTGTGGTGCTGGCGGCAGGCGCGCGGATTTCAGATCAACCGCACGCGCCGAATCTTGCGCGTATCGCAACGCCATCCGACCGCGCAGCGCCTGATGGTGCTGTACGCAATCTACCTGTCGTTCGTTGGCGGCGTGATCGGCGCGACGCTCGCGTTTCCGCGCACCAGTTCGTGGGCGCTGATCGTTCCGGTGTTGTTCCTCTGCTACCTGATCCGGGTCGATTGGCGCCGGCCGATCGCGGACATCCGCGAACTGGATCCGATGAGCGACCCGGAGCTGCGCATGCACGGGCTGCTGCACTCCCTGCTGCCGCGGGAGCTGGCGCTCTTCCGGCTTTCGCATCTTCACGACGATCCGAATCATCCGACGCCGAATTACCATTTGTGGATCGAACGCATCCCCGCGGAAAAAACCGTGGTAATCCTGGCCTTTTCGCCGCTGATGAAAATCAAATCGCGCTCGATCGAGGACCTTGAGCTGGTCGCCAAACGCCTGCGCGATACGGGCCGGTCGCTGATCGTGGCGGGCCTGACGCCGATTCAATACCGCATTCTCGACCGGCGCGGTTTCATTCAGACGATCGGCATCGAGTCGGTGCATCCCGACCTGGAATTTGCGATCGCGCATGCGTCGGCGCTGATCCGCGAGCGGAGCGTCGAACGCGTGCGCGCGGACGCGGCGCCGGAACTGGCGCGGTCATAAAAATCGTCCGGGGAGAAAGCAGGGCTTCCTCCCCGGAGTGTTAGTTCGCGCTGATGCGCTTCTGCACGTATTCGGAATACTCTTCGCGCATGGGCAGTTCCTGGTCGCGCTTGATGCGGCGGCGCGTCGTGGTAACGGCTGCGCCGGTTTGCGGATTTAACGAGTCCTTCTGGTACTCTTCCCAATACAGCCCAATGCCGCGCTTCTGCCAGTTGGGGACGTCATTGAAGTTGAGCCCGTATTGAAAGAGCAGCTCGTTCTTCTCAGCGACGGACATGCCATTGAGTTTCTCCGTCGCCGCGCGGACGCTCAGATTTTCCCTGCGCAGACGCCAGTAGCAGTGGGCGCTCAGCGCGTTGCGGTGCGCGTCTTCGTTGCGCCAGCGAAAGTAGTCCACGACCAGCGCTTCATTCGGGAACTGAGCGATGCGGCAGTCGAAGCACGCGTGGGCGCCAAGCAACAACGAAAACGCGGCGCTGGCTTCACCGGCAAGAATGGAATCGTACTTCCGCAACTTGCGGCCGAAGCCCTCCTCCGCGGGGTGGAAGAGCAGCGAGATTTCGTCGCTCTGCGTGTAACCATAGATCACGCGAAAGCCGCAGTTCATCAAGTGCTCGGTGGTCTGCGCCATCATATCGCGCATACGCGCGTCGAAGGGGCTTTCGAACTGGTGGACTTCCTTGGTCAGCCGCGTGAAGCTGCGTCCGTCTATGCGCGCGACCATGTACATGCCGGGCAGGACGCAGACGTCGCCAGCCGTCTCATAGACGCGCATTTTTGAATCCAGATCGTCAAATTTCATGCCTCCACTCCTCAACGATAAACGTGTGTTCGTTTCCTTTTTGCCGTTCCATTCGGACGTAGTACAGCGTGTCGAAACCTTCACTCAGCGCCGGACGCGTCAGGCGGCCGTATACGCCAAGCACGCCTTTCTCGGGTACCTGCTGCTCCGGCGGGCGCATTGCGTTGCGCGCCAGACTCTCGTGAATTTTGGACTCGAAGTAATAGCCCACAACGCGAAAACCCGCCGGACGAGCCAGTGCGATGTACTTGGCGCGCTGCTCGGAACTGACATTGGTGTTATCGATGACGAATGGTTGCTTAGCGCTGATGCAGGCGGCCAGCAACAGGTCCTCGCGATGCCGTGTGCGCAGCATGTCGAGGTTGATGCGGATGTGCGTGTTGAAAAACCGCTCGGCAAAGAACGTGGACTTGCCCGTGGCTTGAATGCCAACGAAGAGGATTGCTTCCATGATAGTCGATCGCTTTACTATTCATCGCGGTTCCATCCGTTCTCGGCACTAAACCACGCGAAAGTGCATTCGTCAATATCTGCAAACGAAAACAGCGCGCAGATGCGCGCTGTTTTCTAAAGAACATGTCGAGTCCTTTGCTACACGCGGGCCAATTCGGCAATGCGCTCGGGTTTGTTTTCCACGCGCGTCCACCAGTTGATGAGGTCGAACTTCGAGTCGCCGATCAGGGAGCGCCAGAGCTTGATGCGGTTCATGATCTCGCGGCGGGTTTCGTGGCCGTGCCAGGGGATATCTTCCTGGAGAATCCGGGCGACGTCGGGGTGCTGCACGTCATCGGTGTTGAACAGGCGTTCCTGCTTGACTGACGCATTGAGGCGCAGCTTGAACATATAACGCATGCGATCGGTGAAATTCGAACGCGCGGCGTGCCAGATGTTGTGGTGCCAGAAGACCAGTGAGCCGGCGGGGCAGACGGTCTGGATCTGGCCGACGATATTCTGGTAGCGCATCAGTTTGAAAACGTGCGCGCGGCGGAAGTGGCTGCCGGGGACGAAGAGCGTGCCGCCCATGTCCGGGGTGACGGCGTGCGGGAAGAACGAGAGCTGGATGTCGAAGTGTTCAAAGCGGACATCGTACTCCGCGTCCTGATGGACGTTCTCTTCGCGCTGCGTGTGCGCCGGGACGGTGTGGATGGCGTGGTGATCGTAAAGCGGATTCGGGCCGACGAGGCTTTCGATGATCCCTTGCACGCGCGGCAGCGTCAGCACTTTACTGATCGCCGACTGCGGAGCCCAGACGTCGCTCAGCGGGCGCATGCGGTACTCGGAATGGCGCAGCGCTTCGGTGTTGAAATCGTTCATCACCGCTGCGCAGAGGTCCGGCGGCACGATGCTGTCGAAGCGCAGGTAACCGTCCGTGACGAAGCGGGCCATTTCGCGCGAATTCAACCTCAGGTCGTTAGTGGACATCGATCTCCTCCAGTTTTTCGAAGACGAATTCAAAGGGAAGGTACGAGAGTTCGTACTCCTGGCCGGGGTACGGCGGGCGCAGCGGTGGGTAGACGATCACGCGCCATCCGTCGAGCAACGCCGCCAGGCCATTGGGATAGGGCGGAACGGCGTTGCCGGACGCGGTGTACTTTTCCTTGCCGGTGCCGTCGTAAAAAGACCAGCCGGTGACGGCGGATTCCAGATTGGAATTGCCCAGGTAAAGCACGAGCAGTTTCTGGCGGAGCGCACGGCGCGCCGGCTTGACTGGGGATTCGAGCGTGGATTGGGTCATGTCGTTTTGTCTCCTGGGGGACTTCAAAGATAACAGATGGGATCGGGGATGGGGCATTGGGTATCTGCTTTTTGGAAGGCGCGTCAGTGACGCTCACTTGAAGTGAGAAGACGTTCAAAGTCGGCTGCACACGAACTGACCCATGCCCAATGCCTGATCCCCGATCCCATCTGTTTGGAATGCAACCTAACTGACACAGGTCCCATTTCCTCTCCTCACTCTATTTCACGTTGCCAAAACCGTCCATATCGGGGAGAGTCCAGTTTATGTCTAATCGGCTCATTCACGCACCGCACGCCTTTCGCCCCACGGAACAGATTTCGGCGCACATTGATTTTCTGCGCATGCGGTTGCTGGGGTTTGCACAGATGCGGCTGGCGTCGTGGGATGTCCGGCCGATGCTCAGTCCATTCTGGCGGTTGTATTGCAATCTCGACGATGGCGCAGTGGTGACATCCGACGCGCGGCGCATTCCATTGCGGGCGCGGCGCGTGTACCTGGTTCCGGCGTGGGTGTGGTGGAGCGGACAGTCGCGGCCGGGTGTGCGGCATATTTTTGCGCATTTTGATCTGCCGGGGATGACCTGTTCGCTCAGCCGCGCGGCGTTTCCGCTGCCGCTGCAGATCTATCCGCGACCTTCGGAACGGCGTGAACGCGCGGCGATCGATCTTGTCGCGCAATTTGAAGCGCTGGGCGCGGAGTTTCTGAAATCGGGGGTATTCGATCCGCATTTTATTTCATGGGCAAAGGGATTGATTTACTTTGCGCTGCGTGATGCGTTCGCGCAGGTCGAGCCGGAGATCCGCGCGCGCTGTTTGCAGCCAGGCACGGGCACGCATCCGCTGGTGCGCGTGTTGAATTTGATCGATACGAATCTGCATCAGGAATTGCAGAACGATGTGCTGGCCGACGCGGTGCCGTGCAGCCGCGCGCATCTGGTGCGGCTTTTCCGCGCGCTGCTGGGCGTGGCGCCGGCACGGTACATCACCGAACGTCGTATCAGCCGTGCGGCGGAGTTGCTCGTGTATGGCCACGACAGCCTGGAGCAGATCGCCGAGGCGTGCGGCTTCCCCAACCGGCATTATTTTACGCGCGTGTTCACGCAGGTGCTGGGGACGTCGCCGGCGCGGTATCGGAAAATCCTGTTGAACGCGGGGCGGACGCGATAGTTGGGAAATTCAGTCTGCGGATTTTGCGCGGTGCGTGAGGAGTCGCTGGCAGAACATCGCTGCCAAGAAGGGCAGCATGAGTGAAAGAGAAATATTGGTGGCGAAGTGGTGCCAATAGCCATTCGAACCCGGAACTGGCTGTTCAGGCCAGCCACTGTAGCGCCAATCGCTGAAATCGAACGTGTTGCGATAAACATAGTATGCCGCGTAGGTCGAGAAGAGGAGCAAACTGAAAGGATGTACGCGTCGAATCGCAAATCCGAGCCCACGATATTTGGCACATTGATCACAAATAAATTTCACCAACCAAAGTAGCATGGTCCACGCGATAACGTCAAAAATGAGTGTTTGAGACCAGAAACGCCAAACTGGCTCTTTCATTCCGGACGCCAGGTAAAACGGCTCAGGCCAGCCGTATGCATCTCCTTCCTGTGATAAAAACAATTCGAATCGTTTTGAACAGTTCAGGCCCAGTATCGCGCCGACTACCATCATCAGCACAATGGCCGTCGAGAGCCGCAACTGAAAGCGCGGCGCGCTCACGGCCGCACCGCGGCCCAGTCGCTGCTCTTCAATGCCACCGGCTGCAAGCCCGCGATGCGCTCGAAACTTTCGTGCGCGATTTTTTCCAGCGTCGGCTTGGGCAGGCGGAGCTGATGAATGAAACGGATGTGCGCGGCCAGTGATTCCCACAAGTACCAGATGCCCGCGTTGCCGCCGAGCACGCAGTCGGTGCCGAACATCAGGCGGTCGGCATACGTGATGGCGTAGTCGCGCCAGCGGCGGCGGTCTTCTTCGTACATTTCATCGCCGATGCGGACGATGTTGCCACAGGACAGATCGGTAAAAAGATTGGCGTGCTTGTCGAAGAGCTTCGCGAAACTTTCCGGGCCGATGTGGCAATGGTGTGCGGCGATGAAGCTCGTTTTCCGGTGGCGCGTCACGCAGTCGAGGAAGACGCCGAGCAGTTCGGGATTGCCGTACTTCACGCCTTTGGGCCAGCCGTCCTTCCAATAGCTGTTGCGGCCGCCGCCCATATAAGGGGCGTCGGTGAGGCGCTGGGTGACGTGCCAGAGCACCGGCTTGCCGTGTTCGGCGCAGAAATCGAAGACATCGTCCCATTCGGATGTCTGCCAGCATTCCGGGTGCGCGCCTTCGGTAATGACGCTGTAATTGTGGAGCTTCAGGCCGGTGAAGCCGTGGAGCTTCGCGGCCTTCTTCAAGAATTTCAGATCGGGCTTGTTGTGGTGCGGCCAGACCAGCCAGAGAAAACGGTCATCGCGCGCGCTGACCTTGTCGAACGCCGCGACGCTTGCCGGCTTGCCGTCCAGCGCCACGTGGCGACGCAAGCGCATCGCACCGGCTCGGGCGTAGAATTCATCGACGGCGCGCTGGACGCCGGGGGCGGTCGTGTTGGCCATGTGGGTGTGACAATCGAGAATGTAACTTTCCGCGGGGAGATGATGCAGACCCCAGCCGGCGGAGAAGCCATTGTCACTGGTTTCGCGTTCGAGCACGTCAGGCGCATGGGGGAAGAGGCGCTCGGACATTTTCGATTTTCCATTTTTCATTTTCGATTTTCCATTGAACGGTCACGTAGACGCGGAGTATCTAACAAGTCGGACATGATTTCTTGATTCTGCCGGGTGGGCGACGATTTGCAACGGTGGTGTCGACAATAACGAACACGGTGATCTTTTTCTGATGAGGAAAATCATGATGGAGTCGGCGGAGTTTGGGGTATCGGGGACGCTCTCGATTGTCGCGGTGGATCCCAGGACGGGCATCTGCGGCGCGGCGGTGGCGAGCAAGTATCCGGCGGTCGGCAGAGTGGTGCCGCATGCCCGCGCGGGCGTCGGCGCGTTCTGCACGCAGCACTGGCATCATCCGAAATTCGGCAAACGCGCGCTCGATCTGCTCGAGAAGGGAAAGAGCTGCGAGGCGGTGCTCGCAGCGCTGTTGAAAGGCGACAAACACGCGGACAAGCGGCAGCTGGCGATCGTCGACGTCTTCGGCCGCGCGATCAACCGCAATCCACCGCGTCCCGACACGGGCGGCGAGTACTGGGGCGGCGCGAGCGGCAAATACTACGCGTGCCAGGGAAACACGCTAACCGGCAACGCGGTGATCTTCGCGATGGCCAACACCTACGAAACCACGCGCGGCAGTCTGGCGACGCGCTTGATGGCCGCGCTGCTGGCCGGCGACCGCGCCGGCGGCGATCACCGCGGGCGGCTGGCTGCGGGCATCGTTGTGGCGAAGCCGAAGGTGAAGGGGTATTGGTTGGAGTTGTATGTGGATGAGAGTGATGATGCGGTACGGGAGTTAGCGCAATTGTTTCGAAAGTCGAAACATGCCGCGAAGTAAGAGCTAAGCGCCGCGCCCTCACTTCTTCTGAGCGAAGAGCCACTCCCAGAATTTCGGGTCGGCGTATGCGGGAACCCAGGAGGCGTGGCCGACGCCGGGGAATTCGGTGTACTTGGGATCGCCGCCGGCCTTCTTCAGCGCGGCGACCATGTCGCGGGAGCAACTGACTTTGACGGTGGGATCGTCGGCGCCGTGGAAGACCCAGATCGGGAGTTTGGCGATCAGTGGCGCTTTGGTCACGTCGGCGCCACCACAGACGGGCGCGGCGGCGGCGAACTTCTCCGGGTAGCGGCAGGCGAGATCCCACGTGCCGAAGCCGCCCATCGATAAGCCGGTGACGTAGAGACGCTTCTCGTCGATGGAGAATTCCTTCTGCAGTGCGGACACGAGTTCCACCGTCTGCGCCATCGGTTCGGTGGGCTTCTCTTTCATCGTGTGCGTGGCAGCCTGCCAGTTGGCATCGGACCACTTTTTGTCTTTCGGGCACTGCGGCGCGATGGCGAAGGTCGCGAACTTGGCGCGCGTCTCGGCCTTATCCAGTTCGCCGATGCCCCATTTTGTCTGCGTGGAATTGTCGTCGCCACGTTCGCCGGCTCCGTGGAAGAAGATGACCAGCGGATATTTTTCCTTCGGATCGTACTTGGCGGGTTTGAGCAGGCGGTATTTGAGGACGTGGCCTTCGGCGTCCTTGAATTCGCGCGCTTCGAAATCGGACTCGGCAGCGGCCGTTGAGGCGAGGACCAGCACCAACAGCGAGAGCGTGGAGACGAACAGTCGGCGTGTCATGAGCACCTCGATTTTGAATAGAGATTCTGCGTTCACGTTAGCCGTTCTGTGCAGATGTTCCAATACCCGAACTTGTGATTCGTTCGCGCTTTCCATACCGTTGGCGCATTCACCTTTAATAGGAGCTCAACGTCATGGCTCACGCCGCAGATATGAACAGCGCCCGCCTCACCAAGATCGACATCGCCACCGCGAACATGGAGGCGATGGTCAAGTTCTACACCGAGGTCTTCGGCCTGACGTTCGCCGAAGCAGTGTTCGATCAGCACAAGCATTATCACTGCAAATTGGGCGAACTTGAATTCGGTCTGGCTCCCAACGAACCGGCACAGGTTTCGGCCAAGGCCGAAGGCGTTCACCAGTTTCACCTGCGCCTCGCCAACCTGGATGCCTTGATTGCTCGTGCAAAGAAATGGGGTATCGACGCGACGGCCAATCACGGGGAAGTGTTTCTGTGCGATCCCGACGGCCATCCATGGATGATTTCCAGTGATTCCCGGTGAGCGATGTCCTGAAATCGGTAGTCGCCCGGCGGAGCAGTGCTGAGAACACGAACGAAATCACTAAAAAATTACAATCGGCCCCTGAGTTGCACTACAGCATCTGGCTGTAGTGCCGGTCACTTTCTCAGGGAGCATCTTCCATGAAATTCCTATCGTGTGTGCTGTCGTTGTTTTTCGTTTGTGCGGTTCTCCGCGCCGAAACCACGCCGCTCCGCCAGCCGCTGCCCACACCTCAAAATACGCCGACCGACGCGCGGCAGTTGATCCTGGACTACGACGGGATTCTGACGCAGGACGGTTTCATCGCGCAAGATCGCAACGACATGTCCACGGCGCTGACCAGCAATGGAAATCTGCACGACATTGTCATCCAGTTTTTCAAAGATCGCGATCAGGCGGCGAATTTCAGCGCAAACTTATTCACTGATCGCGTGCGCCTTCGCCGCGACATCGGATACATCCCGACACCGCTGTTCCGTTCGCCGCGAGCTCAAGGCTTGAGCATCGACGCGAGCAATTACATCAAAGCGTTTGATGCGCGAAGCGCGGCGGACGCGGCAGTGACCCGTGACATCAACGGCATGCGCAACGCCTTGGCCGTCAACGACACGGCGGCGATCACGTCCAATGCGAACGCGTTTTTCGTCGACCGCCACAACCGCGCCCAGGCCCGCGCTGATGAAGCCGGTGCCATCGCCGCGATGAAGCGGGATCTTCGCTTCCACCTCAAGACGTCCGTTCACAATCCCGGGCGCGCGAGTCTCTCCGATCACGTCAAGCGTTACCTCGACGATCGCGCGCGCTGGTTAAACGATGGCCAGTTGGTCGCCACCGACCGCAACAACCTGCGCGCGTCGCTGGCCAGTCTGGAATCGGTGGTGCTCGTGTTTTTGACCGACCATCATCATGTCTTCGAAGACAGCAGGCAGCTGGGCCTCGACCGCGACGTCCTGCGGCTGGACGTGCGCTACAAACTTCCGCGCCGCGCCAAGAACTTCTTCGGCTCGCTCGTCGGCCAGGGCAGTTCGAAGGAAGACGCGATTGAAACGGAAGACATCGACCAGGACGTGTCTTCGGACAACATCGGCGAGAAGTAATGGGAATGTCGAATGTAGAATGACGAAATGACGAAATCAGCAGGAGCGATCCTGCTGATTTCGTTTTACTAGAGCAGCACGATCACCAACGCGACGGCGACCAGGATCGTTTGAAGCAGCGACAAGCCCATGCTCGCGCCGTGCAGCGCGCCGAAGGCTTTGCGTTCGGGGCTGTCGACGTTGGCGGGGGTGAATTGGCCGATCTGTGCGCGCAGGGCTTCGATCTTGGGGCCGATGTAGGTCATCAGCACCACCATGATCAGCACGGCGGCAACGAGCGACGCGGCAGGGACGATGCGGCGCCAGCCGGCGGAGTCGGCGTTGAAAAAGAGCGTGCCTTCAGAGAGCAGCGCCACGACGGCCAATGCCATCGTGAAAAACGCAGCGGCGTGGAGAATCGATCCGACGACTTCGCCGGCCTTGGTGCGGTCGGGCGCGAGTTTTTCGAAGACAATCGGCGCGGCGATGAAGACCATGATCGAGGCGCCCAGCCAGACGCCCAGCGACAGCGCGCGAGCGGCGCGCGCGAGATTCAACCAATTCATGCGTGACGTCTCCTTGAAATACGGTCCGACGCGGCAATACTACTCGTGTCGAGGAACCGAGCCATGTCTGAATCCGTGCCCCTGCCCATTCCCACTCCGCCACCGCCCATCGGGGCCGCGCCCGATAACGAAGATTACTCACACCCGTGGATCATCAGCGCGATTGTTTCGGCAATCTGCTTCGCGATCGGATTTACGTTGCTCTACACCACGGGCCTCTGGGCGAATTTCTGGCAGTGGGCGGACGCCGCGTTCCTGATCTATGCCGCGATTTTGACTCCGGTGCTGCTGGGCTTTTACAGCTACGGCATTTACCTGCTGATCTCGAAAATCTTCGGACTGCGCCGCGCTAAAAAATAATCCGCGATCTTTTTGCATTGCGTCGTGACCCAATCACGTCTTAAAAGGTGGGGACGTTACAGCATCACTCCCACTTCATAAAGAGGCGCGCCCTGTGGACACGGTCCAGACCGAACCTGACACCGATGCGCACTTACTACAACACTTCGTCGCTTCGCAGAGCGAAGACGCCTTCCACGCCATCGTCGCCCGCCACGCTAATAAGGTGTATTCGTGCTGCCTGCGCGTTTTGAACGACGTGCACGCCGCGGAAGACGCGACGCAGGCGGTCTTCCTCCTTTTGGCGCGCAAGGCGGCCAAGCTGCCGCCGGATACGGTGCTGGCGGGGTGGCTTTACCGCACGGCCAGTTGGACGGCGCTGGAAACGCGCCGCACACTGGCGATTCGCGGCCGGCATGAACATGCCGCCGCGGCGCAGACCGCGCGCAATCCGAAGTCCGGGCCGGACGACTCGGCCACTGAGAATCTCCGCGTACAACTCAGCGAACTGCTGGCGACCTTGCCGCCCGTGCAGCGCGACGCGATTGTGCTCCATTTTCTCGACGGGCGCACGGAGGTGGAGATTGCCGCGGAGCTGGGATGTCCAGCGAGCACCGTGGCCACGCGCATCGCGCGGGGTCTGGCGAAGCTGCGCGATGGTTTGCAGCGTCGCGGCTACACTCTGGCGGCGCCGTTCATTCCGTCGCTGCTGAGCCAACTGGCGAAAACGGCGGCGCCCGAAAGTCTGCTTAGCGCCATCCGGCTGACCGGGCCCGGGCACACCTCAGCGTCGTTGCGCGCGGTGGAATTCGCTGCGCACTCCACGCGGGCAGCTTCGCGCGTGACGCTGAAGACGGCTGTCACCGTGACGCTCGGTGCGATCGCATTTTTAGGAACGGCTGGCTACGTCGCGCATCGCGTTGCCACGCCAGCGCCGCCATCCGCGTTGACCAGCGCGGCGTACAGCCCGGAGATCCGCGATCCGAAAATTCTGTGGGATGTCACGCTGGAGGGCAACACGCCCTCGCACCTGATCGCCAACGATCTCGTGCTTCTCTACATTCAAGGACAGGGCCAAGACACTGCGAAACAGTGGATCGAAGCGCGGCAGATCAGCGACGGCGCGAAAGTCTGGACGTCGTCGGCCGGCGGGACGCTCTGCGCAGTAACCAGCGACATCGTGATCTGCTCGTCCGGAGCGGATATTTTCGCGCTGAAGCTGTCCACGGGCATCGAACGCTGGCGCTGGCACGGCAACGATACGCGCCGGCGCTCGCCAGTCGTCTACGACAACGGCGAAGTTTTCACCGTCGCGGCCAAATCCGACGACCGCGAATGCAGCATCTGCTGTCTGGAAGCGACGACCGGCCGCACACTCTGGGAAGCGCCGGCGGCGGTGGGTCCGGTCAGCTCCGCACCGAGCGTCGATGGCGATCACGTCTATGTGGCCGGCGACAATGGTGTCGCGTGCGTCTCGCGCGCAGAGCAGCGCGTGCTCTGGTCGCAGACGGTCGCGGCGAAGATCGCGCCGTCGGCTTGCGGTGGCCGGGTGATCGTGCCGGGCCGCGAGATCACGTGCCTGAGCGCGGCCAATGGTGCATGGGCGTGGACGGTGCCCGGCCATCTCGACAACTCTTCACTGACGGCGACTCCGGATGCGCTCTACACCGGCCTGCAGCACAATGCTTCCGCTGAAGCACCGGCCGCGAACGTGTACGCCGCAATTCAGCCGCTCAGCGGAAAGATCCTGTGGGAGCGGACGTTCGCGGGCGAAGTTCACGCGGGCGCGGCGGTCACCAATCAGAGCGTCTACGTCACGTGCTGGGACGACGCGCTGTACGCGCTCAACCGCTCCACCGGCGAGCAGCTCTGGCGCCTGCCCCTGACGCTCAACCGCTGGTCCCCCACCCCGCTAATGGCCGCCGACCGGATGCTGGTCTGTTTTCAGAACAAAATCTACTGCATCGGCAATAAATAACCCGCTGTCCATTCCGCTGGAATACCCGCTGGAATACCCGCACAATGCAAGTTGTACTCGAATGACAAAAGCTTAAAAATAATTGTGGAGTGACCGCGCGACAGGAGTCTTGTTCATAGAAACTCGTAACACTCGGCGAACTTAAAACGTCATCTATCCACAGCGTCGTTTAAGTAGCGTGCGGCACGGCAAGGAAGGACGGCACTCCCAGGATGCGGCGAGGAGCGTGGATAGCGGGTGCTGTCGCCATGGGCCTGTTGGTGCTGGTCCTGCAGGTGCTTCACGCGCGCTCCAACAACACGTCCTCGCAACCGTTCAAAGCCGAACCGATGGTGGAACTCACCGGAAAAGGATTCGGTGCGGGCGACATGATCTATCTGGCGACCGGCGACAACCGCTGGCCGTTTTCGACGCCAGGATTCAGTGAACGGACACTCACCTTCCCCAACGCGGTGGACTTGCGGCCGTTCTCGACGCTGCGGATTCCGCTGCATCTGCTCGGCAGTTCCATCGGGCGCATCCGCGCCAAGCTGCGCTTCGTTCATCACAACGGCTGGGTCTATGAGACGTGGCAGGAACTCCCGCTGTACTTCGGCGAGCAGGGCACGCTGAGCGTCGACATCGGGCCGGATTCCTGCGATATGGTGCCGGTCGGGCACGGCCGGCCGTGGGATGGCGAATCGGCGCGCGCAATCAAGAAGCTGACGCTCTCGGTCCACTCGGAAGGCATCGCGCACGGCTTTCTGGAAGTGGGCGACCCGAAGCTCGACAACCCGCCCAAGGCCGCGCCGGAGACGGAAAAAAATCCGTTCTCGGTGGTGGCCGGAGCCGTCTGGCCGCCGCTCAATTTAAAAATGATGGACTTCGCCGCCGACGTCGCCGACGGCAGCGTCGATGCGCATTTCCGCCTCGACCCCGCGCCGCAGGATCCCTATGACCCGAAGGACTGCGACCTGCGCGTGCTGTTGATCAAGGCCGCGGATGAAGCGGGCGTCAGCGCCGGTCTTACCAAAGGCGCTGCAGTCGAGGCGTCGATGCTCAGCCAGGCGCGCGCGGCGTACTTTGATCAGAATTACTACATTTACGAGGGCGCGCGCAATCCGGCGGAGGAACTCAAGCCGCTGGGCGTGCCATTCTTCCGCGCGCGCATTCCGTTCGATGCAGCAAACCGCGGCAATGTTGAACAAGGCGTTACCGCCGTATTGATCTTGAACGGGAAAGTGTTGACCAAGTCGCACATCACGCTGAATTCCGGCGAACAGACCGTCGCCCGCGTCTGCAAGGATGCGCGCGCGTCAACCGTGACGCCGCCACCGTGGACGGTCTGGGGCAACGACGCGTATTGCGAGATCTACCGCCCGCGCACGGAATGGACGGGCATGCCGTGGCGCACGGAGTCGGCAACGTACCTCGGCGAACGTGGCGGCGAAACGGGCGAGTTGCCGAAGCATTCGGCGTGGTCGTTTGCCACGACGCTGGATCACGGTGCGTGCTGGGTTGCGCCGATCGAATGGAATCAGGCGTGGGGCAAGTGGCAGGGGCTGGGGCGCTACGATCTGGAACTGTGCTGGCGCTTTGAACGGATACTGGAGCACGCGCGCCAGGAAAGCATGGCGCTGCCGCTGTTGCTGACGTCCGACACCATGTTTTTCAATCAGGGCAAGTACCGCTGGCCGATGAACCCGCTGAACGCGGCTTCCGGCGGACCGGTCTCCGCGGCGGGTCAGTTTTTCTCCGATCCGCAGGCGCGCGCGAATTTCCGGCGGCGGCTGCGCTACCTGGCGGCGCGCTATGGCACGGCTCCGGCGCTGCAGGGCTGGCTCTTCGGCGCGACGCTGCCGGCCGAAAACGTGCCGGGCTGGCACCAGGAGATGGCGTCGCTGCTGAGCGCCATCGACAACGGCCGCGGCTGGTACGACGCGAAGAAGGCGCGGCTTTCTGAAGGCGTTCCGGAAGCGCGGACGGCCGATGCAGACGCATCTTCGCGCGGCAAGAGCGTACTGGCGCACGATATCGTCAGCCTGCATCCGTGGGCGACGCCGTTCATGAAAATTTCGCGCAAGAACAGCTTCGAACCCGGCTCGCATGACCTGGAGAATTGGAAGGCCGAGCAGCGCCTCTCGCCGGGCACATCGATGCGCATTTCCACGACGCTCGCCAGCGATGGGCAGCAGTCGATCGCGCTACGCGCTCAGAAGATGCCGGGCAATGTCTGCCTGATCCGCGAGCTGCTTTTCTCCTCGGCGGAAGCCGACAATTTCTACGACTTTCACACGCTGGTCTTTGACGTCTACGTGCCTCCGGATGCGCCGCACGACATGCGCGCGGTGGTCCATCTGCGCGATCGCGACGAACTCTGGTACGAAGCGCTGCTCGATCCGCTGCTGCGGCCTGGCGAGTGGACCAAGTGCGTGCTCGACATCACCGCCGACAACATTCACAAGCTCAAACCCGTCAACCACCAGCGCCCATGGGACGACTACTCGCGCACGCGCATCCGCGAAATCGGCTTCCGTATTTTCTGCGGACACGCGTTCACCGGCGAAATCAACCTCGACAACATTCACTTCGTCGGCGAACAGGTTGGACGGATCACGCCCAAGGTCACGCCGGTGGTACAGTTGCGCGATGCCGCGCCGCACGAAGTTCCACGCTACGACAAGTGGGAGATCGACTTCGATCTTAACAAGAGCTACCCCAATCCTTACGATCCCGAAGTCGTCGACGTCTCCGCGCATATCACGCGGCCTGACGGCAAGGAAGTGGTCGTGCCCGCGTTCTTCTACGAACCCTACGAGCGGCGGCTGGTCAAGCGGCAGGTGACCCCAGGCGAAATGGACGAGGACGTTGTCCACGAGGCGGAAGTCGAAGAGATCGTGCCGGTCTCTGGCGGAATGAAGGGGTTCTGGAAGCTGCGTTACGCGCCGGAGCTGGAAGGCCCGCACAGCGTCGTGTTGGAAGTGCGCGAGAACGGAAAGTGGAAGCGCGAAAAAGAAGCGTGGACGCCCGACGACCGCTTCGATCACAACGGTAATTCGCTGCCCAATTCGCCGCAGTACATGGAAAATCAGTTCACGGAAATTCCCGACCGCCACGAGGACGGGCGCCGCCTGCTCCAGGAACTTTCCTACACCAAGGGCGAAGTTGTGGCGCGCAGCGCGCCGATCGTTTTCGTCTCCGGCGCGGCGAAGAACCACGGCTTCGTCAAGCGCTCGAAGGATCCCCGCTACTTTGAACACTCCGACGGCTCGTTCTTTTATCCCGTCGGCATGAATCTTTCGACGCCCAGCGAAGAGCAGTTGCCGTTCATCGGCGGGCGCTGGCATTCGCCCAAGTCGTACCGCTTCCTGCGCGACACGGGGCGACGCGGCACGTATCAGTACGACGACTACTTCGCGGAATTCGAAAAGCACCACCTGAATTGGGCGAAGTTCTGGATGGCGACGTGGTGGACGTCGATGGAATGGCGCCGCGACTGGCCGCCGTACCAGGGCGCGGGGCGCTACAGCCAGCCCAACGCGTGGCGCATGGATTACCTGGTCGAGGCCGCGCGCTCGAAAAACATTTTCGTGCAGATCATCTTGATGAATCACGGGCAGGTCAGTTCGGGCATCAATCACGATTGGGAGAACAACCCCTACAACGTTGCGCTCGGCGGACCGGTGAAATCGGCGCGTGAATTTTATTCTGATTACAACGCCAAGCGCTTGTTCAAGAACAAGCTCCGCTACATTGCCGCACGCTGGGGTTATTCGACGTCGATCCTGGACTGGACCATCTGCGGCGAAATGGATTTCACCGAAGATTACCAGACCAACAGCTTCGACCTGATGACGCCGGCCAACGACAAGCCCGCGCCGGAATCGATGACCTCGTGGCTGCAGGAAATGGGTGAGTACATCAAGCAGATCGATCCCGGCCACCACCTGGTCGGCACGCACGTGTCGCATCCGCAACGCGGGCAGAATATTCAGCAGACGCCGATTCTCGATTACGTTCAGTCGAATGCGTACTCCGGCTTTCCCTGGCTGGCACAGGGCAGCATGAACGCCGTCAAGGCGCTGACGTCCTACTACTATGGGCAGGGCGGACAGAATCATTTCAAAGGCATGCACGCGTTCGACAAACCCGTGCTGATCTGCGAACAGGGTGGCCACTGGCACGGCATCTCCAAGAAGTACGGCAACTGGACGCGCAACACCCGCGAAAGTCTCGACGCCGATCTCCACTGCGGACTGTGGGCCGGCGTGCTGACGCCGCTGGCCGGACAGACCGGCTACTGGTGGTGGCTGCACGTTCACTTCGACGGCGGGTACACGGAGTTCGAAGCCGTCCAGAATTTCATGAAGGGCGAAGACCTGCGCGGGCAGAATTTTCAGCGCAACTCGCCGTACACCGATGCCGATGGCAAGCCGATCGATTCGCTGGCGTTCCAGAACACCAAGCACGGCTTCGCCTGGTTCTACGATCGCAACATGCCCTACGCATTGGTCGAGACTCCGTACGGCGGCGTGAAGGCCACGATCAACGACGTCGAGTCGGGAACGTTCGAAGTCGAATACTGGGATACGCGCAAAGGCACGATCATCGACCGCCAGACGATCACGTCAGTTGAGAACAAGACGAAGGACGGCTTTAATCTGCCCATCGCGCTGCCGCTGTTCAAGGGTGACGTCGCGGTGAAGTTCACGAAAAAGTAACTTGGTACCACAGATGCGCGAACCCTTGAGCGTAGCGAAAGGGGTCGTTCATCCGTGCGGGACGCATGGCTTTGGTGGAGCTTCTCGCACGGATGAACGAATTTCTTCGCTTCGCTCAGAAATTCGCGCATCCGGGGCACCCTGACTCAGTCGAAAGATCCTGTACGCAAATCGATCAAACTTGAACGAATGAATTCCGACGGCGGGGTAGGTTCTCTCTCACAACTGCGACGGGCAAGTGCCCGCGCGGTTTTTCTGGAGAGGCCGATCCGAGGATTCATTCGCATGTCGAACGCAACACTGGAACTCGCTTCAACCGAATTGAGCACCGCCGAGCTGGAGGCGTTCGATGAACGCGGCTACCACATTCATGGAAAACTCTTCAGCGACGCGGAAGTCGAAGCGCTGCGCGAGGCGTGCGCGAAGATCTGCGTCGGCGAGTACGAAACGGGAGCGCCGCCGGATTGCGTGAACTGGCGGCCGGGCGACGACGCGCTGGCGGTCCGCAAGTTCGACAACTGCTGGAAAGCCAACCGCACCATTGCGGCGGCAGTGCTCAGTAAGAAGCTCGGCCACATCGCCGGGCAGTTGATTCACGCGCCGTCGATTCGCATGTGGCACGACCAGTTTCTCCACAAGCCGCCGCACGGCGGAAAAGTGGTGACGTGGCACCAGGACTGGGCCTACTGGCAGATGATCGCCGAATGCAAAACCGTGACGTGCTGGATCGCGCTCGACGACGTCCGCCCCGATTCCGGACCGATGATTTTCCTGGAAGGCAGCCACAAGCTCGGCCTCTTCCCCCGCCCCGCCGAGATCAGCGGCGAAGACACGCTGATGCCCAACGCCCCGGAGCTCGAACGCCTGAAAGCCGTGCCCGTGATCATCCCTGCCGGCTGCGTCTCGTTCCATCTCGGCCTGACGATGCACGCCAGCGACCGCAACTTCAGCCCCGTCCCGCGCCGCGCGATGGTTTCGCACATCATGTCCGGAGAATGCACGTACAAGTCCGGCCAAGGGCACATGAATGAGGTGTTCATGAAACGCCTGCCGGACTGCCCGCGCGAAGGCGAGCGTTTTGGCGGGCCGCAGTTTCCGCTGATGTGGGAGCGGTTCTAAATCTCACGCAAAGCCGCGAATCCCCATTCCCGGCCGTTGCCGTTCTTTGCGTCTTTGCGGCTTTGCGCGAGACAAGCAGTTGCTGTTAGCGCGGGACGGGCACCTTCTCCAGCACTTCCTGAATGATATTCTGCGGGCGCAGGCCGCCGTACTTGGCTTTCGTGTCGAGCATGATGCGGTGGGCGAGGACGGGGATGGCCAGGGCTCGGACGTCTTCGGGGAGGACGTGGTCGCGGCCGGACATGCGGGCGCGCGCTTGCGACGTGCGGTAGAGGGCGAGCGATCCGCGTGGCGAAATTCCGAGTCGCAGGCGCGGATCGTTGCGCGTGGCTTCGACGAGTTTCACCATGTATTCGGCGACGGCGCGGTCGACGCGGACTTCGCGCACGGACTGCAGCATGCCGATCACTTCCTGCGTGGTGATGACCGGCCCGAGTTTCTCGAATGGATGCGAATCGTTCTGGCTGAAAAGAATCTCGATCTCGTGAGCAAAATCCGGATAGCCCAGGCTGACGCAGAGCGTAAAGCGGTCCAGCTGCGCTTCGGGGAGCGGGTAGGTGCCGTGGAATTCGATCGAATTCTGCGTCGCGATCACGAAGAACGGTTCGGGTAGTCCGCGCCGTTTGCCTTCGATCGTCACCTGCCGTTCACTCATGACTTCCAGGAGAGCTGACTGCGTTCGCGGCGAGGTGCGGTTGATTTCGTCGGCCAGCAGCACGTTGGCGAAGACCGGCCCTTCGCGGAATTCGAAGGTGCCATCCTTCGGATTGTAGAAGCTGCTGCCGGTGATGTCCGCCGGGAGCAGATCGGGCGTGAACTGTACGCGGCGGAAGACGCCTTCAATCGATCGCGCCAGCGATTTGGCCAGCGTGGTCTTGCCGGTTCCGGGTACGTCTTCCAGCAGCGTGTGGCCGCCGGCGAGCATCGACGTGAGCACCAGCCGGATGCCGTCGCTCTTGCCGCGGATGACGGTGGTGAGATTGTCTTCGATCTTCTTCAACGTCGCGGCAAATTGCGCGCTCATCAGTCGGCCCCTGTGCCCTGCGTGTTATACGGACAAGGTGATGAGAGAGTTCTATCCGGAACGGAAGAATGGACTAATGCGGATTTCGGATTGCGGATTGCGGATTAGACTGGAAGACGCCAATCGGAATCTATTGCCTGAATTGGAATCGTACGTCGTTCGAATCGCGTCCCGACCTAATCCGCAATCCGAAATCCGCAATGCCGTTTACGCGGTGAGCGTCGAGCTGAATTCGCCGACGAACTTCTGGCGCAGCGGAGCCTTGCCGGCGGCGTATTCGGAGGGGCTGATGCCGGTTTTCTGGCGGAAGACGCGGCTGAAGTGATGGGAGTCGGCGAAGTTGAGGCGGTTGGCGACGTCCTTGATCGCCAGGCCTTGCACGAGCAGTTTCTGCGCTTCAAACACGCGGCGTTCGCGGACGTAGGCCATCGGCGATGTGCCCACGGCGTTGCGGAAAATGTCGACCAGCCGCCGTTCGCTGCAGCGCGCGACGTTGGCCAGATCCTTGACCGACAGATCGCTCTCGAGATGCGCGACAACGTAATCCAGCACGCACGCAATCTGTTCGGGCAGCCCTTTGCCGTACGGAACTTGAAGTGCGGAGTGGCCGCCTGGACCGATGGAATTGATGTCGGGAATTTCCTGCGCGGTTTTCAGCGCGAGCATCCGGGCAAAGCTGATGCCCAAGATCGTCAGCTGCGCGCGCGCCGCTACGATGGCGTCGACGGTTTTGCGGCCCAGTTCATACTGAATGGCGCGGAAGTTCGCCGCCAGTTCCGGGCGGAACGGACCGCTGGCGCAGGGCGCTGATGCGCTGAGATCCAACTGCGGGCCGAGATTCCACGGCCAGGCCAGTTCACCGGAATTCGCGGGACTCGTTGTACCGAAGAAACAATAGTAGTAGCCCAGCGGACGCGACGGGTTGAGCTCCGCCGACGCAGTGCGACCCGCGGGTAGCGCAAACAGATCGCCGCGGCGCACGGGAAATTTCCATTCGCCCACCTGCCACACGCCCTGACCACTGGCCACGTAAATCAACCCCGCGTGCTGTTGAACGTCGCGCGGTGGGCGTTGCGTGGAGAGGTCGCACTGAAAATAACCCGATGTCAGTGGTTCAGTCGATTCGAAAAGCATCGTCCCCATCCTTCTTTTTCCGGCCTTCAATTCCGGCCGCAACGATACCGTTTCCGATCTTAATTCCGCTGTGCTGTGGAGAGGACGGGGACAATCCCGATTTAGTGCAACAATCCGTCAACTCGCATCACATAACTGATTCACCCAATGTGCACGAAGTGAAAATGCGCGCTGTAGAGGTGTCTTATTGGGCAGCCCGGCAGTTTTTGGCTGAGTTCGAGGACTACTGATCAGTCCACTCCTTGGGGCAAATTTACCCCAAGGTCTGTTCGCCACCGAGGCTGCGGCGCTTATACTCAAGTGCGTGGTTCACGGAGGCGCCCGGCCGATGCACGTCACGTTTCGCAGTCCGATTGTCATAGTGCTGACCGCCGCGGTGGCGATTGCCGCGTTTGCGGTCAGCCGGATGAAGCCGGTCACATCGCCAATCGCAACGCCGGTGGGTCCGGAAGCGGAAAGCGCCGACATGAGTCCCAAGGTTCTCGCCAAGCTGCTGGAGACCGGCGAAAACGCGGAATGGCGTGACGACTGGAATTCGGCGGAGGAACAGTACAAGCAGGCGGTGACGCTTTTTCCGCGGCACGCCACGGCCTGGGCTCATTATGGCGAATTCCAACGCTTCTACCGACACAACGACGATGAAGCGACGCGCGCTTTTCAACGCACCCTTGAAGCATCCATCCCCGATCCCACGTCCGCCGCTTACGCGTGGCGGGGACTGGGTGAAATCGCTGCAAAACAAGGCGATACCGACAAAGCGCTCGAGTTGATGAACAAAAGCCTGAAGGCCGGAAAACTCTCCGACACGCATCGCTCGCTGTCGCATCTGTATGGCCGCCTGGGCATGAATGACGAAGCCGCGAAGCACGCAAAGCTCGCAGCGGAAATCGACCCCGACGACCCGATCGCGTTGCTGCTCTATGCCGCGCATCTGGAACGCTCCGGCCATCACGAGGAAGCGCAGCGGACGTTCAAGAAAGCCATTACGCTCGGCGGCTGCGATGCCGAAGGGCAACACAACAAGCCGGTGCACTGCTGCGTCTTTTACAATTCCGCCGGCTACTACGCCGTGCGCGGCGATACGCCCGGTGCGCTGAAGATGCTCGAAGCGTTTTTCGAAACGCCCAATCATCGCCACCTGCCGCGCGAGCACATCCTCGACGATCCGGATTTCGTGGAGCTCAAGAAGGATCCGGAATTCCTCAAGCTGCTCGACCGCTATCTGCCGTCAGTCCCGGCGGCAACAAAATAGGTTCAGCGGTCTACTCCTTTTTCTCCCGAATGTGGGCGATGGGCTCGCTGAGGTAAGCCCCGGAGTGCAACTCAGAGGGCGAAAAGGTCTGTTCCTTCACCACGCTGGTAATGCGAATTCCCTGGGTACCGTCGAGGACAACTCCTTTGAGTTCCACGCGGCCAACATGCGAGCCCGTGCCGACGGAGGCGAGAATTTCTTTCAACCGGGTCGCTACCTCGCCCTCAGCGATCAATTTTTGGCCGTTGAACGTACCGTGCACAGACCAGTGGAAATGCCCATTTCCATCGTTCACTTTGACCCGACACTTGTCCTGTTCCCATACAAAATGGCACACATAATTCTTGACGTCTTTGAACTGAGCGTCCCGTTCGCCAATGACGCCCACAAAGGTCTGTTCTTTTCCCTCGCTGGCAGCCGGGCTCGCTGCCGGCTTGGCGGACTGGGTGGCCGTAAGTGACTCGCTTTTGGTTTTGGAATCGTCGGCCGCCATCACATGGGCCGCGCTCAGCGATAGGCACATCAAACAGGCAAGACGGGAATAGATCATCGGAACCTCCAGGAGTCGCCTGTGTGACGAAGGAATAGGAATTTCGTTTCAAGATATCCAGAATCAATTGTGGCGTGAGTGCATTGCACATCGCGGATTAACCGTCCGTTTCAAGCTTTCAGCGCGTCGCGATACGTGGTAGACACAACCACATCCAACATTTGAATCGGGGGAAAATCTCATGCATTACACGCGTCTGGGCCGCACTGCACTCAAGGTCAGCCGTCTGTGTCTGGGCACCATGAATTTCGGCCCGCAAACCAGCGAGCCTGATAGCCACGCGATCATGGACCGCGCGCTGGAGCTGGGCATCAACTTCTTCGACACCGCCAATGTCTACGGTGGCAAGAAGGGCGAAGGGATCACCGAACAGATTGTCGGAAACTGGTTCGCGAAAGGGGGCGGACGCCGCGAGAAGACCATCCTCGCCACGAAAGTGTACGGCGACATGGGCGACTGGCCGAATTCCTCGCGCTTGTCGGCGCTGCATATCCGCCGCGCCTGCGAGGACAGCCTGAAGCGATTGAAGACCGACTACATTGACCTCTACCAGATGCATCACATCTGGCGCGAAGCGCCGTGGGAGGAAGTGTGGCAGGCGATGAACCTGCTCGTTCAGCAGGGCAAGGTGCTCTACGTCGGCTCCTCGAATTTCGCGGGCTGGCACATCGCTCAGGCCAACGAGCAGGCCAAGAGCCGCCATTTCCTCGGGCTGGTCTCCGAGCAGAGTCTCTACAATCTGAACGCGCGCACGATTGAACTCGAAGTCATCCCCGCCTGCGAAACCTACGGCCTGGGGCTGATCCCGTGGAGCCCGCTGGCCGGCGGCCTGCTCGGCGGCGTCTTGCAGAAGGCGAAGGAAGGCCGCCGCGCCAATCCGAACATGCAGAACAACGTCGAGAAAAACCGCGTCAAGCTGGAAGCCTGGGAGAAGCTCTGCGCGGACCTCGGCCACCATCCCGCCGACGTCGGTATCGCATGGCTGCTGCACAACAAGGTCGTGACCGCCCCGATCATCGGACCGCGCACGATGGACCAACTTAACGGCTCGATCAAGGCCGTCGAAATCAAGCTCACCGAAGAGACGCTGAAGAAGCTCGACGAAATCTTCCCCGGCCACAAACCAGCGCCGGAAGGATACGCGTGGTAACGGGCGGACAGAGGGCATCGGGGATCAGGCATCGGGCATCGGTCAGTGGGCATGCCCGGCACCTAACGCCTGTGACCCGCTGCCGTTGCGGAGTTTACTGTATGGCATGGGATCATTCGCGTCGACCGATGCCTGATGCCCGATTTCCGATCCCATCAGTTCGGCCTCCATGGATTCCCTGAAACGCGGACGACTGCTCATCCTCGCTGCTGCCGTGTGCTGGAGCGGTGGCGGGGCGGCGGTGAAACTGGCGGCGCCGCTGGATGCGTGGCAGATCGCCTCGATCCGGTCGCTTTTTGCCGGCCTGTTTCTGGCGGTGATTTTCCAGCCGTGGCGCATGCGGGTCTGGCTGCCGGGATGGAAAGTGCTGCTGCTGGCGCTGATCAACGCCGGCATGCTCATTCTGTTCATCACCGCCAATACGCACACGACCTCCGCCAATGCCATCTTTCTGCAGGACACCGCGCCGGTGTGGGTCTCACTTTTCTCGCCGTGGCTGCTGAACGAAAAATTCCGCATGAAAGACCTGCGCAGCCTGCTGATCTGCGCGGTGGGCATGTCGCTATTTTTTCTCGATCAACTCACGCCCGGCCAATGGATCGGAAACATTCTGGCCCTGGCTTCCGGCGTATTCTTTGCGCTGGTCCTGATCGGCCTGCGCTGGGGCCGCCGGAAATCCGCGGACGTCCCGGACGGCGATCGGCAACTCAGCGACAGCGAACAGCTTCTCCTGTGGGGAAATCTGTTCTGCTTTCTCCTCTGCATTCCCATGATGCAAAGCGCGCCGCACGCGCTGGGCACCGTGGGCTTGCAGCCGCTGCTGATCGTTGCGGGAATGGGCGTATTTCAATTGGGACTCGGCTACCTGTTGATGTCGAAAGGCATCGTCGAAGTTCCCGCGACGGAAGCCGGCTTGCTGGCGCTGCTGGAACCGGTGCTCAATCCCGTCTGGGCGCTGCTGTTCGCTCACGAAATGCCCGGCCGCTGGGCGCTCATTGGCGGCGCAATTATCCTCGGCGATCTCGCCTGGCAGTCGGTGGCGGGGTGACGAACGGCCGGCATCGTCACTTCTGCCCGGCATCGAAGAGCGCCTTCACCTCTTCGGGCGCGAGCGCGCGGTTGTAGATGCGGACTTCACCGAGGAGGCCGCGGTACCAGCCGTAAGCCGTGCCACCCAGCGATTGACCGGGATGGGTCGTCTTGCTGCCCGTGACGCCGTCCTTGGCGAAATTTCCATTAATGTAAAGCGTCGGCTTGTTGTTGTCGTAAGTCAACACGACGAGGACCCAATCCGATATGGCCACGTTGTGGACGAGGACCGAAGGCAAATAACCGTCTCCATGCTCCATGACGCTGATGCCGTTGGTGCCAATGGACAATCCCACGCCGGCGTTTTCCGGCCCCCAGTACGTGCCGCCCTGAGTTGGAAAAATGGCATACCGCTGGGATTGTATGCCTGCCGTGCCCATTGCGGATTCGGGGGTTTGGCCGCGTTCGGCGCTGGGCTTGGCCCAACACGTAATGGTGAAACTCCGGGTCACCGTGCGAAATGGCTCAGTCGGCACGTTCACGGAATTCCCGTTGCCGTCGAACGACAATACGGACAGCGACTTGTCCGCCTGGCGTGTTGCGCCGGCGAGCGTGCCGCCGACATTGCGCCCGGAGCGGTCGGTGACGTCGTTTCCAACTTCGTCCCAGTTCCAGCTGGCGACCAATCCTTCTTTAAGGTTGTCCACCGTAACCGGCGGCGGCGGGGGCAGCGCTTTCAAGCGGGCGTCCGCATCGCGGCCGGCTTTGGTTGAGGCATTGGATGCAATGAACTTGCTGTACGCGCTGCGCAACTGGCGCGGCGAAAGCTTGTTTTCCTTTTCCTGCGCGATGAGTTCCTGAAGGTGGCTCTGCGCCAGTTCTTCGCGGATGTCGCCCGTATCGCCGGACATGAAACCCATCGGTGTATTGGGCGACGCTGGCGGGGGGGCCGGAGCCGCGGATTTGGTATCCGCCGCAGCACCCGCGGGGGCCGGCACCGGTTCGGGCGCGCTCACGGGCTTGGGCAGTGGTGCCGGAGCCCGCGGCGAAATGGTGTCGAGACTTGCCATTTTTGTCGCGGTGTTTCGTTCCACACTGACCGCCGCGGATGTCGACGTCGAACGCATCGCGATCGTTGGCGTTTGAGATTGAGAGTGCGCGGCCGCCGATTCCCTGGTCGTGTCTGGCGCGCTCGACACTGAGGGTGTCGGTTTTTCTTTGCCTGAGAACAGCGACGCGACGAAGACGAGCAACCCCACGGCGCCGAGTCCCGCGACCACTTTGATCGTCATGCCGGGCGGGGCAGCGGCTTCGCCGGGACGCTGGGGGGCTTTCTGCGATTTCATGCGTGTCGCCGACGTGGTCCGCGTCGGGGGCATCAGCGGATTGGAGCCCACTTTGGCCTCGGGGCTCAGCACCGGTACGTTGAGATTGGAACCTTTCGCGCGATGCTTTGGGCAGAGCTTCAGCCGCTCGTCGCCGGGATCCAGCCCGCGCGGCAGGTCTCCGTCGGCAATACGCACACCACAGGTTTCACAGTAATAGAGATTCACGAGCGTGATTATAACCCGATTTCGAACCGGAGTGGCAATATTCCAACGCCACAACTCAGCAGTTTGCGCAATTCGGCGCAGTGCACATGAGCCTACCGCACGGTCGCCAGCAACGCCGTGATGCGGTCGACGGTGGTCTTCACCCCACCCTGCTGCTTCAGGAATTCATTGCGGCCCCGTTCGGCCATCGCGTTGGCGGACGCACGGTTCTTCACCAGATTTTCCAGTGCCGCGTAAAGCGTCTCGCGGGTTACCTGCACCGAACCGTTGCAGGCGCGCAGCAGGTCCATCGCTTCGTTGAAGTTGTGCATGTGCGGACCGTGGACGATGGGCAAGCCCATGCCGCAGGGTTCCATCACGTTCTGGCCGCCGTGCGGTATCAGCGAGCCGCCGACAAAAGCGATGTCGGAGATCGCGTACATGTTGCCCAGCTCGCCGACCGTATCGATCAGCAGCACCCACGCGTTGCGCTGCGTCTTGTCGAGCTCCGCCAGGCACGCTTCGATGCCGCGTTCACGAATTTGCGAAAAACAGATCGCGCGCAGACCGGCCGTCTGGATTTCGCCGAGCACTTCCTTCGTCCGCTCCGGATGGCGCGGGACGAGGATCAGTCGCAGATTCGCTTCGCGGCTTTCGCGCAGGCGCATGTAGGCGCGGATCAATTCGCCTTCTTCCGTACGGTGCGTGCTGCCGCCGATCAGGACCACGGCATCGAGCGGAATGCCGTAGGTGCCGCGCCGATTTTCGCGCTCATCGCGCTGCGGCATGCGGGTCTTGATCGCGTCGTACTTGATGTTGCCGCAGACTTCGATGCGCTTGGAATCGACGCCCAGTTCTTTGAGACGTTTGGCGTATTCGTCGCTCTGCGCCAGCCAGCGCCGCACGCGTAAAAACGCGCCGCCCGCCAGGAACCAGAAGCGCCGGTAGCGCCGGGCGGAGCGTTCCGTGACGCGCGCGTTGGCGACGATGATCGGAATGCCGCGCGCCACGGCCTCGGCGGTCATGTTCGGCCACACTTCCAGTTCCATCAACACGATCACGTCGGGATGGATGCGGTCGAGGAAGCGCTTTACCGAGAATGAAAAATCGTGCGGATAGTAGACCACGTTCTCGCCGCCGAACCGTTTGCGCGCGACTTCCTGGCCGGTGACGGTCGTGGTGCTGACGACGACGTCCAGGTTCGGCTGCGCTTCGCGGAGCTGTTTCACCAGCGGCTCGGCGGCCTGCGCTTCACCGACGGAGACGGCGTGAATCCAGACGCGCTGCCGGTTCTGGCTGCGGGTGATGACGTTGCCGAGCTTGGCCGACAATCCTGCGGAGAGTTTGCGCTTGATCAGCTTGCGGTAGAGAAAGTAAGGAATCAGCGCGAGTGCGGCGGAGAAATACAGCAGGTCCAGCAGGCGCGAAGCCCCGCCCGTGCGCGGAATGCCGCCGGGGTCGCCCGTGCCACCCCCCGCCGGCTCGGAAATCTCCCCGGTAAGTCGAGCGCTCTGTTTGGACGATGAACTTGGCACCGTGCTTGTATTAAAAGGTTGTGGAGCTTGGCGCAAGTAATTCGTGTAGCAGGCTACCGCCTGTTTGCCTAGTCCCACCACAAATACAGCGAGTGGCTCTTCTTCAATTCATCGGCCAGCGCCTTCACGTCGCCGCAGCCCTGGTCCACCACGTCCGGGCAGAATTCATAGAGTTTCTTCGCTAGTGCAGCGGGTTTCTTGAGTGCTGTCAGAAATCGCCCGGTGATGAAATCGTTACCCGCACCCAGGAGGATAAATGGCTGTTCGGTTTCGAGTTCCTTCAGGAATTCAATGATGCCTCCGGGGCCCACGTCGTAATTCTGTCCGTTGGTCTGCAGCGCGGCGATCACGGCGTAGCGATCGGCGGTTGGCGCCAGCATCAGCGCTGTGGCGTCAGTGGCATCGCGCTGAAAGAGATAACAGCCGTCGCCGATGAATTCGCGGTGAAGCTTTTCCAGTTCGACGGTGCGTGTTGAGCGCACATCGCATCGATAAAGTCCGGGCGCCGCTGCAACTGGGACGCAAGGATTCCCGCATCGTTCCGCCAGTTTCGCGACGGCCGCGTGAAATTTTGCAGAGCTGCCAGCAGCGGAAAAATCAAGCTTCGGAGTTTCCGGCCCCCACTTCTTGTCGTTCTTTGCCAACCGTTTCGCGCGCTCCTCCCCCTCTTTCCGGCGGGCCACCGCCAGACGCGGCGTCTCCTTCACCTCAAGCTTTGCCCCATACTTGATCAATATCTCGCGAGCCTGTTTCCATTTCTCTGCTTTCAGCAATGGAGTTTCACCACTGTCATTCGGAATGTTTGGGTCTGCTTTGTGTTGCAACAGGAACTCCAGCACGGGAAGTCTCGGTGTTCTTATGGCGGTAAAGAGCGCCGTCTCTCCTGATTTTGCGTGCTGCGCGTTGATGTCAGCCCCATACCGCAATAACAACTCGGCCAGCGCGATATGTCCTTCTCCTGCACAAATCATCAGCGGAGTACCATCGCGCGGATCCTGCGCGTTGATTTCGGCGCCCGCGTCGATCAGCAATTGAGCAAGCACCTGCACTTCCGCATCCGGCAACAATCTGGATTCATGCGTCGTTCCCGTTTGGGAATAAAACGCACGGCCTTTTGCATTCGGTGCCGGTGGACTGGAGTCATCCACTTGATATTCCCGGGTCGCTTTCGCAACCGTAGCGATAAGCAACCCCAAGGTCTTTCGATCGGTCTTTGTCAATTTCGGGCGATCAGCCAAAAACTTCCTAAGTAGCGGATTAGTTAGCTCGGAATTTCCCGTTTTTAACGCCGCCTGAAGTGGAAATGATTTGTGCTTATTTTTAGCATCAGGCTTCGCACCCGCAGCCAACAGCATGGTTACAACTGGAATATGAATCGCATTTGTGGCGAGCAGTAGCGCTGTCGTTCCGTCGAGATCGGATTTCTCAGTGTCCGCGTGTGCTTCCAACAAATCTTTGACACATTCAAAATGCCCCTTGCGCGCCGCCAACATCAGCGCCGTCAATCCGAGATGATCGGCGGCGTTGACCTGAGCACCGGCGTACAGCAATAATCGCAGCGCTTCCGGTTGATTGTACTCAGCGGCATTCATCAATGCCGTGCGCGCCAGGCGACAATTGACAAACCGTTCGCCGCCCAACGAGTAGCTCGAACGGGCGCGAGCCTGATCATTATTGGCCGGGTCCGTGGTCGCATTCACGTTTGCACCCGCGGCGACAAGCAGTTTGATTGCCTCTGCATGCCCGTGGCGCGCGGCAAACATTAGCGCGGTCATGCCGCTCGGTACGCATTCGCAGTGGTCCGGATTGGAACATTTTTCCAGCACGGATTTCAAGGCGGCACAGTCGCCGGACTTTGCGGCCGCAATCAATTGCTCTGTCGCGGAAAAGGTCGTCTCTCTTTCCGCTTCGGTCAGAAGCGCCACGGCATCCGTGTGCCCACCCTCCTGCGCCCATTCTCGCGCGGTCCGATTGCTCCCGCCGTCGCGCAGGCGGACGTCGGCCCCGGCACCCAAGAGTTCACGCACAATCTCCGTATGACCATTCTTCGCGGCTTCCATCAGCGGCGTAATCTTGCTGCGATTGTCAGTGATAAAATTGGCCGTGGCGTTCACGTTCGCGCCCGCGGCAAGCAGCGCATTCACGAGATTCAACACGCCTTTTTTGCAACAAGCCGTGACCAGCGGGGGGAAACCGGGCGGCTTATTGACGTCAGCGCCGGCCTTGATCAACAGCAACGCAATTGCTTCATGGCCCATGCCCACGGCGGTATTCAGCGGCAACAGAGGTGAATTGGGATTGACGTCTTCGCCTGCTTCAAGCGCACGCTTAACCGCGTCCACATCGCCGGCGTATTCCGCACCCGATAAATTCATGTGTGTTCCCTACTGAATACTGGCTGATATTACAATCAATAGTTTCTCAGACACCCCGGCAGGATGCCGGCGGTACGACGACTCAGTTCTTCGCGTTTCCCGACTTCCCCGTGCTCTTGTAGAGCACGTTGAACGTTGCCTGGTAGATCGCGTCGGTTGTTTCCACGGTCACCGCGACCTGCCGGGAGCCGGTGCTCGCGGGGTCGCTGGCGGGGATCGCGGGTTTGCCGGTGGCGGGGTCGGCGGGCTGGTCGAAAATCGCGGCGAGGTTCAGCTTGTTGAAGGTCAGCTGAATCTGGCCGCGCGTAAAATTGTGCTTCACGTTCAGCGACGTGGATTTGTAGCTCGCTTTGCGGTCCAGAATGATCGCGGGCGCGGGCTGGATGTTAGGCAGGATCACGTTGTTGATCGTGATCCGGACCGTCACGCCTTCGAATTTGCCATCGCGCAGGGCTTCGCGGGATTGCTGCGGAGTCATCACCAGATTGCGCGCGGTGAGCACCACCGACATGCGATCCTTCGATGCCTGCGGAAACTTCAAGCTCGCCTGCAGTTTCGTGGCGAAGGTCGACGGGTGCGGTTTGTCGACGATGATCGTCACCGACGCGGTCGCCTGCTTGTTGTTGGTGTCCGTAATCGTGAGCGTCGCGATGAATGTGCCGATGGTCGTGTACGTGTGGCTCAAGCTGGGCACGTTGCTGGTGTCGGTGTTGCCGTCGCCAAAATTCCAGATGTAACTGGTGATCGCGCCCGCGCTGCCCTGCGACGTGAAGGCGACGGTCAGCGGCGCAGTGCCTTCCGTCGGCGAGGCCTGGATGAGTGCCACCAGCGGCACGGGCTGGCGCGGCACGTTGACGCAGACGGCGAAGGGCTGCGAGCCGGACGGGATGCTCGTGGCTTTGATCACCACCGTCCAGACGCCGTCCATCGGTGAGTCGATAATGGTCTGCTCGATCGGGTCGACGGTGTTGGGTCCCGTGTTGGTCGCCAGCGCCAGCGGCGCGGCGGGGTTGATTGAGTACGGAAAATGAGTAACGCCGTTGGGATCGATCAGCGTCAGGTCCAGATCGTTGACCAGCGCTTTGGAAGCGGCGGGCGTTCCGGAAACGTCCATCCAGCAGAGCGTCGCTTTCAGTTGCGGCGTGCCGGAAAGGCTGAGCGTGAAGCTGGTGCTCTGACCGTTGGTCAGCGTACCTTCGAAGAACGGACTGTTGGCCGCCGACGTCTGCAGCGCGATGGTGTTCACCGCGGCTTTGGCGTTGACGATGCCGAAGCCGTACATCACATCCGGGCCTTTGTTGCCCAGATCGGTGGCGGAATTGCAGAGCAGCGCTTTCATCAATGCGCCGCTGGGTTCGGAGCCGACGACGGCCTTGTAGGCCTGATCGACGAGCGCCGCGACACCGGTGACGACCGGCGTGGAGAACGACGTGCCGCTGGCAACTTGTGTGCTGTTGGTGCCGCTGTCGAGCGTCACGAATTCACCGAAGGCGACGAGGTCGGGTTTGATGCGGCCGTCTTTCATCGGACCGAACTGGCTGAAGCCGGTGATGCCGTCGGACTGGGCGATCGGCGGGTTGTCGTCGCCGGCGCGCGCGCTGGAGCTGGTGGCGCCGACGCAGATCGTGTTCTTCGCGCCGACAAAAAAGTCGATGTGAGTGGTCGTCTGGCCGGGTTCTTCGTTGCCGGCAAACATACCCAGCAGGTTGCTGGACCGGATCGCGTTGTCCCAATCGGCGGAAATGGTCTGGTAGTCGCCGAACGTCGAAAGTCCGGTCGGCCCGTACGAATGGTTGGAGATGCGCGCGCCCTTCGAGCCGGCATCGACCACGTCGGCGCTGGAGAATGTCGCCGTGCCGGACGTAGGCACCGCGTACCCGAGCATCGTGACCGCGGGCGCAACGCCCTTGGCCGAGGGCTGCGTACTGCCGCTCGAACCAATCTGACCGGTGACGGCGGTGGCATGACTGACGTCTGCCGCCACCGATGAACCGGCGGTGATAAACGAAAGGCGGGAAATGAAGTCGAGATGCGAGGTCTGCTGCCCCAGTTCGCGAATCGCCACGCTGACGCCCGAACCGTTGAGACTGGGCGGCTTGTCGCGCACGTCGCTGATGTCCGATTCCAGATCCGTCGTCGCATCGCGCGAAGCGACCGGCGGCGGCGCGAATTCCACGAACGCGACGGCATCGAGCGCCGCAATGTCCATGGCCGCGTTGCGCGTCGCCACGATTTCAAAGCGCGGCCCAAGCACACTCGACGTCCACGCGTGAATCTGCGCGTCGGCCAGAGCAGGCGCCTGGCTGGCGGCCTGCTGGAGCGCATCGAGCGTCACGCTGCGATGTGTCAGCACCATGAAGCGCGTCTGCGTGCCATTCGGTTCTTGGGCGTACGCGGGCGTGTGGCCGGCGTAGATCTCCGGCTGCAGTTTGTCGCGCGGATCGATGCGGGCGACGGCGCGGACGAAGTCAAAATCCAGCGCGGCCTGGAAATCCGCCGGCGTCCCCCGCGCGTCCCACGCGTAACCGGCGACGTACGACAGCACTTCGATGCCGTGCGCGCGGAGTGTTTCGCGTTGCTGGGGAGTCGGGTGTTCGTAGAACTGGAGATACGCGGCTCTTGGCTCCTGGCTCTTGGCTTTTGGGAGCTCCGAGAACACTTGGCTGATCGCGGATCGGTCCGGGAGGAATGCGCGGGAGTTCAGTTCGACGACGTATTTGGAATCCACCTTCTTAATGGAGCTGACAAAGTCGCGGCGGGAGGCGTCGGAAAAGAATTCCCCATTTTCGCGCACGGAATTCAGCGCGCCGCCCCAAAGCATCGGTTGAGGTGTGATATCTGTCGTTGCGGAAGTGTTATGCGGCGGGTTGGACGCGACGGTATTCTGGCCTGCAGGGTGTTGCCAAACCCAGAAACCAACAGCGATTAGAAGCAGGACGCCGAGGGAGATTCCCGCTTTGACGGTACGCGACATGACTACTCCTGAAACTGTTATTTCGCTGGGGGCATGAAGTTATGGAGCGCTCAAACGATAGGGATAGGGGCGCAGAAGTCAAGCGACCCGGGTTGAAGCGTTTCCGTAACCTTTGTGTTTGATAACCGTTAAAGGCTTACGAGGGTATCGGGTGAAATAAAAAAAGCCGGGAACCTTGCGGTTCCCGGCTTCTCTAAACGGCGTTGTCCGAACCTGTGGGGGGGAGAAAGTCCGTACGTCCGCCGTCTTCGAGACTTTTATCTGCGCTCTTTTTCGGGCCACTTGTCTTTCGTATTGATGGTTAAACTTATACCACGCCTTTATTTGCGCGTCAATCCGAAAACACGAATATTTCGCTAAATTATAACTAAATAACAGTTCAGTAGTTATATTCGTTTGGAGCACGATTTCGAGAAATAATTTCTGATCTTCTTGAGAACTTTCTCTCCAAAAATCAATTGTTACATGCGCAGCGGCGAGCAGACCTTTGTGCCCAAAGGCACAAAGGTCTGCCTGAGGCTCAGGACTGCTCTCCGCACGGCTCCACGATTGTTTTCAGCGCTTCCGATTATTTGCCATTTCGTCACTCGACTTTCACTCTGAATCCTTCGACATTCGCTGCTCGAGTTACCAGCCAGGAGCGCCGTGCGACTTTGCCAGACTCTGTGAATTCCACTCTCTCGCCTGTCGAAGCACTCAACGAGTTCAGCGCGGAGATCAGCACCGCCATCGCGGCCGCCGGCGGTGGTCAGCTGGGCATGCCGTTTTGCAACACGCTCAAGACCATCTTCGCCAAGGCGCGCGTGAAGGCCGCGCTGATCAATCGCGCAGTCGGCGGGCGGGCGTCGGGAGAGTTCCTGTCGGAATTCACCGACCGCGTCCTGACGCTGATCCTCGCCGCCGCCGCCAGGCGCGCGCAGATTCCGCCCGATGCGTCGGGCCTGGCGCTGCTGGCGATGGGCAGTTACGGGCGCCGCGAACTGGCGCCGTTCTCCGACATCGATCTCTTGATTCTCCACCGCCCGGAGATGCCCTCCGAGAAGCTCGAGCCGTTTGCCGGCGATCTGCTCCGGCCGCTGTGGGATTCGGGCCTGAGCATCGGGCACGCCGTCCGCACGCCCGACGAATGTCTGCGCGTGATGGAAGATTCCGCCAGCGGCGCGAATGCCGTGGAGACCGCGACGTCCGTGCTGGAAGCGCGCTTCGTCGCCGGCGACCGCGAGTTCGGCGATGGGTTTACGCATCAGGATATTCCGGCGTTCTTCAAGCGGCGCGGTCGGGCGTTTGTCGACGCGAAATTTGAAGAGACGATCAACCGCTGGAAGGACGTCCCCGTTTACCGCACGCAGCCGAATTTGAAGGAGAGCCCCGGCGCGCTGCGCGACTTTCAGCTCGCCTTGTGGATCGACCGGGCCAGCCAGCTTTCCGGACATCTTCCGCGGCTCGACAACCGGCCGCTGGTCTCCGCGGCGGCGATCGACGAGGCTCGCGCCGGCTACGAAAAGCTGCTGACGTTCCGCGTCTCCCTCCATTCGATCTGCGGGCGCAAGCAGGACGTGCTCGATTACCAGATGCAGCAGTCCGTCGCCGAGGACCTTGCTTACGAGGGCGCCGAAGAGTTGCGATCCTCCGAGCGCTTGTTGCGCGACTACTTCAAAGCCGCGACGGCCGTCCACCGGCTGGCGCAGACGGTGACGCGCCGTTACCTGGAAGAACGCGCCGTGGCCACACGCGACATCGAACGCCTGCGCCGCCGGCCGATCGACGCCGACTTCACGCGCGTCGGCAGCTATCTTTACAGCTCGCACGCGGATGTCTTCGCCGGCCCCGGCTGGATCGAAGCGGCAATGCGCGCGTTTCTCCACGTCGCCCGCAACAATCTCTCGCTCAGCCAGGACGTGCAGGAACAGATCCGCTCGCGGCTGGGTTCGATGACCGACGAGATCCGCTCGTCGCCGCCGGCCGCGCAGCATTTCATGAACCTGTTGCGGATGCGCGTCTTCGTCGGCCGGACCTTGCGGGCGATGCGCGACACGGGCCTGCTCGCCGCGTACATGCCGGAGTTCGGCGAGATCGAAGGCCTGGTGCTCCACGACACGTACCACGATTTCTCCGTCGACGAACACACCATCTGCGTCGTCGAAGCGGCCGATCGGCTCTATCAATCGGTGGAACCTGGCGATCAGTTCCGCCGCCGCATTCTTGAAACGCTGGCCCGGCCGCACGTGCTGCGGCTGGCGTGCTTGTTTCACGATCTGGGAAAATCGCGCGGCAACGCGGGGCACAGCGAACGCGGCGCGCTGATGGTGCCGCGCATCGGCGAACGGCTCGGCTTGAGCGCCGCGACAATTCGCACGCTCATTTTTCTCGTGCAGGATCACCTGACGCTTTCGAAGGTCAGCCAGCGCCGCGACCCCGGCGAAGGCGGACTGCTGACCGAACTGGCGAAGAAGATCGAAACGCAGGACCATCTCGATCTGCTCTTTCTGCTGACGTACTGCGATTCGATTTCCGTCGGCCATGCCTCGTACCCGCACTGGAAGGACGCGCTGCTTTCGGAATTGTACATCGGTGTGTCGCAGCGCTTGTCCAACAGCGCTGCAAACCCGCTGCCGCTTCCACCTCCTGCACCGGTTGCGGAAACCGCGGAGAACACCACGCCTCCGGCCATCGCCGACGATCCCGGCGCGCTCGAAGCGAAACTTTTGAAGTGGGCACAGGACGAAGCGACGCGCACGCTGGTGCTCGAACACTGCCACCGCGTGCCGCAGCGATACTTGGTGGAAGTCTCGTTCGAAGACGCGGTGTTCCCTCTCGAGACGCTGATGCGCATGCGGGCCGGCAACATGGAGGCCGCCGCCGCCGTGCGCGGGACGGGCGAACTGGTCGACATGTGGGTCGTCTCCACCGACCGGCCGAAGCGATTTTCGCAGATCTGCGGCGCGTTCCTGGGCGCCGGCGTGAGCGTCATTTCCGCTCTGGCGTACACGCGCGATGACGGCGTGATCTTCGATCATTTCCGCGTCGCGCCGGGTTTGGAAGCGCCGTCGAGCCGCAGCGATTTCTGGGGGCGCGTCGAGCGCTCGGTGGAAGACACACTGCAGGGCAAGGGCGATTTCCTGGCGAAGATCGACGCCGCCCGCCGGCGCATTCCCCGCGCCGCGACAATCACGCGCCGCGTCGAACCGGAGATCCGCGTCGACAACAAGCTCTCTGAGCGCTTCACGGTCGTGGACGTGATCTGCGGCGATCGCATCGGGCTGCTCTACGGCCTGAGCCGCGCGCTGGCGGACCTGGGTTGCAGCATCCACTTCGCCAAAATCGCGACGACGCAAGGCCTGGTGACGGACGTGTTTTACATCACCGAGGCCAACGGCACACAAGTCACCGACCCCGAGAAGATGCTGAACATCAAGCGGCTGCTGAAGGCCGTCGCGGCGGATTTTCAGGAAGCGCGGCGGTAAGGGCATTGCGGATTGCGGATTGGGTGGGCATGGGGTGCTCCCGGTCGGGAATCGGTCTCCGTACGCGATGTTACGAAATGTTACATAATATTACGTGGATTGGGCCTCCTTATTAGGTGCACCTAGGGCCAGCGAGCCGTGCTCGATCGTTAAATTTCGCTCCGGCTATAAGCGGTCGGTCGGGGGCGTCATGCGTTTGCCAGTCCGGCATTGTTGTGCGGTCTCGATTGCGAGTTCTGGCCCTATTCGGCTAAAAGTGGTCGGTACTGTAACTAATGCCCACGCCCTGAGGGTGTTCAATTGGGGATTCTTTCTCGGACGAATGAGCTCGTGGCACGAAGTTGTTGTCGGGTAGCACGCGGGAGGAAGGTAGGACCGGAGAAGCGTAGGACTGTTACGATGGCAGCGCGACGGGCATCGCCATCTGTTCACGCAACCGCTCAACCCATTGCGCCGGCCCGTTCGAATGACGCAGCGACCACTTGCGCTCACTGCGGATGTACTTGTAGGTGTCCTCGATTGGCCACTCATGGAGTACGGACTGATCGTTCCGGAAGATCAGCGTGCCGGTAACACGCATCTCCAGGATTCCGTCGTCGTCCATGCCGGTAAACTCGTACTTGAGCATCTCGCCATCGAACACGTAAAACTGGTCGTCTTCCACACACGTATCGTAAATCGGAATCGTCAGTGTGGGACGACCTCCCTGCGTCAGCGTCAGCACGCCGTTTCCATGCGTGGTCACCTCAATGTTCGCGCGCACAACTTCGTCGTCGGAAATCCTGACGACCTGTTCGCCCTCGTACCTGACGACGGACTCGGGATTGAAGGTCAGGTCCTCCAGCGATAATCCCTTTACCAGGAGAGGTCTTGAATACGAATATAAGGCGATTGGCGATTCCCGAGTTCGCGCTGGCGCAGAGCGAGGCTGATCGATCTTGAGAATTACTCTTGAAGAAAAGTATCCACGCGTTGCAGCGAACAACCCAACTGCGAAAAGCGCCAGTCCACTGAATATGAGGATCAAGGAGCGTTGCCGCATTCGATCGATCACCTTAAACGGGATTTACTTGCCACTCGGTGTATCGGCAATCCGCGGCGCGTTCTGGATCATGCGAGTTCAACGGTCCCGAGCAACTGTCGGAAAGCCGGCTGAAGACCGGCTAACCTTCCTTGCGCTATACACTACGGCCCATGGCACTCGACTTTCGGTGTTAAAAGTCGGTTAAACTACCCAGGCAACTCATCTGTGCTCAGTTCCCGGCAATCGCATCATTCTTCAACAACCTGCTCCACAACTTCCCAATCTTCAGAATCGATGCGAAATTCATGTTGGGCTTTTTGAATTGATTCTTCAAGGCTCCTTGCCGACCAATGATCCAATGGCGCTTCCATCTTTCGAAGGTATCCCGATGCCGTATCGGCCGAGAAGTAAAAGCCATAAAAGAGCAAGTCTGTGGAGTAGTAGACGATTGCAATTTCACGAACTCTGAATTCTCGACTATTGGATCGGATTACATTGCCCGTTGGCTGGTGCTTCGACTTCATCCGCAGTCTGCGCAGCAGGACGGGCTTCAATTTCCGGAACTGTTCGAACGAATTAAAGAAAAGGTCAAAGGCTCTGGCGGAGTCGTGGTTCGCTTCTTCCAGGAGAATGTTTTTCCAACCCGCCGTGGATTCGTATCTGCCATATTTGAGCGCGACAAAATCGTGGAACTGCCAGAATGGCGGACTTTCCACTTCGATCCAATCCGGGGAGCGAGAATCGATTTTATCTTCACCGGTGGAACCAATGTTCAGTCCACGATAGAACCCGTTGATAAATCCATTCAAGGTGAGAATACAGCGTCCGCCGATGTGCATTCCTGGCCGCTTCTCAACCCGTTGGAGGTACTCGTACAGGCTGAACACTGGGATTTTCCTTGTTGGCCAGACGGCGGATTTACTTTCAGAGTGTACCTCGAATGATCTTGCAGTCACGGCTTTTCCATTCGCCTAAACGCCGGGGGGCGTAGTCGCCGAGTAGGCCAAGGAGCGCAGAAAAATATAAAACACAAATCTGCCAATGGCTGCGCGATTCGTCACGGGCAAGCGATTTCCCAGGGTTGTCCCGCCGGGTCGAACAGGAAGGCTGATTTGCCGTCTTCCGATACTTTCACATCGACCCCTCTTTGCTTTGCGCGTTCGATGATCTGCGGCGTGTTGGGATCGGTGACGTGAAAGATCTGTGCCATCCCCCGGATGGGCGAATTCACGGTCTCGTCGGGTACAATGCACAGTTCGACGCCGGCCATCAGCGCCACGGTCCGCAGGACGACGCCCGATTCCTCCTGCGTCGTCAGCTTCAAACCAAAGACGCCCGAAAGGAAATCAGCCAACTCCGCAGGCTTGGCCGTCGCGATACTGATGGTCATCTGGTTCATAGTTTCCAATCCCCCCAGCATCCTGAGACTCCGGACTTGGGCCGCATGTCGATGCCGTGTTCAATGTAACTTTTCAGGTTGAGCCGCAGCGAGCCCCAGGCCACCGCCACAGAAATGATGCCGTCGTCCGCCGGACAGTCGGTATCGGTGATCGTTACCTTGGTTCCGGCTCCGAACGGTTCGAGCGTGAACGTTACGTTCCAATAGGTCACCTCACGAAACGGATCGAAGGTGGTGAATGTAGCCTCGCTGCGGTTGGCCCCGGTGGGATTGCTGGTGGACCACACCAGCACAACTTTGCCGCCCAGCTTCGGATCCGTTTCCGCGGCCGGCGGCCACCAGGCCGACAGCTTTTCGGCCACGGTGAGCGCTTCAAAGACGACCTTGGGCGCGGCGGCGATCACGATCGAACATTTGACTGTTTTGGAGTTCGTGCTCACCGTTAACCTCTCCCGACGCGGCTATCCGCTCCCGACGCGGGAGACCTCAAGATCCCCTGCTCAATAACCCAATAGCTTCAAACGGTCTGCGCAAAAATCTGTTCCATGCGGTCGAGGCACCCGCCCCACCCTTCTTCGCAGGCATTGGCATTCTCTGTGATGTCGTGCGTCAGGACGATCTCTGTTTTTCCGCCGGCATCGAAGAATTCCACGGTCGCCGTCGTGCCGGGGCCGTCATCGCCCTCCCAATTGAACGTGAAGACCAGCTTGCGGGGCGAATCGATCTCAAGGTACGTGCCGAAGACGCCGTTGGAACTCCCATCCTTGTCTTTGTGGCTCCAGCCATACGCGCCGCCGGAACGCAGGTCGCTGTTGACGGCGCAGCCGGGACCGCACCACCATTTGCGGATCAGATCCGGATCGGTCCACGCCTTGAACACCGCCTCGCGCGGCGCGGGGATGATCCGGCGCATCCGCAAAATAACTCTCTCTGTGGATTTGGGATTGCTCATGGCATCCTTTCTTTGCTCTTCTTTTCGTCAGTCTGTTCGAAATAACGCGTCAAGGCATCGAACTTGTCGTCCCAGAAGGCGCGGTGCTTTTCAATCCACGCCGTGGCGTTGTCGAGCGGCTGCGGCTGAAATTTGCAGACGCGCATGCGTCCGGTCTTGGTGCGTTCAAGCAGTCCCGCGCGCTCCAGCACGCGTAGATGCCTGGAGACGGCCGGGCCGGAGATTGACAGTGGCTCCACCAGTTCGCCCACACAGCGTTCGCCCTGCGCGAGGCGTTCGAGGATGGCGCGGCGCGTAGGATCGCTCAGCGCCCCGAAGATCCGGTTGAGTTGTTCGTCATGACGTTTAACCATTTGGTTAGATATTACGCGCGGGAGACGGCGCAGTCAACAACAAAGTCGTGACATCTTGAAGTTACCCGCGGTATGGCTAGTAGAGACCGACGGCCGGCAGCGTTTTCTGAGGTTAAGCGCTCAGGAAACAGGTGGAGCAAGCATTGAGTCAACAACCAGACGGTGATTGTAGTCCTATGTCTGGCCTTGCTCGTCGCCCGCGAGCTGGTCCTTGCAGCGCACCAGCGAGCTCCACTCAATCCATTATTTTACTCGCTTACAGAACTTCCCCCGGGCATACTTCGTATCAATTCTATCTGATGGAGACACCCAAATGATTCAAGGTATTGTGCTCTTAATCGGTCCCTTTCTATTGACTTATTTAAGCTATCGAAAATTTATGGAGGATGCACATATTCTGGTAAAGCTTTTGGGCTCTATCTTTGTCTATTTCATAAGTTTTGTAGTCGTCTTATTTGCACTTATTGCGGTTGGCGCAATTTCGTTTCAACGCTAGGACTCTTCTTTTTTGAGCGAATGATCACCTCGGCCAGAAGGAGGTTGGGCAGGAAGCCCAACCAGGCCTCTGCAACATAAATATGAGAGGGATCCATCCAACCGGTTTGAGTCAAAATGATTTTCCACGTCCTCAGGGTGATTGCTGAAAAGGTCAACGCATAACTGCGAATCATAAAGTCACGATGCTCGTCAAATTTCCTGTCGATGGCAGATCTGAGTGCTTGAAGAGTAAATCCAAACCATAAACAATCGAGCAGTAGAAATGCAGACTTTCCAAGGAAGCCACCGTTGGCGTAAATGGCCATAATCAGCGCTGAAGGAAAATTGATAAGCAGGATATTCCACACGTATACATGACCCAGGAAGCGGTGAGCCTTGCGGTGGCGCTGCATAAAAAGTGTAGAGAATTGCGTGAGACCGGCAAAGAGTGCAAGAAATGCTGAAAACACATGCGTATAAAACGCCGATTTCCAAACTGGGTTTTGTAGATAATCCTGCTTGTAGGCAAGAAATTGAATATTGGTTTCGAAAGTAGAGTAGTTGAAAGACGTCCGCATCATGAGAAATATCGCTGCGCATAGCACAGTGTAAATGAATAGATTCTTTCCAAACCAGAAGATGGTTTCGCGCATTAACATGAATCTATCCTAATTTGCTCAAGATGAAACTAATTCAATTAGATTCCAATCAAATTTGCGAATCGTTCTCTTCTATGAACCCTTCATTATAGGTCGTGGCCACATTCTTTTGCGTGAAATGGCTCACTCCGATTTCGGCTCCGGCGTGGTCGTCGCGGACAGGTACAGCATCAGCACGATCCCCGTGGACATCAGTGCGGCGGCCACTCCGAAGGCGGTCTGGGTTCCGAAGACGGACCATAACCAGCCTACTGTGAAACTGCTGAATAAATCGCCCAGTCCGGTGACAACGGCCAGGGCTCCGTAGCCGCTTCCTCTTATTTCAGAGGGCAGGAGGTCGGCTGCGATCACATCTTCGACGGCTTCGTAAATTCCAATCGCAGTGCCTGCCAGCGCGAACATGATTCCCAGCCCGGCGTAGCTCTGGACTCCACAGGCGGCACAGAGCGCGGCGGAGACGGCAGCACTGTAACCCACCACGAGCAACAGTCGCTTGTTGAAGTGGTCGGAGATCCAGCCGCCACCGTACGACCACAGGGCGTAGAAGACGTTGTGAACGGCATAGAGCGCGACGGAGATCGTCGAGGCCTTTGCCAGGCCCACCTGTGGCATCAAGACCCCGACCGTGTAGAGGATGTACAGGCTCCGCGCGAAATCTCCGAGTCCGAAGATTCCCACGGCGGTGAGGAACGCTTTGAAATCGCGGCTGAAGCCGCTGAAGCTTTTCAGAAACGGCTTCTTCGCGGGCACGCGGTCTGGAGTTTCCTGAACCAGCCATGAAATGAGGAGCACCGGCATCAACGCCGGGAGCACCGCGAAAAGAATAATCGTCCGGTGCGAAAAGCCGGCGCTCACTAAGGCAAGCGCCGCCAGCGGCGCGACAATCGCACCCGTGGTGTCCATCGCCCGTTCAAAGCCGAAGGCTCGACCCCGCGTCTGAGGCGTGACCGCTTCGGCCAGCAGCGCTTTTCGCGATGGCGTGCGAAGTCCCCTGGCAATCCAGGCCACGCCACGTCCCGCGAGAACCAGCGGCCATGTGACGGCGCTTGCAATCAGCACGGGCGATAAGGCCATAATGCCATAGCCGGTGGCGCAGAGAACCTTGCGCCGCGCAACTCGATCCGCCAGCCATCCACCATAGAGCTTGGCGAGGCTGGACAAACCATCGGCGACGCCTTCAATAGTTCCCAGCGCCGCGGCGGCCGTGCCCATGGAGGCCAGGAACGCAGGGAGCACCGCCGTGATCGTCTCGTGGCTGAGATCGCTGAAGAGCGAAGACAAGCCGATGCCGATGACGGTGGCATTCATCCAGCGCTCTACCGACTTTCGTTCCATAGGCGCGTCCGGGATGGCTCGATCACTCGTTTACAGCCTACGCTCTTCGCTCCAGATGCATACTCGCAGTCCGGGGAATCCACCCGGCCAGTCCCTCACGCTTTGGCCTGTCGCACGCGGTCGATCTCATCCTGCAATGAGCCGCAGCGATCCGACGCTTCAACTCACTCTTTCTTGACCGTCGTGTCGCGGGTGTAGACGACAAAATCCAGCCGGCCCGACGGGCGCAGCTGGCGTTGCGTTTCGGTCCAGCGAAACCTGTGGTTAAGGACCGCGGCGTCGCTTAATGCGATCCGCTTTCCGGTTTGCTGGGAATCGAACTCAGCGGCACGGGCGTCTGGGTGTTGACTGGCACCGGCGTGTTTGCGGGCAGCAATTGCACGGCTTCCAACTGCGCCGAACGGAGAAAATCAATCGCGTCACCCAGTACGCGCGCAGTCTCCTGCGGAGCGTGGAAGCCCATCGAATTTTCCGCGGCGACAAAGTCCAGCCGCCACTGCCCGCGCCGGTGCAGCCGCGCCATGCGTTGCAACGCCGGATCTTCCTTCACGTGGGCGGCCCACAGGGCGTTGAGCGTTGCCGCGGATTTTTCAGTCAGCTTCCGCGCCTGCTCTTCGGCGCTCAACGCGGCATAGCTTTCGTCCTTGGCCAGTTCAGCGCGCGCCTTGGTCTGCGCTTCGTCCTGGTGCGCCTGGTTGAACGGCGCGCGGACGAGTTTGACGGTATCCAGAAAATCAATCAGCGACTGGCCGGCGCGCTGCAGCAGGTTGAAATTGCGATTCTGAATCGCGTTGACCCGCGACTGGATTTCCGATTCCGCGTACTGATGGCACTGCTGGCAGGCGTGATTGATGTTGGTCAGCGGCGAGCGGACCCAGTGATCGGAGACTTTCATCGCGCCTTCGCGGACGTAGGGCATGTGGCAATCGGCGCAAGCCACGCCGGACCGCGCGTGCACGCCCTGGCTCCAGGTTTCAAACTCCGGATGCTGGGCCTTCAGCATCTCCGCGCCGCTCTCGGCGTGCACCCAGTCGTAAAAGGGATGGCCGTCGGGAAATTTGTATTCGTCGTAAAACTTTTCGATTTCGTCGACCGTCAGGCCCTCGCCCCAGGGAAAGAGAGCCGGCACTTTCGGTCCGCAATAGTATTCCACGTGGCATTGAGCGCAGACAAACGAGCGCATTTCCTGGCGCGTCGCGTCGCGGTTGACGTCAAAATCCTTGACGCCCTGCTTCGCCTTCAAGGCCTTGATCCCCGCGATAAACGGCGGACGCTGCACCCGTAGTTTCATCGTTTCCGGATCGTGGCAATCGACGCACGAGACGGGGTGCGCGCCTTCCTTGGGCGTCATCACCTGCGTCATGCCGTCCGAGACCGGATTGACCGAACCGGTTTTCTCGATCTCCTTGTGCCCGTCGGCGTAGGTCATCTTGCAGAGTTTCTCGAAGCCGGCCGTCAGATCGCCGTCGCCCAGCCGCGAATAGGTCGGCACCACGGACGTGTGGCAGTTGAGACAGGAACCCGGTTGCGGCCGCTCTTTGACGCGCCGGGTACTTTCCTGGTCGCTGAGCATGTACGCATGCCCGCGGCGGTCGCGGTAATCCAGCGAGAAGGCGTAGCCGGCGAACATCCGGGTCAGGAAGGGATAGACCACGGCCTTTTCGTTGGGGCTGGAATCGCCGCCGCCAAACGTGGTCTTCGAGGACGTGATGGTCTTGGAATACTGATCGAATTCGCGCGGCCAGTTGACGCCCCAGGGCGCGGGATCGGTCGTCTGGTCTGTGACTTTGACCAGCCGCAGATAGGGGCTCTTCTCCTCCTGCTTATGCCTGACGATGGTCACCAGCAGCATCGCCACCAGTCCCGTGGCGACAGCGGTCAGCAGAATGGCGAAAACAACAACGCGGCGCGAAATCATCACGAATGGTCCTCAGTACACACGGCTAATGAGTGGGCGCGTGGCCCACGTTTCGATGACAGTGAATACACAACTGCGCTTCCCTGACGCCTCCAGCCGGCACGATGATGGAGTCGTGAACCAGCGTGTTGTGACAGCGCACGCAGTTTTCCTGCAGAATCTGCGCGTTGAGCGGCGTGATCATGATCGGCTCATGAAAGTCTTCGAGCGTAAAGGCCTTGGAATGGTTGTAGCCGTTGCGCGCCTTGGCGATCAGCTTGGGCACCAGTTCATGGGGCAGATGGCAGTCGACGCAGACGGCCACATGGTGATGGCCGGATTTCTTCCACGACGAGAACTCGTCATTCATGATGTGGCAATTGACGCAGGCCTTGGGATCGGTCGAGAAATACGAAAACCCTTCCGCGTACGCGAAGGTAAAGACCGATAGCCCGATCAGGATGCCAATCATTCCGATGAGCGTGTACACCGTTTTTCGACTTAGAGTAGTTATATTGGAACCCATCTATCCACCTCAAAGAGCGCAGATCGTAATACACAACGCGATTCCCACAAGGTCCAACCCAAAAAGGACGGAAGCAGGAGTTAACTCGATAATCTATACATTGATCCATTAGCGCACATACGCTCATCAAAGACGCTGCTGTATTCGCGCTTTTCGTGGACGCGTGGCGGAATTTTGCGGAGACCTGGCACTCTCTCTTACACCACAGGCGTAAAGGATGGGCTACGGTCCTGTGTGGGCTCTGCGAAGACTGTCGATCTCTTCCTGCAACTTGGCCGCGGCCCGCGCCTCCGCTTCTCTCGAATTTTTTTTAACCGCCGTGTCGCGCGTGTAGCCGACAAAATCCAGCCAACCCGACGAGCGCGTCTGACGGTGCGTGTCGGTCAGTGTGAAAAGCCGATCGGCTTGCATCGCTTTCAGCTCCGCGTCCAGGTCCACATCCAGCAGCGGAACGCCCAGCGCTTTGAGAAACGCGCGGGCCATCAGCAGATGGCCGGCGGCGGAGGGATGGATGCCATCGCTGCAAAAACATAAGCGCGGATCCTTCTGGCGGCGCTGCTTCAGGTAATCGTTCAGCGGCGTATGCAGATCGGCCGCGGTGACACCGGGTTGTTTCAAGTTCATGATCCAGCGGCTGTACTCCTGCAGGACCTGATCGTATTTGCAAAACGGATTGATGTAGCTGAAGTCGGGAGCGTCATCGTTGAGCAGGCTTTTCTCGATGGGCAAGGCATCAAATGGCGGCGGTGTCAGCAGGACCACCTGAGCGCCGGCCGACTGGGCGTCTCGCACCAGTTTGAGGATGCCGGTTTGAAACGCGTGGAAGCGCTCGGAGCTTTGCGGATGGTAGATACCGTCGTTCATTCCGTAGCAGGCCACCACCACCTCCGGCTTGATTGCACTGAGCGCGCGGGCCAGACGTTCATGCACGCAGGGCCGCGGGAACGGGTGAATCTTCTCTGACAATCCCGACGCGGTTTCGCTGGAGAGGCCGATGCTGATCAGGTCGAAATTCTGGGTGGGGAAGTTCCGGTTCAGATAGTACTCGATCATCGTGACGTACGCGCCATTCTGAGTGATGCTGTCGCCCAGGAACAGGATTCGTCTTCCCGCCAGCGTGGATTGGTTTTGCTGTGTCATTATGGATCGCGATCCCTTCCGTATGCGCGTCGTCGAGTTCATTCCGCAACGTGTAGTTGTGGTGGATTTCCGTGAGCGCTGATGATAAGGCGGCAATTGCAAAAAATACAACGCGACGGATTGAGCCACTCGCCAGCCACCACGGAAGGGGATCGTACGCGCATGCAGACAGACAAGAAGTCCGCCACCTGGATTTTTGATGAAGGCATTCGCGCGTACAGCATGTTCGAACCGCTTCATTTCGAACGCATGCGCGGCGGCGGCGGGGACAATCTCAAGAAAGTCTATGATTTCAAACGCACCCGCACCTTTATGGAAGACCTGGCCCGGCAGGGCTACAACCAGGTCTGGTTCAATTGGTGGAAAGGTTATGGTTTGAAGCATGAGCAGGAATGCCAGGACCAGGTCGCGCGGTTGTTCCCACTCTGCAAGAAATTAGGTCTCCGTTCCGTCTGCTACCATTCGTTCGGTTCGCTCACGTTCGACACGTTGCTTCACGAAGAACCCGACGCGGTCAATTGGATCGCACGCACGCAGGCCGGACAACCGACCAGCTGCCAGGTTACCTTCCAGGCTTTCCGCTACCGGCCCTGCTTTTCATCTGACGGCTATTTAAGCTACATGGAAAAAGTGCTGGCGCGCGCCATCGATGCCGGCGCCGATGGAATTCACTTCGACAATATCGGCATGCAAGCGGAGCCGGAAGCCTGCCACTGCGAGCGCTGCACGCGTCTGTACCGCGAATACCTGCAGGAGCGCTTCGCGGGAAAGCTGGGCGAAGAGATTTTCGGGATGTCGGACTTCACTCACGCCACCGTGCCGTGGTTCAACCAGCACAACCCGGCCGCCAAGTTCTGGCGCGCAATGGCTCCGCACCAGTGGTCGTGGATCGATTTCAAATGCCATACGCTCGGCGGCGCATCGCAACGGCTGGCGAACTTCATTCATCAGCGCAATCCCAACGTGTACGTCGAAATGAATGCGTGCGAGGGCGATGGCTTCGCCGCGGCATTCTGGCGCGGCAACGACGCCGATCAGATGTTTCCCAAGATCGAACTGGTCTGCGATGAGGCCAATGGCGAGGAGCGCGTCAACGCCAAGGGCGCGATGCTCGGCCAGTACCGCGCCAAGAAATGGTGCCGCGCCTTCGGCTGCGCGCATTGGGGCACCGGGCGCGTGGCGGATTTCTGCGAAGACCTGGCGCTCTCGTCGGCGCCTCACGGATTCTGGACGCGCTACAAGGACTACCAGCTGCACGCCGAATCGCGCGCGACCGTCGCGGTGCTGCGCGAGCGCAACAGCCTCGCCTACAATCGGTGGAGTCCCTGGGAGGAAACGCTGGCCATCGAGCAGTATCTCGTCGAGCGGCACATTCCGTTCGATTTTGTACACAACGGCCAGCTCGACGAGCTCGGTGACACGTACCGCTTGTTGATCGTGGCGGGCGCCGAAGTGATGTCCGATGAGGTCCGGGACGCGCTGGTCCGCTTCGTCAAGACCGGCGGCCGCCTGCTGCTCACGGGTGCCGCGGGCGTTTACGATCGGTACTATCGTGCCCGACGGCAGCGCGTAGGGCGCATCACGACGTTGAACGAGATGCAGAAGGCGCTCATGCCGCTGAATGCGTTTCATGAATTGATCGGCGCAGATCCGCTGGGCTCCGGCCAGTCCGTCATCAAGCGCAAGTTCGGCAAGGGCCAGGTCGCCTGGATTCGCGAAATGGATGTCGATCGTCTTCCGCGCACGCCCGATCACTGGGTCATCGGCGCGGACTGGTTCATGCTTCCCCGCAATGCCGCCGAAATTGACGACGTCATGGCCTGGCTGGTCCCCGGCGGATTTGGCATCCGCGTGGACACGCATGGAAAACTCTACGTTCATGCCACCGCGAGAAAGGACACGGGCGAGTGGCTGATCCACCTGATCAACCATGAGCACAAGGACAAGAAGACCACGCGTGCCGAGCTGCGGGTAGAAGTGCCGGCCAAGCCGCGCGCCATCGTGTCCATCGCCCTCGACGACGCGGAGAAGAACTACGCGGAGCGCAGGGAGCGGGGGCAGTTGGCCGGGACGACGCTGACGATTCCGATTGAGAACATCCGCGCGCATCGAACGGTGATCTTGCGTTTCTGATGGGCTGGGAGCCCGGGAAACTGACTTGAATTCACGCGCGGTTCAGCTGACGTGAATTCATTTTTGGAAGGGTACTTGAGTCTTCGGGAAGTTGTCGAAATCCCGCTGCATCTTATTCCAATTCGGCAGCCAGAATAAAAAGAAAAAGGCCACACCAATCACAAAACCGCCGACGCTCAAGAAAATCCAAACCGTGACAAACCGATTTGCCACGCGTCCGAGTTCTGTATTGGAATTGGGATTGGTTTTGCCGTCAATCCATTCGCCGCAATGCTGACACTTGCTTGCGCTATCCGGAATTTGTCCAACGCAAAAGGGGCAGGATTTCAAGATAGGTCTCCGCAATTTAGAAGGAATAATGCGCTCTGCTGCATGAACGCGCCGCGATTATCGAGGAGATAAATGCAGGAGTCAAGTTAGCGCCTTATGGCCTATCCATCACCCAGCATCTACGACCCATCAGTCGTCAGTCCCTCATTTCTTCAACCTTCGACATTCCTACACCGTCCGCGCCGGCAGCCGCATCTCCACCGCTTTCCCGTCGGCGCTGCGCTCGACGCGAAACGCGGCGGCTTCTTCCCATTCGACCAGCGCTTCGCTGAATACGCCGTCGACGTAGTGGATCGCCGCGCGATCGCTGGCAGCGTAACCGGGCTTCAGCGCGCCGCTGGCCACCATCTGTAAGTACGACTCGCGGCGATCTTTCTCATTGGAGTAGTGCGGGCAGAACGAGCCCGTCAACACGGCGAGACCGGCCAGCGGGTTGTATTCGCCGGGAATGAAGTCGGAGCTGCTGTGCTCGAACCAGCAATTGGCTCCCGCCGACGCGCCGGAGAGCACCAGGCCTGCTTTCCATGCTTTGACGAGAATGCGGTCGAGTTCCCATTCGCGCCAGAGTGCGATCAGGTTGCGCGTGTTGCCGCCACAAATGTAGACGGCGTCGAATTCAGCGACGTAGCCTTCCAGATCGCGCGTGGGGACCGAATAGAGCGACAGATAATTGGGGTGCGCGTTCAGCCGATGAAAAGCTTCCGAGAAATTCGCAATCGTCTCGCGGTTGTCGGCAGACGCGGTCGGGATCACGCAGATTTTGGGATAGCGCTTGCCGGTGGTTTTCAGGACTTCCATCAGCATGCGGTTGGGGCCGCCCTTGGGCCCGCACGAACCGCCACCGCCGATGGCAAAGAGATGGGATGACATCGATACGCCTCCGCAGGATTGAAGCGGAATCGTAACTCAGCGCGCGAAAAAACGCACGCGCATCACGCCAATGCCGGCGTCTGCGGACGTGTGGTAAAGCGGCGGAAGAGCAGCCCCAGGCTGACGCCGAAGAACAGATGCGCCGTCAGGGTCACGATCACGAACGTCGCGGCGATTTGGATGCCGAAATACGACGTGTACGGCGTGAAGAGCATCGCCAGTTCCAGGCCCACGGCCATGACCACCGCCCAGCCCCAGTTGCGTTTTGTGGCGCTGCCGACCATCGCGGCGTACATCATGCCGAAGGTGATGCCGTTGCTGAAGTGGTAGATCCAGCCCACGATCTGCGCGGAGAGCGAGTACGTCGCCTGATCCACCGGCTGACCCAGAATCATCGCGCCAAAGCGGGGAAACACTTTATATAGCGGCAGAGACGGGATGAACCCGGTGATGCCCAATTCCTTCGAGAAGACAAATGGAATGCGAAAAGTGTCGTACGTGACAGCCGCCAGAAATCCCGCCAGCCCGCTCCACAGCAGCATGCGCCAGAGCCGCCCGTCTCCCTTTGAGTAGTCGAGCACGCCCATCGCCGCGAGCACGGTCAGCGCTGGAATCGAGACGTAAAACGTGAACGTCTGCATCGAACACAGGCCGTAAAATTCGGCCAGCAAACACCAGATCGACGACGCGGCGAGCACGAACACGAGGGCGCGGCCAGGGACGGTCCATTGGTAAACATCTCTGGCACGGGTACTCATCAGGTCTGCCTTTCGGTGAAACATTCAGGCCGGGCATTTTCTCAAACGGTGAAAGCATTGTCAGGTCACAAAAAAGAATGTCAAAAACGAGAATCTCGAATTTCCACGGCACTGAGTACAAAGTACCGCTTGCGAACAGATCGTAACGGGCTTAAAAACAAGTTACCGCTCGTATCGACTCCTGATGGAAGTTCTCCAGCATATGGACGCGACATTACTGATCGCCACTTCCGCGCCGCCGCGCACGCTTCCGGTCGTTCACGAGCAGGCCCAACGGCCGATGAACCCCGCCAGTCTCGCGTTGTTGCTCTCGCTGCTGATCCACATTCTGGCCGTGTCTCTCTGCGGCATGATTGCCATTTCGGCGCGACACGAATCGCTGCACGCGGGAATGCCGGCCGAACCGCTGGCGGTCACGATCGTCTCGGATCTGCCCGAAAACTGCGACGCGCCCATGCCAGCGCTGGTGCTCGAGCCGCGGCCAGATCTGGCGGAACCGGCTCCGCTGGAAACACAACGGATCACCGAGATCGAACCGGTTCAGGCCGTCGTCGAAACGTCGGAACAGAACGGATTTCAAGACGATGCGGACGGCGGGACGCTCCCGGAAGTCGAGCAGGCGAAATCGGGTGGCGGTGGTGGAGATGACGCGGCGAGCTCGGAAGTCGGACACGTCCGACTGGCGCGTGAAGACTGGTCGCGCGTCATAATCAAAACCGTCGCGGCGGCGAACACGATCGGGATCGGCGCGGACAATTCGGGCGGCGCGCCGGGAACGTTGAACACGCCAGGTTCAGGCCGCGGATTGGGCAATGGCGCAGGGTCAGGCGCTCTCGGCAGCAGCGGAAGCGGCACAGGATCGGGCAGCGGCCGCGACGGGCAAGGCTCGGGAGCGGGCATGGGCACACACGCGCCGGCGGGTATCACGCGCAACGCGGAGCCGATTCATATCAGCGGCGGCGGCTACCCGTCAGACGCCAAGCGCGCCGGCCACGAAGGACTGGTGAAGGTCAACGTCGAAGTGCGCGCCGATGGCAGCGTGGGCGCGGTTCAGCTGGCGCTCTCCAGCGGCTACGATGAACTCGACCGCGCGGCGCTCTCCGCGGCGAAGGATTGGACTTTCCGCGCGGCGCTGGCTGATGGGCGCGCGGTGGACTCGCGGGTGATTGTGCCGTACCGGTATTCGCTGCAACGGTGAAGAATGGCAAAATCCGAAATCAGACGGTTACTTTTCGAAGAATGCGTTGGCCGGTTTTCGAGATACGAATTTAAGCTGAACAAGAAGAAGGATTGGTTTTTCAGGCGGACCGCACTCGGCATTAACATTTTCCAACTCGTCGTTAAAAACTACGGCCAACACTTTTCTATTGATCCACAGGTCGCTATTCGGATCGACGAAGTCGAAACGATCTTTCATCGAACGTCCGGTTTTGAGCCGAAGTATCAAAAGGATACGCCAACAATTGGTGATAGTGTACTGACGCTGAATCCATCAAAAGGTATTGCAACCTTGCTTCAGCCGCGGATTAATTTGGAGAGCGAGAATCAAATTCCACGGGTTGTCGATGAACTCATGGAGTTGTTTGAATCGTTTTGTTTGCCGTACTATGGCAACTATGGAAGTCTCAATGCAATTGACCACTTGTTGAATAGTGAACCCATGGCGCCTTGTCCGCATCGTGGCATGACTTGGCTTCGCTGCTCAACCGGTGTGATTGTAGCTACGTTGGTGGCACGCCCCAATTTAACCGAGATCGCTACGATTTATCACGACAGACTCTCGGCATTTTGCAAAGGCTTCTATCTGCCAAAGTATGAAGCGCTGATCGAAGATTTGAAACGCTACCCGACATCTTCCAAACGCGGCTAACACTGCACGAGGAAGATCACTTCCCGCCTTCCATCGCAGCCAGCACCGTCTTGGCCACAGTTTCATGCCCAAACGCGCCGAGGTGACAGCCTTCGCACGTCGTCGTGCCGGGCAGATTGGCGAAGAGTTTCTCGCGGCCGTCCTTGGGCACCGCATCGAACGCGGCGTAGACATCGGCCACGCCCGCGTTTTTCGCGGCGGCGGCTTTGCGGCAGGCTTCGGCGATGGGGCGCGTCAGTTCCCACGCCGTCGGTTCGGGCGGGTCGGCCTTGGCGATGGCCGGCGCGGTCGGCATGATCATCACGTCGGCTTTTCCTTTGGTGGCGCGGCGCACGCGTTCGACGGCGTCCTTTTGGATCTCCAGAAACTTTTCCGGCGTGACGCCGCCGGCGCGATCGTTGCCACCGTAGAAGATCACCACCAGGTCCGGTTCCGGCGCCTGCTTGACCCAGCGCGGAATGATGATCAGCCCCTGCAGCAGCTCCGTGCCGCCGATGGCCGGGTTCACGATTTTTGTGTCGCTACCGTACTTCTCTTTGATCATCTTCGTCAACAGGCCGTGCCAGATGACCTCCTTGTTGGCCCAGTGTTCGGGCGCACTGAGCGAATCGCCCATGGTCACGATCGTGAGCGGCTTCTTCTCTTTCAACTTCTGCTGCACGCGCGCGAGCGGGTTGCCCTTTGGCGTGTAGTCGGTGGTGTCGAGCTCGATCTTCGCTTCCAGCCGCACGTCGTCGATGGTGTAGGAATGGCCCGCGTAATCTTTCCAGAACCACCATTTCCCGAAACCGACCAGCGCGAGTTTCGACGGCAGGTTGCCAGTCTTGGGATCCAGCGGCTTGATCTCGCCGCGCGAGAGCGACGGAATCATCTCGCGCCAGGGAATCACGACCTTTTTCCATTCGGTGCTGTCGATGGGAAATGTGACCGTGTAGCGCGTCGTGTAATCCCAATTGTAAACGAACTGAAAGCTGCCGAGATGATCGGAGCCGTCGCCTTTCAGCCAGAACGAAATCCCCGCCGCGTTATCCCACTCGGGTGTGGCTTTGAATGTATTGATTGGCGTCGCGTTAACGTTGAGGCAGTTGTCTTCGAACGTGAACTTCAGCGCCTTGCCGACTTTGCCGTCGACGAGCTCCACCGCGCCCTTCACCTTCTTATCGCCGTCGGTCGGCGCGGTGAAGCTGACGGCATCCATGGCATCGATCAGCGCGCCTTCTTCGCAACAAGCGTGAACGGCGCAGAGCGCGAGGGCGGCGAGGGTCAGGCGGCGGAGCATGGCGGTCTCCTTGGGAGTCATCCAAAGCGCGGGAAATTGTGCTGAGTGATGTACACCAGAAAAGAGAGGTGAGCGGGTGCCTCACTTCAAATTACACCGAACAAATATGCAAGCCTTTTGGAGTTAAGTCATTGCAGTGACGAGTTTACTTTTCATACGCCAATCAATCATACTTCAACGCTATGTTTGCGGTCTCAACTCGTCGGGTGAGTCGCGTCGCACCGTTGGACTGTGTTCTTCAGTCGTTCACGCAATGCTTCGACTTCGGCATCTGACATTTTTACGAACAGGCCGCGGGCCACCTTTTCGTCCAAGCCCGAATTCATAATATCGACCAGAATGGATTCCACTGATACCGGCGTCACGACAAGGGGTTGCGCGGTTTTGAAAGCGCAGAGTCGCTGGCTATGCCGTTCGAAGAGTGTTTGAGGATCGGCGCCGGCCAGGGATTCTTGATATACATTTGGGGGGACATGAAACGATGGCGCCTTATTGGATGTAGAAAGCAATGAACCGTCGTGAAATTTCGAAAAACAAACCACATCCAATTCTGAAAAATGTTGATTTCGCGCGTAGAGGACGAGGACCACACATCTTCCATCGTGCCCAATCAATACCGAGAAACACTTCGTTACGTCGCTCAAATCCCCGTCGTTAGAGAAGTAGAATTGAAAGACCGCTCCAGCCGCGCGGCATTTCTCGAGAATCGGAGTTACTTCATTTCGGAGTGAATCATCCAGTTGAGTCTCTTCTATTCGTTCAAGCTTGTCGAGTCGGGTGGTGGCTGTGTTTATTTTGAGCCGTACGCGAAGAATTTTTAAAAGTAGAGCGATTGAAAATTGAAAAAAACTATTTGGAAACATCCATCGCAGTTCCCGCACACTTAGTTTTACGTTGTCCATTTTATAATATGCAGGGCCGCTCATGGCATTCTCCGCCGGCACTGCTTCTACACGTACTTGATCACATCCATCATCCGCTTGGTCTTGTGCCGAATGGTATACGCATCGACACGCTCCGCGCCGTCGGCCGTCGCGGCGCCGTCAGCTTGGCTTTCCCACTTGTACGTCTTGTCGATCGTGAACGGCCCCTTCGGGCGGAACGGCTTGATCGTCGCGCATTTTTCCACGGCGCGGCGCGCGGCGGATTCGATCAGCGACTGCGCCTTCACCGGCGAAAGCGAGAGCGCACAATTCCGCGTCAGGCCCTTTTTCGTGGCGACGGTGAGCACATCCTTGCCGAGAAAATCCGTCGCTTCCGCGCATCCGGCTTCGTCGGACGTGACCAGAATTACCGGCACACCGAACTCGCCGGTGAAACCCGCATCGACGCCGATCTCGCCATACGGCCGTCCGTTGATCCGCAGCAAATGAACCGAAACCGACGAGTATGTGTGCGAAAGAATCCCACCCTGCACGCCGGCCATCGCGTGGTAGGCGAGGAAGATCATGCCGTCGAAACTTCTATCGAGCATGCAGAAGCGCCGCGGACGCGGAGCGCCGAGGATCACTTTGGCTTCCGGATGGAGCTGTTCGTAGAGCAGATTGTGGCCCAGACCGTGCGCGTCCTCAACGATCACCTCCCCCGCGCCTCCCGCCAGCGCGCCGCGCACGGCGGCGTTGACTTCAGCCGTGACAATGCGCTGCGCCTGCTGGAAGATCGGCGACGTCGCATCGAGCCCCGATTCCAGGCCGTCGCGCGGTTTCTGGACCGAACCGATCACACATGCCGCGCCTTCGAAGTCGACGGAGATATAAATTTTTTTAGCCACGATGCCTCCGGGGGCTCAACGGATCATTTTTCATTTTCCATCGAACCGCCGGAATGGCAATGCGAGATACGAAAAGTCGCCTCGGCCGCTTGCGCAATGGAAATGGAAAATCAAAAATGGAATGTGGAAAATGATCCGTTACTCGTAGCGCAGCGCTTCGATCGGATCCAGCAGACCCGCTTTCCATGCCGGATACGTGCCGAAGGCGACGCCGTCGAGCAGCGAGACGCCCAGCGCGACAACCATGCTCCACCAGGCCAGTGCGACCTGCCAGCCGGTGTTGGCATGAACGGCGTAGGTGAAAATCACGCCGACCAGGCAACCGGCCAGGCCGCCGAGCAGGCAGATGCTCAAGGATTCGAAGAGGAACTGGCGGAGGATGTCGCCCTGCGTCGCGCCGACGGCGCGGCGGATACCAATCTCGCGGCGGCGTTCGGTGACATTGGCAAGCATGATGTTCATGATCCCGATGCCGCCGACGACCAGTGAAATTCCGGCCGAGCAACCCATCACGTAATTGAAGATGCGCTGCGATTCCTCCTGCTGCGCGACCAGTTCCAGCGCGATCTTGACGTTGTAGTCGCGCTCTTCCGGCGGAATGTTTTCCATGCGGTGCGCGTACTCGTAGAAGCGCTGAATGTACGCGGCCGCGCCTTTCAGATCTTCCGGTGAACGCGCGGTGAAGACCACCTGCGTCACTTCATCCGACAACGGCGGCAGCGTCGTGCGCGCCAGCGCCGCGGCCAGCGGAATGTAGGCGCGGCGGTTGAGCGATGAGATGTCGTAGTCGACCTTGTCCTTCGCGTTCGACGCCAGCTCTTTACTTTGAAGTACGCCGACGATCTCGTACGGCTCCTGATCGATCACCAAGGTGGCGCCCAGCGGCGATTTCTGTGGAAAGTATTCGCGGCGCACGTCGTCTTCAATCACGCAGACGCGCCGCGCATCGGTTTCGTCGGCTGGCACGATCCAGCGCCCTTCGCGCAGCCGGAATTGCATCACGGGAAGATACGCCGGCGTGGTGCCGATCACTTCCATCGAGACTTGCGCTTCGTTGAGCCGCACGGCCGCGTCAATGCGGCGCAGCGGCGCGTAATTTCCGATCAGCGGACAGGATTCGGCGGCTTCCTTCGCTTCGCGCAGGGTCAAACCTTCAGAATGCAACCGCGCGCGCTTTTTCTGATCGCGTTCCTTGTTGCCAGTGCGCCAGTCGATCCCGTTGACCATGATGTTGTTGGCGCCGAGCGCTGCCAACTGCTTGAGCACTTCCTTGTGCGCGCCTTCGCTGACCGCGATCACCGCGACCACCGACGCGACGCCAAAGATAATTCCGAGCATCGACAACGCCGCTCGAAACTTATGGACCGTAAGGCCCTTCATGCCGATCCGCGCGGCGTTGCTCCATTCGACCATGGTACTTTTGTACTCGCAGGCCCAGGCTTTAACAACAAAAGGGATGCTTCATTTAACCTGCACGGCCGCATTTCAGTCACTTCACAAATTTCTTTCATGCTGTCTGGAAACGAGTGTGGTAAGAATCTTCCATGCATCTGGTCTTCGAACAACTCCGCATCGGCGGGGATCGGAATTTCGGGTACCTGCTCGGCGACCGGGAAGCGGGCGTCGCAGTCGCGATCGATCCGGCGTTTTCTCCCGCGATGGTCGTGCAACGCGCCACCGATCAGCATTTAAAGATCTCCCACATCATCAACACGCACGGACACGACGATCACATCAACGGCAACGTGGAAGCGGTGAAGCTCACCGGCGCGCAAGTCGCGGCGCATCCCGACAGCCCGGCGATGCCCGACATCCGGCTCGAAGACAATCAGGAACTGGAAGTCGGCGGGCTGCGCTTGAAGTTTCTCTACACGCCCGGCCACTGCCCCGATCATATCGTTATCTACGAACAGACGCAGCGCATCCTGATCAGCGGCGATCTGCTCTTCGTCGGCAAGGTCGGCGGCACCGGCAACAACATCGACGCGCGACTGGAATGGAACAGCCTGCAGCGCGTCTTGACGGAAGTTCCCGACGCAGCGACCGTCTGGCCGGGGCATGATTATGGCGTGCGCCCGGTCTCCACGGTGGCCATGGAGCGGACGTCGAATCCGTTCCTCCGCTGCGCGGACTTGGCGGAGTTCATCCGCTTTAAAGACGACTGGAAAATTTACAAACAGAGGTACGGCGTGAAATAACCCGCGGGGGCTTACCTATATGGACGTGCAGCTCGTCAGTTCGCGTATCGATTCCGTGACGGCGTACCGCAAGGGCGCGCGCATTGTCCGCGTGGGTGAAGTGAAGGCCGAAGGCGGCGCGTTTCCCACGCAGATTCGGTTGGTTAACCTGCCTCTGGCGCTGGACGACAGCACCTTAAAGGTGCGACTGACCGGCGTGAATTCCAGCGGTATTCCCATCGCCAGCGACCTGCGCGTATCGTTGGAAGCTCCGCCCGCCGATCCGGAACTGCCTCCCGCCGAAGACCCGGCGCTCCGCGCGGCGCGCATCGAATGCCTGAAAATCGCCGACCGCGTCGAACAAAACCGCATCGAATTGGCGCGGCTGGATCGGATTTCGATTCCGCGCCGCCACGTCGACAGCGAGACCAAGTCGCTGCCGCCGGTGCCCACCGAATCGCGCCTGAAGTTGCTGGACCTGCGCAAGGAACGCCTGGAGGCGCTGCTGAAAGAGAAGGATTGGCTCCAGCTGATGCAGATGGACGCCGAGCGCAAGTTGCAGGACATCCAGTCGCGCCTCGCGCGCGAATCGTCGGCGCGGCAGACGAAAGATCATGAGCTGCGCAAAACCGTGACGATCAGCCTGCGCTCCAGCGGCGCGGCCGGTGCCACGGCCGAATCTGCGCAACTCGCGCTCGAATACCTCGTGCCCGGCGCGCGTTGGGCTCCGGCGTACACGTTCCGCTTCGCCAAAGATTACAGCACCACGGAACTCTCGATGCGCGCGCTCGTCTGCCAGAAAACCGGCGAAGACTGGGCCGGCGCGAAGCTGGTGCTCTCCACCGCCAACGCGCAAGCGTGGACGGAGCTGCCCGAACTCAACAGCCTGCGCATCGGCCGGAAGCAAGACCACGCCCCGCGCCGCGGCTGGCGTCCGCCACCGACAGGCGTGGAAGAATTGTATGGCGACTACGACCGCTACGCGCGCGAACAATTGCGCGCGGCGAAGACGGCCATCCACATGACAGGTCCGGCGAGTGGCGGTGTTCCAGCCCCGATGCAAAAGAAAGAGGTCGTCAGCGAAACCGTAGGCGAGTTCGTTCTCGACGATTCGGAAAAGATTCGCGGCCTCGACGCTCAAAGTCCGTATGCCGCAGCAGCACTTCCTGCGCCGCCGGTGCTTCAATCGTTAATGGCGTCCGACTTATCCTTGGCTGCATCCGAAGGTAAAATTGAATCGTCGCGGCGAACAATTTCCGCCGGTTCGCCAGCTCCCATGTCGAAATCCCGAGCGCGCGCCGCTCCGGCTGCTGCGCCCCCTTCACCTCCGGGGAGCAGTCCGAAGGCGAGCGAAACGCGGCTCGATTTTGGCGGCGGTGGCGGGATGACCAACGACGATGAGGTCGGCGAACTTCGACCCAAAGACCAGCTGCTGAATTTCGGGCGTCTGCGCATGCCGGCCCCCGATGCCAGCGGACGCGGCAAGCTCGAGCTGATCCAGGAAGACGCGCTCTACGCTGAGATTCTGGCGCAGGCGAAAGTCGAATTTACGCTCAACATCAAGGCGGCGGTCTTTCAATCGATCCAGCGGGCCCGCGCCGTCGAACAGTTCTCGCCGCCGCACCGCTGCCGTTTTCCAGAGAGCGTCGACGGCTTCGATTACGCCTACGCCGCGCCCACGCCCACGCCCGTCGACATTCCCTCCGACGGCGAGTTCCATTCGATTCCGCTGGTGAACGAAAACGCGGAGTCGCGATCATCGTTCACCTGCGTGCCGCGCGAGTCGCTCGACGTCTACCGCTTCGTCGAAATCACCAACCCGCTCAGCGCGCCCCTGCTGGACGGACCGGCCGACATCCACGTTGGCGGCGATTTCCTGATGACCTCGCCGCTCACCACCGTCCCGCCCAGCGGCCGAATCCGCCTCGGCCTGGGCGTCGAGCAGGCGATCAAGGTCGCGCGCAACACCACCTACGCCGAAGAGGCCGCCGGCCTGATCGGCGGTTCGCTCGACTTGAAGCACGAGATCAAGATCGACGTGATCAGCCACCTGCCTCAACCCGCGACCATCGAAATCCGCGAACGCATCCCGATTCTCAAAGAGGAAGAGGACCAGGCGAAGCTGACCGTCACCTCCGTGACGCCCGACTGGCAGGAGTTGAAGCCCGAACTGCTCGGCCCCGAGGAGCAGAATCTGAAAGGCGCGTACCGCTGGACGATCCAGGCCGCACCCGGAAAATCGCAGCAACTGCGCGCCACGTATGTCGTGCAGATCTCCGCGAAGAATGAAATCAGCGGCGGAAACCGGCGGGAGTGAGGGAATGTCGAGGACGAACGCGGAAGTAGGCGAGCGATAATGGTGCCACGGATGCGCGGCCGCTTGAGCGTAGCGAAAGGCGCCGTTCATCCGTGCGAGGCGCCTTGACGAGGGCAGAGCGCACCGCACGGATGAACAAAATTCCGTCGCTACGCTCAGGAATTTCGCGCATCCGTGGCACCAGTCATCACTCTTCTCATAGTTTGGAAAATTTGGAGTATCACCCATGGCCACTCGCACCTTATTGAACGCACCGGTCGTCGAAGTCACCCTGCTCGAGGACCGCGCGCACGTCATCCGGCGCGGAGTGGTCACCGTGGCGGCGGGAGCTTCCAAGCTGATCGTCTCGGACGTCTCGCCGGTGCTCGCGGATCGGACGTTGAGCGCCGTGGTACTGCAACAGAGCGGTGCGCGCATCAATGATGTGCGCGTGCGGCGGCAACGCGTGGTGCTGCAGCAGGATCTGCCCACGGAGGTGCAGGTGCTGCGCATTGAATGCGAAGCGCTGGTCCGCGAGATTGCGCGGCTGGAAGACGGTCAGAAACTCCTGAAGGAACAGTTGCAGCTCACCGACGCGGCAGTGGTGCTGACGCTGAGCGAATTTGGCGAGGACACGGCATGGAACAAGGCGCCCGAGGAACTCTGGCGCAATCACCTGCAGGCGTTTTCGGGCACCGAACGTGGACTGCGCGACAAGCTGCTGGAGAACCGGCAGGCTTTTGTTGACGCCACCGGCAAGCGCGACAATCTGCAGCGGCGCATTGCGGCACTGAACAATCCGCAGTTGCGCAATTCCGCGACGGTGGAAGCGGATCTTTACGCGGCAGCGGCCGGCGATGTGGAGGTCCAAGTCGAGTACACCGTCCCCGGCGCGTGCTGGCGGCCGCAGCACACGGCGCGCTTGATTCAGAACGTCGACCGCACGGAGAAGGTGCTCTTTCAGTGCAACGCCAGCGTCTGGCAGAATACCGGCGAAGACTGGCGCGACGCGTCGCTGAATTTCTCCACACAGCGCCCGTCGCTCGGCACCGAACCGCCGAAACTGCAGACGGAACTGCTCAATGTCCAGCGCCGCGCGGCTCAAGTCGTCGTGGAAGCGCGGGAGCAGGAAATCGTGCAGGCCGGACTCGGCGCAGGAAAGAAAACCTTCGCGCCGGAAGTTCCCGGCATCGACGACGGCGGCGAAGCCCTGAAGCTGCGCGCCTCGCACAAGGCCACGATTCCCTCCGACGGCCGCCCGTGGCGCGTGGAACTCTTCGCCTTCGAGGCACCGGCGCAGACGGAATGGGTGCTCTACCCGGAGCTCGTCGACGCCTCAATTCTGAAAAGCACGCAGACCAACACCGCGCGCTTTCCGGTCCTCGCCGGCCCGGTCGAGCTGATTCGCGGCAGCGGTTTCGTGGGGCGGACGTCGCTGCTCTACATCGCGCCCAACGAGAAGTTTGCCTTGAGCTGGGGGCCCGACAGCGAAGTCCGCGTCCACCGCGAACACCGCGCGCTGGACGAAGACAAGTCGCTGCTGAGCGCCTGGATCACGCGCGAACACCGCGTCACGCTGCGCTTAAGCAACATCGGCGCGGATAACAAATTGATCGCCGTAACCGAGCGCGTACCGGTCTCCGAGATCGAAAAAGTCCAGATCCAGTTCGACGCCAAAAACACCAGCGAACAAAAATCACCCGACGGCGAAGGCTTCATAAAATGGAGTGTCGCGCTCCCCGCCTTCGGCCACGCGACGCTGAACCTGCGCTACACGCTGCGCCGGCATAAGGATGTGGCAGGGGTGTAGTGCCGATCGTCAGCCGGCGCGGTCACCTCGGGAAGCAATCTTTTCCGAGTAGTCAACACGTGCCCCATTTCGCCCTGCTTTCGAATTGTATATATGTTATTGGGCGTTAGCTTTTAGAAACTATTTCATTGAGGAGCATCGTATGTCTGAAACGCCTGACTCACCGGAATCGATTGAATCCTCTGATGCTCCCGCGCCTGAAACACCAGAGAAACCGTCCAGCGACTTGCAGTTCGACCGCGCTGAAGTTCCGGTCGCCAAGCGATGCCGGATGTGCAACCAGCCGATCGGCGAAACGTTCTTCAGAATTGAAGGCAAGACAATCTGCGCACCGTGCCAGGAGAAAGTGAACGCGCAATTGACGGGCGGCTCAGGAACAGAGCGGTTTTTAAAGGCCTCGCTTTACGGCACCCTGGCGGCGGTGCTGGGCGCGGGAGTTTACTACGCCATCCTGGCCGCAACGGGCTACGAGCTGGCGCTGATCTCCATTGGCATCGGCATCATCGTAGGGATGGCCGTTAAAAAAGGATGCGGGGGACGGGGCGGCTGGGTCTATCAGACACTGGCAATTTTCCTGACGTATTCGGCGATCGCATCCGCGTATGTGCCGATCGTCTTTGGTGAATTCATGAAACACCGCGCCGATAAACCCGCCGCCCACACGGCGACGAAAGCAACAGAAGTGAAACCAGCGGCGTCCGATGCCGAATCAGAAACTGAAGCCGAAACGCCAGAGCCGGCAACGACGGCCCCGAAGCCTCATATGAATATTTTCCTGCGCTCATCTTGCTGGCCGGATTTCTGTTCGCGCTGCCGATCATCGCGGGGTTTCATAGCATCATCGGCTTGTTTATCATCGGCGTCGGGTTGTACGAGGCGTGGAAGATCAACAAGCGTGTCGTGTTGAAAATCACCGGACCCTTTCCAGCCAGTGCCGCACTCGCACCAGCCGGACCTGCCCCGCGAATCTTGAAACGGGCTCAGACGGGTGGATGACATCTCCGCTCCGCGCGCCGACGTCACGGAATGTCCGTCGTGCCAGTCAGAACTGAGCGCGGGGGATTTGAGCTGCCCGCACTGTCACCAGTTGCTTCATGCCGACACCTTGAAGCAGCTTGCCGCGGAGGCCGACAGCTTTACACAGGCCGGAGATCTCAGCCAGGCGCTGGTACGCTGGCGTAGCGCGCTGGAACTCCTTCCGCCCGAGTCGCGGCAGTACGCGGTCATCACCGACAAGATCGATGCGCTCAGCATGCAGCTCCAGAAATCCGGCACCATCACCAGCACGCCGCCGGCCGACGGCAAACCCGCGCCCGCAAAATCCAAGCTCGGTCCACTCGGAGCACTCGGCGCGGCAGTGGTTTTCCTGCTCTCCAAAGCCAAATTTCTGTTGCTGGGCCTTTCCAAGGCCACCACGTTTCTGTCAATGTTGATGGCCTTTGGCGTGTACTGGCAGTTGTGGGGCTGGATGTTCGCGGCGGGCTTCGTGCTCTCGATCTACGTCCACGAAATGGGCCATGTCGCGGCGCTGCGAAAATTCGGCATCGCCGCGTCGGCGCCGATGTTCATTCCCGGATTCGGCGCGCTGGTGCGGCTGAAACAATATCCAGCCAATCCCGGCGAAGACGCGTACGTCGGCCTGGCCGGCCCCGTCTGGGGACTTGGCGCTGCCTGCATCACCGGCCTGCTTTTTCTGTGGACCAACAACCCGCTCTTCGCCGCGGTGACGCACACCGGCGCGTTTCTCAACCTGTTAAATCTGACGCCACTGGGTCCGCTTGATGGCGGCCGCGGTTTCCGCGCGCTCTCCAAAGGCGAACGCTACGCCGCCACGATCGCGGTGTTCCTGGCCTGGTATCTGTCGGGCGCCGGCATCCTGATTCTGGTTCTGGTCATGGCCGGCGTGAGTACCTTTTCGCTCACCGCAAAGCCACCGGAGAAGGGCAGTCTTCCGGTGCTCGTGAAGTACATCATCCTGATTGCGGCCCTCGCGGCACTGCACTACTGGTCTGCGGAAGTGACAACGCCAAGACCGGCGACGACACCATAAAGATATAGTGGGGTTGTCGTCAGTTTCGCCCTACCCCTGTGCAAATTTGCACAGGGGTAGGGAGTGTTGCTTTTTTTCCACTGGCTACAGCGCACGTCGTGAGGTAACTCTACCTGTCACTACACGCCTCGGAGAGCTCACGACCCAACATGTCCTCGGAATTGCGCAAAGATCCGCTCTCGCAGCGGTGGGTGATCATCGCCGCGGAGCGCGCCAAGCGGCTCAGCGACTTTGACCTCGAGGCCGTCTCCGAAGCGCCCCAGTTCGATCCGTTCGTGACCGGAAACGAGGACAAAACCCCGCCGGAAATCTCCGCCTACCGCAGACCGGGCACGCCGCCCAACACGCCGGGCTGGCGCGTGCGCGTGATGCCAAACAAGTTTCCGGTGCTCGGCATCGAAGGCAGTCTCAACAGCCGCGGCGACGGCATTTACGACAAGATGCAGGGCATCGGCGCGCATGAAGTCATCGTCGACACGCCGCGTTCGGTGCGCAGCATCAGCGCGCTCAACGACGAGAGCGTGCAGGACATGATCTGGATGTACCGCGACCGCCTGATCGACCTGCGCAAGGACCGGCGCCTGAAGTACGGCATGATTTTCAAGAACGTCGGCGCGGCGGCCGGCGCGACGGTTTATCACTCGCACAGCCAGCTGATCGTGACGCCGATCGTGACGCAAACGGTCGTGCAGAAGCTCGAGTCCTGCGCGGAGTTCTTCAATTACCGCGGTCGCTGCCTGGTCTGCGACATGGTCGCGCAGGAATTGGAGCAGGCCAGGCGCATCGTGCTGGATTCCGAATACTTCGTCGCCTTCGAACCGTATGCGCCGCGCACGCCGTTTGAGACGTGGATCGTGCCGAAATTTCACGAGTCGCATTTTGAGGACATCAAGCAACCCAGCTGCGAGGACCTGGCCTTCGTGCTGCGCCGCACCGTCGCGCTGCTGGAGAAGGGTCTCGGCGAGATCGCCTACAATTACATGGTCTTCACGGCGCCCTTCGACAGCGGGCCGCTGGCACATTTTAACTGGCATATTGAGATCATTCCGCGCATGACTAAGCAGGCGGGATTCGAATGGGGCACGGGTTTTTACATCAACCCGGTGCCGCCGGAGGACGCCGCGGAATTTTTGCGCGGTTTGAAGCTGACTGAGACGCCGGGCGGAACGTTCGGCGGCAAACAACAGGCAGCGGATTTCGCAGGACCGGACGGGATCTGAAGGCCCGTTCCATCTCCGGCTCGCGGGTAAGCAATGAATATCATTTACGTCTCTTCCGAAGTCGTGCCGTTTTCCAAAACCGGTGGCCTGGCCGATGTCGGCGGGGCGCTGCCCAACGAGATCGCCGCGCTGGGGCATACCGTCTCGGTCTTTACACCCTACTACCGCGGCGTGAAGAAACTCGAGCCGCGCGCGAAAATCGTCGCGGAAGGCGTGGTGCCCGTCGGCGGCGAACAGATTCCCTGGACGCTGCATGTGTCGTCGAAGGCGACGGGACCGGCGAAGGTCTACTTCATCGGCTGCGATCAGTACTTCGACCGCGAGTTCCTCTACGGCACGCCGCGCGGCGATTACGAAGACAGCTGCAGTCGCTTCGTCTTTTTCAGCCGCGCCAGCATCGCGGCGGCGGAGCACCTCAAGAAGCCCGTCGACGTCTGGCACTGCCACGACTGGCAGACGGCACTGATCCCCGTGTACTTGAAGCATCAGCACCAGGACAATCCCTTTCACCAGGGCACGGCGACGGTCTTTACCGTTCACAATCTCGCCTACCAGGGCTTGTTCTGGCACTGGGACTATCCGCTGCTCAACCTCGCGTGGCAGCACTTCAATTGGCGCGAGCTGGAATTTCACGGCAAGATGAATTTGATGAAAGGCGCGCTGGTCGACGCCGATCTGCTCACCACCGTCTCGCCGACGTACGCGCAGGAAATCCAGACGGCGCAGTTCGGCTGCGGATTGGAAGGCGTGCTGCGAGACCGCTCGAGCGAACTGATCGGCATCGTCAACGGCATCGATACGATCGCCTGGAATCCCAGCCACGACGTGCTGCTGCCGGCCGAATACAGCGCCTCGAACATGCAGGGCAAGGCGACCTGCAAGGAAGTGCTGCGCCGCAAATTTAATCTCCCCGAGGATTCGTCGGCGGTGGTCGGCATGATCGGGCGGTTGTTCGAGCAGAAGGGCTTCGACCTGGTCGCGCAGAGCATCGAAGAACTGCTGCGTCGCGACATTCAGCTGATCATCCTCGGCACCGGCCGCGAGGAATACCAGAAGCTGCTGCAGCGCATGCAGCAATCCAACCCCAAGAAAATCGCGATTGCGTTCGCGTTCGACAACGGCCTGGCGCACACGATCGAAGCCGGCTGCGACATTTTCCTGATGCCCAGCCGCTACGAACCCTGCGGCATGAACCAGCTCTATTCGCTCGCGTACGGCACGCCGCCGCTGGTGCGGCGCACCGGCGGACTGGCCGACACCGTCACCGACACCACGCCCGAGACGCTGGCGGCGGGCACGGCCACGGGCTTCATGTTCAACGAATTCACCGCCGCGGCGATGCTGGAGAGCCTCGACCGCGCGCTGAAGATCTTCTTCACCGATCAGCCCACCTGGCGGAAGATCCAGCTCACCGGCATGCGCGAGGACTGGTCGTGGAATTCCAGCGCGCGCAAGTACGCGCACGTCTTCGAGCTGGCGATACAAAAAGCGAAATCTCGCGTTGCTCCGGCGGCGGTATCCGGGAAAAAGTAGGGGCGCACTCCATCCATCCATGAGGAACCCGAGTTATGCCTGGCCGTATCCGCTTCGTCTGCCTGCTGCACTCGCACCAACCCGTCGGTAATTTCGATCACGTCATTGAAGAAGCCTACAAACTCAGCTACCTGCCCTACATCGAAGTCTTCGAACAGTTCCCCGAAATCCCGCTCACCAATCATTACTCCGGCTGCCTGCTGGAATGGCTGGAATCGCATCATCCCGAATATTTCGAGCGGCTGGCGAAGCACACGAAGAAGCCCGAGGACGCGCCGCACCGCGCGTGGGAAATGATCGGCGGCGGATTTTACGAACCGATCATGACCATGCTGCCCGAACGCGACCGCATCGGGCAGATCACGCGCATGGCCAATTACATCGAGAAGCATTTTGGCGTGCGCCCGCGCGGGCTGTGGCTCCCCGAACGCGTCTGGGAACCGGCGCTGGTCAAGGACCTCGCCGATGCCGGCGTCGATTACCTGACGCTCGACGATTCGCATTTCAAAGCCGCGGGCCTTGAGGACAGCGACCTCGTCGGCGGCTTCGTGACGGAAGACGAAGGCCGCATCGTCCGCGCGTACCCGGCCTCCGAGCGCCTGCGCTACCTGGTGCCGTATGCGACGGTGCCGGAGACCATCGATTACCTGCGCTCGATCATTCCCGCCGACGGCGAACGCGTGGTCTGCTACGCCGACGACGGCGAGAAATTCGGCGTCTGGCCGCGCACCTTCGAGCACGTTTACACCAACGGCTGGCTGCGCGGTTTCCTCACCGGACTCCGCGACGCGCAGAACGAAGGCTGGCTGGTCTGCTCGACGCTGGCCGACGCGTATGATGAAGTCGCGCCGGTGGGCAAAGTGTTTCTGCCCGAGAACAGCTACCGCGAGATGACCGAGTGGGCGCTGCCGGCCAAACGGCTCGCGACGTATGATCATGCCATGCACGAGATCAAGGCCGATCCGGTGTTGAGCGTCGATCCGCGCGTCGTCAATGTGCTCGGCCTGGTCAAGGGCGGCAACTGGCGCAGCTTCAAAGTCAAATATCCGGAAGGCAACCGGATGTACGCGAAGATGATGGAAGTGAGCGCCAAAGTCGAGCAGCTCTCTCCGCGCGCGAAGCTCGCCGAAAAAGCACGCACGCATCTCTACCGCGGGCAGTGCAACTGCCCGTACTGGCACGGCGTGTTTGGCGGGATGTACCTGCCGCATCTCCGTAGCGCCGTCTACAGCGAGCTGATTAAGGCCGACAAGGTCGCCGACGAACTGCTGGATAATTCCTCGCTTAATCTGATTGAAGAGGATTTCGATTTTGACGGCGAAATCGAAGTGAAACTGGTCAACTCGCACCTCGCGCTCTACCTGCACCCGTACCGCGGCGGGCATCTCTACGAATTCGATCTGCGCGACATCGACTTCAACGCCGGCGACACGTTCTCGCGCCGCTTCGAGGCCTATCATGAGAAGGTCGCGCGCGCGGTCGTCGGCTCGATGGACACGACGGCGAGCATCCACGACATGGTGATCGCCAAGGAAGCTGGTCTTGCGGATCTCTTGAAGTACGACACGTATTTGCGCGAGAGTCTCGTCGATCATTTCAGCGCGGTGCAACTGACGCCGCAGGATTTCTTTTCTGGCAATCCACCCAGCGATCCGGGATTCCGGCAAGGCGAGTACCATAGTATAGATTTAATCGGCCGCGGACTTAAGAAACGCGGCATGGTGGCGTATCTGGAACGTGAAGGCCCGGCGCTGGGTTCAACGCTGAAAGTCTTCAAGCAAATTACGCTCGGCCTCAAGGCGGCATACGAAGCCGAGTACACCGTCACCAACACCGGCAGCGCCGACGCCGATGGCTACTTCGCCGTCGAGATGAATTACAGCCTGCTGGCCGGCGACGCGTTCGATCGCTACTATTATTACGAAGGCAAGGACAACGCCGGCAAGCTCGCCACGATCGAGGACTTCGGCACGCAGTCGTGGATCGGGCTGAAGGACCACTGGCTCAACGTCGCGCTGGAACTGAAAACCACGGAGGCCGCGCAGGTGCTGGCCAGTCCCGTGCGCACCGTCTCGCAGTCGGAATCCGGCTTCGAAGCCGTCTACCAGAGTTCCGCGGTCGCATTGCAGTGGCCGTTGAAACTGAGCCCGGGCAAGTCGTTCACCGTGAAACTGCAGCAGGAGGCGCTCCGTGTCCGAGACTGAAGATCCGGTGCCGCGCATCCTCGTCGTCGAAGACGATGAGGTCCTGGCCAAGGAAGAGATGGCGCTGCTGACGGCCGGCGGATTTCAAATCCACCGCGTGGTCAGCTGCAAGGAAGCGCTGGAACTGGTCGCGCGCGAATCGTTCGACCTCGTGCTGCTGAATCTCGATCAGGGCGGCGAGCCCAACGGGCTGGACATGTGCCGCCAGATCAAGGGCAACCCGTCGCTGGCGTGGATGCCGGTGATGTTCGCGACGCGCACGGTCAGCAAGGAAAGCGTCGACAAGATTCTTGGCGTCGGCGCGGACGAATTCGTCGGCAAGCCGTTCAATCCGGAAGAACTGCTCGTCCGCACGAAAGTGCTCGCACGCAAGGGCCGCGAAGAACGCTGGCTGGTCGAGCGCGCCCGCAAGCTCGCCGAGAAGATCGCCGAGCGCGACGACGAACTCGACGACCTGCGCCGCTTCGCGCAGGACATCGTCAGCTCGCTCTCCTCGGCGCTGCTGGTGCTCGACGCGGAAGAGACGATCCTCTTCGCCAACGCGCCGTTTCTCGGCGCGCTCCACGCCGACCGGCGCAGCGTCGTCGGCCGGAAACTGGCCGAGTTCGTCAACGATCTTCCCGATCCGCACAACGGCTTGAAGCGGCTGAGCCAGGCGATCCAGCACACCATCTCCACCGGACAAAGTTCCCGCCTGATGCGCTTCCGCGGGCTGCTCAAGTCGAGTCCCGAACGCATGTCGGACGTCACCGTCACCGCCATCGACTACGGTGGCGCGCGCCACGTGCTGGTCGTCGGCGAAGACGTGACCGAAGAGGCGATGGCCGAGATCGAAGTCGCCAAGGAACGCGCCAAGCTCCACGACGTGGTCAACGCCATGAACGCGGCGCTCTGTCTGATCGACCGCGACTGCAAGATTCTCTGGCAGAACCGCACGTTCGGGCTCTGGTTCGGCGATTCGTTCGGGCAGCCGGGCCTGCAGTCGTTCATCACCAAGATGCGCAGCGATCCGGCGTGGATCGACCAGGTTTTCCAGCGCGGCCAGGTGCTGCAAATGGCGTGGTCGGTCTTCACGCCGCACGGACAGCGCCGCCATTTTTCGAACATCATCGCGCGCATCAAGGCGCCGTCGGAAGCCGACGCCAGCCAGGCACTGGTGCTGACGCAGGACGTCACCGATCAGGAAACGCGCGTCGAACAGCTCTCGCTGCTGCGCGAACTCTCGCAGTTCCTGCAGGGCACACTCGACGCCGAGCGCCTCAACCACGTAATCCTGATGTGCGTGACCACCGGGCACGCGCTGGGTTTCAACCGCGCGTTTCTCTTCATCCGCAACCGCGACCGCGGCTCGCTCGACGCGCAGATGGCCGTCGGCCCCGCCAGCCGCGAGGACGCGTTCCGCATCTGGTCGGAACTCTCCGCGCAGGGCCGCACGCTCCACGATCTATTGCGCTCGCTGGAACACCTGCCGCGCAAGGAATCGATGACGCTCTATCCGCTCATCCGCGACCTGAAATACCCGATGGACGATCCGTCGGAGATCATTGTCCGCACCGCGCTGGAAAAGAAGGAGCAGGTCGTCACCGATTCCGCTCACGACCCGCGCGTGACGCAGCGTTTCCGCGCGATGTTCGGCTGCCAGGAATTCGTGGCCGTGCCGATGATCGTGAAGGGCTCGGTCGTCGGCGTGATCCTCGCCGACAATCTGTACTCCGGCCGCGCCATCACCGACGATCACGTCAAGCTGCTGATGCTCTTCGGTTCGCAGGCCGCGCTGGCGATCGAGAACGCCGAAACGTACGCGGAGCTGCAGAAGAGCCTCGATCGGCTGCGGCAGGCGCAGAAGGAAATCGTCCATTCGGAAAAGCTGGCGACGATCGGCAAAATGGCCGCGCACGTCGCTCACGAAATCCGCAACCCGCTCTCGACCATCGGCGGATTCGCCCGCGCGATTTTGAAGCGCCCGGACAACGTCGACCGTGTCAACAAGAACGCCAAGATCATCGCCGAAGAGTCGACGCGCCTCGAGAACATGCTCAAAGGCGTGATGGATTTCTCGCGCCCGTCCGCGCCCGTGCCCAAGCCCAACGACTTCAACGGCACCGTCGAGAAAGCCTTCCGCACGCAGGCCGAATTGCTCAGCCAGCGGAACATTCACGCCAGCATCGATCTCGATCCGTCGATTCCGGAAGTCACGTACGACGAGAACCAGATCATGCAGGTGATCCACAACATGATCCGCAATGCCGCCGACAGCATGCCGCAGGGCGGCGCCATAGCGCTGAAGACGACGCGCGAAGGCGAGCTGGTCTCGCTGCAGATCGCGGATTCCGGCAGCGGCATTCCGCCGCACATCATGGACCGACTCTTCGACCCGTTCTTCACCACCAAGCCCGACGGCACGGGCCTGGGGCTGGCGGTGAGCAAGAAGATCGTCGACGACCACGGCGGCCGCGTGGAAGTTCAGAGCACGATCGGCAAGGGCACGACCTTCAAAATCTTCCTGCCGACGGTCCCAGTGCAGATCACCGCGCACACCTCCGGACAGACGCTGCCGTGGGTGAGGGTCACGCCGCCGGTGAAGGAAGCGTGAGCGAACGGCATTGCGGATTTCGGATTGCGGATTGCGGATTAGAGTGGTGGACGTTTAACTAATCGAGAGCGCTCAGGACTTGGCGGCGCTGCGCTCGAGCATCCAGCCGAGTGTGAAGAGGATGCCGCCGATACCGAGGAGCATCATTTCCTTGCCCATGCTCGACTCGTTGTCGATCAGCCCCATGCCGGCAAACAGCGCGGCGAGGACGATCATCAGCCCGACCAGCTCCATGATTTTTCCGGCCCAATAAGTCATGGAAGTTAATTTAAAGGTTTGAGTTCAATTCGGCAATCGCTGGTTTGGATGTTCGGACTCACCTCAAATGGAGCAAGGAGCGTCAAAATGAATACGACTCCGTCGGCTTCCCTTCGAGTCATGGCAGAACATGCCAGTTCTGGCATTTGGGGTATTGGCCAAGTGGGCCCTTTCAGGCACGGGATGGTTTCACATTCGCGCCTAAAATTGCCCCAACTGTTATCAGCACGCTTTAATTCCTGGATCGAAATGTATGAGACCGGCACTGCTGACGTCGAGGAATTCAATAAGTGCGGTATTCAACTCGCACGAGATCTAAAAGTTTTTCTGGGACCCACCGTCTATATTGAATATCAAGGAGAGCGTCCCGACGGGGGCCTCGCAGAATCACAAATTATAGATTAGTTCAAATACCTCTAATCTTTGCCCTTCCAGCCGAATCAACCCCGCCACCGACACGCTGCGGCGCTGCAGTACGGTGCCGTGTCGCATTGAATACCATGAGACTTGGTGGGATGTTGTGCCAGCGCTGGTCATAGGACTCATGCACTTTCAAGCAGCGAAGCGATTCGGACTAATCGTGCTACTGCTTTATACTTTCGTGCTACTTTATGGCAGGAATCGATCAATCTCAGCCAGCGCGACGGCATTCCCGTTGAGCCGCTCCGACGGCGCGTGCGCGCGGAATTCGTCGAGGCGCTCCACGAAGCGCCGCTCCGTCGGCGCGTCGATCTCGCCGAGTTCCGCCCACTCCCCCGCCCCGCTCTGCCGCAGGAAATGCGCGTTGATGTACTGCTTGTAGTTGCCTAGTCGTGGCGGTGCCGGAGCTTCTCAACCAGCGTCCAGACCCGCGCTGCATGTCCGCGGCCTTCACCGGCCATGCTGTAAAAGAGCTTTGCCACGCCACTCCGATCTTAACACAGCGCGCAGGCGTTCTGCTGCGCCATGGAAGCTTCGAAGGCGCGAACGTCTGACGTTTTGCGGAATTCCGCGATGTACGAGTACCGGTAGCCGACCGACTCAATCGAAAGCGTTCCCGCTCCCGCGGCGGAGAGCGCGTGGAGGTGATCCATCAGATCGGGGCGGAATTTCACGTCGAAGAGATCCAGCCAGCGCACCAGCATCGCGCGGAAGACGGCGGGAAGATCGCGCTGGTCCCAGAAGTCGACGATGTAGAAACTGCCGCCAGGTTTCAGATTCTGCAGCGCGTTGGCGATCGCTTCGCGCCACGTCGGGATCATCGACAGACCGTACGAACAGAAAACAATGTCGAAGCGCCGGTTCAGGCCAAACGTGCCGTCGAAGGAAACCTGCTCGGCCAGATCCTGCTTTAGCGCGATGCGCTGGTATGCGGGGTTGGCGTCGATCTTCTCCGACGCGGTCTTGAGCATCTCGAGCGACGCGTCGATGCCGTAGAGCTGCGCGTCAGTACGCATGCGGGCAAGCATGAACAAATTCCGCGCGGTGCCGCACGCAATTTCGAGCACGCGGTCTTCCGGCTTGACGTTCATGCGGTGGAGCAACCGGTCGCGCCCAATCAAATAATACTTCCGGCTGAAGTCGTAAAAATGCCGCTGGTAGCGGTACATCCGGTCCATCTTCTCCGTTTGTTGAAGCATCTCACTCCAGCTCCTGAAGTTCTTTGCTGTTCCTTTGCCGTTCTTTGCCGTTCTTTGCGTCTTAGCGGCTTTGCGTGAGAAAAGTCACGCCGTCTTCACTCCGGTACATAGTAGAGGTGAAATCCGCCGTAGATCGCCGAGCGGTCGAGCTTGTGGAGCTCCTTGGAACGTTCGTGCGCGTAAACGAAGTGTTTGCGCAGACTTTCCGGCAGCGCCGTCTCGATTGGCGATTGGATCGCGCCGGTGCGGAAGATGATGCGCGTGCCGGGGCGGCCGGTGCGCGCGATTTCGCGCCAGAGTTCTTCGAGCTGCTCCCGCTCCATCCAATCCTGGGCGTCGAGGAAGACGAAGCGGTCGAGGGAATGTTTCGATTGCTGCTTCAAAAACGCGGTGATCGGCGTAACCAGCGTGGTGACGCGGTCGACGTTCTCCTTCATCGCCGTGTAGTGTTCGGCTTTCAGATAATCGGGAATGGCGAGGCGCTTGGAGCGGTCGTAGCCGCGCGACAGGGCCTGCCATGCGAAGTAGTTGTCATCGATGGGAAATTCGCACATCAGGCGCTTCAGGCGTTCGCGGTAGAGGCTGATGACGTCGCCGGTCATGTCCTTGCGCAGCGCTTCGAGCTGCCGGGGCGGAATACCGAGGCTGAAGAGAATCAGCGGCTGCTTGCCGATCGCCTGGACGATCCGGTTGTCGAGAAACGGCGCGACAGTCGCATTGAAAATCTGTTCCTGTTCCTGCAGCGAGCCGGCGGCGAGGAGCTTCGACGGATCGCGGCGGAAGATCCGCGCGAGCTGGTGGCAAAAGCGAAGCAGGTAGCCGAGCTTCGCGTAGTTGTAGAAATTGTTGGCGAAGTAGTCGATGCGCGGGCCGGTCGTTTTCTTCCGCAGCCATGACCCGCCTTCCCAGAACACCCGCGAGGCGGCGTCGAGGTGGTGGCAGATGTATTCGTAGTAGTTGCTGAGGTTGGTGTCGGTATCGGCGCAGCCAAAGAAGTTGAAGAAGTCCGTATGCGTCGGCAGCGACTTTAACGCGGCGAGTTTCAACCGCGTCAGGTAAATGTGGCTGCGATTAATATCCACGGCGAAGATCGCGTCGGGGCGTTTCTGCAGATAGGTCACTGCATTGCAGCCGCCAGAGGCAATCGTCAGCACGCGGGATTTCGAGTTGAGATCCAGCGCCTCGAGATCGACGCGCGGGTCCTCCCAGATCTGGTTGTAAACAAAACTGTCGAACCACACCGTGAACAACCGTTCCATCAAAGTGGTGCGCGATTTCAGGGAACTGGCGTGCACCGCTTCGCGTACCAGCACTGCTTCGTTGCTGATCACGGTGAATGGTTCCTCCATTTAGTGGTTGCGCGCGGTGTGTCTACTTCACGGGTTTTGCTTCTGAATCTTTAGGAGTTATCGTCTTCTCGTGTCGGAATCGGATGAAGCCTGTAATAAGGTTTCGTTAGGGAGAACGGATATGTCTCAGCAGGCTATACTTCGCGCGGCGACGGAAAAGGACGCGGCGGCGATCAATGACATCTACAATTACTACGTCCGCGAGACGACCAGCACGTGGCAGACGGAACCGTCGACATTGCCGGAGCGAATTGCATGGTTGAAAAATCATGGACCGCAGATGCCGGTCTTCGTGGCGGAGCTCGACGGCGTGGTCGTGGGCTGGGCGTCGCTCTCGCCGTTCCGGCCGCGCGAGGGCTGGCGCTTCACGGTGGAGAATTCCGTCTACATTCATCACGCGTACCAGCGCCGCGGCATCGGCGGACTGATGCTGGACCAACTGATCCGCTCGGGCACGGAGCTCGGCTTTCATTCCATCGTCGCGTCCATCGACGGCGAACAGGCCGGGAGCATCAAGATCCACGAGAAGTACGGCTTCGTTCCTGCCGGTGTGTTGAAGCAGGCCGGGTACAAGTTCGACCGCTGGCTCGATTCGATCTTCCTCCAGAAATTCCTGAAGTAAGCGCGCGGTGCTCCGGCTATAATCGGCCTCCGTGCCTACCGCGTCTCCGAAATCACCCATCGCCCCGCCCACCGATCTCGACACGCTGTTGAGCGAAGCGTCCTTCGCCTGCGCGCACGCGGTTCGAACTCGCGTGGCCGGTCCGTGGGTTCCGACTGCGCACCGGACGCACTGCGACAAAATTTATATCATCCTGGAAGGCCAGGGCATCGCGCGGCTCAATGAGTTCGACTACCACATCGTTCCCGGAGACGTCTTCCTGATTCCCGCCGGCACCATCCAGCAGGGCGATAGCGACCGCGACAATCCCCTTATTAAAGACTGGGTCCATTTCCACGCGTCGACCACGCAGACGCTGCAGTTGATGAGCCTGTTTCCGCCGCCGTTGTGTCTGAAGGGCAAAAGTGCGGCCACCATCGGCGCGCTGATCCGCGAGCTGATCGTGGAATGGCAGGGCCACGCGCCGGCGCGTCAACTTGCGATCAAAAGTCTGCTGATGCGCGCGCTGCTGACGGCTTACCGCGCGCCGCAATCCGACTGGCGCAAACCCGACGCGGTTCGTGCCGCGCCGCTCACACCGGTCGTGGAAGAGGGCGCGACGCACCGCCTTCCGGTCGACCGCATCCGCATGGTGCTGGCGCTGATGAACCGTTCGTACAGCGAGCCGCTGAGCCTGACGGAGCTGGCCAAGTGCGCGTGCCTGCACCCGACGTACTTCAACCAGGTCTTCAAACGCGTGGTCGGGATGCCACCGATGAAGTTTCTCGAGCAGCAGCGGTTGCGCCGCGCGCAGGAACTGCTGGCCCAGAGCGCGCTGACCGTGGCGGAAATCGCGGAGCAGGTGGGTTATCAGGACCCCTATTATTTCAGCCGCGCGTTCAGCAAGCGTACGGGGCAGGCGCCCAGCGCCTATCGCGATGAAATCCAGAAAATCGTCAGTTCGCCGGGCGAATCCCCTCGTAAAACTAAGAAAGTCCATCCCTAAACATATACGGGTCCATGGCTACTTCAGGACTTACAGGCTATTTTATCACCATGAATTCCATGCGGGCGGATGCTCGCGCGACAAACCCGAGAGGAACATCATGGCTGCGCGTAAATTGCTGAACGATGAACAGATGCGGTCCTTCCTGACCCACGGCTTCCTGGTGATGAAGTCCGATCTGCCGCGCGAATTCCATCTTGAACTGCGCAAGCAGTGCGACACGGCTGTGGAGAAAGACCACGGCAATCCCGGCAACAATATTCTGCCGTATGTTCCCGACATCCAGAAAGTCTTCGATTGCCCGACCGTCAGCGGCGCGCTCACCAGCGTGCTGGGCGAGCGGTACTTCATGCACCCCCACCGCCACATGCACGCCAATACGCATTCCAAGGGCGGCGACTGGCACAAGGACAGTTACTGGGGCTACACCAACAAGACGCGCAACCACCGTCCGTGGTGGGTAATGATCATGTACTACCCGCAGGACGTGCAGATCGAGAACGGCCCGACGGGCGTGCTGGCCGGCCGCCAGAATCACCAGGACCGCGTCGAACCGGTGGACGACGGCACGACGGCGGTGACTGGCGAAGCGGGCACGTGCTTCATGATCCAGTACGACATCTGGCACCGCGCCACGCCCAACACGTCGGGCATCAACCGCCAGATGCTGAAATTCGAATTCATGCGCCTGGAAGCGCCGGAAGCTCCCGCGTGGGATTGCCGCGAGACCGAGTGGCGTCCGTCGCTGGCGCTGCCGCCGTTCCGGCACAACGGCATGTGGCGTCAGACCTGGAATTTCCTGAGCGGCAAGAAACGCCCGGCGGATCACACGTCCAAACTTCCCGCGCTCGATGGCAGTGCGGTCATGCAGCTGATTGGCGGCGATGGTCCGGCGCGCGCGCAGGCTGCCGACACCTTGGAAGCCTGCGGCCCTGCCGCGGCGGACGCCGTGCGGCCGCTGACGCAGATGCTCGGCGATCCGTACGAACCGGCCGCGATTAACGCCGCGTACGCGCTGGCGGCGATCGGCGCGCCCGCGATTCCGGCTCTGCGCGAGGCGATCCGCACCGGTTCGCCGAATGCGGTGCGCAATGCCGGCTATGCCTTCGCGGCGATGGGCGGGGAAGCGATTCCCGCGCTGCTGGAACTGGTCAACGATGCATCCGTACCTATCCGCTGCGCTGCGACGTTTGGCTTGAGCGAAATTCGCGAATGCGACGGCGACGTGATCGGTGCGCTGGCGCGCTTGACCAAGGACAGTGAAGCGCGCGTGCGGCTGCATGCCGTCGAAGCGCTGGGCATGAAATCCGGACAGGCGAAGAACGCGCTTCCCGCGCTGATCGACGCGCTGCGCGATGCGGACACCGACACACGCTTCAACGCGGCTCTGGCCATGGCGCGCCTGGGACCCGCGGCGAGCGAAGCGGTGCCGGCGCTGGTCGCCGCGCTGGAAGATTCCGACCGCTACGTGCGCGGCTACAGCGTCGAAGCGCTGCACCAGATCGGCACGCCGGAAGCTCTGCATGCCGCGATCCGCTTCCTGAAGACGGCGCGGTGGTGTACGTCGACGGGGCCGAAGAGCGCGTTCTAGGGAATGTCGAAGGGTGAATGTCGAATGTCGAAAAAGCGCGCCGCATATAGCGGCGCGTTTTTTTGCTTACTTCTTGAACTTTCCCGACGTCCCGGCTTTGCCGGAATAGGTGGCGGCGACGATGGCCTGGTAGGTCACGCCGCTGAGTTGGATCGTGGCGGTCAGGGTCATGGGGAGCGCGGTGATCGTGGTTTGAGGGTTGATGCCCCAGGTGCTGGCCCAGGAGCCTTTCAGGAGTTTGGCGGTGAAGGGCACGTTGCCGCTGGCGAAGGACTTCGATTTGCCTTTGCCGGTCAGCTTGATTTTCAGCGCGACTGAGCCGTTGGCGGACTTGCCTTGACCGCGGGCGTTGAGCGTGAAGGACTGCGTCGCGCCGCCGACGTTCAGGAGCAAGGTCTGTCCGTTGGGATTGAAGCCGGCTTGAACGGCGGGAAGAATTCCAGTCAGCGCGACGGCGTCGTGGTTCGACGTCTTGAAGTTGGTGCTGCCTTGCAGTTTGGAGACCGTCATCGTCACAGTCGTTCCACCGGTGCCACCGCCTCCGGTGCCTGTGCCTGTGCCCGTGCCTGTACTGGTTGACGTGCCCGTTCCTGTCCCGGTACCAGTTCCCGTACCCGTTCCTGTGCCGGTCCCGGTTCCTGTTCCTGTCCCAGTACCGGTTCCTGTGCCTGTTCCTGTGCCTGTTCCCGTTCCAGTTCCAGTTCCAGTTCCGGTCCCTGTCCCCGTTCCAGTGCCGGTTCCGGTTCCGGTGCCTGTGCTGACGGGGTTGACCTGGACACTCACGGTGCCGGTGGCGGTCAAGTTGCCGGGGTCGGAGACGGTGACTTTGGCGGAGAAGGTTCCGGTGCCGGCGTACGCGTGCGTCGGTGTTGCGCCGGTGCCGGTCAGCCCGTCGCCGAACGTCCAGGCGTAGGTCAGCGTGTCGCCATTCGGATCGGTCGCGGCGGCGATGAAATTCACGGTCTGCCCGACCTGCGCGGGATTGGGCGTGGCGACGGGCGCGGAGGTCAGGTTCGGCGCCTGATTGCCGGCGGCGGGCGGAATCACGAACAGCGTGATGCTCTGCCCGGGAAGATTGCTCGTCGTGGTCAGAGCGCTGGCCGTCACGGTAAACGCGGAGAACGTGCCGATGGCGCTGGCGCCCGCGCTGGAGATCTGCCACGCCGAGGCGGTGCCTTTGGTGGTGAAGTTCGCGAGGTTCAGCGTCAAGCTCGCCGCGGCGGTCTGCTTGTTGATCACCATCACCGTCAGCGCGCCATCCGAGGAACGGATCGCGGCGAACGTGGAGAGATTGTCGGGATTGGTGACCGTCGCCTTGCAGCTCGTGTCTCCGAACGTGGACTTCGCGCCGTCGTAGTTGCGGTAGAGCTTCATCGCGTTGTAGCAGGGCGAGCCGGCCGCCGGCGTCGTCCAGCGCGTCGCCATGTCCAGACCTTCGCGGCCGAAGATGCCGAAAATATCGGCCTGCGCGGTCGCGCCGTTGATGTGGCCCTCGGCGCCCCAGTTGTATTCGGTGATGGCCGTCTGCGTGCCGGGGTAGTATGTGGCGACCCAGTTTTTCATGCGCGGAATCAACATCACCTTATCGTTGATCCACGACTGGTCGACGTAGGTCGGATCCCAGAGCTGCCGCGTCGACTTGTTGCGCAGCGTCTGCATCGCGGCGCTGGTGTCGTTGCTGAATTCGCCGCCTTGCGGGTAGCAGTGCAGGCTGAAAATGTCGAGCAACCGCTTACCGGTCGAAACGTTATTGGCGCTCATCTGCTGCAGCAGCCAGGGCATGTAATCCATGTTGCCGTGCGCGGCGCGATCGGGGAACGAGCTCCAGCCGTTGGCCGCACCGGAGACCTGATCGGCGCCGCTATAAAGGTAGCCGGTCCAGCCGTACTCTTCGGGTCCGACGCAGAGCGCATTGGCGTCGACGGATTTGATCATCGTGGCGTAGTCGATCATCTTGGTCTTAATTTCATCCATCGTCGGCCCAGCCGGGTGGACATCGACATGGGTGCTCTGCCAGATGCTGTGTTCGTTGTCGAGAATGTAATAGCGCACGCCGCCGGCCGTGGACGCGCCCCACTTGCCGACGAGATGTTGCACGAAGCCTTTCTGAAACGTGGAATCGGCCGCGACGTTGGCGTCCAAAGGATTGTTGCCGGTGATCTGCTTTCCGGTGCTCTGCGAAATGCCGTTGCCGGCGTCGGGATACCAGGCCGAATCGTTGCCGGTCTGCGCTCCATATTTGGCGATGGAGAAGCTGGCGAGCTTGCTGCGTCCGGCCCCGAGTTTGGCGACGTAGCCGAGCATCGGCACCGTGATCATCGAATCGGCGCTCGCGCCTTTGCCGATCTGCACAAAGCTGTCGGCGGACGCGCCCGCCGTGGCGCTGCCTTCGTCGAGACTTTCGTAGTACCAATCCTGCGCGTGGTTGGCGGCGTTCTGCTGCCAGTTGTAGGTGGAGGTGGTGTTGCCGCCGTGGCGATGGACGGGGCAGTTTAAGTCGGTGAGCGTCGGGCTGTCCGGTGCGAAGGCGGTGCCGTAGATGCGCGGGTCGATGGGATGGCGGTTGGCGTTGGCGTCGATGGCGACGGTTTCGGCGCGCGCGGTGACTGCGCAGGCCAACGTGATGAGCGCAACCCACAGACGGATGAACTGCTTCATCGCGCGCCCCCCTTCCTTTGCGTGCCCGATTTTGCAATGCGGATGCGATGTCCCGTTAGCGAGACATCTCATTAGTGGAACTTACCACCGATTGGGTTTGCGGGAAGGTGGGAAAAAACTTCTTAAAGTGCACGAGGGCATGGGGGACGGCGGCTCTTGGCTCTTGGGCCTGTCGATTTGCGCGTGCTCCAACCCGCGAGGGGTGGGCCATCCCTCGCGGGCTTGAGGCACGCGGTTCGTTTTCGGCTAGTCGACCTAATGGCCCCCGCTTTTACCTTCTTCCGGCGACTCCGGCGTAGAAGGGTGCTTTATTGGGCGGTGGGACATTGGGTTTCTTGGGTGCGGTGGTGAATTTGGCTTCCTTGACCACGATGGGCGGCTCGGTCGTGTCCGGATTTGTCCGGTTTTGGCCGCTTTCTGATGTGGGCTCTGCGGCGGGCGTAGCGGGTTGGCCGGTCGTGTCCGCTTTTGTCCGGTTTTGGCCGGTTTCTGGAATGGATTCGGCGGGCATGTCCGCTTTTGGCCGGTCTTGTCCGCTTTCCGCGGTGAGTTCAGCGTTGGCCTGCATCGCGGCTGCTTTGCGCTTGAGCTTGTCGAAGTAGACGAACTCGCGCCACTTTTCGGCGCTCGCCTGGCGTTCTTGCTGCGCGATCAGTTTCATGCCCAAGACGATCGCTCGTTCGTGCGTTTTTTCGTCGTGGGAGTTGAGCATGTCGAAGGCTAAATTCATCGCATTTTGGGCGAAGTTGGCTTGTTCGACAGCGGCGATGGCCATCGCGGTCTGCGCCATCGAACGGGCGCCGTCGCGCTGGGTTTCG
>JBBRPR010000006.1:0-225271 GCA_038227875.1 Planctomycetota bacterium
AACCTGGCCTTCAACATGCTCAACTCCCACGACGAAAAAACGCACGAACGAGCGATCGTTTTAGGCATGAAGCTGATCGCTCAGCAAGAACGCCAGGCGAGCGCCGAAAAGTGGCGCGAGTTCGTCTACTTCGACAAACTCAAACGCAAAGAAGCCGCCAAGAAGCAACAGGCCGAAACCGAGCTCAAAGAGGAACTCGAAAGCGGCCAAAACCGGACAAAAGCGGACACCACCGCCGAACCGTCCGCCGAAAGCGGCCAAATCCGGACAGAACCGGACACGACCGCTGAATCCAAATCAGAACCCGGCCAAAACCGGACAAATCCGGACACGACCGAGCCGCCCATCGTGGTCAAAGAAGCCAAGTTCACCACCGCCCCAAAGAAACCCAACGTCCCACCGCCGAACAAAGCCCCCTTCTACGCCGGAGTCGCCGGCCGAAGATAGAAGTAGGGGACCATTGGATCGACTAACCGAAAGCCGACCACGCCCACGCGAGGGGTCCTGATTTCGAAGAAATCAGGTGGGTGATCGACAGCGAACAAGAACCTTGTCTGCGAGCGAGCTTCGTCAACACGGGTGCCGAGAACACGGACGCGTCATTCCGTCTGACAGCCCATTCGTGTTCTCGGCACCATTTCAAGCCTGACCGTCAGCACGGACGAGGTCCGTGTTCGCTATCGCTCGCAGCGACTCCAAAAAAAATCCACCGCTGAACGCGGCGGATTTTTTCCTCAGTCCTCAGTCCTCGCTCCTACAAATCCCGGCTGCCGGGTGTCGGCGGCGGGAGCGCGGGCGCGGGCGGCGGCGTGGGCTGCAGCATCTGGCTCGGCGGAGTCGTCGGCGCTGGCAGCTTTCCCGGAGTGGGCAGCGGCGGACGTTGCGTCGGTGGCGTGAGCAGATTCGGCGGCTGCAAACCAGGGCTGGTCGTTACGCTCCCATTGCCCGACGGCAACGGCTGCGCCGGTTGTATGGGTCGCGTGGGATATGTGGGGTAGATGGGCCGCACCGGCGTGTAGGGCACGGGACTCGCCGACGCGATCGGTCCATACGGAAACGGAAGCCCGTTGGAATACAGCGGCACCGGAACGGGCACGTACACCGGCTCCTGCTGCGCCACCTGCTGGTTGTACTGTTCGCGCTGCGCGTTCAGCAGATCGCGTTCGGCCTGTAACTTCTGGATCTGAGCTTCCTTCAAATCAGCTTCGGCTTGAGCACGTTCGGCCTGCGCCAGTTTGGCTTCCTGCTTGTCGCGCGAAGCTTTGATGTCCGCCAGTGCTTCCTTGGTAATCCAACGCCCTTCGTAACGGACCAGGCCGAGCGCCAGATTCCGCTCCGTCGCGGTCATCCACTTTCCCTGCAGAAATACATAGCCAAGACCTTCCCGGGCGGTGGCGTTCTCCGGATCGAGCTCGATCACTTTCTTGAACGCGTCTTCGCGGTTGCGGGCGAGCTGATTGTCGCCGGCCCACTGCGCCAGCTCCGTCCAGCTCTTGATCTGCGCCGGCGTCTCCAGCTCGCCGTCCTTGATCTTCTTCTGCAAATCCGCGGAGCGGCGGCCAAATTCTTCCAGCGGCGTATCTTTGCGGACGATGGATTTGATCTGCGAACGCTTCAGGCGGATGGTGCCCTGCGGCAGTTCCACCGTGACGTCGCCATTGTCGTTTTCGATGGCGTGGCCTTCGAGCACCTTGTCGTTGGTCAGCGTGATCGTGTCCGCGAACAGCGGCGCCGCAAAAAAGGCCGCCGCGAATACGGGCACTGCGCGTCGCACGATCCAGTTCATCGCCGATCCTTTCCACAAAAGAAAACCGTCATCATGAGGTTATCATGATGACGGTTCAGGTCAGGCACTAATTCAACTGATTTAGTGTTACTTTTCCGGGGCCTTTTCTTCCTTCTTTTCTGCAGCTTTCGCCGGCGGAGGATTCTTGGCCTTCTCAAAGTGCAAGTCGTGCTTGGCCAGGACCAGGACCGTAATCGTGCCGCCCAGATTCGTCGGGTCGCCGTCCTTCGGCAATACCGAACGCACGGCCTTAACCAGTTCCACCGTGCGGCCTTCGGCGAAGGCGTATTCCATGTGGATTTCGCGTTCGTCGTTGGTGCGGTTCAGACTGCCGATGGGACCCATGTGGCCATCGTTGGTGTACACGGTCTTTTCGTCTTCCTTGCCGCGCTTGTCCTTCTTGCGGCGGGAGAAGATGACGTTGTAAATCTTGGCGTCGCCGGCGAAGGCGGACTTGAGCTTGTCGTCAGGGATGCTTTCATCGCCCTGGCACCAGAGTCGCGCAACGCTATCAGCCAAGTCGACCTTCTCTTTGGCCAGCTTCCAGTTTTCCTTCTCGGTCGCTTCAAGATCGTCTTTCATCTTCGTGGCGATATTTTGTTCGCCCGTGCGCATGAAGTAGAACGCGATCACCGCCACGAGCAGAAGCACGAGCACGCCGCCGGCGATCATCAATTCCGGTCCGCCCACCCCGCCCTTCTTGGAGCCTTTGGAGCGACCGCTGCGTTCGTTGCCGCCGCCGGGACCTGAGCGACCACTGCGACCCGCGGGCATGCGCTGATTGGATTTCGCCGCGCCCATTCGGCCGCTCGGCGAAGCGGGAGGCATCGCGGCAGCCGAGGGTCTCGGTGCCGGCATACGGCCGCTTCCTGTCGGAGTCGCCTGCATGCGGCCGCTGGTGCTGGCCGGCGGCGCAACTGGAGCGGGAGCCGCTGCCGGACCGCGGCCACTGGCGCGCGCCGGAGCGGGGACGATTTGGGGATTGCTGGCCGGAGGCGCGCCACGGCCGCTGACTGCTGCGCCTCTGCCTGACGTACTAGCCGACGCAGCGCCCTGCCGTCCGCTTGGTCGTCTCGTGTCTGCCATGTGCCGCCCCCTTAACTCTGAATTGAAGCTGAAGCTCGTGGTGCTTGCTCAATGTGATTACACTAAAATGATTCGCAGCCACCTCAAAAATTTGTGCGGTGTCCCGGCCGGAATTCCGAACTATACGACTTTTCCACACCCACGTACAGAAGAACCCGCACTTTTTTTACACACAAAGTCCGCCTGCTGGTGTGGTTACAGAGTTTCTCCCCACACTTTAACGAACACCGCAAGGTGAACTTGCATGAATTCTGCATACACCGCAAGAATTTTGTAAGCACCGCAAAGCCGCCGCCGCTGGCGGCGAGGGGTTAGGGGTCAGGGGTCAGAAATAGGCCCAGGCAGGATTGAAGATATTTTCGCGCGGTCGTGAGTTGGCCGAAAGCCCAAGGCAGCAGGCAATGCCTACTGCCTTCTTCCACCCTGAATCAAAAAGCCCAAACGACGGACCGTGCGCGTGCTCTATTCTGACCCCTGGCCCCTAACCCCTGACCCCTCGCCGCTACGCGGCGCTTACTTCGCGGGCGCGGGATCAGGCGTCGGATCGGTGCCGTCGTCTTTGCGTGTTTTCTTCGGCTTGACGGGGCGCGTTAATTTTGAGGGGGCGACGGCTTCTGTTGCGGCGGCTGCAGCGGGGGCGGTGTTTTGCGAAACCACGAGATTTAAAAATCCTTCCACCTGCCGGCGCACCAACGGATCGCCCTTCAGCGCTGCGTCGAGCACCTGAACGGCGCGGTCGGTGCCGAGCAGCGTTTGCGTCGTGTCTTTCAGCGCGGGAAAGCGTGAGAGGTACGCATCGCGCAATTCCTGTGAGGACAGCTTCGACGTCGGAACCGGCGTGTTGAGGTCCTTGTTCAAATGCAGCTTCGCCAGCGTCTCCGGATCATAGGCGGTCGTGGGCGCTTTCAGATTGTCTTTGTCGATCGTCTTCTTCGTCTCTTCTTTGCGAAAGCCAGTGCCTTGGACGACTTTTCGGCAGAGCTCCGTGTCGGTCTGGAAGCCGCTGATGGTGCCATTGGCTTCGCCGTGGATGACTTTGGCGATCTGGCTCTTGGGGATCAGGCGCTGCTTCTTAACGGTCTTGTCTTTGGGATCGCTCTCGACGATCAGCGCGCCGTTGTCGGCGACCATCAGGATTACGCATTCGATTTCTGTGCCGTCGGTGAGCACGATTTTGTCGACGCGGCCATTGACTTCCAGGTCCGCGCGCGCGGGGAACGCGGCGGCGGCAAAAAGGAGTATCAAGCCTGAGACGATTGTCGCGCGCACCGTCATTTTCTATTCCTGCGTCCGAACTCAAATCCCATCGCAAACCGTATCGAGTTCCACATTTATAGTGCCCTTTACGTCACAAGCCATTCCGAAAAACGACACGAGCATCTCGGGAGCTCCGATTTCCCGTGAAACTTTCCCTGTCCCCATTCGTTAATCACGGGTGTAAGCTGGCTGAGTCGTAAACCACGAATGGACGGTCGCAGATGAACTCCCGAAAAGCCTGGGTCGCCTCATTGTGCGTGTTCGTGGTGCTGCTCGGTGCCTCCTTGATTTATTTCAACACTTTTGTTGTGGCCAAACGCACGGATGCCCCTGTCTCATCGCCCACGTTGCCCTCCCTGCCCTCCTTGCCCACGTCACCCCAGTCGGAAACGCCCTCCCAGCAACTGCCGGTCGCGGAACCACACCGTCAACCCACAGCACCAGCTGGTGCGGAGAACGACGACGAGTGGAATCTCGTCGGCGGCACGAAATCCATCTCGGTTCACTATGGCGAGCAGAAATTTGAAATCGAAGATCCGGCGGCGGTCAAGAAACTGATGGCCGCGTTGCAGGTGACACAGGTTTACAACTCCGGATGCAAGTCCTACGCGATCGACCGCACGCTGAATTTTCATCGCGGCGCGAAGGGCGATTTCCTCGTCTACATCACGGACGAAGGCGATGGCTTTTGGACCCAGTTCCCCATTACGGGTAACACGGCGTTAATGACCGTGGAGAAGCATTTTTTCGACACGTTGAATCAGCAACTCAGCGCCAAGGCCCAGAAACCGCTGGATATGCTGGCGGAAATTCCTGTTGATCAGAACGTTCCCCAGCCGCACCACCTCACCCGCGAATCCCTGGCGAAAGGTCTAAAACGCGTGATGGTGGACTATGACGTGGATGGTCGGATGCGACATGCCGCCACGGAAGATTCGGCGCGACTCAAGGCGTTGGCCGATGCCATGGCCTCGTACAACACTCTTCCTGAGTATGACGACCAGCGCGAACAAGGTCCCCATTTTTACGCGGAAGCCATGGACGGCGCTGTGCTGTACACCAGCCTGAATTACATCAACGCCCTGGGAAAGGTCGCGTCGACAGAAAAGCTGACGAAAGAAATGAATGCCATCCCCACGGCATACGAAAAACGGGAGATCAATGTCTTCGGCAAAAATTCCGCGGTGAAGGAACTGGCGGCGAAGGCCGAGCAGCTTTCGAAAATCATCGGCGCCGCGACGAAGATCGAACTGCTGCAGGACACCTTTGGCGCAACGAGCGGCGCCGTCTTCGACGATGCGGAAGTCCAGGAAGTCGTGAAGTCCTTCACGTTCGCCGAGGTGCTGCCGCGCAACGAGAAGCTCCGACCCGAGAAACTGAAAGTCCGCATCACCACCGCCGACGGCCGCGCGATAACTGCTGCGTTCCTGGACGAAGAAGGGTTGGACGGCGGAATATCCACGGGCACGCCCCTGGATATTCCCGACTACGGCCAGATCTGGATCAACTCCGAATTCAAGGATGCCCTGGCCGCTCAGCAACAGGCAAACTTTCAAAAGCGCGCAACCGCCCGCGCGCTGTCAGACTTTCCCGCGTTTCTCAAGCAGCTCAAATCCGCGGTCGTGAAACGCCCGGAGGTCGAGACACCAATTCCCGCTGGGGCGTATTCCTCATTCGATTTCGCCACACCGGAGCAGACTCAGCGGTTGATCCAGTTGCTGACAATCGACGCAATGAAGCCCGATCCCAAGGCCGACTGTGTCTCCTTGGGCAAAAAGTCCAAGTGCACGCTCCAGCTAACGGCGCTCGTCGGCCACGATCTCCAGATGCACTTCATCGACAATCGCACCGCCGTGATCGACAAATGGGGCACCGTCGAATTCAAAGGCGACGTGCTGACCGAACTCAACCACATCGCCGACGCCGCGAAAGCCGAACGCAACGCCGAACTTCATCCGCCGGAGCCGAAGCAGGATTTTTGAGCTACGCGCCTAGCACGTCCGGCGGACTTAGCCCCCCAGCCCCCTTTTCAAGGGGGGAGAATGAAAATCCCCCGCTGAGCGCGGGGGATTTTTCTAAATTCTGCTGACTGCCATTCTTGCTCTGACCGCGCGGGCGAGTCCAGCTACTCGCCAAGGGTCGCACCCATCTCTGACCCCTGACCCCTGACCCCTGCGCGAAAGCGCAGCGCCTTAGTAGTTCGCGGACGTGCGGTACAGTTCCCACATTTCCGGGCGGCCCAGCCAGCTCTTGAGGACGTGGCGGACGTAGAAGACGCTCGGGTAGCGCTGCTGCGGGTCGCGCGCGAGGCACTTGACGCAGAGGGCTTCGAGTTCCGGCGGCACGCGGCGGCGGGTGAAATCCGACGGCGTGGGCACCGGGCTGTGGCGGAAGTACGGGTCCAAATCCATCGGGCGCTGAATCTGGTTGGGCGCAACGCCGGTCAGGAGGAAGAAGAGCACGCCGCCGAGGCCGTAGACGTCGGTGCGTTCGGTGAACGTACCCGGATCGCCGGCCCACTGTTCGGGCGCCATGTACGTCGGCGTGCCGACCGCGCGGACGGACGAATCGCTGACCAGGCTTCCGGTCAGCGTCGTGTTGAGATTCGGATTGGCCGGGACTTCGCCCGACGCGTAGCGCTTGGGGAATTCCGGCGCGTTGAGCGGCTGCGCGATGCCCCAATCGACGACCACCACTTCGCCGCGGCTGCCGACGACGATGTTGGCCGGCTTCAAGTCGAGATGCAGGACGCCGTTGGCGTGCGCGTGTTCCACGCCGGCGCAGATCTTGTCGAAGAGTTCCGCGACCGCGGTGATGCTGTAGCCGGTCAGTCCGGGGATGCCGGATTCAGAGATCTTCTTGATGATCACGTCGAGCGACGAGCCTTCAATGTAGGGCAGGGTCATGAAAATCTGGTCTTTGCCGAAGGAGCCGAGTTCCAGCAGGCGCGAGACGTTGGGGTGATTGAGCTTGGCGGAGTAGCGCGCTTCCTTGATGATGCGCTCGCCGTTCCAGCCGCCTTGCGGGGTGCTGGTCTTGAGAATGACTTCGCGTTCGGCGATCTGATCGAAGGCGACCTTGCACGCGCCGGCGCCGCCGAGCTGAATTTCGCGGCGGATCTGGTAGCGATCGGCCGGGACAGCTGGAATCTTGGCCAACACTTCGTTCGCCGGTATGGACTTCGTTTCCGCAACGCCTACCGATTCGGTTTTCACAGTTTCAGGTTCCTTCTGCTTGGGTGCGGCTGCGGTTGGCGCTGTCGCCTGAGTGGCCATGACGATTCTCCTCCCCTTTGTAAATGCAAAGTATCGCTCTGAAGCCCCGCCATTATGTGTGGGTCGTGATGAATTGCAAGAAGCTCAGCCGGTAATTCTTACCGAAAGAAAAGTGCGGCTGTTTGGCTCTTGGCTCTTGGGGGTGCGAGAGCGGTTATTTAATCACGAGGCCTGCGACTCACCGAGTGCGCGCCGGTTGTCGCTCGTCCTTTGCCGTGCGTGTCGACTGCCGGGCGTAGTCGCGGGGCGAGACGCCGAAGCTGCGGCGGAAGATGCGTGCGAAGTAATTGGCGTCCGGGAAACCGGCGTCGCGGGCGATTTCGGAAATCGGCATCGGCGTCGACTTCAGCAGATCGCGGGCGCGCTCGAGTCGGATCTGCGTGCGATACGCCACCGGCGTCTTGCCGACTTCCTTGTGAAACAATTCGCCCAGATGGTCAGCGGTGTAGCCGACACGCTCGGCCAGCGACGAGAGCGCCACGTCGGAATGCTCCGCGTGCTGTTCGATCAGGCTCTGGTAGAGCCGCACCGCTTTCTCGTCGCCACTGCTCTCCACGGGCAGCTCCGCCCACGTCGCGAGCAGTTCTATGATCAGCGCGCTAGCCCGCAGTTGGGACGGCAGATCGGGACGGCGTTGGAGCATCTGCAATTCGCGAAAACGCTTGAGTACGGCGGGCACTTCCGCGACGGTAAGATTGCGCACGTGGCTGCGGTGGACGCGCGCTTCGCCCAGCGACAAGGCCACACGTTCGCCGGTTTCACTCTTCAATCCGTCCCAGTGGAACTTGCACCAGATCATGCGGAAGTGGCCAACTAGGCCGTTGGAATCCAGCTCGCCGGCTGGAAGCAGCCCCATATAAGGGGCGCGGACCTGGAGCAGTTCCTTGCCCGAAAGATATGCACCCTGCGCCCGGTAATGGCAGGCGATCACATGCTCGTCGTGGTAGCTGTGGTGGTACTCGCCGGGTTTGTTGCGTGATACCCCTTCAGCGTGCACCACGCTGTGAACTGCGGGAAGTGGGTGAAGTGAGTGCGCAGACATGGCTGTCCTCCAAGGTGCTCCCCTTATCATCCCGGAAAAGTGCTACTTTTCCAGCATTGCAACGCATGCGGCGCAGATTCCATGAGGTATCGTGAGTGTGTACCGCGCGGAGGCTACTGTGGGCATCAAACTGGCTGTACTGGGTGTCGGCGAATTCGCGCAGTGTTTCATACCGCTCTTCAAAGCGCATCCGCTGGTCGATGAGCTGGTCTTCTGCGACAGCGATGCCACGAAGCTCCAGCGCAACGCGCAAAAGCACGGTGTGACGCGTGGCTATACCTCGTTCGATGAACTCTGCGCGTCGGACGTCGATGCCGTGGCGATCATCACGCAACATTGGCTCCACGCGCCGCAGGCGTTGCAGGCGCTGAAAGCCGGCAAGCACGTGTACTCCGCGGTTCCCGCGGCGGTGAAACTGGAGGAGATGGAACAGCTCGTCGAGACCGTTTCCAAGCGGCGCTTGATCTACATGATGGGCGAAACGAGCTACTACTATCCCGAAGCGATCTACTGCCGCGAACGCTACCGGCGCGGCGATTTTGGCCATGTCGTTTACGGCGAGGCCGAATACTACCACGACTGGTCGCACGGCCTTTACGACGTGATGCGCTGGCGCCGCGGCCCGAACTGGCGCAGCCAGGCCGGCGATCCGCCGATGCACTACCCGACGCATTCGGTGGGCATGCTCGTCTCCGTCACCGGCGCCCACGCGACTCATGTATCGTTTGTCGATTCCAAGCCGGAAGACCGCGACATTTACTCGCCAGAAAATCCGTGGCACAACCGTTTCAGCAACGAAACGGCGCTGCTGAAAATGTCCGACGGCAGCAGCTTTCGCATCAACGAATTCCGCCGCATCGGCCACCCCGGCACGGTGCGCATGACCTTGTTCGGGACAGCGGCGAGTTTCGAATCCAACTCCGCTGGCTCGGCCTGGGTGACGCTGGACCACAAAGCCACCGAGCGCCTCGAAGATCTACTCCGCTGCGGAGAAGTCTCCGCCGCTGACGTCGACGGCAGCAAGATGAAAACCGTGACCGCCGGAGACGGGACACACAAGGACGTCTCGCGCGTCCATCCCGTCGCGCGGCTGCCGAAGGAATTTCGCGGCCTGCCCAACGGTCACAGCGGCTCGCACCAATTTCTCGTCGACGATTTTGTCCGCGCCTGCGTGCAGCACGCACTGCCGCCAAACAACGTCTGGCAGGCGGCGCGGTACCTGCTGCCGGGCCTGACGGCTCACGAGTCGGCGCAGCGCGGCGGCGAATTGTTGCGCGTCCCGGATTTTGGTGCGGAGCCGGCCGACTGGCCGCGGCTCTCTTGATTTTTCCATTCACCCCCAAGGAGTAAAACACACATGGCCTCTCCCGTTCGTCTGGCAGTCGTCGGTGGTCGTCGCGGCGGATCGTTCGAAGCGGCATTGAAGGCGTTCAAGGACAAAGTTCAGCTCGTGGCGTTGTGCGATCTCGACGAGAAGGTGCTCGCCAGCGCCCGCGAACGGCACCCGGAACTCAAGACCACCACGTCCTACGACAAGCTGCTCGACGATCCGCAGATCGACGCGGTGCTGCTGGCGACGCCGATGCATCTCCACGCCCCGCAGTCGATCCAGGCGCTGAAAGCCGGCAAGCACGTGCTGAGCGAAGTGATCGCCGCCATCTCGCTGGACGAATGCTGGGAACTGGTCGAGACCGTCGAGAAAACCAAGCGGGCGTACATGCTCTCCGAAAATTACTGCTACACGCGCCAGGCGATGATGATCAAGAATATGTGCGAGCAGAATCTCTTCGGCGAACTGACCACCGCGGAAGGTTCCTACCTGCACGACTGCCGGCACCTCCTCTATTACCCCGATCATTCGAGAACCTGGCGCGGCACGATTGTCTGCGGCCAGATCGGGCGCTCCAACGGTTACCCCACGCATTCGCTGGGTCCGATCGCGCAGTGGCTGGGCATCACGCGCGGCGATGAATTCCTGCGCACGACCACGTTCGTCACGCGCGAAGCGGCGCGCAGCGAATACGCGGCGGCGCTGCTGGGCAAGGATCATCCCGATGCGCAGCCGTCAGCCTGGAAAGGCGCGGCCGACAGCGCCTCAACGCTGATCGAAACGAAGAATGGCCGCGTGATCTACATCCGCGTCGACAGCGGCAGTCCGCGTCCGCACGACATGGCGCGCCACACGCTCAACGGATCGCGTGGCTGCTTCATCACCGGCCGGCACTCGCGCGAAGATCCACTGGTGTGGATCGAGCAGCTGAGCCAGGGCTCCGGGCTGCCACACGCCAAGGAAGATCCGAAATGGCAGTCGCTGTGGGAACTGGCGGACCGTTACGAGCACCCGCGCTGGAAGAAGCACCGCGAAGCCGCCGAGAAAGCCGGCCACGGCGGAGGCGACTTTTTCGTGCTCGAAGACTTCTCCGATGCCATCGTTAACAAACGGCTGCCGGCGATCGATGTCTACGACGCCGTCACGTGGAGCTCCATTGCGCCGCTGTCAGCGGAGAGCGTCCATAAGAATGGGGCGACGCTGGACGTGCCGGACTTCCGCCGCGGAAAGGCGCGCGGAGAGTAGACACGTACCGCCGGTTTTCAGCCGGACTGAAATCTCACCTGACCCTCCGGCAAATTTGCCGGAGGGTCAGCGGGCAGTAAAGCTGCTGCTATTTGCACGCTCTGCGCAATACCCTAACATCCCTTCCCGACCTCAAATTATTAAACTCTGATGAACTCCTTGCCGATATAAAGCGGACGGCGTAATGCTTTAAAGCGCAAGAGGTTCCCGTGAGACGAAATAAAGCAAGTATTTCTCACAATCTGGCGTCTTCAGGCTTGCCTCGATACGGTCTTCGTCCCATAATGCGCGCTCTTTTCCGCACGGATGGCCCGTAGCGGGGTCATAATTTCGGTAGCTGTTCAGTAAATATTAAGCTACGGAGTGCAAGCCGAACCCAATGAGCTTGAACGGCACGGTAACGAAACTGATCGGTCGTCGCGAAGGCGAAGACCGCACAACCGTGCTTGTGATCGGCGGAATGCAAAGTGCCGCGTGCGTCAACCGCGTGGAAAAAGCGCTCTGCGACCGGCCCGACGTGGACAGCGCCGGCGTCAATTTGCTCACGCGACTGGCTACCGTGCGCCACGCCGCTACGGTCACGCCGCAGGATCTGCTCGAGACCGTGGCCGCCGCTGGTTACCAGGCGTCGCAGGCCAATCCCACTCCCGGCGTGCGCGATGGCGTGACGTTCGGCGAAACCATCGACGTAATCGCCAGCCGCAAGACCCGCTTCGTAGCCGGCGCGATTTTAACGCTGCTGATCCTGCTCGTTGATCAGGGCTGGTCGAGCACCAGCTTGTACAAAGTGGCGCTGCTGTTCCTGCTCGCGACGCCGGTCCAGATCATCGTCGGCTGGGATTACTACCGCGGCTTCTTCCAGGCGCTACGCAACTGGTCGTTCACCATGGATTCGCTGGTGGTGCTGGGATCCAGCGCCGCGTACATGCAGGGCTTCCTCTGCTTCTTCGCTGAAGTCAGCGCCGATCATGAATTCATGACCAACCCGCAATTCGGCACGGCGGCGATGATTCTCACCGTCGTCAGTCTCGGCAAGTGGCTTGAAGTGCGCGCGCGCGAATCGACCAGCCAGCTGTGGGGCAACTTGAATGACCTCTCGCCGCGCGAAGCGTGCGTCTTCCGCGACGGCCGCGAGCAGATTATTCCCGCGGGCGTAGTGGCGGTTGGCGACATCGTGATCGTGCGCCCCGGAGAGAAGATTCCCGTCGACGGCGAAGTGCTCGACGGCCAGTCCGAAGTGAACGAAATGCTGCTGACCGGCGAAAGCCGCCCGGTGCCGAAGGTCAAGGGCGACCGCGTGGTGGTGGCGAGCGTCAACGGTTCGGGTTTCATGCGCGTGAGGGCCGTGGGCGTCGGCACGAACTCGACGCTGGCCCACATCACCCGCATGGTCAATGACGCGCAGCAGCGTAAAGCGCGCATCGAACAGATGGCCGACCGCATTTCCGGAATTCTCGTGCCGGTGACCGTGGTGATCGCGATGACCGCGTTTGTCGGCTGGTACTTTGGGCCGCTGGCGGTGCGTCATTTAAGCAACCGCGGCCTGCTGCCGCACTGGTTTCAGGAATATCGCTTCGGCGGCTGGCTGAGTTTCCTCTTCCACGAATCGTCGCTCTCGCTGGCGTTGCGCCCAACCATCGCGGTGCTGGTGGTCGCCTGTCCGTGCGCGCTGGGGCTGGCAACGCCGACAGCCGTGATCGTCGCAACGGGTCTGGGTGCGCGGCGCGGACTCCTCTATAAAGGTGGCGAAGCGATCGAATCGGCCGCGCGCATCACCGACGTGGTCTTCGACAAGACCGGCACGCTGACCGATGGCTCGTTTACCGCACAGGAAGTGTTGATGGCCTCCGACATCGACCGCGAGGAACTTCTCACTGTCGCCGGATCGCTGGAAGCCTGCTCCGCACACGCGCTGGCCAAAGGCGTGGTGAAGGAAGCGAAGAAGAGCACGCTGCAACTGCGCAAGGTCGAGAATTTCGAAGCGCTACCCGGCCGCGGCCTGAAAGGGACGCTGGGCGGCAAGAGCTACCTGCTGGGCTCGCGCACGCTGATTTCCGAACGCGGGATGAAGTTCGCCGGCGCTTTCGCCAAGCGCGTCGACACGCTGGAAGGTGAAGGCGCGACGCTGATTTTCCTGGCCGAAGAAAGCGGCCGGCTATTGGGCGCCATCGCGCTGGCCGACCGCATCAAGCCCAGTTCCGCGCAAGCGATCGCGGAGCTCAAAGCGCAGGGCATCACCGCGCATCTGCTCTCTGGCGACAATCCGGCTGCTGCACTATCGGTCGGAAAGCTCTGCGGTTTGAAAGACGAGCAGATTCATTCCCTGATGCGCCCGCAGGACAAGGTTGAATTCGCTCAGCAGCTGAAGAGCCAGGGCCGCTGCATCGCGATCGTCGGCGACGGCATTAACGACGCGCCCTCGCTGGCCGCCGCCGATGTCGGCATCGCGCTGGGGATGGGGACGGACATTTCGATCGAGAGCGGACAGATCGTGCTGGTCTCGCCGGACGTACGCGGCGTGGGCCGCTCGATCAAGCTGGCGCGACAGGCTTCGCGCACGATCCGCTGGAATCTGATCTGGGTCTTCGCCTTCAATCTGATCATGATCCCGATGGCGTTCTTCAACCGCCTGGAGCCGACTCTGGGCGCGAGCTTCATGGCGTTCAGCAGTGTACTGGTGGTCTTGAATTCGCTGCGACTCATCTATAAGTGCAAAGATTCGAACGGCACGCCCCCGTCTTCTCCGCTACGCAAAGCCAGCGAGAGCAGCACCGAAAGCGGATTGGTGCCGACGCCGTTGCCGGTGAAAAGTTAGGTAACGAAAACTCGCCCGAGCCTTTTGGCTCGGTATCGCAAGTAACTCCGACCAAATCCTTTGCCGTTCTTTGCGTCTTAGCGGCTTTGCGTGCGATAAGGACAGCGTCACTTCTTGGTCAGAAAATATTCCACCGTCCGCTTCAGCCCTTCCTCGTTGCTCACCGGCGGTTTGTATTTGAAATCGCGCTTGGCCTTCTCGATGTTGTAATAATGCGAGCACGCCAGCGCGCGCGCGAGGAAGCGGGTCATCGGGGGCTCCTCGTATTTATTCAGCAGCGAATACACCTTTTCGAAACAGGCGCCGAGCCCATACGCGATCTTCACGTGGACGCCTTTCTTCACCGGCGGGATCGACATGCGCTCCAGAAAATCGTTGATCCAGTCCCACAGCACCACCGGATTGTCATCGGAAATAAAGTACGCCTGCCCGGCCACGCGGCTTTGCGTCATCGCGTCGCAGGCGAAGAGATGCGCCATCGCGGCGTTTTCGATGTAGGTGAGATCGACCTTGTTCTTGCCCGTGCCGACGCGGCGCAGTTTGCGGCGCCGAGCGCGGTCGATCAGGCGCGGGAGCAGATGGTTGTCGCGCGGACCCCAGAGCAGATGCGGGCGGATCGCGCAGGCCAGCAGGCCGTCGCGGCCGCTGCTTTGCAGCACGGCCTGTTCGGCGACGGCCTTGGTCTGCGAATACGGATTGAACCATTCGGTGGGATACGGCGCGCGCTCGTCGATGCCGTTTTCGTCGACCATGTTGAAGACCACGCTGGGCGAGCTGGTGAAAATCAGCTTCGCCACGCCGCGGCGCTTGCAGGCGGCGATCACGTTCTGCGTGCCGAGAATATTGATGCTGCCGAACGCGTTGATGTCGCCCCAGATTCCTGGCAGCGCGGCGGTGTGAAAAACCGTGTCCATGCCCATGCAGGCTTTAAGCACGTCGTCAAGATTGCGGATGTCGCCTTGGATCTGTTCGGCCCCCAGCGCGCGCACGACGGGGTAATCGTTGCGCGCGATGATGCGCACGGAATTGCCGCGGCCGAGCAGCATCTCGACGATGGCCCGCCCTAAAAATCCGCCGCCGCCGGTGACCAGTGCTTTCATGAGGGATTCGATGCGGAAGAGGAATAGTTGGGGTTGATCCAATGGAGCGAACGTTGCGCGCCGGCCCAGCGGCTCAGGGCTTCGCGGTCGATCTTGGCGTTGTGCCTGACGTCGACGGGGAACGGCTTGGCGTACCAGAAAATTCCGGCGATGTCCGCCGCGCGCCGCTCGGTGGCGCTCCAGGCGTCAAGCTCCCAGGAAAGGGCGGCGCAGTCGCTCGTCGTTTTTTCATGAGGCACTTCGACCACGATCACTCCTTCCTGCGCGCCGGCGCTGCCCAAGCCGGCGAGCGCGGCACGGATTGAGCCTGAATTGGGGCTCTTGTTCATACGCGTTGTTAAAAAATTCTCAAACACCGCTTCGATGCAGACGCTGTAGAGCGCCTTGCCGCTGCGCAGAATCACGCGGTGCGCTTTGCGGCCGCAGAACCAGAGCCGGCCGGCGTCATCGAAGTAGCCCATGTCGCCCATGCGATGCCAGCACGAATAGGACTGAGGGCTGGCGCTGGGAATCGGTTCGTAGATTTTGGCGGCGGCGGTTTGGGCGGGCATGTTGAAGTACTCTTTGGTGACGACAGGGCCTTTGACCACGATTTCGCCGATGCTCCGCGGCGGGAGGACGAGAGCATCATCCCAGACTTGCTGCGCGGCGGCGGTTTGAGAACTGCCGATGATTTTAACGGTGATGCCGGGAATTGGGCGGCCGACGCAGTAGCCGTGGCCTTGTTGCGTCAGCGCCCAGGTTTCCTGCAGGACTTCCGAGCCGCGAATGCTGGCGACGGGCAGCGCCTCGGTCGCGCCGTAGGGAATGAACGTGTCGCCGTGGGGCAGAATTTTGGCAAACGGCGCGAGCACATCGGCACGGACGGGAGCTCCGGCGAGCAGAATACGCTTCACGTTGGGAAATGTGATGCCGCGTTCGGCGCAGTACGGGCCGACGCGTTTCCAGATTGACGGCGAGCCGAACGTGTAGGTGATGTTGTGGTCGAGAATCCCGCGCACAATCTTTTCCGGATCGCACTGCGCGGGATGCGACGGGTCCATTTCGGGGATCACGCAGGTCGTGCCCAGCGCGGCGGCGAACAATCCGAAAAGCGGAAACGCCGGCAGATCGCGTTCGCCGGGTGCGATGCCGTAGAAGTCGCGAATCAGGTCCACCTGCGCTCCGAACATGCCGTGCTCGTAGAGCACGCCTTTGGGAATGCCCGTGCCGCCGCTGGTGAAGAGGATCGCGGCCGGGGAACACGGTGTTGTTGGCGCAATGGGGAAGGTTTTGTCGGAACCGAGCATTCTTACGTGGTCGAGTGTCAGACCGCCCCAGCACCAGCGGCGCCCGACGGTGATGTTCAACGCGACGCTGTCGAAGGCATCGTTGCCGGGGAGAATCCGCAGCGCGTGCGCGAGCGAAATGGCGATCATGTTCCGCGGGCTGCATTGGCGCACGCAGTTCATCACGTTCTTCACGCCCATTCCCGGATCGATCAACACCGGTACCGCGCCGACTTTGAAGAGCGCAAAGGTCAGCGCGATGAAGTCGAGCCCCGGCTTGACCATCAGCAATGTCCGGCTGCCGGCGGTAACGCCCACATCGCGCAGGCCCCAGGCGAGGCGGTCGCTTTCCTGATTCAGCTCACGAAATGTCAGCGCCGTGCGGCCGAGCGCGTCGGCGCGCTGCGGGCAGACGATCGCCGGTCGCTCCGGCGCCTGCGCCGCCATTAAAGGGAGGAATTGAGCGATGTTAAATAAAACGGGGGCAGCGTCCTGAGTCGGACGCGCATCCGGCAGAGTCGGAGTTCGCATGCGTCTGACGCTTTTAGTCGAATTTCGGACGTAGTTCAACCGACGTGCGGGGCGGCGTGGTGGACCGCGGTTTGCGATTCAAGCGTAGGAGGGCCTGAATGATGAAGATTGCATATATTCCGATACTGCTATTAAGCGTCGCCTGCTGCGCGGTGAATGCTGCGTCGACTAATCCAGAGGGCGAATTTCAGAATGCTGAACTGACGGGAAAAGTGGACACGACCGGACGCGGCGAATTTCTGGAAGCCAACAACACCCGCTACCAGATGATGTTCACCGATCCGCGCCAGAAACGCATGGCGCTGGAAATGGACGGCAAGACGGTTCGCGTCGAAGGCCAGATCGATCGCAACGCCAGCCAGAAACTCTTCTGGGTGGATCGTTTCACGCGGATCGAGCCGATTGGCGAACACAACTACGCGCGTCCGATTCTCGATGAGGAGCGCGAAATCACCGCGTCCGACGACCAGCCCGTGGGTGATTCACACTTCCGCGGCAAGGCCGTGCTCGACATGCCTTTCCAAGGCGCCGAAAACGAGACGATCTACCCGAAGCTACATTTGCGCTGGTAAGAAAAAATTATCTCCCAAATTTGAAACCTGTTTGTGGCTGAGGTATATTTCTCAGCCATGAAGCATTTCATCGCCCACACTATTACCGTCCAAGCCTCCGCAACTTCGGGTTGTCGTTGTTGACGTTCTGCTACGGCAACTCTGCCGAAACCCGTTAAACTTCCGCAGCCCGTGAAGATCCTCTGACCTGCGTCGCGAATCGCCTTTACAGCCAGGCGTTTCGCGGAACAATAGCGGACTCACTTTTTTCACGGGCTGCCAGCGACTACAAAAAACAGAGCTTAGGAAGCGATCATGTTTGTCATTCTCAATTCGCAGTCCCGTAAAAAAGAGGAATTCAAGCCGCTGGATCCGGCGGGCAAGCACGTGAAAATGTACACCTGCGGCCCGACGGTCTACGACAGCCTGCATCTGGGCCACGCCCGCGCGGCGATCACCCCGGACCTGGTGCGGCGCTATTTGGAATACAAAGGCTTTGAAGTCCGCTACGTCACGAACTTCACCGACGTCGACGACAAGATCATCAAGCGCGCGCTGAAGGATGGCGTGCACTGGCAGGACCTGACGCGCCGCTACATCGCGGAATTCCACAGCCTGATGCTTTCGCTGAACGTCGCGCCCGCGGATGCCTACCCGCGCGCCACCGATCACATCAAGGAGATGATTGAGATCGTGGCTCGCTTGATCGCGTCGCAGCATGCATACGCGGCGTCCGATGGGGACATCTATTTCGATACGACCAGCTACGAGCGCTACGGCGCTCTCTCGGGGCGCAAGCTGGAGGAAGAAGATTCGGCCTACTCGGGCCGCGTCTCGACCGATCGCATCGCGGTGAAGAAAAGTCAGGGCGACTTCGTGCTTTGGAAGCTGATCAAGAACGACAAAGGCGAAATCGGCGAAGGCGGCGCCGCGGTGCCGCGCTGGCCCTCGCCGTGGGGAGAAGGCCGGCCGGGCTGGCATCTGGAATGCTCGGCGATGTCGCAGAAGTATCTCGACGTGCCGTTCGACATTCATATGGGCGGCCAGGATTTGCTCTTCCCGCATCACGAAGACGAAAAGGCGCAGACGGAATGCGCGTACCATGATCACCTGGGTGATAAGGAATCCGTGAACTATTGGGTTCACAACGCGTTCATCACAGTGAAGGCGCGACCGGACGAAGTGGTCGGCAGCGAGAACCTCGATGCGCAGACCGGCACGGTCAAAATGTCGAAGAGCCTCGGCAATGTGAAGTGGCTGCGCGAAATGATCTGGCCGGAAGGTCCGTACGATCCGATGGCGTTGCGCATGCTGATGCTTTCGAGCCACTACCGTTCGCCGATTATTTTCGAGCCGGCATTGCTCGACGAATCGGCCGCGCGTCTCGAGCGTATCTACAACGCGCTGGAAGCAATTGAACGCACCACCGCGCAGATCCCCGATGCGGCGAAGCTGCGCGATACAAACTCGGAGACGATCAAGAAGTTTGTGGTCGCGATGGACGATGACTTCAACACCGCCGGCGCGCTGGGCGAAATCTTCGATGCGGTCTCGAAAGCCAACGGGCTGATCGCGGGTTCGAAGTCGGAGGCGGATCTCAAGCAGGCGGCGATGCTGCGCAATGACATCATCGAGATCCTGAACGTGCTCGGTATCCGGCCACACCGTGCGAAGACTACTTCGGCGGGAGATAGTGAGAAACTGGTGGACTTGCTGCTGCAGGTCCGGCAGGATGTGCGCGTGGCCAAGCAGTACGCGATTTCCGACAAAATTCGCGATGGCTTAAAGGGTTTGAGTTACGAAGTCGAAGATCTGCCCGGCGGCAAGTCGCTGGCAAAAAAGAAAACCTAAAGGAATCTCTGCGCCATGCCCAAAATGCCTCCCCCCAGTGACAAGAGCTTGGAGAAGATCGACCGGCTCGTGAAGTCGTACTGCACCAAGTCCGGCACGACGACGCATCCGGAACCGGAAGTGACCAAGGCTGTTGTCGATGGTCTCGCGCAGCACATGGACGCGCTCGGCCGGCCGCTTTGCCCGTGCCGTTACTACCCGGACAAGACCGAAGAGATCAAGCACCGCACGTGGATCTGCCCGTGCGAGGACATGAACGTCTACAAGTATTGCCACTGCCTCCTCTTCGTCACCAAGGAAGGCGTGCCGATCACCGAGTACCTGCCGGAAGACCACGAAGGCCGCAAGACCTACGGACTGGTGAAGGATCCGACGCCGGACGTCGGCCGCCCACTGCGTGACAAAGCGGCGGAGCGCGAAGTTGAGCGCAAGACGCGTCCGTCGTAAGGGACCGGGATTAGGGATTCGAGAATCGGGATTCGGCAACTGCCTGCGCCTCGGCGAATGCTGATTCCCGATTCTTGAATCCCGCAGTTCATAAACCATGACCGACATCGCACAATTCAACGGAAAGATCGGGCCGGGCAATCTGCTCGGACTGGTCAAGAACACCGCTCCCTTCATTTTTGATTTCGGATTCGTGCCGGACGCGACGCCGTTACCTGTGCGCGCGTCGCCGGTGCGGCCGATTGAGATGTCCGGGCATCCGTATGGGTGGCTTGAGATTCTCAAGAATACCGAAGCGGTCGCGGCGGTCGGCAATCCGAACACCGAGCAGCGCGAGGACTACTTCGCGCTCTGTATCGCATGCCACCACGCCACGGTCGCGACCTTCATTCCGACCGATGTCGATTCAAAAATCCGCGGGCACCTCTGGCAGCAGCGTGAAGATCCGCTCGCGTTGCGGCGCATGTTCGACTTCGTGGTTAACGCGATGAGCTGGGACGTCTCGCGCATTTCCACGCGCACGATCGCGCGCTCGGGCGTCGGCCCCGTCAGCGGCCACAATGGCGAGATGCTGGGCGTGCTGGCCGGCGCCCTCGGCGGCTTCCTGAAAAACGGGGACCCGGAGTACGCCGAAAAAGCGGCCGAGACCATCGATGGCGAACTTAAGCGCGAAGCGCACGAACTGTTCTTCGTGATCGAACAATGCCACGCGGGCAAGCCGCTGGAGCTGGATCTGCTGCGCCTGGCGTCGAGTCTCACGCACAACGTCGGCGATCTGGACCAGGGCATCAGTTTCTGGAGCGGGCGCGATATTTACACGCCGTACCGTGAGCGCTTTCACCGGCTGGCTCACGAGAATTCCGAACCGTACAACCGCGCGTACCACATTGCCGCGCACATCTACAAGAAGATCATGTCGAGCGAAGGGCATCGCCACTACCCGCTGCGCGAAGTCCGCGCGTTGCGGCAGTCGCGTGAATTTCTGCTGCCGCTCGGACCGTTTTTCGACGACTGGGGCGCGCTGGCCGGCAGCCATCCGAAAATGAGCGTCGACGATCGCGCGGAACTGCTCGCGGCGCTGCTCTCCGGATGCAAGAAGATTGCCAATCAGGTCGGCTACTTCCGCGCTGTCTCCGGGATGGCCGCTGCGCTCGGCGGAAATCTCGACGCGATCGTGAAACGGATGCCCGCGTCGTTGCGCAACGAGCTCAAGGAATCGGAAGTGCGCAAGCACATCGCGCTGAAAAAGATTTCATTTGAGTCCGGGATGCGCAAGCGGGCGATGGCGGCGTTGAGTGAAAAGGCGACCTGACCGTTGTCCGAATTGCTTCGAAGTCGGACATTTTTCCGGCAGGGGTACGTCTGTCCTGGAGCTTCTTGTTGCTATAGCAACCCGGCCCGAGGGGCCGCGCCACCCCTCGCGGGTTTGTCAGTAATCGTCCGTAAAAATTTTACACTACGATGACTTTCGCGGGCGGGATGCCGTTGAAGATCACGGCGCTGGCGCAGCTGTATGCGCCGATGTTCGGGACGTAGACCACGTCGCCGACATCCAGCTCGGGAACTTCCTCGTTCAGCGAGATCGTGTCGAACGAATCGCAGGTCGGGCCGGCGAGGATGCTCGCGAACTTCTGACCGCGCTTGAGCGTCTTGAACTCGTACTTGCAGTGGTCGAAGACCTGACCAGAGAAGTCGCCGTAGACGCCGTCGTCCAGGTAGTAGTAATTCTTGTTGTTGCGGATCGCGCGGCCGACGACGCGGGTGATCAGTGTGCCCGCGGGGCCGCAGAGCGCGCGGCCCGGTTCGGCGATGATGTCGATGTCCTTCGGGAAAAGCCGGTCGAGCTCGCGGCGCATCTGCTTCGCGAACGACTCGATTGTGTGCGTGTCGGAATCGAAATGGCGGATCGGGAAGCCGCCGCCGATGTCCACCATCTTGAACGGAATGTTGCGGGAGCGGGCTTCGCGCATCAGCTGCGCGCCAATTTCAAACGCGCGCTGGTAGTTCTCGATGTTGGTGCACTGCGAGCCGACGTGGAAGCTGATGCCTTCCGGCCTCAGGCCCAGCGACTTGGCCTTGCCCAGCATGTGGACGATCTGTTCCTGGTCGGCGCCGAACTTCAGCGAAAGTTCCACGATGCTGCCGAGGTTGCTCACCTTCAAACGCGCGAGAACGCGGCAGCCGGGGGCGTGCTTGGCGATCTTGTAGAGTTCCGGCTCATTATCGAACGTGACGAAGTTGATCTTCTGCTTCCGGCAGAATTCCAGCGCTTCGGGGCGCTTGATCGTGTTGGCGAAAATGATGTTGTTCGGCGAGACGCCCTGCGAGAGCACGTGCTTCATCTCGCCTTCGCTGGCGACGTCGAAGGACGAACCGAGGTCGCGGAAAGTCTTGATGATGTCCGGATGCGGGTTGGCCTTGATGGCGTAGAACAGGCGGACGCGCGGGAGCAGTTTGCGGAAGCGCGTGTATTCGGCGATCAGGCGGGCCTTGTCGATGACCAGCAGAGGGGTGCCGTGTAGCTTGATCAGCGCGCGGAGGCGCTTGGGCATGCCCAGCTTCATAATAGATGGGGGAGTTTTGTGAACGGCGGCGTGGACGAACTGCGCTTCGCTGAGCACCGGGGGGAACTTGGATTTTTCAGGGTTGCTCACGGCGTGTCCGTTACCGTTCGAGCCATTCGCTTGCGCGGCGCGTTTGCGGGCCAGGGCGCTCAGGCGCGACGGCGATTTCAAAGACTTTTCCAACGACCCTTCTCCTTAAACTGAATGTACTTTTGATTCGACGGAATGTGTCGAAGAGGAAAGAGATACTATGCAATCGCGACGTCAATTTTCAATGAAGAAAGGGAAAATAGTCTGTGTGATTTGACGGAAGGACGGAGAAGTGCGACTGGGCGAACGGCCGACAGGCTGCAAGGTGTGCGGCCTTGGTCTTCAATGGGTATAGAACCCGCGAGCACGTGGATCGAAACAAAACCCGTATTCCAAGCTTCGAATTCCAGACGGCGGCGGGGGCTCGCATAAACCCCATTCCCCCTTGACGTTTCCCCGCGCCATTGCTACAAGCCTTGCAGCAAAAACAGTCTCGCGGATTCGCCGGTGTACGGCCTGGTCCCTACCCCACAGATCTGGGTTCGCGTTCGAGTTTCAGCTCGCGCGGGAGACTTGCGTTCGGAATTTTGAGCAGATTGGAGAAGCGGACAATGCCCAAGCGTGTGTACTTTTTTGGCGCTGGAAAAGCAGAAGGTAAGGGCCACGAGAAGGAACTTCTCGGCGGTAAAGGCGCGGGCCTGGCGGAAATGACCAGTATCGGTCTCCCCGTTCCCGGCGGATTCACCATCACCATCGACACCTGCGCGGAATACTACGCGATTGGCCGCAAGTTCCCCAAGGGCCTGGAACAGGAAGTCAAGCAGCACATCGCCAAACTCGAGAAGGCTGCCGGCAAGAAGCTGGGCGACGCCCACGACCCGCTGCTGGTCTCCGTCCGCTCCGGCGCGGCCCGCTCGATGCCCGGCATGATGGAAACCATCCTCAACCTGGGACTCAACGACATCTCCGTCGAAGGCCTCGCGACCAAGACCAGCAACCCGCGCTTTGCCTACGACTCGTACCGCCGCTTCATTCAGATGTATTCGACCACGGCCATGGGACTGTCCAAAGAGCCGATGGAAGAGATGCTGCACCACCTGAAAGCGAAGCTGGGCGTCAAGAACGACACGGATGTGCCGGCCGATTCGATGAAGGAACTGTGCCAGGAATTCAAGGCATTCTACAAGGAAAAGAAGGGCGACGAGTTTCCGCAGGATCCGTTCGTGCAGCTCTGGGGCGCGATCAAGGCGGTCTTCGACTGCTGGGAAGCTGAAAAAGCGGTCACCTACCGCCGCGTCGAAAAGCTCAACACCCTCAAGGGCACGGCCGTCAACATCGTCCAGATGGTCTACGGCAACAAGGGCGACAAGAGCGGCACGGGCGTGTGCTTCACCCGCGATCCGAACACCGGCGAGAACGTGTTCTACGGCGACCTGCTGATCAACGCGCAGGGCGAAGACGTGGTGGCCGGCATCCGCACCCCGCTCAAGCTCTCCGAATTGGCGTCGCTGCTCCCGGCCGCCAACAAGCAGCTCTACGATGTCCGCCGCATCCTTGAAGGCCACTACAAGGAAATGCAGGACCTCGAATTCACGATCGAAGACGAAAAGCTTTACATGCTGCAGTGCCGCACCGGCAAGCGCGGCCCGGCGGCCACGTTCGTCATCGCCGCCGACATGGTCAAAGAAAAGCTGATCACGAAGGAAGAAGCGATCGGCCGCATTGCCCCCGAAGACATCGAACGCCTGTTCTACCCGGTGATCGATCCGCGCTTCAACAAGTCCGACCTGGCCAAGCGCCAGATCGCGACGGGCATCAATGCCGTCCCGGGCGCCGCGTTTGGTGAAGTCGTCTTCAACGCCGCCGACGCCGAAGAACTGGCCAAGGCCGGCAAGCCGGTGATCCTGGTCCGCAAGGAAACGTCGCCGGAAGACGTCGGCGGCATGCACGCCGCCCAATGTATTTTGACCGCGACAGGCGGCAAGACCTCCCATGCGGCCGTCGTTGCGCGTGGCTGGGGCAAGTGTTGCGTGGTCGGCTGCGAAATGCTCCACATCGACTACGAGAAGCAGCAGTTCACTTCCGCCGGACACGTCGTCAAGAAGGGCGACTTCCTGACCCTCAACGGCACGGAAGGCCTGGTCTACAGCGGCAAGATGGACCTGGTGAAGCCGGAACTTCCCGACGCGTACTACACGATCATGAAGTACGCCGACCAGATCCGCACGATCAACGTCCGCACCAACGCCGACACGCCGTACGACGCCGAGAACGCGATCAAGATGGGCGCCGAAGGCATCGGCTTGTGCCGCACCGAACACATGTTCTTCGACACCGAAGCCCGCCGGCAGGCGATTCAGGAAATGATCGTCGCCGAAACGGAAGAATCCCGCCGCGCCGCGTTGGCCAAGCTGCTGCCGTTCCAGCGCGACGACTTCTACGGCATCTTCAAGGCGATGAACGGCCTGCCGGTCACCATCCGCCTGGTCGACCCGCCGCTGCATGAATTCGTGCCGCACGAGGAAGACAAGCAGCGCGCGCTGGCCGCCGTCATTGGCGTGCCGTTCGAGAAGGTCAAGCACCGCGTCGACCAGCTCCACGAAAGCAACCCGATGCTGGGTCACCGCGGCTGCCGTCTGTGCATCACCTATCCTGAAATCCTCGAGATGCAGGTGCAGGCGATCATCGAAGCGGCGGTGAAGTGCAAGCAGGAGAAGATCAAGGTCCTGCCGGAAATCATGCATCCGCTGGTGCTCGACCTGAAGGAATTCCAGATCCTCGAAGCGCGCACGCGCAAGGTTGCTTCAGAGGTGATGGCGAAGGCCGGCGTGAAGGTCGACTACCTGGTCGGCACGATGATCGAAGTGCCGCGAGCAGCGCTGATGGCCGATGAGATCGCGAAGTCGGCGGAGTTCTTCAGCTTCGGCACCAACGACCTGACGCAGATGACCATGGCGCTATCGCGCGACGACGCGGGCCGCTTCCTGCCCGACTATGTCGACGTCAAGAAGGCCGCGGTCTTCCCGGACGATCCGTTCGTTTCGCTGGATCAGGCCGGTGTGGGCAAGCTGGTCAAGATGGGCATTGAACTGGGCCGCACGACCAATCCGAAGTTGAAGATCGGCATCTGCGGCGAACACGGCGGCGAACTGAAGTCGATCAAGTTCTGCCACCGCGTGGGCATGAATTACGTTTCGTGCTCGCCGTTCCGCGTGCCGATTGCACGCTTGGCTGCGGCGCAGGCCGCGATCGAAACGGCCAAGGAAAAAGCGGGGGCCAAGAAGGCCGCCAAGCCGGTGGCGAAGAAGGCTGCCAAGCCCTCGAAGCCGGCCGCAAAGAAAGCCGCGCCGAAGCTGGCGAAGCTGAAACTGCGCAAAGCTGTGCGCCGCTAAGAACAGTTCGGCAAATAATCAGCAGTCCGTTTTTCCCGGTTCCCCCTCGTCAGTAACGCGACGAGGGGGAATTTTTTTACCGCCACACCTGCCAATACCCGAAATGCAATCGGTTGGGCTCGCATTGAGACGCGATTTCACGTGGCGCATATCTATCGTGCGGGACATTCCGCATACTTTTGATTCAAGGCAATCGATTTGCTACAGCAACACCCGGCTCAAAGTCACGGGTTTCGGACTGCTAATGATTGCTATGGAACTGACAGAACTCTATAATAGGCAAGTTCGAACACACCATGCCGTTGGCAATGGTTGGTTCCATTGCCTGGGTGTTCTCTGCGCGATTGGTTGGCTTCGCAGTACCTCGCAAGCCGTCGCCGCGCGTCTGGATCTATTCGCAAATCACGCCCGCGCTGGTTTCAACGTTCAGCCGCTGTCCCGGTTCGCGCGGAGATTTGCCGCACTGAAGGAGTTCTGCCGAATGGCAAAGAAGCCCGATACGGCCTCCCAATTGTTTCTCGCCGTTGAAAATGGACACTGCGACGCGATCGCCGTGATGCTCTCCAAAAAAGGCGCACGCCTGAACGTGAAAGAAACGACGTTCGGCATGACCGCGCTCCACGTCGCCGCGTCGAAGGGCAACAAAGAGATTTGCGAGCTGCTGCTGACCCGCGGCGCCGATATCGAAGCGAAAGAAGACACCGGCCGAACTGCGCTGCACACTGCCGCGTTCCGCGGCTACATGGAAATCGTGACGCTGCTGCTGGAGAAGGGCACGAAGATCAATGCGCAGACCAACGACGGCAAGACGCCGCTCGATTGGGCGATCATCAACAGCAAGATCGACATCGCCGAAGCAATCCGCGCCGCCGGAGGCAAATGCGGCAAAGAGTTGGCTACCGCGCCCGCGGCGAAGTAGCCGAACGGCGCGGCAAGATCGGGGGTTTGGGTCATGTCGGAGAAGAAACCACTCGCCACGCTCACGCCGGTCCACGTGAGGTGCCTGCGCTGCGGATCCAAGTTCATCTCCCCCGACAAGACCCGCAAGCGGATCTGCCGTCCGTGCTCGCTGAGAAGACTTTAACGGCATTGCGGATTGCGGATTGCGGATTAGCTTGGCAGACACTGAGAGCAGTCGGGTGCCTTCCGCGGATGCGAGTTGGGGTTTGCATGCCTCGCACCGGACAGATTCACTTCGCTAATCCGCAATCCGAAATCCGAAATCCGCAATAAAAAGCTCTGAATGCAAAAAGAACTCGCCGCTCATCGCGGCGAGTTCTTCTTCGCGGCCAAGCCTGTCCGGCGAATTACCGTTTTCCATCCCGCCAGAACTTGTCGTGCGGATAGCGGTACGTCGCCAGTTGCTCGTCGGGCGAGAACGGGGGCGGCGTGAAATCGGCGCTGGGGTTGTAGACGAACGGTTTCTCGCCCTTGGAGTACGGCGAGTTGGCGCGATCGCGCAGGCAGGCGAGCAGTTCCTTCTGCTTCACCGGGATGTACTCCAGCGTGTGCGGCCCGAACTCGCGTTCGACTTCGCCGGGGCGGAACTCGAGGTAGATGACGCGGCGCAGTTTCGTCAGCGCGGCCGGGGAGCCGTGCAGCGCGAGAATGTTGTGCAGGATCACGTCGCCGGGATTCATCTTGATCGGGACGGCGCCTTCCGTGTGGAATCCATCCTTGTTCAAGCGTGCGACAGTTTCGTTGGCTTCCTTCTCGGACCATTGGTTGGAACCGGGAATGCCCCAGAGGCAGTTGCTCAGGTCCGATTCATCGAGATAGAAATCGACATTGAAGATCGGCTTACCTTCCACCGTGCAGGCGGTTCCCGCATCGCGGTGCCAGGGAATCGCGGCGCCGGCGCCGGCATTCTTGAAGACCATGCTGTCCCACGTCGGAATGAAATTGCGGCCCTGGAGTTTCTCGACCGTGCGCAGCACAAACGGATGACCGCGCAGCGCCTTGGCTGCCTTGGTTTTGTCGACGACATACTCGATGCGCATCGGCACGCGTTCTTTGGTGATCTCGTGTTCCTTGTAGAAAAAGTCCGGCCGGTCGGAACGATCGCTGTTGGCCATCTGTACCAACGCCTGCGTCTGCTCGCGCAGATCGGCCAGTTCCTGGCCCTTGAGCACGTTGCGGATTACGAGCAAGCCATTCGCTCTGAAAAAGTCCGCCTGCTCGTCGGTGATGCAATCCAGCTTGCTAGCGTCCACATGCGGAAATACATCCACAGCACTTGCCGTCATCGTTTTGGTCTCCAGAAGAAGAGTGAATTCCAACGATGCAGAGAATACCGCTTTGAATCCGGAAAGACGTCCTGCGTTTTGATAAGTTCTTCTTGGAAAATAAGATTTTGGATCAGAGACTCAAAGATTTAAGTCCTGATGAACGCTTCGTACAATTTGCACGGATCGCCCACCAAAACTTCACCTGACCCGCAACAAGTGTTTACACCCCACGACTAACCTCGATTCAAATTCGGCATTTGAGCGCGACGGGCCGTCTCCCTGCCGGTGCATGGAGAGGCGTGATCCCTGGGCTCATTCCATTTTTGGAGAACGTAATGAACAGACGAGTACGCAGCCTACTTCTTGGCGTTGTCGCAACGATGGCGATGACGGCTCACGGTTACGATCAGTCGGCGCCCTCGGTTAAGGGACCCAGTTCCAGTGATACCCCCTACCTGGTTCCGATTGCAGGCACGGGAGTGAAAGTGGTCTCCATCCTGTCGGCTGGTAATTCAGTGGGCAATAAGAAGGGCACCACTACTCCCTATAAAATGCTGGGCATTCCCGACGGCGGTGGCGCGTTCGACAATGGCGACGGCACCTTCACACTGTTGCTCAATCATGAATTCGGCACCAATTCCAACAACCAGCCTGTGGGTGCGGTCCGGGCACATGGACAGGCGGGCGCGGTGGTCTCGAAATGGATCATCAACAAATCCGACCTGAAGGTTCTCGACATTCAGGACTTCTGCCAGTCGGCCAACGACGTCATGCTCTTCAACACGGCGACCGGTAAATATGTTTCAGCTCCGACCTTGTCGACCAATGGTAATGCCTTCCAGCGTTTCTGTTCCGGCGACCTGCCGGTGGTCAGTGCGTTATTCAACAAGAACACGGGCCTAGGCTCCAAGGAACGCTTCTACTTTGCCGGAGAAGAAACCGGTAGCCTGATCGGTCAGGCATTCAATCCCGCTGGCGGCGCCCCCGGAGTCGGCCGCAATTTTGCTTTTGTGATCACCGGAACCGACGCGGGAAAGATCTTCGAACTGCCGCGGTTGGGCAAAGGCTCGTGGGAAAACGCACTCTGTAATCCGTTCGCACAAGACTTGACAATCGTCGGCGAAATGGACGATTCGACGGGTACCTCGACGGGCCCCAATAAGAATCCGTTTGGTCTGGTTTGCTTCTATGTCGGCACAAAAACCGCAAACGGATCGGATGTCGATAAGGCCGGTCTGACCAATGGCAAGCTCTTCGGCGTTTCCGTGACGGGCGTGCTCAACGAAGTCCGGGCCGATGGACTAGGCGTGGCCAAGGGCACGCAGAAAACCTTCACGTTGGTCAAACTCGCAGACGACGCCACCTCGCTCTCCGGTGCGGCCCTGCATACGGCCTACACCACCGCCAACGGTACGCAGTTCCTCCGGCCTGAAGACGGCGCGTGGGATCCGAAAAATCCGAGGGTGTTCTTCTTCCACACCACCGATCAGCTCGACACCCGAGAACTCGTTGGCGGCACCGTAACAGGCGCAACCCGTCTTTGGAAATTGACGTTCAGCGACATCGCCAATCCAGCCGCCGGCGGCACGATTGAAGTGCTGGTCGATGGTTCAGTCGATAAGGTTCCGGGAGGCGGCGCCAACGAGTACATCAACATGCTCGACAACATGGGGACCGACCGCTTTGGCCACATCATGCTTTGCGAAGACGTCGGCAACGCCGCGCACAACGGCAAGATCCATCAATTCACACAGTCCACAAAGACCATCAAGACCATCCTCAAGCATGATCCCGCGCGCTTCGGCGATGTCGATCCCGCGACCGGTGCGGTGACGCTCGCCCAGGACGGTGGCACCGCCACAAATGATAAATTCAGCAAGGACGAAGAATCTTCCGGCGTGTTCGATGCGTCAACGGTGCTTGGACCGGGCTGGTGGATCGTGACTGTTCAGGCGCACTACATTACTGCGGACACCGAAATACAGGAAGGTGGCCAGCTGCTCGCGTTCTTCGCCCCGGACTCTGTCGGCAACGAAGCGCCGGTCGTCGACTCGACGCCATTCGCGACGCCCAATCCCGCCGGCGTGGGCCAGACGGTGACCTTCACGGCCGGAGCCAGCGATCCGGACGGCGACACGCTGACATACACGTGGTCCTTCGGCGACGGCACGAACGGCACAGGCACGAGTGTCACCCACACGTACGCTGCCGCCGGTGTGTACCAGGCGAGCGTCAGCGTGGCGGATGCACGCGGGTTGGTCACGATCAGTTCAACGGTCGCAGTGACCGTCAACAAGCCGCTGATTGGCGGCGGCAAGGACTCCGACGGTGACGGCTTCAGCGACGATATCGAAACGAAGTTCGGTTCCAATCCCAACAACGCGGCCGATACGCCCTTCGGCGGAAAGGCCGCGCCGGTTCCGACCGCGTTCAGCTCGCTGGGCAAAATCGCGGTCAAGGTGAGCTTCGATCCGAAAAAAACCGGCAAGGATTCGCTTTCGTTCTCCGGAATTCTGTCCGTGCCTTCCGGATTGACGCTCAACGGCCTGAAAGTGCTCGTCGACTTCACCGGCGAAACCCGTGTGTTCACCCTCGACGACAAGGGCAAGTCCACACCCAAGGGGAATGACACGTTCATGTTCTCGAAGCCGAAGAGCGGAAACGCGCCTTTTAAGGCGAGCTTCAAGAACGCCAACCTGCTCGCGTCACTGACGGCGGCAGGCATCGTCAACGAAACGTCCAAGGGCAAGCCCGTGACCTTCACCGTGAACGTGTTCTTTAACGGCGCAATTTACTCCAAATCGGTCACTGCAATGTTCAAAGGCACGAAAGGCAAGTCAGGCAGCATCACCGCCAAGTAGTACCATCCGGTTGCCTCAACAAGCGAAGCGGGCGGACAGCGATGTCCGCTCGCTTTTTTATCAGGGCTTCTTCGCAACGTCGGCCGGAGCTGCCGCAGCTTCCGTCTCAAATTTCGTCTTGATCTCCGCGCACTTGGCGTCGAAATCGGATTTCAGTTTCGCCAGCTTCTGATCCTTCGTGGCGACGAGGTCGGCGACTTTCTTGTCCTGATCTGCGGCGGCCTGGTCCGCGGCGGTCTTCTGTGCCTGCAGTGCCGCGCGGCGGGACTGGGCGTTGCGCAGTTTGTTATTCCACGCGGCGACGTCGGCGGCTGGTTGCTTGGGTGCGCTTAATCCGCGCTGAGCGGCCTCCACTTCAGAATCGAGTGTCGCGGCCTGAGCGTCGATCTTTTTGGCGGCGGCATCCAACGGATCCTGGGCGGCGACAGCCTTCTTGCCCTCGTCCATGATTGCCTGCACGGCCGCGTCGTACTTTTTCCTTTCGTCGGCCACGGCCGCAGCGATCCTTGCCACGACCTTTGGATCGGTGGACGCCGCTCCAGATGCAGCGGGTGCGGGGGGCGCAGCCGGCACAGCGGCGTCGGTCTTCTTTGTTGTGTCCGCAACGGGCGCGTCTGCTTTTTTGCCGTACTTCGCGATCGTTTTCTGAGCCAAGTCCGAGAGGCTGGAAATCGCCACGTCCTCAGTGGTCATCGATTTCACCTCGGCTTCGGTATACTCCGCGCGCTTGCCGTCCACGGTCGTGCCGTTGTACACGGATTGCCCGTCAATGGTTGCGGTGTTCACTTTGATGCATTTGATCACATCGCCATTGTTCAAGGTCAGCAGTGTCAGCTTCACCGTCGGCGCCGCATCGTCGCTGGCCATCGCGAGCGCACCGGACAGTATTACGCACAGGTGAATTGCGGTGAAACTCACAATTTTTTGTCGCACGGTCATCTTCTTCTCCTCGTCATGGTCGTGTGGCTGCACTTGGAAAGATGACGGGAGTGTAGCGCTTTTAATTCGAAAAAAGTGCAGAGAAGAACGCTGTAAGTCAAATAATCAATTTGTGTTACATGAATTCAGGTGACACGAATGTCGGCGTGATTCGTGATCCCGAATGATAGTGAATGGGAGTCATGTAATTTGTTCCGTCACGCGGAATGCTTTTTGCACCTCCTTAGGCACACAACGGAAACTGTCACATAAAGGGGCAACTTGTAATATGACTGTTCCAAAAGAGAGCGTTTTCACGTGTGCAGGCTGCGGCAGGTCTTTCAAGGCGGCGCTCGATACCAAAATCTTCAAATGTGCGAGTTGTCAGGATGTCATCAACACCGTCGATGACTCCGCTCGCGCGCAGCCGGGCAAAATGGTGTGCGGCAGCTGCTGGTCGGGGACACAGCTTCGCGATCAGCTCTGGAAAACATCGGAAGCTCTTTTTGGAGAAACACAACCCGGCGAGGCTGAAAAGCACAGCCATGACAATTCGGCAGTGATCGCTGAACTGGAAGCCCATCTCGCCATCGCCTCCGAAGGCCGCGTGATCGCGCTGCGCGAACGCGATCTGGCTCAGGAAGTCCGCCAGAAACTCGAACGCACGCTCGGCGATTTTCTCGCCAAGTTCGCCACCGCCCGCGAAGCCGAATTGAAAGTGATGAAAGAACGCGACGCGGCGCTGGAAGCGTCTCGCGTGCTGAAGCAGAAGAACAGCGAGTTGGAAACCCAGGTTGCGCTGGCCGAAGAGACAGCCAACGATGCGTTGAACGAACGCAATTCCTTCGCGGAATCGCAGCTGGAGCTGGAGGACAAAGTCGCGGAGCTGGAATGCCGCCTGATGGAACCGGAGGCCCCCGCCGCGGCGCCGATCAAGGCGCGCGGAAGTTCGGCGCGTATGGCGTCCTTCGCCGACGCCCGCATCAACGATTTGCAATTGAAGCTCGAGGCTTCGCAGGCCGAGCTCGCGCGCTACAAACAGGAATCGGAAGAGAACCGTGCTCAATTGCGGGCCAAGGTAGCCGATCTGCACGGCGATCTGGTCGCCGAACAGATCGACAAGGTCCAGTTCCTTGCGGAGAAGGACATGGCTGTTGCCGCGCACCACGAAGCCGCGGCGAAAGTCGAGGATCTCAACGCACGTCTGGCCAAAACGCAGGATGCACAGGCCGCGTTGACCAAGAGTCTCGATGAAGTTCAGCGCACGGTCGCGAAGGAGCAGGAGGAGGCTCAAAAGGCCAAGGCGCAGCTGGCCACCTTGCGCGAAGCGGCGATTTCATCCCTGGAACCGATGTCCGCCGAAATCAACTCGGCGCTCAAGGCCCTTTCCGCCGAAGCCGACGCAATTCAGAAGTCCGCGCAGACACCGGAAACCGTCGCGGCTCTTCAGCGACTCAACGAACAGATGACCTCCGTGCGCCGCCAGCTCGTCGGCCGCATTGCAATGGTGATGGGCGTGCCGGTCTCCGACTCGCAGGAGATCCCCGCGGTGGGCAAAAGCTCCGTGGCGTAGCGTCTAGATGAATCCGGCCTTCTTGAAGCGGTCGAAACCATTTTTCGTCAGCACCGCGAGTTCTTTGAACAGCACGGGATCTGCTTTCTTGAAATTAAAGCAGGCCTTGCCCTGTTTGCGCTTCTTCAGCTCCGGCGAGAGTGCCTGCTGCATTTCCGGGCAGCAATACAGGGGCATGAGGTGAAAGCTGACGTAATTTTTTTTGATGATCACCGCGCCGAAAAAGATCGGTGCTTTCCGCTTCGCGTCAAACGCACCGTCGACGTAATACTTTTCCTTCGTGTCGGACACCACGGTCAATTGGGATTCAAACTTCTTCAAAATCGGCCGCAGACCCTCGAATGCCGCCTGGAAGTCTGGATTTGTCATTACTCGCCCTCACATTAAATAGCGCTACCGGTTGGCAGGCATCAGCACTCTACGCAATCCTGCTCTGTTCAGGAAACGGAGTTCGGTGCAGACTATTCTAACCCGTTTTACATCCGATTTCGCATAGGAGAACCCCGTCATGGTCGAACTAGCCCTCGTCGGTTGTGCGCACATTCATACGCCCGGCTTCATCAAGAAGATCAAGGAACGCAGCGATGTCCGTGTGAAGCTTGTCTGGGATCACGATAAGGCGCGCGCGCAGAAGAACGCCACGGAGCTCGGCGCAACCGTCGTCGACGACGTCAGCGCCATCTGGAAAGACGCATCCATTCCCGCGGCGATCATCTGCTCCGAGACCGATCGCCATGTCGCACTCGTTACCGCCGGCGCCAACGCGAAGAAGCATCTCTTCGTTGAAAAACCGCTGGGAATGGGCGCAGCGGATTCTTACGAAATGGCCTCGGCGATCGAGAAGAACGGCGTCATTTTCCAGACCGGATACTTCACGCGCGGCGACCCCATTCATTTGTTCCTGCGCGAACAGATCGCCGCCGACGCCTTCGGCAAGATCACGCGCGCGCGCCATTCCAATTGTCATTCCGGTTCGCTGGGCGGCTGGTTCGACACCGACTGGCGCTGGATGGCCGACCCGAAGGTCGCCGGCTGCGGCGCGTTCGGCGATCTGGGCACGCATTCGCTCGACATCCTGCTCTGGCTCTTCGGCGCGGTGGACAAGGTCACCGGCAGCATCCATGTCGCGACCGGACGTTACGGCAATTGCGATGAATTCGGCGAAGGTCTGCTGCACTTCAAGAACGGCGTCGTGGCCACGCTGGCCGCGGGCTGGGTCGACGTTGAAAATCCCGTGCGCCTGCTCATCAGCGGCACCGAAGGCCACGCGGTCGTGGTGCATGGCCAGCTGTTCTTCCACAGCAAGAAGGTCGAAGGTGCCGATGGCAAGCAACCGTGGACGAAACTCCCGGCCGCGCTGCCGCACGCGTTCAACCTGTTCCTCGACGCGGTCACGGGCACGAAGGAAGTCCCGCTGGTCGGAGCACGCGAAGCCGCCGTCCGCAGCGCCGTAATGGAAGCGATCTACGAAGGCTCGCGCGATGCGAAGTGGGTCTCGCCGAAGTAAATTCTCCTTTAGTGGTGAGCGGGATTCCTTGCAACGCTTGGAATTCCGCTCACCAGCTTCTAACGTCCCGCCTCCCCACCCCCATATCTGGCCGTATCTCCAGCCCACCTGTGCATTTGCGTGCACTCGTTCAATTATTTTTGAAAAAATTCCGAACCGATCGCCGGGTCATGGGGGCTAGACTGTAGAAAGCATGGAGTATGACGGTATGGCGACAACCACGGCGGCGAATACGATTCTGAACGGCTCCGGCATCGGTGGTGCCGGCCAGGCCGATTGGAAATCGCAGCTGCCGGAGAAGTATTGGGAACTGATCGACCGTTACCGCGGCGAACTGACCACCCAGGCGTTGGCCATTCTCAACAGCCCCGAAGATGCCGAAGATGTCGTACAGGAAACCTTCTGCGACGCGATCCGCGACCCGGCCAAGCTGAAAAAAGCCGACTCCATTGGCGCGTGGCTCAAGTCGCTCAACCGCTGCAATGCACTTAACCGCCTCCGCGACACCAACCGCTCGTCCAAACGCATGCAGGCGGCGGCGCAGGATGCCGGGGGCGATCAAACCTTTACCACGGGTGGTTTTACTGTGATGGAACTGCGCGAATCGGTGAACACGGCGCTGGTCGTGCTGCCGCCAAATCTGCGCACAGTCGTAAAGTTGCGGTACTGGGAGTACCTCTCCTGCAAGGACATCGCGGCGCGACTGAACATCGCCGAAGGCAGCGTCAAACGGATGCTTTTCGAAGCCAACATCAAGCTCTACGAAAAACTACGGGCACAGTTCGAACAGAAAGCGCCGACGAAACAATTTGTTCCGGCGCAGGTCCGGGAAATCCTGGCCAACGACAGCGGCGTGTAAACTCCGCTGCTTCAAATTTGCGCGAGCCGACGTCTTTTTTGCGCTCGCGAGCAAGCAACATTCAAGCGAGGAAACAACATGGGTGCGACAAATGTGGTGGACTGCAACATGGTGGCGGAATTGGCGCCGGCTTACGTCGAAAAGACGTTGAGCGCCGAGGACGCGCAGAGCGTGGAATCGCATCTGCGGAGCTGCCCGAACTGCCGCAGTGCTGTGAAGCGCTTCCGGGCCGTCGATGGCCTGATGGGCTTCGCGCAGTTGGACCAGAACAGCGTCAACGCTGAAGGCGCTCCTGCGGAAGGTGGCGAAGAGGAAGGCGAATTGGTCGGCGCGGGTTCCGGTGGCCTGGCTGAACGCCTGGGTGGCGCGCCGTGGTGGGCAGTCTCCTGCGTGCTTCACGTGCTGGTGATCGCGCTGGCGAGCCTGGTCTCGATGGCGATCGAACTGCCCAAGAGCGACGACGCCGTGATCATGATGACCGAACTGGCGGCGCGCCCGACGATTCAAGACGAACAGAAGGAAGACAAACAGGACAAGGCGCTGGAAGCACTCGCCTCCAATCACGACACGCCGCCGACGGACCCGACGTCGAAGCTCGCGTCGGACGTCGTGGTCCCGCCGGACATTCTTCAGAAGGCGGAACTTGGCGACCATTTCGAAACGATCAACCCCGACATGCCCGACACCCATAGCGCGCTGGGCAATCCCGACGCGAAGATGTTCCACTCTGTCGAAGGCAACACCGAAGCCGCTGGTGGCGGTGGCATGGGCGGGATGGGGATGGAAGACGTGATCGGCGTCGGCGGCGCAGCCTCGAAGGGCACCGGCGGCGGCTTCGGCGGCGGCGACGGCACGGGTATCGGTGTCGGCTCCGGCGCGGGACGCGGCAGCTTCGGCAACCGCAACGGTGGCGGACGCAAGCTGATGGTGATGCGCCACGGAGGTTCGAAAGCTTCCGAAGGTGCCGTCGACAAGGCGCTGGAATGGCTCGCCTACCATCAGGAACCAGACGGCCACTGGGACTGCCTCAAGTACGAAGGCAAGCCGGAAGGCCGCACGCAGGGTATCAACGGCAATGCGGCGTGCACGGGCTTCGCGCTCCTGGCGTTCCTCGGCGCGGGCCATACGGACAAGGTCGGCAAGTACAAGGAAAACGTGGCCAAGGGTATCGCGTACCTGATCAGCACGCTCGACGCGAAGGGCCGCTGGTGCACCAACTATGGCAGCAACTACACGCAAGGCGTTGCGGGCCTGGCGCTGGCGGAAGCCTGCGGCATGAATCCGCGCAACAAGGAACTGAAAGAAGCCGCGCAGCGCGCCATCGATGGCGTGGTGGCCGGACAGATCAAGATCGGCGATAGCGAATACAACGCCTGGGATTACGCGCCCGGCGGCATGACCGACGACACCTCCGTGACCGGCTGGAACATCATGGCGCTGAAGTCCGCGAAGGTCGCGGGGCTGCATGTCGATCCGTTCTCCTTCGCCGGTGCGATGACCTGGATCAATGCCGGTCAGGACCTGAAGAACGCGCCGAAGGGCGGCGACGCCGAATACTGGGAAGGCGGCATGATGGCCTACCGCGGCACCGTCCAGAATCCCGGCGCACCGAAGAACATGGCGATGACCGCGGCCGCCACGCTCACCCGCCTGCTGGTCGGCGGCGAGAAGCCGGACACCGCCGGAATTTCCGGCCCGTGCAATCTGATGAAGCAGGACAAGAACCTGCCCAACAAGTGGCCGGGCAATCTCTACTACTGGTACTACGCGACGCTGACGATGTTCCAGAAGGGCGGCGATCACTGGAAGAACTGGAACGAGCCGATGAAGAAGACCTTGATCGACAACCAGCGCAAGGATGGCGACTTCGCTGGCAGCTACGATCCGTTCTTCACCGAAGAGACCGGTTTCATCTACGGCGGCCGCGTGCAGGCCACCGCGCTCGGCGCGCTCTGCCTGGAAGTGTATTATCGCTACGCGAAGTTGAATCAGTAACGGCCGGGAATCGGGATTCGTAAAACAGAAACGGGGATCGGGTGATGTCACCCGATCCCCGTTCTTTTTCTGTTACGAATCCCGAATCCCGCCTGTTCCAACTAAAACTCGAACGAACTCTGCCCCAGCCGCTTTTCGATTTCGGCGACGACGCGCGATTCTTCCTGCACGCCCTTGGCGATGAACGTCACGCTGAAGCGAACATACGGACCCGCGTCGTCCCACGGCACGGTGCTGATCAGCGAGTTGGTGATCAGCCACTGTGAGAAGTCTTCGGCTTTCTCGAAGACCGTACGCTTGCCGTCCTTGGCTTTGGCGGCCTTCGGCGCGGGCACATAGAGGAAGAAGCTGCCCTTCGGCTTCTTCGCCTTGAAGCCGTGCTTATTCAACACACCGCAGAGCGCGTCCATGCGGCGGCTGTATTTGGCGGCGATGTCGCGGGTGATCTGCGGATTGCGCAGCGCAAACGCGCAGGCCTTCTGAATGGCGAGGAACTGGCCGGAGTCGCTGTTGTCCTTGACGTCGCCGTAGGATTTCACAATCAGCGGGTTGCCGACTATGAAGCCCAGGCGCCAGCCGGTCATGTTGAAGCCCTTGCTCATTGAATGGAGCTCGACACCGACATCCTTCGCGCCGGGCGTCGCCAGGAACGAAAGCGGCTTGCCTTCGAACACCAGCGCCGCGTAGGCCGAATCGTGAATGACGATGATGTTGTTCTTCTTGGCGAAGGCGACGACCTTTTCGAAGAACTCCGGCGTCGCCGACGCGCCCGTCGGATTGTTGGGGTAGTTCAGGACGATCGACTTGGCTTTCTTCAGCACGTCGGCAGGAATGCTCTCCAGGTCCGGCAGGAAATTGTTCTTCTCCAGCAGCGGCAGATTGTGGACGGTGCCGCCAAGGTACTTGGAGTGCGTGCCGTAGACCGGGTAGCCGGGCGTGGTCATCAGCGCGACATCGCCGGGGTTGATGAAGCAGTGCGGGAGCACGGTGAGCGCGCCCTTGCTGCCGATGGAGTGCATCACTTCCGTTTCCGGATCGATGCCGGAAACGCCGCAGACTTCCTTCATCCATGCGGCGGCGGCGGCTTTGTACTCCGGGCCGCCATTGTCGGCGTAGCCGCGGTTCTCAGGCTTGGAGGCCTCATCGGAGAGCGCCTTGACGCAGCTTTCCGGCGCCATCTCGTCGGGTTCGCCCACGCCCATGTCGATCAACTCGACGCCGGGGTTGGCGGTCATCGCGGCGCGTTTGGCGCGCTTGATCTTCTCGAATTTGTAGATGGCGGTGTCTTTGCCGTAGTTCTTGCCGCCGATGCGTTCGGCGAAGAGGTTCTGGATGTACGAGTCGGCCATGATTGCTCCCTGTCGAAAGGTGGTTGTGTCAGCCGGACGTATGTATTCCGAGCGCGGCGGAAGATCAAGAGCATTGCGGATTGCGGATTGGATGGGCTTGAGTTCCAGCTGGATTTGGCGTGGCGACGTTTGTGCAAGTTTCGATTGGATCTGAGGTTGTGAATTTAATGTCCGCATTCGAAAAAGATTCAAGATCGCGTTGGTAAAACCACCGTTCGCGCGCATGAGTAGGCGGGAAAGCGTGGCAACAGGATGGAGAGCCATGTTAGGATTCGGGAAGAATGGTTGACGCATTGACCGACGATGAATTGCTGCTGGCCATCTCGGAACGCCGCGATCAAGACGCGTTCGCGGAACTGCACGCCCGCTTCCTTATCTTGAGCTTCAACGTCGCCTACAACATCACGGCCAACCGTTCGCTCGCGGAAGAGGCGATGCAGGAAGCCATGTTGCAGGTCTGGCTTTCGGCGAAGGCCTACAAGCCCGGCAATGCGCGCGGGTGGATCCTGCGCATCGTCGTGCGCGAAAGTCTGGAGCTGGCCAGAAAGCAATCAAAGGGACGAAAGCGAATGGAGCAGGAACGCTCGCGCCAACAGTCGAAGGTCCCGGCCCAAGTCGCCGACAATCCCGAGCAGGACGAATTGCTGCGGATGCTGCGGAGCGTCTTGCACGAACTCCCCGCGCCAGACCGGCAACTGCTGGCGCTCCATTTCGGTGCGGAAATGACGCAGCAGGAAATCGGCACCGCGCTCGCCATGCCACAGCAGACGGTCTCGTTCAAGATCAAGAAGCTGCTCGACGATCTGCGCGGCCGGCTCTCGGTCGCCGGTTTTGCAGTGCTGGCCCCGGCGCTACTGGCGGAAAGCATAAGCAAAGCGATCTGCAGCGGCGTTCCAGCGCCGCACGGTCTACCCGCGCCAGATGTGGCAAAGACCCGCGAGCGGATGGTTCCTCGACAATCACTCGGAATCCCGGTGGGTGCGGCCGCCTTCGCAGTGATCGCATTGGGTTGCGCCGTGGCCTTCGGTATGAAGACCGGACAGTCCGTGCCACAGAACCCGGCGTTGACGGCCCAGGCAGGCACGGACGAAAAGCAGACGTCGCTGCGCTGGTCCTTTGATGCTGGAATTCCCGACGATCTTAAAACCGAAAACGGCGCGGCGAGCCGCGAATGGAAATGGAAGAAGTCTCCTGGTGAGAGAGGGCAATTGGTCAGCGATGGCGTCATCGCTTTGACCTTGCCGGTTCGCGTTCCCGAGCGTCCGTTCGTCATGACGGAGCATTTCGACATCAAAGGCCGCGAGAATCTGCTGATGGCCGGCGCCTGCTGGCGCAACGAGCGTGAAACGCTGCCGCACCGCGAAAACTTCAAAATCCCGCTCTGGACAAGCAAGAACGCTCCCGAACGCATCGATATCGCGACCTACTTCCTGGGCCGTTACGTCGTCCACGTGACCAACGGAACCATTTCGAAAATCTGCGAATACGAAAAGAGCTTCCCGTCGGACAAATCCATGATGTTCTTTCAGAATTGTGGCCTGTGCTCAGTCGAATTCCAGACGCTGGCTCCCAACGACATCCCACTTGAGATGCGCGACACGGCGAAGCTGCTCGAACAGTTTAAGGCCGGCGGCGCGACGGCGCATGACGTCGCCCCGACAGAACTGCCGCCGGGCTGGTAGCGGACGTTCCAAACAAATGGGATCGGGGATCGGGCATCTACGGATTTTCCAGGGGCACCCCGGAAAACCGCCGGCATCGGTCAGTTTGAACGCTCGCCATTTAACATTGTGCTATTGCATCGATCGAGACGGACACGAGCCTCACGGACGGTCATTCCAAAAAGCAGATGCCTGATGCCCGATCCCCGATCCCATCTGTTTCGTTACCAAGTGACACAGCCCCTCCACTTGCAGGCCCCATGGCCACGCTACACTGAGGCCTCACCTTTCCAACGAGGTCTTCCGTGCGCAACAAAATCTCCGCCAAGGCGGCGCAGTTCACCGAATCCGTGATCCGCGAGATGACGCGGCTGTGCAACCGGCACGGCGCCGTCAATCTCGCGCAGGGCTTTCCCGATTTTCCCGCGCCGGCCGAGATGAAACGCGCCGCGCAGGAGGCCATCGCCGCGGAGAAAAATCAGTACGCGATCACCTGGGGCGCGAAGGCCTTTCGCGATGCGCTCACGGCCAAGACAAAGCGTTTCACCGGACTCACCATCGATCCGGAACGCGAGCTGACCGTCTGCTGCGGCTCGACGGAAGCAATGATCTCCGCGATGCTGGCCACCGTCGATCCGGGAGAGGAAGTGATCGTCTTCGAGCCGTTTTATGAAAACTACGGACCCGACGCGATCCTCTCCGGTGCCACGCCCGTCTACGTCAAACTCTCCCCGCCGGACTGGTCGTTCGACCGCGAAGAGTTGCGCCGCGCGTTTTCGCCGCGAACCAAGGGCATCATCGTCAACACGCCGCACAATCCGACCGGGAAGGTCTTCACCCGCGAGGAGCTGACCTTCATCGGCGAGTTGGCGATCGAACACGACACGCTGATCTATACCGACGAAATCTACGAGCACATCCTTTACGACGGCCGCGAGCATGTTTACCCGATGGCCCTGCCTGGCTTGCGCGAGCGGACGGTTGCGATTTCCGGGCTGAGCAAAACGTACAGCGTCACCGGCTGGCGCATCGGCTATGCCATCGCGCCGCCGGAGATCACGGACGCGATTCGCAAGGTCCACGATTTCCTGACCGTGGGCGCACCCGCGCCGCTGCAGGAAGGCGCCGTCGTGGGCCTGCAATTCGGCGACGACTACTACACGGAACTCGCTCAGAAATACACCGCACGCCGCGCGCTCTGCCTGGACATGCTGGGCAAGGCCGGATTCAACTACTACGCGCCGCAGGGCGCGTACTACGTGATGACCGAATATCCCAAGAGCGCCGGCTTCACCGACGACGTGGCATTCACCAAATTCCTGATCGAGAAGATCGGCGTCGCCGTGGTCCCCGGTTCGAGCTTCTACCGCGCCGGATCGCCGGAGGCGAAGAAGATCGTGCGCTTCAACTACTCAAAGAAAGACGAGACGCTGCTGGAGGCCGGACGGCGCCTGTTGAAGCTGAAGCCGTGACGAATCCATTCGCGGTTTGCAACGCAAGCGCGCAACAAAGTTACGCTACGGTTTACTCACATCCAACGTCTCCGTTGCAGCGTAAGTAATCCGGCAACGCAGTACCCGGTTATTCAACAGGTCCGCCACGTAAACGTTGCGGTCGGTCACCGCCAGGCCGATGATCCAGTTGAAGGCGATTGAAGGCTCCGCGAAAGGACTCTTCAGATCTGCAGGATCCCCCTGCTTGCGCGGACGAAGCAGCTGGCTTGACGGGTCGACGACGTAACTGTCGGTTCCGCAACAATCCTGATTGCCATAGGCACCAAAGTACGTCAGCACGTTTCCGTTTGTATCCAGCACCATGATGCGCTGGCGCGCCAGGTCCGGGGCGAACGTACGCCCGAAATCGTCCACGTCGAAATCCGTGCCAGTGCAATGGCACGAGTCGCTGCTCCCGCCGTTGGAAACCATGTCGCCCACCGGTCCAATTCCGGGTGTAATCCATAGTGCTCCCTGAATCGCGCCATCTTTCTTCCGGCTTCCTGAACCCTCAACACTGGTTTTGGCCACGTCGGCCGGGAGGGCGACGGGATCGCCTGCGGGTTTGTCGGTATCCTTTGAGGCGAGAAAAATGTTGCCACCCGCAGACCCAAACTTGACCACACTGCCATACATGTAATCAAACACGCGCGAGACTTCCTTCTCGGCAGGCAAATGGGTTTTGAACTCAGCGGGAAAACTTTGACCCACCGGCTTGATGCTCTCCATGATGTACAGGTTGCCCTTTGGATCGAGCTTTGGTCCATAGGACCCGTCCGTCACGCCCCACAACGCCGTGCGCTTGATCTTTCCATCCTGTCCAAAAACGAGGACATGCATCAGCCCGTGATACGACGTGCCGCGGATCTTGGCGTAGATCTCGTTCTTGCGATCGATGAAGTAGTCGCGTTCCCACGCCGTCGTGCCGCTGGAACCGTACTTGTTCGGCAGACCGCCCATGTACGGACCGCTCGGAATATCGGTGGCCTCAAACGGTTTCAATTTGCCATCGGCGTCCCAGCGGCGAATGCCCAGCGCGTGCGTGTTTGAATAGATGCACCCGTCCGGTCCCAGCCGGTTGATGCCGCCGGCGTCGATCACGCGGTTGACCTTGCGGATCTTCCCGCTCTCCTCATCCACGATGGTGAGCACATTATCCACCTGGCATGCCACTTCGCGCCGGTACGGATCGGTTGTGGGATTGCGGAGCCTCGGGGGAAAGTAACAGTCCACCGCCGCCGGTTCTGAGAATTGGCTGCCCTGGTCTTCGCTGCGCTTAAGAGTGGCGGGAGTGGCGGCCACGCTGGACGTACCCAGCCAGAGCAACGGTTTTTCCCCACTTGTATCCAGCGCAAAACTGCGCCGGAAGCTCCATTCATACGCTCCAAATGTGCCTCTCTTCTGATACGCGAGACTCAGGCGGCAGACCTCCTTCGGATGCTGCCAGTCGGAATATTTTACGACGCTGTCTTTTTCACAAACGTAAACGGCACCCGTCTTGGAATGTACGCCGACCCACTCCGGCTGTTCGGTCGGCCAGGATCCGGCGACGTGCATGTCTTTCTCGTCCAGCACGATCACGCGATTGTTGCCGCTGTCGCAGACCAGCAGGTGCCCGTGCCCGTCGCTGCAGAGGCCGCGCGGCTGTTTGAGATGACTCTGGTCCTCTCCTGCCTTGGCCGGATCTCCAAAGACAACCTCGCCCGGGCCGCGATTCGCAAAGGAGACTCGCGCCACGAACGGCGACACGTCGGCCAACTTGCTGCCGCCTGCGGGCGTGCCGAATCCAGTCACGTACAAACTTTTGCCATCGGAACTGGCCGCCAGAAACATCAGCCCATACTTCCATCCTGCCTTTGCATCCCCCAGTACGGGGCCGGCGAACGGATCCAGAGGCATCCCACCGGTCAAATCGATCGCGGCGATGCGCGGAGAAAAATTCCGCGACCAGCCGCCCGGCCCGGTATTCACGACCGTATGCCAAAGCAGGCCGTCCGCCACGACCATCTGTGCGGCCGGCCAGTCGCCCGCGGGATAGTAGCCCATCTCCTGCTGATGGCGGATCAGCGGGTTCAGGTACTGGCGCTCATTCAGAAATGCGCCGCTGCCTTTCAATCGTTCCAGCGGCAGGCTGGGCGAGAAAGGTTTAATGGTTTGCTCGTAGCTGCCGTCACGGCGGAAGACGTGCACCGTCGAACCGTTGAAATGCTGATTGGCCTGAAAGCCCGGCCGGTCGTCAATCACGTACACACGGCCGTCCGGGCCGCTGGCCATGCCCAGCACGCTGGTCACCGCGTTCGGACCGGACTTTTCCGTGAACGCAGTGCCGGCGTATTCCGCCTGAAGGCCCAGGGACACCCTCGCCTTAAAGGATCCACTGGCAGCAACCTTGCCGTCGTCGTCTTTGCCGTCCCATGCCAGACTCTGTTCGAGAACATTCGGCTGGAGCGGCGCGGGCGCGCTTTTACCCAGCAGGCCCGCTGCGAGATGGCGGACGATGCGGCCTTTCTCATCGAGAATAGCGACCGCGACGTCGGTCTCTCGATCCACGGCAAACGTGATGACGCTCGCTCCCGCAGACTTCACGGCCGACGGCTTTTTGGTGAACACCGCAGCCTTGGAGTTCTGAGACTGCGCTTCGAAGCCTTGAAGCGTTCCTGCACAGCACACGATAATGGATAGCTGCGCCGCGAAACCAACCCATCTGTTGCACATCACTCACCCCCTGCTTCTCTCGACTACTCCTTTATTCTCAAGCGCACCGGCACACGCACACGCAATTCGGGAAGGCCGGGATTGGCGCGACGCTCGAGCAGAATCGCCATCGCCGCATCGGCCATGGCCCGGAGATCCCAGGTGATGGCGGGTGGAGGCGCGATGCCGTGGAACATCGGCGCGTACCGGCTGGCGTACATTTCGCTCGGCGTCCACCCGACCAGCTGAAGATCCTTGCCGATCACCAGACCGCACTCCGCCGCCGCCTGCGCGAGAGGCGAGATGTGCGTGTTCCACAAGGCCGCAATACCGTCGGGCCGCCCGGCCCCGGAAAGAATCTTGCGCGCGGCGGACAGCACGTCGTCGCTGGTCTGGAACACCAGGCTGGACTCCGTAGGCATACTTTTGCTCAGCAGCCCGGCACAAAATCCGCCAAAGCGGTCGAACACGTGGACGTTGCAGTCTGCGCGTCCAAACCAGGCAATGCGGCGACAACCGGCCTCGGCCAGGTAGCGGCTGGCGAGCATGCCCCCGTGGTGACCATCCTGCAGCACCGAGTCCACCCCGGAACCTTCAACCCAGGAATCAACCATGACCAGGGGCAGGCCCGCGTCTTTGACAGAGGACAACGCCGCGGGATCGTTGCTGTCCAGAATCGCGGCCCATGCGTGCGACGCCGCCAGTCGCGTCCGCACATTTACAGATTGAATGGCACTCTCTCCCATCGCAGCCAGCGGCCAGCCCTTGCGATCGGCGGCATCCTGCAAGGTAGACATCAACCGCGCGTGATGTTCATCCCACGCCGCGGGTTCACGAGAGTCGCTGCGAATGTAGGCAACCGGACATCCGCGCAACGGATCGTTGGCCATGCCCAGCACGCGGTAGCCCTTGCGTGGCTCCGGACGAATCAGTCCGTCGGCCTGCAGTCTGGCCAGCGCACGGCGTACGGTCGTATGCGCCACGGCGAACGACTGTGAGAGCTGTCGCTCCGTCGGCAAGTAATCGCCCACGGCCACAGCGCCCTCCAAGACTTGGCGTCGCAGGGCGATGTACACCTGGCCCGAAGAACGTCCCGTCGACTGATTTATTACTATTTCTTTGCTATCGTCTTTGATCATCATATGATTTCATATACAACTGAAATTAACAAAGATCAATGCTTTCTCATAAATTTCTATGCTAGCTCTGTGCTATACATATGGGGCAGGCCGTAGAGATCGATGGTAGGGCCATCGTCTTTACGTGGTGTATTGAAAAAATTTTATCTGGGTCTGTGAGGGAGTAGATCTTTGGACGAATGAGATTCAAAAAAGCGAGCTACCGCATGCGGAAATCAAGCGGACCTCCGATGGGTACACCAATCTCTGACCCCTGGCCAGCCTCACAGCGACTGCGGACAATCGCCGTGATATTCAATCCAGTGGACCACCACTGTCGGATCCGGGCCGCGCCAATCGATCGACATCTCTTTGCTCACCGGCGTGCCTTCCGCTCGCTGGTATTCGCTGTACACGCATGTCAGCACGCGATCGGGCGGAACGGGCTTTTCCACGAATTTCGCCGGGTGCTTGGTCATCGAACCGCGGCGCCAGCCGCCGGGCGTCAGATGCCACTGCGTCCACTCGTCGCGCAGCGCCTCCTGATGCGGCTGCGGTTCCGGCGGTTTGGCTTTGAAGAACAACTTCGCCGCCGCCAGGTCCGGCGCGACCTTCAACACGCCGACCAGTCCCAGCAACTTCAACACTTCCAGCACCGGCTCCGACGGCGCCAGCAGCACCACATTGCCGCCGTGCTTTTGAGCCTGGTTGGTGGCGGAAACAATCGTCCCCAACCCGGCGGATGATACGTACTCGATCTCGGTCATGGCGATAATCAGCGCGTAAGTGCCCTCACTGAAGATCGCCTCGATCGCGCTTTCCAGCGACTCAAAGGAATGGGTGTCCAACGAACCGCCGAGATGGAGCATCTCAATGCGTTCGTCCTTGAGCGAATCCCGATTGATGGTGAGATCTTTTATCATCATGGTCGAATCCCAGTTGTAGGTCGGTACTACAGATATAGAAGACATAACGCACGTCGTGCATTTGTCAATCGACGTGTCGATAAAATTTAAAATATTATGCTTCAAGTGTATGTCCTGTATAAATTTGTACAACGGAAGAGATTGCCTGTAGGATTCATCCCGACGCAGATTGTGAGCTCACTGGATAAGGGCAAAGTTCCCACCCATCTCTCTGGACCGGGTCGACTGCGCGCTTTCAACGATCTCGTGCGTTACCAATTTTTTTAGTTGGCTCAAGTTTGCATACCCACTTTCCCCCGACTATCATTTCTGGGTCACTGGAGAATTGAAACTATGAAAACGCTCTTCGCCACTCTCGCCGCCGCACTCCTGTTTGCCGCATTCAATCCCGCGCGCGCCGCCGAGCAGGTCACCGTCACCTACACGGACGGCAAAAGCGACAGCGGAGAACTGCTCTCGCAAGACGCCGACAAGATCGTCATGCGCGTCAGCGTCGGCGGCAATCATGTCGACATGCCGATCGTGTGGGCACGGATTCAGAAACTCAGCAACGGTCTGACTCAGGACGCTGCAGCTAAGAAGTGGAAAGCCGACAACCAGGATAAGCTCTGCCCCGATTGCAACGGCGACAAGAAGATCGTCTGCAAAAAATGTACCGGCACCGGTCTGCTCGCACGCGCCATGATTCCTTGCACCGCCTGCAAAGGCGAAGGAAGCATTCCGTGCACATTTAAGCTCTGCGACAAAGGCCAGGTCCCCTGCCCCGGCAAGTGCCTCAAACTGAGCGAAGGGAAATGGGTCAAGGGCAAGGAGGATCACCTCTGGCGGCGCTTCGACTACAAAGGCGGCTACATGGAATGGAGCGATCGGCACTTGGGCGAAGTGATCGAATTCAACGCCGCCGGCGTCCCCGAGAACAAAGGCCCGTGTCCGCTCTGCAACGGCACGCAGAAAGCGGCCTGCAAAGTCTGCGAAGGCAAAGGCGTGACGCAATGCACGCTCTGCAAAGGCGCCAAAGAAATCCCCGCACCCGGCCCAGAAAAGAAATGCCCCGATTGCAACGGCGCGAAGAAAATCACCTGTCCGACGTGCAAAGGAACGGGATTGAAAGACTGACGGCGAAGCAATTCAAAATTCAAAAACGCACGCGGCAAGCATTTCGCGCCACGGATACGCGGAACTTTGAGCGTAGCGAAAAGTTACGTTCATCCGTGCATTGAGCGCTGATTAACCTGTGTTTATTTCCTTTTACTTAGCATTTCTAAAACATTTTTTACTACGTTTTGAAAAAGTCTGGCTCGTTCAGGATCGGTCGGTAGTGGGGAAGCGCCCTTTATCGCGGTAAATTTTGATGGATCTTGAGCGGCCACGTCCTGAAGCGTAAGCGTGAAATTCACAGAAACACTCTTCATGATTTCTGGAAGATTATTGCATTCTAGGAATCCCTTTTTGCATAACTCATCGAAAGACTTCGGCCATTCTCCTGGATAGAACTGGATGTAAAGAGCTATCGCCTCAAAAACAGTTTCTCGATAGTCCGGTTCGTAAATTAATCTCGCGTCTCGAGAAGTGCGCTCGTCGTTCAGTTGAATATTCACTTCCAGGCCGAGCAGTATTCCCAGCAATAGTGTAATTGCCAAAATCCCGCGGAGTGAAAATTGAAAACGTGGGCTCGTCACTTTTCAAGGTTCTCAATTTGCACTTCCCGGATAGCGTCGATGAATACCTCGGTATATTCCAAGTCGCTGGTCTGCCACTTGGGATTTGAATGCCGAATCGCGGTAAAATTCGACAGGCCCTGTTTAGCAGCATCATCCAGCGTAAGTTTGAAGTCGATCAAAACATTTCGTTCCAAACTCAAATCATAGGCAACCGCGATGGATTGAGGATAGGTTTTATTATCATTCCACAACTCTTCCCAGGAACGTGGCCACTGTCCGGGATGTCCCTGAACAAAATGCATGACTAACAATTCAGCCGACCCGACGTCTATACGTTCCCGCTGCCGCTCCTGTTCCGCGACTCTACTTAAATAAAACGCCACAACCAAGCCAAGCATGAGACTCGAGAAAAGCGTCATAATCACCATGAACTTCAGCGAGATCTGAAACAGCGCCGGTTTCTTTTCCATTTTTTGTGTGCGCTCCGGTCTATGCGCAATTACTTATTCAACACGCCACGCCACTCATTGTCGCGCTTGGTCCAGAACTTCAAGCGCCGACCCCGCCGGTCGATGTATCCCTCGAAAAACCCGCGATCGGGCGTCTGCTCTCCAACCCAGGCAATGCCGGAATCGAAATTGGACCACAGTTCGAAGTGATGGGCGAGAACTTCCTTGCCGGTCGTGTCGATCACTGCCGCGCCTGTTTTCGTCCAGACGAAAGCCAGTCCCTCGTGGAACGAATATGCGCGCCGATACTGAAGAGGAATGATCAACGTTCCGGTACGGTCGATAAATCCAACATCGTCTCCCGAATTGGATCCGCTTTTCCGGCCAATCAGGGCGAGGTCTTCGGAAAACGAATACGCCCGGTCGTATTGAAACGGAATGACAACCGTTCCCGTTTTGTCGATGTATCCAAACTTGCCGTTCTTGCGAACCGGAGCAAGCCCTTTAACGAAGTCCCCCGCAAAGTCGAATTGCGGAGTAATGACCACGTCCCCGGCCGCATTCACAAAGCCGCACTTGCCCTCATTCGAAAACAGGTGCCCGCCCTTTTTGATCACTGCCAGTCCGTCGGAGAAGGAGAGTGCGTCGTCGTAGATCGCCGGAATTGATTCCTCTCCTTTGGTGTTCAGGAATCCGAATTTGCCGGCGCGTTCAAACGGAGCCAGTCCTTCGCTAAACCGCCTCACTGAATCGTATTGGGGCTCTTTTAGAAATTTCCCGGTGGTATCGATGAATCCCCACTTTCCACCCTCGGCGCAATTCCCTCCCGGTTTCCAGACTCCGCCGATATTCACGCCGGCGAAACCTTCGGAAAACCGCGTCGTCCAGTCAAAGGCTGCCGCAATGGCCCACTTGCCATGCACATCGATGTATCCAAATTTCCCATCCTGCCAGCACTCCGCCAAGTTTTCCGAAAACGGAGCCACCGCTGCAAACTGAGGCGCGATGACGGTCTTTCCATCCTTGTCAATAAACCCGTACCAGTTCCCCTCTTTGTAGAGTCCAAGACCACAGGAAAAATGCGGAGACTGGGTCAGCCAGCCCTCCACGCTTTGCGGAACCGGCGTCCAGACGTATACCCGATAAACGATCCCCGCAGCCATGAGCAGCACGACAATTAGTCCCGCAAACGCGAGTAGGATCTTTTTGACCAGTTTCATTTCATTGCGGTTCCGGTCCTGGAGGTTCATGGGATTTCTTTTGCGAGGCGCGAACATATCTTAGAAATTCGTCGATAAATTCCGGCTGTTGATCACGCCAATTTGGATTCGCCGTCTGAATTGCCGTGAAATTCGATGGGGTTTGATTGGCGACTTCTTCGAGCGTTAAATTGAAATCCACAAAAACGTGCTTCTCAAGATTCTTGTCGAAAGCGATCATGTCGGTTATCGCAGAGGGAGTAAATTGGCCGGGATGATACTTGGGATGATTATTCCATAAATCATCCCAAGACCGTGGCCACTCGCCGGGATGATTCTCAAGATAAAGCAGTACGAGGCACTCTACTTTCTTGCGGTCAATCAAAGCCTGCTTCAGTTGTTCGTGCATTGAAAGCTTTACATAGACCGTCACCGCCACTCCCCAGAATGCCGCGAAGAGAAGCAACGCAATAACCATGAACCGAAGTGAAAACTGAACGAACGGCGCCTTCGTATCCTTAAACTCGTCCACAGTCCTCGGCGCTCCATACCCGTCCTATTGCTCATCCGTTCTTTGCGCCTTTGCGTCTCTGCGCGAGGCTAACAACGCCAGCATCTCCGGCGAAATGCTCACCGGCACCACCTGCCCGCAATACGGTTCGATATTGACATATCCCCGCGCGCGCACGCTCGCCAGACGCGCGGGAGGCATCCGCGCCAGCACGTCCACCGCAAGCAACTCAAGCTCAGTCATTATTTCCAATCGCACTCCCACGATAATCGCGGATGCATTCTATCGCGCCCACCCCGCCAATCCGCAATCCGAAATCCGCAATCCGCAATTTTTTCGATTTTCCCCGCCTCCTTGCCCACGGTCCTTCCCACCCCGCCGGATATCTTCAGAGCGTCAATGCTGCCGTCTCGCTTAATTAGAACGGAGGAATCACTATGCTGACGAGGTACAGGAGCAAGCCCGTAAAATTCAACAGAATTAAGCCCTGCCGAAAGTGCAGACTTAAGACACCTCACGCCGCTATGAAGCGTGCGATGCGTTATTTGGAAGATGAAATGCGCACTCCATACGTATGTCCGTACTGTATTTTTTTCCAGATTGGACATCCACTTCCGCGCTATACAAATGGCTCGGAGAGAGTTCAATGTTGCGACCGAAACGGAACGATCAATCATGCGGCGACATCCCGAACACAATGACGAGTTTGACCGCGCCTTCGACGCACTCCTTGCCACCGCGTTTGACGAGTACCTTCGCAAGCAATCGGCGGCGTTAATCGACAATGAATCGACCAAGTGGCACTACGAATTGGAAACCTGCACATTTACATTCAAACGTTTCTTCTTGTTCAGGCGGAAATTCACTCTCACGCCGATAGCCACCTACTTGCCATCCAAGTCAAGTTGGCTGTGGGCGTGGGCCAACGATTCGCTCCCTCCGCTGGCGCGAGAACGCTCCGCGCGCATTAAAACGCTGACCGAAAAAACCAAGTACAAGATCTTCACCTCCCCGCAGTTCGACGTGACGAGCGAAGAAATCGACGAACTCTGCGCACTCGCACTTCACCACCTGGATGGGAGTTCGCTGTTTAAGGTCAAGTCATCCGAACCCTGGCTGTATCTCGTGCTCCATGAAAATCCATGAACACCCATCGCGTTCACCCCGCCAATCCGCAATTTGAAATCCGCAATCCGCAATAATTCTGCACTCATTTCTCATAATTCTGAATTTCCTCCCACCCCCTTGCCCTCTATACTTCCCACCCCCCTGGTAAGTTTACAGGAGAAAGGGAGGGAAGAATGCCCGTTACGTCCCATGCCGGCAGGCTCCAGGCGGCGATGCAGATCCACCGCGAGATCCTGGCCGGCAAATATCCCAACGCCACGTCGCTCGGTAAGCTGCTCGGTGTCAGCTCCAAGACGGCGCGGTCGTACGTCGAGCTCACAGCCGATGTTTTCGGCGTCAATCCGCTCTACGACGAATATCAATACGGTTACTACTATCAGAACGTGCCCAAGGCCCCGCTGATTCCAAACCTGCGGGAGGAGGAGGTCGCGGCCGTGTTCCTGATCGAACAGGCCGCGCGCGATCTGACCGGGTCGCCGGTTCAAAAAGTTCTCGAATCGGTCCTGTCCAAACTGGCGCTGATGCTGCCGTCGAGTTGCAACGTCACTCTCGACGACATCGGCAGCGCGTTGTCCCTGCGCTCCGACCGGGGCGCATCCGTGGCTCAGCGGGATCAGGAAACGCTGACCACATTATATTCCGCGCTGCTGCAACGGCGCTGCGTCGGCATCACGTACGAAGCGCCGGGTCAAAAAGCCCCGACACGCCGGACGATCGACCCGATCCATTTGACCCGTTGCGAAGGTCAGTGGTACCTGGTCGCGTACTGCCACCTCCGCAAGGAGATCCGCACGTTCGTGCCGGCGCGGATGAAAAACGTGAAGGTGCTGAGCGAGAAGTTTGAGCGCCCCCCGAATTTCGATCCGCGCGAGCACTTCCGCACCGCCTTCGGCATCGCGGCCGGAAAGGACGTGCGCGAGGTCGCCATCCGTTTCGACGTCGCCGTGGCTGTGCTGATCCGCGAACGGCAGTGGCATCCAACACAGAAGCTCGAGGAGCTGCCCGGCGGCGCCGTACGCATGACAATCACCTGTTCTCAAGGAATAGAATTACAGGCGTGGATCTTAAGTTGGGGAGAGCAGGTGCACGTCGAAAGTCCGACGGAGCTGATCGAAACCATCCGCCGCCGCCACTGGGCCGCAGCGGCAGGATATGCCGGGAACACGAATAAAATGGATGGCCTAACGATTGCTTAATTTGGTCAACGTTAGTCGTTCAGAAGGTGGAGTCGATTTGAACGTCTCACTTACGAAGGAGGGTAGCATGAACACCCATTCCGCAGTCCTGATTCAGGAAAACGTCGTCGCATTGAACGATTACGATATGCAATTGACCCTGGCGCTGATTGGCGACACCGCCGACGCGCTGCTGGAAAAGGCCGCTGTCGACCACGACGACAACGCGCTTGACGAAGCGTGGGAATACATCGATTTGTATAACAAAATGAGCCAACGCACCGAACCCGAGATGCGTTCCGTCCCGAAGCCCGAACGCCGCCGCCATCAAGGTGTTATAGCCTCTGGCCGCGCGACGCCTCGCGCTTCGCGACGTTTCTAATTCGAGCAGTAATTTCTTGAATATATCCCTGAGTTCGGGTGTTTCTAAATGTGGGAAACGAGACGTATGCGGGGTTCTGCGCGGGCCTCTGGGGAGGCCAACCGCGCAGCACGCACCCACCACTTTCGACCTGACAAGGGAGGTTCAAGTTTCATGAAGTACGCATGGATTCCGATGTTCGTTCTGGCGTTGAGTGTCGCTGGCGTTTCCACCGTCAAGGCCGCCGAAGAAACCAAGGCCGCCGCCACGGCTGCGCACTACACCGACATCGAACATAAGGATTTGGTCAAACTGATCGAGGAAAAGAAAGTCTTCCTGATTGATTGCAACGGCAGCGAAACGTTTAAGGCCGGGCACATTCCCGGCGCGATCGATTTTGAAACGAAGGGTGCCGATTTAGCGAAAGTATTGCCCGCCGACAAGAGTGCCCTGATCGTCGCGTATTGCGGCAGCGTCTACTGTCCCGCGTACAAGTCAGGCGCCGACGCCGCCGCGAAGCTCGGCTACACGAACGTCAAGCATTACGCCGGTGGATTGGCCGGCTGGCAGGAATCCGGCGAAAAGCTCGAAAAGTAGTTCGCCCGTTCCCCCGACCCGCCATCCCGAAATTCCTCGTGCTGAGTTCCGCGAAAGCGGCTCAGCACGTTTTGTTTCGGGAGTTCGAACGTCCGCTTCCCCATCCGCCAACGCCGGCGCAGTCCGGCCAAAAGCGGACAAAACCGGACACGCGCGAGCGAAGCGAATTCGGTGGGGCTGCGCGCAGCCGGAAAAAAGCGGACATTTCCGGACATGTCCGCCGCAGCCAGGGGTGTGCGAACCGGACATAAAACCGGACAAAACCGGACAAAACCGGACAAAACCGGACACGCTTTGCTCAGCAGGCGTATATTCGATAGGATTTATAGACATCTGCTGAGTTATGATGTTAAGCAACTATCGAACATTTTAGGATCGCCTAATGAAAGCTCTGTATGACTACGTTCTCATCGGGATGTGTGCGCCATTTGTACTCCTGCTGATCGCAGCGGGTTTGCGGAGTTACATCCTAGGTGCCGTCTTCGCCGGCATTGGGATGCTCTTTGCATTGGGCGGAGTGGCCATCGGTTTTGCGGGGCTAAGAGAGGCCCATGACGTGGTCGGAAACTTTGCCGCCTTTGCGGGGCTCTATGCCATTGTTGCGGTAGCCTGCTTTTTCTTTCGCCATTCGGTCCGCCCAACGAAGGAAGAGCGCCTCGCCAGGATTCGTCAACAATACAGCGACGAGCACTTTGTCCTGATGCCGTTTACTGGATTCCATCAGGACGGTGCCTGCTGGGAATGCGGCAACCCTCATGCACCGTTGCGCCAGTTTCGGTTGGTTCGAGTCGTCGTACTGCCCGTGGCAGTTGGCGGAGAATCTGTGACCACTCCAATTCCACTGTGCGCAGAACATTCTTCCTACATGCACACAGTGCCGCATTGGGTTCGAATGCTATGCGGTCCTTTCGCGTTTCTAGTTCTAATCCTGCCGCTGCTCGTGTTTGGCGACTTCTTCGAACGTCAATCCGAGACGTTCCGAAAAGTTGAGATACTGAGTTCCCTGGTCGGGGCGATTGCCTTCTATTTCTTCTGTTTTTGGTGGGCAAATCAGAAGCAGCACCTTCAGACTACGGACACTGGATCTGGAGACGGGAGTCGCTGTCGTGTATTTTCAGAACGCAGAAATCGCGCGGATGGCGCGCGCTGAACTCGAAGCTCAAGCACAGCGAGAACTTCACGTCTGCACTACATTATAAACATCAATGCTGGCGAATTAATTAACAGCACATTATGTCATACTAGTGTGTACATTATAAAATTTCTTTATTCTCCTATGAACTATTAGTTTTATTTAGTCGCACAAAACAACACACAAAGTTTTTTATGGATTGAACCTCCCGAAATTTCGAGCTATATCAATTGGACGCAAAATCGCCTGCCCCGCGTGCCCCGGCATTACCTTTGGAGTTTCTTACATGTCGAACACCCGCCTCCCAATCCTTGTCTTTTCACTTTTGATCTCGAGCTTACTCACCGCGTCGAACTGCGCTCACGCCGAGTCTCCGGCGCCGATGCCGGCTGCGCTCAGTTCCGCGCCCGCCAACACGTGGGTGAAGGTGCTGGAATTGAAGACCGGCGAGCGCGATCAGCCCGTGTTCGTCTTCGCGTCGAAATTCGGCAAGTTCGTCGCCGCCGCCGGCAACCAGGCCGACTGCGCCATCCGGCCGCGTCACTACGACACCGAGGAATTCGATCTCGCTCAGTCCAAGTGGATTAACGCCTATCCGCCCGGCATGGAACAAGGCCGCCCCGAGTCGGGACCGGTCAGCGACGAGTACACCAAGCAGCGCTCCGCACAAGGCGGCCATGGCGCCGAGCCCTTCTATAAGGATGGAAAGTACCTGCGTCCCGGTGTCGGCAGCCAATGGAACATCGCCAAAACGTATGGCGAATACTGCTACGCCGCGGACGGCAGCAAGGGCGGCTCGATCTACGCGTACCTCTGGAACAAGACGCTCCAATACGACGTCGCCGCGCGCACGTGGTCGGATCTGAATACTCCGCCGCGCACCCAATGCCGCATCTGGGGTTCGCTCTGTTACGACCCGCTCAACAAGGAAGTCGTTCACGTCGGCGGTGACGGCGGCACCGCCGACACCTCCACGTGGGTTTACAGCATCGACAAGAACGAGTGGCGCAAACTCGAATTCGGATCGCCCAAGTTCAAGGAACTCTTCGCCAAAGCCCATGACCTGTGCTGGCAGACCAAGACGCTGGTCGGCCGCTGCGCCGGCCGCCACGCCATCGCCGAAACCGCCGCGGAAAGCAAAGTCGATCTCAGCGCAGAAGCCGTCAAGCTCACTTCAAGCATCGAAAAGTTTGCCTCCGACATCAAGGCCACTGAATTGGCCGGCAGCGAAAAAGCCGCCGCACAGGTCGCGATCACGCGCCTCAATCTTGCGGCCTCCGCGCTCAAGACTGCCGGAGCCGGATTGAGCAGCGCGATCACGCCCGAGAAAATCGGAGCCACCCGTGCCGTACGCGAGACCATCGAGCAGGTCGTCGACGCGCTCGCTCCGGAACCGCCTGGCCGCGCACGCTCGCAGGCCGTGCTCAATCCCGTCAGCAACAAGATCGTGGTCTTCGGCGGCGATGGACTGGACCGCGTCCTCTCCGACACCTGGGTCTATGATTGCAAGACGCGCGTGTGGGAGCAGCGCTTCCCGGCCAAGGTTCCCTCGCCGCGCGCGGGGCATATTCTCAGCTGGCTGCCCGGCGCCAAACAGGTCGTCCTGGCTGGCGGCTACAACCGCCTCACGCTGCCGCAGGAAGTCTGGGTCTACAACGTCGACTCCAACGAATGGAAAGCCGTGCTGAATTGCCTGGTTCCCGACAACGGACCGAAGATCACCAACCGTGGCATCCAGGTCGGCGCCGTCTCCGATGGCGACATTCTGCTCTGCCCCAACGGCACCACCGTCTGGGGTGTCAAAGTCGACGCCGCCAAACCCGGCGCCGCCTCTGAGGGGGCGGTCGCCGTCGCGCCGGGCAGTTACGTCATCAACCCCATCGACCCGGCCACCTGGGAAAACGCGGCGCATTCCGATCCCGCCGCCGCTCGAAAAACGCTCAACGATCTTCCGGCCAATCAGTGGACCGCGCTCAAATTTCCCAAGTACGCGCCGGGCTCGAACAACCGCTGGGGCACCACGGCCTACGACACCGATCGCCACCAGTTCCTGTTCTGGGGCGGCGGACACTCGGCAAGCCACGAAGACGACGTCGATCACTTCAGTGTGCTCGGCGGCTTCTGGACCATCGGCTACACGCCCGACGACCCGATCGAAAATGTCTACGCCGACCAGCCCACGCCGCTGAGTTTCCGCGACCGCTGCCACGTGCCGGTTCATGCTTACCGCGCCTACGCCTACGATCAGACCGCTGGCAGAATGTTCTACCTGGACCGCGGCTACGACCCGCTGGTGCGCGATTGGGTCACGGCTCCTACGACCGGTCTGGAACATCTCGGCCCAATGCATACGCACATCAAGCCTACACCGGCCGGCGCCGTCGCCTTGTCCACCAAGGGCTTCTTCCGCTTCAACGCCAAGACCATCACCTGGGCCAAGCTGCCGTGGAACGGCCCGCCGCCCGGCGATGCCTGGTGCGACGGCGTCTGCATGATTTACGATTCCAAGCGCAATTGCGAATGGATCACCTTCGACAAGGAGATTCTCAAATACGATTTTGCCTCCGGAAACGTCGAGAAGCAGACGCCCGCCAAGCCCGCGTCACTGGGTCAATGGCTGCTGCCGGCTGAAGCCGTTTATCTTCCCGATGCCGATCTGATCCTGGCAATGACGATGATCAAGCTGAAGGACGGCCAGCTGCACAACTACGCGTTCGATCCCAACGATGGAAAATTTTACACCGTCGACCTGCAATACAGCGACGACGGCAAGCCCGTGGCCTTCAAGGACAGTCCCTTCAGCTGGTCCGATGCGATGGACTACGACCCGGAGCTCAAGCTGGTGTTCCTGAACAATTCCAGCAGCTACAAAGTCTGGGCCTTAAAGTTCGATCGCAAGAGCGCGAAGCTGACGGAGCTGAAAGAGTAGCTTTTACCGATGCGCCGCTGACTTTTCGGCGCATTTTTTACGGACGCATTGTACTAAATACAGAACACATGTTCTTGATTTGAGACGACGAACTGGAGAGCCGAACCACATGAGTCCACTCCGCGCCCTGCTCGCCGTTCTGCTCCTCGCCTGCGCCGCCGCACGCGCCGCAGAAGGCAAATCCGAAATCCTGGCGGAACTCGACGCGCCCGCGGCCAACGGCTGGCCCGACCGCTGGAAGGACGATGTCGTCGAGAGCACCAAGGTGGTCCATCCGACCGCCGGCACCTGCTATGCGTCGGCTACCATCAAGGGCAAGCTTCCCGACTCGGGAACCGTGCTCGTCCGCATCCATTATTTTTCCGAAGGCAACGACGCGTTCACCATGGGCATCGGCGCGTGGGGTTCGCCGACGCAGGAAGTCATTCCGCAGAAGAAAGGCTGGCAGGATACGTACCTGGGATTTAACGCCTGCGTGTTGCCCGGCTTCGTGAAAGACGGCAAGCTGGCGCTGGTCTTCCAAAAGCCGCTGGCGAAAGGCGCCGGAATTTCGCGCGTGGAACTCTTCGTGCCCTCGCACGATGAACTGCTGACCGCCTACAAGACCTTTGTGAAAGAAAGCACGGAAGAAGCTTGGAAACTGGCCATGGGCGGCAAGTTCACGTTCGTCGACGACTACGACAGCAAGGAACCGCTCAACCCCGCCGACGAAGACCAGAAGCGCGGCGCGATTCCATTTCTGCGCAGCTACGTGAAGTTCATCTACCCCGCCAGCGTCCCGACCAAGGAGGAACGCCTGACCAGCGCCGGCGTCCAGCTTCCGCCCGGCGAAACCGTGCCGCTGCAGCTGGCGATCAAGGCGCTCAAGGATTTTCCCGAATGCAAAGCCGAAGCCGCCGGCGCGCTGCCCAAGGGATTGAAGACCGACATCCGCTGGGTCGAGAACGTTCCCATCCGCACCGCCGGTGGCTCGACGTCGACCAAGTGGCACGTCCAGCCCAACCGGCTCTGGACCAGCGACATTTTCCCGACCTGCGCCGTGAAGGCCAACGACGCGCAGGCGTGGTACGTCCTGATCTCCGCCGCCGCGGACACGCCGGCGGGAATTTTTCCCGTCAGCATCGCCATCAAGAACGGCGCCGAGACGATCCTGACGTTCACCGTCAAAGTTGAAGTGCTGCCCTTCAAACTTCCCAAAGACATCGGCAAGCGCTTCATCCTCACCGAAGGCCTCATGGTTGAAGACGAGAAGATCATCCAGGACATGGGCGAACACGGACTCAACGGCGTCGCGTCGTTCAACGATTTTCAGCCAGTCTTGAAGAAGGCCGTCGACTTCACCGCGTGGGACGCCTACTTCGCGACGCTCAAGAAACACGGCATTGACCAGGCCTTCTACTGGTACCTCGGCAATCCCAAGAGCGGCAATGCCGTGATGGGCGACGTCGGCAAGGACGACTTCGTCAAGATTCTTCAAGGAATCAACGAACGCGTCAAAGACGGCCGCTACCCGAAGTTCTTTGTCCTCTCCATCGACGAAGCCGCCTCCAGCGCGCACGCCATGACCCAGCTCAAGGAACTCGCCGAGCTCATCAAGCAGCACGCGCCGCTGCTCCATTGCATGAGCGCCTCGATGGGCAGCATGGACAACGCGCAGAAATACTTGGGGACCATCGACGTTCTCGCGACCAACGGGGCCTATCCAGAAAGCAACGCCTGGTGCAAGAAGAACAATGTCACCTTCACTGTCTACACGTACGTCGCCGCGCGCGTTAAAGCCGCCGATACGCGGTTGGATTACGGCATCATGCCCTGGCAGAGCGACGCGACGTTGATGAACGGCTGGGCGCTGCGGTGGTACAACGGCAACCCGTTCAACGATCTCGATTCGACGGCCTCCGATTGGTGCGTGATCATGCCCAACTGGTGCGGTGCCCCGATCTCGACGCCCAGCTGGGAAGGGATGCGCGAAGGGATCAACGACCAGCGCTACCTGGCGCTCTACGAACAACTGGTGAAGGACGGCAAGGCCGACGGCCAGCTCTTGCAGCAGCTCAAAGAAAAGGGCGCCGGCAGCACCACTGTCGCGAAGGAGAAAGTGATCGGCGACTCCGTCTTCGGCGCGAGCGCCAACAATGCCTCCGACCTCGAAATCGCCCGCGAAAAAGTCATCGCAGAGATCGTGAAGGCGGTGGGGAAGAAGTAGGACGAGCGTCTGAACGTCGACGATTGCCCCCGTGCGCGCGGAACAAATCAAACGATAACCTTTTTGAGTGGTGGCCCGGCCCAGAGCGTAGCGTCGGGCCGGGTCGCGCAGCGACAAGAAGCTCCAGGACAGACTCGTCCAATTTAAAAAATTTACGACTTCGCCAATTTCGCGAACAGACGTGCCCGCACTGCAACACGGAAACAGTCCACAATCGCAACTCCCAAGAGCCGAATTCCCTCCTCTTTTTTCGTTGACACGCGCTGTGGAATCGTCAATTATGCGAACACGTTAGTTGAATACGTAAACTGTTAATCAGGACGCCCAATCCATGCCGACCGCCACCGTCCGTGAGATCGCACTGCGCGCCGGGTTCTCCGTCGCCGCCGTCTCCAAGACCCTCAATTCTGTCGAGGGCACGATCCGCATCGGCGATGAGACTCGCCAGAAAATCCTCGAGGCCGCGCGCTCGCTCTGCTACCGGCCCAACGACGACATCGGGCTGCTCGTCACACCCGACTACTCGTACCTCGACCCGCTCACGGCGCGCGTGCTCTAGGGCGTGCAATTTGAAGCGCAGAACCGCCACTCGCACGTGCTCTGCGGCCTGATGAGCGTCGGTGCGCTGCCTCAGATCGTCCGGGAGTCCTGCGTCGGCGGCGTGCTCTTTCTCCACCGCGCGCCGGAGGCGATGACCAGTTACCTCAACGACCGCGGTCTGCCCTTCGTCGTGATCAACCCCGACGTCGAGACCGAATCCGACTGCATCGTCTGCGACGACCACAAAGGCATGAGCGACGCGCTCTCCCATCTCTACAAGCAGGGCTGCCGCCGCTTCGTCTTCATGTGGCCGGAGAACAATCATCCCTCGTACGCCAAGCGCTTGCGCGCGTTCACGGAATTCGTCACGCGCCGCAAGCTCGAACACTTTGTCGTCTCCACGCAACCGGATGCCGCCACGGCCAAGCACGTCCGCGAGTGGCTGAAGACGCCGCAGCTGACGGGTTTCATCATCTGGGAAGAACTCTACCCCTTCATTCTCGCGCAGGCCGAGCGCGCTCAGCTCAAGCAACTGCGCGTCGTCACGGTCAATGACCTGCTCTCGGCGCTCTTTGTGCCGCGCGTCACGTCCGTGCGCGTGCCGTTTCTGGAGATGGGCCGCGAGGCCGTACGCATGCTGATTCGCAAATGGAACGACAATCACGCGCCGATGCCCAGCGTCACGGTGACGCCCGAGCTGATCGTGCGCGAATCGGAATTCTGAAAATCCAGGAGGAGTAATCCAATGCCAACCGCGTGGGGGCGGGCGAGTCTTTTGGCCGTGGTGTTTGTGCTGGGGTTATGCAGCCAGGCTGCACGCTCGGCGCAGTACATCGTCGATCAGAAAAGTGCCGGAGCCAGCGACGACAATCCGGGCAGCGCCGACAAACCGTTCCGTTCCATCCACAAAGCCACGGACGTGGCGCGCGCGGGCGACATCGTGCTGGTCAAGGCCGGTCTCTACCGCGAGTGGGTCCCGCTTTATCACAGTGGAACTGCGGAAGCGCCGATCCGCATTCAAGCCGATCCGCCGGGTTCCGTGACCGTCTCGGGCTCGGATCTCTTCACCGAGTGGGAACCGCTGGCCGGCACGGAGAACGTTTATTCCACGCCGTGGAAGTACGTCTTCGCCATCAGCCAGACCGCGGAAGGCAAACCGGTGGAGTACCATCCGGACAGTGCCAGCCTGTGGGGCCGCGCGGAGCAGGCCTTCGTTGACGGCAAGCCCTTGCGGCCGTGCTTGAGTCTGGACGAAATGCGCAAAGGCATCAGCGAACACGCGGCGGCGCTCAAAGACAAAAAGGAATCCCCGGTGCTCAAGACCCCGACGCCGAATCTGGGGACGCCGTTCGCCGGCATCTTCTTCGCCGACACGCAGCAGACCAAGCGCTTGTACGTGTGGCTGGCCGATGGCGGCGATCCGCACAAACATGCCATGGAGTTGTCGACGCGCGAATACGTCGTCGGCACCAGCCCCTGGGGATTTCCAGAAGGCACCAAATGCGTGATCTTCAGCGGCTTCATCGTCCGGCACGGCTCCTCCTTTCCGCAGCGCGCCGCGGTCTGCCTGCATGGCAAGAATAACGTGCTCGAGAACTGCATCGTCGAAGACATGGCCGGCAGCGGCGCGGCCGTGGACGGAACGATGCGTGGATGCGTGCTCCGCCGCAATGGCCACAACGGTGGCGGCGCGTTCGGCGATGGCTTCGTCAATCAGGAAAGTCTCTGGGAAGGCAACGCCTGGAAACCGATCGACCGCGGCTGGGATTCGGCCGGTATGAAAAATTGCTACGTGGACGGCGGCCGGATTGAGAAATGCATCTTCCGCCGCAACGGCGGCCCGGGTCTCTGGTTCGATATTCACGCCCGCAACATCGACGTGACCCAGTGCGTCTTCTGGGAGAACGAAGGCAGCGGCCTGTTCATTGAAATCTCACGCAACATCCGCGTGTTCAACAATCTCTCCGTGCGCAACGCCTGCGGCGTGGTCGGCTCTCCCGATGGCGGCTGGGGTGCCGGCGGCATCATGCTGGCGGAAAGCATGAACTGCGTCGTGGCCTCGAACACCTGCGTCGGCAACAAGGACGGCATCACGTTCCGCGAACAGGGCCCGCGCATGGTCGAGAAGACGCCGGACTTTGGCGACATTCCGTATGGCAACCGCGGCGATGTCGTGACCGAAAACGTCTGTGCCGACAACGTCGGCTTTCCGTTCGCCTACTGGTCGGACAACAGTTTCTTCGGCTGGCATCCGTCCGAAAAGGACAAGTTCAAGAACGAAGAGGCCTGGGGCAAATGGATCGTGACCATGCCCGGCTACAATTGGGACCCGTCGAAGATGGGTCTGACGATCGACCGGAATCTCTATTTCAAAACCGGTACGCCCGTGCAGCTCCTCTACGGTTGCCCCTGGCGCCCCAAGCACAAAGTCTGCGCCTCGGTTTCCGAACTCGCCCAAGCCAGCGGCTTCGACGCACGCAGCACCGTCGCCGACCCGAAATTCGAAGACGCCGCGAAGAACAACTTCCGCATCAAGCGCGAAGGCGCCGCGTGGGAGATGCAAGCCGGCTGGCTGACCGCGCCCACGGATCTGGAAGCGTGGATGAGCGCCTTTCTGCCGAAGTATCGGTAGGGGGCGCTGGGCGTTTATGGAGTGCTTGGGCGAATAAGCGCTGGCGAGAGTTCCAATTCCGTTCGGCGAAAAGTGGTCGGTCGCAAGCGTTTGACCGACTACTATTAGCCGGACGGAGTTGGAATTTGAAGACAATCAGTGTGAACCGTGCGACCCACTTTTCGAGGCAGCACTTCCCGCGTCCTGCGAAGCATCCCCCGCCCCGGCGGCGCTACTCTTCGCCACTTCGTGCTTGCCGCTCAGGACGCGTGCGATCAGGCCGCCCGCGGCGGAGAGCCAGCGGCCGGAGCCGGATTTCTTCGGCAGCACGTCGGTCTTGCTCACGCGAGCGGGTTCCGCGCTCTGGGTGTTCGTGGCCACCAGCGGCTGCTTGCCGTCGCGCAGGCGTTCAAGATCGCAGACCAGATCGGCGCAGCCCGTGTAGCGCTGCTGCGGATCCTTGGCCATCATCCGCGCCACAACAAAGGCGACGCCATCGGGGATATCGTGCTGGAGCGAGCGGACGTCGGGCGGATCTTCGTAAAGATGCTTCAACACCACCGTGGCCGGCGTCGGTCCCTGGAACGGCGTGCGTCCGGTGAGCAGGTGGAAGAACGTCGCGCCCAGCGAATAGATGTCGGAGCGGCCGTCGATGTTGGCGTCGGCACGGGCGTACTCCGGCGAGATATAGTACGCGGTGTCGCGCGTCGTGCCGACATGCAGGATCGTGCCGGTTTGCGTGACGAGTCCCGGATCGGGCTCCGAGAAATCGCGCCACGTGCCGAAGTCCAGGATCTTCACCAGGCCACCCTTGCAGACGAAAAGATTAGCGGGCTTGATGTCGCGGTGGACAAAGCCGTTGTCGTGCGCGTTCTGCAGGCCCCACGCCGTCTGGATGCAGACGTCGAGCGCCTCCTTGACCGTGAAGTGAGCGCAGCGCTGCAGCAGCGCATCGAGCGGATCGCCCTCGCAATATTCCATGGCGAAGAAGAGCCGGCCAGCGTGCTCTTCGACCGCATAGATTTTCACAACGTTGGGATGATCCAGCTGCGCCGCCGCGCGGACGTCGCGCTTGAAGCGCGCTGCGAAGCGTTTGTCGTGGGCGTGTTTTTCGAGCAGCACTTTCACTGCAACATCGCGGCGCTGCGCATTGTCCTGCGCGAGGTAGACGACGCCGACGCCGCCTTCGCCGAGTTTGCGGACGAGCAGGTAAGGGCCGATCTGATCGCTATCAGAAAACGCGGTCTCTTCCGGCGCAACGGCCGGGAGATCCAGCGGGACAGAGGCAAAATCGGGTGAGACTTTGCTCATGGTGCGCTCCAGACATTTGTAAGATTACCACATTTTAGCGAAAAACAAGCACATAGTGCATTTGTTATTATTTCGATAAATGCATAGACTATAAGAGTTTGCCGGCTCCTGTTTTCCACGCCAGAAATATTAAGCAGATTCTACCGGAGCGCCACGCACGTCGCGCGAAAGGGTCTCGCGCGGCAGCGTACTCGCGTGTTGCTCACACTCCAGCACCTGCTACACTGAAGGGCGTTATGTCTTCCTCCGAGCGCTTCGAACTCTCCTCGACCTACCAGCCCAGTGGCGATCAGCCGCAGGCGATCGATGCGCTCGTCCGCGGCATCCGCGACGGTCGGCGCCATCAGACGCTGCTCGGTGTCACCGGCTCGGGCAAAACGTTCACGATGGCCAACGTGATCCAGCAGCTCCAGAAACCAGCGCTGGTCCTCAGCCACAACAAGACGCTTGCTGCCCAGCTCTACAGCGAATTCAAATCCTTCTTCCCAAACAATGCCGTCGCCTACTTCGTCAGTTACTACGATTACTATCAGCCCGAAGCCTACATTCCCGCGCGCGACATTTACATTGAGAAGGATGCCGCGATCAACGAGGACATCGACCGGCTGCGTCTCGCCGCGACCTCTGCGTTGATGTCCCGCTCCGACGTGATCATCGTCGCCTCAGTCTCCTGCATCTACGGGCTGGGCTCACCCGATCTGTACTCGCAGATGGCCGTGGTTCTCGAGGTCGGCCAGGCCGTCGAGCGCACGGAGCTGCTCCGCCGCTTCGCCGACAACCACTATCAGCGCGGCGAACTCGACTTCGCCCGCGGCAAGTTCCGAGTCCGCGGCGACGCGATTGAAGTCTTCCCGGCCTATGAACAGACCGCGATCCGCATCGAACTGGACTTCGACACCATCGCCTCGCTCCAGCAGATCGACCCGCTCACCGGCGAAATCCTGGGCGAATTCCCCCGCGTCGCGGTCTTCCCGGCCAAGCACTACGTCATGCCCGAGAACAATCTGCCCAACGCGCTCGAGGGCATCCGCGCCGAACTCGAAGGGCGCCTGCGCGAACTGCGCGACCAGGGCAAGCTGCTGGAAGCCCAGCGCCTCGAGATGCGCACCCGCTACGACCTCGAGATGATCGAGGAGGTCGGCTACTGCTCCGGCATCGAGAATTATTCGCGCCACCTCGACGGCCGTCCCGCCGGCAGCCGGCCCTTCAACTTGATGGACTTCTTCCCCAAGGACGATTACCTGCTCTTCGTCGACGAGTCCCATGTCTCGCTCCCCCAGGTTGGCGGCATGTACAACGGCGACTTCGCGCGCAAAAGCACGCTGATCGAACACGGTTTCCGCCTGCCCAGCGCCCTCGACAACCGCCCGATGACGTTCAAGGAATTCGAGTCGATCGCGCCGCCCACGATCTACGTCTCCGCCACGCCCGCCGCCTACGAGATCGAAAAATCCGGCGGCCGCATGGTCGAGCAGATCATCCGTCCCACCGGCCTGATCGACCCGCCCATCGAGATCCGCAAGACCGAGGGCCAGATCGAAGACCTGCTCCGCGAGGTCCGCGCCCGCGCTGAGAAGGGCGAACGCGTCCTGATCACCACCCTGACCAAGCGCCTCTCCGAAGACCTCTCCAACTACCTGCGGGAAGCCGGACTGCGCTGCCGCTACCTGCATTCCGAGATCGACGCCATCGAGCGCGTCGAGATCCTGAAGAACCTGCGCCTCGGCGGTTTCGACGTACTCGTCGGCGTCAATCTCCTGCGCGAAGGCCTCGACCTGCCCGAAGTCTCACTCGTCGCCATGCTCGACGCCGACAAGGAAGGCTTCCTGCGCAGCCGCAGTTCGCTGATCCAGAACATCGGCCGCGCCGCGCGCAACCTGAACGGCCGCGTCATCCTCTACGCCGACCGGACCACCGAGGCCATGCGCCAGACGATCGAAGAGACCGACCGCCGCCGCGCGCGCCAGGTCGCCTACAACACCGAGCACCACATCACACCCATCTCCATCTTCAAGCCCGTGGGCGAAGGCATCGAGATGATCCTCAAGCAGCGCAAGCTGGAAGAGGAACTCACCGGCATCGACGGAGCCGTCCTCGACGCCGCCGAGCAGATTCAGGCGCTCGAGATCGAGATGGAGCAGAAGGCCGAGGAGCTCCAGTTCGAAGAAGCCGCCGCGATCCGCGACCGCATTCTGGAACTCAAAGGTGAGAAGGTCAGCCGCGGCATCGGCGGCCTCCGCGTCAAACGCGGCAAACGCGCCGCCCCCATGAAATCCATGCGCGGTGCCGCCGAAGCAGCCGCCCCGTATGGGAAGAAGAAGTGGCGCGGCAAGAACGGCGCGAACTGATACTTTCCAATTTCCTCAATGGCCGAACGTCAAGGAGCAGCGGCTGTTTGCTGCTCCTTGCTGACGCGTCGCCAAAATCAAATTTGCGTACGTCCGGGTAGAAGCAACTCACCCGCTTGCGCAAATGGAAAGTGGAAAATGTCCGTTCTCGCCGTCTACCGTGCATCCAACACGGTCCGTATCTTTTTCTGCAGCTGCCGGTGCGTAAACGGCTTCTGCAGAAAATTGGTCTCGGCACTGAGCACGCCGCGTTCGCCCAGCGCGCTGTTGGTGTAGCCGGACATGAAGAGGATCTTCATCTCCGGGCGCGTGGGGCCGAGCAGTTCAGCCAGACGCGCGCCGCTCATTTCGGGCATCACCACGTCGGTCAGCATCAGGTCGATCTGGCCGCCGAAGGCCTCGCATACCTCGATGGCGCGCGGAGCGTTTGCGGCTTCGAGGATCGTGTAGCCGGCGTCGCGCAACACGTCGCCGACCAGCTCGCGCACGCCTAGTTCATCTTCGACCAGCAGGATCGTCTCGGCACGCGTCGCCGTCTGCAGCGAGGAACTGGCCGCCTGGGCCGCGGGCGCATCGCTCGTAATGGGCAGGAGGAGCGTGAAGGTCGTGCCGCGGTCCGGTGCGCTGGAAACAGAGATGCTGCCGCCGCTCTGCTTGGCGATGCCGTAGACCATCGAGAGACCCAGCCCGGTGCCCTTGCCCTGCGGCTTGGTGGTGAAGAACGGCTCGAAGATATGGGATTGGATCTCGGGGCTCATCCCGCTGCCGGTATCGCTCACGGTCAATTTTACGTGAGCGCCGGTCTGAAGTCCCACATGCCCGCGCGCGAAGTCTTCGCTGATCTCCACGTTCTCCGTGGCGATGCGCAGGTTGCCGCCCAGCGGCATCGCGTCCCGCGCGTTGACCACGAGATTGATCAGCACCTGCTCGATCTGGGCGGGATCGGCCTTGATCCGCGCCAGATTGGGGCCCGCCTCGCTCAGCAGCACGATGTCCTCGCCGATCAGCCGCCGCAGCATCTCGTACATGCGCGCGACGACCGCGTTCAGGTCGATCACCTGGGGCTCGATCACGTGGCTGCGGCTGAAGGCCAGCAATTGCCGCGTCAGCGCCGCCGCACGCTCCGCCGTGGAATGAACCATGTCGATCTTGCCATACAGCGGCTTCGACGGATCAATCTCGCGCAGCGCCAGTTCAGTCCGGCCCAGGATCACCGTGAGCAGATTGTTGAAGTCGTGGGCGATGCCGCCGGCCAGTTTGCCAATCGCCTCCATCTTGTGCGACTGGAACAATTGCTGCTCCAGATTCACCCGTTCGGTGATGTCCGAGAGCGCGCCGGTCATCCGCGCGGGAGCACCGTCGGGGCCGAAGTAGAAGCGGCCGCGCGCGAGAATCCAGTGCACGCCGGAGTCCGGCCAGATCACGCGGAATTCGTGGCTGAAATCCTGCTTCGCGCTGCGCGCCTTCGCCAGTGCCGCGCGGAACGCCGTCAGATCGTCGGGGTGAATTCGCTGCTCGAATTTACTGCACGCGCCATTGAGCGTCTCCGCAGGCGATCCCAGCACGGTCTCCAGGTTTCCAGTGAAGCGGATCTCGTCGCGCGTGGCTTCCCAATTCCACACCCCGATGTTGCCGGCTTCCAGCGCCAGCTTGAGCTGCTCTTCGCTGTGGCGCAAGGCTTCGTCGGCGCGGCGGCGTTCGATCGCATAGCGCACCGCGCGGATCAGTGCGCGGCCGTCAAAGGTACCTTTAAGAAGGTAATCCTGCGCGCCCTGCTGCACCGCGCTCATCGCCACGCGTTCGTCGTCGACGCCACTCATGATCAACGTCGGCACCGACGGCGCGGCGGCGTGCACGCGGATGAACGTGTCGAGCCCCTGGCTGTCCGGCAACGAGAGGTCCAGCAGTACTACGTGAAGTACGGAAGTCCGGAGTTTTTCCAGCGCTTCGCGCAGACTCGCTGCCACCACAACTTCAAACGCCGGACCGCCGGCCATGACGATCACTTCGCTCAGAATCCTCGCGTAGTCGCAATTGTCCTCGACCAGCAGCAGGCGGATCGGGACCCAGGCATTGCCATCCAGGACACCACGACTGGTGAGCTGAAGGTTTGCGGAAATTTCTTCCGAACCAGCCACGTTTTCGGAATTCCTGACAGACTGTCCGGAGCTGCTATCATTCTGTCGAGCGGCTTCGCGCCCCGCCTCTGGGACACTCGAACTACGGTCCGTTTGCTTAGTCTCGCTGTGCACGTCGTTTAACTTTACCATGTTAGTGAACTCCGCGGTGCAGCTCGGAACATTCTGCCGGATTATGAAGGTTGCGTTCCGCACTCGTTGGTACACCTTTCGCTATTCATAGACCAATAAGTGTGCAGTTCAAAAAACTAACGGATTAAGCGCCGCGGAGTTCAAATGGAAACGTATTCACGACCCAGCCGAGCACGGCTATCTCACGCCACCCAGCTCACCCGTGCCACGCGGGTGACACGAAAAACGCGGGTAGAACCCGTGATCGATGCACCCATAAAGACGCGCAGCGAATTGTCGCGCAACCGCATTCCCACGCTGGCTCCGGGTGTGAATTGCCGGGTCTTGTTCGTCGCGCAGAAGTCGCGGCACAGCCAGCTCGTCTCGATGATTCTCGCGAATGAAAATATGACGGTGCGCGCCGTCTCCGAAGTCCAACCGGATGAATTGCAACTTGCCGCCGGCGTCCCCGACTTGCTGCTGCTCGACGGCGATACGCCAGGCTGCGACAGCCGCGCCACGCTGATGCACCTTCGCTCGCACAGCGAAACCGCCCGGGTGCCCGTGATTTTGCTGACCAGCAGCACCGGCTGCGAACAACACCGCCGTGAGCTCGCGCCTTTTGGAATTCACTGGATCCTGGAAAAGCCCATCGCCGCGCTGATCCTCCCCAAGCTGATCCGCCGTACGATCAAGATCGCCAGCCAGCATTGGCTCAGCGGCGAAGCCCGCTACCAGCGCGCCGAAGTGCTCGCCGAGTATGGTCAGATGAGCTGCGGTGCCGTGTGGAAGGCGATCAGTTGAGCGAAAGTATTGCGGATTGCGGATTGGATGAACACGATTGCGCGCGTGGATAGTGTGGAAATCGGGAATCGGGAGTCGAAATTCGGAATTCGCGCACTCTCAAAATAATGGGGCAAGTTGGATCGAAAGTAACGCTGTGTGCGTGCAAAACACAACTGCGGGCGGTGGGACCGCCCGCGTTGCGTGCTGAAATGGGTCGGACGAAAGACTACTTCTTGGCAGGGGCTTTCGCGGCGGGGGCGGCGGCTTTCGCATCGCCAGCTTTCGCGGCGGGGGCTGCGGCGCCACCGGCTGCTGCTGCGTCGCCTTCGCCTTCCTTCTTCGCGGCCTTCTTCTTGGTCGCCAGCTTGATGCTCTTGACCTTGCGCAGGCCCAGCACGCTGTTCTGGCCTTCGCGCCAGCCACCGGCTTCTTCCAGGACCTTGATGCGTTCAATGCGGGTCAAAACGTTGCGGTGCTTGGTCAGCGAACCGCCGGTGCGTAAACTCTTGTGAACTGACATTTTCGTCCTGCTCCTTCACCGAATGCCAAATAAAACGCCGCGCCGAAGTAGGCGCGGGTGAGTCTTTGTAAACGCGACGATGCGTATTTCAAGCGCTAATTATCGATTGGCAACGCGCGTTCACGCGACCGCGCTGCGCGTTCAATCCTTGTGTGCGCTCAATCCACCTCTGACCCTTGGACCCTGAACCCTGCCCCCTCGCCCCTCGCGCGTCAGCGCGCTGCGATCGGTAGAATCTTCCATATCTCCCGCTTGTCTTCGCGAAAAATAGGGTTTAATGTCTTGGTATGACCGCGCCGTGCACCAACGGAGGTGGGATGTGATGACGGCCCAGGATCGCGCGCTCGATTTGAGCATCGACGACGATGAGCTCACGCCTGAAGAGTTGAAGCGCCGCAAACAGTCGCAGCACCTCGCGGCGGAAGCGGCGTACTTGGAACGCTACCGGCTCCGCGTCAAGCGCGCGATGATCCTCGGCGCGGTTGCGTCGGTGGTGATTTCGGCATTCGTGCCGGGGAGTTGGTTCTGGCCGATTGTAATGGGGATGATCGGCGGCGGACTCGGATTTTATGTGGCGCAGAACAACACCGGACACCTGATGGGCATCGTGATGTTCGGCGGCAGCGCAGCGGTGATTTCGCTGACACACGTGAACATGGCCGGCATCAAGGATGTGGGAACGGGTTTCATCATCGTCAGCACGTGGCTATTTCACATGGCGCTGGGCTGGGTGGTGACTACGCTCGCGCAGGAACAGCGCTCGCGGGAAGAGTCGTTTTAACTGCACGAACGACGGGATTCGGGATTCGTTGCGCGTCCGCATTTGGCGAATCCCGAATCCCGATTCCCGCTGTTCGTGAGACTACTTCTTCACCTCAGGCGCAGGCGCACTCGCCGCGGCCTTCTCCCGCTCCAACTGATCATGACAAATCGAGAGCGTGCGAATGGCAAAGCCGGTGACGAGGACGGTGTCGTTCTCCATCCATTGCGAGGAGACGGAATTGTGCCAGGAACCGTCGGCAGCCTGGAGCGAGAGCAGGCGCTTGCTGAGTTCTTCGGCCCAGTGGTGCGTCTGGCCGTCGAGCGTTTTGACGTCGGGTTCGCCGTAGATGTAAAGCGCCTTGGCCATCGTCTGGTAATAATAGTAGAGACCATCGGCGCCGAGGTTTTTGTTCTCGTCGAGTGTGTAGTTGGCGCGCACCCACTTCATCGACGATTGAACCTCGGGCGAATCCTTGCCCAGATTCAGATGCAGGAAGCTCTTCAGCGCGGCGTAGCTCATCAGGCCGTAGCTTTTCGGAACTTTCAGGCCGTCCTTGGTGGTGTCGTAGCCGGCTTTGCTTTCGCCCGGGCGGTAGAACGATCCGCCGTCGGTACCGGCGGCGGTGCCCGGTGCAACTTTATCGTTCTCTTCGGCATTCTGAAGGCGGTTGAAAAACTTCTTGGCGTTTTTCATCGCGGGGTCATCGGGCTTGACGCCCGCGGCGCGCATCGCTTCGACCCAGTTCTGTGTCACATCGCCGCTGGGTTTGCCGCCGGCGCTGTAACCTGCGCCGCCGAAATTCGCGCTGTCTTCGTCCTGGTTCTGCGTTGAGAGCAGATAGTTCTTCCCAGCTTCGATGTCTTGCTGCAGCGACGGATCTTCCAGCGAGGCGAGGGCCATGATCGTGATGGACGTGCAGTAGGTCTGCAGCCCCAGGCGCGGCGTGCAGTATGAACCGTCGGGCTGCTTGGTGCGCTGAATCGCTTCGACGGCTTTCTTGATGAACGGCGTGTTCAGGCGCAATTTATCCGGCGAGCGGGCCAGTGAATCGACGACCAGGGCGGTGAAGGCGGGCTTCGGGTCCAGCGCGCCGCGTGAGAAGTGGCCGTCGGCTTCCTGATGGATGCGCAGGTATTCGGCACCGCGGTGGATCGAATCGAGAATCGTGTCGCCGCTGGCGACCACGGGTTTGGCGGCTTCCGTCGGCGTGGAGTGCGACGGCATTTCGTACTTGTACGCGTACAACCCGACGAGCGCGAGCAGCACGATGATCGCCAGGACGACCTTGACGATTTTCTTGACGATCGACGTGCCGCCACTGGAACCGACAGGAGCTGGCGCTTTTTCCGACAGGGCTGGAGAATCAGACATGCGGTTTTCCTATGAGAAGTAATACGCTTCTAGCTAGTAGGCAGTTTTCAGGCCAGAGATGGGAATGATGAATTATGAGGGATGAAAGTTCGGTGGTCGAGTGGGGATTTGCGGCTCTAGGCTGTTAGCTCTTGGCTCTTGGGATTGTTCGGCAGCGCGCTGAGGCATATAATTGGTTTCAATGAGCACCGATGCTGAAGGTATTCCTTATCCATTGATTCGGATTGAGACGGGGCCACTCGCCGGGCGTGAGCAGGCTGCCTCTGGCGTGGTGTTGATTGGGCGCGGCGAGGAATGTTCGCTGCGGCTGATCGACGAGAAGGTTTCGCGCCGTCACGCGGATCTGACTTTTGCCGACGGCCACGCGACGCTGCGCGATCTGATGAGCGTCAACGGCACGCAGGTCAACGAACAGAAAGTCACGACTGTCGAACTGAAAGACCGCGACCGGATTCGCATTGGGTCGACGGAGATCGTGTACCTCGTCCGGCCGGAGAACGACCGCACGACGCGTCTGGCGGAGACGCCGGCGCACGAATCGCGCTCGCAGATCGAATATGTACTGTCGGTGACGGAGAGCGATATTCTCGCGCACAGTCCCAGCTCCGACGAAATCTCTTCGGTCTACCGGCTCGCGCGGACGCTGCCGGGGATCGCCGATCCCAAGATGCTGCCCAAGCGCTGGCTGGCGGATCTCTGCAAGGAATTGAAAGCCGACAGCGGCGTGCTACTGACGCGGCGCGTTGACGGCGATCAGCTCGTGGTCGCGCCGGAGACGGCGCGCGCGCCGCGGCTGAGCCGCTCGGTGATCGCGCGCGTCCTGTCAACGGGCGAAGCGCTGCTGGTGGCGGACATGGGCGAGAGCGAGCTGGCCAAGAGCGCCAGCCTGGCGTCTTCGCGCGTGGCGACGCTGATTGCCGCGCCGGTGCCGTTAAGCGGCGAAGACCGCGCGCTGGTGTATCTCGACCGGCGCGGCGACGCGCGCCCGCCGTTTTCCGAGCGCCAACTGGCGCTGCTGGCCGAAGCGGCGCGCGCGCTGGGCACAGCGCTCGACACGGCGCAAACTCACGCCGACGAACTGGCCCGCCTGGAGCGGCTGGCGGGGCGGCTGAACGCATCGAACCAATTGATCGGACGCGCGCCAAAGTTCATCGCCTGCATCGACGTCGCGATGCGCGCGGCGCCGCACGCGACGCCGGTGCTGATTAACGGGCCGACCGGCAGCGGCAAGGAGTTGCTTGCGCGGCTGATTCACGATGAAAGTCCGCGCGCGTCCAAGCCGTTTGTCGCGGTCAACTGCGCGGCGCTGCCGGAGGGTTTGCAGGAGAGCGAACTGTTCGGCCACGAGCGCGGCGCGTTCACCGGCGCGACGGCGGCGCGCGAGGGGTATTTCAAACTGGCGCACGGCGGGACACTGTTTCTGGATGAAGTTGGCGATCTGGCGCCGTCGAGCCAGGTAAAGTTGCTGCGCGCCGTCGAGAGCGGCGAATTTTTTCCCGTCGGCAGCAGCAAGCCGGTGCGCGTCGACGCGCGCATCGTCGCGGCCACCAACCGTCCACTGGATGCCGACGCGAAGTCTGGCCGCTTCCGTGAGGACCTCTATCACCGGCTCAACGTGATCCGCATCGAACTGCCGTCGCTGAGCGAGCGGCCGGCAGATATTCGGATGCTGGCCGAACATTTCCTGAGCCGCAAGGCACTTGAGTTGAAGCGACCCGTGCGCACACTGTCCGAGCGAGCGCTGCAATTGCTGGAGCGTTACGCATGGCCAGGGAACATCCGCGAGCTGGCCAACGTGATTGAACGCGCCGTGGTTCTGGCGCAGCGTTCGGAATTGGACGTGAACGACTTCCCCATGGAACTGGCTGGCTCGAGCGCCAAAGCCGCGGCGGTTCCGGACGCGCCCATCACGCTCGCCGAAGCGGAACGCCGCGCGGTGCTGCATGCGCTGACGCACACGCACTGGCAGAAGACGAAGGCTGCGGAGATTCTCGGAATTTCGTGGCCGACGCTGCAGAAAAAAATTACCGACTACGGCCTGGTGGATCCGGGCAAGCCGTAGCGGATAGTCGTCCGTCCAGGTTTAAGACTTTGCGTGCTCCATTGACACTCGTCCTTCGAGCGGTTATGCGCTCGTTGCTAATTAATAATTCTCTAATACTTCCACCGAATGTGTGGCACACGCCTAATGGGAGAATCACGCATGGACGACGTTCAAACGCTGAAGCTGGTTTCGCTCTTCGCCACCATGGACGATACGGAGATCAAGGGCATCCGTGAGATCATGGATGACAACCACTATGCGCCCGGGCAGACAATCATTCACGAGAACGAACCCACCGGCGCGTTTCATGTGATCGTCGAAGGCTCGGTGGAATTCCTGCTCAGCGATGCCACCGGCCAGGAACTGCTCGTCGACTCCGCCGATAAAGGGGGATTCTTTGGCGAGTTGTCGATGCTCACCGGCGAACCGCGCCTGATGCGCGTGCGGGCCGTGGAGGCGGTGCGTACGCTCTCGTTCACGCGTGACGAATTCCACGAATTTCTGCTGAAGCATCCACACGCCGGCATCGATGTCATGACCGCGCTTTCGCATCGGTTGTACCGCACGGACAAACTGCTCCGCCGCTCAGTGGCCCGCAATCCCAACGAGGAGATCGAAGACCGGCTGACGATCGGGCAGAAGATCGCCGACGGCTTCGCCAACAAAATGGGCTCGTGGGGATTTATCATCACGCAAAGCCTCATCCTGATGGTCTGGGTCATCTGGAATGCCGTTTCAGGCGTGCCGCATTGGGATGAGTACCCGTACATTTTTCTGAATTTGGCGCTCTCGTTTCAGGCCGCGTACGCCGCGCCGATTATCATGATGTCGCAGAATCGCGCGTCGAATAAAGACCGCATCTACGCAGAGCTCGATCACCAGGTGAACATCAAAGCCGAAGTGAAGACCGGACTGATCATGGCGCGGTTGGACGATCTGGAACGGTCGATGCATTTCCTGCATCAAGAGCAGTGCGCGCTGGTGAAGGGAAAGCAGTAACCGCTACACGTTGCGCGGTGCGTTAGAAATTCTGATAGATGAACGCGCCGCCGTGGCTGCGCGAGGCGAAGGCGATGACCATCACCAGCATCGCCAGCCAGACCATCCAGCGCAGCACGCTCAGCCAGAAGGGGCGTTCGATGGTCGGCTTGATTGCTTCGGGTTCAGGCATGGCATTCAGCTCCGGATTCAGCGCTCATCATTTCGAGACCGTCAGCATTTTTGAAATCATCGCGACGGCGGCGTGCACGTCCGGCGCGCTGAACCAGATCCAGGTGAAGGCAACACCGTGAAAAGTAAGCGCGATGGCCAGCGCTGTCGCGGCGGGATTTCCACGCGACCAGGTCAGCCAACCGGGAAAGCTTCGCTTCCCCGTGTCTGAGTACAATTTATGCGCGAAGACCCAGACGCCGTGCATCAGGCCCCAGATCAGAAAATTGAGCGCGAGGCCGTGCCATAGCCCGCACAGCGCAAAGGCGATCAATGCAGCGGCACAGCCCGCGGCGAGACTTTTACCTTTGAAGATGCCGCGTGAGAAGTTCACGCCCAGCGGCAGGAAAACATAATCGCGCAACCATTCGGAAAGGCTGATATGCCAGCGTTTCCAGAAGTCGGTGATGTTGCGCGCCAGGTATGGCAGGTTGAAATTCTCCGGGACGCGCACGCCCAGCAGCATCGCGACGGCAATGGCGACGTCGCTGTAGCCGGAGAAATCGAGATAGATGCGCGCGGCGTAAGCGTAGAACGCCAGCCAAGTCTGGCCGGTGGACATTGCATTGAGACGCGGCAGAAATTCCGCGCCGGGCGGCAGGCAGAGTTCGATCAGCGTATCGGCGAGGACCACTTTTTTGAAGAGGCCCAGCACGCCGCGCCAGAGTGCTTCATCCACCGTGTTGAAGTTGACGGGCCGCGACGTGGCGACGTCCTGCTGAAAGCGCGCGTAACGATCGATGGGTCCGCTGACGAACGTCGGGAAGAAAAATAAGTACGTGAGCACGCGAGGCAGCGCGACGGTACCGGATTTTCCTTTCGCAGCGTCAAACCAGAGCGCCAATGCGCGCAGCACGAAATAGCTGGTGCCGATCAACGCGGCGGGAGACACATTCGTGCCGATGCGGTGGATTTTCTGCGTCGACGCGGACCAGAATTGCGCGAAGACTTCCGACCGCGCCGCGAAGAGCGTAGCCGTCATGGCCAGGACGCTGATCCAGAGCACCGCAGCTGAAAACCTTCGCGTCTCAAATAGTCGTGCGAGGGGAAAGACGGCGGCGAGCGCGACCACAAACAGCACCGCCAGCCATAAAGGATAAAATATCACTCCCGCAGCGAGGCTGGCGATGAGCAGGACGGCCTGCCGACGGGATTCCGAAGCGGCGAAAGAAAGTATTGCCGCGAGCGCCACCACGCAGTAAAAAATAGGACTCAGTTGCTCGTTCAACGCGGAACCCAACTCTCGCAAAATTAGTCTTGGACGGTTTGAAGACCTTAGCAGCCCGCTGAAAAAGGTCTATTCCGCAAATTTCTTCCAGGGGCTCGCAGATGGGTGTCGCGCTCGATCCTGCGTACAACTGGTCCGCGTGGCCGGAGAGCGGACTGCCCTCCGAGACGCCTGCTGCGATCGTAGAAATTCCGGAAGGGGACGTCGCACCGATCCAAGTCCCCTGCGCCACATCCCATTATGCCGCATGGCAACTCACGCCCGAACGGCAGCGCCACGAATGGAAACGCGCCCGTCGCGCGATCATTTCCACGCGCATCCGCCTGCTGGTCTGCGGACACGCGGTGTACTTCGCGGGCTGTGTGGCATTGAATTTCCTGAGCAGTGCTCACGTCTGCAGCAATTTCGCGTCGGCGGGGTGTTACTCGCTGCTGATGACCAGCGTCGTGATGCTGATCTGCGAGTGGCTGCACGTCCGATTTCAGCCACGCTTGCCGCCGCGCTTCGTGGTGCGGCCGCACGGTGTGACGGAGTACGGCGACGAAGGGCCGCTCAACCATTGGGACTGGTCGCGGGTGCGGCAGCTGCGCCTCGTCGCCGACCGCGATCACCCGCAGTTCCGCAGCCTGGTGGTGGTGACTTCCGGTTGGCGCTGGCTGGAGAAATTCCACCGCATCCGCATCCCACTGCCTGATGCGGCGGGCGAGCACGAAGCCATTGGCGCGATCGGCGTGGCGCTGGCGGAGAATGGGTTTCAGTGGCGGGCGCAGGTGAATCGGAATGAGCTGCGGATCAGAAAAAATGTCGAGTGACGACTGTCGAATCACTCGGGCCGGGCCGACCTGCCATCACGTTTCCGATTTGGATTTCCGCCACGTCTTCAACATAATACGGTCCACGACCGTTGGCGCGAGCCATTCGGCGAAGATGCCGGCTTTGCCGGCGGCGGTCAGGTAGCGGTTGCGCTTGGGGCGACGGACGGAATGTAACAGCACAGCGGCGACTTCCTCGGAGGTCATCCCGCCGCTCTGCGAAATGAATTGCGAGGGACGCTTGCCGTGCGCGGCGCCGACGAATTCCGTCTGCGTCACGCCGGGATTGACGACCGAGACGGAAATGCGTTCGTCGCGCAATTCCACGCGCAGCGATTCGCTTAAACCTTCCAGCGCAAATTTGCTCGCGCAGTACGCGCCCATTGCCGGCACGGCGCGACGGCCGACGAACGAGCTGACCATGATCACAGCCGCGCCCCAGCGCTTGCGGGAATTGGATTCCGAGGCGATGCGCAGCAGCGGCAGCGCGGCTTGCGTGCAACGGATCACGCCGAAGTAATTGGTCTCCATCACGGAACGAAAAGTATCGAGCGGCATGCGTTCGACGCTGCCATAGGCGCCAAAGCCAGCGTTGTTGACGAGCACATCGAGTCGGCCGAACTTATCGCGCACGCGGCCAAATGCAGCGGCGACTGACGCGTCGAACGTGACGTCACAGACAATCGGTTCCATGCGCGCCTGCGGAAACCGCGCGCGTGCTTCGTTGGCGATCGCATCCAGTTTCTCCAGGCGGCGTGCGCAGAGCACCACGTCGTATCCGGCTGCGGCGAAGGTGTACACGGCAGCCGCGCCGATGCCCGATGACGCGCCAGTGATCAGCACGACGGGTCGGTTCTCAACAGATGCAGGCACGGCGGCTCCTTCTTGCGATCACCTTAAGTTCAGATGGAGACATCGTCGTTGGTTGGCACGCCTTGGGAGGTCTCCTTGGCCATTCCTCCCGCAGGTGCGCTCGGCGGAAATTCGACGCGCGGCATCATCGACGTTTTTCCCGCCAGCGGCGGTGCGACGGTGACTCGGTTGCGGCCGTCGTTTTTCGAATGGAAGAGCGCGGAGTCGGCGGCAGCGACGATCGATTCCGGTGTGACCAGATGTCCCGCCGAGCAGGCTCCGCCCGCGGAGAGCGTGATACGCATGCCTTCCGGCAGACCAGGCATGCCCTTGAAGCGGTAGTCGCCGACGGATTCGCGCAGCTTTTCGGCCACGGATTTGACTTCGGCAAGCCCGGATTCGGGCAAAATCACAGCGAATTCCTCGCCGCCGATGCGCGCAGCGAGATCGGTTTCACGCACGTTGGCTTCGATCGTTTTGGCGACGAACTTCAGCACTTCATCGCCCGCCGGATGGCCGAAGCTGTCGTTTACGGATTTGAAATGGTCCAGGTCCAGAATGATCACGCCGAACGGATGGCCGTAGCGCCGCGAACGCGCGGCTTCGGCGCTGAGCCGTTCGTCGAAGGCGCGGCGGTTGGGCAGCCCGGTCAGCGGGTCGCGGCGCGCGAGCGCTTCGATCTCCTTGAAGGCGCGATTCAGCCGGTCGATTGTGGCGTTGAACATGCGTACGACCTGGCCGACTTCGTCCTTCGAGTGCACGGGCACGCGGTATTCCAGATCTCCGGCGGCCACGGCCATGAATCCCAGGCGCAGCTGGCGCAGCGGATTCAGGATATAGGTGAGGAGAATGACCAGCCCCATCACCATCGCGAAGCCAACGATGAGCGTGACGTAGACCATCTGCGCGATGACGCGCGGCCGGTCTTCCTTGATCATGCGATCGAAATTCACGCCGATGCGCAGATGCTTGCAGGTGTGCAGTTCTTCATCGGTGGCCTTGTTGGGCGATGCCAGCAGCGCGACAAAAACGTCCACGCCGGGGCTGCCTTCGTCCCACGGCACGTCGACGGCGGTGCGATCTTCGGCGTTCAAAAGCGAGAGCCAGTTGGGCCGCAGTTGCCGGGGCGGATGGTCGCCCAGGGACATGTCGCTGCTCACGTCAACGGTGCCGTCCCGATTGACGATCTGGACGTAGCTGATTTCGCCACCGGCGGTGATCACGTCGAAATAGTTCTGCAGACTCTTGATTTCGCCCTTGGCCAGCGCCAGCGGGACGAGCGGGGCGACGGCCGAGGCGACGCCGTGTCCGCGGTCGATGGCATTACGGCGGATTTCACGCAGGGTTTCGCGGAGCTGTTCGGCGGTGATCCCCGCCATGGCAACGAGCACCAGCATGCCGAGGATTAGTCCGTGTTTGACGCCCAGGCGGTGAAAGAACGGAACTGCCCGCGTGTATTCAAGGGGCAGTACCTTCTGATTCACCGATGCTGTTCCCGGTGCTGGCGGCGGTTGCTGATCCAAGCAATGTTCCCCGACTTCTCTTCCTTTACGACGTTTAAAGCCGTGACATCAGGCGCTAAATTTTGAATTTTACCGTATTTTTAATGCCTCACTTGATCCCCGGCCTCAGCCATTCCTTGCGGTTGAGCTTTACAGCGAACTCCGATTTATGCGCCGGAAGCTGAATAGTCAGCTTCCCGTCTTTGGCCGCTACGTCAGCTTCGGAGAACTTCGCGCCATCCACGGTGTCCCAGAATTCAACGTGGTAGTCGCCATCCACGACGCCGGTGAGTTCCAGCGGCAAGGCGGCGGCAGTGAGCGGCGCTTCGCCGCGCGAATCGGGGGACTTGGTCCAATCGGGGCGGTGAACAAGCAGCCGCGCGCCCTGCGCGTCCATCACGCCGGTGACGGCCAGGCCGTCGGGAAACGCCTTCTGCACCCATTCGCCGTAGCGTTCGCGCCGGTCTTCTCCCACGAGAAAATGGGAGGCCGCGGTGAACACGGGATAGAGGTGGCGCGTTTCGATATACGTGTCCCACCACCACGGCAGCGCGGTGCCGCAACTTCCGGAGCACGCCGTCAGCCACAGTCCGGCGCGGAGGCGTGCGCCGTCCTTATCGGGCAGATCATCGGTGGCGCGCCAGCCGCCGCCGAATTCCGAGAGCAGCACAGGCTTTTTGATCACACTGAACGGAGCGAACGATTTGTAGACGACGCTGGCGACATCGGGACCGTAGGAATGGATCGAGACGAAATCGATGTGGCTGTCCTGCCACAGATCCGGCCGGAATCCGGCCCAGTTGACCGAGTTGGTGATGAGATGGTGGTGCGTATCGACGGCGGCGAGGTACGACGACATTTCGCGCGACCAGTTGACGACGTCTTCTTCGGAATCATACGCGGCGATGTTGATCTCGTTGATCAATTCCCAGGAGAGAATCGCCGGCGACGCGCCCCAACGCGCGCTGGCGTAGGCCAGCAGCCTCTTGAATTGGTTCTTTGCGGCGCGGTCGGCGAAGAAATCCTGCGGACGCGCGCACGGACCGCCATTGGCGAGGTTGTAGGCGGAATCGCCCCAGAAATCCTTGGTCATGCCGTGAAAGGTGAAGCAGAAAATGATGCGCACGCCGGTGGCTTCGGCTTTTTCGATCAGCGCGTCGAGCCGGCGAGCTTCCTCAAGATCATAAGAACCGGCGTCGGATTTCAGCTCAAGATTCAAGCCCCAGGGGCAGAGCCAGATGCGACAGGTGTTCCCGCCATACGCCTTGATTTTGTCGAGGTACGGCGCCCAGTCCTGAGTCCAGCAGACGTTCTGCCCGAAAATGTAGAAGGGGGCGTTGTCGCTGAGTTCCAACTGCTTGGGATCGCGCAACGAGACGCGGACGTTGCCGCCCTTGCGCCCCGGCTGGGTGACGGCCTCCGGCGCGACGATCATCGACTGCTCGACGCTGCGGATTTCTCCGGAGGAATTCCGCACGTAGAACGTAGCGGTGTAGCGGCCGATTTCCTGCGGCGTGAAGCGGAGCATCCAGACGGGGATGATCGTTTTTTCGTCTGGCGGCGTTTTCGATTTCGGATCGGCGGTTTCTTCCTTGAACGGACCCCACGGCGGTACCGGCGCGCGGCCGGCAGCGAGCTTCGCGCTTTCGCGACGCGACAGGGCGCCGGCGAAAAACCCGCGGACGTCCAGCGCCTTGCCCGACGGCGTGGTGACGCTCATGCCACAGGCGATGTCGGTGCGATCAAAGATATCCTTGTAGCTGGCGTGAAAGAGCAGCGGAATCTGGACGCCTTCGTAGAGCGACGCGGTCGGCGGAAGAACGGGAGCGACGTCGAATTCCGGCCTCCATTCACGGTAGACCTTCGCGGCGCTGCCGGGCCGGCCGATGGTCTCGCCCTCAATGCGCAGATTGTCGAGGACGAAGCTGCCTTCCTTTTCATCGGCGGTGAAGATCAGCAGCATCAGCCTTGCGACAGACTTCAGATTCACGGGCAGGCCGTCGTATTGCCATTTCGATTTTTCGTTTTTCCACGTCGCGCTGTCGAGCGGAAAGCGGACGTCGCGGTTGAGTCCTTCCTTGAGCGTGATCGGCGACGATTCCTGGAAGATGCCGCCGGGTTCGCTGCGCAGGGCCAGCGCGATCTGCAGTTTCGGCGCGGGTGACGTGACGTCGAGCAACAGCGCGGACGCCTGCGAGAGATCCAATTCCAGATCGCGGCGCAGATGGATCTTGCCCTTCTTGCCTTTGCCACGGAGCGTGACTTTCAGCGCGCGTTTGCCTTGCGTGGCGCCGTCTTCGACGTACTGCCCGATCGCTTCGTCGTCGGCCGAGTCGAAGGCCCAGATGGATGTGTCCGGTCCCTCAAAGCCATCGAACAGATCAGCGCCGACGACGGGCAGTTCGCTTTTGGGCAATACCTTTTCCGGCGGCTTGTTGTCCGGGAGCGGTGGCGGCTTGTCGTCGAGCGCAAATGCCGACCCCACGCAACTGAACGCCAACGTCGCAAGCATCAAGATATATAAGGAGGAAGTGCGTCGATGATTTTCCACACACACATACTAAGGAACTTCACTGGGAAGCTCAAGCGCGTGTCTGGACAGGCGCCCGGGCGCAAATTTGCGCCAACCCCATCGGTAGAAACACTCTTTTAGACCACCCCAATAGGTAGGTTTGAAAGCAAAAGCGACTGTGGCCAACTGGCCACAGTCGTACTTTGAGCACCAATTGCGTCCATTTTATCCTGGCTGCAGTTCCGCGCGGCGGCGGCCTTTGCCTCGACTATTGGGGGCTTCAAGCAAGCGGCGCTGGCGTTCGGTCAGCTCCTCCAGATTCTGCGTGGATTCGTCGAGGTAACTCTCACCGAATGCGCTGCAGAAGTTGTGGTATTTGAAGAAGACCGTGCGGCGCTCGTGGTTGCCCTTCCACGGCAGTGTGCCGTGCGAGAGCGCTTCAGTGAAGAACACCGCGGTGCCCGCCTTGCCGGTGACGGCTTTGGCGACGGGACTGCCTTTGCGCAGGTCCTGCCAGTCGTAAGGCAGTCGGAAGTTGGCCTTGTGGCTTCCGGGAACGACACCGAGTCCGCCGTCGCCTTCGTCAACATCCGTCAAGTTGTACGCGACCACGACCAGGCCGTTGTAGAGCTGGCCTTCGCTGACGCGATAAAACTGGCCGGGATCGTAAGGCGTGCCGCCGCCGTGAAGCGTAAACGCGCCGGCGTCTTTGGCATTGGGACGGATCACGGTGATGTAGGTGTGATCGAGACGGTAGAACGGTCCGCGGTCGGGCTTGGCCCACGGCATCGGACCAAACAGCGCATCGAGGTACGGCAGCACGGGCGCGTTGTCGATCAGTTTCAACATCGGCCCGCGCCAACTGAGCAGATCGCCGAAGCCAAAATTCAAGCCACGCGGATCGCTGTGCGATTCGATGCGCTGGTCGATCATCTCGTTGATCGCCGCAATCTGACCGGGTGTCAGCGCGTTGGGCACCGTGAGGTAGCCGTTGAGGTCGAAGAAGTAGCGTTCGTTGTCGGTCATGCGTTTCTCCATGAACTATTTGACACTGCAATTCCGGCTCGTGTAGGCAGTATGCTTCATGGCTGCGCGGAATGAAATGGACCGAATGCTCAATAACATGTACGATTTGAGACGCATTCAGGAGGCTGTATGGCCGCTCGATTTTCGTTTCAGAACGCGCTGTTTGACCGCAACGCGTCGCGTTATCTGCGCATCGACGACACGCTGCGCACGCTGGTGATTGGCGGTAAATGCCACGGGCGACGGCCGGACCAGCACCGCAACAAGGCCTACAATTATCTGGCGATCAACTTTGTGCTCCGCGGTCGCGGAGTTTACACGACGGCAGATGGGCGGGAATTCGAGTTGGCGCCCGGAACACTTTTTCACCGGCTGTCCGGAGTGAAGCACAGCACGTGGTTTGATCCGGATAGCGACTACGCGGAACTCTTCATCGTCTACGATACCAAAACCGGCGACCAGTTGATGAAACTCGGCGTGATCTCCGAAGAACCCGTCGAGAACGTCGGCGTTGATCCGGTGGTGATGGAGGAATTCAAAGAGCTGTTCAAGCGCGCGCGGTTGCCGGAGAGCCATTTTCCCACGCGCAACGCATTGATCGAGTCGATCGCGTTCATCAACCGGCTCTACGATCGTGCACGGAGCAATCGCATCGTCGATTTCTGGACGAAAACCATCGAGGACGCGTGCGCGCTGCTCGAACACAATCTCGACGAGTCGATGCGCGGGCAGAAGGTCGCGGAGGAACTGGGCGTCAGCTATGCGGCCCTGCGCAAGCACTTCAAGCAGGCGACGGGCTACGCGCCGACGGATTACCGCATCCGCCGCAGGCTGGAAGCGACACAGCACGCCTTGATGAACATGTCGGTGAAAGCGACGGCGCGCGAGTACGGCTACTGCGATTCGTTCGCGTTCTCGCGGCAATTCAAAGACTACGTCGGCATCTCGCCACGGGAATTTCAGCGGCGCATGCAGCAGTCGCTGATCTTGACGCCGCTCACACCGCTGACCAAATCACGGCGGAGCGGATGATGTAATCCCGCTGCGCAGGATCAGGGGCTTTGATACACTTCCCCTTTCGCCCCGATCGTACTAAAAGGAAGACCATGCTTCAGCTTGATGGAAATTCACTGCGTTGGCAGGACGTCGTCGCCGTGGCGCGCGGCTCGGAAACCGCGGCGCTGCACGCCGACGCTCGCACGCGCATGCTGGCTTCGCGCAAGATCGTTGAAGACCACGTCGCCGCCGGGGACGTGGTCTACGGAGTGACCACGGGGTTTGGCAAATTCGCGCAGATTGCCATTCCGCCTGAACACCGTGCAGAATTGCAACGCAATCTCGTCCGCAGCCACGCGGCCGGCGTCGGCGATCCGCTTCCGACGGATGTCGTGCGCGGAATGTTGCTGCTCCGCGCCAATGCTCTGGCCAAGGGAGCCAGCGGGGTGCGGCCGATTCTCGTCGATACGCTGCTGGAACTGCTGAACAAACGCGTCCATCCGATCATTCCGCAAGTCGGCTCGCTGGGCGCGTCCGGAGATCTCGCGCCGCTGGCGCATCTGGCGCTGGTGTTGATCGGCGAAGGCGAAGCCGAGTTTATGGGCCGACGGATTACCGGCAAAGACGCGTTGCGCGAAGCCGGCATCCGTCCGCTGGCGCTCGAAGCCAAAGAAGGCCTGGCGCTGCTGAACGGCACGCAGGCCATGACGTCCATGGCCGTGCTGCTGCGCGAAGACGGCGGGCGGCTCTGTGCGCTGGCTGATGTCTGCGGCGCGCTATCGATCGACGCGACGCTCTCCAGCCGCGCGCCGTGCGAGGAGGCGCTACATCTCTTGCGTCCCTACCCTGGCGCGCTGGCGACAGCGAAGAACATCCGCACGCTGCTGGAAAACTCAGCGATTCTCGCCTCGCACGCGCACTGCAAGCGCGTGCAGGATCCATACTCGTTGCGCTGCATTCCGCAGGTTCACGGCGCGGCACGCGATGCGCTGACGCATGCCGAGGAGATGCTCGCGATCGAAATCAACGCCGCGACCGACAACCCGCTGGTTCTCAGCGACGGCCGGGTGCTCAGCGGCGGCAATTTTCACGGCCAGCCGATTGCCATCCGCCTCGATTACATGGCGCTGGCGCTCCACGAGCTGGGTTCGATCTCGGAACGGCGCGTCGACTGGATCATGAATCCCAATCTCACCGACCTGCCGGCGTTTCTCGCGCCGGTGGAAGGTCTGCATTCCGGCTACATGATCGCGCAGTACACGTCCGCCGCGCTGGTCACCGAGAACAAGACGCTCTGTGGGCCGGCGTCGGCGAGTTCCATTCCGGTCAGCGGCAACCAGGAAGATCACAACTCGATGGGCATGACCTCGGCGTTGCACGCGCGGAGCATCCTGGAAAATGTGCGAACGATTCTCGCCATCGAAATTCTTTGCGCGGCGCAGGCGATTCATTTGAGAAAAGCGGCGACCGGGCGTGGCTTGCAGCCGTTGATCGACGTGCTTCGCAGAGACGTGCCGCCGCTCACAGAAGACCGCGTCGTCTCGACGGACATCGAGAATGTACGGAAGCTGATCGTCTCCGGCGCGCTGCTCAACGCCGCTGAAGGCGCGGTCGGAACGTTGGACTAAACATTTTTCCGTTTGTCGGTGTAGTGCCGCTGAATCGCGAAGACCGTGAATCCCGCCATGTCGTGTACGCCATGCACGATCAACGAAACCAGCAGCGAGCCGGACCAGAGAAATACGCCGCCCAGAAGCGCACCCTCCCAGATCGCCCAGATTGTGTAAATGCGCAGGCGCGGCCGAGCAGGAATCATGTGAACCAGGCCGAAAATTACCGCGGTGATCGCCAGCGCCGCAGGGGCGCCAATAACCGCAAGCGTTGCTTGAATGAAGACGCCGCGAAAAAGCAGCTCTTCGGAACTGGCCATCACGCCACCGGCGAGAATTTCAAGCGCGCCTTGCGGGCGGAAGTACTCCGCCAGCTCTTCGTGACGATCCAGATATTTTCTCCGCAGGATCAGCAGCAGCGAAATATGCAGGAGGCCGTCGCTGGCTCCGATCGTGGCAATGCCAATGGCGATGTTCCGGAGCGTGTTCGGCTCAAACTCGAGATCCCATTCCAAACCGAGGGCTCGCTTCAACGCCAGCGATGCGGCCACGAACAGTGCCGTGACGAGCAGCGTGAGCATCAGGTGATTCTTGATTTTGAACAGCATCGCGGGCTACTCCCAGGCCATCATGACCAGGGTCGCGCCGATCAGTGGAATATTTTTGGTCAATGGACCGAAGGGATGAAACCACAGCTCCGGCATGCGCAGCGTCAGGATTCCCATGAAGCCGAACATCAGGAGCAGTTGAATCGCGCCCATCAGCCAGATGCGGATGCCGAACACGGTCAGCAAGCCGATGATGATTTCAAAGATGCTCGTACCGTACATCAGCGCTGAGGCCAGCGTGCCAGTGATGCCAATCTGATCCAGCAGTTGCAAGCCCTGCGCTGGCGAGATGAACGCCGAGACCACGCCCGTCGCGATCCAAATGAACGCAATCGTCAGACGCAACGGCAGCCGCCACGGATTCATCCGCGCGTTCCAGACATCCTGCTGCGAAAGCGGTCGGCGCGCGATGCCTTCTTCGAACGCGAGCGGCTGAAAACCGAAGCGCTCCACAAACAGGCGCTCCTGTTCGCCGGAGCAGAAATTACCGCGCTGCAGCATAGCCAACTCTTCGCCCGTGATCGGGCCGTGCCCGCCGCAAAGGTCCGTGAATCCCGCCACCATTTTCATCACCGCCAGCGGCACGTGGATCTTCGTCGCGCTTGCCTTGCCCAGTCGTCGCGCCAGCACGTCCAGCATCTCATCGAATGAGAGCGCGTGAGCTCCACCAATATCTTGAACGATGTTTTTGAGCGCCGGGTTCTCGAGTGCCGCGACCACTGCGCGCACGACATCCGCGACGTGAACCGGTTGCACGCGGTACTTTCCGTCGCCCGGCACCGCCGTCACCGGCTGCGCGGCGAGGGAGAGAAAAAACGCCATCGATTCATCCTGCGGACCGTAGACGAACGACGGACGCAAAACGGCGAACGTCGTCACCGTGTTTGCCGCGCATTTTTCAACGAGAAACTGATCCGCGGCGCGTTTGGTGCGATGGTATTGGCTGGCGGCCTGTTCATCGGCGCCGAGCGCGCTGACCTGGACGATCTTCTTCATGCCGCCAGTTAACGCCGCCGTGAAGAGTGCGATAGGCGAGAGCTGGTGGACCTGCTCAAAACTGGCAGATGCTGTTTCACGAATGATTCCGACCGCGTTCACCACCGCGTCGTGACCGGCGATAGTCGACAGCCACGTCTCCGGGCGCGTGAATTCGCCTTCCACCACGCTGCAACCCGGCAGCGCCATCGCGCGAATGTGTGCCGCGGAACGGCCACGCAGTAAACACGTCACCTGATGACCGCGCTCGACCAGCGCGTTCAACACGTGCCCGCCGATGAAACCAGAAGCGCCGGTCAGGAAAATTTTCATAAATGCCTTGGCTGAAACCCGTGCGCGCTTCAGTTCGCGCCGTCGGAGCCGGAGACCGCCCCGTCGTCAGCCTTGCCCGGTTCCTCCGGTTTCGGCTTTGGTGCGTCCGTGGGCAACTCGACGTGCTCCGGCGAATCTTTCGGATCGTCGACAGGCTGAGCCGCAGGCGCCTCTTCCGTCTTGGGCTCCTCGTGTTCAGGATGCGTCGTCGGAGCGGCCTCAGGCTCAGCAGGCTCAGCAGGCTCATCCGCCTTGGGAGCGACCTCCACAGAGCCCGATTCCTGAACCGTGTCCCCCGCCCCCTCAACACGCGTCGTGCTCGTTGGCGCGGCAGGCTCATCCACCTTCGAAGCACTCTCTCCGGAAACTGAACCCTCGCCGCTTGCGGCGCTCTCGGCGCTGTCCGGGCTGACGGCGGTCGGCGGCAACGTGGGCACCGGCTGTGCTTCGAGCGGAAGGTTGTCGTCGCGGACCTTACCGTCGCGGCTCTGTTCGAAACGTTCGCTGATCGCATCGGCGGCGGCGAGAATCGCGTCGATGCGGCGCCCGATTTCGTGCTCTTCGGCGTCGATTTCTTCCAGATCTTCCGGCTTGAGCACGCCCTCGAAGCGCGGCTTGGCCTGGCGGCGCGTGAACATCGGCTTGCCGCCTTCGGCCAGCATTTTTGCGTCCTGCTCGGCCTTCGATTTCAGCGCGTCCTGCTCAGCGGCCTCGGCTGCGGCAGCCTGTTCGCGCGATGCGGCTTCCGCTTCGCCTTCGTTGGCGGAATTCACATCGATTACGCCGAATTCCGACGCCTGGCTCAGCCGCACCGCGCGGCGGCGCGTCAGTTCCAGCAGTGCAACAAACGTTGCGGCGATGTCGGCGCGGTCGAGCGGGTCGGCGATCAACTCGATAAAGCGAGCGAAGGGGCGCGACTTGAGCATCGTTTCGATGCGCGAGATCTTCGCCTCGATCGATTCGCCGGAGTATTCGATGCGCCGTGGCGTCTGCGCCAGTACGGCTTTCATCGTCCGTTCGTACGCGGAGAAGAGACCGAAGAGATCCAGCTCCAGCAGCGCTTCCTTGGCCGTGGCGCGGTCTTCGTCGGGATTTTCCGTGTCCGGCTCGTCGGGAATATCGCCGAAGAAACCGCGCGGCCGGTGCTGCTGCCATTCTTCCTGCAGCGTTTCGAGCGTTCGGGCCTGATCTTTGAGCTGCCGGTATTGCAGGAGTTGGCGGACGAGTTCCGAGCGCGGGTCTTCGATGATCTCTTCGGCTTCGCCGGCCGTTTCCTGCACCGGCAGCAGCTCGCGGCTCTTGATTTCCATCAAGGTCGCGGCCATCACCAGGAATTCGCCGGCCAGCTGCAAATCCCACTGCGGCGCGCCGTCAAGGAAGCGCAGGTACTGTTCCAGGATCAGCGCGATGGGGATTTCGGTGATCTCAACTTCGTTTTCTTTGATCAGATAGAGCAGCAGATCCAGCGGACCCTGGAAGGCATCCAGCGTCGCGGAAAAATCGATGCGGTTACCCACGGGCGTTCTTGGCGCCGGTGGCCCAAGAGCCTCGGAAGCAGACGGAGCATCGGTTGAATCGGACATGCGCTAAAGAGTACAAACGCGCGAAGGAGAATCCAGTGTAACTGTATCGCGGCTTCCAGCCGGCGAAGTCCGGGCTGGCGGTGCGCGCTCTTTCTTCAATTCGTCGAGCGGCGTGAACACCTCCCGGAAATAGGGGCGTTTGATCTCGCTCATAAGCAGCGTTCGTTCCGCAAAGTTCGATGCACGGACTAAGGACAACCTCGAAGTCCCATCCGTAGTGTTCGCCTAATTTCAAGCCCGAGCGCGATTTAGAGGATTATCATATTTTGATCGATTTGATCGAATTTTATTGATTGCTACGTTGTTTAGAGGTACAGTTCGTTCGATTTGAACGCTTATCTAAAATGAGAAGCTTCACTCGAAGCAGGACTGACAGCCACCGGTGTGTGCCGCGGCTGAAGTAGAACGAACTCTCCATTGGGAGTGGAGAGTTCCACATTTCATGGAGGAAAGATGAACAAGTACATCGTTGCAGGCGTAATGTGTGCGTTGATGTTCGTGACCGGAATTTCGCGGGCTGAGGACGCGAAGGATATTGTCGACACGGCCGTGGCCGCCGGCTCGTTCAAGACGCTCGTCGCCGCCGTCAAGGCCGCGGGATTAGTCGATACTTTAAAGGGGAAAGGTCAGCTGACCGTTTTCGCGCCGACCGACGAAGCGTTCGCGAAACTTCCCGCCGGAACCGTGGACGATCTGTTGAAGCCGGAGAACAAGGAAAAGCTGGTGAAGATACTGACCTATCACGTGGTCGAAGGCAAAGTGTTCGCCGCTGATGTGGCGAAGCTGAAGGAAGCCAAGACGGTGAACGGCAAGGCCGTGGCGGTGAAAGCCGAAAACGGCGCCGTGACGATCGACGCTGCGAAAGTGACCAAGGCGGACATTTCATGCAGCAACGGCGTCATTCACGTCATCGACACCGTGCTGATGCCGTAAGCACTGCAGTTGAGCGGAAAAGAACTCCCCGCGCAAAACGCGGGGAGTTTTTATTTCTACTGCTTTATTCGAAACAGCCCCACGTTCCCTGCCCAGAGTTCCGACGTCTCCGGATTGAAGCGCAGAACCAGCGGTTTGCGGTAGGGGATGTCGCCGGTGATCTCCGTCCACGTCGCGCCACCGTCGATCGTCTTGAAAATTCCGCCCGTTCCGCCACCCCACGACACGCGCGAGATCCAGATGGTCTTCTCGTCCTTCGGATGCAGTTCCAGACCGACAATGGTGTTGCCGTCTTTGAAGTCCGAAATTTTCTTCCACGTCGCGCCGTGGTCGGTGCTGTGCCAGAGGTTGTTGCCGGAGCAGTAGACTTCTCCCGTGGCGGAAACGATGAGATTGAACACCCACGGTTCGTCTTTCATGATCAGCGTCCACGATTCGCCGCCGTCTTCGCTGCGATAGAGGCCGCCATTGGGACCGCACGCGCCCCAGAAGATGCGCTGCGGTTCGGTCGGATCGACCATCAAGCCGTAGAACATGCGCCGGCTGCCCGGCTGGTGGGCGAGCTGCTTCCACGTCATCCCGCCGTCGATGGACTTGAAGACGCCGCCGCCGGTCAGGTTATGTTCCGGATCGGGATCGCCGTCGATGCCCAGGTACAGCACGAGCGGATTTTTCGGATCGGCGGACAGGGCGCGAGCGAAGCCATCGCCCCACATCGTATTTTTCTTGGGGCGGTCCTTGGGCAGACCGTCGAGAGAGGTCTTGAAGGTCTTGCCGCCGTCGTTGCTGATCGCGAGCTTGTTCAGCGGCGCGTCCCACGCGGAGACAGTGGCGACGATATGCGTGACGCCATCGGCCTTCCATGGAATCACGCGCCAGTGGTGGCCGCTGGTGCCGGCGATGTACTTCAGCGGGAACAACTGCTTCCATGTCGCGCCGTTGTCGGCGCTGCTGAGCAGACCTTCATCCATCACGGTCACGTAGGTGGTGCCGTCCAGAAAGCGAATGTCGGTAATGCAGGAAATGTCGGCGCCGCGATCGCGTTCTTCCCACGTCTGCCCGCCGTCGGCGCTGTACGCCAGCCGCCAGTTTCCGGCCGCGTACAGTTCCTGCCCGTTGTTGGGATTGATGGCGATATTCGTCATGGCGCTCAGGTTCGTGAATCCGCCGCCGCCTTCCTGCGGCAGCGTGGGATTGCCTTCGGGGTCCAGCTTCAGTTTATTGATATTCGCCCACGTCTTGCCGCCGTCGGTCGAGCGGAACACGTTGCCGCCCCAGCCGGTTGTCGCCAGCGCGCAGACCAAATCAGGATTCTTGGGGTCGACGACGATTTCCATCGGCGAACTTTTCGCATCGAGGCCCGTTCCCGCAACGGCCCAGGTCTGGCCGTGATCCGCGGACTTCCAGACGCCGTCCTTGCCGCAGGCCGCATAGATGATTGCATCGTCACTCGGTGCGAACGTAGCGTGTTTCACATTCTTCGGCACGCCGGCCGCGGGCGTCCACGTTTCGCCGCCGTCGGCGCTTATCAGCAGGCTCGCGTTGTTCGTGGCGGCCAGCAGCGCCTTGCTATTCTTTGGTGAGATCGCGACAGAGTAAACAATGCTGCCTTTGTCTTTCAGCTCGTACAGTTTCTTCCACGTCGCGCCGCTATCGGTGCTCTTGTAGATCAGTCCGTGCGGCGTTCCGGCCAGCAGTTCGCTGGTCTGTGGATCGACGGCCAGCGCGCGGACGCTCTTGCCGCGATCGGCGAAGACCGCCTGCGCTTTCAGGCCGGTGCTGGGAAGAAATACCCAGTGATCGCCGCAGTCGGTGCTCTTGCAGATTCCGGCGGTTGTGACGGTGTAAACGGTATCCGGATTCTTGGCGTCCGTGGCAATGGAATAGACCGCGTACTCGTTGATTCCGTTGTTGATCAGGCGAAAGTGTTTGCCGTGGTCGTCGGATCGGCACATGCCGTCGACGTCACCGCCGAGATAGATCACGCCATCCTTGGTGGGATGAAACGCGCACGCCCAGAAGTAGCCGCCACCACCCCACCCCGCCGCTTGCCAGGACGGTGCGGCAGCCGCAGCAGCAGGAGTCGGAGCAGTAGTGGCAACGGGCGCATCTTCGGCACGGATTGACCCGCACGCGGCCACGAGAACGAACAGAACTGGAACAGCAGTGCGGAGGGTCTGTTTTTTCAAGAGCTTATCCACCTGAAGAGTTGTCGTATCATCGAAAACAAAACGCAGTCCTTTCTAGATACACCCTTTAAAGGCTACCTGCGAATGGAACCCTGACGATGAAGCTGAAAACTTTACAAGTTGACCACCGGTGGGACAGCTCGGTTTGGACTAGCAACTGCGCGTCTCAAAACGAAAACACGGATGCGCTTTAAGCATCCGTGTTTTCAAATTCCGTGCGGTTGCCCGAGTTTACTGCACAACCACGTACAGGGCATCGGCGGGGAATTTGAATGTGACGCCCTCCCCAGCCTTCTCCAGCGGGACTTCCTTCCCCTTCATGCCGTTGATATCGAGCACGTACGCGGTCTTCGCGCCGGAATTCTGAATCGTCACTGTGACGTCGCCGTTCACGATTTGCCACGGCGCGTGGCCGAAGTTCACGACCTGTTCGCCGGTCTTCTTGTCCACGGGCGCGGGCTTGGTCTGCCAGCCGGTCGGGCGTTCGGTGGTGCCGACCTGGACCAGGATTTTTCCGGACGTCTTCAGCTCTTTACCGTCCATCGAGACCACCAGCACCGTCGCGTACGGATTGCCGCAGTGCAGCGAAACGTCGGCGAGTTTCACGTCGCTGCCGTTTTTGAAGAAGCCGGTCGCGCCTTGCACTTTCGGCGCGTTGAGCGTGCAGATGCCCTTGCCGTAATCGAGAATCAATTCGCCGGTGATCGACTTCACGGTCTTCACGGTCTCGTCGATGTACGGCTTCAGGTCTGCGACCTTGCTCTTGGATGGATCGCCGGCGTACTTCGCGATCACCGGGCCGACGAGGTAGGCCAGCGGGTTAATGCCGTCCTTGATGTTCGATTCCTTCGAGTGATTATCTTTGTCGCGGTTGGGATCGAAGCCGGAATCTTCAGCCGTCAGCGGCACCTTGCGGTCCCACATATCCTGCAGCGCGCGCTGTTCGAACACGACCGGCTCGCCCTGCTTCACGTAACCATTGCGATAAAATAATGCGGCCGCCGGCCACTGCCCCATCAGCATCGGCGTCGCGCAGATCCATTTTCCTTCCGACGGCATGAAGCCATTGGCTGAACCGGGATGGCGCCAGTCCTCTTCACCGGTCGCGAACCAATAGTAGGCATCGACGCCGTTGAGCGACTGGTACGCGGCGATCATGAAGGGGCCTTCCGACTGATAACTTTCTGGCGGCACCCAGGAACTCTCGGAGACGATCATCGGGTAACCGTCCACCTGCTTGAGCGAAACGGGAAGTTCGCGGGGGCTCAGCAGCGTGCTTTCGTCGGTGAATTTGTCGCCGTTGACGATCGCCCAGCCGGCGTTCGGGCCTTCGTGAGCTCCGCCGAAATAGCGATTCACGCCCATCACCTGGTTGGGCGTGTACGAATAGCGTTCGGAGTCGAGCATCAACACGTTGTCGGCGGTGCGCCAGTTGCCCGCATTGACCAGTGCTTTGCAGCCCAGTTCCGTGTGGATAAAGGTGTCGATCATCGTGTTGAAGTTGAACATCGTCTCGGTGACGAACTGCATTTGGTCAGCGCACCGTTTCAGCTGCCCTTCCCCGCCGCGGCGTTGTGTCAGTTCCCAGACGATGTACAGGCCCGCCTCACTGGCGGTGAAATTATCGCCTTCGACCGCAGTACCGCCCCATGCTTCCTTGGCTTTGTCCAGCGTGCCATATTTCTTCGCCGCGAACGCGCCAAACTGCTTGCGCAGTTCTTCGCCCGCGGTGCCCTTGATGCCCTGCGACGTCCAGAAGAGCAGCGAATCTTCGTTCTGAATCTGGATGATCGCCAGCGCCGGATCCTGGGCCAGCGGGATGCCCGTGTACGGATTCTTCTCCGTGAGCACCTGCTTCATCCAGCTCTTGTACGCCTCCTGCAATTTCGGATCGAAAAACAGCAGGCCGCAGTTGCTCTTGTTGCCGGTGTTCAGCGTGCCCATCGCGGGGGTCACGTGCGAGGAATTGGCCCAGTACGGCGAGAAAGTCGTGTAGATGCCCTGCTTCTTCATCGCCGCGACGCACTTCCACAGGCGGTCGCGTTCGCCCTTGTCGATCGACATCAGGTCCCCGCCGTTGGGCGTGATGTTGCCGTGGAATCGGACCATGTTGCAGCCGCGCTTGGCGATGAACTTCGCGTGACGGTCGAGATCCGCGCCGGCCTTGCCATAGGTCCCGGTGTTGAGCGCCCAGAAACGCGCGGGCTTGCCGTTGCCGAGCACAAAATCGTTGCCGTCCTTGCTGCGCGTCACGTAACCGGATTCGCCGGCCACTTTTTCGTTCAGATAACGCAGGTCCAGCAGCGCATCCGGGCTGAAATCGTCGCGTTCGGGATTGAACGGCCAGCAGTTGGCGGACGCCACCGGCGGCGGTGCCTTTTCGCCGGGCTTCTTGACGCCTTCGGGTGTGAACGGAACTGCGGTGAAGACGAAACAATCGAGCATGCCGTGATTGTCTTTGTCGCTGTGCATCTTGAAGACCAGGCGATGCGTGCCGCCAGTCAGATTCACCGTGCCGACTTTCGCCCACGCGATGAAACGCAAGTCGGGCTTGTCGTCTTCGGCGATGTTGATGTTGCCCGTCTGATCGGCGCTCATGTCGATCAACTTCCAGTCAGCTTCGTCGAGCTTGTAGGAGAGTTTGGTGCCGAGCGGATTGGCGCGGACCCAGAACGTGTATTGCTTGTCGGCGGGAACGGAGAGTTCGTAGTTGGCTTCGCCGGGCTTGTCGCCCCAGTTGGAAATAAAATCAGAGCCGGAAAGCTCGCCCTTCTTCACTTTGTCGAACCACCAGGGGTGGCGCGTCATCGTGTTGGCCTTGGCGGCCTCGCCTTCGATCCAGATGTAGTCAGCTGCTCCAGCATTTCCAAACCGCGCCGCAATGGCCACCAGCAGCAGCACCCCCGCTGCAATCCGTCGTGAACAATGAACCATCGAATTTCCTCCGCGCGCGCGTTGCTGAAAAGGGACCGCAATTACCGTTGGATGAAAGCGTTCAGCGCGCGGTCGATTTTCGCGGCCGCCGCGTCGGACAACTGTACACCAGACGCGGTGACGTTGTCATTCAATTGTTCCGGACGGCTGCAGCCGACAATCGCCGCTGCGACGTTCTTATTTCTCAGCACCCAGGCCAGCGCCAGTTGGACCATCGTCAATCCGCATTCGGCCGCGATGGGCTGCAACTCCTGCACCGCCGCCAGCAGCTTCGGGTTGGTCAGGTCGATGCCCTGGTTGGTCAGGTACGCGTTGACGTCCTTGTTGGCCGCGCGCGAATCAGCCGGCGGCGGCGTGCCTGGCTTGTACTTTCCCGTCAGCACGCCCTGTGCAAGCGGCGACCAGACGATCTGGCTGATCCCATGTTCCACGCAAAACGGAATCACTTCCGCTTCAGGCTTGCGCCAGAGCATCGAATACTGCGGCTGACTGGAGACAAACTTGGCCGTGCCGGGAACTTTCAGCGCCTTGCTTGCCTGCGTCGCCGTCCATTCGCTGAATCCGACGTAGCGCGCCTTCCCGGATTTCACCGCGTCGGTCAGCGCCGTCATCGTCTCTTCGATCGGCGTCTCGTTGTCATAACGGTGGCATTGATAGAGATCGACGTAGTCGGTCTTCAATCTCTTCAACGATGCGTCGAGCTGCTTCTTGATCTGCACCGCCGAGCACCCGCGGTCGGTTTCCGTCATCGCAAAATAGAGCTTGGTGGCCAGCACGTACGACGAACGCTTGTACGGCGAAAGCACTTCGCCGAGCATCGATTCCGCCGCGCCTTTGCCGTAGATATTCGCCGTGTCGAAAAAGTTGATGCCGAGATCGAACGCCCGCTTAAAAATCGCGTCCGACTTCGCCCGCTCCACTTCAACGCCAAACGTGAGCCACGATCCCAATGCGATTTCCGAGACATTCAGATCACTGTTGCCTAGACGGCGGTAGTGCATTTACATCCTCTCCTAAAAAACGGGAGTCGGGATTCGGCATTCGATAACGCGGATGCGCGACGAATCCCGAATCCCGATTCCCGATTCCCGATTCTCGTTCATCCCCCCAACAACGCCTTCTGCCGCGGCGTCGCTTGCGCCACGACTTCCGGGTTGTACAGCGACGGGTACTTCATCGGCGGATAACCGGTCGCGAGCGTGCCGTAACCGTAAAAGATCTGCATCAGGTAGCGCCGGCGGTTGCTGCTGTTCATCCCCGCGCCATGCCAGATTTCCGTGCGGAAGATCATCACGTCGCCGGCCTTGACCATCACGTACTGCGGCGCGATGCCATTCCACGTGGTCTCGTCGTTCGGCGGGCGGCCGGCGATGTGGCTCTTGGGGATCACCGTGGTGGGGCCGAGTTCCTCGACCATGTCGTCGAGATAATAATGCGCCGTCGACGAGAAAATCGGAATGCGGACGCGCGGGTCTTCAAGCATTTCCTGCGGCAGGCTCAGCGGAAGGTAATCGAGATGGATGCCCATCTCGCGGCCCTTGCCGGTGATCCACAGCGTGCCGCCGGTGGCTTTGCAGCCGGGACCGTGGATCGCGAGTTCCACATCGGCCACGCCAGGCCGGTCGACGTACTTCAGCCAGAACGGATCTTTTTCGAAAGGGATGGAGAGGTGTTTGTTGAAGCACCAATTCTTCATGTCGTACTGCGCGTCGTCGCCGCCGCTGCTGTCCATTTTCTGGCGGAGTTCGGCGACTTCAGCTTTGCTCAACACGCCCGGAACGATGCAGTAGCCCAGTGAATACATCTGCTCGATGGCCGTTTCGAGGTCAAAGTTTTCAGGATACGGAAGTGGTTCGACTTTGCCTTTGTAGACTGTTTTACCGTAGCCTTTTTCAACATGATGACCGTTGGGAGTACGCAGGGTTTGCTGAGTCATGAGAGGGTCTCCGCGGTGCGTGCTCATTTGCTTTATGGCTGCGGTTATGGGAACATTATCCCCCGTCCATAAGATGTGCGGAATAGCGCTTATGGCCAAACTCATGCGTTTTTTGCGTTGAGTACCGCGCCCCATTAAGTAACTCGGTACTGAGGAAAGCATGGCTAACGGCTTCACCATCCCCGAGCGCGTGATCAAGGACGCGTGCACGCGCGTGCTGCGCGTCGACACCGTCTGGCGCTACATTATCGCCGGCGGAAAAAACCACGGCACCAAGCCCGACAAGCACGTCAACACCACCATGCCGTCGCTGGGCATCAACGTGGTGTTGCGAGGACGCGGCAAGTACATCGACGCCGCCGGCCGCGAGTACGATCTTTATCCCGGCATTCTCTTTCATCGCTTCCCGAACAAAATTCACACCACGTGGTTCGATCCCGCCAGCGAGTACACGGAATTCTTCGTCTGCATCGACTCCAACACCGCCGCGCAGCTCGGGCAACTCGGGCTGGTCTCCACCACCGCGCCGCTGGTCGATCTGGGCGTGAGCGAAGTGATCACCGACGAATACCTGCGCCTGCTCGACCGCATGAAACTGACCGAAAGCGAGCTGCCCACGTCAGTGATGCTGATGGACCTGCTGAATTTCGTCAACGGACTCTACGAACGCGCGCGCCGCAACCGGGCGCTGGGCTACTGGGACAAGATCATCGCTGACGCGCGCTTGCTGCTGGAACGCGACCTGGGTTCGCGCGTGAGCATGGAAGCCGTGGCCGACAAGCTCGGCGTGTCGTACACGGCCTTCCGCAAGAAGTTCCGCGAAACCGTCGGCATCTCACCGGGCGACTACCGCATTCACTGCCGCTTGGAATCCGCGCAGACCCTGCTGATGAACCGCTCGATCAAGCAAGTCGCAACGACGCTGGGCTATTGCGATCAGTTCACGTTTTCGAATCAGTTCAAGAGCTACGTCGGCGTTTCGCCGAGGGCGTATCAGCAGCGGCTGAAAGTGACGGGACGGTAAGATATTATTATATCATAGGAGCAATTGCTCCTATGCTGATCTTTATCCGCGTACAATCGTCACTCCGCCCATGAATTGCATTTCATGCAGAGTCAGCATCATTATCGCCAAGGCATGAACTTCTAGAATACCAGATGGCCCCGTACCGATTACCGGCATCGCCACCGACCAGAAACTTTCGCGCTCGACAACCGCAATAATGCTTCGAATGGATTCTTCGATACGCGCGGCGCTACACGTCCCATCTGTATTGAGATCCGCGACGCCAATCTTTCCGCCAAGATTGCCCGCCGCTTTGGATAAAAGCAGCGTCTGACCTGACTGCACAGATCCGTCGTTAATCCTGATCACGAACGCATCAGCAGACTGGTCCTGAATCGTTCCCGCGACGACTTCAACCCCCATCGCGGTCGCCTCCAGCCGGATCAGTGTCGCTCTCGCACCCCCAAGAGCCAAGAACTAACAGCCACGAGCCACGTCACGCCACCGTTCCCAGCTTGATCTTCAAATCCTTCCGCTCGACGATCTTCGCCACCGTGCCTTCGGAGATCCAGATCACGCGGTCGGACGCGGCCAGCATCTTGTGATCGTGCGTCGCGGTGATCACCGTCACGCCGTTTTCGCGCGAAAGCTTCGAGAGGATCGCGATGATGTCTTCGCCGGTCTTCAAATCCAGGTTGCCCGTCGGTTCGTCGGCCAGAATGATGCTCGGATCGTTGGCCAGAGCGCGGGCGATGGCCACGCGCTGCTGCTGTCCGCCGGAGAGTTCTCCGGGTTTGTGCGATGAACGTTCGCCCAATCCCACGGACGCTAGCAGTTTCTGCGCTTTGATTTCGGCCTGATCCTTGGGCACGCCGCTGAACATGATCGGCATCGAGACATTCTGCAATGCGGTGAGCGCCGGCATCAGGTTGAAGCTCTGGAAGACGTACCCGATCCACGCACAGCGCACGAACGCGCGCTTGCGGGAGGAGAGTTCGGGAATGTTGATGTTATCGATTTCGACGCGTCCTTCCGACGGCGTGTCGAGCCCGCCGATCATGTTGAAGAGCGTCGACTTTCCCGAACCGGACGGCCCCATGATCGAAACGTACTCGCCGCGAAAGATCTCCAGGTCCACGCCCTTCAGCGCGTACACGGTTTCGCCGCGCATCTTGTAGGACTTCTTCAATCCGACGCAGCGAATCAATGTTTCCATAACAACTACTCCGACCCGACTGTTGACTTTTAACCACGCCGCCAATTGGCGGCATGGTACCTCCGTTCAAAACGCGGTCTGCAACACCGCCTTGCTCAAGAACACCAATCCGACGGAGAAAATCGAAACTAACCCAGCCCCGCAAAAATATCCCGCGCACAGCACCGGCGCGATCTGGAACCATTTCGCGCCGAATCGCTTCTGGAAATAATACCGCCCCAGCAGCGCGCCGAAAATCTGCGGGATGATGTTGTGCGGCAGCGACTGATTCAAGCCCTGCACCACGCCGTACATCAGGAAAATCGGCGCGCCGAAATAGTTCAGCACCGAGTACACACCCACGGAAGCGACCGCGCCGATGGCGATCAGCGGCGGCTTCAGCGCTTCGTCGAACTGCGAGAACTCGCCCATCGTCGACGAGTAGACCACGCACTGATTTTTCGCCTGCAGTTCCCACATCTTCGACGCAAACGGATATGCCGCCGACGGGACGGGCGCCAGCGACCAGATCAGATTTGCGAAGAGGATCGAACTGACAATTACGATTGGGAACGTGATCACGTCGGCCTTCCAGATCGATTTGAACTTCGAACCGACCAGTTCCGACTGCCGGTAGAAGACCGTCTGCAATCCGTAATTGCCCAATGGCAGTGGTACGAACCAGATGTTCAATCCGCGATAGCCGCTGAGAATGAATCCAGCCTCGCGGATGTACGGAATATCGACGGCCTGGCCGACCATGCCTTCCAAACGCGCGGTGACGTAGCTGATCAGCGGCGTGTAGAGAAATCCGTAGAACAACAGCACCACCATCACGCCCGTGTGCCACTTGATCAGCCAGCCGGAGACGCCGATGTAGATCAACGTCGTCACAATGTAGACGGCGATTACGATCCAGGCGGGGATGTGGCCGCGTTCGTTATAATAATCCTGATCCTTCTGCGGATCGCGCGCGCTCGCCGACTTGACTTGCGCTTTTCGGAAACTGCGCCAGATCGCGTAAAATCCGATCAACGCCAGGCCGATGGCGATGCCCGCTCCGAAAGAAAGGTAAAAGTCGATATTATTTTTAAACGAGGTGGCGATGGTATCGTCGCCGGCCTGCCACGAATGCAGCGTGCCGTTGTGCTGGAGAATTGGATTGAGAACAAACGTCATCACCATCCCAACGGCGGCGCCGACGACCGCAAAAAATGGCACCACCATGCCCACGATCACGTTGGCCAGATCGAATGATAATCCGGTCGCCACGGCGGGAAGGAACGTCTGCGTCTTGGTCGTCCAATCGACAAACGGAATGGGAAATACCGCCAGGCTATCGTTCAGAAACGCCTGGCTGACGGCCGGGAGCGCAATGTAGATCAGCGCAAAGGCCATCCCCAGCGCGCCGCCGATGCTGAACGTCCGCCAGCGCCAGCGCGACGTGGTTTCCGTCGCCTCGTCGGCATCCTCCGCCAGCGCCACCACGCCCTGAGCGCCGATCGGCGCCATGGGAAACGGCAGCTGTTCGATGTCGCTGGCGACGCGGAAAAGTCCGTAGCAGAGAATCGTGTTGTTCAAACGGCCGATCACGTTCTGAAAGATGATCATGCCGATCACCGGCATCCATTCCCACATGAAAAACGAACGATGGCGCAGCACCGCCGGATCGTGCGGCGCGACCCAGGACGGAATCAAATCCGTGTACCCCAGGTTATTCACCGCTTCGCTCTGCACGAAAAACTGATTCCAGATCAAGCCACCAAACGGCGTCGCGAGCAATCCGCCGGCGATGTAGAAGAAGACGAAAATCTCCGCCTTGCCCAGCGCCTTGTGCGCGCGCTTGGCAATTTCGATGAAGAGAATCACCGTCACCCACTGCGCCGCCGGGCCGATGCCGCTGCCGGCCAGCAGATTCATGTACATCGCGCCCGGCACCATCAGCAGCGCCACGAACGCCGACCCGGCCAGCGAAATCCACGAGAACCCATCGACGAACGTCGACGGCGGCGTCATCAACGAGCGGTAGCGTTCCAGTTCCGGATCGAGATTCGACGATGCCTTCGGCGCTTCGACGACCACCGCCGCGACGGTATCGTTCGGCGAGGCCGGTGGCGCGTCCGGCTTCTCGAAGTCGGGTCCTGGGGGAGGAGTGTCAGACACGTTGCGCGTCTCCTGCCGTCACCGGCGCTTTTCGCGTGCTGATTTGCGATTTGATGGCCTCGTCGGTCTTCGCGCGGTAATTTTCCATCGCGTCATGATTCAGCGCGCGCCAGATCAGGAACTGCTTACGCAGATCGTTGATGAAAATGCGATTGAAGCGCTCCCAGTTCGCCGGACGGCCGGACAGGCGGTGGAATTCGATATTCACTTCCTGAATGCCCGGAATCGACGAGGGCACCGTGGAGAGCTTGAACGTCTGGCTCACGCCCAGGTCGAACGGCGCCAGCCACACTTTCGCGTGCAGGCCCAGCGTGCGCGAATCGCCAATCTTCAGGATCTCCGCATCCTGCGCCGAGAAGTGGCCGAGCGAAATGTCGTTGTGGCTGTCGAGATGTTCCTTCAGGAAGCTCACGATGCCCTTCATGTCGTAGCTCGACACCGTGAACGGGAAGACGATGCTGTGAATATCCCCCTGCGGCTTGGGCAATTTCCACGAGCGGTTGACGCCGGGGTTCGCTGAACGCGAGGCCTTGATCGCTGGATAGATCGTCGAGAGCAGCACGGTGGCCATCACAATCAGAATCGTGATGATTGCCGTCGATGAGGAGTAATTCACGTTCGGCACCCGCACGATGCCATAGTGCGTGCTCAAGAATGTCAGCACCGTCACCAAGGATTGCCCGAGCAGGTAACCTCCCAGCCCGCCCAGCACCGCGTAGATGAAGACTTCAGCGAAGAACAACGTTGCGACATGCGGCGGCGCCAGGCCCAGCGCGCTGAACGTAAAGATTTCCTTCTCACGTTCGACCACCGAACCCAGCATCGTGCTGAAGACAATGAGCCCGCCCAGCAGCAGCGGCACAATCAAATCGCCGATGCCCGTGAAACTCACGCGGTCGGTGAACTGGAAGCGGTGGACGCCGTCCGGCAATCCCGCGTAGACGTAATTGTCACTCAGCCGCGCGACTTTGCGTGCGATCGCTTCGGCGGCTTCGGGCTTTTTGGGCATGACGATGATCGCGCGCGGCCACGCTTTCATTTTTTCCATGTTCTTGTCGGAGACAAACGCGACCTGCGCAGGACTGATCGACGTCAGCGAACCCGGATCGATGTTCTGCAGGATGGCGCGCAGCACGTCTTCGCTCATGTTCTGATCGTTGCTCTGCGACATCTCCATCGCCGCCTGAAAATCCAGCGGCAGGTATGGTGATCCGTCGAGTTGCCGGATTTTCTCGACCTTCAGATTGTCGAACGTGCCCGCAACTGTGTAGGGATAGCCCCAGAGCGTCACTGAATCGCCACGCTTGAGTTTCAGTTTCTCCAGCATGTCTTCGCTCAGGAAAATGCCATCGCCTTCGAGCATCTTCTTGGTATCGCCTTCCAGCGCGTCGAAGATCTCCGGCGTCACACGGTGATCGAACTCCGAGACGGCCATGACGCCATTAAGCATCATCGGCGAACGGCTGGTGCGCGTCATCACCGGCGCCTGCATGGGCTGAAACGGCCCGCCGGACATCGAGACGCGCGCGTAAACGTCGGCCTCTTCGGATAGCAACGACTTCAGCGCGCTGACCTGATCTCGGTCGATCGGCGACCACGTGACGTTGTGGATCAGCATGTAGTTCTTGTTGTTCTGCTGACCCAGGTACGAATGGATTACGTCCGACGTCGAACTGAAACTGGCGAAGCAGAGAATCGTGAACGTCAGCAGCACTACCGTGACGGCCGTCAGCGTCGTGCGCAGCGGCCGGCGGCGCATCGTCGAGATGCCCATCTGCACCGCCGCCAGCATCGTGCTCATGCGGCTGACTTCCGACGTGTGCACCGATCCCGCGAGTCCCTGCATCGTGCGGATTTCGCTCTGGAACTTCTGCATCACGATCATGATCACAAAACCGCTCATCACGATGATCGTAAACGCCAGGAAAATGATCATCGGCGTCGCCGCGAGCTGGAAGGCGGGATGCACGGCGTAGAGCGCCAGGAACGTGATCAGAAAGAAGCCCGCAAAGCCGGCGATCTGGCGGTAGATGTTCGGCGAGCCGATCAGCAGGCGTTCCAGGCTGAAGGCGAAGGGGATCGTCAGAATCAGCAGGAAGATCACGGCGTGGATCACGTCGTCCATCGTCGCGATGATGGGATTGTAGATGCGATTGCCCGCAATCGCCGACGCTTCGGCGTGCGCGTATGCGCTGCCCCATTTGCCTGCGGCAGCCGCGTCCTTGGATTCGGCCAGTTGGTCTTCGCCAAAGCCGTGCATGCGTTCGATGGAATTGTCGTACAGCCCCGCGCGCCGCAGCCGCTTCAGGCGGCTTTCGTTCAGATTCCACAAATCGCCGGACGCCGTGAGCGCCGTCGATAGCAGCAGCGGCCGCACCAGACTACCGTACGCGGGATCGGCGTCGGGATCCTCCGGCGTCCACGAAACGCCCGTGCCCATCGGGTTGTCCGGCGAGCCTTTGATCAGCGGCAGCAGCGTCTTGCCGAACAGTTTGACGCTCTTGCCAAACGGCACGTAAAACGCCATCGTCGTGTCCACGGCGCGGATGTAATAATGGGGGAAATCCGCATCGGTCTCCGCGTTCAGCAGCTTCCAGTCGCTCTCCTTGATGACGTTGCCCGTCAGCGTATCGCGGCAGAGCGTCAGCGCGGCGCCCTGGGCATGGAAGAGCTTCAGTTTGACCGGCGCATTGGCGAAATTGGCGAAGCAGACGCGGTTACCGCCCTCGTTGTGATTGACGATGTATGTGACGCGCCCCCGCGCATCGAATTTCGCCGCGTCGAAGGCCCATTCGTTGGGCACCACCGACGGCATGTCGAAGAAACCCAGTGAATCGGTGAACATGTACAGCGTCCGGTCGAAGCCGGGGATGTAATTGTATTCCGAAAAGTTCATCGCGCTCTTGCGCGCCGGCAGCGCCGCGACAATCACGCCCGCCGCCGGTTCGTCGGTGATCGACGCGCCTTCCGTGCACATCACCACGTTGTTGCCGCTCAGCACGGAATCCTTGAGCGTGAACAGGTACTGCTTCGCGTTGATTGTCGCGCTGTTGCGCAATCCGAATTCTGGATCGCTGGCCAGCACGCGCAGCAGCGCCGCACCTTCACCGGCTTGCGCGCGCAGCACATCGATTTTCAAATTCGCGATCGTGTCGCTGGGGAGGCCTTCACGGCTGTAACCGTCGCCCATCGTCATCAGCGTGAAGCCAAAGTAGCCGTAGGCTTCCGCCACTTCACCGGCGTGCGTGAACGTCGTCGGCACCCAGAGGCGCGTGCTGTACAAACCGGAAACCGTGTGATCGAAGAACGTGTCGTGGGGCCAATCCGCGTTGGCGCGCAGTTTGGAAATGGCGTTGCGGATCGCGCCGAAGGCTTTGGCGTACGTGCCCGACGTCGATCCGTAATTGGCGGTGTCCAACGGGCAGTCACCGCCGACAATCAAACCCCAGTACGGCATCGCGTCGCTGAAATCGAAGTTGAAATGCGCGACGATGCGCACGTACACCGGATCGGTCTTTCCCGGCACGGGCGGCTTCACCAGCAGATTGCCGAGCGCAATGTACTCGTCGTTGCGCGTTTCCTGCAGATCCAGCTCCGCGCGGCGGCGCGCCAGGCGTTCTTCCGTCAGCTGCCGCGTGGCCTTGTATGCGGTCATGTCTTCGGCCGCCACGATCCGGGATTTCAGCGCGTAGCGAAGTTTATTCCAGGCGGACTTCTCATTGCGAAATTTATCCACACGCTCGGAGAGCGCCTTGAAAGGCTTGTTCTCCAGCTGATTCTTGGCGATCAATTTATTGAGCCGCCCCGTGGGTTCCACCAGGCGATCGGCCTGCCAGCTGGCGGTCAGATCCAACTCCCGGATCGCAGCGTCGTTCATGAACGCCAGCGGAAACGTCGCGGCATCGGCGGGCGGTTCCTGCCGGATCATGCCGAGCTTTTCGTCGAGCAGCGTTTTCTCGTCGGCGTACATCTTGCGACGTACAGTTTGAAGCGGCGCATCGTTGGCGCTTTCAATTCGCACCTTTTGAATCGCATAGTAGAGCCAGCGCGATCCGAGATGGTACTGACATTCGTCATCCAGAAATGCAAACAAGACCGTGCGCGTGGGTTTGGCGGCCTTAAAGATCCGCGCCGTTTCCAGCAGCGCCGCGCAGTTGGCCGCCGCGCGTGCTCCCTGGGCCAGCGCCGCCACGCTGCCGAGCGTGTCGAAATGGCAGGACAACACCAGCGCCTCTTCTTCCGCGCCGGCCGGCGTGGAGCCCGGAAGAACGGCGATCACGTTTGCCCCTTCGCCTTTCGTCCAGCGCGCCGACGACAGGATGGTGGCGCTCACGGTTCCGCGCGTCAGCAGTCCGGCCTTTTGCGCCACCTCGCGGCGTATAAAAAAGCGCGGCAGATCGGCGGTGATGTTCACCTGCTTGTCGCAGGCTTCCATGGCGAACGTGTGTTCGTCTTCAACATAAACCACGGCCGCCGCGCCCAGCGCGAACGCCTGCGAACCGCCCTCCAGCTGCGAGAAGTCGAGCAGCACGATCGCGCCGCGCGGATCCACGCCATCGAATTCCGTCGCCGTGCCCGAGCCCGCGTAGATCACTTTTCCCGTCAGTCCAGCCGCGCTGGTGACCGCAGGCTGGAGCAGATTGGGATGCATCGGAAACAATTCGTAGTCAGCGCCGCCAACGGACAGCTTGCACTCCACCGATTCGCACTGCGGCACCGTGAAGTGCTGCAACTGGACGTCGTAACCCATCGACTTCAGTTCGTTCTGAATGTACTCGCGTGCCGCCGCGCCTTCCGTCGTGCCCGAAAGACGGTGTAGCGCCTTGCAGAGCGCCGCGACGTGGCGCTCGAAGCGTTCCTTGTCGAACACCTCGTCCTGCCCGGCAAACGCCAGTGCGGACGCGAACAGTGCGGTAAGCAGAACTGCACGGCGCAGCATCATCCCCCCACCCCGCTCAGGTCGCCCAGTTCGCTCAGGCCGCCGACTTCCGCTTCGTGAATTTCGATCTCCGAACGCATCGCCGAGCGTTCGATCTTGCCGTCGCGGATCCAGACCATGCGGTCGCACGCGGAGAGAAACTTGTGGTCGTGCGTGACGCAGATCACGCTCACGCGCTGTTCGTCGCGCAGCTTGCGCAGGATGCCCAGGATTTCCTTGCCCGTTTTCAGGTCGAGATTCGCTGTGGGCTCGTCGCACAGCAGCAGCGACGGCTGGTTGGCCATCGAGCGCGCGATTGCCACGCGCTGCTGCTGGCCGCCCGACATTTCCAGCGGCCGATGCGCCCAGCGCTCTTTCAAGCCGACCAGGTCGAGCAGCTTCATCCCGCGTTCGCGCCGCGCATCGGCGTCCAGTCCGGCGAAGGCCATCGGCGTGGTCACGTTTTCCAGCGCCGTCATCTGGCCGATCAGGTTGTACGTCTGAAAGATGTAGCCGATTTTGCGGCAGCGCAGGTACGCCAGTTCGTGCGCGTCCAGCTGCGCCACGTCGACTTCGTCGATGAACACACGCCCGGACGTCGGCGAATCCAACCCGCCGATGATGTTAAAGAACGTCGACTTTCCGGAGCCCGAGGGCCCCATGATGCAAATGAAGTCGCCACGGTGAATCACATAGTCAATACCCTGCAGCGCGTGCGTTTCGGTGTTGCCACGATAATAGGTCTTGCGCAATTCGACCGTGCGCACGATCACCGGACGCTCGTTGGGATCGTCTTCGAGCTCCGCGTCTGCAGTTGTCGTCACGGCTGGATTCATCGCACTCGTTTCCCGATTACCACTTCGCTACTCGACCCGCATCGCTTCCATCGGCGCCATGCGCGAGGCCACCCACGCCGGATACACGGCCGCGAGCATCGCCAGCAGCATTCCCGCCGCCGTCGACACGCCTGAATTCTTCAACACATCCACAAACGGAAAGTAACTCGAGGTATAAAACCCGTATGCCGCGCCGCAGCGCATCACGGCCAGGATCAATCCCAGGATCACGCCGAAGACCGCGCCGATCAGCCCCTGCAATCCCGATTCGATCAGGAAGATGGTCATGATGAACTCGTCGAGCGCGCCCAGGCACTTCATCGTCGCGATTTCGCGGAACCGTTCCGTTACGGCCATCAGCATCGCATTGGCGATACCCACGACGCAGACCAGAAACGAAACGGCGATCAGCCAGAATGTTCGTTCACTGATGCCTTCCGTCTTTGTGCCGCGCGATTCCAACTGCGCTTGCATTTCGCGCACGCTCGTGCGCGCCTCTTCCATTTTTCCGACTTCCATGATCTCGTCTTCGGTCACCGGCAGCGGCGCCTTCACGCGGCTGGCGATGTGGCGCGCGTTGCTCTCGACGTAGCCGATCACCTGCGGGCTCTTCTCATCGGCGCTGCAGTAGAGCATGATCGCCGCCGGACTGTAGTCGGTGCTGATCCCCAGTTCGTCCCAGTGGGCCTTGTACTCTGGATCTTTCAAGTAGGCGGCCAGTGCTTCGAATTTCGGATTGCCGGCGGCCGCCGGTTCCAGTGGGACTTTCTGCAGGCCGCGCTTCTGCACCCAGCGCAGATAACTTTCCGCCAGCGATTTCACATCGTCTTCACTGCACGGCAGCGGGTTGGGAAGCGAAGCGGCCGTATCCAGCAGCCAGCGCCGCACCGCGCGGTTGTCGTTGAAGTACCAGAGCAGATTTTCGTTGCTGAACTCCTCGGGCAGGCCCAGCGTCTTCCATTTCTCCGTGAACACGGGATTGTCGATGTAGTTGATGAACTTTTTCTGTCGTTCCGATTTGTAAACTTCGCCGTCGGAAAGATGCGCGATCGAGCGCCCCGCATTCTGCACCAGCACGCGGTACGCGTTGGAAAAGGTCAGCAGTTCGTCGCGCGTCACGGGCAGCGGCGTGGTCGTGCGGGTCGCAACGACCTCCGCGTGGTCACGCACCCACTTCCGCACTTTTTCTTCCGTGATGTAGTGCTTGAGCAGTTCTTCGGGTTTGTAATCGCCGGGAATTTTCAGATCCGACCAATGGCTGCGAAATTCCGCGTCCGGCACGTAATCGCGGAACAACCGCAACGCCGCGAGCTTGTGGCGGTCGGCGCAGACAGCCGTCAGTTCATCGGCCGTCACTTCAAATCCCGCCGACGTCAGCGCCGTCAGCAACTCCGCGCGCCTGGCCTGCGCGGCGGCCGGATCCTTCAGATTCGCCGCGGCATCCAAAGCCTTTTCCACGGGCATTCCGAGCCTGGCATCCACGGTATCCAGCGCCGCGATAATGCTTTTTTCCAGCGCGGCCAACTGCGCGCGGTAGGCCGGCCAGTCGTTCTCAAATTTCCAGAGCGCCGGCAGTTCATGAGGAATGGTAACCGCCGCCATTTCCGGCGATTTCAAATCCTGCGCAAACTCCCGCTGCGGAGTGGGATCGACGAGGTACTCGAAAATCGCGTCGCCATCGTTGCGCTTCACCAGCCGCCGCTTGCGCCCGAAGTCCAGCGCATCGAAAAATGCCGTGAATTCAATCTCGAGTTTCGCCGACTGGATCAGCTGCTCGAATTCCGCGGCGGAACCCGACCAGCGCGACAGTTCCTTCCAGCGCGGCTGCTCCGGCTTGAGCTTCGCCAATTCCTTGACCAGCGTCGAGCGCGGCGTGTTCCGCGCCAGGCGCTGCGCGAAAATGTCCGCGACATAGAGGCGTTCGAATTCGCGCTGCACACCGCGCGCCACGGAATTCGAGATGATAGTCTCGGTCAGGATGTTCATCAAGAACGCCACGGCCAGCACGATCACCGAGAGCGTCACCGCCGAACGGAAGAAGCGGTGGCGGATGCTGCTGACGCAGAATTCGAAGCTGCGCCGAAACGACAGCTTCTCCTGGTCGCGCACGGCCTTCTTCACCGCGATTCCTTTTTCGGCCACCTGTTCCACTATTTCTTCCCCGGCAACACGGCGATGATTCCACGTTCGCTCAGCATCCGCATGAATTGCAACACCGCCGCACGCGATTCTTGAAAGCTGAGCTTGTGCTTTTCCATCATCTGCCGCACCACGTCTTCGACGCGGTGCCGCCCGTCGCATTGCGACAACACCCACGCGCCCATTGCATCCAACTGCACGCGCCGCGCGCTGGAAAGCGGAAATACCCACGTCAGCGGCGCGCGCGCCCACCAGCGCTTCTTCATGGGAATCGTCACCAGCACGCCGCGCGAATTCTCTTCCAGCATCGCGGCGCGATTCTGGTGCGGAATCGCCTTCAGCATCTCGTCTTTGGCGCTCATCGCGAATCCTTCCCGCAACACGAGACCACGTCTTCCAGTTGCGGCGCGCCGTCCACTGCGCCTTCCCACTCCGCCGCGTACAACCGCTCTTCGCTGTCGCAAACCCACACCGCCGCGCGGCTGGATCGCTTCACCCGTGTGAGCAACTGCAGCGGCGTCGGCCGCCCGGGCTTCAACCGCACGCTGACGCCCGTATGCCGGCCGATCTTCGTGCCGTCGCTGCCGAGCACCCGTTTGGGTTCATCCAGCGTGCTGGCAAACCAGTCTTTCAAACTCCGCCCCTTTAATTGCGCCTCCGGCAGTGCGAAGCGTTCGATGCGCACGCGCTGCTGCTTGCGCCCGCGCGTCGCGAACGACAGTGCCGCGCGGCCGGGAAACACATCGCACGATTGTACGTCGTATTCACTGGGCAGCCGCACCGCGCAGCCAAACGCCCGCCAGCGCCACGCCGTGCCGGGTTTCTGGCAGTGGAAGCTTTCCAGGATTCGCCGCTGCAGCGCCAGGTCGCACTTCCGGTCGGTGGTGAACTGCGCCTGCAAAAGGTGGCCGGAGTCCGCAAAATAACCCACTGCGACAGTCAGGTCCTCTTCCGCGCCGCGCCATTCAATGCCCGACCAGCCCGCCGCACTTTTCAGCGTCTGCCATTTGCGCTGAAGCAGCGCGCCTTTCGGATCGCTCTTGCCCAGCTGCGCCGCGGCTTCCTCAAGAATCATCGTCGCGTTCACCGTCTTCGCCTCGACCCTGCCCCACAGCAGGCTCAAACGCCGCCCGCGCGGATCGGCCAGCGCGCATTCGCCGCGCTGGCGCTTCTTGCTGAAGCGCACGCACTCCCAGTCGTCGGGATGCTCAAACTGTATTCCCTGCCAGGCAAACGTCTGCATCGTGGACGAGCCTCTAGAAGGGGAAAATGCCATAGTAGCGGGGCTCCTGCCCCGTCCAGAAATACCACATCGGTCCGACCGCGATCCAGAACATCCCGCCGCACAAATCGCCGATGATCAGCCCGATGAACAGCGGCTTGAGATTCTGATACGTCCGCCCGCCCCCGATCCTCACCACCAGCATCTTGATCAGCCAGCCGAGCATGAATGACCAGAGAAAATTATTCGTCGCCCAGACGTTCCAGAACAAAAACGCGACCGGGTGCAGCGGCCACCACGTGTAGCGCAAGCGCAGCATCGACGTCAACGCCACCAGGCCAATGCCGATGATGAAGAATGTGACCAGGCTTGGGTTGGTGTCGCGCACGTCGCTCGACAATCGCCCCAGCCCCTCGACCGTCTTGGAGACCTCCAGATTTCCGGTGCGCTTGAGCTTCTGAATTTCACGCGAGACGTCTGACGCAAAACTCGTCGGCACCCAGCGGCCCATGTGCCCGTCGTTGGCCGCGCCGCGGCTGTAAATCACCCACAGCATCGCAATCCCCGCCACGAACAGCGCCGGCACCAGCATCGTCATCATCGCGCGGCTCAGCGGCGCGGGCGCCACCTGGTTACGCCCTCCCAGGCGCAGGCAGTTGATCACGTACGGCGCAAGGCACTCGCGATTGTCCTGCATCGTCGCCACGGTCACCAATTGCAGCAGGTACAGGCTGGCCGGGCCAATCGCCGCCGGACCCAGCGCCGCGACGATCAGGGCGCGTGCGAAAAATGGCGTACCCATGAAGGGAATGCCCGTCTCCGCCGACGCGCGCGCCAGCACCAGGAACATTACGCCGATAATGAAGACCATCGCCGTCGCCAGCAGCCAGTCCAGCCCGAGATTGATCAGGAGCAGGATGAACAGGATGGTCGCCGCGATAAACCAGCGGCACGCCGCGACGGCTGTGTCGTTGGGATCGGCGTCCGAACGCCAGAAAAGCGCGCGCTTCAAAATTGCCAGATAATAGTAGCGCCCCGTGTAGCAGATCACCGCCGCCATCGCGACGTATGAACCGAAGAGCGTGAAGTTCAGCTCGTCGCCGTTGATCGGCCGGCCGAACTGGTACATCGTCGCCGTCAGCACCGCCAGCAGCGGCAGCGACATCCCCAGGCTGAACGAAATCTCTTCGGGGAGAAAATACGCGAAAGCCACGATCGTCAGGTAGACCACGCCCGCGTACATCATGTACGTGTTGCCTGCGGCGTGGTGGAAGTACTGAAACTTGCTCCACCAGATCCCGCTCAAGTTCCAACTCATCGGAATCTTGATCATGCGTTCGTCGTACACATGCCAGCCGTTGATTAAATGCAACATCAGCGTGCAGCCGAATGCGATCCAGAAAAGCCGGTTGTAGAACACATCGCTGAACGTCCGGCCGCGCTCATTTTTCATCAGCGAGTACGCGAACTCGGCAATCGGATACGACAACTGCTCGTTCTCCGACCACTGCCGGTGAACAATGCGGCACATGCTGATGATAAAGATCATCATCACGATCAGAATTGGAAACCAGACCTTGGCCGGTCCCAGCCACGCCCACAGCGGCAGATCGGCCAGATGGTTGAGCACTCCATGCACGCCCTGCTTGAGCCACTCGGCAAACGGCGTATCGCGCAGCGGCGGCAGATCCTTGCCCTTGGTGAGTCCTTGCGCGTAGCCGTCGTAAACGCGGCCGTCGTCGTCGCGTTTGGGAAAGACATTCGGATTGATTTCCGAGACGTAGCGGTCCGGCTCGGCTTTCTGCCAATCGGCGACCGCCTTGCCATAATGTTGGGGCATCACCAGCATCTGCGGCAAGTTGCGCATCAACCCCGAGGTCGGCAGCGAACCGGCGACCAGCGTCATCGACAGAATCACGACCAGCTCGCCGCGCGTGAACACCCGCAGCGGATTGACGCGCAACAGCGCCGAACACGCCGCGACCAGCGCGCAGATGGGAATGAAAATTTTGAGCGGTAAGGCGCTCTGCACCAGCCACGAAAATCCGCTGACCAGCGCGAGCGACGCTACCATCACCACGGGAATGAACCCGCTGCGCTGCGCGAATTTGCTCAAGAGTGGATTCACCACGACGAGCATCACAAAGAACGCCGTGTAGACCGTCAACGGCAGATGGTTGCCGACGAAGAGATTCTGCTTGATGCCGTAATCGTTGTAGTAGGAAAATCCCGCGATGAACAACCCCGCGCCCAACCCCAGCAGCATCGACCGCAGGGTGAACGAACGCGTATCTTCAGGGGTCTTAGTGGGGGGACCTGCCAGCACTCGAAGCACCTGTTATGCGGCTATTTGAAAACGGTTCGCCACCGCGGAGTGGAGACGCTCTCACGCCCACCGCGACCACACATCGTTCACTGAGCCCCGCGCTACACAAGATGGAGGAAATTTATCCCGCCATCTTACGTACTTAAGGCAGATGTACCTATGTCCGTTTGTCTCTTCCGGGCTCCTAGAACAGTAGTAGCGGCACGTGTATATACAAGTCGAACCACGTGCAAGTTGGGAGATTCCTTTTTATTATCAGTTAATTCTCATTAGCGGAACAGCTGATTCATTGTCAATTCACTTCGCTACATCACCGTGTAACGTTGTCGCTTTACATCATGATTTTCCCAATTCAGTATCGAGGAGCCGTCTTGCGGTACGTCGCCGGCGGCGTCCCCATCCGCGCTTTGAACATCCGCGAAAAATGAAAGCGGTCCAGAAAGCCATGCCGATCCGCGATCTGCTCGATGCTGTCGGTCGAGAAAATCAGTTGCTGCGCCGCCTTGCTCACCCGCCGCTCCAGGATGAATTGCGCCGGCGTCTGCCCGATCTGCTGCCGAAAGAGCCGGATCAAGTGATCGCGGCTGACGTGACAGACGCGCCCCAACACCGTGTTGTCGATCGGCTCGGCCAGATGCGCTTCGATGTACTCCAGTGCCGCGGTCATCGTCTGCCTCCCGATCAAATGTTGAGCACAGCGCTCGCGCGCGTCTGAAGACAATTCGCGCAACACGCCGGCCAAAGCCACATAAATCATTGCCTTCGTGCGCAGCAGCACATCCAGCGTCACCGGTTCATCGGCGATCATGCGCGGCATCCACGCGGCCACGAGTTCATCCAACTGAGGATCGCGCCTGAGCTGGTACATCTGATTGAAGACCGCGCGAATCACCGTGGCCGGGAGGCTCATCAACTCAAAATGAGCGTAGCAATGATCGATCGTCGGCACGCCGCGTCCTTCAAACTGCACCCACGCCGGGATGATGTAGACCCGGCCGGGCAGCATGTTCAGTTTCACCTCGCGCGTCCAGATCTGCGCGCCGCCACGGGAATTCACATACAGCCGCCAGAAGTTGTTGTTGAACGGGCCTTTCCAGCCCGGACCCAGTCGGATGCAATGGGTCGTGAACAGCCGGATATGCAGACTTTCGAGCACCGTCACTTCCGAAAATGCTTGTGGCATGCAGTCTACCCCCTCCTAATCATGTCGTAAAAGTACATAGTTTCGCCATTCTTAGCCATAGACGATCTGTGCACAGATGTTGTATTGGTACATACGTCGAACAAACGTTGCGTTTACCTCTCGCCCACTTCAAGGAGTCACCCATGGCCGCATCGAAAGTCCGCCTCGCTGTCGTCGGCGCTGGAGGTCAGTGCACCCACGCGCTGATGCCCGGCATCCCCTACATTCCCGAACTGGATCTCGTCGCCGTCTGCGATCTCAAGCGCGACCTGGCCGAACGCAACGCGCGGAATTTCGGCGCCAAGGGCGTCTACACCGATGTCCACGCCATGATCCGCCAGGAAAAGCCCGACGCCGTGATCGTCGTCGGCCCGCCGCAAATCCACGAAGACATCGGCCTGCAGGTGCTCGAATCCGGCTGCCATCTGTTCATCGAAAAACCCGCCGCCCCGACGATCGCCGGAGCCAAGCGGCTGGCCGATTGCGCGCGCAGTTACAAGAAGATTGGGCAGGTCGGCCACATGATGCGCCACGCCGATCCGGTCAAAGTCGCATGGGACATTTCGCACGCGCCGGACTTCGGCAACATTCTCTCTGTCGAAAGCAAGTACGTCACCTGGCCCACCGGCGCCGCCGGGAAGAACTCCGGCTGGGGCGATGCCGATGAAGACTGGCAGTACATGCTCGTCCAGGGCGGCCATCCCATCGACCTGCTGCGCCATTTTGTCGGACAGGTCACACGCGTCGCCGCCTTCCGTTCACACGGCAAGGGCAACACCAAGTGCTACCAGGTTTCGATCGAAGGCGCCGACGGCCGCGTGGGCTTCCTCAATCTGCAGGACAGTTTCAACGGCTGGTACACCGGATTGGAAATCGTCGGCGAAAATCAGGGCATCGTCCGCGTCGATGACCTCGGCACCGTCACCTACCGCAAAGGCGAGAAGCGCACCGAAAGCGAAAACGGAACGTGGGGCAACACCGCCTACACCTGGGAACCGCACCACACGCTCACCGCGTGGAAGCGCTCCGGCTATGGCAACCAGTTCCGCCACTTCGCCGACTGCATCCTGAACAACAAGGAACCCTACCCCAGCCTCCACGACGGCTACATGAACCTTGTCGTCGGCCAGGCGATCCTCGACGCCTGCAAGAGCCGCAAAGTCGTCGAAGTTCCGCAGTCGTAAGAACAATTCTTAACAACAAGCGAGCGCCCGGGCTCTTTGTAGTCCGGGCGTCTCGCCCGGTCTAACCTCGGAAGAAACACCCAGAATAGATTTGTTCGATTGACGTGCTCTACCGCGAAGCAAAACTCGTTGCTTCGCGGTAGAGCACATCCAATCGGATGAATCGCCCGTCTAGAATTGGCAGTACCCAGACCGGGCGGGACGCCCGGACTACAACCTACTTCAACACACCCTTCAAATAAGCCGCCACATTCTCCGCAACGCCAGCCTGATCCACCCGAACCGCCGCCGGCGCTCCCGCCAGGTAGTACGCATTAAACAGCCGCGGAAATCCCGCCGCCGCTTCCTCGGCCTTATCCAAGCGCTGATTCCACGCGTTGACGCTTCCCGCCAGCAGCAACGGGCGCGGCGCCGCGGCCGCGCAGATGTCCGCCACGTCGCAGACTTTCAGAATTCCCGGCACGAACATCCCCCACGGATGCATGAAATAAAGCTGCGGACAGATCATCGCGTATGATCCCAACCCGCCGTGGACCGCGCAACACGACAGCTTCTCATCGAGCGCGAAGGCCAGCAGCGCCACTGCCGGGCCCAGCGACTGCGCCTGCTCCAGCGCTTCCAGCCCTGCGTCGGTCGCCAGCCGCGGCTGGCGGATCTGCGTGGGGTTGACTCCGGACTCCGAATCCCCCGCGATGCCCACCCGCGCCGCGTCGACGTCCTCCCGACCGCGCAACCAGGTCGCGCAACTCAGCGCGTCGCGCACGCGCATGCCGATCAACGGATGCGCAACGCGGAACGAGTACCCGTTGAGCTCCGACTCGCCGCCCAGAAAGGTTTCGTCGTCGTCGACGCGCGTCTCGCCCGTGGCGCGAAGATCCGGTAGCAGCACACTCACGCCAGACTCCAGCAATCCGCGCAGCACCGGCCAGCGCGTGGACAGCGCGCTACGCTTGCCGCGTTGATCCAGCCAGATCACCGCCGGCGATTTTCCCGCGCGCCCCGACTTCACCCAGACCGCCGGCACGAGCACGCCGGGTTCGGTTTCCAGCATCCACTTCTCGACCGCGAATCCGCCGAAGTTCTCTGACCCGCGCAGCGTCGCCTTCGGCGCCGCCACCGGCCCCGGCTCCAGCGCCAGCAGTTCGCGCAGCCGCTGAGTGATCTCTGCCGAGCGTGCCGTTGCACTCGCTGCGTCTGCCACGCCGTTGCTGTACGAAAGCGGCAGCGCGATCGCGCGCGTGTTCAACGAATGAACCGTCTCGGCCCCGGCCAGTTCGCGGCTGTAAAACACGTTGCCCGCTTTGCTGGCGAAAAACGTGTCCTGTGGAACTTTGCTCTTCTTCTTCGAGTAGGGCGGCGTCTCCGGATTCGGCGGCAGCGTCCGTGCCAGCCAAGACTTGAACGGATTGAAGTGCGACGGCCCATAGCCGTGCGGACCGCTCGTCGGTACATACTCCAGTTTCGCGCCCGCGCCCTTGAGATTGTAAATCCGGCGCGCGATTTCGTAGCTGGCCAGATTCTGCTGCCTGGCTTCGTCGCCGCTGACTTCGCAGATCACAATCGCCGGCCGCGGTGCCATCAGCGAGAGAAACCCTTCGGCGTCCAGCGCCCATGGATAGCTGCCGAAGAGCACCTGCTCCGCGTCGTAATTGCCGCCGCCACCACGCGAATTCCCCAGCGCCGAAACCGGTGCCGACGCGGCCACGCGGTCGTCCAGCGCCGCCACGTAACCGGTCAGCGTGCCGCCGCCCGACGCGCCGGTCAACGCCACGCGCGCCATGTCGACCTCGCTTCGCGTCTCCAGAAAATCCAGACCGCGCATCACGTCATAGACCATGTACCCCGCCAGATTGGTCCCGGTGAGCACGCAGCCCGCGCCTTCTTCGTAATGGTTGCTGGTCGGCGTGCGCGAGCCGAACCCATTGTTAACGTCGATGCGTTCGCCCTGCCCCAGCAGATCCAGCGCCAGCACGGCGTAGCCGCTGCGCGCCAGTTCTTCGGATTGCGCCAGGCTGGAGAATCGTCCGCGCGTCGAATGTCCCGTCAGGAACACAATCGTCGGGGCCTTCTGCCCTTTCTGGCTCAGCGGCAGAAACAAATTCGCGCTGACGAAAAAGCGCGGCCGGCTTTCGTACAGCACCCGCTCGCAGCGGATCTCGTCGTCCTCAAACACCAGCGAGACACGCGGGTTGAGCGGGAATTTTTTCTCCGGCGCCGCGCCGATCGATTTCCAGAAATTCGCGCGTACCTGCTTTTTGACGACTTCCCACGCGTCCCAATCCTTGACCGCCTCCCACTGCTTGTCGCGCTGCGCGAACGCCTCGCGGACATAACGCCGCTGATGCTCGTTGACCATGTCCGTGAGCTTCAGCTCGGTCCGCTCCTTTTCAGACACGAGGTCCCAGTTGAAAACCGCCTCCGGTGGCAGCGCCTTGGGCGTGGTCGCCAGACGCCATGCCGATCCCTCCGCCGACCAGTGGTTGAGTTCCTCGCGCTCGCCCAGTTCAGGGAGCAACGTCGCCGACTCCAGCCAGACGCTGCCGAACCGCGCCGGATCGTGCAGAGTCCACGCGCCCGGCCGCGACCAGACGCTCGTCTCCTCCACCGCGCCGTTCCGTCCAGGCCGGTTGCGTACGATGTTCATCCCCCACAGCGCCGGAATCCGTCCATCGACGAAAGCGAACGCTGCGAAGGGCACGACGACGTCGACCGTCCAGCCGTCCTTTGATTTGCTTACATGCGTCTCCGTACCCGGCAGCGGTTCGGGCTTCTTGCCCTTGTTGATCTGCGCCGCTCCGGCCGCATTGACGATGATCTGCCGGTAGTCGCTGCCTTCCCGCCGCCCCGGCGCGAGAAAGATTTCGACGCTGTCGTCGTCCCAGATGTTCTTCGCGTCCTTGGGCTCCGCGGCCTTGATCGAACTCATGTCGCGTTCCGAACACGCCACGTGAATATGCAGCGCGTCCTTATCGCGATGAACCTGCGCCACGGCAGCCTGCGTCGCTCCCGCCGCCCGGTCGTACAGCGGCAGGAGCGCCAACGTCGCCGCGCGATCGCCGCTTAACGACGCGTCCTGCAGCAACGGCACGAGGGCCGCCGGCGCCTGGTATTTTCCGCTCAGAATATCCAGCGCCGCCGCGGAACTTCCCGCGAGTTTCAGCAGATCCTGTCCTGCCGGAATGAATGTCTCGAGCGCCGGAAGCGCCAGCTTTTTCTCGACCGCTTCGAAATACAGCGTCCCCAGTTTGTCCGGCACAAACGTGCGCAACTCTCCGGTCGAACGCCACGCCGTCTCTTCCGCGTTCGCCCCGTCCCGTCCCTTGCGCGAGCGCGAAAAATTCCCGCTCCACGCCAGCGGCAGTTCGCCCTCCGCCTGCAATGCGCGCAGCGGCACGCACAGTTCCACGCGCCAGCCGGATTGAAGAATCCGCGCGCGCGTACGAATCGTCGGCCGCGCTTTCTCGCTGACACCAAAAACGCTCACCGCGCCCGCCGGGTTGGCAATGAGATGAAACGGCTCTGGCCCCTTCTCCGCACCGTCCACCCTTGACCGGAGAAAAATTTCGATGCAGTCGTCGCGCCACAGATCCTGCGAATCTTCGCCGATCGACGCATACACCAGATGCTGAGCATCGCCGTCCGCGCAGTCGAACCAGAAGTACAGCGCGCCGCCGCGCGTCAGCACTTTCGCCGCCGTCGCCGCCTGCCGCGCATCGCCGCTGCCATCGAGAAACACAAACTCCTGCGCCGCCACGCCGCGCCAGACCGATTCGGAAATCCACTCGCCCGGCGCCGCTGCCGCGTCAACGTCCGGCACAAACCAGAGCGTGTTTCCCTGCGCCGCCGTGGCATCGCGCTCCGGAATTTTCAGCCCCGCCGCCCACGCCTGAAACGACTGCGACGTCGCGCTCAGCGCCGCCGCCCCTTCCTGCGTCGCCGCCGCGAACATCACGCCCATGAGCGAGACCACAGAAATCCATGCAAAGCCACGCGGCATCACCGTTGTCCTCAATTGAAAACGCCATCAATCCCACCTTATATAGGTAGGACCCCGGTCAGAGTTATACTATATACAACGATCAGGCGCGGATATTGTCAGACTTTTTAATTCCGGCTGTCATTTCGAGCGCCAAAACCACATTGGCCACCACCAGCAGCGGCGCCAGAGGATAAACCATCCGCACCACCGTCGTCGCAAATCCGTAGACGCCAACATACCCCCCACAATACACCACCGCGATGACCACGCCGGCGCGAAGCGCATCCGGCCACGCGCGCCAGGCGTCGCCGCTCGTCATCCGCTCTCTCCGCAATCGCCGAAAGTAAATCCACGTCGCCACCAGCGGAAAGAGATACAGCGCGAGATTGAACGCCTTCAGCAGCACGCTCATCGCGGATGAGTACAGCATCGCCGACAGCACCGGCACCTCGAGCGTCGCGAATCCCGTCACGCCGTGATGAAACACAAAGCGGCTCAGCTCAAACGGCGCGAAACCAAACTGCCGCACGGGCTCTTCCCGAATCGCCGCGAGGCCGCGCCGAAAGAGTTCCTCTTCCGGCACACCCGCGTCGATCTGTGCCTGTCCCAGCGCGTTCTCCGCCTGAAACGTATAGGCCGCCGGGTCGCGCTGATACATCCGCCGAAACACGGATTCCGAAAGCGCACACGTCACGTACGGCACACTGTCCGTCGCGAAATCAAAGCGCCGCGCGAATTCCGTCCGACCAAACAAGACCATCCCGCCGCGTTCGTAAATTTTAAGCGGCGTCGCGATGTTGTGCTGCTGAATCGCAAACCAGCCGCGCTGCGCCAACGCGCCGCCGCTGCCCAGCGCCAGCGCCACAACCAGCGCCGCCTTGAGCGGCCAACGCCGCCCGTTGCGCAGCACCGCGCAGATGATCACCGTCGCGACGAGCAGCAGCGCCAGCACTTCGTGAATGATGACGAACGACCCCTTCGTCAATCCCAGCGCCGCGGAGAGCCCAAACACCGGCGCCGCCCACAGCATCGCCCGTCCGCTCTGCCCATTCCGCGCCGCGCGCCACGCCTGTCCCAAGGCGCAGTGCAGCAACAGCACCAGCGTGGCGAGAACACCTTCGGCGTAAACCGCGCCATTCATCAGCACGAAAAATGTCGGCACCGCCGTGATCGCCAGCGCACACAACCAGCGCCGCGCGCGCGAGTCAATCCGCGCCGCGCAGAATGTCGAGAGATACACGTACAGCGCGGCGCAGAACGCCACGTTCTGCAGCGGCGGAAGACAACGCTCCACCGGCAGACGCAGCGTCATCAACAGCGCCAAAAGCGCCGGAAAAATCGGTTCGCGAAAATACGGATGATCCGTCCCGTGCGCAACGAACCCCACCGCCGCATCGAGATAAAACGTCGCGTCATGCCCCGGGTTGACATCCGGTCGGATACAAAACGAGAGCGCCAGCATCAGCGCCCCCACACCCAGCGCGAGCCACACGTCAAGCCGCTTGGAAGAATTCACACGCGAAGCTTAGTAGAATCCCAAACCTCGATCAAAGCAGCTTCTACATTCGCAGTTCGCAGTTCGCAGTTTCGCTTTTCGACATCGACATTCGACATTCGACACTCCGTCACTTCGCAGGCGGTCGAATCGTCAACACCGCACACGGGCTGGTCCGCACGATCCGTTCGGCCGTCGAGCCCATCATCGCGTGTGTGAAGCCGGTGTAGCCGTGTGTCGAAATCACGATCATCGGATTCTTCTGATCTCCGGCGTAATGAGTGAGTTCCTTGACCGGATTTCCCTTCAGCATTTTCGTCGTCACTTCGATGCCCGGATATTCCTGCGCCAACTTCTGTCCGGCATTGATCAGCAGTTGATCGTTCTCGATGACTTTCGTATCGAGCCACCCCGCCGGCGACGCCGAGAGCACCGCGAACGCATCCACCGCTGTCGCTGAAAAATAAAGCGATGCTTCAAACACATGCACCAGATGAATCTTCGCGCCAAACACCCGCGCCATATCCGTCGCGTACGGATAAACCGCCCGCGAGTTCTCTGAAAAATCCGTCGGCACAATCACCGTTTCAATCGTCAGCGTGCTCATATATGTGTCCTCGAAAATGGCCTTACCCAGAATCTCTCAAAATGCCTAGTGCACATCACGTGCCACACGCGCACCCAAGGCACAGATCCCCTGCCCAACCCAGAACTGCAAACACCCACCCCAGTTTTGGGAATCCGCAGACTCAAGCCGTTCATTGGAAAATCGAAAAGGACCGGTGGAACATGAAAAATATCCGTTCAACGCACTCCCGCCTCACGGCGGTCCATCCGGCCCCGTCAGCGCATACACCGCCGCGTTTTCATCCGCATAGACCGGCACCCACGTCCGTTTTCCGGGCGGCTGAGTCGTGTGGGCTTTGCTCCAGTTCTGCATCACCATGAACCGCGCGTTGAACGCCTTCGCCAGCGTCTCGCCGTGCACCGCCATCTCGCCGGTCTTCATCTTCTCCAGCGCCAGCGCCAGTTGCGGGCTGAAGCGATAGGTGTACGTCGGATCCAAACCCCAGACGTAATGTTCGCGGTAGCCAAAATAATACAGCTCCGGAAAGTCCGTCCACCACAGGTCCACCACCGTCTCGCCGGGTTCGGTGTGTTCGGAAAGCCACTTGCACGCCTCGCGAAAGCGCGGCGGCGTCGCCAGTTTCTCGTTGAGGATCCACTCGTACATGGACTGTATGTGCGCCGCCGCCAGCACCAGCGCCAGCGCCGTCACGATCCCCGCAAATTTCAGCCGCTGCTCGCTGATGAACTTCGCCACGTCGACGCCCGCCAGCAGATCGCGCACCGCCAGCCCCGCCGCCAGAGCCAACAGCGGCACGGAGTACTCGAAAAATCGCGCGAACATCATCGCCGCCGCGTGCCAGATCAGCGCCGCCAACAGCGTGCCCAGCAGTTCCGGCGACGCCTTCCTGGCGAAACGCCAGCCGCTCACGAGCAGCCCCGCGAGCACTAAATGGTAGAGCGGAAAGCGCTGCATGATTTCACGGCCGTTGAGCGGATACATCTCGTCGCCCTGGCGCAGCCCGCTGGCGTTGTCGGTGGCGAAGAGCACATCGCGGAGGACCACCCAGAGATTCAAAATCGTGTTGGGAAAATACGGATGCGCAATCAACCCCAACACCACGCCCGCCAGCGCCGCGCAGGGCAGCCGCCAGTCCAATTTCTCTCCCGCCAGCCACTTCCCCGCCGCCAGCGCCACCGCCAGGATCACCAGCACAAACGGAAACGCATACGCCCACGCGTAAACAAACCCGAGGATCGCGACCGCCTTCCAGCGCCCGCGGTAGAGCAGATGCATGCCGATCAGCGCGAGAATGATGCTCAACACATGCGAACGGATCATCCCCAGCCGGAACGGCAACTCCCCGCCCAGGCACAGCAGCAGCATCGCAAACAACTCCGGCGCCGGCACGCTTTGCCCACGCAGCACCAGGTAAAGCGCAATGAACACCGCCGCCGCGATCAGCACCGAAAAAAAGCGCACGCCCTTCAGCGGATCGTCGACGTTGATCGCAAACGGCACCATGATGACATGGAACAGAAATTCCTTATCGCAGAACTGCTCTTTCCACGTGCTCGCCTGAGTCCACGGAAACTGCCGCGAAAGCCCCCGCGCGGGCAGCATCTGCGCATACCGCGTATGAAAATACCCATCGTGTTCCGCCAGCCCTTCCGTCCCAAACCGGAACGAAGCGAACAGGTACACGACATAAACCAAACAAAGAAAAGGCGAAGCACGACGAAGAACAGGCAGCCAGCTAGGCGCGGCAGGCGCGGCAGGTGAGTGATCCATCAATCCGTAAAACCCACAAGTTTCCCGTTTCTAGAAGCGTGGAGGTATGATATGCAAACGACGTCCGCTGAACAGGAGGTATTCGTTGGCGGCGCGATTTCAACGCATAGTGCTGTTCCGGCCATAGACGGCGTTCGGCAAACGGGCGGGGCCTTCGAGACGAGAAATGCGAATAAGCCGCCTGCATAGATTTGGCGCAGCCCAGCCTGGAGTTCGACACTGGGCAATTTGAAGCCCGAGCCATGGGGATATTCCGTGGATAGCATCGCACAATTCGATCGACTCGGTGGAATTCGCGGCATCGGGGGTGGCAATATCCATCCGATGACAGAGGCCGAAATCTCCTCCATTGAGGCAGAATTAGCCTGTCGGTTCCCTGAGGATTATCGCATCTTTCTAATATATGGAGCGGTCGCATTTAATGGCACTTCCCCTGAAAACCCATTTATCGTGGTTCGCTCTTTGGAGCGACTGCCACCACATATATCTTCCGATGGTCAACATGCTCTATTTGACGCTTTCTATGGTGGGGGAAAGGACTCGCATGATCCGTACAGTCTGAGCGTTCGGATTCGATTTTTCAAAGGACGGATGCCGACTACCCTGATCCCAATTGGTGATGACAGCGGAGCTGGGCAATTCTGTATCGGTGTTTCAGGAGCCGAGTTTGGAAAGGTGTATTATTGGGACCAGCGGAATGAGCCGCAAGACGAAGAGGACTATTTCAACGACTACGGTAAGCCCAGGCCTCCGGCGGAAATGTATCAAAACGTCTATAAGGTAGCTGATTCTTTCCAAGGTTTCTTAGAGCAGCTAAACAAGCGTAAATAGGTACACTGACAACCTGACGTGTCACTCGGATCAGGCGAGTGGCATCGGTCCAACACCTCCGCTCTCGTCTTGCTCCGTGGAGTTGAGTGCCATGCGTCTGAGGCCCTTTTCAGACGCGTGCGTTGCCCGTCGCCTTTCAAGCCACCACGAATTACGCCGTACCGCGCATCTCCAGCTCTTCATCACACCAAAGGTGTGAAATGTGAAAGCCCGGGGCAACGCCCCAGGAACAGAACGCCCATTACCGTACAAGGGCTGAAAGCCCGAACTATCAAACGGACCTTCATCGCACAGGTCGGGTGTGATCACGCGCGCATCCCGCCTCATCCAAGCTCTGCGTAAGACTCAAGAAAATAGAGCGCATCGTTTTTGCGACTATTGCGCAATCAGGCTTTTGATCTGCAATTGGATAGCAAAAAAATACGTTATTACGAATAAATGAGGTGCGCGAAGGACCTTGTGAGGTGTGCAGCCTGGTACAGAACGACTCACCGTTTGCTCCCTCTATAAAATGAATCAAAAAAGTGATATACGTGTGGACTCTAGTCTCCATGTCCTCCGGCCACATCGCACTCTCTGCCTCGCAGGATTGCAATTTTTCGAAAATACCGAGAAGATATTTTTTATTACGAATTTTGGCGTCCGCAGTAAATTTGCGCAGCAGAACTTTCCAACATTTTCTTGAACCGCGAATCACTGCTTTTCGCGCCTTGTCCACAAAAACAATTGGAACTTCTTTCCACATTGGCAGGATCTTATTCGGATACGTTCCGCAAACGGTAAAGGGTTGAATGTCGGGTATACACTTACTTCGCCAAACCCTTTCCAAGCAATTGGGAGCCGGGTTGAATGTAGATTCCCACATGCCCATCATGGTATATAGATATAACTCTAGGTGACGCGGATCGCCGTATAAGTGAGATTTTTCAAATGCGTATCCAATCCTGTATTCAAGCCATTTGCGAATTCTACTCATTTCGCTCCCCCCAATCAATTGCTACGGGATCTGCTCAGAAAGCATTGACCATGGCGGCAACGGTTCCTTTCGGCATTCCATGACCGTCTTCCATTCAACCAAATGGGCAATCGTCCCAGCTATGAACAATGGTTTTGTCCCTGCGCAAGAACGATGACCGTAGTAGCCCTTTGCTTTTCAACTCCTCGAATACTTCATGATACCGTTTCTCGAACGCGTTCCATTCTGAAAACTCTTCTTGATTCCAGTTCCATGGATAGTTGTTCTGCCATGAAAGTTTCCCTGCGCCTCCAAACCAATTAGCAATCAGCGGCCTCTTCCATTTTTCCTTATGAACGGAGTTCAGAACCTGTTTTATTTCATCAGACGCGGGAGTTTCATCAGGGACAAACGATATCAAGTGTTGGCTGTCAATGGGCGAGTCGAGATGGATTCGTCCGCATTCAGAACATTGATACATGCTTCTTTGGGCTTTCCCAATTACGAAAGAGATCATGTCTCTTGGGAGTAGCGGTCGGATTTCTCCGAAATGCAATTTGATCCATTCCGAAACGACGATACGGAATTCCTCACCCTCTTTAGCTGCGATCAGGCGATCTACATAATGTTGAATTTCATTAACAACATCGTAGTAATCCATATCGGGTATAAAGTGGGCCTTGCCCGGAATAAAATCCGTAGTGTCCGAGATGGAATTTTCGCATTTGCATCCGAAATGCATCAGTTCAATCCTTTCAATTCGTCAGTTTGGTTGGAAGTGAAGCTCTTGAGCTTCCCATAAAATAGACGGGTAAAACCCGCCGTATTCGCAATGGCAATGGGATGACCAGCGCGAGATCCCGATTGACTTCAACCATCAAGAGGAATCAATCGGAGACTTTTTGGCGAGGAAGTGCTTGAATCGTTCTGCGATCTCCTCGGCAAGATACCACGCCATCCAGTGCTCTCCGCCAGGTACGATCTGCAGACTTGAGCCCGGAACGAGACGATGCAACTTCTCTGCGTGCGACACAGGGAAGTGCTTGTCGTTCGCGCCCCACAAGACCAGAAGCGGAGTGGTAATTTCCGCATACATCTCCGGCAGTTTGGGCAGCGTGCCCTGGTATCCGGCGCACATGCGAATGATGAATTTCCGGACGGGCGCGGCGTTGAAGCTTGCCCACATATCCGCGCGAAGGTCGGCGGGCAGCTGTATCCCGACGGGGACAAACGTTCGCTCCGCACGCCGAAAGATGGTGCCAGGAAAATGCCGCAAGGCGAAACGATTGAACCCGAACTTTCGCAGCAGCGCAATTTCCCAGGACGTCTGTTCGTTCCACATCACCAGTGAATTCATCACTACCGTTCGCAACACACGCGCGGGATTCCGCGCCGCAAAGGCCAGAGCGGGCTGGCCGCCCATGTCCATTCCCGCAATATGAGCGCGTTCAAGTTTCCAGGCATCCATAAGCGCAAGCAATCTGTCAGCCATGTGCATGGGTGTCGTACCTCCGGGCCATTCGTCGCTGTAGCCCATTCCCGGCCAGTCGAAGGCGATGACGCGAAAGTTCTTCGCCAGCCGCATGGCCAGTTCGCACCAGATCTGCAGGTTGTCCGGATAGCCGTGCAGTAAAATCAGCGGCTCGCCAGCACCAAGCCTGGCCACCCGCACGCGTCGTCCGCCGCCTAATTCTTCCAGGGACGTCTCAAGCACGCGCGAAATCCTCATGAACCTGCGCCGCACAGAGCGCGCCCGACATCGCGCAGAAGCTCACCCATTGACCGGGGTGAGTCGAACTGCCGGCCAGATACAAACCCCGAAGGTGCGGACTGCGATGCGCGAACCTGCCCGCGCGCATGAAACTTGCAGTCATCACGGGATTCATGCTGTTGCGATACAGGTTGAACTCCGCGCCCCACTGCGCGGGAATGCGCGAGCCCAGCAGACGGTACTCAAGCCCATCATTGCGCCACCACTCTTCAGCGACGATACGCGCCAGAAATTCGCGCTGCCCATTTTCCCCGAGTGCTTCGGCTTCCGCGTGGCGCATGGGCGCCAACAATCGCGCCGGATGCCAGCCGTCTTGTTCCAGCTCCGGTGCCATTACAGATGGTAGAATCAGCAGGCGGCAGAGCTCCCCGTCGCCGGGAAGAGTAAAGCGCAAATACGGTTTCTGAATTGTTCCGCGTATCGCCAGATACGCGCACACGCCGGGCGACTGAAGGGGTAGTGCTTTGAGCCTTTCGAGACTTCTCGGCGGCAGATCCTTGACCAGGTCGAGGTAGGTTCCAATTCCGCTGTGATTGGAGATGATGGCGTCGGCTGTCAACGACTCACCGCTGGCCAATTCAACCCGGTTCGCGCGGCCGTCTTCGCAGCAAATGCTTTTCACGATCGCATTCAGGCGAATCTTGACGCCCGTCTTTGCGGCGATACCCGACAAAACCCGAGGTACTTGGGCGATGCCACCCGCCGGGTAGAACGCTCCCGCGGTATGAATCAGCGCGGGCACGAACGCCAGAGGGCTGGGAGCTTCGGCGATGCTCTGCCCGGCAACGTGAGTCCAGATTCCAATGGCATTCACCAGCGGGGCCGGAAGTCCCGTGGCCGCAAGTACGCTACTCAAGGATCGGAGCAAAAATGGCGCGGCGAACACTGCGCGGGCTTTGACCAATTCCGCCAGGCCCGGCCGGGAAACATGCAGCATCGGTTCGAGTTGTCGATAGACGCGCGCGGTATGTTCGATGAAATCGAGGTAGCGTCTCGCGCTTCCGGGCCAGAGCGCCTCGAAGCCCGCAGCCGTCCGTTCCTTGTCTGCGAAAAACTGGATCAGCTTTCCGTCCGCCGTGGCGACTTGATAGACGTTATCGATGCGGCGCAGTTCGATGAGCTTGTCCAGCTCGAGTCCGAGCTGTGTAAACGCCCACTCCAGGCCGGGCCGATCCAGAAGAATGTAAGGTCCCGCGTCGAATGCCATCCCATCGAAAATATGACCCGACGCCAGTCCGCCGGTATCGGCACGCGCTTCAAGCACCTCTACATCGTAGCCGGTTTGAGCGAGCTTGATGGCCGCAGTGAGGCCGCCCATGCCAGCGCCGACAATGAGGACTCGCTTCATCATTTGCTATGCCGCAGTCCCAGTAGAACCCGGATGCTCCAGCGGCTTATGCGCAGAGAAGCTTTTTCGCGTTGCAGCGGCGGGAACGCCTCTTCATCCATCTCCGGGACGAAGAGTGCGCCGCGGCCGCTGCCCAGGACGTACACCGGAAATGCAAACAGGCTGAGTAACGTCGAAAGTTCGCTGTAATAGGGGCCGCGCCAGCCGGTGACGGGTTCGTCAATCCCAACGACGTTGACTTCCCGGCTGAAGTCGCCGAACCAGTGACACGCCGCACGCAGCACGCTGGAATCGCGCGGATCTTTAATGCCCATGTGGCGGGCAGCGACCTGGTCGACAGCCAGCGCGTCGGCTCCCGCATAAATTCGCAAGGGGTGTTTCGGCCGTGGGCAGCCCATCACGCCGATCAGTCCGTCGGGCGCATTCTCGTAGGCGTCCAGCAGCGCGAAATGGGGCTGGAACTCATCGATCAGCATCATCACTGCCGTTTCGCGATGCGCTTGCCGCTCGACAAAGATGAACTCATCGCAGCGTGCGCCAATCCATTCCAGATTTCCCACCGTCAGCAGCGCAATCTCGATGGGATGGCTGCGCATTTTACTGAACGAAATCCGGAAGTCGGCATCCTTCCACGTGCGCGCGACCGTGTACTGCCCCATGCCGCGAAAATACGAGTGTTCGACCTGCTCTTCAGAAGCGTCGACGATGCGAAAGTGCGGCGATTGTATGCCCAGATACCGGGCCACATTTCCCACCGAACGATTCGCGTAAAACCGATCGTAAATATTCCGCCCTTCAATGACCGCGACGTCCGCGCAGCCGCGCTCCGCCAGAAACGCACCCAGTTCGTCCAGCAGATCCGGATCGGTCATGGTCGAGCGGTCTTTGCGATGATAGCCGAGCATGAACGTCGCCTTGATCGCTACCCGGAGCCCGTTGATTTCCTTTCCGGTTTCCCGAGCGCGTTCGCGCAACTGTTCTTCAAAACCACACTCCTCCAGCAGTCTGCGAAAGACCACGCGTTTTTCGGAAGCCGTCTTCCCCGCGGCGACGTGAACGTCCCCACCGCTCCCGAGTTTGTTCAGAGAAGAGCGCATCTTGCGCCGGCTGCGCGGCAGGAAGTATTCACCCACCTCGCCAATCCTGGCCGCAAGCGAATCGGCACTTTCTCCAGGCGCCAGGCGATCCTGCGCATCGAGCGCATCGGCCAGGATCTGAAAAATCCGGCAGTGCCGGTCCTCATCGCTCTTCACCCGCCGAAAGTCATCGACCAGATTTGGCGGAAGGTCTTTCTGTGTTCCGGCCATTTCGATGATGCGGCCCCAGCAAAGTTCAGCCGTCTTTTCCGCATCGACGTTGAAAAGGCAGAACTCGCGAAAGGGTCGGTAGCGCAGATGTTCACGCACATCCTTGGGAATCTGTCCCGAAATAATTCCGGCCCACGTCACCAGAGTTGCGATGAAGCGCGAAAACGGAGCCTGCCGCCAATGGACATGCTGGCGAACCGAACTGGCCCAGCCGCCGATCGCGCCGGCCATTTGCCGGACAAAGGCGCGGAATGAAAGCAGCGAGTCTCCCATTTTCAAAATCGCGCCGCGGATGTAAATGGCGTGCATCTCTTCATCCTTCCACGCCCAGACCAGAGCATGATGGATGAGTTCACGTACGGGCGCGTCGATGGGCATCCTGTCGAGACGCTGCACCATCATGTCCTCACGGTATCCGACGGATACAAGCTCTTCGCGTTCAAGCGCCATAAGGTAAAGACTAAGCAGTTCGCGACGCGGATTGTCGGCGCACTTCAAAGCCAGACTCTTTAATTCGCGTTGGAACTCTTCGTAGACGCCGCCCATTAGCATTCTCTATTGAGATAGATCGGCGATTGTGTCGGCAGCAGACGTATCCGTCAAAGCGATTGCAGGTTATTCCTCAACCGCATCAACTCCCCCGGCCGTTCTTTGCGTGCTTTGCGGCTTGGCGCCTTTGCGCGAGAAAACAAGAGTCCGCGCACGCTCCACATTTCAAAACGCCCCACCATGTGCGCCCCATGCACATCTTGTATTATAAAATCTTTTTTACTATTTTTACATAAAATACTTGACTTTTGCATTTCTCAACCGCTTATATACTATAGAGAAATCCATATTCGCGGCTACCGTATCGATCGTCCCGAAACTCCAAGCGCACGACGCAGCCGCTTTCAGGCATGCCCCACATTCGCGTCCCAGCAGCCTATAAACGCCTCCAGGACCGCAAGCCGAGCAAAGACCCCGATGACAGCCCAGATCACCCACAGCCCCACAGAACGAAAATGCAGCGGCATGGACCCGCCCCCTGCAAATCCCTTGGGCCAGCCGCACCGAGTGCACTGCTGAACATCACGTGTTATAAAATCTTTTTTACTAAATTCGAAGAAAACACTTGACTTTTAGGTTCAACGACTGCTTAATACTATAGGAAATTATGCACCGCTCCGTTCGTTCAGTCCCAATCCTTCGTTCGCCCCACTCAAAGCTTAAACGCGTGACGTTCAATCCAGCCCATCCCCGTCATCTCGCAACCCGTGGAGACACACCCCCAATGAACCACTCCCGTCATCGCCTCAGCGCCCACCACTCCAATCCGCAATCCGAAATCCGCAATCCGCAATGCTGTTTGCAGTGCCGTTCCCCCGCGCATAGCAGGCCCCCATGAAGAAGCCCCCGCCCGTGTAACATTCTGTCGCATTCCGTAACATTCCACCTAAGGAGGACGATCCCCCGAATCCCGATTCCCCAATCCCGATCCCGCCGTACAATCCGCAACGCCGTACCATTACCGGGACACCCGCAAACACTCCCGCACTTGTCCGCCTTGAGACGTATACGTACTAATTGCACGGCCTGTCCAGTTCGATCTATACAAGGAGCCCACCCCATGAACCGACTCATCCTGATCGCCACTCTGGCCACGTGTTTCGCTGCCGCCGGACAGGATGCCGCTCCACTCGGCTCGACGACGTACGCGCCTTCGCCGGAGCACCCCGTCGGCTGGCGCGGCGATGGCACGGGCCGCTACCCCGCAGCGACGCCGCCGCTCACCTGGAGCCGCCGCGTGCAGGGCTTCACCTCAGAGCTGAAATACCAGGCCGCCAAGCCCGCGGCCGGAGCGCCCGGGCCCGACGCGAAGCCGCTGGAGTACTTCACACTCAAGGACTGGCTCATCGCCGGTCCCTTCAACGCGCCCGATCCGGCCAAGGACATCGAGACGGATTTTCTCAAAGGCGAAGCCGCCATCGAACCCAACACCGGCGACAAGGCCGGCGACGCCGCTTGGAAGATGATTCACCTCGGCATGGACAACCAGAGCAACCATGCGCACAACGGCGGCATCTGCCGGAATCTCAATCTCGACTTCGTCTCCTTCTTCGCGACGATCTCGCGCGTTAAAGACGCCAAAGACCCGACCAACATCCACACCAAGTACGAAGGCGATCTCGCCAACAAATGCGCGTACGCACACACGTACGTCTATTCCCCAGCCGCCGGAGACGCGATGCTGACCGTCGGCTACGCCGGCGCCGCCGCGAGGGCCTGGCTGAATGGCAAACCGCTGACGTTCGAGAACAACAAGAGCGTCAAAGTCGATCTGGCTCAGGGCTGGAACCGCCTGCTGCTCAAACTCTCCAACAGCACCGCGCTGGTCAGTTCCAGCGGTGCGTCCAACATGAGCACCTGGCGCCTCTTCGCCTACATCACGCCCTCCAAACCGGCGACGTACGAATCCAAAAACATCGCCTGGATGACCCGCGTCACCGGGCGGAGCATGTCCAATCCGATCGTCGTCGGCGACAGGATCTTCTTCGGCTCCGGCGTCTCCGATCTCACCTGCGTCAACAAGGCCGACGGCAAAGTCCGCTGGCTGCACGCCTCAACGCCGTGGGACGCGATGACCGCCGAAGAAAAAGCACAGAACAAGGACAAGCTCGAATCGCAGATCTCGCAGCTCGAACAATTCGACACGGAACTCGTGGCGATGATCAACGCGGGCGTCTCCCCGCAAGGCTTGTCCCTCGCGCAGCAGACGGAACTCGACAAGAAGCTGAAAGCCAAAGCCGACTTCGAACGCACGCTTCATAAGACGACGTTCTGGAGCATCGATCCGAAGCGCTACCCGCCGATGACCGGCAACGAAGTCAGCTCCAGCAACGCCACGCCCTGCTCCGACGGCGCGCGCGTCTACTGGGCTTCCGGCGGCGGAATGAAAGGCCCCGGCGCCAGCGTGGTCTGCTGCTTCGATCTAGACGGCAAGCGGCTCTGGACCTACCACGAAGCCTTCGGCGCCGCGGAACACGGCCTGCATACGTCGCCGATCCTCGTTGACGGCAAACTGATCTACGCCGCGTACAAGACGCTGATCGCCTTCGACCCGCCGACCGGCAAGATCCTCTGGCGCACCCCGACTCCCGAATCCGGCGGCGCGTCGCCCCAGGTCGTGAAAGTGGGCAACGAATCGGCCGTCTACGTCGCGCACATCGGCCGGGTCGTGGGGCTCTACCGCGTCAGCGACGGCGTCCGCATCGCGGCCAACGACATGGGCCTGTTCGGCGACTCCACGCCGATCACCGAAGGCGGCGTGATCTACGTCGCCGATAAATTCAAGCGCTGGGCCGACAACAATGTCGCTTTCGCAGCGCTCCAGATCCCGACCGCGCCCGGCGAGAAACTGGAACTCAAGCAAACCTTCGAGCTGGATTCCGACCAGGTCTACGTGCCGATGCGCGGCATCGCCTACTTCGTCGCCTCATCGCTGTACGTCGACGGACTGGTCTACTCGCTGGACATGAGCGGGGGCTTGAGCGTCATCGACGTCGCCGCCAAGGCCGGCGTCTACCACCGCTGGCTCGATTGGTACGCGCGCTACGACCGCTACCTGTACGGCGCCGTCGCCTGCCCCACCCTCGCCGGGAAGAACATTTTCCTCGTCGACGACGCGGGCTCCACAATCATCATGACGCCCGGCAAGGAGTACAAAGAAGTCGCCCGCAACATCATCGAAAACACCTTCCCTGCCAGCGAGTCCGGAAACCCGTGCAGGCAGGAAGCGTTTTACTCATCGCCGGTCTTCGAAGGCTCGAGCATCTATCTGAAAGGAGAAGAATACCTCTATTGCATCCGCGAAACGAAATGACGTACGCGGCATGCGCGAATCAAAGGCAGTTCTGGCGGCTTCGCGGCTTTGCGTGAGTATAAAAGCTACTTCACTTCTTCCTTAACAAGCGCCCCGCAGCAGCGGAACCCAATCTCGCGCCCAGTGACGGTGGTGGCAAAGCGCAGGCGGTACGTACAGCGCGAGGTCTTCTCCTCGGCATCCGTACTCATCCCACCGCGAACGATGCGCAGGCCCGACGTGTCCGGTCCGGTGGTTGTCGGAGGCGTGCTTGAAGTCCATTCGTAGACGCCGCCGCTCATGTCGTAAACGCCAAATCCCGAGACACAATTCGTGAACTGCCCCAAACCGTAGTCGTCGTTGGCGTTGGCACAGGCCTTGGCCGCAAAGCCGTCGCCGTAGGTGTAGTGCGTACCCGACGGACCGCGGCAGGCCTTCTCGAATTCGTATTCCGTGCAGAGACGCTTGCCCTTGCTTGAACAGAGGGTGCTGGCTTCCAGCCATGAGACCAGCCGCGTCGGCGCCTCGCCGGGTTGATTCGGCCACTCGAATTTGTCGATGCAAAACGCCTTAACATTAATGCGCTGCGCTTCTTCCTTGGCGCCATGCTCGGCGTTCTTCTCGTCGGGCGGGCCGTAGAGCATTGGCCCGTTGGGCACCAGCACCATATTCGGAGGACAGTTGCTGAAGATCGACGACTGCTTCTCGTCATTCTCAGAGACGACAGCGCCACGGGAGCCGAGGTAATCGACTTTCCGCTTGGAATTCCCCGACGCCGCACAGCCAATCACGGCGCAAACAGACAGGATGGTCAGCACGCGAACTTTAATCATGGAGAGAGATTGTAAGAAGGTCGAGGAACACGGCAAGTGGAACGCCGTCCCCCTTATGAATGGGAGAAGGGAGGATTCCGAAAAACGCAATTTCCGATACCACTGGGCCCCCCGCTGGATATGCTTGGTCTTGGCACATGTGTTGCCCAAATGGAACGGACCCCCAGCGGCTGCGTCGTTTCGTTACACATTTAAGAGTCCCCGCGCGGGCGGTGTCTCTTTTTAAGGCATTGAACTGAAAGCGGATACATGTTCCGAGAGATTCTAAAACCGTTGGCGTCGTTGAAGCTCGCCTTGATCCTCCTGGCGGTCATCATCATCGCCTCCATCGCCGGCACGTGGTACGAATCCAAGGTGAGCGCCGAGGTCGCCAAGCGCCTGATTTATGGCAACATCTGGTTCGACATCTGGCTGACCTTCCTGGCCATCAATCTCTTCAGTGTCGCGGCCATCCGCTACCCGTGGAAGCCGCATCAGACCGGCTTCGTGATCACCCATGCCGGCATCATTGTGCTCCTGATCGGCTCGATGATCGATCGCCATTTCGGCGTCGAAGGCTTCGTCCAGTTGCACCGCGGAGTGGAAGCCACCGACGTGATGGAACTGCGCGAGCAGGAACTGGTCGCCACGGTCGACGGAGTTCAAGAAGCCGCACACACCCAGTTTAACGTGAAGTCGATGGACAAGGCGTTCAAGGTCAAGTCGCCCGACCCGGCGGTGAAGATCGAAGTCATCGACACCAAGGAAGTGGAAGTCTACAAGGACGTCAGCGACGCGCAGACCGGCCCGGCCGCGGTCCATCTCCACATGGAAGGCCCGATGATGGGCCAGCAGGACCGCTGGTTGTTCCTCGGCGACAATTTTGAAGAAGGTCCGGCCGTGCTTGCATTCCAGCCCGGCATGCCGCCCCCGGCCAATCCGGCCGGCACGGGCACGCAGATCCTGCGCCCGAGGCAGGAGCGCTACTACGTCTTCACCAAGAACGCCACCGAACCGATGATCTCCGAACGCGTCGGCGAACCCACCCGCGCGGTGGTCAATCTGGTGATCGATCCCAAGACTGCCGTGCCGACGCTGAAAATGCAGCTCCTGGGCAAGAGCTTCGACATCCCCGTCAAGGGCAACGAAAAAACCGACTACCCGCTGATGGGGCTTGATGAGTGGAAGGTGTACATCTACGGCTACTTCCCGAACTTCCGCATGGAAGGCGGCAAGCCCGTCAATTTCAACGACAACCCGGACAATCCCGCGATCTTCTTCGATCTGCTCGGACCGAAAGTCATGGCCGACGTCGAAAAGCCGCTGGCCAAGCATGGCGGCGGCAACATGGCGCCGGGCACCGGCATGGGCGGGGAAAAGACCAACGCGCTCCAGGTTTACCTCGGTGATGACGGCAAGCTGCGCTACTTTTTGAAATCGCGCAAAGACGGCGACTTCGCCGGCGAAGTGGTGCTCTCCGACAAGAAGGAACTGCACTGGGCGCCGGGCGCGACGTTCACCATCGACGAGTACCATGCGCACTCGTCGACGAAGATGGCGTGGCGTCCGCTCGAAAATGTCTCAAAGGATAACGAGAACCAGGCGCCGGGCCTCTTCTGCCGCATTACCGTCGGCAACGACAAGAAGGAAGTCTGGCTTGGCCAGCGCATGCTCAAGCCGCACACCGATGACCACACCGGCAAGACCACCGTCGAACTGCCGCGCGAAATCTTCGAAGTCGGCGGAAAAAAAGTCGGCCTCTCCTTCGCCAACCAGTTCCAGATGCTGCCGTTCAAGGTCAGCCTGCTGAAGTTCTCCGCGCCGGCCAACGAAGGCATGGAAAACGAAATGAGCTTCGCGTCGTTCGAAAGCACGCTGAGCTTCGATGGCCATCTCGACTGGGTGCTGCTCAAGCCCGACGCCAAGATCCTGGCCGAAGCGCGCAATCCGCAAACCAAGAGCGACATCCCCGACATCCTCGAGGGCGGAAAATCGCGCGACATGTACGGCGCGATCATCGCCGAAGACGAGACGCAGATCACGATGGAATTCCTCAACCGCCAGACGGTCACCGTGCCGAAGACCGATATCGCAGCGTCCGTCCAGAAGACGCGCAAGATCTATATGAATTCGCCGACGACCTACCCGGAAGTCTGGTACGGTCCGTGGCTGGGCACGACCTACAAATTTTCGCAGGCTGAACACCGCATGCCGGTCGATCCGGATTACTCCGGCGTCCAGATCCTGCGCGATCCGGGTTGGATGCCCAAGTGGGTCGGCTGCCTGATGATCTGCTTCGGCATCTTCACCATGTTCTACCTGAAACCGTACTTCAACCGGCGCCCGGAACCCGTGGCCAATGCGGGCGGGAAGCAAAAAAAGGGAAGTGAGAAGGATAAAGGCAAGTTGCGCGTCGCTGATTCGGTCAAGAGCTGACGAGATCCCTAAAATTCATGCGGTACTTTTGAGGTAAGGTAACAATGCGAATGCAACTCAATACGGTAGTGCGACTGGGAAGTGCGGCGCTTTTGGCGCTGCTGACGCTGGGTGTCCATGCCGCGGACGGCGGGATCGATACGCGCCCGGTGGATCCGCATGCTGCCCCCTCTGCGCCCGCTGCACCAGCCACCGATCCTCACGCGCTGGCCGCGGACCCGCACGCCCCGGCCGCACCGGCCGCTGCCGATCAGGGCAGCGACGAATCGGATCTGCCGCCGGCGATCTTGAAAGGGCCGATGGACTTTTCCGCCATCGAAATGCTCGCGATCCAGGAAGGCGGACGCAAGAAGCCGCTGCAGACATACGCCATCGAACACATTCAGCAGATCGTCGGCAAGCCGCTCTACCCGTTCGCCGGCATCACGCCGCACATCAAGGACAAGGAAACCGGCGAAACGCTTTACGCCATGGACATGTTCTGTTCGATGTGGTTTCAGACGCGCGATTGGAACAAGTTTCCCTGCATCATGGTCTCCTACGGCCCGCTGCTCGACGAAATGAAACTGCCGCGAACGGAAAAATACGTCAGCCTGGAACAGCTGCAGGCCAGTGACGCGTTCCGGAAGATCTTCGAAAGCGCGCTCGATAAGCGCCACAAGAATCAGGAAAAGGCCGTCACCGCGCTGGAACAGGAAGCCGAACTGGTCAAGAAGCGCGCCGACTCCATGCTGGAAATCATCAACGGGTTTGCCGCGCTGAACATCATCCCGCATCCCTCCGACGCCCAGGGCACCTGGATCTCGATGGGCGCGTTGAAGGACAGTTTCGACGCCAGTTCGACCCGCCAATATTACACGGAAGCCCAGGCGCAGAAGGTGCTCTCCTCGCTCCGCTCCGTGGTCCTGGCCTACCGCAAGCGCGAAGAAGGCGCGTTCAGCGCCGCATCGTCGGAGCTCCGCACCTCGCTGATCAATTTAAGCCCCGCGATCTACCCCAGCTACGACGCGCTCGATCGCGAAGTCAGCTACAACAAACTGCATCCCTTCGGCATCGCATGGCTCAGCTACCTGCTCGCGCTGACGCTGGGCACCGCCTTCTTCAAGTTCAAAGGCAAGCTCTCCTACCTTGCGCCCATGGGCATCTTCCTGATGGGGCTGACCTTTCACGTCTTCGGCTTTGTCTCGCGCTGTCTGATCGCCGGCCGGCCGCCGGTCTCTAATATGTACGAATCGGTGGTCTGGGTCGGCTTCGGCGCGGTTTTCTTCAGCATGGTCTTCGAACTGATCTACCGCAAACGCTACTTCATGATCTGCGGCGCGACGGCCGGATTCCTCTGCCTGGTGTTGATGGACATGCTGCCGGTCGTCACCGGCAACCCTGGCGAACCGGGTTTCAGCTCCGACATCAAGCCGCTCGTCCCGGTGCTGCGCAACAATTTCTGGCTGACGGTCCACGTGCTGACTATCACGCTCAGCTACGCCGCGTTCCTGCTCACCTGCGTGCTCGCGCACGTCACACTCTACCGCCACTTCATGGACCCCGGCGCGAAGGACAACCAGCGCGAACTCCATCAGTACATCTACCGCGCGATGCAAGTCGGCGTGCTGCTGATCGCCTGCGGCACGATCCTCGGCGGCGTCTGGGCCTACTATTCGTGGGGGCGCTTCTGGGGTTGGGACCCGAAGGAAACGTGGGCGTTCATCACGCTGATGTGCTACCTCGTGGTGCTGCACGGACGCTTCAGCGGCCTGTGGAGCAACTTCGGCTTAAGCCTCGGCGCGGTCTTCTGCTTCAACTCCGTGGTGATGGCCTGGTACGGCGTGAACTTCGTCCTCGGCAGCGGTCTGCATGCCTACGGCGCGGGTGCCGGTGGGCAGGGCTGGGTGCTGAGCGCCGTGGTCCTCGACCTGATCTTCGCAGTCTCCACGTGGATCCGCTACGCGTCCTACCACAGCGCGGTCAAGCAGACGGAAGAACTGAAACTCACAACCACCGATCCCATCGAGGAAGTCCGCTCGCTGGGTGACGACAGCGGCGAGTCCCTGGCCGCGAAGTAATCGTAGTCCGGGCGTCCCGCCCGGTCTAACTGTCCACGATGGAGTGAACGTCGATATCTCGGTTCGGCAAATCTACCGCGAAGCAATATTGCGTTGCTTCGCAATAGATAACGTCCATCGAACGACTGATCGGTTTCACTTATGCTGTGGTCAGACCGGGCGGGACGCCGGGACTACAAACAGCTCCGTGATCTTCGCCCGGCGGTAGTCAAAGATCTTCTCGACGTCGCGCCGCACGATCGGCAGCACGAACCACCGGCCCAGAAATCCCAGCGGCACCACGTAGCGGACATGATCGATCACATTGGTGCCACCGCGGACGGATTCAAATAGATGCGTGTGGTGCCAGAGCGCGTAGGGACCGCGCACTTGCGTGTCGACGAAGCGTTCGTTGGGCCGCCACTCTTCAATCCGCGATTGCCAGCGCACCGGCACGCCGCGCAGGCGGAGTTTGTAGTCGATCAGCGTGCCTTCCGTAATCTCCGGCGTACTTTTGCCCAGCACGTGAAAATGCAGAAACGGCGGCGTGATGACTTCGAGGTTCTTCTCGTCGGCGAAGAACGGGAAAACCTTCTCAACGGGCAGTGGCAGCCACTGTTCGGTGTGCAGGACGCTGCCTGTTTCGGATTCAGATTTCGACATGAGTGTTTCTAGGCTGCTGGACTCCCGTTGCGGCTGTAAGTAGCATAGCGTTCAAGGGAGCGGATTGCATGCTGACATTGACGCGCAAAGTCACGTTCACTGCCGGGCACATCTACCGTGGCGGCGGACTTTCCACGGCGGAGCTGCAACAGGTCTTCGGCGTCGCTGCCGAGCCCAGCGGACACGGGCACAACTACGTGCTGGAAGTCAGCGTCGAAGGCCCGGTCAATCCGATCGACGGCATGGTCATCAACATCAAGGATGTCGACGCGAACTTAAAGCGGATTCTCTCCGACATCGACCACCGCCTGCTCAACACCGCGCTCCCCGAATTCGCCGACGCCGTGCCGACCACCGAAGTCCTCGCGCAGGTCCTCTGGAAACGCCTGCCGGCCGTGATGGGTTCGGCACGCTGCACCTCCCTGCGCCTGGAAGAACATCCGGGCTTTCACATCGAACTATTCGGAGCCGAACCGAACATGGTCCACCTCACGCGCTCGATCGAATTCGCCGCCTCGCATCGGCTCCATTCCGAAAAACTCTCGGCGGAAGAGAACATCCGCATCTACGGCAAATGCAACAACCTCCACGGCCACGGCCACAACTACGTCGCGGAGATCACCGTCAAAGGCGAACCGGATGCGCGCACGGGCATCGTCATCGACGTCGGCAAGTTCGAGACGCTGCTTGAACAGGAAATCGAAACGCGCTTCGACCACAAGCATCTGAACTTCGACACGTCATTCTTCAAGGACCAGGTCGCCACCGCCGAGAACATCGCGATCGTGATCTGGAAGCTCCTCGACGGCAAAATCCAGTCCTGCCGCGACGGCGGCACCGTGAAGCTGCACCGCGTCCGCCTGATCGAAACGGCGCGGAGCTGGTTCGATTACTTCGGCTCTTAGACAATTGCAGGTGGATGCAAACCGGAATTTTGCATTCGAAAAAGCGGGAAAACGGGTCAAACTAGGTGTTCTATGGCTATCGAACTGCCCGATGACAAACCGCTGGTCGCACCCGGCGAGGCCGCCAAACCGGAAGACTCCATGCGCCTGATCGCGCAGGGCGGCACGGCCGTGACCAATGCCGTGAAGGTCACCGGCAAAGAGAAGTTTGAGTTCATGGTGCTCTACTGCCTGCGCCTGCTGAACCAGGCGCCCAAGGGCGAAATCTGCGGCTTCTACCAGACGGATTTCGACGACTGCGACGAGCACACGATGCGGGTGATCCAGAAGCTGATCGGCCGCAGCGGTTTCATCTGCAGCGACTTCATCGACCCCAACACAAAGAAGTACAACGGCTTCTGGGCCTGGCGCAAGAAGGACCCCGCCGCCGCTGCCCCCGCCCCCGCCGCGGGAAATCCTCCGCCTCAATCACCTCCGCAGCCTCCGAAGATTCGTGAGTTCTAAGCGCATCGTTGCGCGTCACAATAAGGTGCGATTGTGTGTCCAGGAGCAAGCGCTGTATGCTTGCTCCTTGACGCACAGCCGCCCGCCTTGCCATTGACGTTCAATATTCTTCGAATACCGTCAAGACATTCCCAATTACAAATTCAACCACGGAGTCTTTTCATGAAAAAGCTCGGAGCTGTGCTGGCGCTGGTTCTAGTGAGTGCGGTTGCACTGTTGGCCGGATGCGGCGCACCGAGTACGCCGACGACACCAACCACGGGCGGCGGAGACACCAAGCCGGTCGAGAAGGCCGGCGACTTTAAAGTCGCGCTGGTCACGCCGGGAGAAGTCACCGACGGCGGGTGGAGTCAGAGCGCTTACGACGGTCTCCAGAAAATTCACACCGAACTGAATGTGCCGGTCAATAACGCCGTCGCCGACGCGCCGGCCAAAGCCTTCGCGGCGTTCCGCGACTTTGCCGGGCAGGACTACAGCCTCGTCATCGGCCACGCCAGCGAATGGTACGCGCCGGAAACCTTGAAGATCGCCGAGCAGCATCCCAAGACCACGTTCCTGATTTCCGGCGGCGAGAACGCGCAGGGCAACGTCGCCTGCATGCGCTTCCAGCTCGAAGACGCCTGCTACGTGCTCGGCCAGATCGCCGCGTCGATGAGCAAGTCCAACAAGATCGGCGTCGTCGGACCGGAGAAGGTCGCTGTGATCGAAAGCACCTTCTTTGCGTTCGAACAGGGCGCGAAGTCGGTGAAGAAGGACATCGAAGTCACCATCGTCTGGACGCAGGACGGCAAGGACATCGCCCGCGCCAAGGAACGGACGCTGATCCTGATCGACCAGGGCTGCGACTTTATTTTTCACAACGCCAACAATGGCGCGGCCGGCGTCTTCCAGGCGGTGCAGGAGAAGAAGGACAAGGGCGTGCTCGCCTTTGGCGCCAACGCCGACCAGTCGTCGATGGCTCCCGATGTGATCCTGGCTTCGGCGGCAATCGATATCTCTGGCGCATTTGTCAGCCTCGCCAAGAGCGTCAAGGACGGCTCGTTCAAAAGCGAAGTGCAGTTCATCGGCATGAAACAGAACGGCGTCTCCGTGGTCTACAATCCCAAAATTGAGAGCAAGATTCCCGCGGACGTAAAAAAGCTGGCCGAAGAGACGATAAAGAAGATCAAGGCTGGCGACTTCAAGGTTCCCCGGCAGAATATGAAGTAGCTGCCGATTTCGTGGCACGAAAATTGCACCTTGAATCAGCAACGAATAGCTCTGTCTCAATTTGACACGTACGCAGGATCCCACCCATGTCACGCATCCCGATTTTCATCGAAGTTCCCGAAGCCACGAAGGACGCCAATATCTGCGTCAAGGCCGTGCAGGTGTTATTGGAGCAGAAAATCGAACCGGTGGGATTGGCGACACATCTACCTGAACTCACGGATGTCCTGAAGCAGCTGCGCGAACACGGCCTGGAAGCCGCGGTCTTCATCATCAATACTTTCAAGGCCAAAGAGATCATCGCCCAGCTAGACCCGATGATGGGCGAAGTGCCCGCCGTCTTCCTCCGCCGCGCCATGTTCGCCGGCCAGAGCGGACTCATGGATCACATGCCCGACCCGAGCCGCCCTCTCGGCAGCACCATGACGACCTTAAAAAACATGACGCCGCGCCTCACGTCCATCTGGACCTACGGCGCGAAGAACGTCGACCAGGTCTCCCAGCGCATCGTTCGCTGCACGCAGAAATTCGTCGCCGACGGAAATTTCAAGCATTACGAGATTGAGAATAAGGCGGGCGGCTAGAACGGCGAACGGCGGAAATCGGGATTAGGGAATCGGAATTCGCCGCGCATTGCGTTCGGCGAATTCCCATTCCCGAATTCAGATTCCGCGTATTACGGCTTCACTTCCCGCTCAACCTTGCCGTCCTGAACATGCACCGACGTCGTCCGGTTGATGCGGCGCTTGTCTTCGGAGACGAAGCGGGCTTCCAGCGAGTCGCGTTGCGGATGGAGGAGGAACGGGACGTTCTCTTCCTTCAGCACGAAGTCACCCTGCCCCATGCCCTTGCCGTATTGCCAGTTGCCCTTCAATTTCACGTCCCACAGCTGCGGCACGCCGGCGGTGACTTCGATCTGGGACTCAAACGGGTGCTGCGAATTCTGCGAGTGCGAGGCGTCGAGCTGCAGGCCGATGGCGCCCACGTCAGTGGTGCGGTTGGCGTGCTCGAGCGTGCCGGATTCGAGTTTGAAATTCTTCAGGCGCGTCGTCTTCCAGTGCAGCTTCGGTGAGAGCTCGAACTGCACGTCAGCTTCGCCGTGAAGTGAAAGATCGTGGAACTGCCAGGGCGTATCGGTGCCGAACATCGCCACCAGCGCGTCCCAGAACGGTCCGAAGTTCGAATGCGTGGCCGACACCGCGGGCTGCGACTTGGGATTGCCGTAGATTAGCCCGGCGCCGTCGTCGAGGTTCACGGTATCAAAATGGAGCAGCAAGTCGCGGCCGAAGCGGCCTTTCGCGTACATGTGACCGGAGACGTTCTGCATGCCGACGGGAAGCAGATCGGGCTTGGGGAAATGGCGTGCGTCAGCTTCGACTTCAAATTCCGCCCAGGGCAGCTTGCGGGCGGCGACGGTTGCATTGTCGACGACGAGATAATCTTTGACGATCGACTTGAAGCGCCAGAGCGACTGGCGGAACTCGAGCTTCGCGGAATCGCCGCCGCGCGGCTCGATCAGCATTTCATACGAGCGCATGCCGTCCTTTTCGCGCGCGGTACGGGTTTCGAAGCTGAGCTGATCGCCAAGGAATCCGCGGACCACGATCCGGCATGGGCGGCCCTGGGTATCGGTCTCGACGGCGCCTTTCAACGATTCCAGCGGCGGAAACTGCGCATCGCCGCGGCTGCCGGTGAACGCGCTGCCGGCGCCTTCGTCGCAGGCAAATTCCAGCTTGCCGTCGATCATGTGAAAGTGGACGCGGCCGTTGTGCCCGGTTTTGATGCGGTCGACCTGCATCCAGCGCGGCCAGATGCTTTCGTCTTTCTCCGCGCCCAGCAGCTGGTCGAGGAAATACGGCAGCGCCTGGCCTTCCACCTTTTCGGGAGACGGCAGGCGGAATTCCAGATCGCGGTATCCGACTTCGCCGTCGCATGCGAACGCTTTCGTCGCCGTCGCCGGCTGAATGGCGATGCGCAGCGAAGTTACGATGCCTTCCGCGCCCATCTCGCCGGAGAAGAGCGAACGGACGAGCAGGCCCACGGGATCGAGCTTGTCGCCGAAGGGCTTCTTGTCCATCGCGACGACATCGCGCGTGTTGAGCTGGATGTTTTCGCCGGTCAGCTGCCACTGCCCGTCTTCCAGCGTTTCGAGCTTCAAATTGAACGGCTTGCCGTTGAGTTCCCGCAAGCTGAATGCGACGCGGACATCTTCCAGCGCACCGCTGCGGATTTCGCCGCTGCAGCCGGTCAGCTGCACGGGCGTGATGTCGCCGATGTTCAGTTTCAAATTGCAGTTCTGAAATTCGATCGGAAACGGCGGCCCCTTGGGCTGCCAGAGCTTGCCGTTCTGGAGAAAACCCTGCGAGACGGTCACTTCCGTATCCTTCATTCCATCCACGGTCAGCTTGCGGACGTTTGGCGGCCACGGAAAAAGATCGACCTTCAGCGTGACATGATCGGCCGAGAGGCCTGAGATCTTGTCGTTGGGGTTGGCCGAATCGAGCGGGTAGATGTTCTCGCGGTGCAGATCGGAGACCACCAGCGCGCCTTCATGCCAGTCGAAGACGACGGATTTGAAGGTGTGCTGTCCCTGGCTGTCGAGATTGGAGAGCGCGCCGCGCAGCAGTTCTTCCTTGCCGCCGGCCTTCATGTACCCGGCAAACGCCGCCAGCACGCTGACCAGTCCTGCCAGAAACATCAGCAGTCCCTGCCAGGCGTGAACATAATACGCAACGCGAAGTCGAGGAGTCCATTCCATTCGCGCGAGTATAAGCGGGGATGAAGTAACGGCAAGCTTCGTGGAGGAAGTGGATCATTTTCCATTTTCCATTCGGTCATTTTTCATTTTCCAATAACGGGAGCGTGGGACGCGCGCTTTCGTAATGGGAAAATGGAAAATGATTCCCCTCTCCCTCTCCGTTACTCTCGTTCCGCAATGGACGCGACTTCACTCTACTGGTTCGGGGCGCTCGGCTTCGTCGTGGCTTCGATTGTCATTGGCATGGCCACGGGAATCCTGCGCCGCCGCTCGCGGATGAAAACAATTCCAAGCAATGCGTCGGATGGGTGGCAACTCCTTCAAATTCAATCGCGTCGGCAAAGATATTTGGCCGGGCTTTACATATTCTGTACGACTGGCCTGCCTCTGATCGGGTTGTCGGCACATTGGTATTCGCGACAGGAGTTAAATGGCGGTGGTCGCGCTTTCGTAATACTCTCCGCCGTCCTTGCTTCGGCAGAAGTAATCTGGCTCATTCGATCTTTTCTCGACTACAGATATACCGGCGACGCGCGCGTTCAACTGAGTTGCGCGACGCCGCTCAAGCGCGACGACGACTTCACACTTCGCATCAACATCCCAGCTCGCGACGCCGCACCCGCGGAAATCGTCGGGCGCATCGTCTGCATCGAACACGCGGTCGTCCACTTTGGCCGCTTCACGCACATGAAACACACCACCGTCCGCGAGATTCCGCTGAATCTCGCCGCCGCGCGCTCGGCCGACGGGCGTCTCGCTGGAGAAATCCGCGTGCGCATCCCCGCCGAAAATTGCCCGCCGTCCGGACGCGGCAAATCGTTCAACCACACCTACGAGTGGCAGCTCCGCGTCGACCTCGCCGGCGGCAAGAACGCGCAGAGCGTCTTTCCGCTCGACGTTATGTAGGGTTGTTTACGCGTGATGAGTTTTAACCACATGGACAATTGTCCATATGGTACAGACCTAGTACGCGATTTTTACTCAGTCCTCCGCGAGCAATCTCCCCGGCACAAACACCTGCATCTCCTGCTGCCGCGGACGCATCAGAATGTGCTGCGCGGTGATCTCCTGAATCACGCCCGGGTCCGAGAGCATGCTCAAGAGTTCCTCGTCGTCGGCTTCCCGCGTGGCGTCGTACGAATTCAAGAATTCACAGAGCCGGTTAAAGCGCGTGCAGCCTTCCGGCTTGCTCTCTTCCGGCGCGTAAAGTTGGCGGTAGTGATTGGTCGTCATCAACGGCCGGCCGGGTTCGCCCCAGCGCAACGCGTGGCGCGTCGGGGTGCGCTCGATCACCACCCGCTCATCGTTCTGCGTGCCGACCAGCGTGATCAGCGCGGACATCGCCAGCGTCTCGAGACTCAGCAGGTCCAGCGCGGCGCGGAAATTCGCGGCGTCCTCCAGAACTTTGCGCAGGAACAGCAATACCGGGTAGCCGCCGAGATTCACGCCCTCCGGCGATCGCACGGCGTTGACCACGACCGCGAATCCGCGCGCCGACATTCCCGTCACCGTGCCGATCGACGCCGGCCAGGCCGCGTGAGCAAAGGCGGGTTTGCCGCTGCGGTGATACCGGATCAGGTAACTGGCGCGAGCCAGCAGCGATTCGGGAAACCAATCCATGTTGCGCGCCACGACCGGGCCCGACGGCGTCGGCAGCGCCAGCGTCGAACAACCCAGCGATGCGAGGAACAGATCGTACGAGACATTGGCCAGCATCATGTCGCGCCAGTCGCGCCCGTGCCGCGCGCCCAGCGCCAGCGCGGCGTCGTGAAAGCGGCCGCCGGTCTTCGCGCGGACGGCATCGGCCAGCGGCGCCGACGTCGGCGGAATCTGCGCCATGATCGCCGCCAGTAGCGTGTTGCAATGTCCAATCGCCTCCGGCGACAGCGCGGCGTAGCGCGCTTCGGCGGGGAGGTCGGCATCGAGATCAAATGAGGGGCGTTCTCGCCAGGATTTTTTCTTCAACATAGTGCGTTTTAGTCTACTCCAAAATCACGCAATTGCACTCATCGCTGTCCGCGTTATCCTTTTATAGATGTGGCCTCGAATTTCCACTGCTGCGCTGGTCTTCGCCGGGATCATGAGTCTCGTGCCATGCTGCTGCATCGGCGCGTTTTTCATCCCAGGTGGAAAGGTGGCGTCCGGCGGGTGCTGTGCCTGCGCCACATCCTCTACCTCTACCAAGACCAGCTCAGCTTCAAAAACGATCCGTCACGCCGATCGTGGCTGTGCCTGTTCCAACCAAGCCATGACGCGTGAACTTCCAGCCGTCACCTCCTTGCAAAACTTCGACGCCGCGCCGGCCGATTCCTTCTCGCCCGAACCGCTCTGGCGCGCCACAACTCTGCTGACCGGCCCGATCAACTATGCTCACGCACCGCCAGACCCGCTGCGCGTCGCCCGCACACCACTGCTGATTTGAATTCCTTCGGGAGCGCTTTATAGGCGTTCCACTCCAAGCGTTTTTGAATTTCTTCGTACTCCGTCGAACCTTTTTGAGGTGAACTATGCGCGTTGCTAAATCCATGCTGTTGTCACTGCTGCTCGTCGCCGTCGCCGCATTTTCCGTCCGCGCCGAAGACGACCCGAAGCCGCCCTACCTGCCCGTGATCACGCCCAACGGCTCGACGCTGCCGTACAAACTCGTCGACGGCGTGAAGGTGTTTCACCTCATCGCCGAACCGGTCAAACGCGAGTTTGCGCCGGGGCTGGTGGTCGAATGCTGGGGCTACAACGGCCAGACGCCCGGGCCGACGATCGAAGTCGTCGAAGGCGACCGCATTCGCATTTATGTCACGAACAAACTCGAAGCGCCGACCAGCGTCCACTGGCACGGCATCCATCTGCCCAACGGCATGGACGGCGTGAGCGGCCTGACGCAGCGCCCGATCAAGCCGGGCGAAACGTTTAAATACGAATACACGCTGATCCAGAACGGCACCTTCATGTACCACTCGCACTTCGACGAAATGGTGCAGATGGGCCTGGGCATGGTCGGCTTCCTCGTCGTTCACCCTAAAGGTCCTGAAGCGAAGCCCGTCGACCGGGATTTCGCCATCATGCTCGGCGAATGGTTCATCCCTGCCGGCGGCACACGGCCCGATCCGGCCGTGATGACCGACTTCAATTATTTCACCTTTAATAGCCGCGTCTTCCCCGGCACGATGCCGCTGGTCGTGCGCAAAGGCCAGCGCGTCCGCATCCGGATTGGAAACTTAAGCATGGATAATCACCCGATCCATCTCCATGAATTTCCCTTCCGCGTCACGGGCATCGACGGGTCCAGCGTGCCGGAAGAAAAGCAACTCGCCAGCGGCGTCACCATCGACGTCCCGCCCGGCAGCACGCGCGACATTCAATTCACCGCCGACGAAGTCGGCGATTGGGCGCTGCACTGCCACAAGACGCATCACACCATGAGCGGCATGGCGCACGGCATGCCCAATCTCATCGCCGTCGATCAGGGCAAGGTGGAAGACAAAATCGCCAAGCTCGTCCCCGGCTACATGGCCATGGGCAAGACCGGCATGGGCGACATGATGGATATGGGCCAGCCGAAAAATATTCTGCCGATGAACTACCCCGGTCCCTTCAGCGCCATCGAAATGGGCGGCATGTTCACCATCGTCAAAGTCCGCGAGAACATCACGACCTACGACGATCCGGGTTGGTACAAGCATCCAGAAGGCACCGTCGCCGGACCGGTTCCGGAATCGGAAGTGCCGAAGGAGTGACCTTTGTAGTCCGGGCGTCTCGCCCGGTCTAACAAAACCCAATTCATGTTTCGTATGAATACTCGGCAATGAAAATCTACCGCGAGAGCAAAGATGTGTTGCTCCGCAATCGACAAGTGAAACGAACGAATCAGTCACTGATGCAACGACGAAGTTAGACCGGGCGGGACGCCCGGACTACAAATAAAGTGAGGGGAAAAACCAATGTCACGCCGTCGTTTGTTGCTCTACGCGCTCCCGGCCACGCTGCTGCTTTCCGGCTGCAGCAATCCGCCGGAACACCGCGGCTTCGAATCGGTGCAGGCGAAAGTCTCGACGCTGATCGACAAGGACGTCGAGTGGCGCGATCCGGACGACTCCACCACGTTGGCCAGCTTCGATGCGCGCACGCAGGAACTGCTGAAAACCGAACTAACTCCCGATGCGGCTGTGCAGATCGCGCTCTTGAACAACCGCACGCTCCAGGCCACGTATGAAGACCTCGGTATCGCCAGCGCGGACTTGATGGAAGCGGGCATCATCAAAAATCCCGGCTTCAGCATGTACGCGCGCATCCCCGATGCCGCCAGCTCGACGCTGAACACCCAATTCTCCATCGCCATGAATTTCATCGACATCCTCCTGCTGCCGCTGCGCAAAAAAGTGGAAGGCATGCGCTTCGAAGCGGCCAAGGCTCGCGTCACCATGGCCGTGCTGGAACTCGTCAGCGATGTACGCATGAATTACTACAAACTGCAGGGCGAAACCGCGCGCCTGAAACTTCGCAAGACCGCGTTGGAAGCCGCGCAGGCCGGCTCCGAATTCGCGGAGAAGCTCGGCAAGGCCGGCAATATGTCCGAACTCACCGTGATTCCCCGCGTCGCGCTCTTCCACCAGGCCACGCTCGACGTCGCCAAGACCGAACTCGAACTGATCAGCCTTCGCGAAAAAATGAACCGCCTGATGGGCCTCTCCGCCGACCGAAAATGGACGATCGCCGCCGAACTACCCGCGCTGCCCGAAAAAGAAACGCTGCCAGCCGCCGACACGCTCGAAGCCATCGCCGTCGCGCAGCGCGTCGACCTGGACGTGCAGCGCCAGGACGTCGCGATTATCGACAAGGCCCGCGCCATGCACCACTGGGGCGTCTACACCGCCGTCGAACCCGGCGCCAACACCGAGAAGGAACCCGACCGCGTCCGCGTCACCGGCCCGCAGTTGAATCTCGACATCCCCATTTTCAATCGCGGCCAGGCCGACCGCGCGCGCTTCCGGGCGCAACTGCGGCAGGCGCAGGACAAGCTCGAAGCACTGGAACAAACCGTGCGCTCCGAAGTCCGCGAGGAATACGCGCACATCCTCGCCGCGCGCAACGCCGTCGAATACTACCGCGACAGCATTTTGCCGCTGCGCCTGCGCGCGCTCTCGCTGACGTCCGAGCATTACAATGCGATGACCGTCGGGCCGCTCGACCTGCTCTCGGCCAAGCAGGACCAGATTTCGTCGCAGCTCGAACAGACCGAAGCGCTCCGCGACTATTGGATCCATCGCACGGAGCTGGAACACGCGCTGGGCGGGAAGTTACCCGGGGCGGCTCCGGCGCCAATTTTCACGCCGCCACCGGCGCCAGCGGCATCTGTAAAGGAGTAGCCAAAAAAACTCCACAACGCTCGCCACGCTTCGTTTCGTGGGGTATTATGCCCTGCACACGATTTTTACGGAGAGCGGCGCCGCGGTATGAAACTGAGTTCGTTGGTATGGGTGTTGCCACTGGCACTGCTGGGGCTGGTGCTTTACGTCGGCATCTCCGCCTTGCGCGCCGCTCCCCAGGGGCCGGAGAAACCGCCTGCCGTTCAGACAAACACCAGCGAAAATGCATTCCCGCGTACGGTCGTCGAAAGCAACGGTCACGAAGTCGTCATCAAATCCCGCCCGATGCGCATCGTCCCCAGCGATTGCGGCCCGGCCGACATGCTCGCCGCGGTCGTCGATCCCAAGCAGATCGCCGCGCTTCCTGACACCGTCGACACCTTCGGCGGAGCCACCGAATTCTACAAAGCCAACCCGCAGATTCCGCGCTTTCAAAAATTCGATACGGAAACCATCCTCTCGTTCAAACCCGACATGGTGATCTTCACCACCTACCGCGACCCGTCCATCGCCAGCTATTTCGAAAGCCGCGGCATTACCGTCGTCCGCTTCGAGAACTTCCGCACGTTCGAAGGCATCCGCGGAGGGCTTGCCGCCGTCGGCCGCGCAGCGGGCGAAGACGCGAAGACCAAGATCGCTCTCGACGATTTCGACCGCCGCCTGAAGGCCATCGAGACCGCGTACTCCGGACGCCCGAAACCGCGCGTGATCAGCTACTCCAATTATGGCAGCGGCTTTGCCGTCGGCACCGGCGAGAGCGAGGACGAAGTGATCCGCCGCGCCGGCGCGACCAACATCGCCGCGGAATTGAATCTCGCCGGACACGTCAACTTTTCCTTCGAACAGCTGCTCAAGGCCAATCCCGATTGGATCATCACGTTCGGCGATCAGGAGCTCGACAGCCCGCAGGCCCGCTTTCTGCTCACCGAACCGACGCTTGCCAATCTCGCTGCGATCAAGAACCGCCACATTGCGGTGATTCCCGACCGCTATTACTCGTCGATCTCGCCCTCCATTCTCGATGCCGTTGAAATTCTCGCGCATCAGCTCCATGCCGACGCGTTTCCGAAAAAGGACACTGGCACGGGCGCAGTAGCCCCCGAGCCCAAGCCATGAACAGCTCCGAACGCGCGCGCTTCCTCACCATACTTTTGCTGCTGGCCACTCCGGTGCTGGTCCTGTGCGCGACCGCCTACAGCGAAACCGCGTCGGGCACCCTGGTTGATGCGGCGCGCCTGATCGGCGCCAAGCTGCACCTGCTCTCCGTCACCGACAACCTCGACAACGAGTTGCTCAAGCTCCGCCTTTTCCGCGCGCTCTGCGCCGCGGGCGTCGGCGGATCGCTGGCGCTGGCCGGGGCGATGGCGCAGGGACTGTTCCGCAACCCAATGGCCGAGCCCGGTCTCCTCGGCATCGGCAGCGGCGCGACGCTCGGCGCGGTGCTCGGCATTGCTCTGCTCGGTGGTTACGGCGCGGCACTGGGACGTTTCGTCGGCGGAGCCGATACCGACAGTGTCACTCCGCCCGCGGGTTTCACGCTGGGCCTCGTGCCGATTCTCTCGCTCTTCGGCGCGCTCTCGATTGCGCTCACCGTCTACCGCCTCTCCACGCGCGGCGGACGGCTGTCGGTCTCGCTTCTGCTGCTGACAGGTCTGGCGATCAACGCCATCGCCAGTTCGCTCATGGCAATGATCCAGATGTTCCTGCTCAGCGACTGGCAGGTCTCGCAAGCGATCATGAGCTGGGGCTTCGGCACGCTGGATGACCGCAACGCGTTTCAGCTGACGATCATCTGGAGCGGCGCGCTGCTGGCGCTCGCGGCGATTCCCTTCGTCGGCTTGGAACTCGATCTGCTCGCCGGCGGAGAACTCGACGCCGCGGCGCTCGGTGCCGACCCCGCGCGCGTCAAGACCATCGTCCTCTCCTGCATCGCCATCGCGACGGCGGCGTCGGTCGCCTTCTGTGGCCAGATTGCTTTCGTGGGACTGCTCGTGCCGCACATCGTCCGCATGCTCATTGGCCCCAAGCACCGCGTGCTGCTGCCGCTTTCGTTCCTCGCGGGTGCGACGCTGCTATTGAGCATGGTGGTGTTTCAGCACGGCGTTTGCCCGTGGTTTGCAGCGAGTTTCCGTGCCGCCAGCCACCCGAGCTGGGGCACCGCGTTCGATCGCATCGGGGCGCTGCAGCCGGGAATTCTGACCTCGCTGATCGGCTCGCCGTTCTTCCTCTTCCTTTTATTGCGGCAAGGAAAGCGGGGCGAACTGTGAGCGGCGGCGAATCCAAGCGCCTCCTGCCGCCCGCGATCTCCGCGCAGAATGTGCGGCTGACGTACGCCAACGGCGTCCGCGCGATCGACGGACTTTCAATGAAGGTCGCGCACGGCGAATTCCTCGCGATCATCGGCCCCAACGGTTCGGGCAAGAGCAGCCTGTTGCGCGTGCTGACCGGACTGCAGCCGGCCGATTCGGGAGAAATTCTGATCGAAGGCGAACTGCTCGCGAATCTCGATACCCGCGAGCGTGCGCTGCGCGTGGCGCTGGTGCCGCAGAGCCTTGAGGTGCTTCCGGGCTACAGCGTCGAGGATTTTGTGCTGATGGGCCGTTACGCGCACCTCACCGGCTGGCGCTTGTTCACGCCGCGCGACAAGGAAGTCGCGCGCGATTGCCTCGGCCGCGTCAATGCGTCGAGTTTCGCACACCGCGGCATGAATGAGATGTCCGGCGGCGAACGCCAGCGCGTGATGATCGCCCGCGCGCTCGCCCAGGAAGCGCGCACGGTACTCCTCGACGAGCCGACCAGCGCGCTGGACCTCGCGCACCAATTAATGGTCTACAAGCTGATTCACACCATGCACCGCGAGGCCGAGCGAACCATCGTGGTGGTGACTCACGATCTGAATCTCGCTAGCCAATTCGCCGAGCGCCTGGTCCTGATGCAAAACGGCCGCATCGCCGCCGACGGTTCGCCGAACGAAGTGCTGAAACGCGAGATTCTCGAAGACGTCTACGGCCGCGACCTGGCCTACGGCATGTTCGACGAAACGATCAGCGGCAAGCCGCGCCCGTGGGTGCTGCCGCTGGCGAAAGCGCGCGGGAAAGAGACGAGCGAAGGGCTGTCGTGAACGGAGTTCCGTGGTCCGGGCATCTTGCCCGGTCCATCTTGAAATTGGGCTCAACTTCGATCGACACAGCATCTCTTGCAAGAGTACCGCGTCCGTCGCGGACCGGGCGGGACGCCCGGACCACGTTTGTTGAACGAACCGCGAATTGCCCGGGCTATTTCTTCACAAACTTTAACGCCACGGAATTAATGCAATACCGCACATGCGTCGGCGCCGGTCCGTCGGGGAAGACGTGGCCGAGGTGCCCGCCGCAGCGGCTGCAGAGCACTTCCGTTCGCTGCACGCCCAGCGATCCGTCCGTTTCCGTATCGACGTTGTCGTCCTTGACGGGCGCAAAGAAACTCGGCCAGCCGGTGCCGGAATCGAACTTGGTCTCCGACGAAAACAATTCGTTGCCGCACCCGGCGCAGAGATACGTACCCGCGTCGTGATTTTTCCAGTACGCGCCGGCGAACGATCGCTCCGTGCCCTTGCGGCGCAGAACGGTGTACTGTTCGGGCGTCAGTTCCTTGCGCCATTCGTCGTCGGTCTTTTCGATTTTTTCGCTCATGGACTACTCCTCACTGTCTTAATCACAGCGTTGAATCCAAATCATGTACCCATGTGAGGCAACCAGTTGATCTGGAGGTCCTCGCTTAAAGTCGCCTTTTCGCACACGCAGTAATTCTACGGGTTCGTCGCCTGTTCCTTTCCAGATGAGCCCGGGCACCCAATTTCCCGAACTCATTGGGCTGTCGAATACCGTGAGATCATAGCCGGTCTTTGAGACTTGAGTCAGCACTCTTCCGTTGGAATCCAACGCTTCAATTTTCAGCATGCCAGAACCGTCAGCAGTATTTTCCTTGACGCTTATATGAATCAGAAACTCGCCTGGCGGGAGAGCAAGCTGATCGTTCGACACAGGAGACTTAGCATTCTGCCCGGCCCCTAAAATCCCCTCATTAGAAAAAAGGACTTCCGGATGGGAATAGCAGATACAAAACCGACGCTCCTTTGGTACGAAAACACGCCATTCGCCCGGCGTACGGAAACTGAATCTGGGAGAAGGTTCATCGTGATTGTTATCTCGCACATATAGTAATGTCGAATCCGCGATCTCTAATTCCATCCCAAGTTTGATTCGATACTGATGGTTTTCTTCTTCTAGTCGCGAAACCTTGGTCTGCATTCCAATCAACATAATTGCCGCTCCTGCAAGCAGCGTGAGAACAATGAGCAACGAGAGTGAGAATCGCAATCGCGACGGCATAGTGACAAGAAGTGTGACGAAGTTCGACCGAATTACAATCCGGGATCACAGCCGCGCGTAGAACTCCGCCAACGCGTCCCCGCGAACTTTCAGGGCGTGGCTCTTTTCCGCGCGGGCGCGTGCGGCGGCGCGCATCTGGGTCAGGCGGTCAGGGGTTTTGAGCAGCGATTCGATCTGGCGCGCCCAGCCGCGCGGATCGTCGGGGAGCAGACGCGTCACGCAGGCGGGATCGTCGGCGAATTCGCGCAGGCCGGGAAGATCGGCGACCAACAGTGGCACGCCGCAGGCCAGCATCTCGGCGGCGGCGCGGGAGGTTCCGTCGCCGCCCGTGCGGAAGACCAACCCCAGTGCCAACGACGAGAGCACCGCCGCGAAATCGCGCGGCGATTGCACGGGGACGTGCTGAATCGTCACGCGCGACTCGGAAAGTTTGCGCTGCTCGTACGCTTCTTTGCGGAGCTCGTCGCCCAGTTCCCCGCGACCGATCAGCGCGCCTTCCCAATTCAAGCCGCGATCCAGTTCAGAAAACACCGCCAGCGCCGCGTGCTGGCCGCGGTCGCGGCCGTCGCGGTCGCGCTTCCAGCGGCCGACCAGGCCAATGCGCGGCGCGGCGTTCGAGCCGGCGGCATTCGGCGAGAAAATCTCCGTGTCGACGCCCACAGGAATGAAGACGCTCTGCTTCGCGCCGTTTTTCGTCAGCGCGTCGGACGCTTCGCGGCTGACGCTGACACAGCCGTCTACTTGCCGCGCGATGCGGCGGAGCAGCAAACCCGGCACGCCCAGCGGATCGCGGTGCCACGTGCGGACCAGCCGCGCACTGATCGTTTTTCCGATCGCCACGGACGCCAGAAATTGATCGTCGCTGCGATGAACATGGACGGTGTCGATCGCCAATTCCCGCAGCAGCGCGCGCAGCACCCGCGTGTCGTGCGGCAGCCGCAGCAGGCGCATCGGACCCTTGCCGAGTTTCAAGCCGCCGGCGGCCGCAACGCCTTCCGCGACGCACGCGTCCATCAGCCCCGTCGCGCTGCGCGTGGCGATGGTCGCGCGGTGGCCGGCGGCGCAGAGCGCCTTGACGTCGGCCATGGCGGCGGCGGCCGGACCGGTCGGTCCGCGCCCGGAAATCAGATGGAGCACGTTCATGCCGGTGGCGATACCTCGATGCCTGCGTTTTTCAGCGCCGTGCTGTAAACCGATTCGAGTTTCTCGATCATCTGCCGCTCGTCGTAAACTTCTTCCGCGCGGCGGCGCGCCGCCAGGCCCATTTCTCTCGCGCGCGGCCGGTCGTTGAGCAGCTTTGCCAGCGCATTCGCGAGCGCCACCGGATCTCCCGGCGGCACGATCGCTCCGGTTTTGCCGTCTTGAATCACTTCGGGAAGGCAGCCGACCGAACTGCCCACGATCGGCCGACCCGCGGCCGCGCCTTCCAGACCCACGCGACTGGAACCTTCCGAACCCAGCGACGGCAGCGCGATGACATCGGCTGCCGCGTAGAATTTTTCGACGTCGTTGCGCATGCCCGTGAACTGAATCAGCGGCGCGGAAATTCCCAGCTCTTTCGCGCGCGCCACCGTGGCGTCAAACGCGCCGGGCGTGCGTTCGTCGCAGGCGCAGAGCGCCCGCAGGCCCGGGACGCTGCCGTCTTTCACCAGCTTGGCAATGGCACCGAAAAAGACCTCGTGGCCTTTCACTTTTTCCAGGCGCGCGACCATCAGCGCCAGCGGAGCCTCGGCCGGAATTCCAAACTCCTCGCGAATCGCCGCGCCATCGAGGTTCGGCGAAAAGCGCTGCACATCGACGCCATCGGGAATGCAGATCACTTTTTCCGGATCGAATCCCGGCAGCGCGCAAAGGCGTTCGTAGATCACCTGCGAGGGCGTCACCACTTTCGCCGTGAGCTTGTTGTGCAGGTAGCGGTTGAAGGCGTGCGGCTTGATCGGCACCACGACGCCGCGGCTGCGGATCACGACCGGCTTGCGTTTGGCCAGGCGCGCGCCGAGGCACGCGACCCAGGATTCCTGCGAGACATGCGCGTGGACGACGTCGACCTGATGTTCATTGCAGCGCCGCGCCAGTTTGCGGCAATCGGAGGCGTAGTCCATCAGCCGGAAACCGCGCCGGAATTTGAAGTCCGGAAAGACCGTCAGGTTCAGCTCGCGCGCCCGCCGTTCGGCCCACGTATCCGGCAGGCAGCCGATCAGTACGCGATGTCCCCGCGCCGCCAGCAGCCGCGCCTGACGCACCGCCGTGGCCGCGCGCCCGCCCATGCCGCGAAGCGAGATGAGGTGGAAAAGAGTCATGCGCTCTTTTATCTCAGGCAAGGATGAAAAGAAGCGGGATTCGGGATTCGGGACTCGGGATTCGCCGAATGCGGACTGGCGACGATTCCCGATTCCCTAATCCCGAATCCCGAATCCCGTGGGCAATCCGTCTGCGCGAGATCAATCGCCGCTTACTTGAAATTCTGCAGACTCTTTGCCGCTTCGTTCGCGTACTGCGAACCGCGGTAGCGGGAGTCGTTGGCCAGCTTGGTGTAGAGCGTCATGGCGCGGATCTTGTCGGGGCCGTGGTCGGGGAAGCCCTTGGCGATCGCTTCCAGGCACTGCGCGGCGCGGAAGATCGACTCCGGTTCCGTGCGCATGTCGCCGGTGTACTGGACTTCGTTGCGCAGGTATTCCAGCAGCGCGTCCATCAGCTTGTCCAGTTTCTTCTGGCCGGAGAGCGCTTCGGCTTCGACCATGTTGACGTTGCCGGCGATCAGGTGCGCGAAGCCGGCGATGTTCGCCGAGGAGCTCTTGTCCACGGCCTGCAGCGCCAGTTCCTTGGCCTTGGTCGGGTTCTTCAGTTCCAGCGCGCACTTGGCCTGGCCCATCAGGCAGACGGCCTTGGTTTCGGCCAGGTTGCTGGCGGAGGCGGCGGAGCTGTACTTGCGCTCGGCTTCAGCCGGCTTCTTCTGTGCCAGCAGCATCTGGCCTTCGTAGTAATCGGCCGTCGCTTTCTGTTCGGCGCCCTGCGAGCGGAGCTGCTCGAGCAGCTTGCCGACCTTGTTGTACTGGCCGAGCTGGATCACGGCGTCCACCATGCTCGCGATCGAGAGCGGCACGTAATAGGACTTGGGCGACGTGGTGATGAACTTTTCGAACGAGGTCACGGCGTCGTCGAGCTTGCCGGTGCGGTACAGGCTCTCGGCCAGCGCGTACGTGATGAAGGTTTTCACTTCGTTGCGGAGCGGATCGAAGAATTCCGGGTTGCCCGCGATCGACTTAAAGGTACGCGCCGCGGAGGCATACTTGCCGGCCTTGAAATCCGCCGCGCCGCTGCGGAATTCCGAATCGCCGTCGTATTCGATGTCGGCGATTTCGTTGGCGCTGAAGGACGTCTGACCGTCCTTGCTCGTCACCGCGACATTGTCCCAATCGCATTGAGTGACGCGGCCACTGACGACCTGGCCCTTTTTAGTCGTGACTTTGTCATCCGCGGCGTGCGAAAGTTGAGCGACGCACAACAAAAGAAGCACACCTGCACCGCGAGCAATTCGTCCCGTCATTCGCACAACCTCCCGAAAGCACACGACTTCGTGGAAACTCAAACTTACCGCAGAATCTTGCCAAACCTAGTTAGGGGACGTGAGTCTATGCCCTGCCCGCTTTTCCCGCAAGCTCAGCCGACGCGGAATCGACAGACTTACCCATGTGGTGTAACGGGCAACCGTGCCAGAACTTGCGGGCGAAACGATGAATTATGATTGTTGAATGATGAATCCGGGCCTAGCGCAAATTTGCGCTATGATAAATTATATCGTTTTGTTGTAGCGTGGAACCCTGTGGCAAATTTACCACAGGGTCGGTTCGGATAGGGGAATGGCGGCAGACGGGAGAAGACCTTTGTGCGTTTGGACACAAAGGTATCCCTGATCCCTGGCCCCTGCTTAACGTACGAGTATCGCGCGCGCTCCCTTCACCAGCTGCTCCCACTGAATCGCCGGCCCCGGATCGATCTTGTTGGTCTGGATATGGTAATGGCCGAGGATGCCGTGGTAGGCATTGAGTTCGGCGTCGGGAAGTTTGTGGTCGATCAGGTTTCCGGCGGCGTCGTGCGGGTAGTCGCAGGCCATTTTGGGAAAAACTTTGCAGAGCGCCGCGGTCAGCTTAATCAGTGAATCGTACTGCTGCGGCGTTAAATCGTATTGAAACAGATCCTGACCCTGAATGTGGCCGGGAACCAGCTCGTCGCGGCTGGGTCGCGCGATGAAGTTCGGCGTGCGTTCGCCGGTGCCGCCCGCGTCGCCGGGAATTTTGATGCGCAGCCGTCCGTCGGCATCCTTCTCGTACCACTCGTTGAACGCGGCTTTCTGATCTTCCGGGAAGGCGCCGATATTTGAAATCTCGATGCCGACCGAGCGCGTGTTGGAGGTCGTGGCGTGCCACGCGCGCTCTTTCAGGTCGAGCGTCTGGTAGATCGTGCCGTCCAGGTCGAGCATGAAATGGACGCTGAGGCACCGGCCGTCGTGGAGCGTGCGGAAGCAGCGCCGGCTGGTGCCGCTGTGATCGTAATGGAGCACGAACTGATCGACGACCTGCTGCAGCAGCGGCAGATCCCACCCGCCGCCACGCACTTTTTCGATTTGCTCGGGTGTCAGCGCGTCCTTGCGCAGGCCGAAACGGTTGGGCGTTTTCAATTCCGCGTTCTCGTGAGACGCCTCCGCCCACGACGATTTCTCAAACGGAACGAAGCGCGATTCGACGCGGTAGGCATCGTAGCCGCCGGGGTCCATCCAGGTGACGACCGGCGCGCCGGTGTGAAAAAACTGTCCGCAGACGACGATCTCGTCGCCGCTGCGCACCAACCTTTCGCCGGGGAGCTGCGCGGCCGGATCCGGCGAGACAAGCGCCGGAGGTTCCACGCGGATGCGATTGCCCGCGAATGCCGCGATCAGCAGACAGGCCGAACCGAGAATCAAAACGCGTTCTTTCATTTCAAAACCTGAGTGGGCACTGCCGGCGCAGGGACTGCTGTTGTATCGAGCTTCTGCTCAGCCGACACGAGCGATTTTGCCTCGATGACCTTGCCCCAGCGGTTGACCACGATGACGCCCAGGAGCGCGAGGGCTCCACCACCCAGCACCGTTGGGCCCAGCTTTTCTCCGAGGAAAAGCCAGCCGAAGAACGTCGCGAACGGCGGCACGAGGTACAGCATCGCCACCGCGCGGGAGACGGGCATCACGGCCATCAGGTAGGTCCACGTCACGTACGCCACGGCCGCGGGAAAGACGCCGAGATAGACGATCAGCAGCGTCGGTTGCAGATCCGCGGCGCGCAACTGCTCGATCGCATGCGGCGCAAAGGGCAGCAGCGGCACCGTGCCGGCCCAGATCATGTACGTCATGAATTCGACCGCGCGGTATTTTTTCAGATACGGTTTGTGCAGCACGATGTAGATGCTCGACGAAAACGCCGCGCCGATGATATACAGCGCGTCGGCGTGAAACGAGAAGCCCTTGTTGCGGCCTTTTACAATCAACAGTACGCCGGACAGACTGAGTGCGATCCCCACCCATCCCGCAGCTTTCAAACGTTCCTTCAATACCCAGCGCGCGATCAACACGGTGAAAACCGGCGACGTGTTGATCAAAAATGCCGTCGTGCCGGCTTCGACCGTGACTTCGCCGATGTTGAGCATCAAGTGGTAGCCGGCGACACCGAAAAGGCCGCAAACGAAAATCATGGGCACGTCTTTTCTGTCCGGAAGACGCATGCGCGTGATCAGCGCAAAAATGCCCAGCGCCAGCGACGCCGTGGTGAAGCGCAGCAACGCCAGCGATCCGGGATCGTACGCGTGCAACGCGCCGCGGATCGCGGCGAACGCGGAGCTCCACAGCACTAGCGTGATCAACAGTGCAACGATAACGCGGGTGTTCATTCGAGGCACAACGGGTGCGTGTCGGTCAGCACTCTGGCTTCCTGCGCCTTGTCGAGCAGCATCTGCGACAACTTCATCGCACCGGGCTCCAGCCATTCCGGATGCTGCGCCAGTTCGACCAGCAGGCGCACTTCGCCGAGGTAATCGTCGACGACGACATTTTCCGGGCCGATGGTTTTCGAGCCGTCGGCGCACTGGGCCTGATTGTGGTAATTCCCCAGCGGCAGCGCGACGCCCGAGGCGCGAAAGCCGTACGCGCAGAACGCCGTCGCTTCGCACGAACCGCCGTCCATCAGCTTGCGCTGCCACTTGAACGCGGGATCGTCTTTGGCGATAAGCTCCGCCGATTTACAGAGCGCCGCCGTGAGCTGTGGATCGAAAATGCTCGAGCGGTCGCCGACGCGCACGATCACTCCCCCACCCTGCGGCGCATGATCGAAGGCCTTCGAACATTCCAGCGAGAGCACGCACGCATCTTTGGGGATACTACTGTGCCGGATCGCTTCCAGCGTGCCGAGAAAACCAATCTCTTCCGCGCGCGTGAACAGCCCCCAAACCGGCGCCGCGTCGGCATTCAATTTCACCACCGCATCCAACGCGCTCAACGCTGCCGACGCGCCAAGCAGATCGTCGCAGCAGCGCGTCACGATCTTGCCGTCGACGATCGAAAACCCCGGGAAATCCCACATCGCGATCGCGCCTTCCGGCGCGCGGCCGTCGATCACGCGCGCCGTGGCCGCAACCAGCCGTCCCTTCTCATACGCCACGTCACTCAGTTCGCCGCTGCCGATCGGATCCGCGGAATCCGTGCTAAAAAAGCGCACACGCAATCCCGCGTGCGCATGCGGTTCGCCCACGTAGCCTTTGAACGCCAGCTTCGCGACGCCGTCGGCACAGGACTCCACCCAGAAGCCCGGGTGATCGAGATGCGCGACCAGCACCAGCGGCGCTCTGCGCCTGGCAGCGTCGCTTTTCGGTTCGTACCGAACGATCAAATTGCCAGCCGCGTCCTGCGAGAGCGTCAGCCCCGGCCGCGCCGCAACAAATTTCTGAATCATCCGCCGCGGCAACTGCTCCCGCATCGCCGCCGTCGGCTGCTCGAGGAGATCCTTGGCGATATGCAAGGCGGTTGCAGCGTCGGGGGTGAAAGTCATGCTCGGTCCTCTTAACGAAAGCGGGATTCGGGAATCGGGATTCGCCGTGGTCCGTACTCGGCGAATCCCGATTGCCGAATCCCGAATCCCGAATCCCGCCGTTTCGATGTCGAAGAAGTCTGCATCCACGAATATCATTTTTCAAATCGTTCGCGTACAATTAACGCTTATGCACCTGCTGTTCTCTAATCTTCGCCGCAAACCACTCCGTTCGCTGTTGACGATCTTCGGCATGTCCGTCGCGCTGTTTTTGTTCTGCTTCATCGAAGGCGTGATTGAAGCGTTCAACGCGGGCGTCAACATGGCTGATGCGTCGCGGCTGGTCGTCAGTCATCGCGAATCGCTGGGCTTTCAACTGCCCATTTCTTACGAGCAGGAAATCCGCCAGATCGAGGGCGTCAAGGCGGTCGCGGGGTTGGTCTGGTTTGGCGGCTTAAGTCACGAGCAGCTGCCGAACGGCGAGATCCGCGAGGAATTCTTCGCGCAGTTTGGCGGCGATCTCCAGAGTTATCTCTCGATGTATCCGGAAATTCATATTCCGCCCGATGAGGCCCGCGCGCTGATGATGGACCGCGGCGGCTGCGTGATGGGCGACAAAATCGCCGCGCGCTTGAACAAGAAAGTCGGCGACCGCATCACGCTGAAGAGCACCATCTGGACCAACGACAAGGGTGAATTGTGGGACTTCAATGTCCGCGCGATTTACACAACCGACAATTCGTCCTTCGACCGCACCATGATGCTCTTCCACTACAAGTACCTCGACGAAGGCCGCAGCCTTTCGAAAGGTACCGCCGGCGTCTTCGCCGTGTCGATGGCCGATCCCAACCGGTATCAGCAGATCAGTCGCGCCATCGACGCGCGTTTTGAGAACAGCCCCTTCGAGACGCGCACACAGACCGAACGCGCGTTCAACATGCAATTCGTCTCAATGATGGGAAATTTCAAACTGCTCTTCCGTTCGATTGGTTCGGCGGTGGTGCTGACGATGCTGCTGGTCTCCGCCAACACAATGATGATGAGCGCCCGCGAGCGCACGCGCGAGATGGGCATTTTAAAATCGATCGGCTTTTCCGACGCGCACGTTTTCTTTCTGCTGATCGGGGAAAGTCTGACGCTGGCCGCCATCGGCGCGTTCTTCGGCGCCTGCGGCTCGCTGCTGATTTTCAACGTCTTCGGCTTCAACCCCAAGCCCGATTTCTTCCCGATCTTTTATCTGCCGATGTCGTCTTTCTGGAACGCGCTCCTGATCGCCGCCGCCACCGGCCTGATCAGCGGCCTGGTGCCGGGGATCGCTGGCATGAGATTGAAGGCGACGGAAGCGCTGCGAAGCGTGTAGGGCGGCTCTTCTGGCCTTCCGCGTGCTTTACGTCCTCCCGCGTATCAGGATCGTCTTCATCCTGTGGGAGTACCCGACAATGAGCGGAAAATCTATGCACGCGATGTTGAAGGTCGCCACAGTCGCGCTGCTGGCTGCAACGACTTTATGCCACGCCGGCGACGAGACACGGCAGTCGTTCGATTCCAATGGCGTGAAGATCAGTTACCTCGTCGAGGGCAAGGGCGAGCCGGTGGTGTTGATTCACGGCCTCTATTCCAGCGCGGTGATGAATTGGCAGCTTCCCGGGATCGTGGGCCTGCTCGCCAAGGATTATCAGGTCATCGCGCTCGACGTTCCCGGCCATGGCCAATCGGACAAACCCGAGACCGACGCGGCGTACGGACTCGAGATGGTCGAAGACGTGGTGCGCCTGCTGGACCATTTGAAGCTCAAGAAAGCTCACATCGTCGGCTATTCAATGGGCGGCATGATCGCCGCGAAACTCGTCGCGACGCATCCCGATCGGGTCAGTTCCGTGCTGCTCGGCGGCTGGGGCTGGATGCAGGACGGCTCGTTCCTGCAGAAGTTCTGGGGTGGCTGGAGCAGAAACGGGGTGCTCAGCACACCGGGACAGTGCCCGCACAGTCTCGGCAAGCTTGCGCTGACCGAGTCGGAGCTCAAATCGATCACCGTTCCGCTGACCGTGGTGGTCGGCGAAAAAGATCCGTGCAGGCTGCTTTATGTCGCACCGCTGGAAAGAGCGCGCCCGGACTGCCCGGTCGTGGTCATCCCCGGCGCCGATCATTTTTCATGCGTGACCAAGCCGCAGTTTAAGGATGAGATTAGGAATTGGCTGAAGCTGCAAAATAAAAAGTAAGAATCGCGGCGATGGTGCCACGGATGCGTGAATTTCAGAGCGCAGCGAAGAAATTCATTCATCCGTGCGTTACGTGTACCCATCAAGACGCGCCAGCACGGATGAACGGACACTTTCGCTACGCTCAAGTATCCGCGCATCCGTAGCACCAAATTGTCCGCACGCCTCGTTCAATTATCTTTTCCTTCAATATCGCACACGTCGTCGTCCGCGGTCCGCAAGTGCACGCCACACTGCCACCAGCCCGTCGTCTGATCGCAATGCATCACCATCAGATGCTCGCCGGCAGTGAGGTGCTGCTGTGAGGTCCCGGGATAGCGGATCGGCGGGCCTTTGCGTTGGCTGCTGTAAATATGTTTACCGTCGATCCACACCATCACCACGTCGTCGCCCATGATCTTAAATAAGTAGTCGCCGTCTTTCGGCACATCCAGTTTCACCGCGACGTACGCGCGGGAAAAGAAAATGCCTTCGTACGCGCCGCCGCCGAAGGCGCGGTTTAGATCGTAGAGCCCATAATACGAAATCGCGTCCGACGGGAATGGCTTCCAGGCCAGGCCCTGCGGCGTCGTGCCGCTTTTGGGCGAAAGGTATTCGGCATCGGTAATCGACAGGTCCTTGTCGTGTGGCCGCTCGATGGGACCCAGGAATTCCGCGGGGAACGGTTTGACCACGGTGCTCTCGCGCACGACTTTCTGCTCTCCGCCGCGCGTCGTCAGCGTCACAGTCACGCGCATCTCCCGCGCCGGCAGATTCGCGGGCACCGTCAGCGCGATGGGGAATTCCTGGATCGCCGCGTTCGGATCGAGCTGGATGTCGCGATGTACTTTCACCAGCGCCCGGCCGCGGCCGGGATCGAGTTCCGCATCGAGGCTCGCCGGACTGTTCAGCTTGCCAAAGTTCTGCACCCACGCGCCGAAGTCGGCCGTCTCGTCTTTTAGAATTCCCATCGACCGTCGTGTCAGCAGCAGATTCAACGGCGGCCGTTCCGGAACGACGGCCGGCCCGCGATCGCCGCCGCTTCCACCCTCGTGTGATAGCCAGAACTGCGCGAGCGTCAAACCGTCCTGCATGAAATGGAGATGCAGCTGGTGCCAGCCTTTTCCCAACGCAACCGCACCGCCGCGCCAATCGGCAGAGTACCACTCGAACGGCTCGCAGCCGTTGTGCCCCAGGTCGGCGTAGACACCGTCGTCGAGCGCCGCCTGCGGATAGTTGGAACACTTCGTCGCCTCGGGGAGAATCATCGCGTGCAGCGAGTAGTATCCGGGCCGCTCGACTTTGAAATCGTAGACGACTTCGCTTCGCTCATCGTTGCGGTGAAGTCCATGAAAATCGCCGACGCCCTCTTGCTGCCCTTCCAGATCGCCGGCGCCCTCGCGCGTATGCAGACCGATGCGCGGATGATTTTTCGACATCCACACCCACTCCCAGCCGTAGCTCATGCTGCGCAACGTGGCCGGATCGATCACGATCGCGCCGGGGTGTTGCAGCGCGCCGTCATCCAGTTCCGGCACCTCATGAGCGGGATACGAGAGCACCGAATTCGAACGCTCGGGAATCTCCAACGGCCCGGCGACGTTGTCCGGCGCAACGCGTTCGACTACGCGCGGAGGAGTCAGCAGCTCTTCAGTCGGCTGAATCGGTTCCAGCGTCGGACGCGGAGCGACTCTCGCTACTTGAGTGGCCGACGATGCTAGCTTCATGCTTTCCCGCACCACGGCTTCCAGAAATGGCTGCGGAGAGAGCCCCAGGCTCGCGATCGCGCTGGAAAATTTCTGCGCGCGATCCGTTTCGTTGGATGCTTTGAGCGTCAAGTACGCGCGCGCAATTCCAAATCCGCGCGGCACGCCGGACATCGGCGCATAGGCCTGCGTGAGCAGCCAGCGCGGCCGGGTCTCGGTTGGACTGGCGGGAAGAATGCCGAGTTCCAATTCGTGAAATTCGTCGCTGCCGCCCTCGAAACAAAGTGAAAAGCGTGCGCGAAGTTCGTCGGCCGTGATCGCCTGAACGCCCGGCGGAATTGCCCCGGTCGCCATCGCCTGGCGCCGCGCCGATCGCGCGAAATGCTGCGCACCGCCGAAAATCAAGACGCTGATCAGCGCCACACCCGCCAGACCCGCGCCGCGAATCCGCAGGCGGAACGCGAGACAACCGGCCGCGACCACGAGCATCCATGCGATTTCCAGCAGCATCGTCCCCCGCCAGATTCGCCCGAAGACCGCGCCGTCGACTTGACTCCCAAACCACAGATCGACCGCGCTCAATACCAGCAGCACCCCCGCCACTGATCGAGCCACGCTGGTTGGGGATGTTTTCGGCACAAGAACCTCGGGCAACGCACGGTGGCGAATTCGAGCGCGATCAACTCTACCGCTTCCCTTTACAAATAAGTAATACGCCCCGTCACCGAATTTACGACATCCTAATGAGACAAAAGGTAGTGTTCAGTCAGGGCCTGGCTGTAGCGCCTGACTGGAGGAAATCATGCAACTACTCGAGGGAGTCCTGAAGCGTTCTCTGGAGAATTTTCTGCGCGGCTTCGGCGCGCGTGATCCGAATCTTAACACCACGCCCCACATCAAACCTCATCCGGAAAAAACCAAGCGCATCAATCCCATCGGTTACTGGCGCGGCGTGCCTTTTGAGATCGTCGTCCGTGAACCCGACTCCGCTGCCGAACGCGAAGTCCATGTCGGCGTCTGGCGCGGCGTGCGCTGCGTCTTCACCACCGCCAAACGCGCCACGGTGCTCGGCGACACGGGTTTTACGGAGATCCGGCCGACGGAGAACATTTAACGGAGTCATGGGTCATTGGGCATTGGTCATTGGTCATTGGTCATTTTTCATTTACGAGGAGCGTCCTGTTAAACGGTTTGTCCTGTCTGCCGCTCTCCGTAAATGACAAATGGAAAATGACCACTGACCGATGACCGATGACTCTGTTAAACGCGTTGGGGTTGGGGCGCAGGGTCCGGCAACGGCGCGGGTTTCGTGGGCATCGGTACATCGCGTTCGAACCCGCGCATGATCAGCAGCGACGTCGTCGCTTTTTGAATCAGGTCTTCCGACTTCAATCCAAATTGCCGCTGCTCCAGTCCCCACTCCGGGCCGGAGCCGATCACGATCAGGTCGTAGTTGTTTGCGGCTTCCGCCAGTGCGGCCTGGGCCGGCTCGAGATGCTCGACGACTTTCATCTTCACCGATTCGCCCTGAGTGGGGTCGTTGAAGACCGAATTGAACTGCGCCTGCGCGCCGCGCTGCGGGCCGTCCTTATCGCGGTCGGGCGGTACGACGTGAAGGATCGTGATCTGCGCGCCCAACTGAGCGTTTAGACGCCGCGCCAGCTTGAACGCGCACTGGTCGTGAAACGTACCATTATAAGGGAGCAGCACGCGCTTGATGCTCGTCAGCCCGCGGTCGATCAGCACGCCGACGTCGGCCTGCGCCTCGGCCATCACGTCGTAAACCACGCCGCCCAGCCGCGACTGGTTGATCAGCGGCTTGTGCCAACCCAGTAGAATCAGGTCGCTCTGCTTGGTCGCCGCGACCTGGCAGATGTCCGCGGCCGGCGCGTTCGAGACGAACGTCAGCGGGCTGACTTTCAGGCCCAGTTCCTCACTGCGCTCCAGCAGCGGAATCAGCGCGTTGCCTTCCTTGGTGTCGGCTTTCGGCATCCGCCCGGATTCTTTGGCCTCTTCGGCCAGGTAGGTCGACGTTCGTTCCGGCGGCGGGATCAGCCGCAGCGCCGTCACGCGGCTCTTGGTCGAATCCTTTCCCGTCAGCGCCGACGCCAGCACCGCCATCGCCGGTCCGGTGCGGTCGTGCGCCACGCACAGCAGCAGGCGGAAGACTTTCCCCGGCAACTGCGTGCTGCTCTCGGACAATTCCATCGCCAGGCGCTGATCGGGGTAGAAGAAATGAAGCAGCGGCGTCGTCATGAAGGTGGTGATCAGCGCCATCAACACCATCATGGTAAAGAGCGCCGGAGAGAGTACGCCCAGATCCAGCCCGATGTTCAGCACGATCAATTCCATCAATCCGCGCGTGTTCATCAGGATGCCGATGGCCGTTGAATCACGCCACGACAAGCCCGTCCACTTTGCAGCGAGGGAACTGCCGCCGAATTTTCCCAGGCAGGCGGCAAGCGTGATCAGCCCGCAGTAGATCCACGTGTCGGCCGAATTGAGCAGGTTGATCTGCGTGCGCAATCCGCTGAACGCAAAGAACAGCGGCAGCATGAAGACGACGACGAAATCTTCGAGTTTCTCGGCCAGCGCCGGAGCGTACCCGCCTTCGCGCGGCATAATCGCACCGAAAAGAAACGCGCCAAACAAGGCGTGAATGCCGATCAGTTCCGTCGCCATGCTGGAGAGCAACAGCAGCACGAACGTGACGGCGACGAGATTCTGATTGAGCACTTCCTTGCTGCTGGTTCGCGCGCCCAACTGCGCCAGGAACGGCCGCACCAGGAAAACCATGAAGCCGATGTAGCACAGCGCATAGCCGGTCGTCAGCGCCGCCGCCGCGAAGCCCGACGCGCGGACGATTGAGACGACAAACGCAAGCACACACCACGCCGTAACGTCGTCGACCGCCGCGCAGGCGATGGTGATCGCGCCAATGCGGGTGCGCATCAGCCGGCGTTCGGAGAGGATGCGCGCGAGCACCGGAAACGCCGTGATGCTCATCGCCACGCCCATGAACAGCGCAAACGAACTGAAACGCACGTATCCAGGAGCGTCGGGGTCCGGCTGCGAGAGCCGCGGATACAAAAAAGTCGCCAGCAACCCACCCAACGCAAACGGCACGATGATGCTGGAATGACTGATGATCACCGACGTCCGGCCGCGCCCGTGCAGCAGCTTCGGGTCGAGTTCCAGGCCGATCAAGAACATGAAAAAGATCAGGCCGACTTCGCTCATCACCTTTAAGAGCGGCTGCGACGCCGCCGAAAAGAGGTGTGATTGAAATGTCGGAAAGAGAATGCCCAGCACCGAGGGTCCGAGCAGAATTCCCGCGAGGATTTCCGCGATGACCATCGGCTGCCCGAGCCGTCGCGCAAGCAATCCGATCAAACGCGCCAGCACGACGATGACAATCGCCTGCACGACAAACTGGGTAAGTGGATGCTCTAGCACGCGGAAGCTTCCTGAATGGAACCGCCAGACGTCCTCGATAACCCAGAGACGCCCGCCGCGCAACGGCTACTCGCATAAAAAGGCGGAAATATGCTGATCGAAACAAATGTAGTGCGAATGCCTTCTCCGTCCCAGTGGAGGAGTGAGCGACGAGCGACTTTGGTTCGGGATATATCGTTTTGCGTTTACTGTCCGGCTTCGTCGAATTCCGAAAATCGCACGGGCAGGTCGCTGCGGTTAATGGCAATGCCGTCGGCGAAAACGCCGAGCACTGCTGGCCCCGCTGTATGGATCGTGTGCTTTACATAGACCACAATCTCGCTGCTGTTGCGGACCACAGAGTCAATTGTGTACCAGGGCGCAGCATCTCCCGTAGTGACCATCACCACCGCCATCTGCCTCTTGAAATCCACGTTGCTCCAGCGTGCGAAGCATTGGTTCTTTGATCCCAAATACGAGTTGAAGGCTTCGGCGTTGCGGAAGACGAACGTGCCGCGGGTCAGGTCGCTGCCGTTGGGCAGTTTCAGATTCCAGTGGATCTTCATGGGCACGGCGTTCGGAACGACTTCGCGCGGACGCAATGTTTTCTCGGCGGATGGTTGAGCAATTTGCGGCGGCGGCAAGGGCTGAGCCTGCTCGTGCGGCGCCACGGTGGCACTGTCGACTTCCGGATGCAGATCCGAGTAGGGCACCGGCTCCTGATGCGCATACCAATACAGCGCCGCCGCGATGGCAAGCGTAACGATGACAACGTTGCGAATTTTCATGTGCTGACCGCCAATAAAAAGAGTGCCGTAAAAGGGTCTTCTGATATCGGCACTCAGGCGGGGCGCGGCGGACTGCTTAGTTCAAATTTCATAGGAGTTTCAGCAGATATTTTTATCGGACAGTCGCGCGCTATTTTATTCGTAGCGGATCTTGAACACCACGCCCAATCCGCGGCAGTGGGGACAGCGGTAGGTGGTGTGCGTATCATCCTGCTCAACGCCGTACGTGCCTTTGCTGTCGCAATGTTCGCAGGGCACTTCCACCACGCTCTTCACGCGGAAAATGTGCTCTGCGGCAATCGCGCGCAGAATTCCAATCTGCGTCTCGGCACTCTGATGTTCCCACCACACGTTCGGATCGTCGCTGGTTTCCGCGAGCCAATCCTTATCCGGCTTGGACGGCTCCTGCGGTCGCGCACCGTCAATGAACAGCGGCTTGGATTTTGCGCCCGGACGCAGCCAGCTGCCTTTGCCGTAATTGGCTTCCTGAATGCTGCCGTAATTGGCTTCGACATTCAATTTTCCGTCTTCGTAATGGCCCCTGGCCCCGGTGATGCGGCTGTCGAAAATCTCGAGCGCCTTCTCGTCGCTGATGTTCATTTTCGTGGCCAGTGCCGAGATCAGTTCCGCCTTCAGTCCTGTCCGCTTTTTCGTGTTGGTGGCGTAGTCGAGTATCTGATCGTACGTCGGCCGGCGCACGTCGGACGTGTCGCCGGTTTCGAGCTGGATGTCGACCATCGCCAGAATGTCCTTCTGGGAAATGCTCAATTCCATGTCGCCGCACTTCAGGCCGACGTAGCCGGAGAATTCCGCCTTCGTCTGCGTGCCGCGGAAGATGTCGCCGTGCGTGGTCGTGATCTGCTTGCCGGGTATGGCGGGGACGAGATTGCCCTTGGCGTCGAGCTTGTAACTGCGCATCACTTCCTTGTCGCAGAGATTAAGGAAGATCTGATACGAGAGCGGAATGAGGTTGCGCTTGAGCTCCTGCCGCGCGCCGGCTTCAATTTTGGCGCGCATCGCATCCCAGCGGCTCTTGTACTCCGAGTTGGGAAAATTGCGGTCGAGCTTCGCGAGGATGTCGCTGGCCTCCAGCCAGTTTTCAGTCAGCTTCGCGTGCTCCAGTTCCTGAAACACACGCATGGCCGAGCGGCGCGCGTCCTCGTTGAGCACCATCATGCGGAATTCAGACTGTGTCTCGCGGGTGCGCGGATCGATGATCTCCGCGCACTTCAGGTTATCGAGCGCTTCGTGGTAGAGCTCAATCTCCGCGCAGCGCTTAGCCAGCGCCAGGTACGCGGCGGCGTCATTGGCGGCGGGTGGCTTCTGCGTCAGCCAGCGCTGGTAGACTTCCTGCGGCGTGTAGAAATCGCATTCGTACGCGTCGAGGGGTTCTTCGGTCTGAACGTCCTTCTCGGAAATCAGCAGCAGCGGTGCGCCGCAGGTTTTGAAGGCGCGATGACCGTAGGCATTGCGCTCGGGCATCGGCAGTGCGACCAGTTCTTTGCCGCTGGCCAGATGCACCCGCGCGCCGCGGACCTTCTCGCCCCAGACCGTCCGTCCGTCGTGCTCGTCGAGGCCGAAGTACTTCTTGACGCGGCGACGCTCGTTGGACTCCAGGTCCTTCCAGAACAGTTCCACCGTCTGCCCGGTGTCGCTGAGTTTCATGCGAAAACTCTTCTCGGTCGCCGGCAGCACCCGCGTCCCGGAAATCGGCAGCCCGCCGATGACCACTGTCATCTCTTCGGCTTGAGGTGTGGACGTGGAATTCTGCGGGCTCGTCAGCGTTTCAGCCGACAACGCGCGTAAAGCCATTAAGGCCAGCACGATAAGAATGGGACAGCGGTGATACATGCCGGATCAAATCCCTTTGGATAGTCTGACTGAACCGGACATTTGACGACACAATTCAATAATTGTTACGAAAGAACTACGGTGAATCAGCAATGGGACAATTCGCTTAATCGCGGAAATAATGACCGGCGAAGTCTCCCCTAAAATTCATGGCCATGGCGGGTCGTTGCCAGAGAAAAAGGTACTGCCCGCCGCCAAAAGATTCGATCACATACCGGGGGCTTTCTGTGCGGGCGACTGTGTCGTCGCGCATAAATGCGCATTTGCCTGTCGTCCCATGACCCCACGAAACTTGAATCGCATCCACGCTTTCCGTGAAGCGTCGGGCGCCAGCGTCGTCCTGCACTGTACACGGCACGCAGCGAGGATCCGGCATCATGATCGTCCGAAAGTTCACCGCTTTGTTGGCACTGACAACACTGACGTTCTGTCTCCAAATCCGGGGTTCCGAACCGTACGAACCACCGCCGCAGTACAAAGTCACCGACGTGATCCCGCCCGACGTCACGCCGGGTGAGTTGTTCCAGATCGACGACACCGTAGTCGCGTCGAATTTCTACTATTATTTCCACGTCGCCTCAAAATTTGGCAACTACGAGGTCGCATCCGTGAATTTGCTCCGCACGCGCGCGCATGAAATCGAAGTGCTCACGCAGAATCCCGACGACCCGGGCACCGGCGAGTTCGCCGATTCGGTCAAGACGGAACTGACTGCCAACGCCAAAGGCGTGGTCAAAGCCGTGGCCGCGCCGGTGAAGACCGTCAAGGCGGTGGCGACGGGCATCAAGCGCGACAGCCAGAACGCCATCGATATGCTCTTCCGCAAAAATCGCAATCAGCCCAAGGAAGCTTTTTTCATCGGCGAAGAACGCCGGAAGCTCGCCTGCGCGGTGGGGCTCGATCTGTACTCCACCAACCCGGCCGTGCAGGACTTCCTGACCGCTCACGCCAAGGCGCGTACGGCGGGGACCACGTTCGTAAGCGTCAGCTTCAGCATCACGACCACGGTGGTGCCGGTGCTCTCCCCCGTCGGTTGGGCGATCTCTGCGGGGAAGTACCGCGACCAGGCCTACGCCAAAGTCGACACGCTCTCCGCGATCGATCTCTACCGCTACAATGACGACCTGCTGAAGAGCATGGACGTCGATAAGGAACTGCGCGTCCGCTTCCTGGAATACCCCGACTTCACGCCGCGCCAGAAGACAGAGATCGTCGCGGCTTTGAAGTCGCTGGAGAAGCTCAGTGACAAGAACGATTTCATCGCCGCCGTGCAGGAATTTCATCCGGTCGAAGGCATCTGGCCGGTCGAATGCGCCGCAATGCTGGCCAAGTTCGACAACGTCGGTGATGCCGTCACCAGTGTGAGCGCCAGCGGCCCGGCGCTTTCGGCCCGGAGCGTCAGCGGCAAGGACGTGGTCGTCTTCCCCGCCGATGTGCTGTATTGGAACTACGACGCCGCGAAGGTCTTCGAGTCCTTCGCGCCCGGCAAGCCCGACGGCCAGCGCGTCTGCGTGGTCTCCGGTCAGATCACCTCCCGCGCACGCGCGGAACTCGAAAAGCGCGGCTTCGTGGTTCATGAGCGGTACTTGTTCGACGCCGCTCCGGCTGCTCCTATCACCCCGACTGCCTCCGTTGCCCCGGCCGCTGAGGCCACGAGCAACAAGATCCCCGAATCCCGCGCTGAATTCCACGTTGCACATCAAGGAGTGGACTAAGCCGCCCCGAACTCGCTAAAGCACACCCCTCCTCCGGACGATGATAAGGAACCGCATTCGATAGGTTCATCAGCGGCCAACAAAGTCCGGGGGGACTGACCTTGTTCTGCTACGCCTGCAACCAATCCACCATCGGCCATGCCGCTGACCAGACGCGCTGCGAACACTGCAGGCGGGTCCTGTGGGAAGCTCTCGCGCAGCCGTGTTCGACCAAGCCGATGCGCGACATTCCGTATAAAGCGCTGTGTAAGTTTGGAGCGGGAACGGTGAAGGGCGGACAGAAGCTGCTAGAGCTGGAATCCATACAGAATGATGGGAAGTAGAAGTACGGCAATTTTGAATTCTTAGTTGCTGCCGCGGCGAAGTGAGTTCAAAATTCAATTGCCATAGAAGGTCCAACTCGCGGCTTACTGTTTCTGCAGTGCATCCACTTCGCTTTCCAGCTTGAGCCGTTCGTTGAGCTTGTCGATGGCGATTGCGTTCGCCGCGTTGTATTTATTGAACGCCTCCATGTACTTCTTTTCAAGCTGCTGCACTTCCTCCTGACCGCGTAGCTCGGCCTCTTCCATTTTGTGCATCTGAGCTTCCAGGGCGTCCTTGCCGTCGTCCCGCGGCGGGGGCTTTCCGTTCGGGCGGCGTTGACCCGGCGGCGGAGGAGGCGGCGGCGGGCCAAGGGCGTCGCGGAATTCCTGAACTTTGATGTGCAGCTTGTTGAGATTGTTCACGGCTTCGTTGCGGGTCACCGTCAGCGCGTTGACCTGGTCAGCCCATTTCTGCTGGTCGTCGATCGCTTTGTGGGCCGCGTCCACGGCTGCTTTCAAAGCGCGTTGCACCCTCTGGATTTTCTCGGCGCGCGCGTCGGACGTCCCGGGCCTCGCAGTGGGATCGATGTCTGCCGGCGTGATCACCACCACATGATTGTCAGCCTGCGGCTGAACCCGTTGGAACTTTGCAGCTTCGGCAGCCTGCTGAACTTTGAGGCGCGCGGCTTCAGCCTCCGCGGCTTTTGCGCGCTGCAACTGTTCTCCAGTGGCGAGGCGGAGTTTCTCTTCGTCGGCCTTGGCCTGAAGCGCGGCGCGGGCTTCCTCAGCGGCGCGGGCGTCTTCCACGAGTTGATGCTGGTGCGCAAGCCACAACCCGCCGCCGACCAGCAGCAGCGCGCCAAAAAGTAGCGCGATCACCGGGCTGCCTGAACTTCGCGTCGGTCGCGGCCGATAGGCCGGGTCGGGCGCCTCGAGAGCGGCGGCCGCGGCATATGGATTGAGCTTCGTATTGGGATTGGCGTTGCCGGCTCCGACTCCGATGGCACCCATGGCCAGCGTTTCGTCGTCGGCCGGACGGACCAGGGTTGCGTTGGCTCCGGAGGCGCGTGCGCGAATCGGCTTGGTCAACCGATTTGTCAGCATCCCGCGGCAGGCCTGGAGCCCCTGCAGCAGAGCGACCGCGTCTTCAAAGCGGCGCTGTGGGCGCTTCGACAGGCAACGGTCGATCAGCGTCGAGACTTCCAGCGAGACATCGGGGCGATGAATGGTGATCGGGCGGTGCGACTTCTGGATCGTGTTGAGTACCGTTTCCAGCGTCGTGCTGCCAGTGAACGGCGCATGACCACAGAGCAGCGCGTAAAGCGTCGCGCCCATGCTGAAAACATCGGCGGGCTTGCCGGCGTTTTTGGCGTCGTTGGCCTGCTCCGGCGACATGAAGCCCGGCGTGCCCATCACGTTCTGCGCCGCCGTCAACGACTGCACGGTCTGATCGTTGCGCGCCAATCCCAGATCCGAAAGCTTGGCCTGCTTGAATTGGAAGGTACCGCTGACCCGGTCGCGTGGAATGAGAATGTTCTCCGGCTTGATGTCGCGGTGAATCACGCCCGCCGCATGCGCCGCGATCAGGCCTTCGGTGGCGGCGATGCAGATGTCGAGCGCGATGTCTTCGCTGAGGCCGGCCAGGTTTTCCTTGGCCATCGTTTCGCGGCAGTACTCACCGCCGGTGCGGCCGTCGACGAACTCCATGACCAGATAGAACAGCCCGGCCTCTTCGTTGACGTCCATCACGCTGACCAGGTGTGGCGATTTCACTTTCGCGGCGATCTGCGCTTCGCGGAAGAAGCGTTGAACGAGTGTTGGATCCTGGTTGGCCATCTGGAACGGCAGGACCTTTACGGCGACTTCGAGCATCAGGCGGGTGTGCACGCCGAAGTAGACGGCTCCCATGCCGCCCTGCCCCAGTTTGGCCAGCAGGGGGATGCCACCGAGCGACGGGACGGTTAGTTGATTGAACGAAACGCGCGGTGCCGGCTTGAGCAGGCCTTCGTCGCTGAGGTCCACTGCCGGTACGGAATAGCGGGTCGTGGCAACGGTCGGTGGCAGGCCTCCGGCCGTCATGGCGAGCGTCTTATCCTGGGCATCGGAGGTCGGTGTCATAAGAGTTGTTTGCTTGCACCTCACTAGTGACCTGTTAACTTTTGCACTCGTTCAACACCGCCAAAGTCGCTCCAGTCAGGCCTGAGCGCAAACGAGAGGGGACAGGCCTAATGTCGCCGCACATCCAGGTTTTACACGTCCGTAAATTCGCAACAGTCATGCTCCTGTGCGTCACCGCGCTTTTTGCATCGCCAAGTGTAGCAGAAGAGAAACAACCTCCCGTCCAAACGTCACCTAATCCGACACCAAAGGCGGAATTGGTAACACAACCCGCCGATGGATCGAAAACCGAGCAACCCCGGAGCCAAGGCGGACAGAATCCGACGGAAACTAAAACCGACGCTCAAAAGAAAATCGAAGCGTCGATGGACCACCTGTCACCTGTGCGCCCGAACGCCGTTTTTCTCGCGGTTGATGAATGTATTGAAATTGCCGTACAGAACAATCTGGGGCTGCGCATCAACCGGCTCAGCGACCGTGAAGTGGACATCACTGTCCGCACGGCCTGGGCGCAATATTTTCCGGAATTCAGCACCGGAATTCTGCACTCCAACAATGCGCCGAAACCAAGCAACGTCCCCGGCCCGGAAGTCGCCGGCGTCTCGACGACAGACAACGCCGGAACCAACGAAATCAGCGGCGGATTGACGCAGAGATCGCCCTACGGCACGACGCTCGACTTCAGCATCAACGAAGCGCGCACCAGCTTCGACCGCCACGAATCGAACGGCAGCTACGGCGTCAACATCACGCAGCCGCTGTGGAAAGGCGCGAGCCTCGACGTGGGCCTGAAGAACATCCGCCAGAGCCGCATCCGCCGCTTGATCTCCCGCGGCTCGCTGGAACTGGATACACAATCGCTGATCTTCCAAGTCCGGCAAGGCTACGCGAACATCATCCGCCAGAAGCAGAATCTCGATGTCGACAACCAAGCCGTCGTCACCGCCAAGACGTTTCTCGATCTCACCGCCGCGCGCGAAGCCGCCGGACAGGTGACGAAGCTCGACGTCTCCAACGCTGAAGTGCAGCTGCAAAACCGCCGCTTGAGCGCCCTGCAGGACCGCCAGGCGCTGGAACTGGCGCTCGACCAGTTGAAGATCCTGATGGACGTCGACCTGGAAGAAAACATCGGCATCGACGCGCCGGCGGTGGACTTTGGTGACAAGATCGAAGAAGGCGTCACCAAGGAACTGATCATGAACCGCGAAGAGGGCACCGTCGCGCTGGAAATTAAAAAGAACAACCAGGCGGTCGGCGCGCCTCGCGAACTGTTCCGCGCTCAGCGCTACGACGAAAGCGTAATCCTGGATGAAGCGCTGAAGAACCGCGTCGACCTGCTCAACTCCCGCCGCGCCGTGGCCGTCCAGAAGCTGGAGACCGCCGCCGCCAAGAACGGACTGGGCCACGAAATCGACCTGGTGGGCAGCTACGGCCGCTCGATGGCCGGGCATTCGGTCATCGAAAGCGACAACGGTTCGGAGGCGCATCACTGGTCCTATGGCGTGAACGCCAAGATCCCGTGGGGCAAGATTTCCGACCGCGGCATCTACGAGAACGCGCTGCTGGAAGTCGAGAAGTCCGAGATCGCGCTGAAGGGTGCGCGTACGAGCGTTCAATCCGACGTCCGCAACATCCTGCGCAATATCCGCGTCGCCGAAGAAAGTTTGCTGATCCAGGGCCAGCAGGTGGAACAGGCCAAGCGCTCGGCGGAAGCCGCGCAGATCAGTTTCGAACGCGGACTGCAGAGCAGCTTCGACGTAATCAATGCTGAAAACGCGCTGCTCTCGGCCAAGCGCGGATTCATCAACAGCCGCCTCGACTACTTGATTTTCATCGCGCAACTGGAGCTGGTCGTCGGCAAGCCGACCGGCCGCGTGAATCTGGAAGGCCAGTCCGTCGGCGGCCTGATCGATTCGCACATCCCCGAAGAGCTGCGCGAGAAGGGCATGCCCAAGCGCGCCCCCGAGGCCGATGCAACCGATAACGAAAACCCGTGGAACAAGAGTCGGCAATACCGAAACGACTACAAGCCGGACCGGCGCAATCCGGTGTCGCCGGAGAAGTGACGCGGAATTCAAAATTCAAAAACGCACGCGGAAGTGAGCGTGCGATGGGTGCGCAGGCGCTAGAGTAGTAGACGTCCGCTCATCCGTGTTTTGCGCACCCCCTCGGGGAACCCCACAACCCTGTCGTAAATTTACGACAGGGTTAGCATCTGGTTTGCCGGGTTTTATCTTTTGACCACCGGTCCAAATTTGACACGTGTAACATTTGAAGCGTTTGCACGGGGTGAAGTACCACACTTACTTCATAGGTAAATGTGACCGAATGTTACAAAATGTTACATGAAACGCGGGGTTTTCAATTTCCCGTACAACAGCGTTGTTGTACCTCGGATCGTATCGCGGGCGTTCCGGGTTGCTTTGGGCGGGACGCCCGCGATACACTCTCTGGGCACGACCGGGCTATTCAGTTTTCAGAGAACAGTGGTAGTTCAACTAATAACTATAGACCGTGAAATGGGTGAAGTCAAGACATATGTTAAATAAATATTAGGTATTCTCTCGGTCGATTTCCAAAATCACCTTGACCACGCACAATGCGATGCTACATTGTGCATGCGGTTTGAGGGCTGTCACATGAAACGACTACCTTTCTTCATCGAGGTCTGGGAGAGCGGCAACAATGCCGAGCTCCGGCTCTGCCAGAAAGTGATGACGCGGCTGTTCAAGCAGGGTATCGCCCCCCTCCCCTTTGCCACGACCCCGCGCGAAGTCGGCGATGTCGTTCAGGCGCTCCGCAAGCAGCGGATGGAGCCGGCGCTGTTCATCGTCAACACGTTCTGGGCCGAGACGACGCTGCCGGATCTCGACCCTTATATGGGCGAAACGCCGGTGCTGTTCTTCCGCCGCGAGCTTTTCACGCCGAAGGAAATTCTCGGCCAGGATCCCAACCGCGGCAACACCACCGCGACCATCCGCAACATGACCCCGCGCGAATGCTCCGTCTGGTGCTTCGGCGCGAAGAACACGGACACCATCGCCGACCGCGCCGCCGGTGCCGTCGCCAAGTATTTGCAGGACGGCGTGTTCGCCAACATCGAACGCATGAATCCGACGCAGTCGGTCGGGATCGGTGCGAGTCGACGCGCGTTTGAGTGAAATTTTGAATTTTGAGTTTTGAATTGAGAGCAACGGCAGGCGCTCTCGCGTCAGCACAACTCAAAACTACCAACTCAAAACTCAAAACTATCCCTGCTCCAAGCAACTCAAGGAGCGCATCGCTCAATAGCTTTGCGACATGATCACGCGCCTTGCACTTGGCTTTCCCGTGAGGATGCACACGCCTGCGCCTTCTGCGCCCGGAGGAGCCTGGCCGTCGAGCGGGCAGTTGCGGATTGAGGTCTGGTACTTCTTCGCCATCGCTTCCTCTTCTTCCGTCGTGCCAGCCCAGTGGACCCACGCGAAACCGCCGCCTTCTTTCTCGAAGAACGCTTCGAATTCCGCGATTGTGTTGATCACGCGGGTGCGGCTGGCGCGGAAGGCCAGGGCGCGGTCGTAGAGTTCCTGCTGCATTTCGTCGAGGATCGGCTTGATGCGCGCGAGCGCTTCGGCACGCGGCAGGAACGACTTCTTCCGGGAACGTGCGGCCTTTTCGTCTTCGCCGGGAATCTCCTTCACGAACCGGCGGGCAATGCAGAGGCTGCCGTTGTCGAGATCCTTCGGACCGATTTCCATGCGCAGCGGCACGCCCTTCATTTCCCATTCGTAGTACTTCGCGCCGGCGTGGAGTACTTCGCGCCGGTCGACGTGGACGCCCAACCCCATTGCCTTGATTTCGGCTTCGACCTTATCGGCCTCGGCGAAGACGCGTGCTTTTTCTTCATCGTTCTTGAAGATCGGCACCACCACCACATGCAGGCTGGCGAGCTTCGGCGGAATGATCAGGCCGGTGTCGTCGGAGTGCGTCATGATCAGCGCGCCGATCAAGCGCGTCGAGACACCCCAGCTCGTGGCATAGACGAGTTCGAGTTTGCCTTCCTTGTTCTGGAAGGTGACGTCGAACGCGCGCGCGAAATTCTGGCCGAGGTAATGGCTGGTTCCGGCCTGGAGCGCCTTGCCGTCCTGCATCATCGCTTCGATCGAATACGTTTCCAGCGCGCCGGCGAAGCGCTCGGCTTCCGACTTCGCGCCGCAGATCACCGGCATCGCCATCACGTTCTCGGCGAAGTCGCGGTAGACGTGGAGCATCTTTTTCGTCTCTTCCAGCGCTTCGGCTTCGCTGGCATGAGCGGTGTGGCCTTCCTGCCAGAGGAATTCAGCCGTGCGCAGGAACAACCGCGTGCGCATTTCCCAGCGAACGACGTTGGCCCACTGGTTGATCAGCAGGGGCAGATCGCGGTAGCTCTGGATCCACTCCTTGTAGGTGCTCCAGATGATCGTCTCGCTGGTTGGCCGGACGATCAGCGGCTCTTCGAGCTTGCTGGTCGGATCGATTTCAACGCCGGTCTTGTCGGCCGTCGCGCGGAGGCGGTGGTGCGTGATCACCGCGCATTCCTTGGCGAAGCCTTCGACATGCTTGGCTTCCTTGCTCAGGAAACTGACCGGAATGAAGAGCGGGAAATACGCGTTGACGTGACCGGTGGCTTTGAAGCGGTCGTCGAGCTCGCGCTGCATCCGTTCCCAGATGGCGTAGCCGTTGGGGCGAATGACCATGCAGCCGCGCACGGCGCTGTGGTCGGCGAGCTGCGCTTCGCGGACGATGTCCAGGTACCAGCGCGAATAGTCTTCGGCTCGCGGCGTAATCTTGCTGGCGTCTTTGCCGCCGCCACCACCACCGCCGCCCTTGCCGCCCTGCTGCTGCTGTTGCTTCTTCTGATTGCCGTCAGCCATTTCCGATTCCGTCTCCTTGTCGATTAAAGCCGTTTCCGGATTTTAGAGAGCCTGTCGCATTTGGATAGTTTTTTTGTAGTCCGGGCGTCTCGCCCGGAGTTCTCAAACCATCGGATCTTTGCTGTCGCGGTAGAGTTCTCGCTGTGACGATCGATATAAAATTGAGTTCGGTTGAGTTCCTCCGGGCGAGACGCCCGGACTACAAAATACCGCCTCCGTGCAACGCAACTCAAAACTGTCCGCGTGTTCATCTCATTGTCGCGCGGCTGCGATTCTGGTATTCAATAAACCTCACATCCTGCACTTCCGCAACTCGGAGAACTCCCCATGACGCCCGTTTTTGTTGCCACCTGGCGCTTCGGTGAAGAAGCCTGCACTGTCGGCCTTAAGTTGCTGACCAGCGGCAGCTCGGCGCTCGACGCCATCGAAGCGGCGGGAAACGCGGTGGAGCTCAATCCCGCGGTCGATTCCGTCGGGTATGGCTCGCTGCCCAACGCGGACGGCATCGTGGAACTCGACGCCGCGATCATGGACGGACCGGAGCACCGCGCGGGAGCCGTCGCGGCACTGACGGACATCCGCACGCCGATTTCCGTGGCGCGGCGAATCATGGAACGCACGCCGCACGTGATGCTCGCCGGGGACAACGCGCGGCGATTCGCCGTCGCGCAGGGATTCAAAATCGAAGAGCTGCTGACCGATGCCGTTAAAGCGCGCTTTGAAGCGTGGAAGCAGAAGCCCGTCGCGCCGACCGTCGCGCATTTTGGACCGCCAACGACTCCTCCAAAAGATCCGTCGCACGACACGATCGGATTGCTGGCACTCGACGCGCAAGGCAATCTCGCCGCGGGATGCACGACGTCGGGACTCGCCTACAAAATTCCCGGCCGCGTCGGCGACTCACCGATCATCGGTTCGGGACTGTACGTGGACAATGCCGCCGGCGCCGCTTCCGCGACTGGTAACGGTGATGAGATGATGAAAGCGTGCTTGAGTTTCCAAGCCGTCGCTGCCATGGCGCGTGGCGTTGACCCGCAGGAAGCCTGCGAGCAGGCGCTGGCGTACCTGCTGCGCAAGCGGCCGAACCATCAAGGCCAGGGCGCGGCGATGATCGCGTTGCGCAAAGACGGCCGCATTGGATCGGCCGCGACGCGCGCCGGTTTCACGGCTCCGGGTCGCGCCTGGATCTACGCGCGCACCGACGGCGGAAAAGTGATCGTCGGCGAAGGCGCGTACGTCGAAACGAAAGCGTGAATCAGCCGAACAGTTCGACGTTGATCGTGCGCGAATCCGCCGCGCCAGATTTCTCGCCTTTGCGCAGCAGATTCACGCGGAGTTCTCCGAGTTGCACCGCATAGCCGCCTGCGTGAGCGACCAGCTTCGGAGCGGGAACCGCAATCTCTGCGGCGCGCGCGTCGGATGGAATCCACACGGTCAGGAACTCCGTGTCGAGTCCCGGCGTTTTCGGCGAGACTTCGACGCGCCATTCGCCCGGCGCGTGCCACTGGGCGCGCGTGCTTAAGTTCTCGTCGGCGTGCATGTCGACGGGAAAATTCGTGCCGTCGACCCAGCACTCCTTGCCTTTGCCGCCTACTTTCTCGAGCTTGAACGCGGCAGGCTGGAGCACATGCATGTCGAGCTTCCCGCCGCCGTTGGCCGTGGAAACATGCGCGCCGTCGATGGCCGGTTCGTTGACCGTGTGCAACAGGATGCGCGGCGTCAGTCCGGCTTTCGCCAGCGTGACCTCATCGAGGACCACCAGCGTGACGGCCTTCGGATGCGGCCAATCGAGCACGAAGACCGTGTGCCGGACGAAGCGCTTCAGCTTGTCTTTGTTGTAGCAATTCGACGCGTCGCCGCAGACGTAACTGAAGCGCGCGTCTTCGCGGTAGCCGAGGATCGTGCCGTCGCGGAAGCACTCTTTCGAGACGTCTTCGATACGGCGCGGCGTCCAGTCCGGGATGTTGACCTGCCGCTGCCCGCCGTCGTTGGCGAGCTTCCAGCCGCGCATCAGCAGAAATTCGTCGGGGTCGTGAACCACGAGCGTGTTGTGCGCGATGGTGCGCGTGTAGTAATTTTTCCAATGCGGCGATTCGTAGCCGTCGTAAGCGCCGCTGTCGATGGCCAGTTCGCCCTTGTGATAGATCGTGATCTGGTTCTGGTCGCGATGGCAGTGGTTGTGCAGATACACCGGGCTGCATTTGAAGGCCGCGACAGTCCCCTGCTTAAAATCGCCGCGCGCGATGGCCGTGCCCATCGTCGGGAAGAAATGCGTGCGCGGCAGCGTATCCGGCTCGACGGGCGCGACGCCGTCGCGATCGTGGAAGATAAACGTGTCAGGCTCGGCGCCGCTCACGTTAAACTTCTCAGTCCACCAGCGCGCAACGCCATTCTTGTAGCGTGCGGCGACGGCGGCCATGGCGCGATAGGGATAGCCGCTGCCAAAAATGCTGCCGCTGCAGAAGTAGTCGCCGAAGCGGATGAACGTCTCGTCCTGGCGTAGCGCGTACGTGTACCATTCGACGATGTGTTCGAACCATGAATTCTGCCGGAACGCATCCTGACCGAGCCCCGCTTCAAGCAGTTGCAGCAGATACGGAATCTCGCCGATGTACGCCAGAGAATACGCGTAGCTCTGCGAAAACGAGTGGCCGTCCATGAAATGCTTGTAGCAGGCAAACTTGTTTTCCAGCCGGTAGAGGATCGCGTTGATGTACTCCGGCGCCAGATGCGTGTGCGTGCCGACGGTCAGCGGGCGAGGCTCGTGCGCGACGCCGCCGCCCATCTCTTCGCCGATCGCAAGGCCGGCCATCAAGACGTACGGCACCTGGTTGATGCCATGCCCGGCCAGGAACGTCGCGTAGTGAATTTCTTCGGAATTGAAGAGCGCCTGCGACTGATCGAGCGCGCGCTGGCCGACTCGAACGCGCAGGTCGTCGGAGAGCGCGCCATGCAGCCAGTCGTAGCAGCAAGCCACCGTCTTCAGGCGGAACGATCCCGCGCCGTAATTGGGATCAACGCCGAGCTTCAGCGCTTCCTCAAGGCAACGTGTGGCTTGCGCGGAATGATTTTTATCATTCGTGATCTGATACAAAAAGGCGAGCCTAAAGGCGAGGGTGTTGCACGCCGCCGGATCGGGAAGCCGATCGAGTTCCCGGGCGGACTTGAGCAGTTCCTTCAGCTCGCGCTGATGCGTGGTCTCCGCCCGTTTGCGGATGACGCGAAGATCGTCCGTGTTGATCAGCACGCGGGGATGTTGGTCGGCAAGTTTCCAAGGCATGGTGGGATCCTCAAGGGCGCCATCAGTTGTATAGATGACCTTCATATAATATGGGCGAATTAGACGTCCTAATTGCGCTTTACATCCGCGAACACCAAGGCAACATAAGCCTCGTACTACCTTTGGAGATCGCGCGGTGTTATGGCGACAATTGCATAGCAGCCCAGGCACTAGGGGTGGCCCAGTCAACGAATTGGCGCGAAAGCGCCGGGCCTGAGATTCAAACCCTTTGAACCTGCTTCAGATAGCACTGGCGAAGGTAAGTGCGGGCACCCACGACTCTCCGGCGCGAAGCGCTTTCGGGTGGATCGTGTGTGATCTCCGTATCGGTCTCTTCTCCTTTATAATTTGTGCTCTTCTGATTCGCTGCGAGCAGTCGCGCCGTAAGACCGTGTCGCAAGCCCGGACCCCATTCAGGACAGGAGAGTGACGGATGAGCACACTGACACCCATCGCCGAGACCGTGATCGCCGCCAAGAAAAAAGACGCGGCACCGACCGCCGACGCCAAGATCTCCACCGGCCCCCTGCCGGCGTCGACGAAAATCTACGTGCCCGGCAAACTCCATCCGTCGCTGCGCGTACCGATGCGCCAGATCGCGCAGACGCCGACGCACTCTCACATTCCCGGCCAGCCGGACACGCCCAACGCGCCTGTGGTCGTCTACGACACGTCGGGCATCTACACCGACGCCAATGCGACCATCGACATCCGCAAAGGTCTGCCGGCCATCCGCGCCGAATGGATCCGCGCGCGCGCCGATTCGGTGGAACTCACCGGCGAGTCCAGCCAGTTCACGCGCGAGCGCCTGGCCGACAAGAAGCTCGACGACCTGCGCTTCCACACCCAGCGCCGCCCGCTGCGCGCCAAGTCGGGCATGAACGTTTCGCAGATGCACTACGCCCGCAAGGGCATCGTCACGCCGGAAATGGAATACGTCGCGATCCGCGAAAATCAGCTCCGCGACGCGGAGAAGGAACGCCGCGAACAGGCCGCGAAAGCGACCAAGGGCTGGCCCACGTTCCAGAAGGGATTTTCCTGGGGCGCCGGCATTCCCGACGTGATCACGCCGGAGTTCGTGCGCGATGAAGTCGCTCGCGGCCGCGCGATCATTCCGTCGAACATCAACCACCCGGAACTCGAGCCGATGATCATCGGCCGCAACTTCCTGGTGAAGATCAACGGCAACATCGGCAACTCCGCCGTCGCCAGTTCGATCGAAGAAGAAGTCGAAAAGATGGTCTGGGGCACGCGCTGGGGCGCGGACACGATCATGGACCTCTCGACCGGCAAAAACATTCACGAAACCCGCGAATGGATCGTGCGCAATTCACCTGTGCCGATCGGCACCGTGCCGATTTACCAGGCGCTGGAGAAAGTCGGCGGCAAGGCCGAAGAGCTGACGTGGGAAATCTACCGCGACACGCTGATCGAGCAGGCCGAGCAGGGCGTGGATTACTTTACCGTTCACGCCGGCGTGCGCCTGCCGTTCGTGCCGCTTACCGCGCACCGCATCTGCGGCATCGTCTCGCGCGGCGGATCGATCATGGCCAAGTGGTGCCTGGCGCATCACACGGAAAGCTTCCTCTACACGCATTTCGAAGAGATCTGCGAGATCATGAAGGAATACGACGTCAGCTTCAGCCTCGGTGACGGCCTGCGCCCCGGCGCGATTGCCGACGCCAACGACGCCGCGCAGTTCGCAGAGCTCAAGACGCTGGGCGAGCTGACCCAGGTCGCGTGGAAGCACGACGTCCAGGTAATGATCGAAGGCCCCGGCCACGTGCCCTTGCAGTTGATCAAAGAAAACATGGACAAGCAGCTCCACGAATGCTTCGAAGCTCCCTTCTATACGCTTGGACCGTTGACGACCGACATCGCGCCCGGCTACGATCACATCACCAGCGGCATCGGCGCGGCGAACATCGGCTGGTACGGTTGCGCGATGTTGTGCTACGTGACGCCGAAGGAACACCTCGGCCTGCCCAACCGCGAGGACGTGAAGTCCGGCGTGATCACGTACAAGATCGCTGCTCACGCCGCCGACTTGGGGAAAGGTTTCCCGGGAGCGCAAGTCCGCGACGACGCGCTGTCAAAGGCGCGCTTCGAATTCCGCTGGGAGGATCAGTTCAATCTCTCGCTGGACCCCGAGACCGCCCGCGCCTACCACGACGCCACGCTGCCTCAGGAAGGCGCGAAGACCGCACATTTCTGTTCGATGTGCGGCCCGCACTTCTGCAGCATGAAGATCACCGAAGACGTCCGCGCGTACGCGGCCAAGCAGGGACTGGAAGACGCCGAAGCGCTGAAGAAGGGTATGGAAGAGAAGTCGAAGGAGTTTTTGCAGAAGGGCGGGCAGATTTATCACTCGGGAGTAGCCGGCGAGTAGCGGACGGTTGGGATCGGGGATCAGGCATCGGGCGGTAAGTGGACGCCCGAGGCTCGGCCCGGTCGAGTCGTCATTGGTCGTCCTATTTCCATATTTCAGTAAAGACTAAGCCGCGAAGCGCGGCCACCTTTGCGAACTCTACAAAATCCGCTGAAACAATTATTTTTGTCTGTAAGAGTTGCGGCACGATAAAAATCGAGTGTGCTTCAATTCGCTGATCCAAAAAAGTGAACTTCTTAACGGTTATTAGTCGACCATCATCGAACCGCGGCCCCACGCAACTGTCTACATCCAAACAATCCACAACACGCGTACAGTTGAAGACGAAATAGGAACCGTCGGAGCACTGTACTGGGAGAATTTCACCGTTTGAAGTGAGATGGTTTCCTAGCGCTGTTGTTGCTCGTTCCGAGAAAATGGGAAACCCGATAAAGGACGTTGGATAGTCAAGCGAGTGCTTGCTCTTCTTGGTGCCACGCGCGTTTTTAACGACGCGCTTGATCTCTAGTCCATTCCACCCTTCCGCAATCGGCTTTCCATTGAGCAATTCCAATACCCACGAAGCATCCTCCTCTTTTGCAAATACGATGCTTGTCGAGTTTGAGTGGTCTGGCTCAAGCAGGAATAGTTTCATGATGAGCAGGCCTTGCTTTCAAACGTTCAAGTCGCCGCCTCAAATAGCAGCACACTCGCCGCTACCGCCGCATTCAAACTCTCCGCATTCCCCTTGAGCGGAATCGTCACACGTTCCGTACAGGTTTTCTCCACGTCTTCAGGAAGCCCATCTCCTTCGCTGCCAATGCACAGCGCCAGTGGGCGCGTTTTGAAATCAAACTTCTTGTACGGCGTACCATCGCGCGCGACTGTCGCCACAAGGCGGATTTTGCGGATGTCGGCCTGGTTGAGAAGTTCGTCGGTCTTCAGGCGCAGAATCGGCAGCGAGAGCAGCCCCGACGCCGTGGCGCGGACGACTTTCTGATTGAACGCGTCGACCGTGCCTTCCAGCGAAACTAGCGCCGTCGCGCCGGCCGCTTCGCAGGAGCGGATCAGCGCGCCGATGTTTCCTGGGTCCTGCAAGCCGCAGGCGACAACGATCAGCGCGTCCTTCGCCGCAAAAACGTCAGCGGCTTTCCATTCCGGAATGCGCACAATCGCGGCGATGCCCTGCGGCGTAACGACGTCGGTGATCTTCTTGAAGACGTCTTTGCTCACGCGGACCAGCGGGATGTTCTTCGCCTGCGCCTGCTCGACCAGGCTCAAATCGCTGCCCAGAATATGATCGGAGAAAATGATTTCGTGCACGACGATGTGCGGCAGCGCCAGCGCGGCTTCCACCGAACGCGTGCCTTCCAGCATGAACCGCTTGCGTTCGCGGCGGACGTTGCCGTCGGTGCGGAGGTCGACGTAGTCCTTCACGCGTTGATTCTGAGCGGACGAGAGCATGGTGAGTTCGGTGAGCGGCTGGGATTGGGCCATGGGTGGCGGTGCTGCTTTCTTAGAAAAGAGGTTGGCGGTTGAATCGTGCTCTATAAGGTAGCGCAAATGCGCAAGTGCGCCACGCACTGGCGCACTATTTCGCAGGTCAGAGTCCGGAATATTCCGCCGAGGTAGCCTGTTGAGCATAATGCCAACGGTCGCCGCGCGGCTATTAAACCGCGCCGGCGTTTTCGGAGGGGTCGGGCCAGATCAGGAGAGTTCAGGAGAAATCATGAAACAGCTCGCTCTGTTGTGCGTGCTTGCGCTATTAAGCGCCGCCGCGTGGGCAGAAACAATCAATGTGGACGCCGGAGCCAACCGCCGGCCGATCGATCCCCGCATCTACGGCGTCAACAACGCCGCGCAGTCGCAAGTCAGTGATTTAAATGTCACAATCAACCGCCAGGGCGGCAACAACACCAGCCGTTACAACTGGCTGCTCAACGCCGACAACCGCGCCAAGGATTACTTTTTCGAAAGCATCGGTTATCCCAGCACCGTGGCCGGCGAACACGGCGACACACACATTTCCGGAACAAAGGCCGCCGGCGCGGAACCGATGGTCACGATCCCGATGCTCGACTGGGTCGCCAAGCTGACTCCCGCGCGCGATATTCTGCCGAGCTTCTCCGTCGCCAAGTACGGCGCGCAGCAGTACACCGATCCGTTCAACGCGGACTACGGCAACGGCGTGAAACCCAATGGCTCGTTCATTGCCGGCAACGATCCCAACGACGCGAACGTGGCGTCTGACGTGAATTTTCAAGCCAATTGGATCAACCACATCATCGGAAAATTCAACCCCGCGGCCAACGGCGGCCTGCGCTACTACATGCTCGACAATGAACCGGGCCTCTGGCACTCCGACCACCGCGATGTCCATCCCATCGGCGCGACGATGGTGGAAGTGCGCGACCGCATGATCAACTTCGCCACGAAGATCAAAGCACTCGACGCCAACGCGACGGTGATCGGTCCGGAAGAGTGGAATTACGAAGGCTACTTCTTCAGCGGATACGACGAACAGTACCGCGCTGCCAACGGCTTCAACAACGCGCCGGACAAGATGTCGCACGGCAACATGGATTGGCTGCCGTGGCTGCTCGATCAGCTTCATCAGAAGGACATGATGAGCGGCCAGCGGCTGCTGGACATCTTCAGCGTGCATTACTATCCACAGGACCGCGGCGACAACGGCGTGCTCTTCAGCGACGATGTCACGCCCGCAGTCCAGGCGCGCCGCAACCGCGCCACGCGTTCGCTCTGGGATCCCACTTACCTCGACGAATCGTACCTCGGCGACAATGGCGAAAAGATCAATCTGATTCCGCGGCTGAAGGGCTGGGTCAACCAGTACTATCCCGGCACGCTGGTCGCCGTGAACGAGTACAGCTTCGGCGCGGAGGGCGACATCAACGGCGCCACCGCGCAGGCCGATGCCATGGGCATCTTTGGTCGCGAAGGCCTCGACATGGCCTGCCGCTGGGAAGTACCCGGCACCGGCACGCCGGCCTACAACGCAATCAAAATGTACCGCAACTACGACGGCGCGAAGTCCACGTTCGGCGAGATCAGCATCAAAGCCGACGTGACGCAGCCCGACAACCTCGCCGCATTTGCCGCGGTACGTACCAGCACCGGCGAGCTGACGGTAATGGTGATCAATAAGATCGCCGCGGATACCCCGGTCGCAATCAATCTGGCCAATTTCACGCCCGGCATCTCGGCGCAGGCCTGGCAATTGACGGCTGCGAACACGATTTCCCGATTGGCCGACGTCAACATGGCCGGCACGACGCTGAGCACCACGGTGCCCATGCAGAGCATCACGCTCTTCATCATTCCGACGTCGTCGGGAACGCCGGGAAACAATCCGCCGGTGATTCAGTCGACCGCAACCGCGCAGCCCAACCCCGCGATCACCGGTCAGTCGATCAGCTTCAACGTGGCCGCCACCGACGCGGACGGCGATGCGCTGACTTACGCTTGGAATTTCGGCGACGGCACTCACGCTGCGACGGCGCAGGCCACTCACAGTTACAGCGCCGCCGGCAATTACGCAGCGACCGTGACGGTGATGGATACGCACAGCGGCGTGGTCATCAGTTCCGTGAATGTCACGGTCACTGCGATGGGATCGGGGGGAAACGGCGGCGGCACGTCCGACCCCACTATCCTCCAGGTGAACAAGCTGAACATTGGGCTCGCGTTCACATCTCAGAGCAAGGATACGCTGCAACTTTCCGCGTCGCTGCCGAGCCTGCCGGCGGGATTCACGGCCACTGGAAAAATGTTGATCTTGAATCTTAACGGAATGCCGTTCCCCTACGTTCTCGACGCGAAGGGAAAAGGAAGCGCCAACGGCGGTTCGGCCATGCTGCAGTTGAAAGGCAAACGCGATCCGAAAACGAAACTGACGCTCTTCCCCGGCGGGAGCGCGCCGCTGAGCATCCGGCTGAAAGGCGCGAACCTGGCGGACACGCTGGATGTCGACGCCACAACGGAAAGCGGCCCAATCACCGAGCATCTCGAGATCATCCTCGATGGCGTGACGTACGCGGCGGACGTTCAGGCTGGCTACATCGCCAAGAGCGGCAAGAGCGGAAAGCTAACCAAATGAGCGGAATCGCTGCGCGGCTGCGCCGTTAGGCGCCGCCGCGACGCGCCAAGCCGCTTAAGAACCGCCGCGACTGCGGCGGTTTTCATTTTACGATTTTTCAAAACTTAAGAATTGACAGCTTCATGAGCTGGCGGTATGAACACCGGTGGCTTAGCCACAGGATGACCATGAACCAGCAGCTCGTCAAAGACCCGATCTACTTCCAGCTCAACGGGCTGCTCCGCGACCTCATCCGCACGGGGCAGTTCCGCAAGGGCGACCAGTTTCTGACCGAACGCGAAATCGCGACGCGCTTTGGCATCAGCCGCGCCACCGCCAACAAGGCGCTCTCGTCGCTCGTCGCCGAGGGCATCGTCAGCTTCAAAAAAGGCGTCGGCACATTTGTCCAGAGCGACCTGCTAGACTACGACCTGCGCACGCTCCAGAGCTTCACCGAGAAGGCCCGTGCGGCCGGACGCGTGCCCAGCACCCGGGTGCTGGCTTTTTCGACCGCCATCGCCGGCAATATGCCTGCTGAAATCGTCGAAGCGCTGAAGCTGCTCTCCAACGAGCAGGCGTACTATCTCGAACGCCTGCGCCTGGCGGACAAAGCCCCGGTGATCCTCGAGCGGCGCTACATCGCGGCGCGCCATTGCCCGAACCTATCGCGTGCGGCGATTGAAGGCTCGCTCTACGAAGTACTGACGGAGCAATTCCATCTCGACATCACGGGCGCCGACGAGACCATCCGCGCGGTGCTGATCACCGGCGCGCACGCCGATGCGCTGAAAGTGCCGCAGAATTCCGCGGGCCTGCTCGTCGAAGCGGTCGGGTTCGCCAATGGTTCCGATCCGGTCTGGCACGAACAGACGTTGTACCGCGGCGACGCTTACGAATTCCGCAATCACCTCGGACCGATCCGCACCGGCCGCCCCGCGTCTGGAGCATTGATTTCGATGAAGAGCACGACCAAAAATAAGTCCACGAAGGAGAAACTATGAAACTCGGTTTTGTCAGCGCGATTCTGCCCGAATTGAATCTGACCGAAGTCCTGCAGTTCGCGTCCACGGAAAAGTTTGATTGCGTCGAGTTGATGTGCTGGCCGACGGGCAAGGCGGAGCGCCGCTACGCCGGCGTCACCCACATCGATGCCGCCACGCTGGATGCCGGTGAAGCACGCAAGATTAACGAACTCTGTGCCGCGCGCGGCGTGAGCATCAGTGCGCTCGGCTACTACCCGAACGTGCTCTCGCCGAATGCCGAGGAAGCGACGCGCTGCCTGGCGCATCTGAAGCAGGTCATCGCGGCGTCGGCGTTGCTTGGAATCAATACGGTGAATACGTTCATCGGCCGCGACTGGACGAAGTCGGTCGACGACAACTGGCCGGCATTCCGCGAAGTCTGGCGGCCGCTGGTGAAATTCGCGGATGACAAGGGCGTCCGCATCGGCATCGAGAACTGCCCGATGTTCTTCTCGAAAGACGAATGGCCGGGCGGCAAAAATCTGGCGATCTGCCCGGCAATATGGCGGAAGATGTTCGAAGACATTCCCAGCGCCAACTTCGGATTGAACTTCGATCCCTCGCACCTCGTCTGGCAGCAGATGGATTACCTCGCGCCGCTGCAGGAATTCAAACACCGGCTGGTTCACATTCATGCCAAAGACGCGCACGTCGATCGGCAGCGCTTGAACAGCGTCGGCATTCTAGCCACGCCGCTGGAATACCACGCGCCGAAGCTGCCGGGCCTCGGCGACGTGAATTGGGGAGCGTTCTTCTCGGCGCTCAACGACGCCGGCTACACCGGGCCGGTCTGCATCGAAGTCGAAGACCGCGCGTACGAGAAGAATCTCGACACGCGTAAAGCCGCGCTGCGGCAGTCGCGGCAGTACCTCGCGCAGTTTGTTTCGCACGTCGCGGTTTGAATTCCGAAGACTGACGTTCCTGGCACGGAGAAATTGAACATGTCCCAAATCGGAGTAGCGATGGTCGGAACCGGCTTCATGGGGCCGGTCCACGTCGAAGCGTTGCAGCGCCTCTCGATTCCCGTGCGCGGAATCCTCGGCTCATCGCCGGAAAAATCGCGGCGCGCGGCGCAGGCGCTGGCCTTGCCGAAGGCGTACGAAAGTTTCTCCCAAGTACTGGAAGACAAGAGCGTTGAATCCGTTCACATCGCCACGCCCAACCGGCTGCATTTCGCAATGGCCAAGGCCGCGCTCCAGGCCGGCAAGCACGTGCTCTGCGAAAAACCGCTCGCGATGAATTCGGCGGAGTCGGCGGAACTCGTCGACGTCGCCAGGCGCTGCGGCAAAGCGGCCGGCGTGAACTACAACATCCGCTATTACCCGCTCGCGTTGCAGGCGCGCGAAATGGTCCGCGGCGGCACGCTCGGCAACGTCTACGCCATCGATGGCAGCTACGTCCAGGATTGGCTGCTCCACGCCAACGACTATAACTGGCGCGTGCTGTCCGAAGAAGGCGGAGCACTTCGCGCCATCGCGGATATCGGCACACACTGGCTGGATCTTATTCACGCGATCACCGGTCTGGAAGCGGAGAGCCTTTGCGCCGATCTGCGCACGGTACATCCGGTGCGGCAACGCCCGCGCGGAGAAGTCGAAACGTTCTCCGGCAAAATGCGCGCGAACACGGCGACGGAATCCGTGGAAATCAAGACCGAAGATTTCGGCAGCGTCTTGATTCGATTTAAGGGCGGCGCGCGCGGCAACCTCTTCGTCTCGCAAGTCACCGCCGGCCGCAAGAATTGTCTGCGTTACGAACTGTCCGGCGCCAAAGGTGCGCTCTCCTGGAACAGCGAAACGCCGAATGAAATCTGGCTCGGCCACCGCGAAAAGCCGAACGAAGTGCTGCTGCGCGATCCGGCGCTGCTGACCGGCGTGGCGCGCAAACACGCAAACTACCCCGGCGGCCACAACGAAGGCTTTCCGGACACCTTCAAGCAGTGTTTCCGCTCGTTCTACGAATCGATTGCCGCAGGCGATTTCGCCAGCGCCCCGCCCTTCCCCACTTTCGCGGATGGACATCGCGAAATCGTGCTCTGCGAAGCGATTTTGAAAAGTCATGCCGAAAACCGTTGGGTGAATGTTTAACTTCCGTCTTTGAATCGAACTCAAACAGGAGAAACGAAATCATGTCGACCGCCCCCGCTGCCCCGGATTACACCTACGATCAGATCGCGAAGATGATCGACCATTCGCTGCTCAACCCGATCATGACGGACACCGAACTGGAGGAAGGCTGCAAGATCGCCGCGACGTACAAGGCCGCGAGCGTCTGCATCAAACCCTACTACCTCAAGCGCTGTTCCGAAATTCTGAAGGGCAGCGGCGTGCTGCCGAGCACCACCATCGGGTTCCCGCACGGCGGCCACACCACGAAGATCAAGGTCGCCGAAGCGCGCCAGGCGCTCGAAGACGGCGGCATCGAACTCGATATGGTCGTGAACATCGGCAAGGTGCTCTCCGGCGACTGGAAATACGTGCGCGAGGACATCGCGGCGATCACCGACGTCACGCACAGCGGCGGCGGCATCGTGAAGGTGATCTTCGAAAATTGCTACCTCAAGGACGAGCCGAAAATCCGCCTGTGCGAAATTTGCGCGGAATTGAAATGCGATTTCGTAAAGACCTCCACCGGCTACGGCACCAGCGGCGCGACGCACGAAGACCTGATCCTGATGCGCAAACATTCGCCCGCCACAGTTCAGGTCAAGGCCGCCGGCGGAATCCGCACGCTCGACGCGCTGTTGGCCGTCCGCGCGCTCGGCGTCACGCGCTGCGGAGCGACCAAGACCGTTGAAATGCTGACGGAAGTGCAGTCGCGCCTCGGACAGTCACACCGGTGAGCGAACTCAACGAAGTGGAACTCCGCCGCTCGGCCGCGCGCAAGTTGCGCGCGTTCGACGGCGCCAATGTGCGGGCGCTGCTCGGGCTCGACGGCTTCGTCGACAACATCATCGACGTCGTCGACCGGCGCAGCGATGCCGAGAACTACGCGCGCGTCGAGAAACTCGGCGCGCTGGGCCAACGCATCGAGCGTGCGTCGGGTCTGTCGACCAACATTGAACTGGTCGTGCGCCAGGAGAAACTCGGCGGCAACGGGCCGATCATGGCCAACGCGCTGATCGAGGCAGGCCTGAGCGTCAGTTACATCGGCAGTCTCGGTCGCACCGAAATTCATTCCGTTTTCCACGCGATGGCCGCGCGCTGCCGCGAGTGCATCACGCTCTGTGATCCCGGCATGACCGACGCGCTGGAATTTCAAGACGGCAAACTGATGCTCTGCAAAGTCGAGACGCTCAAGCAGGTGACGTACGCGCGCATGCTGGAAGTCGTCGGCCTGGCGAAGCTGCGAGAGATGTGGTCGAACTGCAATCTCATCGCGCTGACCAACTGGACGATGCTCGTTCATCAGACCGAGATCTGGCGTCGGCTGGCCGAAGACATGGAAGGCATCAAAGCTCCTTCCGGCGCAGTGTTGTTCATCGATCTCGCCGATCCCGAAAAGCGCGTTCCGCAGGATCTGGTCGACGCCTGCCACCTCCTGCGCCGCTTTAAATCGAACCACTTCGTGGTGCTCGGACTGAATCAGAAGGAAAGCGCTGAACTCGGCCGCGCGCTCAATCTGGAACTCAGCGCCGAGGACATCGCCGCAAACGCCGCGCGTCTGCGCGCAGCCCTGGACCTCGACGCGATCGTGATTCATCCCACAAAAAGCGCCGCGTGTGCCACATCGGATCGGCAAGCGCGCGTGAGCGGACCGTACTGCGCCAATCCTGTACTGACCACCGGCGCGGGCGACAACTTCAACGCGGGATTTTGCCTCGGCGTGCTGGCCAAACTCGAATTTCCCGAAGCCCTCGCGGCCGCAACGGCGACGTCCGGATTTTACGTGCGCCACGGCCACTCGCCCAATCGTCAACAGCTTGTCGCGTTCCTCGAAGAATGGAACACCTGAGCGGACCGCTCTAAATCATCACTCCACATTCATAGTTCATCGTTTCCACACCCACTCTTGACCTTTTTCGCTCCATAGGCGATAACGATTGCTCTCCAGGATGAGGGCGAAGCCGACACGACGATGAGTGCGAAGATTATTGAAGGCGTCGCTCTGTCCCAACACATCCGACAGGAAGTTGCTGCGACCGTTCAGGCGCTCAAAGATCACGGCCGCGCCGTTCGTCTGGCGTGCATCGTTGTCGGCGAAACGCCGCAGGCGATGATGTATGCCAAGAGCCAGAAAAAAGTCTGCGCGTCGGTCGGCATCGATTTTCAGATCGTGCAGCTTCCCGATTCGATCAGCCAGGTCGCGCTCCTCCACCAGATTCAGGAACTCAACCACGCGCCGGACGTGACAGGCATCATCCTCGAACTGCCGCTGCCCTCGCGCATCAACACGTTCGTCTGCCAGCGCGCGATCGAGCCGCAGAAAGACGCGGAGGGCGTGCACCCGATCAACCTGGGGCTGCTGGTCTACGGCATCGCCCATCACGCGCCCTGCACCGCGATGGCGGCCTATCAGCTGATCAAGTCGACGGGCGTCGACCTGCGCGGAAAGGAATGCACCGTCGTCGGCCATAGCCAGATCGTGGGCAAACCGATTTCACTGATGCTGCTGCATGACTTCTGCACCGTAACGACCTGCCACATTGCGACGCGGGACTTGAAAGAGCACACCCTCCGCGCGGACGTGATCGTCGTCGCCGTGGGCAAGCCGGGCCTGATTCGCGCGGAGATGATCAAGCCCGGCGCGATGATCATCGACGTCGGCGAAAACCGCATCCCCGTGCTCGATGCCGCCGGCGCGCCGGTGCTCAACGACAAAGGCAAACCCGCGCACCGGACGGTGGGCGATGTGGATTTCGAGCCCGTAAAAGAGAAAGCCGGTTGGATCACGCCGGTTCCCGGCGGCGTCGGACCGGTGACGGTGACGATGCTGCTGCGTAACGTTGCCGAAGCCGCACGCCGTTCGGCGGAGGCGGCGGGCTTGAAGATCAACTCGGAAGGCCAAGCCGGCGACGCGTAGACTGTCGTTCGCGGATTGGAGGCCCGGCGCAATGAACGAACCACCGCGTCGGCGCTGGTTTCAATGGCGCTTGTCAACATTGCTCGTGTTGATGTTCGTCGCTTCGATATTCGTAGCGCTGAACTTCACTAGCCGACTTGAACGCACGCATCATCGCAACCGACATGGTTACGATCAGGGACGGGGTTGGCCGGAGATGGCCTACTGGTCGTCGGAACGTACGTGGAATTGGCCGGGCTTGCTTACGGACATCGCCCTGTTCTGCGGCAGTATCGCGGGCGTGGGTCTCTTCATCGAATTCGTCTGGTTCTCGGCGTCGCTGGCGGGCATGCGGGCGTTGCTCTGGCCGCTGCATTTTTCCACGGCACTGCTCGCTGTATCACTAACGCTCGTACTGGGCTGGTTCAATGTCATGCCGCGGTATGACCACGTCGGCTATTATCCCAAGTTACATTCATGTTGGTGCGCGACGTTCGACGGACCGGGTTGGCCGTGGCCAATCAAGATTGAAGGCTATGCGGAAGCAACACTCGAAGCCGCCGAGCAGGACTACTATAGTGATGTTTCGTGGCGTCGAATTCTTTACGAACGAGCCCAGCAGGTACCCCTGTTTGGAGACGTGTTGTTCGCTGGAGTAACAGTTGGTTCCGTATGCTTAGGAATGCAGTTTTTATGGCGGCGACGTCAAGTGATCTGCGCTTAAGTCAAAGTCATTACCCAATTATTTATATATGTTTACGACAATACTATCAGTGCACGACTAAAGGCTTTTGGATTTCTATCTACTTCATTCTCACCTCGGTGTATTAGTTCAACAGGAGGCCAGATAATACACCATAGTTATGTCAGATACGACCTCTTAAATTTTGGAGACTCTGCATGAATCCACGACGCGCCGGCACCCTCCTCCTCACCTTTATAGTGTGGCAGTCCATCTGCGCGGCGGAGATCGACGAGTTCGCGGTCAAGCGCGAGGCAGTCTTCGAATTCGACGAGAAGCCCCGCGTCACGGCCAAAGAGCAGAAAGCATTTGAAATCACCTTCGCGTCAAAGGGTTGGTGCGATGCCACCGTCGCAATTGAAACGGCCGATGGAAAGATTCTGCGGCACCTCGCCAGCGGCGTGCTCGGGCCCAAAGCGCCGGAACCATTTCAGAAGGACTCCAAGAAGCAGTCACTGCTCTGGGACGGCAAGGACGATCGCGGCAACTACCCGACAGATGAGGTCGTCGTTCGCGTTTCGCTGGGCTTGAAAGCGAGCCTGGAAAAAACACTGCTGTGGGATCCGCGCAAGCGCGCCTCGAACGGCTGGGGCGGCGCCAACGCGCCGATCATGAAGTCCGCGCCGGAAGGCGTGTACGTTTACGATGCCGGCGGAGAAGACCATCTGCGGCTCTTCGATCACGACGGCAATTACGTTCGCACCATCTATCCGTTTCCCTCGAACAAGCTCGATGCGGTCGTCGGCTTGCAGACGCACACGTTTCCGCACGACGGCAAAACGCTGCCGTGGAAGGCCGGCTTTCTGCAGTCGACGCTGCTCTTTGGCAAAAACGCGAAGCCAATGCCGACGCGCGGCGAGAACGGATTCGACGCGACGTCGATGGCCATCGCCGGAAACCACATCGCTCTGGCCGGCACCTACATCAGCCGCCTGGCGACCGACGGCTCAACCGGCGGCATGAATCTGGCCGGACCCAAAGTTGTCGTCCACGCCGAGATGCACGGCGCCAACCAGAGCACCGGACACGATTCGACGGTGCGGCCGTGCTCGGCGGCGCTCAGTCCGGACGGTAAATCGCTCTATCTGTCCGGCTACCTGTGGCGCTACACCTGGCACAACGATTCGTTTCACGGCGTGACGCGCGTAGCGATGGACCAAGATGGCGAACCGCAGCTCTTTGCCGGCAGCATGAAGCAGGACGATGCGGGCACGGAGAACGGAAAATTCCGCTGTGCCGTCAGCGTCGCCTGCGACAGCCAGGGGCGCGTGTACGTGGCCGACCACATGAACGACCGCATTCAAGTTTTCTCGCCGGACGGAAAATTCCTGAAAGCGATTCCTGTCTTCCGGCCGGCGGTGGTCTGCGTTCACCCCAAGAGCGGCGAGATCTATGCGTTCTCGTGGGTCGTCAACAATCGCTTTACATTGAAACTTGCTGAAGAGCGGCAGAAGGCATCGCAGCCGCCGATCACCATCGAACCCAAACTCGTGAACCTAGGGACCTTCGACGCGCCCAAAGAATCCGGGAGCTTTCCCCTGCCCTTGCCAAAATTCGGCGGGGCGTACAGCGAGTGGTACAACAATCCGCCGATCCAGACCGTGGGCGACGTGGATTTCAACACCGAGCCGCCGACGATCTGGATCTCTCAATCGACCAGCGAGAATTTTAAAGGCGAATGGGACAAGCTGGGCATTCAAGTCCTGCGGGAAAAAGGCGGCAAGCTGGAAGTCCTGCGCGATTTTGGAGCGGACGCCGCGCAATCCGTTGCGCGCGCAACGCCCGCGATGCTCGACCGCCAGCGCCTGTACGTGAATCCGAAGACTGAAAAGCTCTACGTGGCGGAAGCCGATTCCGGCGTCGGCAAGTCGTTCAAGGAACTGCTCGAAATCGATCCGGTTTCCGGACAGGTCAAGCGCGTGCCGCTGCCCTATGCAGCCGAAGACATGGCCTTCGACAACGAAGGCGCCATCTATCTGCGCTCCGACAATTGCGTCGTGCGCTACGATCCCAGCACCTGGCGCGAAATTCCGTGGGACTACGGCGAGGAGTCCGATCACGTCTCATTCGACGGCGGGTCCCCCACCGCGATGTCCGCGCTGGTGACGCCGGGGCACCGCTCGCCGTCCTTCTGGCACATGGGCGGAATGTACGTCAACGCGCAGGGCTACCTGGCGATTGCCTGCCCCAATGTCACCGAGAATTTTTCGGCGGTGGCCGGTGAAGAAAACAAGAAGGATGTGGCGGCGCGAAAAGTCTACGCGCCGCGAATTTATCCCGGCCGTCTGCAATGGGGCGAGATCCACATCTTCGACAAGCACGGAAAGCTCATCGCTGACGATGCGTTTCCGGGCATGGGGCACATGAATGGCATCGGCATCGACACGGCCAACAATGTTTACGTCATGGCCAACGGCAAGCGCTTGATCGACGGCAAGTCGTACGATCCGAACGCCGCCGACGATCTTTCCGAGACCGTGACGAAAGTGAAATGCCGCGCCGCGAAGGTGCTGAGCAGCAACTCTACCCTCCTCGCGCCGCTGGCCGAAGCCGCAAGGCCCAAGCGCGCGCCGGATTTCGAAGGATTCCCGAATGGCGCCTCGTGGATCGAAGGCGCGGAGTGGTTTTACGGCGGCGTCGGCTATACGGGCAACGCGGCGTGGGATGGCGGCGGCTGCCGCTGCTGGAACGCGCGCTTCTGCCTCGATTACTTCGCCCGCTCGTTTGCGCCGGAAACACGCCACTTCAGCGTGGCGGTGCTGGACGCCAATGGGAATCTGATTCTGCGTATCGGAAAATACGGCAACGTGGACGATGGCACGCCCATCGACGCGAAAGGCGGACCGCCAACCACGCGGTCGATCGGCGGCGACGAAGTCAGCCTCTTTCACGCCGCATACCTGGGCACGCTCTCGGATCGCCGGCTGTACATCGCGGATGCCGGCAACGCGCGAATCGTCAGCGTAAAACTGGGATACGTTTGCGAAGAGAGATTGACGGTGAAGGCGAAGTAAATGGAACTCGGCCATCGCGTTGAACTTTTATTTTGCTGCAAGCGCGGGTTGTGAATTTGACCTGCTTGTCGCGAGTGCTTGAAAAATAGCAGTGGCTGAAATGAATGGTCCGTTTCGATCTCCGGGTTGTTAATCGATTCCTTGCCAACGTAACGAAGGGTAAATCCGCGCGATCTCCTTCGCTTTTAAAGCCGCCCGAAATATCTGCGCGAAACAAGGCACTGTTGAACGCATACAGTTTTGGTCAATAATCTGCATGCTCAAAGTCCTGAACGGTTTGTGCGATAGGGACCAGACTGGTTGAGCGCTTTTTGAAATTCACGGTTAGTATCAAACAGCACCAAAAATTAAGGACGTATAACAGTTTTTCTAACTAAAGCCGCGTTATGCGTTTGCGAATTTAACACCGAAATTCTCCGTTTCGGTATCAACGTTGCGTTACTTCGGTCTCATTAGTGAACCACGACAGTGCTCAGATCAGGGTTCACCTGCTTTTGGCAAGCAGTACGTACGGGGGCCATCGGAGCCCACTGAACTGATTTCAGCGGGCTCACAGAGGAGACGTCAACATGAAGGATTACTTATTAGCCAGTGATTTCGACCAGACCCTGAGCATCGACGACTCGGGCTGCGTGCTGAGCAAGCTCATGGGAGCCCACAACTTCGAGGAGAAAGTGAAGGGCCTCTCGCGCCTCAATCTAGTCCAGCAAGGTGGCGAACTGGCTTACCTGCTCCTGCATGATCCGGAATACCGGCGCGCGCGCCGCGACGACCTGATCGAAGCCGGCCGCCGCGTGCGCTTGAAGCCGGACGTCAGGAAGCTCTTTGAGTTCATCAACAATGGCGTCGACGGTTGCCGCTTCCATCTCAATGTCATTTCCTCGGCGCCGGAAGAGATCGTGCAGACCGCCCTGGAAGGACTGCTCCCCAAGTCGCGGATTTACGGCACGCGCTTTCAATACCATCCGGAGACTGGCGAAATTCAATCTATTCTTCGCGCACCCGCCGGCTACGGCAAGGTCGCGGTGCTCGACGAACTGCAGCACAAACTCAACATCGCGCCGGAACGCATCATTTACATGGGCGACGGCAGCTCGGACATCCACGTGATGCTGCACGTGCAGCGCCGCGACGGTTACACGATCGCGGTCTCGGAAGCCAAGAACGTCACGCAGATCGCACGACGAAATATCCTGAGCGAAAATGCGTTCAGCGTGGCCCTGCCGATCCTGCAGGACATCGCCGGCTGGAGCGACGCGGCGCGCATCCGCGGATTTTTCGAGAACTACGGATTGCAAATCCAGGAATGGGGCCGCGTCCGCACCGATTTTCTGACCGTCCAGGATTCCGGCACGCAGTTGCTGCCGGCGATTTCAGAGACAACTTCAACCACAACCACAACGGCACCCAAGGAGATGGTCAATGCTTAGTTATGTCGGCTGGTTTGCCACGGCGCTTTTCGCGGGCTCGTACCTGTTCCGCGAGCCGCGGAGTTTGAGCATCATGCAGGCGGTTGCGGCGCTGGTCTGGATTCTCTACGGCGCGATCATCGGCGCCGGTCCGGTCATTGTCTGCAATGTGGCGGTGGCACTGATGGCGACGTTCGCGGCGTACCGGTATTCCAAGCGACCAATGACAGTGCCGTCGAAGGACCCTGTTTCTGCAGTTTCGGCTTAGTTCCTCTGAAGAATACGAAAGGCGGTTGAGGTGCGACGCGTACGATCGAAGTCCATGATCGGAAAACAGAGCTGCGTGGTTCTGGCGCTCTTGATGGAGACGTACGCACCGCGAAAAAGTACGGATGTCCAGCCGTCAAGCCGCCGAGCGCCCCGCCCTGCCAATCGCTGAGCACGTACTTCTCTCTCGAAACATCCGCGGATTGCGCGGCTGTGCTTTTTCTGCTAAATAATAGCGGAGAAGCAACAGCATGAGGGAGAAGTGCACAGCATGGTCGATCAGAAGCGACGTGGACGGCCGCCAGGTTCCATAGCGCGCTACAGCGTCATCTCCGAGGACATCGCCCGCCGCCTGGCCGCTGGCGAATGGCCCGTGGGCACGACCTTGCCGTCGTGCCGCCAGTTCGGGCGGCAGTACGCCGTCGGCGCGCATGTCATCAATCGGGCGCTGCGCGCGCTGGAGTCTGACGGCCGGGTCGTCATCAGTCCGCGTAAACTCCCCGTTGCGGCGTTGGGCGCCCGGCTGGAGTCGGTCGTTCAGCATGCCGTCGCAGTAGTCTTGCGGGACGCCGTTCACACGTCGTTCACCGGACACGCATCGTCAGACATTCGTGCGGGTTTCGAACGCGCGCTCGCGTCGCTCGGCTGCCCGCCGATCCTCTACCTGCATCACCCCACGCGCTGGCGCTCGGAATTTCCGATTGGACTGCGCGACCTGCCCTTGCGCGGAATTTTCCTCTACGGCCCCTTCAGCGCGGAGTTACTCAAGCGCTACGAAGGCTTGAACGTTCCCGTCGTGCTGATCGATCAGCCGGCAGAACTCAGTGCGCTGCATACCGTCACCGCCGACAACGTCAACGCGGCCTACGACGCCACGAAGCGCCTGATTGCGCTGGGTCATCGCCGACTGGCCTTCGTCCGGTCGATTGTGAATTCACTGCGCGTGATCGATCCCGACGCACGCGAACGGCAGGACGGCTTCGAGCGGGCGTGCCGGGAGTCCGGGCTGCCCGAGGACGACTACAAAATTTTCACCGCGACGTTTTCGCCGAGCAGTCTCGCGACGCAAAGCCTGGTGCGCGCCCTGCCGCGCTACACGGGCGTCGTGCTGGCCAACGAGAGCCACGCCGAACAAGCCGCCGCCGCCGCGGAAGCCATCGGGCTGAAAATTCCGCGCGACTTGAGCCTCGTCGTCTTCCGCGCCGCGCGCACCGAGCGGCGGAACTGGAGTGGCCCGCGAATCGACTTCGAAGCCATCGGCCGCGCGGCGGTCCATCTGCTCACCCGCAAACACGCCGACCCGCAACGCATCCGAATTCCATGCGCATGGACCGACGGAGATTCCCTGGCGCGCTGCCGAAAGTAAATTGAGACAAGGAGCAAGCGTCAATCGCTTGCTCCTTGCTGTTACGCTATCGAATTCGGACAAACTACTTCGCGCTGCCCGAAAGGCCTTTCTTGGCCGTGTACGAAACGGTCTTCGTCGCGGCGTAAAAACCGTTGTTGAAGAGCACGATCGCGTTCACCGTTTTGCTCACGGCCGTCTTGATGTCCGCGTCGCCCGTCAGCCCTTCGTCGGACAGGCTCGCGGCGAGCGTTGCCTTGGTCAGCTTCAGGATCAGCTTCGTCGAACCGTTCTTGGGCTTGCCCATCGTCAGACCCTTGGTGGTGCTCTTGCCCTTGGCGTCCAACGTGAACGATTTGACTATGCCGCCGACGTCGACGACCACCGTCTGGCCGGCCAGCGTCGCGGTACCAATGTCCAGCGTCGCCGAGAACGTCAGGCTGTCGTTAAGCGTGGTCTTGGCGAAGTTGAGCTTCGCCGCCAGAGTCACGCCGCTGAGCGACTTCGACGTTCCCGCCGCGGCGTTTCCGGTGAAGGGCGTCGAGCTGGCGCTATTGGGATCGGTACCCAGCGCTGTTTCGAGTTCATCGGGGAAGCCATCGCCATCGGAATCCGTAACCGTTCCGCCGGATGTGCCGCTGGCGGAGTAGAGCGCGAACGAAGAAGTGTTGCCGCTGTCGTCGGTGAGCGTCGCGGTGATGTTCTGCGTCGTATCCGCCGCGACATCCGTGGTGAAGGTCAGGTCCGATCCCACGCTGGAACGGCCGAGCAGCAGCGAACCCTGATCGGACGAATCGTTGAAGACTTCGATCGTTCCCGTCGTGGTCGCGGTGCCGATGACCCGCACCGTGGACGTCGCGCGCGACGCGGTGTCGGCGCTGGTCGTGAGCGTCATCACTTGCGAAATCGTCGGCGCCTTGATGCCATTGTTGCTGCCGTCGAAGAGCGTGATGCCGCCGCGCTTGTTCTTGCCGATGGCGTTGCCGCGCACGGTGTTCTTCTTGGAATTGGAGGTACGGACTTCAACGCCGTTGCCGCCGTTGTTGGCGATCGTGTTGCCTTCGCCGGACGTCGATCCGCCCGCCTGGGTGCTGGTCGTGCCGCGGGAGATAAACATGCCGGCGCTGCCGTTGGCGACGGCGCTGCGGCTGCCGATCGAATCGTCTGCGCGCGAGCCAACGCCGCGCGACGCAGTCGTCGTCGTTACGGCCGACGCACCGACGATGTTGCCAACGATGATATTGCTGTCGGAGCCGGACCCGGAGACGGTAACGCCTTCGAAGAAGTTTCCGCTGATAACATTCCCTTCACCCGACGTGCTGCCGCCGATGGTATTCTGCGCCGCTCCAGCCTGCAGAATGATGCCAGCGAGATTCGGCTGCGACTGCAGACCGCCGGCGTCGAGGCCGATCCAGCAGCCCTTGACCACGTTGCCGGTGGCGTTAGGGCCGGTGATGTTGATACCGAACGCGCCGTTGCCGGCCAGCCGCAGACCCTGGCCATTGACGCCCGTGCCGGTGTTGCGATTGCCGCCGATGATATTGTTGCTGGCGTTTGGTCCGACACTGATACCAGCAGAGTTGAAATTGATGATTGAGAGATTGAAGACCTGGTTTCCGTCGGATTCGAACGACAGGCCGCTGGCCGAACCCGCAGCGGCACCGTTGACGGTGACACGGAGGCTGCTGGCGTCGATGGTGACGGCCCCGTGATTGAGATGCGGCAGGTCGGCCTTCACGTTAATCACCGTGGCCGCGTCGGAATTGTCGAGTGCGAAGACGACGGGGTCGAAGGTGATCGTGTCGCCGTGGCGGGCGCGGGCCATGCAGTCTCGCAGCGAATCCTGAACCGGCATCGATGGCGGAGCGATGTCCTGGGTATTTTTCACAATCAGCGTATCGGACACGGTCGTGAGAGTAATATGGAACGTTTGCACAGCGCTTAGATCATGGCCGCCATTGGCGGTTCCACCGTCGTCCTGGAGTTGTACCGAAACGAGGATCGGCGTCGCGGAATCGGAGCGGTTGGACGGCGTGAACGTCAGCGTTCCCGACGTGCTGATCGCAGGCTGCACAAGGAACTGGTCTGTAATTGCTGCGGTGACGATGAAGGTTTTCACCTTCTGCGTGCTTTCATTGGCCGGCCCGAAGACGATGCCGGAAGCAAAGTTGGCAATCGTCTGTGCAACCGGCGCTTCGCTGCAAGTCACGTCCGGTCCGAGGACGAACGTCGGCGCGTGATTGACGGGATTGACTGTGACGTTGAGCGTCACTGAGGTTGTATTCAAGGAGAGTGGCGATGACCCGCTGTTGTCCTTCACCGAGATGATGATCTGTACGAATCCATTGGCGTTGGTGACCGGTGCGAAACTGAAACTACCGGTGCCCGCCGCGAGATTGGTGCTGACGACAATCGGGTTGGCAATGAGATTGGCGTTCGTCGAAACGGCCGTCACAAGCAGCACCGGCGCGCCACTGAGCGGACCGGCGCTGATGCCGGTTAGATTCACGGTGGTGGTGCCCGAATCTTCATTGATCGTGATCGGCGGCAGCGGATCGATGGTCGGCACATTACCGGTGTGAACGGTGAAGCGGAACGACGCGATGCTCCCGACGGCAATGCTCGACGCTCGACCAAACGAGCCCGCGTTGTTAGCGGTGGCCAGCGTGGCTGAACTGCCGGTCGCGGCAAAAGCAAAGAGCGTGTGAGGGCCGGGCGTCAGCGAGGTCAACGGCGCGGTGAACGGACCGGAACCGCTGGCAGCCGTCCATGATTTTTCCGTGGAGTCCACCTGGTAGTAATACTTGAGCGCACCGCCGCCACTGAGCGTAAACGTCGGCGCGTTGTCGAACGACAAGGCACCAAGAAATGCGACTGGCGCGGTAATAGTCGTGGTTGGCGGCGCAAAATCGGTCTTCTCCACGTCGATCACGCGGATGGGCGCGCCACCGACGTAAACGCGGCCGGTGGCGGGATTCACCGCGATTGCATTCCCTGTCGCTCCACCCGGAATTGTCACAGTGGCCACCGAGCCGGAGATGCCGTCGATCACTGCGACTTGGTTGGTATTCAGCGAAACGTACGCTCGTTCAGTAACGGTGTTGACGCACAGATCCGTCGCGTAATTCGACGAACTGGCGCTGAGTGTGCCGGAATTGACCGCCGTGTTCGCTGAGTTGGAATTGACCACGCGGTACGCATTGGAGCTGGGGCTGACCAAGTAGACGCGGCCGCTGTTGCCATCGGCGGCGACGATGTTGTTCGACACGGAATTGCCGGTGACCGATTGCGTGAAGTTGGTCGTGCCATCGATCGAATCCAACACTGCCGAGTCAGTGAACGTGACGAAAATGCGGTTGGCGACGCCATCCACGGCAATGCTCGCGGGATTTCCCGACAGCTGAATCGGATTGGCCACTCGGAAATTGTTGGCGTCGTAGACGAAAAGCTCACCCCCGTTGTTGCCCACGCCGCGGCAGGCCACGTAGTAATTATTGTTGACCGGGTTGACCGCGACCAGCGCCGGGTTGCCCTCGGGCACCGAAAAGGTGCTCAGCACTGCGTTGGTTGCGCAGTTGATGACCGAAACCGTGCCGGCACTGCCAGGCGGCCCGCCCATCGTGGCATTCGCCACGTACAGACGGCCCAGCGTCTGATTGACAGCCAGCGCCGTGGGCTGCGATCCGACTGCAATGGTCGTGGCGACTGGTGAAGCAGGTGTGGCGAAGTTGATGGCTGTCACCGCGTTGCTGTTGAAATCGGCGGTGTAGGCGGTCTTGTTCAGTTCATTGACGACCAGTACCTGTGAATTCACGCCTACCGCGGCCGTACCGAGAACCGTCAGCGGATTGGACGACGCGCCATCGATAATCGAAACGCTTCCCGCAGCCGAGGGTTGGCCATTCAAAGCGAAAATGAGATTCTGCGCGGAGCTCACGGCAATCTTGGTCATGGCATTGACGTTGGGCGTCGTCGGCAAAGCCAACAGCGAGGCCCCGTCGAACTGCAGTAGTTTATTGCCGACGTTATCCAGCACATAGAAGCGGTTGGTGACGTTATTGACGCTGATAGCCGTCACCGCCGAGCCTTGTACGGCGGCCGACGTCGTCGTTTCGTTGCCGCCATCAATAATCCCGATGGCGGGAATGGAGGTGGCTGAGTAGCTGAAATAAATCTTGTTCGCGGCCGTGTTCACAGCCAGGTCGACGCCGACTCCGGCAAACGTATTGATGTTCATGAGAATCGAATCATCGGGTTTAAGAATCTCGATGCTGCCGGTTGCAGTCGCAATATACACCTTGCCTGTATTGGGATTGACGGCGATCGACTGGACGCTATTCGTTCCGCTCAAAGTCTGGTTTGGAGAGGCCAGCGTTGTTCCACCGATGATCGAAATATTGTTTCCCGGGCTGGCGGCAGTCCCGCCGACGTAAACCTTGCTGCCGGGATTCACGGCCAGTAAGAATGGACCCGAGACGGTTGCCGGCGTCGCAATCACAGTGTTCGCCGAACCGATAACCGAAACGGTATTGGAACCAGAATTCGCGACGTACACATTGCCGCTGACCGGTTCCAGTGCGATGGCCAGTGGGCTGGTGCCCACAGTTACAGTTGTAATCGTGGAATTGACGTCGTTGGTCGTATCAAAAATCGAAACATTGTTGTTACCCAAATTCGTAACATACAGTTTGTTGTTCGCGATGTTTATCGTGGCTGCTGTCGAATTGGATCCGCTGCCGCAGGACATCGTACCCACTACGGTGTTGGTTGCACCATTGATGGCCACCACGCCACCGCCGCTGGTTCCGCCACGGCACACCACGTAAATGCGGTTGGTGAGCGGATTGATCACAATCGATTCGGGCCCCGTGAATGGCGCCATCGAAAGGCCGCCGCCTTGAATCAGCGGCGTGAATGTCGAACCATCGAAAACTTGAATCAGGTCAGGTGAGCCTGGCAGCGAAATGTAGATGCGGTTCGTTACCGGATTGACGCCTATACATTTAGGTCCACCGGGGAGAGGAAAACTGCCCGTTTGGGTTTCGGCCTGAGCCCAGACGGCGGTGCCCGCGAGCACGATTAATCCCAACGTATGCAGAACACGACTATGCCACATATTTATATTCCTCCATCCAATCGTGGTGCCACAAGGTGCGGACATCCTTCTTAATGAAAACGTGGGCGATTTTGATCGTACACAGCAGTCGCTTGCTTTCCCTGCTATCCGTGACACAGGGATGTTGCAACTCCAACAAGCAGCCGGTGTTCAGAATCAAACACGAATCTTGAGGAGCATCGGCGGGAATGCAAGTTTTTTGAGCGCACATCTACAAATAAATACTGCACATGTTCTTATGATTCGTGATACGCATCCGATAACACTCTATTGCACATCAATCCCGCCCAGCGAGAGCCAGCGGTCGCTGAAGTTTTCCCGGTTCGCGAAACGGACGCGCGCCTGCTTTGACTTCGGGTCAATCAAGCCCGCGGCGAGGTGCGCGAAGCCGGGCTTGAAACCCGCTGGAAGTGGTACATCCGTCTCGATGATCGCATCGCCGGGCAGCCACGTTCGAGAGTCCACGCCTGGCAGCACGATGATCTCTTCGCGATCGCCCTGGCGCAGCCGCAGCGCAAAGTCGTACTTTCGGTAGAGCGGTGCGCAGCCGACGTTTTCGATCCAGCTTTTGAAATGAAACGCGCCACCGGTTTTCACCGGCGTGTCGTAACACGCCTGCCGGAAAATAAATCGATACCCAATCGCGCGGCAGAACGCGCTGAGCTTTTCCATCCACGGGCCCGGGAGCCGGCACGATTTGGGCATGAAGTATGTCGTGTGGTATTTCAATCCCTGTTGCAGAATCAGATCGATGTCCCAATTCTGCAGATACCACGCCATGGGCACCCACCCCGTTTCGCAATGAACAGGGAACTTTTTCCAATTATCTCCCGCATTTTGAATCAGTGTTTCAGGATAGACATCAAAGGTATGATTCCACGATGACGCTGCCAGCACCTCCGGTGAACCCGTATCACCGAGATCGCCATAACAATTCCAGCGCCACCCAGCGGCGTATTCCATCCCGACTTTGCCCTGCACGCCGCAGATCTCGATCAATCGGATCGTGGTCGGAAATGCCTCCCGATGAACCTTATTAAATCCATGCATCTGCGCGACGCTCATCTCGCCGGCGCCTTCGCCCCACGGTCCGATATAGCCGACATCCATCGTTTCAATATCCGGATGCCCATCGTAGCGTCGCCCACATTCCCGGATCACGTTACCAAATTTTTCGAGGTACTCCGGGGAGTCGTGGACCGGAACAGTCAGCTTCGCGCCGAACAATTCGTGCGTCTCCATCGGGTATTTGGCGCTGTACCACTTTGGAACCATGGGCTGCGTGTCTGCACCGAAAGGCATGATCCGGATGGCCAGGGTCTGTCCACGGGCGCGCGCCGTTTCGATCGATTGGTCGATCACCGAAAAATCGAATTTCCCCTCTTCCGGTTCGACCAGGTCCCAGAACCAGCGGCAGTACGCGACGGTGCTGGGGAGATAGCCGTCGGTATAAAATTCATGCTTCGCCTTGGGAAATGTCACCGGACCTTCTTCCGACCATCGAACTCCCTCAAACAGATCATCCCCATTAAAATGCTGAAATGTACAGCACCCTTTATGAGGATTGGCCAGATATGCATCTGTGGGAACCGGTCGGACGCGGCGGACGATTTCGGCCATGGGCGAATCTTCCTTAAGCTGCGGGAATTGAGTCAGAAGTATACACTACCGCCGCACAAGAATCGTTATTTTCGAAAATTTCAATAATGGATTTCGAATTGAAAATGCGAATCAATTTAAACAATAGCAATAAAAAACTCCCCGCCTAAGCAGGGAGTTTTTGTCCTCAGTCCTCAGTTCTTTTAGAGCTTGCGCAATTCAGCAGCGGTCCGTTCCAGAGCGGCAACGGCGCGGTGAATCGCGGCGCTGACGCGGGTTTCGACCATATTGGCGACGATTTTATCAATGTCACCCAACGAGGCCGAACCACTGACGCGCACCTTGGTCTTCGCCGGGCGGCCCGGTCCGCGCTTGGCGGCGGCCTTACCGGCCGGACGACCGCGCTTGTTGCGGCGGATTTTGACTGCGCCGGAATCCCGACCCATCTTCATCAAATACGGCAACGTACCTTTAAACCCGCTGGCCTTGGCCGCGACAAGTGCGTCTTCCCAGCTCATGCCGGCTTTGCGAGCATCGGCAGTAGCCTTGAGAATCGCTGCTTTGGTTTCCGCATCGTACTGCGATTTGCGTCCGCGCTGTTTAGGTTCCGCTGACTCCGCCTTCGGTGCGGATTCGGCTGCCGACTTTTTCTTACTACCCCGTTTTGCCATGTCGTCGTTTCCCCTCTCGTGAGAATGGTTTTAAGGAAATATAGCCGAATTCAAAGAGTCTGCAACGCAACAATTCAAAGGTCTGCTGCAATTCAGAAATACTCCATTTTCAATTGTGAATTCTCTATAGCATCACGTTATTATGATAAACTATATCGAAACTATTCAGGAATCATCATGCCCAATTCGAACACATCGCCCGATGCCAAGCGCTTTGAACAGACAAGCCAGGAAGGCCGCTCCCGAATTCTATGGGGCGATTCTCCTGAAAAGGTAAGCGCATGGCTGCGCGAACAGGGCTTTACCTCCGCGCAGATTGAAGATGTCCTGAAAACGGCCCAATTGGAACGTGCTCAAGCCGTCCGCGCGGCAGGTATTGACGATATGATCATGGGATTTCTATTTATACTGATATTCGGCGGCATGTTTCTGGTGATGTTCTTTACCCGCCTGCGTTTCGCGCTCGTGGATTTCACGGGACTCAGCGGTGCTGCGTACGGTCTATACCGCCTGCTCCGCGGCGTTTACCACCTTATGGAAGGCGGAAGTTACCAGGGCTCGGTGACGGAATTGAGTCGTGAGGATTGAAACTCCGCAGGATGGTGGTTGAGAATATTTACGCGCCGGGTTCGCGCCGATAATCGCGCGGACTTCTGCCATGAATCTGTTTGAATTGGCGGCTGAACAAGAAGATATCTGAAAATCCAAATGCGTACGCGATTTCCGAAATCGAGCGCGCCGAATGAGCCAATTCCTCCGCTGCGTGCTTCATCCGTTCGCGCACCAGCCACGCCCGCGGCGACAGGCCATACGTCTTACGGAACAGGCGCGAGAAATAATCTGTACTTAACCGCACTAATTTTGCGAGTTCGGCGGTCCCCGGCCGTTCGCGGATGCGCTTTTCGGCATAATCGTTCAGCATCCGCTGCTGAGCAACCGTGAACGTCAGTCGTTCATCCGCGCGGCTCTGTGAAAGTGTCAGCGCCCGCGCGCACAGCAGGAGCAGTGCGGATCGGAACGGCAAATCACCATACGCGCCCTTGCCGTAAGTCTCGCACACCAGCTGCGCACACAGTGACTGCAACTCCTGCGCACGCGGGATAAAGACACATTCACGCGCGCCGCGCACCGCATCGCTCTGCCGTTTTCCATAAATGCCCACCTTGAAATGGTAAAATTCAAAAGGTGCATGTCCCTTTGGTATTTTGAATTCGTGTAGCACGCCGGGACTCACCCAAATAAAGCTACCCGGTTCGAGCCGGTAGTTACGTCCCGCGACGCGCGCGTCGCAGAAGTTCGACGTGATCAGGTAAATCAGGTGTTCGGGAATCGTCCGCTTCTGCACGATCCAATTCGCATGCGCCGTCGACAGCCCGCATTGGACAATGTCGAAGTGCGTCTGCGGCGCAAGCAACTGCCGCAGGAAATGTTCATCTGTCCGGGCACGCATCAATTCACTCCGGATCACGACAAGCAATCACCGCTTAGACACAAGTATTATACTATGTAATCCATGGCAGGACGACTCCCATTCGAGCTAAATTAGTCTCAGTGGTTCGCAGCCTTTTGAAACTCTTCCGGAGGAGTAACGATGAAAGTCGATGTCCTGGTCTGTGGCGGCGGTTGTGCGGGACTGGGCGCGGCGATCGCCAGCGCGCGGGCGGGCGCAATGGTCATGCTGGTGGAGCGCGCACCCTTCGCCGGCGGCATCATCACCACCGTCGGTCTGCCGTTCCTCGATGGCATTGCCTGCTGGGAGACCGGGCGGCTCGTGGTGAAGGGACTGGCGCTGGAGCTGCTCACGCGACTGGGCGTCGCGCAGAAGAATGCCACGATCATCGAAGATATTCAGTGCGCCGTCGGCAACGCCTTTAAGCGGCACGGCAGCGTGGGACTAATGAGCATCGAGCGCTTCAAAATTCTCGCCGATGAACTGCTTCAGGAGGCTGGCGTCAAAATTCTCTACCACGCGATGGCCTGCGGCACGGAAGTCCGCAATGGGCGCATCGAAGCGGTCTTCGTCGCGTGCAAAGACGGAATTGTGCGCATCGAACCCGGCGTCGTGATCGACTGCACCGGCGACGCCGACATCGCCAATTACGCCGGTTGCCCCATGGACATCCCCGCCGATCGCATGCCGATGACGATGCATTTTCGCATCGGCAATGTGAAGCGATCGAAGGAAATGTACGCGCAAGCCGCCGCGGCCTGCAAACTCGCTCACACGGAAGGCATGCTGCCGCATTACTACGGCCCCGGCATCAGTTTTGTCTTCGCCGAAGACGAAGCCTACATCCACGCGGTGCGTGTTCCGGGCAACGCCGTCGACGCCTTCGATCTCACGCGCGCGGAAATGCAGGGGCGCAAGGATGCGTTCACCCTGTTCACGTACTGGCGCAAGCACGTGCAGGGCTTCGAGAACAGTTACCTGATCGGCAGCGGCCCGTTCATCGGTGTGCGCGAAACCCGGCGCATCGTCGGGCAGCACGTGCTGTGTGAGGACGATCTGATCCAGCGCCGCAGTTTCGACGACGCGATCGCGACAGGCAGTTGGTACATCGACCTTCATCCCAACAAGGTCACTGAAGGTTCAGCGCACCACAAGGACAGTCCACTGATCAAGCTCAAGCCCTACGACATTCCCTTCCGCAGTCTGGTGGCGCGCGGCGTGGACAATCTGCTCGTCGCCGGCCGCTGTCATTCCGCCACGCGCAATGCTGCCGGGTCAACACGCGTCACGGTCACAGCCATGGCCATGGGCGAAGCCGCCGGCGTCGGCGCGGCTCTGGCCTTGCGTCAACGCACGTCACCGGCGGAACTCAACGGCGCTGACGTACGGCGGGAATTGATCGCTGCCGGCGGCGGGCCATTTACGTATGAAGCGTAAGCCTGGGGAAGATCATTGGGCTCAGTTGCCTTCCGATACCGCCTGCCGGCGCCGGTACGCTTTCGGCGAACATCCATAATGTCGCATGAAGCAGTGATGGAGGTGGCTGGCATCGGTGAAGCCCCACTCGGCGGCAATACTTTTCACTGGTCGTTCACTCAGCAGCAGCGCCGAGGCCGCCTGAGTCAGGCGATAACGCAACGCGAAGCGAGCGAAACTCAGTCCCATCAGTTGCTCAAACAGTCCATTGAAATAGTTGCGCGTCATTCCGCATTCTTTTGCCGCGTCTTGCGCCGATACGTGCCGACGCGACGCAAAAACGAGCTCCACCGAACGGTTGATCCGAGTGTATCCGGACTGCAACGAATCGCTGGGCCCCGGCCGCCACTCGCGCTGCAACAGCAGCAGGATTTCCATGAGCAGCAGCCGCTTCCACAGTTCCTGTTGCGCCGGCGCCCACGCACCCAGTCCTTCAAAGCGGCGCGCCAACTCCATTACGTTCGCACGCACGCCGGGCGGCGTCCGCGGACGCGCTCCCGGCGGCACGGTGAACGCGCGCAGCCAATTAAAATCCGGCGCCTCTTCGCAACGCATGTTGACCAGCATCTGCGGGAGAATGACCAGCACCAGCACTTCACACGGAGCGCGCACCACTTTCCAGCCGTGCGGCTCCCACATTCCGCAGAACCAGACGTCGCCAGGATGCAGGTTGTCCTTCCACTGTTCATATTCCCGCTGCATCGTTCCGGAGAGCACCACACCAAATTCCAGTTCCCAATGCATGTCGAATTTGGAAACACTGCGCGCAGTATGGACGTGTATTCCAGAGCGGATCGGCCGTTCGTTCGAGACGGCGTGGCGCGAATACCGGATCGCGCTGGGATTCCAAGTGTGTTCGCCTCGTTTTGTTCGGGCCATGCGGGCAAATATACAAGTTTTAGCGCCGGACATACAAGCCTTAAATATTGAGCCTGAGCGCACTCGAGCTACAAAAAAGGCGTGAAGTTTTCGTTCAAATTTACAACGTCGTCGTGGAGGCGCTTATGAAAGAGAACGTGGTGCTCTTCGGTGCTGGCAGCGCGGTGTTTACGCGTGGACTGGTCGCGGACCTGATCCGCCGAAAGTGGGACTTGGAACTGACGCTGGTCGACAACGATCCCCAGGCGCTGGCCGTCGCGGCGGGCCTCGCCGGGAAGATGCTCGATGCAGCCCAGTCCGCGATCCGGCTGCGCGCCACGACCGATCGCCGCGAAGCGCTGCCCGGCGCAACCGCGGTGATCTGCACCATCGGCGTGGGCGGCCGGCGTGCCTGGGAGCAGGACGTCTTCGTGCCGCGCAAGTACGGGATCTTTCAACCCGTCGGGGACACCTGCATGCCCGGCGGTTCCTCGCGTGCACTGCGCATGATCCCGGCCATGTGTGCCATCGCGCGCGACGTTCAGGCACTCGCGCCGACAGCGCTGTTTTTTAATTATGGAAACCCGATGGCCGCCACCTGCCAGGGCGTCTGGCGCGGCACCGGCGCCAATGTCGTGGGCCTTTGCCACGGCATTCCGCACATCGGCCAGTACCTCGCTCGGGCGCTGGACGTTCCCGCCGAAGCGGTGAAGTACACGGCGCTCGGCATCAACCACCTCACCTGGTTCACCGATTTCCGCGTGCGTGGCGTCGACGCCATGCCGCAGTTGCGCGAGGTCGCCCGGCGCCGCATCGCCAGCGGCAAGGAAACTCCATCGGAGAGTCTCTTCGCGTGGAAATTGTTCGATCTCTTCGGCGCGTTTCCTGCGGTGCTCGACCGGCACATCTGCGAATTCTTTCCGCAGTTCTATGCGGATGGCGGCTACTACGGCGGGAAGAAATTGGGCGTCGACGCGTACAGCTTTGAAGACACGATTGCCGGTGGCGACAAAACATTCGCGGCGATGCGCGAGTTGGCGCTCTCCAAAGCACCGCTTCCGGACGGCTACCTCGCTCAATTCGAAGGCGAGCACGAGCAGGTGACGGATATTCTTGAAAGCATCCGCACCAACGACGGCAAGGTGTACTCCGCCAACATCGTCAATGCCGGACAGGTGCCCAATCTGCCGCGCGACGTCTACATCGAATGTCCGGTGATCGCCGACGGCGGAACGCTCAAGCCGCTGCAGCAGAGCCCGCTTCCCGCGGCCATCGCCGGAACGCTCGCGACCCGCTTTGCATGGGTGGAAACGATCGCCCAAGCGGCGCTCGAAGGCAGTCGCGAAAAATTCATTCAGGCTCTGATTCTGGATAACGCGGCGGGCTCACTGGAGATCGCCACCGCGCTGGCCGATGAACTGCTGGCCGTTCAAGCACCGTACCTGCCGCAATTCCAACGCTGATGCTTCAGCGCCGGAAGGACGGCGGAGCGACGTTATTGTTCGCCGGCGGCACGTAGTAGTTCGGCGTCGATGCCGGGCGCGGAGCGGACGTCACGGGCGCTGGTGCTGGCGTCGGCGACTGCGTGACATACTTCGCACCCGTGCTCGTTTCGTGTGTGACGATGCCCGGCGGCGGTGTGCGGACGGTGGTTGGCTGCGACGCAAAATCGTACCGCGGATGATGCGTCGGCCGCGACGGCGTTAGCGCTGGCGTCAACACCTCGTTGTGATTGTAATTCGGCTGCCAGTGCGGACGATTCGCGATCGTCGTTTCCGGATTCCGCGGCGGCAGGTTGGGCGGGATCTGATTCTGCCAGCGGAAGCCATCGTTATCGCGGTAGGCAGAGCCGTAACTGTATCCGTAATCGCGCACCGGATAGTATGGATAGATGTTGTGCACGAACGGCCAGCCGTAGACCACCGTGTGAAACGGATCGTAGTTGTAAACGTTCCAACCATCGATCACGACTGTCGACGGCGGATACGCGCTGACGAAGTCTTCCGGAGGCGCCGGCGGAACTGGCGGATTCGGCGGCAACGGCGCGGGCGGTGGCGGAATGGGATTCCCGTTTCCGCGAAGCCCGATCACGGTGTCGTCGGCCATCGGCACGCCTTCCTTCTTCGGCGCAACCGCGACTTTCGGCTTGGTGTTCCCAACCAATAATGCATCGACGACCGGCTTGGCAATCTTGGCCTCGTCGAGCTTCTTGTGATTCTCCGCCGTGTCGGCGATCGGCGGTTGCTGCGTCGCCCACGCGATCAGCACGTCATCGGAAACGCCCTTCTGATGGAGCGAAATCGCGTCGGCGAGCGTATCGACGGCGTGCGCGGGTGGCGTGAAACAGAAAAACGCCGCCGCGGAGAAGATCATTGCGGCGAGTAGTTTATGTGGTGTCACGATGCTCATGATAAGTGTCCTCGTCTCTCGACATAATTATGGATTATCGATAATCATTTATCAAGTGGATTCCGTTTTAAAAGAGTGGATAATCACGCCATGAAACTGCAGAAAAATACCCTCTCCGCGCAGGTCAAGGACATCCTCCTCGACCGCATCGTCAAAGGCCGCTACAAGCCCGGCGACCCGCTGGTCGAACTGACCATCGCCAAGGAACTCGGCGTCAGCCAGGCGCCCGTGCGCGAAGCGTTGCAGGCTTTGGAGTCGATGCGCTTCGTCGAGACCGGATCCAACCGGCGCACGCGCGTGCGCGAGATCAGCAGCCGTGAAAGTTGCGACGGGACGCGCGTCCGCGGCCTGCTCGAAGAAGCCGCCGCGCTCCACGCCGCGCCGTACTTGAAAGAACACACCGCCGAATTACAGGCCGAGTTCGACGGCATGACGCGGGCGTATGAAGCCAAGGACGTCGACGTGCTGATCGCGCATCTCGTCAGCTTCCACCGCGTGATCATCACCAACGGCGGCAACAGCGTACTGGCGGAAGTCTGGGAGTCACTGTCGTACGAAGCGAAGTCGCGCATCTACGCGCGCAAAGTCGCGCATAGCATGCTGGCGAAGGGCATCGAATTTCACAAGGAAATCCTGGACGCGTTTACCGCCGGCGACGGCCCGAAGGCCGCGCGGCTGCTGCGCGAACAGGCCGATCGCGCAGCCGAGTTTCAATTGCAGACACCGGCAACAACCGGAGACGAAGGCAAGGCGGAGAAATGACTTCCGCCTGCTACTCGACGGACATCTCGCCGATTTCGTAGTACGACTTGGTTTCGCCACCCAGCGCGGCGGCTGCCTTCTCGTCGAGGGCCTTGCCTTTGATCACGACATGCTTGGGCGGTTCTTTCATTTCGGCGAGAGAGGCCACGAGCTTTTTGGTCGCTTCGCTGGCCTTCTCATCCACTTTCACCACGAACACTGTCTCGCCGAGCTTGATGGCCGGCATGCACTGCTTGGTCGCATTGAACGTGCAGTGCGAGCACCCCGCGAGCGCCTTCTGAATCTCGGACTTGGTCGCGTCATCGCTCTTCGCCGGAGCCGGATTTGGAGCAGGCTTGACGTCTTCCGCGCGGAGTCCCGTCACGGCCAGGCAGAGGCTGAAAAGTGAGGCGGCAATAAGAATTCGGTTCACGTGAACACTCCCTTTCTTGGAGAAATGGAATCAGGCGGAGACAATCTATGCCCGGCACTTGGAATCGCCAGTGCGTTGCACGTGTTTTTGCACTACATAATTGCCCGCTGCAAATTGAACGCTCAGCGGGGCGCTATTATTCGCAGAAACCGCTCAGAAATTGAGCTCCGGCGGCAACGGATCGTCGTCGGGATCGACGATGTCGTGGCAGGCGCGCAGGATCTGGATGGCGCGGAATTTCACTTCCGAATCGCTGCTTTCCGCGACCGTTTTCTTGAGCAGGTCCTGCACTGCCAGCGCCATCGGGCGCTTGTGGTCAATCAGCGCGAGGATGCGGCGCGACGCGCCTTCGCGCGTGGCGAAGTCGTCGCTGGTGAATTCCACCGTCGCGTCGGTGACGCGGGTCAGCGTCTCCGAACTGGGCGCGGCCGCGCCGGTGAGACCTTTTCCGCGCTCCACGGTCGACGCGATGAGTTCCGGCGACGCGTACTGCTCCGGAATGATGTAGCCCCAGCGCCACGGAAGATGATTCTGCCGCGTCTTGTCCGTCGGCATCCACGCGTACGCCTGTTCGGGCATGTCGCCGCGATTGGGGCGGTTGCGGACCAGGTGCAAACGCCAGAGCGACTTCTTCGCTTTCGCGTCGTCGGTCAGATCCAGGTCTGAAAATTTGACTTTGAATTCCATCGTCCAGCTTTTGTCGTCCTTGGCCTTGGTCACTTCACAATCGATCGACGGATTCCACGGCACTTCCAGGCGGCGCCAATTGTGGAGCGGGTACATGTGGGCGTGAATGAAGCGCGTCTTCTTGTCGACGTCGATGGCGATCTGGTAGTAGAGCTTCCCGCCGGAGCTGCTTTCTCCGGCGTAAAGGAAGCATTCGATCGAATCGTTCTGCCACGGTTCGTTGTTGGACGTGACGCACTTGCTGGAGTCCGAATCTTCCGCGTGAATGCCGAAGAGCAGCGCGTCGTCGCTGCAGAAGATGCGCGCGGTCGTTGGCAGCTTGGCCGGAACGATCGCCTCGCCGTCGATGGCGACCATGTTCAAGCTGGCCGCCTTCGCCCAGACGGGATCTTTCATGTCTCCGGTGAGATCCTTCGGCGCGACCAATTTGGGAATGAAGAGCAGCGGGCGTTCGCTCTCCAGGCGCGCCGGCAGCGCCTTGGCTGCTTCCGCCAGCTTGCCATCCGCGGGTTCAGGCTCCGCAGCCACAAGAGTTAGCGTCGCCAATACGAGAAGACAACTGCCCAGACGTCCGTACATGATCCACCTCGCCCAACTCGCCCCAATTGTAAACCCGTGACGCTAACGTCAGTCACAGGTGAGGGGAATAGCCGATCTGGCATTTTCGATGCGGTATTTGGACACTGCTCAAAAATGCAGCACATGCTTCTGCACGAAAATTATGCGGCCTCCCCTTTCAATTTTTTGCAAGCGAGATCAAGAGCAATCTTCAAACCCAATAGATCAACTTTACGTATAATTTGATCTTCCTTTAGATTTGGTCCCGGAGTCTCCAAAACAAATTGCTCGGATGTTCCTTCATTACTCAGCAATGCAAAAAACTTTCCATCATAATAAACCTCAGCGACCAATTTTTCGTATTCAGGAAGACTAGCGATTAGGATCTCAAAACCTCTATCCGTAAGCACCGTTTCTCTTCCTTCCTAGTCTAGGAATTCAGATCCAAAAAAGAAGGGGGAGCGCAAGCGCTCCCCCTTCCCCTTTCCCTTTTCCGATACTTCGTACGACTAGATGTGCTTGTCGCGCAGCAGTTCGTGCGCGGAGGCGATGACGCCGTCCGTGTGGAAGCCGAACTTCTTCGCCAGTTCCTTCAGCGGAGCCGACGCGCCGAAGGTCTTCATGCCGATGATCACGCCTTCATCGCCCACGTAGCGGTGCCAGCCCATCGTCGACGACATTTCGATCGAGATGCGCGCCTTGATGTTGTGCGGCAGCACCGAATTGCGGTACGCGGCGTCCTGGTGATCGAACAGTTCCCACGAGGGCATCGAGACGACGCGGGCGTTGACGCCTTCGGCGGTGAGCTTCTCGTACGCTTCGACGGCCAGACCGACTTCCGTGCCCGTCGCCATGAGGATGATGTCCGGGCGGTGGCCGTTCGGCGGATCGATCAGGACGTACGCGCCCTTCGCCACGCCGGAGGCCGGCGCGAAGCGGGTGCGGTCGAGCGTCGGCATGTTCTGGCGGCTTAAGACCAGCACCACCGGTTCATGCTTCTTATGCATGATCACCTTCCACGCTTCAGCGACTTCGTTGCCGTCGCCGGGGCGCAGCACGATCAGACCCGGAATCGCGCGCATCGAGATCAGGTGCTCGATGGGCTGATGGGTCGGGCCGTCTTCGCCGACGCCGATCGAATCGTGCGTGAAGATGTAGGTTGCCGGAACTTCCATGATCGCGCTCAAGCGGATCGTCGGCTTGCAGAAGTCCGAGAACACCATGAAGCCCGAGCCGTAGGGACGGAGCTTGCTGACGGCCATGCCGTTCAAGCACGCGCCCATGCCCAGTTCGCGGACGCCGAAGTGGAGATTGCGGCCGCCGTACGTGGCGGTCGTGAAATCGCCGGCGCCTTCAAACGTCAGGCGGGTCTTGGTGGACGGCGCAAGGTCGGCCGAACCGCCGATGAGCCACGGCACGTTCTTGGCGATGGCGTTGAGCACCTTGCCCGACGCGTCGCGGCCGGCGACACCCTTGGGATCGGCCGGGAACACTGGAATGTCCTTGTCCCAGTTCTTGGGCAGATCGCGGTGCTGCATCAAGGTCAGATGCTCGGCCAGTTCCGGGAACTTGCTCTTGTACTCGGTGAAGAGCTTGTCCCACGCGACCTGCGCATCCGCGCCGCGCTTGCCGATGTTCTTCTTGAAGTGATCGTAGACGCCGTCCGGCACCAGGAACTTTTCGTTTTCCGGCCAGCCGTAGTTGCGCTTGGTTCCCTTGATTTCTTCTTCGCCCAGCGGTTCGCCGTGCGCGGCATGCGTGTCCTGCTTGCTTGGCGCGCCCCACGCGATGTGGCTGTCGACGATGATCAGCGTCGGACGGTCGTGGCTGTTCTCCGCGACCTTCAACGCGTTTTCGAGGCGTTCGAGATCGTTGGCATCGCCCACGCGCGTGACGTTCCAGCCGTACGCGACAAAGCGCGTCGCGACGTCTTCACTGAACGCCCACGAGGTGTTGCCTTCGATCGTGATGTGATTGTTATCGTAGATCCAGCACAGGTTGCCGAGCTTCAAGTGGCCGGCGAGCGAGGCTGCTTCGCTGGCGCCGCCTTCCATCATACAACCGTCGCCGCCGAGCGCGTAGATGCGGTAGTTGATCAGGTCGAAGCCGGGCTTGTTGAAGTAGGCGGACATCCACTTCTGTGCGATCGCCATGCCGACGGAGGTCGCGAATCCCTGGCCGAGCGGACCGGTGGTGGTTTCAACGCCCGACGTCCAGTGGTATTCCGGATGGCCCGGACACTTGCTGTCCAGCTGGCGGAAGCGCTTGATGTCTTCGATCGTCACGGTCGGCGAGCCGACCTTTTCGTACTTCGCGTCCACCGACTTCACGCCGGTCAGATGCAGCATCGAATACAGCAGCATCGAGGCATGGCCCATGGACAACACGAAGCGATCACGATTGAACCAGATCGGATCTTCCGGATTGAATCGCATCTTGCGATTCCAAACCGTGTACGCGACCGGCGCCATCGCCATCGGCGTTCCAGGATGGCCGGAGTTCGCAGCTTGAACTGCATCCATGGAAAGTGTGCGGATTGTGTTGACGCACAGTGTATCGATATCGATTTTTGCCGGTGTGGCCATGAGCTAACACTCCTCTTAGGGTTAGGGTTGTTGAACGCTCTTGCGCAAGTTTGAGAAAGATTAGCCATCTCCCCACAGATTTCAAGAGCGCTAATACAAACTTTATGCATTAAACGACTTCACACGAAAACTCGCAAAGTGCTGCGCTATGAGCGTTTGCGGTAAGAGCTCAAAAAATGTCGTTTCGTGTTATATATTTTATCGACCGCAATTCGGTTTCCCACTTCCAACTCTGACTCTCAACTTCTACATTCCTGCGCGCCATTCGGTCGGTGTGCAGCCCTTCTGCTTCTTAAAGACCAGGCTGAAATACTGCGGCGTCACGAAGCCCAGATCCAACGCGATGTCGGTGATGCTCGCCGTACTTTCGCGCAGGCGTCGCGCACCTTCTTGTACGCGCGCGTCGGTGAGATACTCCAGAGGCGTCTTGCCGGTGTGCTGCTTGAACAACACGGCCAGATACGCCGGCGATAATCCAGTGCGCTCGGCCATCTGCTGCAGCGACGGCGGATCGGCCAGCCGTGAGCTCACAAAGCGCAGCAACTCCGCCATGCGCGGATCGTCCTGCGGCGGAAGTTCCGGAGTCATGCAGGTCGCACCGTGCTTGGCGTACGCGCGCGCGACGACGACGAGCAGTTCGATCAGCAGCGCCTGCAGCATCAGCAGCTTCAGCAGCTTCAGCGCGCGATCGCGCGGATCGCCGCTGACGCCGTCCAGCTCCCCGAGAATCTTGCGGAACGTGGTCTCGAGTCCCGCGCCGCCAGGCACGACGCGGCGGTTGAGCGTCAAAAATTCGTCGTGGAGCGATTGCGCGTCCTGCAGCGCGAGGTTCACGTCGGAATTCGCCGCGGAGATGTGCGGCTGCGGGAGTTGCTTCGCCGCGGTCGCGCCGACGACGCCAGGCAGCGCGCGCAGGTCCATCGCCAGCGCGAAGATGTGGTAGGGATTTTTGGGATCGGCGTGTCCGCCGTGAACTTCGCCCGGGCGCGTGATGTAGAGGTCGCCGGCGTTCAGCGCATAGTTCTGCCCCTCCGCAAACCACTCCCCCTTCCCCGCGTGGATGTAGCAGATTTCAAACGTCTCGTGCGTGTGTGGATCGAGATTGTGGTTGGGGAGACAGATGCCTTCAGACACATACATCAGCGCCGGAAACTCCGGCAGCGGACAGTAGTGCGAATGAATATGCGCGATCCCCTCATGGGGCCGCGAACCAAAATCGCGAGGCATCGAGAACCCTTGGAATGTCGAGGGATGAATGTCGAAACCCGACGTTCATCGTTTCCTGTACGTAAATCAATCGATCTTTAACGCGCCGCACACCACCGATGAGCCATAATCCTACACGAACTTTACGACGGCGGCGAGAGCGCCGTTCGTGGTCCGGGCGGTCCGGTCCGCGACGGACAGACCCGACTCCTGCAAGAGTCGCGTCGTCGGGAAGAACCCGTTGAATTTGCAAGATGACCGGGCGGGACGCCCGGACCACAAACTACAGGAGCCATCTCCATGTCCCCCACCCCAGTCCTCGAAGCCCAGCCCCGCGAAGCAGTCGAGCAACTGTTCCGCGACGGATTTTGCGTCTTCAAAAACATTCTGTCGCCAGAGATGCTCAGAGAACTCCGCACCGTTACTGCGGACCTGCTGGCCGAAGCCGGCTCGAAGCATCATGAACAGTACCGCTACCAGGGCAGCAACATTTCCGTCGCGTACCAACACGAAGTCTTCGCGCGGCTGTTCGCGTGGCCTCAGGCCCTGGCCGGGTTGAGGCAACTGGGATTCGCGCATCCGAAATGGATGAGCGCCTATCTGCTCAGCAAACCGCCGAAAGCTCCGCCGCTGTATTGGCATCAGGATTGGTGGGCGTGGGACGAACCGTGCAGCGCCGGCGCCACTCCGCCGCAATTGTTTCTGATGTACTACCTGACCGACACGACGCGCGAGAACGGTTGCCTGCGCGTGATCCCCGGCACGCACCGCAGGCGCATCGCGCTTCACGATCTGCTTCCGCCCGCGCACGCCAAGGAAGCCTACGAAGCGCCGCTGGATTCGCCGCTCTTCCAGGATCACCCGGATGCGCGCGACATCACGGTCAAGGCTGGTGATCTGGTGATCGGCGACGCGCGGGTGCTTCACGCCGCGCACGCCAACCAGACCGATCAACCGCGGTCGTGTTTGACGCTGTGGTACTTCGCCGACTTCGAAGCGCTGAGCGAACCGATTCAAGCCTACATGGGCCGCAAGGAACCACTCGATCTTCCCAACTGGTGGCCCGGCGAAGCTGGCCGCGCGATGGAGCCGCTGATCCCGTACTACAAAGGTACCGCACAGCCCGCGAAGTGGTGCCGCGTGCCGGGGCGGCATTTGGGGGAGTCGTGAGGGTGAGGACTGAGGAAAAATCCGCCGCTTTCAGTGGGTGAGCGCTAGCGAACAAGAACCTCGTCCACTTCATCTATCTTCGGCCGGCGACTCCGGCGTAGAAGGGTGCTTTGTTGGGCATGGGGACATGGGGTTTCTTCGGCGCGGTGGTGAACTTGGCTTCTTTGACCACGATGGGCGGTTCGGTTGTGTCCGGAGTTGTCCGGTTTTGGCCGCTTTCTGATGCGGGCTCGACGGTTGTAGTGGCGGGTTGGCCGGTTGTGTCCGCTTTTGGCCGGTCTTGGCCGCTTTCAGCGGCTTCAAGTTCGGACTGGGCTTTCATCGCGGCTTCTTTGCGTTTGAGTTTGTCGAAGTAGACGAACTCGCGCCACTTTTCGGCGCTCGCCTGGCGTTCTTGTTGAGCGATCAGTTTCATGCCTAAAACGATCGCTCGTTCGTGCGTTTTTTCGTCGTGGGAGTTGAGCATGTCGAAGGCTAAATTCATCGCATTCTGAGCGAAGTTGGCTTGTTCGACAGCGGCGATGGCCATCGCGGTCTGGGCCATCGTGCGGGCGCCGTCGCGCTGGGTTTCGAGTTCTTCGCGGAAGACTTCGTCTTTGATCCAGCGGCGGAGCGTGCGGTCGCAGATCTTGAGTTCGGCGGCGATTTCGTGCTGGCGGTAGCCTTGGACGAGCAGGTCGATGGCACGGTCGTGAATGGGGTCGAGCGTTTTC
>JBBRPR010000007.1:0-215837 GCA_038227875.1 Planctomycetota bacterium
ACAATCTGATTCTATTCCCGCTGCGGCACCGTCACGCGATTCATAACGCCATATATTTTGAGAATCAATCCGCGCCGTTCACACTTTCCCGCGCCGATTTATCTGAGACTCACAACGCTGAAGTACGTGATTCCCGACAGCCGTACCTCGAACGCAACGGCGGCAAGACGCAGGACTGGTACTACAAGAAACCGGATTCAAACTGGAACACCGTCTGCAACGGTGGCGCAGGCATGTTGGCACTGGCCATGTATGAGCACTGTCCCGAAGCGGCGCGCGTACTGGAACTCGTAGAGCAGGGCGTGGCACCGTACTTTGAGTCGATGAGCGCGGATGGTGGCTGGCCGGAAGGCATCGGCTACTGGAACTACGGCATGCGGTACGGTTTCATGTACCTGCTCAGCCACGAGCGGGCGACGGGCGCGAAGCATCCGCTGATGGAGCGCGCCCCGACGCAGGCCACGCTCCTTTTTCCGCTGCTCTTTTCTCCTCACAACGAGCCGTGCAGTTTCGGCGACGTCAATTCGTTCAGTCCACTTCCGTTTCACCTGGCGGTGGCGGAGCGATTCGGGCGCTGGGACATTGTCGCGGAACTACTGCGGCGTCCGATGGCCCACGGCGGCTGCTGGCCGGATGAAGCCGAACTGCTTCTGTTTCATCCGCGCGGCCAATTGCCGACTGCGGCAACCCCGGAATGGAAACGCGCAGGTCTGATCGACGGCTTGGAGTGGGGCTATGCGGCCGATCGCATGCCCAACTCGTCCGTCTATTTCTCAGTCCGCGGCGGAACGACGAAAGTTCCGCACAGCCATCTCGATTTGCTCACTTTCTACTGCGTAGTCGGCGACGAGAGGCTGATCGACAACACGAACATCTCGGAGTATCACGACTCGACGTTCGGCCCACGCCGATTCGAGCTCTACGAAAATGCGTCGGAATCCAAAAACGGCATTTTTATCAACGGTCTCGGAATCACTCAGGATTCGACGGTGGCCACGACGCTTGTGTCCGGAAAGGGATTTTGCGGATACCGGATCGACGCGACTGAAGCGATGGGCCGCTCTTACGATGGTCCGGCCGCGACGTTCTGCTGCCGGACAATTTTGCTCATCGACGGTTTTGGCGTGCTGGTGTGTGACCGCATTGAACTTCCGTTTCCAGGATTGATGGAATCCCGACTGCATACATACAGTCAGCTTGAAATCGAGAGCAGCCAGGCCGTAATCCGCGGTCAGCGGCAACAGCTTCATTTGTCGTTCGCCGCATCGCATCCGGATGGACTCAAACGTGGCGAGGGCTTGCCTACTGTCGCCGCACACACGCCCGACACCATCTTGCGGCATTACGTTCAGGAAAAACTGAGAGCCGCCACACTTTGCGCCTTTCTGTCTCCAACTGGTAAGGGCAGCGTGAGACTAACCGTAAACGGCAATACCACCCAAATCGCCCTGGCCACATCCACGACAAAGACATCCGTCGAATTGTCCGCGCGCATGGATCGCATTGAAATCGTGAGCGGCAATTGACTCCCACGTGCTGGCGTTACTATTTCACGGTCGCAATTGCGAATGTAATTTCGCGGGTGTGAGCGGTTCCGAAGATCGCGAATTTCTGAGCGATGTTGGGGTGCTTGTTGAGGAAATCCTCGCGGACGATCAAGACGTGGTCGGGCGGGAAAACACTGCTGCTCAGTTGTGCTTGCGGGCATTCCAGGATTTCTTCGTTGGGTCGATCGAAGTACCAGACAGCTTCGTGGATATCCAGGCCGCAGATCACCACCGGGCGTCCGGCGGAGAGTTCGTCCATGTGGCGGTAGAATTCGGGGCGGGCATAAAAGCGTTCGCGTGCCGGACGGATGAAAAGTTCCAGGCCAAGGGTCAGTAGCACAGCTCCGGCGAGAATCGCGTAGGCCACTCGGTAGCGTTCCGGTTTATGCGTTACAGGTGCCTCGTCTGCCTCGGGGCGGAAGAATGCAGCGTCCAGTGCCCAAACCAGGTACAGCGACAGATACGGATAGAGCGGGACGAGGTAGACGGAGCGTTTGTTGATCGACAATCCGAACGCGGCGAACGGAAGCAGCAACGCACAGATTACGAAGCGAGCGTCATTGGTGAGCGCCCCTTTGGGTAGCGCGCGCCAGGCTCGGAAGGAACAGCCCAGCGCCACGGGCAGGAGGATGACCCACGGAAGAAACGCGTCGCCGAGCGACCAGATGTAGAACAGATACGGCCACGGATGGCCGTCGGCGCCTTCGACTTCAACGAAGCGATCAAAATTCTGGGTGGTGAAGAAGCGGTAGACGTCGTCGCTGTAGCCGTGGCGCGCAAGATAGACGAACCACCAGAGCCCGATCGCCAGCGAAAGCGGCACGCCCCACCACACGCCGGCATGTTTCAGGATGGCTCCGCGGCGCAACCAGAACAGGTATGCGAGCATCGGGACTACGGCGAAGACTGCGACAAGCACCGGCCCTTTGGTCATGCAGGCGAAACCGAGGCAGGCGTAAAATCCGAGCAGCGGAAACAAGGCACGGCCTCCCCCGCTCTCCCCGGCCTGCTTGCTTTCCATCCGTGGGATCAGTCGGTCGACGGCGATCAGGAAGCAGAACCACGCCCAGACAAGAAACGCAGTGAGCGTCATGTCGGTCAGCAGTTCGCGCGCGATTTCATGAAAGCGGTGCGCGGTGACCTGGACAATCGCAGCCATGAATCCGAAGCGGGCGTCACGGATGCGTCGGCCGATCAGGAATGTTCCAAGCGCGGCGAGCAGGCCCATGAAAATCGGGCCGATGTGAAGCGCGGTGAGCATCGACATGCCCAGCGCCATGCCGGCGGCAGCACCGGCGACGAGCACCCAGTAGATCATGATGGGTTTAACGAGACGCGGCTGGGTATTGAAGGTGGGGAGAAGTTTGTCGCCGCCACGGATCATGGCGCGGGCTGAGGCCGCATAAAGTGGTTCGTCGGGATTGGAGACGGATTGGTTCTGGATGCCCCACGGAGTGATCACGAGATAGATGGTTAGCAGCAGGCCGGAATAGAACCACACGCGATCATTCGGTTGACTCACCGGGCTGTGTTCGTCGGGCATCAATCGTCCTTGCGCGCTTTAGCGAGGGCTGCTTCAAATGTCTGGAGCCACTCGGCTTGTTGGGAGGGAGTCAGGACTAGTTCATGAATGACGTCCAGATTTCTGGCATCCCGGGTAAACGCCAGCCGAACGCCGACATCTGACCGCCGGGCATATCCAGAACAATGATCGCGAAAAAACGTCACGAAGAATTGATACGCCACGCCACCGATAAGAACCCACGGCGTGTCCAGTCGGTCTTCCAACGCAGCGGTGAATCTCTCCGCCAGCACCGTAAACATTTCTTCGCCGAGCGGGTATGCCGCTCCACCGCACTGAAGCACTGCTTCGCAGTTCCATTTGCTTTCAACGAAAAACGCCAGGCTGCCGTTCTCTGCGGTCAAGGTGACGGTGGCTGGCATCAACGTGAACCCCTGCATTCCTCATTACTACTAAATTGTGTATCCCTTATTAGAGGACTGGCATCAACAATTGCAAAATTGTAAGAATGCCAGAGACGACGAGGCACTTTGGCACCCGTTTGAAACTTCCGACTAGTGATTTTCATTTCCGCATCCGCGAATCCGATCAGGGAGGTGATTAATAACTAAACATACGCGTGGACAAGTCGATGGAGTGTGCAGGAGGAACACCATGACCATCGCAAGCAGTGCGGGAATAACCGGGCCAGCCCCGGCGCAAGTCCAACAGGTGAAGCCGCCTGACAGCGACGGCGATAATGATGGGGACAAAGGCCCCAAGAAGGCCGCCGGCAACAATGCAGCTCCAACACCGCCGCCGCCCGATGCAACGACGGGAGCGGGACAAAAGCTGAACGTTTATGCATAGCAAATTTCTGCTCGAGTGCCCGGAAAGTGGCTCGAGCGGAAACTTATTTCAAATCCCTTCCAGCGTCCGGTTATATTCACAGTAATTCGTACACCTCTTCACTTTTCCCCTATGTCCAGCCTTGTCAACCGTCGGGATAACATCGCTTTCTGCGGTTCCATGTGTTCTCCTAATTAATGTTGATTACCTTTGGAACAGAGCTATCGTTTTTAGGTCCCCAAGGATTTGTGCCTTGGGCCTTTTTGTGTCTGGGAGGCAGGAGTAAACATGAGCAAGAAAGCGTCGGCTCCGAGTGATAAAAAAGTTAAGATCGCATTCATTGGCAGTGGCGGCATCATGAACTGGCACGTGGACCGGCTGAAGGGTACGCAGAGCGAAATCGTGGCGCTGGCGGACACCAGCAAGCAGTCCATCGCCAACATCAAGGGCCGGCAACCGCATCTTAAGGACGTCCCGGAATTTGAAGACTGGGAAGAGATGCTGAAAGAAGTGGAGCTCGACGCGATCGAAATCGGCTCGCCCCACACCGTCCATTACGAACAGATTTGCGCCGCGCTGGACAAGGGTCTGCATGTCCTGTGCGAAAAGCCGATGACCTGTTCCTCGGCCGACGCCCGCGACGTGATCGCGCGCGCCAAGAAAGCCAAGAAGATTGTCTCGATCTCCTACCAGCGCCACTACCAGGGCGGCTACCGCTACCTGAAGGAAATCGTCGACTCCGGCAAGCTCGGCAAGATCGAATACGTCGCCGCGTTCCAGGCTCAGGAATGGCTGAAGGCCACCAAGGGCACCTGGCGCCAGACCAAGAAGCTTTCCGGCGGCGGACAGTTGAACGATTCCGGCTCACACTTGATGGACATGCTGATGTGGACGACCGGACTGCAGGCGGAAGAAGTGAGCGCGAAGATGGAAAACTTCGGCACGGAAGTCGACATCAACGCGGCGCTGAACGTGAAGTTCACCAGCGGCGCGCTGGGTACGGTCTCGGTGATCGGAAATGCGCCCTGCTGGCACGAAGACTTCACGATTTTCGGATCGGAAGGCGCGCTCTACAACCGCAATGGCAAGATCTCCTATCAGCAGGGATTCAACCAGCCGATCGTCGACGTGGTTCACACGCGCGATTGGATGGACCCCGACAAGAATTTCGTCGGCGCGATCCTGGGGCAGTGCGAGAACGGTTGTCCTCCGGAAATTGGACTGCGCGTCATCGAAATCACGGAAGCGGCGTGGCGCAGCAATGAAAAGAACGGTCAGCCGGTCAAAGTCGAACGTAGCTGAACGAGTTTGATGGCGAAAAAGGAGCCGCGGCGATTTATTCGCCGCGGCTTTTTTATTATCGTAATTCAATCCATTCGTGTCTCTGAAATTCGGTCAACATCCCTTGCGGTTTTTCAGAGACAAAGTCATGGCTCATCAGGGGTTCCATTTACAATTTTATATTGGAGCTCGATTTGCTCCGAACATTTGTCGGCGTCGGAGCGATAGGGAGATCACAAATGCAGCCGTCTTCTGATGGAATTCCCCAAGTGGTCTGGAACGAACTGGGGCCTCGCGATCATTTCTGTCAGTTCTACGATCAGGATGAAACTCTGCTCGATACCGTGGAGGGTTTTCTGGGCCCGGGAATGGAGTGCGGCGACAGCGCAATCATCATTGCCACCACACCGCATCTGGTGGCGCTGGAGCAACGGTTTCGCGATCGGGGAATAGACATCGATCAAGCCATGGCCTGCGACCAGTACATGGCGCTCGACGCGGCGGAGACGCTGGCGAAGTTCATGAACAAAGGCTGGCCGGATCAGGGCACATTTCTGGAAGTCGTCCACGAGATCATCGCGCGCGCCTCGGCCGGCAACCGCCGTGTTCGCGCTTTTGGTGAAATGGTGTCGTTGCTGTGGGAGTCCGGGAACAAAACCGCGACGATCCGGCTTGAAAAGCTGTGGAACGATCTGGGCAGGGCTGAAAAGTTTTCCTTGTTCTGTGCGTACCCCGCCACGGCGTTCAGCGCCGTGGGTTGCCAGGGATCGCTCAACGACATTCACGCCGCACATTCGCGCGTTATCTCCGCGACGGGAGAATTTGAAAGTTTGGTAGCGAGGAAACGGATCGCCCAACAGTCCTGAACTTTCGAATTTAAGGCGTGAGCCGCGGCGATTTTGTCGCGGCTTTTGTTGCTGCCCGTAAACTTTACACCTTTTCCACGCTGCGGTAGAGTTCGGGCATGGAAAAGAAACCGCCCGGGCCCTTTGCACTAATTATGGAGCTTGGACAGAGCATGCTGCGGTGGCTCTTTCCCGATCACACGCCCCATGAATTCAAGAACAGGACGTTTCTCTGCGATGAGTGCAAGTACAACGATAGCCGCAATTGCAGCCGACCCGATCGCCCGAATGCTGTGAAGTGTCCCGACTACAAGAAGCAGTAGTCGTTATTTGTGTAAAATTTACAACAACGTCGCCACTTCTAACCTGATGCCTTCAAAAAGGTCTACGTTTCACCGGGGAATACCAACGGACAGCAGGACGAGTGGAACCTTTGTGCCTTTGGGCACAAAGGTATGCCGCCCTGTTACGCGAGGACTTTCGGGATTTTCTGTTTCAAGCTCAACACCGGTTCAAATAGATCGCCGAACTTCTTTACCCGCGCCACGACAGCGGGTGCTTCAAACGAGAGCAGCTCGGGCTTGTCCGCTTTCAAGGCCGCTTCGACTTCCTTCCACGTGACCGGAGTCGAAACCGTGGGGTGTTCGCGGGCGCGCATTGAATAGACATTTACCGTGGTTTTGTGCATGTCGTTCTGGCTCCAATCGATAAATACTTTGTTCGTGCGCAGCGCTTTCTTCATGTTGGAGACCACGTCCTCGGGATGTTCGCGCTCCAATTCCTGCGCGAGGGCATGCGCGAATTCCTTCGTGCCGTCGTAGGTCGCCGCGGTATTGAGCGGCACGTAAATCTGGAGACCTTTGGACCCTGACGTTTTGGGAAAGGACTTCAACTTCATCGCCTCGAATTTCTCGCGCAGCCACAGACCGACGCGGGCGCATTTCAGAATTGTGGCTGGCGGGCCTGGATCGAGATCGAAAGCAATCGCGGTGGGACGTTCATTGCGCGGTGCTTTCGCCAAAGACGTGTGCAGTTCAATCGCGGCGAGGTTGGCGGCCCAAACCAGCGCTGGGAGCGAATCGATGACGCAGTAGTTCACGTCGCGCTGATTGCCTTCGCTCCACATGGGCGCGGTGCGAATCCAATCCGGCCGATTTGCAGAGCAATTCTTTTCGTAAAAGAACATGCCCCCCGATCCGTCGGGGTAGCGCTTCAGCGTGACCATCCGGCTCTTCAAGTGAGGCAAGATTGCTGGAGCAATGTCAGTGTAGTACTGGATCATCTGTCCCTTGGTAAAACCGGTCTGGGCATAAAATACTTTCTCAAGATTGGTAAGCCGAAGAGACTTGCCGGCGATATCCACTTCGACCGCTGTTTTCATCACGAGCTCCTTATTTCAAGACTGCAATTGGGTCTGAATATATCGCGAAACCCGCCCGGGTAAGTCACGGCCCTCGTTTTGCAATTCGCGCTCCAGTGGCGACTTGAAATGTACAAAGATTCATAACCCAACGGCACAACCTTTGTACTTACCCCATCCGTCAGGTTGTTGGATGGAGGCATTAAAATGCACAAGCAAACACATTTCACACTTCTGCTCGCTGTTTCATTCTGCGGAATTCTATCAATCGCCGGTGCAAGTGACGCCATGGTGGTACGTTCTGGGAGCGGTGCCGAGGTGCATGTAGCTCTTGACGCGAACACACGACCGGTGACGTGGTCGGCTTCCATAGCTGATGCGCAGCGTATAGCGACCGAAAAGCAGAGACCGTTTATCATATACTTCTGCCCGGCAGATCTGGCGGCGGTTGCAGGTGGTGATGAGCAAGCCTTCTCGGACTACCGAAAATCGCACAGTGGCGATTCGCCCGATTGGACGGTTTTCGATTCGCCTCGCATGACCGCCGAAATGAATAAAATCGGTATCGCAGCATACGTCAAAATCGCAGACACGGCCGGCAATGCGAAACTTTTGGCCCGATATGGCGTAAAGCCTGGGACGGCGGGCGGCACACTGGTCTACTGTACTCCCGAGGGTGAAGCGTTTACCCGTTCAGGTGCGTCGCAGGAAGACGTACTCGACGCAATCTTCTCGCTTCATGAACGCTACGTGGATTGGCGCGATCGAGACACCAACGTTGCACTGGCAGACGACATGCGGTTTCGTTGAGCTACCAGCGGTTTGACAGCAGAGCGCTCAAGGGTTATGAACCCTTCATAAAGACCGGGAGCGCTCGATGAAGATTTTCAAAGTCTTACCCGACCTGAAAAAACGTCGTCACATGACCTTGTGGCATAAAGCATTGCGCGCGCAATGGTCCGCAGAAGATTTAAACTGGAGCGCGCCACACCGGCTTACTTCGGATACCACAAAAGACAGCTTGGCTCGTATTCTTACTCCCATTTTGATGGGCGAGCAGTCAGCGCTCTATTCCGTTTCCGCGTTGATTCCCATTCTTGGCAAGACCTCCGAAGTCGAAAGCCAGTTTTACCTGACCACCTGGGCGGTGGATGAAGCGCGCCACACGGAATTGTTCGCGCGCTTTTATCAGCGCATCGAACGCGAACCGCTCCCAATTCGGCGTTTCCCCAGCGGGTATCTCTTCCAGAGCACGATCGTCTCCAACGAACCGGCGGAGTGGCTGGCGGGCGTGCTGGTCAGCGAATGCATGGCGAAAATCGCTGTGGAAGAATTCAAGCGTTTGGATATCGATCCGGTGTTGAGCGAAATTTCGCGTGGCATCCTCGAGGACGAAGCGCGGCATCTCGCGTTCAATCACATCTACCTGGAAGACCGTTTCAGCGAGCTCTACCAAAAAAGCGCGACGGACGGGAAGACGTTCAGCGAGCATCTCCGTCAGCGCATGGAAAATGTGCTCGCCACGGTGCCGGCGATTCTGAATGCGCTTGAACCGGATTTGAAGCAGGTTGGCATGTCACGCGAGTCGATGTTCGACCGCCTCAAGACCGACGCGATGCAGCGGCTGGACCGCAGCATTACGGCTGGAGCCAACGTAGCTTCCGGCAGCGCGTCCGGAAAATTTGAAGACAAGATCGAGCGCGCGATTACGCCGTGACGCACGACTCGATCAACGCCAGACCAGCGTTAACCCAAATTCTTGAACAGGTGGCCGAAGACGCGCCGCACCGCGGCATTGCCGTCTACGATCGGCGCGGCCAGAATGCCGAGCGCCGCACGTATCCGGAAATCGTCGAGCTTGCGCGCGGCCGCGCGGCGCGACTGGCTGCTGCGGGTGTGTCGCGCGGCGACCGACTGCTGCTGGCGCTGCCAACAAGTTGGGAATTGCTGGAGTCGTTTTTCGGCGCGCTGGAACTGGGCGCGTTGCCGGTGATGGTGCCGCCGTCAGGCCCCATGGGCAGCGCTGACGCGCATTTGGCGAAATTGGAAGCACTGATGCAGGTGCTTACGCCGACGCGGCTGATCTGTGATTCGGCGTTGCGCGATCATTTGCGGGCTTCCAAAGATTCGCCCATCGCGGGCGCCGCAGCGATGACCCCGACGGAACTCGGTGCGCTGAGCGCTGGGACGTACGCGCGCGGAGAATCTGACGGCAGCACGACGGCCTTTCTGCAACTCACCAGCGGATCGACGGGTCGGCAGCGCGCCGTACAGGTCACGCATGCATCCGCGATCCACAATGCGCAGGCCATCGGCGATTTCGTGAGCTGCCGCCACGACGATGTGGTCGTTTCCTGGCTGCCGCTCAACCACGACATGGGGCTGGTCGGTTGTCTGCTCTTTTCGATGGTCCACGGCATCGATTTGTGGATGCTGCGCCCGGAGACGTTCCTCGCGCGGCCGGCACTGTGGCTCAAAGCCATTTCATCGCGGCGCTGCAGCTTCACCCCCGCGCCGAATTTTGCGTATCAGCTCTGCGTCGAACGAATCGAAGCAGAAGAACTTCGCGGCGTTGACCTCTCCGCGTGGAAAATTGCAATCACCGGCGCTGAGATGATCCGGCCGGACACCTGCACGGCATTTGAGCGGAAGTTCGGACCGTTTGGATTCAACGCAAACAAGTGGGTCTCCTGTTACGGCATGGCTGAATGCACGCTTGCCGCGACTGCGGATCGCCAGCACAAAGGCATCCGCACCGTCAAGCTGAACACCGAGAGTGCCGGGCCGGCTCAGGAAATTGTATGCACGGGCGGGACGGTCACTGAGACCGAGGTCCGTATTTCGTCCACCGCGACGCCGGGAGAATTTGTACCCGACGAGACGATCGGTGAAATCTGGGTGAAAGGGCCGGGCATCTTCGCTGGCTACTACAACAATCCCGCCGCCACCGCGGAGACGCTGCACGACGGCTGGCTGCGCACGGGCGATCTGGGCTTCTTAAAAAACAAGGAGCTCTATATCACCGGCCGCATCAAGGACCTGCTGATCATCCACGGTCACAACTGGATGCCGCATGAATTGGAATGGGAGGCCGATGCCGCCACTGGCGGCGGCGGCGCGGAACGTTCTGGCGCGTTCAGCGTCGACGGCGGCCCCGATGGTGAGAAAGCTGTGATCGTGATCGAGTACACACCGATCGAAAATCGCACCCTGGCGGAGCTCGACCATGATGTGCGCAGTCGTGTGGGCCGGTTGCTCGGCTTGCCGCTGGCCGACGTGGTCTTCGTCAAGCGAGGCCAGATCCCCAAGACCACGAGCGGGAAAGTGCAGCGCGGGGAATTGCGGCGGCGGTATTTGGATGGGAAGCTCGAACGGTTGGCGTAGTTCAAACCTCTCATTATTTCGAATGGGTTAGCAGCCGGTAATTTTACCGGGTGTTGGCTATTAACCAGCGGCCAAATTTGAAACTTGTCGCTCGCAAAGCCGCATCGAACGGCCATTGTGGATGTAACATTTGGGGCGGATTGCGCGGGGTGAAGTACCACACCTCCTCATAGGAGAATGTGACCAAATGTTACCGAATGTTACATGAATTCGGGGTTTTTCAATTTCCCGTACAACAGTGTTGTTGTACGTGGAGTTCGTATCAATACACACGTAACAAATCTCTCGCAAAGACGCCAAGACGCCAAGAACGGCACCGGCGGTTCGTAACGCGGGCGTGCCTGCCCGCGATACGAACTCTGAACACGAAGGGGCTATTCGGTTTTCAGAGAACCGTGGTGATTCAACTAATAACTATAGACCGTGAAATGCGTAAAGTCAACAGGGAAATTAGAAAAATATTAGGGATTGGACGCCCTGAGGTTTACCGGCGCTAGCAACGCACGCGCGGCTAGAAATGCCGCGAGCCTTACTGGCATTATGGCGCAAATCAAAACAAGATTTGATCTCTCCCGAGGTCCGAAGAGATTAAAGCAATGCTCGTAAAAAGCGTTGGAGTGAAGAAATCAGGAGTGGAATCTCGCCCGAAAGAGTAACGCAGGCCAATAAAATATTGCCGTTCCGCAAGGCCGAACAGGGGTGCGTCTGTCCTGGAGCTTCTTGTTGCCAAGGCAACCCGGCCCGAGGGGCCGGGCCACCCCTCGCGGGATTATCAACGCGCCGCTTTTGGCGGCGCGTTTTCTCGGTCCTCAGTCCTCAGCCCTTTTTGTTGTCCAGTCAGCCACCGTGGGGGCGCAGGGAGGACGGGTCGACTTCGTCCTTGGCGCGCTGGTAGCGGTAGTCGAGTGACAGGCGCAGGCGGTCTTGCGTGTGGTTGTCGAGGGCGCCGTGGATCGTGTAGCTGTGGAAGAGGACGATGTCGCCGGCTTCGTAGTCGGAACTCAGCCACTTCAGGCCCAGCGTTCCGGTGCGGACGCCGTTGCCGCCTGCGCCGATGGCCGGCTCGTGTTTCATGAAGCCGAGCTTGTGGGAGCCTTCCAGCAGCGCCAGGCCGCCCATCTCTTGCGGGCAATCGCCGATGGGAATCCAGGTCGTGAAGGTTTCCGGCGTGCCGCGAATGTAGAAGAAATCCTGATGCGGCTGCGTGGTGTTGCCATAGTGCCGCGGAAAGGTGATGCGCGCGATATTGCGCGGATGCGCCAGGATTTCGCTGTTCAACACAACTTCGAAAAGCTTGATGATTTCAGGAGACAGGGAGAACGAATTGAAGCGCTCAAGCTTCTGCAGCTTGCGGTAGAGCGTCATGTAGTCGCCGTGGTGTTCCGGAAATGGGCCGCCGTAGTAAACGCCATCCATCAGGGGCGCCGACGGCAACAGCCAGCCGTGCTCCTGGCAGAGACCCAGCACATCGCGACGCAGATTCAGTAACTCGTCCTTGTTCAGCAGTCCCTTGAAAAACAGGTAACCGGAATCCGCCAGCCGGCGCTGCAGCTCCTCAGGCGATTTCAAAGCGTCGTTGGAGACCTGGTAAGGTCCATCGAGCTTGATGCGGTCGGCGAGACGTTCGGGCTGCGCGGGTTGAGCTACTGCGGTCATCATGTTCTCCTTTTGGTAGAATTCGCTAAGGTCGGCACATTCAGTTGCGCAAATAATACTCTCGACAGGCCCATTGACACAATGGACTCAAAGACATATTTTTGTACTATTCGACAAATCTTGAGGGATACCTTTTGTGCCCAACTTCGACCCGCTGAAGACCCCTCCCCATGTAACCCTGGCGAACTTCTATCCGTTCAAGCCACAGGAGGTGGCGGCACCACGCTGGAGCGAGAGCAATCTGTTTCTGCCCGTCACCAGCGGCCGCGGCGTGGTCCAGGTCGGGCCGGAACGCTTCGAGCTTTCCCAGGGTCAGGTGCTGCAGATTCCGTGGGCTTCGCCGATCCACTATCGCGCCGATGCGCGCGACCCGTTTGTGCTGATCGGATTGCACTTCAAATATCTGCCGTGGTCGGACGTGTCCACTCCGCCGTTGCACACGTACACGAAGCTGGACATGTCAAAGCGATCGATGCAGGCGCCGCCGGTGCCGCAGCCCTTTGATGAGGCATTCGTTTTCACTCCCCCACCCCAGTCGCGCATTTTCGACACGGCCATCGCGATCGCCAAAGCGTTTGAACACGAACGACTGCGCAAATCTGATTCGGACTGCGAAGCGCGGCTGCGCGCGCTGGCGCTGGAATTTCTGATTCTCGTACGCGACCTGCGCCACGGTTCGCGCGTGCTGGACACGCATCCTCAGGCGGGCGTCGTGGCGGAGTTGATGTCCTTCATCGATCTGTCGTTCGCCCAGCGTCTCAAGCGCTCGGATCTGGCGGAACGCGCCGGCATTAGTGAATCGTCGCTGGCTTCCGCGTTCCGCGCGGTCACCGGAAAATCGCCGATCGATTACCTGATCGATATTCGCCTCGCGCATGCTCGTACACTGCTGAGCGCCAGCCGGCAGCGCGTGAGCGAAGTGGCGGAACACGTGGGCATTCCGGACGTGTATTATTTTTCGAAGCTCTTTAAACGGAGGCTGGGCGTGTCTCCGTTGCAGTACCGGCAACAGAGGAGACTGTAATTGGCTCTTGGGAGTCCTGGCGGGACAAGTTGGTGCCAGTGCCTTGGCCGGACGGATTATCGAATTGCGATTCCACTGCGATCACACTGGTACCAAAGTCACTACGCAAACACCACCGTCTTTTGCTGGTGCAGCAACACGCGATCCTCGACGTGATATTGCAAACCTCTCGCAAGGACGGTTTTTTCGACGTCGCGGCCGAGGCGCATCATGTCTTCGGCGGAGTGGCTGTGGTCAACGCGGATGACGTCCTGATCGATGATCGGGCCGGCGTCGAGCTCCGCTGTGACGTAGTGGCAGGTTGCGCCGATCAACTTCACGCCGCGTTCGAACGCCTGATGGTACGGCCGTGCGCCGGCAAACGACGGCAGGAAGCTGTGATGAATGTTGATGACGCGGCCGGCGTACTTTTCGCAGAGTTCCGCCGGGAAAACCTGCATATAGCGCGCGAGGACGACGCAGTCGGCGCGGTGTTCCGTGCAGAGGCGGTCGATTTCCGCGAAGGCAGAGGCGCGGTTATCCGGCGTAACCGGGACGTGGAAGAACGGAATGCGGTGCCATTCGACGAAGCCGCGCAAGTTTTCGTGGTTGGAGATGACGCACGGGATTTCGAAATCGAATTCCTGGTTGCGCCAGCGGTAGAGCAGGTCCGAAAGACAATGGTCCTGGCGGCTGACGAGGACGACGACGCGCTTCTTCACGGCCGAATCGGACACGTGCCATTGCATCTGAAACGGCTGCGCGACGACGGCGAATTTTTCTCGAAAGGTGTCAATGCCGAACGGCAGCGAGTCAGCAAGGATCTGCTGGCGCATGAAGAACCATTTCGATTCGTCGTCGGCGTGGTGATTGGCTTCGACGATCCAGCCGTTGTTCGACGCGATGAAATTGGCGACGGCAGCGACCAGACCGACGCGGTCCGGGCAGGCGATGGCCAGGGTGTAGCAGCGATGCTTCATTTTCTCTCCAGTCGCGCCAATCTATAGGCTCGAACGGACATTTTCCATTTTCCATTGATCATTTTCCATTTTTCCATCGGAACGACTGCGCGCAATCAGACGGGCTCGTCGTTCAATGGAAAATGAAAAATGGGAAATGGAAAATGGAAAATGACTCAGTGCTTGACAGGTAGCGTAAGATCAATTCTGATACTCAGCTTAACCTGAAAGCGAGGGACGTGCGTGGCTCAAGTCACTTTGAAAAATGTCTGCAAGGAATACCCGGGCGGCGTGCGCGCGGTGAATGATGCGAATCTGGAAATCGCCGACCGCGAATTCGTGGTGCTCGTCGGGCCGTCCGGCTGCGGCAAATCGACGACACTGCGCATGATCGCGGGCCTCGAAGAAATCAGTTCTGGCACCATTTCCATCGGCACTCGCATCGTGAATGACGTGCCGCCGAAGGACCGTGACATCGCGATGGTCTTTCAGAATTACGCGCTCTATCCCCACATGTCCGTCTACGACAATATGGCCTTCGGCCTGAAACTGCGCGGCCGTCCGAAAGAAGAGATTCAATCACGCGTCGATGAAGCGGCGCGCATCCTGGGCATCACCGATCTGCTCGCGCGCAAGCCCAAGCAGCTTTCCGGCGGACAGCGCCAGCGCGTCGCAGTCGGCCGCGCGATCGTGCGCAAGCCGGCGGCGTTTCTCTTCGACGAACCGCTCTCGAATCTCGACGCGAAGCTGCGCGCGGAAATGCGCGTGGAACTCAACAAGCTCCACCAGAGCCTCGCGACCACGATGATCTACGTCACGCACGATCAGGTCGAAGCGATGACGCTGGCTGACCGCATCGTGATCATGAGCAAGGGCATCATTCAGCAGGTCGCCGATCCGTTAAATCTCTACGATCAGCCGCTCAACCAGTACGTCGCCGCCTTTATCGGCTCACCGCCGATGAACTTCCTGAAGGGCAACCTGACGCGCGCGGGCGGAGGCGCGGTGGTCTTCAGCGACGGCGGCGGGATTACGGTGCCGCTAGTGCCGGAATTCACCAAGAAAGTCGAAAGCGCGATCGATAAGCCGGTGCTGCTGGGCATCCGTCCGGAGATGATTTCGGACGCGGCCTCCGCGCGCTGGGCGAATTGCGTGAAGTTGGAAGCGCGCGTCGATGTCGTCGAAGCGCTGGGTGACACCAAAGTCGTTTATTTTTCGACGGCGAAGAATTCGTTCATCGGCAAGTTGGAAGGGCACGTCAGTGTGCACGTCGGTGAGAAGATGGAAGTCGCGTTCAACAGCGCCAAGTTGCACATCTTCAACTACGTCTCGTCGGACGCGAAGGATACCGACAAGAATGTGAACCTGACCTGCACCGCGCAGCAGTACGAACCCGCTGATCTAACACATCTTCCGACCGCGCACGCGGCGGCGGCGAACTGAATAAAGGCGTTTAGCCTGGGCACCAATTGGTGCCCAGGCTAAACAAACGAAGTTGCTCAAAATTCACAAATAATTCACTTTGTGCGCTTGAACAGTTCTGCACTCTATATATCTTAAATGCACTTCGTAAAAATTGTGTGAATTGTCAAGTTTGGGACTCACTAGCAGAGGGGATCACACGACATGGCTGCGGACAAGAAGAGTGCTCATCGCGGGTTGGTACTTGGCATCGATCTCGGCGGAACGAAGATTCTGTCGGCGGTCGTGAATCCCTACAACAAGATCGTGGCGAGCTGCAAGCGCGCGACACCCTTCGCCAGCAGCGAACGTGTGCTGACCGATGAGATCATCGGCTGCGCGGAAGAAGCGATGCGCGGCGCCAACATTACCGCCAAGGACATCAGCGGCATCGGCATGGGATCGCCGGGCCCGTTGAATCCGGAAACCGGCGTGGTTCTGCGCACCGGCAACATCGCGCTCGAAAATTATCCGATCGGCCAGATTCTCTCCAAGCACTTCGGCAAGCCGGTGACGCTCGACAACGACGTCCACATGGGCTGCTTCGGTGAATTCAAAGCGGGCGCCGCGGTCGGCTGCCGCAATGTCATCGGCCTGTGGATTGGAACGGGCGTGGGCGGCTGCGTGATTCGCGACGGCGAAGTCGTGCACGGCGCCAACCGCAACGCCGGCGAAATCGGGCACATCATTCTCGACGTGAAGCAGCGCCTGGAAGACAAGAAGCGCGGCACGTTGGAAACGGAAGCCAGCAAGACCGGCATGACCGAATTCATCCGCCGCAAGGTCAAGGCGGGCGCCAAGACGAAGCTGGCGAAGTTCGTCAAAGGCAAGAAGGACCGCATGAAGAGCGGTGATCTGGCCAAGCTCTATAAAAAGGGCGACAAGGTTGCCGTGGCCGCCGTCGAACATTCGGCGCAGTACCTTGGCTTCGCGATCGCCAATTTGTTCAACATCCTCAGCCCCGAACTGTTCGTGATCGGCGGCGGCGTGATGGTGAACCTGGGCGCCGACTACCTGAAGCTGGTGCAGAAGGTCGCCGACAAGTACGCGTACTCGACGGAACTGGCGAGCATCAAGATCGTGCAGGCGACGCTCGGCGACGATTCCGGCGTGCTCGGCGCGGCCATCGCGGCGCGCGAACGGATCTAATACGACAACCGATGAACGATGAGTTATGTATAATGAATACGGAACTGCAGGCGTTACGCCTGCAGTTCTTTTTTTATTGCTTGGGTTCTTTGGAGAGTTTGCGTTGGATCATCTGGATGCGGGCCGGATCGATCTCATCGCGATGCTCTTCCGAGAAAAGTCGATCCATTACCACGGAACCGACGACCATTCCAGTTGAGAGGATAAGCCCGAGCAACGAGACTCCGCCCAGGCCCATCAGCATGGGCTCCTGCGTTTGACAGAATAAGGATCCGGTCAGTCCGATCCAAAGAACGACGAACAGCATCGCGCGAAGACTGAATTGCGGTCTGACTCTGAGCTCATGAAAAATACCAATCATGAACAAAACGACGATGGCGAAACCGACGGCCAGAAGCCAGGGATTCCAGCGCGCAAGAAACAACACGATGGGAAGTAAGATCACCAGTCTTCGTAAAAAGAAAAATCCTCTTGGCGGGTTGGGCTGGTCGGCGGTATCGGAATGTTCGTCTTGAAATCCAATGTTCATAGGCAATCAAGACTAGTGGACCGATAGCGCGAATGCTAAAGATTTCTGAGTTGGGCAAGCCCGATGGCGCAACACGAATCATCAGTTTAATTTCACAATCCGAGGTGGTAAAAGTTCGCGACCATGAGCCTGAGCCCCGATCTTAAAAACTTTGAACGTCTTGCGGCGCAGAATCCCGGGATGCTGATCCCGGTGACTCGCCAGTTCCTCGCCGATGGCCTGACACCGCTGGCGGCTTTCCGGCGCATGCCGGCGAGTCCGTATGCGTTTCTGCTGGAATCGGTGGAGCGCGGCGAGCGCATCGGCCGCTACAGTTTCGTCGGTAGCGCGCCAGATCTGATTTTCCGCGGCGAAGCGCTGCCGAAGCCGCGCTACACGCTGGAGACGTCCGACGGCAAACGCACCGAACACGATGGCGATCCGCTCGTGGCGCTGGAACAATTTCTGCAGAAGCACAAAGCCATCGCCAATTCCGGCGCACCGATTCCGCCCTTCTGCGGCGGCGCGGTTGGATATCTGGGTTACGACGTCGTCCGACTGATCGAACCTCGACTGGCGGCGCACCCGCCGGCCAAGGCAGGAATCGAAGGCATTCCCGATCTGCTCGTTCCCGTGTACCGCACCGTCCTGGCGTTTGACCACGTGCTGAATACCGCGACGGTGGTGCACTACGCCGATCCGTCGCAGGGCGCTCGCGCGGCGCATCAGAACGCCGAGAAGGCCATCGAAACCGTCGTCAACAGCCTGCGCGCGCCAAGCAGCGAGCCGCTCGACGAAATCGTCACACCCAACGAAGGGGTCGCGGAAGCGGCGGTGACGTCCAACATGACGCCCGACGCGTATATGAAGTCGGTCGAGAAAGCGAAGGAGTATATCGGCGCGGGCGACATCACGCAGGTTGTCCCGTCGCAGCGCTTCTCGCGCTCCACGAAAGCATCGCCGTTTGAAGTGTACCGGAGCCTGCGCGCGATCAATCCGTCGCCGTACATGTTCTACCTGCACTTCGGACCGCTGCATCTGGTCGGCAGTTCGCCGGAAGTGCTGGTGCGCGTGCACGACGGGGGGATCATCGTCCGTCCGATCGCAGGAACGCGACGGCGCGGCAAGACGCCAGAAGAAGATGCGGCGCTGGCCAAGGAACTTCTCGCCGATCCCAAGGAACTGGCCGAGCACACGATGTTGCTGGACTTGGGCCGCAACGATGTCGGCCGCGTCGCGGAATTCGGCAGCGTCAACGTGACCGAGCAGATGATCATTGAAAATTACTCGCACGTGATGCATATCGTCTCGAACGTGCGCGGAACGATGCGCAAAGATTCGAATGTGTTCGAAGTGCTGCGCTCCTGCATTCCCGCCGGTACGCTATCGGGCTCGCCGAAGATCCGCGCGATGGAGATCATCGACGAGATCGAACCGGATCGCCGCGGACCTTATGGCGGCGCGGTGGGCGTGATGGATTTTCACGGCAACCTGAACACTGCGATCGTCATCCGCACGTTCATCATGAAGGACCGCGGCGACGGCACGTACGACGCGCATGTTCAAGCCGGTGCGGGAGTGGTCGCGGACTCGGTGCCCAAGGTTGAGTACGAAGAGACGGTGAGCAAGGCCAAGGCGCTGTTGCGAGCGCTGAGCATGGCCGAGGCACGCCTCGACAAGTCCAAGGCGTGATCAGGGGATGATGTTGTTGTGCGCCGGGTCGTAACGCGGCGCAAGCTTGCTCATGGCCGGAGTGGCTCGCGAGCCGTCGCAGTCTTCCAGATCGGCGCCCAAGCCGATGCGGATGAGATTCCGTCCGCCTTGCGAGGCGCGCAGCACCTCGAGAGCGTTGAGCGATGTGCCGTCGGGCTTGCGTGCGTGAAAATGGTTCAGCGCGAGTGTGGCGCTGTCGTCGAGTTCCCACGCCCCGAGTTCCAATGCGGCCGCGATGATCGCACCGGCGCCGTAGGCGTCGTCGGTGCCTTGCGTGCCTTCGGTGCCAGCTCCAACCAAAACGGCATCGGTGCCTGAGTCTTGAATCGCCTGGGCAATGGCGCGGGCGTTAAGCAGCGAGCCGACCCAGATCGATGTGGCGCCTTCGCGAGCACAGCCTCGCAACGCTTCAGTACCGTTGGTGGTCGTGAAGACGATCGTCTTTCCGTGAACGGCATCACGCGAGTATTCGCGGGGCGAATTGCCGAAATCGAAGCCCTCCAGACGTACGCCGTGGCGTTCGCCGCCCAGCGCGAAGGAACCGGCGGGGAGTTTCGCGGCGTGTGCGCGGGCCTCATCTGGCGTGGCAGCGAGCACGATTTCGCGCGCGCCGTTGGCCAGTGCGGTGACCATGGTGCTGCTGGCGCGGAGGATATCGAGCACAACGGCGGCGCGGCCGGTCACGGGCGGTTTTGCGCCGACGATGTTTTCCTTGCGGAAGATCACGGAAAGAGTGCGAACGTTGGTCATTAGTCCTCATCTGGCGGCAAGTCGCCGTTTGAACTTGCGCGCGACATGTTTCCACGCAAAATACCGATGATACTGATCAGCGCAGCGTGTGCAAATTGTGGTACAGGAGTCGAAGCCTGTACGGTCGTCGAATAAATTCGGCTCCGTTGCGTCAATTCGAAAGGAGTATGGACTGCTGTCCATACTCCCCACTGAGTACTGAAAGGAATTTCAATGAAAGCGATGTCGTGCCTGAAGGTGGTCGCAGCTCTGGGGCTGCTGTTCGCGGCGGCGAGCATGCGCGCCGAAGATACGTTGGAGAAAGTGAAAAAGGCTGGTGTGCTGAAATGGGGCGCAGATCCCAGCGGAGGCGCGCCGTACGTGTTCTTCGATCCGAAGGATCCGGACAAGATCATCGGCTTTGAAGTCGACATCATGGACAAGCTCGCCGAGCATCTTGGCGTGAAGCACGAGATCGTGAAGAGCGACTGGGCGGCACTGCTCGACAATATGAAGTCCAAGCGCACCGACCTGGTGATGAATGGCGTCGAAATCAACGAGGACCGCAAGAAGGTCGTCGCGTTCACGGAACCGTACTACGTCTATGAACAGCAGTTGACCGTCCGCGTCGGCGACAAGGATAAGTTTAAGTCGCTGGAAGATCTGAAGGGGCACAAGATCGGGACGCTCAACGCCGCAGAAGCGAACAACGTGGTCAAGCGCGCAGGTTTCGCCGATGACGATATTCTCCAGCACGACGATTCTCTGACACCGTACACGGACCTGGAACTGAAGCGCTGCGATGGCGTGGTTCAGGAGTCGATCATCGCTTCGTTTTACGCGGGCAAGAATGCAAAGTTGTTTAACGTTGAGAAGACCTTCAGCCCCGGCAAGTACGCCGTCGCTGTGCGCAAAGAGGACGCGACGCTGCTGGCGGAAGTCGACAAGAATCTGAAGTTGATGAAAGAGAATGGCGAACTGGCTGCGATCTACAAGAAGTGGGCGATCTGGACTGATGCGCAGAAGTCGATTGGCGTCGGCGAAAAGTAAGGGAGACGTACGACGGACGCATCATCCCAGACTCCCGGCATCCCTGCCCCGCCCTCCCCGCAGGCCGGCGAAGCCGTTGCGCCTGTGCCTGGCGCGGGGACGGGCATGACATTTGTCCGGCTGCTGACGCTGATCCTGACGGTGGCGCTTGGACTGGTGCTGTTTTTCTGGCCGAAAGACTGGCTGCCGGAAATGCATATCCCGAAGCTGCTCTACGCGGCGCGCTACACGCTGTACCTCACGGCGCTGAGCATGCCGCTGGCGGTGATTTTCGGACTGTTCCTGGCGCTGATGCGCTCGTCGCGGTTTCTGTTTCTTTCGATTCCGGCCTCAATCTATGTCGAAGTCGTACGCGGCACGCCGCTGCTGGTGCAACTGTATCTCGTCTACTATTCGCTGCCGCAGATCGGGCAGTATTTCGATACGGACAAACTGACGCTCGATAATTTTTTCGTCGGAGTGATCTGCCTGGCCGGAAATTACGCGGCGTACGAATCGGAAATTCACCGCGCCGGATTGCAAGCCATCGACAAGGGCCAGCGCGAAGCCGCACTCTCGATCGGCATGAGCGAACGGCAGTCGTTCTTCCGCGTGGTGCTGCCGCAGGCATTTCGGATCATCGTGCCGCCGATCATCAACGACCTGATCGCCATGTTGAAGGACACGTGTCTGGTCAGTGTAATCAGTGTGAGTGAACTGCTGAACGTGGCGACGGGTATCGGCAAAACCACCGGCACGGTTGCGCAGATGTTGATCGCGGCGGCGATCATTTACCTGATCCTCTCGCTAATCTGCTATGTCTTCGGCAAATGGGTCGAGAGCAAACTGAAAGTCGCCGGCGCGGCGGAGATTCAGGTCGACCAGGTCCGGCATTAGTATCACAAATCACTCTAATTGGATTTAAATTCAAGAGCGATCTGATCGCCGTTTGAAGTAATATTTTTTACATTCAAATCCGGAAAGATTTCTTTCAATTTCGTTCCGCACTTTCGATACAATTCGCCGGACATGAACACCGAGCTGGGACGCGCGAGCGACTTTAACGACTCGGGATTCTCAAGGAATGTCGACGAGGGCAACAGTTCCACCTTCTGACATTTAGGCACAAAATATTCAACCCACATTTTCCAACTCTTCTTGCCAAACCAGAAATATGGATACTGCTCGTCCATTACAATATAGAATGAATATTCCGGGGCTGAATGCTGTGACCGCGCGTAGCGGACCGTCGACCCCACGACGTCTCCCTGCGCCACGCCGCGATGGACATACGAGGCGTAAATAATTCCATTCCAAATGCAAATGGACGCCACCATCGCAAACAAAAGACCGATACGAATTCGCCGCGTTGGCCGCGCGATCAACAGCGACGTCATTTTCCATATAAAGGCCCGTCCACCGTCCAGGGCCAGTACAATCGCAATCGGCAGAAGAAACAAGTAGCGTGAATAGCATGGATTTTTCGTGAGCAAGAATGTAAGCGGAATCCAGATCACGCCAAGTGCGCTCAGGGCGAGGATATCGCGCGCGGTTCTTTTCCGTTTGCACCAGATCTGAACGATGCCAATCCACAACAATATTCCCGTGAGCGGATCGACAAAACCGTAGCCAATATTGCTATAGATATTTCCGTGGTCGGAAAGATTGTTATTGAACATCGTCAGGCCTTTGCCGGCGTTTCGGGCAAAGGCCAATTTTGTATCCGTGGTTCCTTCCCATTCACGCAACAATTGTTGGCCTTCAGGAAACACGATGATTTGACTTCGCGGATAGTCCATGATTGCGGGAGGCGCTTTGTACGTGGCGACCGCCATCGGCGCGGAAGCCACTGCAAATCCAAGCGTCGCAACGGCAGCTGCTTTGAACGCTCGAATAAAGCATTGGGTTGTTCGCTCCATTACAAACTGTCCGGCAATAAATCCAAACCAGAGCGCGAGAATGATGCGCGCCGAAAAGTAATTGTAGACGCCCAGCCCCGCCACGATTCCGCCCAGCAGCATGAGCCCGGAATGCCTCCGCCGCCATGCAGAAATAAACAGCGAAAGTGCAATCAGTTCGAAAAGCAGGGGAAGATTGTCGCGCAAAACCATACGGCTGAGACCCAGCAGCACGTGGCTTGCACCCAGCATTCCCGCGCCAAGAAATGCAATCTTTCGCTCGAAGAACTGCCGAAAGAAGACGAATCCCGCCACCACTGCACAGACGCCAAAAAAGGCGCTGACTTGTCGAGCATGCTCCAAGGTAATGCCGCCCAGCGCACGGCTCAGAACGCCGATGAGCATGAAACTGCCATTGGGAAATCCGTAATATCCAAGATCGACTCCAAACCAGTCTCCACGATCATTGAGGATTCTATTCATCGCGTGGAGAATGTTCATTTCGTCGGTATTGATCTGCACGGGATAGTCGTAAAGGCGGAACAAATACGGCGGAAAGAAGACGAGTGCGAGCACCAACGCGATCAGGGCGTCTCGACGCGTAAATCGCGAGGTACGTACAATACAAGGGGACGCATTGAGCGGCCGCAATCCCGCATAAAGAAGGACCATGGTCAGAAGCCACGCGCCAACCATTGTCAGTCCCGGACCAAAATGTGCATAAGTATGGAGGAAATACCCTGTCGGAATGAGCGCAAACGCACAGAGCGCGTAGCGTTCAGTAGCGAATGAGGAAAGAATCCGGCCGACTCTCCCACCAGTATTAACGCCCGCCACGGATTCTGAAATGGTTTTGGAGTTGAACTTCCAGAGCAAACATCCGATGAGCAGAATTAAAGTTCCCATGCCTGAAGTTGCAAATGGAAGGAGGGCGCTCTTCGCGGGTTCGAAATCAGCGATGAAAGATTGCGTCAAAACCCAGCCAACTACGGCCAATCCAATACAGGCGCGTTGAACTCGATTGACACTTAAATTCCAAAGTGCAACGAATACGGGAATCATCAAAAGTTCGAGAGTTAGTGCATGCGGGCTAACGGTGAGTGGCACTGCCAGCACAAAGGGAACGCACGCCGCAAAAGAGAGCACGCTTCCCCTTGGCTGCGCACCGACCTGCGATTTCCGGTCGGCAACAAGCGTGCTCAGAAGCAACACCGCCAACCCGACGATGGCTTCGCGTCGTGGCAGAGGTGCATATGGAATAATTCCGGGACCCGCGGAATGCCCTAGCAAATGCACGGCGCCGAGCACGCTGGCGTTGTCCGGGCCTGCAAAGTAAAAATCCGGCGAGTCCAGGTGACTGATTACGAACGCATGCCACAGTGAAGGCGAGAATGCGTAGACCAATCCAAGGCCCGCAATCGCGCCAATGGCCACACGAAAGCGAGCCAGGCAGAGCGCGGGAATCAAAAGGATGAGGCAAAACGGATTCAGTCCGGTCGCCAAAGCCAACGCAGCGCCTGCTAGTAGGTCGAGATTCGCGCGGGCGCGCGGTGAGGTCTCGTCAGCTTCCGGCTTCTGGGAGGCATTCATCAGAAATAGCGCTGCGGCAACCAGCATCAGGACAAAGCAGTCGATGCTTCCCGCGTAGAAAACGTGAAACAGTGGCGCGCTGAGCGCGGCCATCGCCGCGGCGAGCGCGAAGAGCTTGCGTCGATCATGGAATTCCGGCAATGACACGCCCAGGGCGGTGAATGACAACCAACCTGCTCCGAGCAATGCGGCGACGCTTAAGGCTTCGAAAATTCCGAGCGCGATCGACTTCGGCAGCATGGTTAGCGAAGCGTTGCCGAGAATGGCGACCGGGGTGAAATGGTTGTCCGGGACGTTGTACGCGAATTCTCGGTTGCTTGAGGCTTCGTAGAGCGTCGCGTACTCCGTGAATCGGTGCTCGGAATCGGCAATCGACAGTGGACCCTGAACGTGGAACGACGCGACGACGAGCGTCAGCAGCAGGCCCGCCTGCAGCACCAGCCCAAGAATGAGCGGCGCTGCGCTCCGGTTCTTCATTTTTTGCGGCCCGCAAAGGCGTTGGCTTTGCCGGGGTGAAAGTATGTCAGTTCCGGTTCTCCCGTCAGCGCCCAGTTCACCCACTCCACGCCCTGCATTAATGAATGATCCTGATTGGAAACTTCGTATTTCCACCCGCCGAAGCGCCCGCGGCTGGAGATGCCGCGCTTTTCCAGTTCCGCGTGCACCGTCGCGAGGATCGTGTCGCGTTCCAGCGACGGTGTGGGATAGCCGTGGCCGACGCGGATCGTCCATTGGCTGATGATTTTGGAGCAATCATCGATCAACCGCGTGCTGCGCAAACCGGCGATCACGTCTTGTTGAAGCGAGGCCTGATCGACAGGCTTGAACGGCGATTCGGAGACCTCGGCCATCAGCGACCAGTGCTTCTTCGGGTCGGGAACATTGCCGGGCGAGTAATTCGAGAAGACAGTGACGCGGTAGAACGGGCAATCGTTTTCAGGAAAATACATCCAGCACTTCTTCTGCAGCGCCTCGGGCGGACGGCCTTCCAAGCCGACGCCCATGATGTTTGATGTCGAAAATTTCAGACGGTGCGCCGCCGCACAGATCTCTGCGGGAAAGCTGTCGATAACGTCGGTCAGCAGGTCCAGCGGCATCGTATTCAGCAATCTCTCGTAGCGGATTTCCGTTCCAGCTTTGAGCGTCACGCATTTCTGAACGGCATCGATGGACTGCACGGCACTGTTGAGCCGGATGGAGTCGCGTCCGACCAGATCCGCGACGCGTTCCCAGATCGCTCCGGTGCCTCCATTCTTGGGAAACTGAAACGTATTGTTTGGTCCCCAGGAGACATCGTCGGTTTCGAAGAGAATATTCTTGAGCACGCGCTCGAGATCGGTCACGGCGACGCGTTCGCCGATCCAGTTGTACGAGAGTTGCTCCAATGGAAAGGCCCAGACTTTGAAGTTATAGGGCTCCATGAAAACGCGCGAGAGCCCCTCCCCGAACGTGGCGTGAATCCACTCCTTAAAGTTTGCAGGCAGAGTTTTCGTGGGCGATTTGTAGAGCGCGATGAGACCTTGCAGGCATTCCCAAAGTTCTTCTTTCGGCAAACGACGGATATTGTTCTGAAACGGATACGGGAGGAATCGTTCGCGCATCCATACCCAGGATTCGCGCTCGTGATGAAGCCAGCCATCGGCGCCCAGCGCCCGGGTCATCAACTCGTCGAAATATGTGTAGTGCGAGAACTGGACGTGCCCGCCGACGTCCCACAAGAACCCCTGCTCGTCTTGGAACGTGGACGCCAACCCACCAACGTGCGGCGAGGCCTCCACGATGAGGACATCGCTGACGCCCAGTTCCTTGAGACGGTAAGCCGCGCCCAATCCAGTGGGGCCGGCGCCGATGATCAGGAATTTGACGTGATCAGGATACGGCATAGCGCGTGCGGAGACCCTTGAGCTGCGTGCCGTGTCCCACCAGCGACAACCGGAAACGCAACAGTTCGTAAGCGCTGCGGAAACAGACTTTAATTAATCGCCATTTCACGATGCTAACCGTTCCCGTTTTGCGCTCCACATGTGAAATGGGAATCTCCTGCAGGTCCGCTCCGGCTTTGGACGCCAGGACGCTAAGCATAATGTTCGGCGTGAAAATTCCCGGTGGAATCAGCGGCAGCAATTCGCGCAGGTAATCTGCGCGCATCAGACGAAACGGAATATTCGAATCGCGGAGCCAGCAGAAGAAGAACAGAAAATTCAGGACTCTGACAATACGCGTGATGAGCAGCCGCGCGAACGCATCGTGACGGACTTTGCGGTAGCCAATGATGAACGGTGAACTGTCGCGGCGCTCCCAAAGTTTCGGAAAGTCGACCGGTAGAAATTGATCATCGCTGTCGGTTTGAAAAATGTAGGGCTCGCCGGTCTGTAGCGCTTCCTGGTAGCCTCGCATTACCGCCGCGCCGTGGCCGGCATTTTTCTGATGAATCACTTTTAGCCGCGGTTCACGCAATGCGACAGCGTCGAGAATTTTTCCCGTGTCGTCTTTTGAGCCGTCGTTCACCACAATCAGCACGCCGGGAACTGTATCGAAGACGGTGAGCCACGATTGGACAACGCTTTCGATGCAGCCGGATTCATTATAAGCCGGCATCACGATCGCTAAGCTCATTACTCATCTCCGTTTATGGACCCGTGAAGTGTAGTGGTTTTCAGGCGATTCGTACAGACAGCGATCTTTCTTGAGGGCCAGGCGACGGCATGAATTGTATGTCGCGATCCGTGAAAAAATATACAATCGCTCGCGTGGAGGGATTCGACCATGCCGCAGTACCAAATCATTTTCATGACCAATTCATTCTATCTCGGCGTGACCGCCGCAACAGACGCGCAGTGGCTGCAGAATCTGATCGACCTCGGTGCTCTGGTGAAGACCGACATCCAGGTCACAGCAGGCCGCAATCAGACCCAACCGTACGCGGCTGTGTATTGGATCGACGAAGTTCGGGCGAAAGGACACTTGGAATTGCCACAGCGTCCGCACGTTCCCGAACAGTACAGTGTTAACCTCAAGCCCAACCTCAACTAAGTCTTTTCGCAGACGCCGCTCCGCCGGCCAACTCAGCGCACACGTGCTTCATTTCGTTGAGATTTTTTTGCCTAATTGTACCCGCCTCCATCACTAAGTTCAGAAAACACATGGAGGTCTTTCGTGATGCGGCGAATTGTTCGAGGCATGGTACTGAGCGTCGTGTTGGCGATGAATTATGCGGTGCCTGCGGCGACTACCTATTTTGTTGACCCGAGCGGTCTCGACACCGGCAACACGGGACTGTCCGGTTCGCCCTTCCGCGAGATTCGAAAAGCACTGACGAAAGTCGTCGCCGGCGACACGGTATTAGTGAGCGATGGCCAGTACAAGGGCTTCGACGTCGACAATATTCACGGCACGCCGTCCAATCCAATCACGATTAAAGCGGTAGGAACGGGCGCCCTCGTCACTATCACCACCGACCGCTCCGACAATCGCGACACGATCTTTGTGACGAACACCTCAACCTATGTCGTGATTGACGGACTTCGTTCTTTCTCCGCCAATCGATCGGCGGTGCGCATTGACCAATGCGCATTCATCACGATACGCAACGGCGTCTTCGGCAACAATGCGACGTGGGGAATATTTACGGACTTCTCCGACAATCTTCTGCTGGAAGGCAACGAGTGCTATTCCAGCGGCACGCAGCACGGCATCTATGTCAGCAACACCTGTACTGGTGCGGTCGTGCGCGGAAATCTGCTCCATGACAATTTCGCCAATGGTCTCCACATGAACGGAGACGTCAGCCAGGGCGGCGCAGGGATCATCACCAACGCGCTGGTCGAGAATAACATCATTTACAGCAATGGAGCCGGCGGTGGCTCTGGAATCAATTGTGACGGCGTGCAGAACAGTGTCATCCGCAACAATCTGATCTACAGCGCGGGAGCCGCGGGAATTTCGCTGTACCAGACCGACGCTTCCGGTCCTGCGAAGAACAACCTCGTCGTCAACAACACGATTGAAGTTGCGGCCACCGGCAAGTGGTGCATGCAGATTCATCGAAGTTTCGATCCGGGCGCGCTACCAAATACGGGAAATGTATTGTTCAACAATGTCTTCCTGACGCTACACGCCACTCGCGGCAGTATTCATATCGACGACGCGAGCAATCTCACCGGACTGATCAGCGATTACAACATCCTCACTACTAACGCGCATTGCGTTACGACGGATGACGACACCACTAATCTCACCCTCGCGCAGTGGAAGGCACTGAACTTCGATACACATTCGATCTCTTCGACCGAAGCCGCCGTCTTCGTCAATCCCTCTACGCACGACTATCACCTGAAGACCGTCAGCACGGCGCTGAACATCGGCATCTCAACGTTAAGCAGCAACAACGCGCCAACGACGGATATCGAAGGCAATCCGCGTCCCTCCGGAGCGGGCTTCGATATTGGCGCGTACGAATTGCAACCGGTCGTGCTGACGATCAACACCGCCTCGCCGCTGGCCGCAGCGACGAAAGGTTCGCCGTACATCACGACGTTGAATGCGAGCGGCGGCACAAAACCCTATACGTGGACTGTCACCGGTGGAGCATTGCCCGCGGGATTAACACTGAGCAGCGCCGGAGTGATCAGCGGCACACCGACGGGATCGGGCGCTGCAAGCTTCACGGTCACGGTGACCGACAATGTGGCGGCCACGGCGAACAAGACCTACAGTCTGACGGTCAACGTCGTCTCGATCACGACGGCCTCTCCCCTCCCCGCCGGCACAGTCGGCACTGCGTACTCGAAAGCACTTATCGCCATCGGAGGAACGCAAACGTTTACATGGTCGGTGACGGCGGGAGCACTTCCGGCAGGGTTGACGCTCTCGACGGGCGGCGTGCTTTCGGGAACGCCGACAACCGCGAGCACGGCCAACTTTACACTTCAAGCCAAGGACGGCGGCGGCGCAACGGCGACAGCGGTATTTGCGCTCACGATCAACGCATCGGGAGGATCCGGCGGAGGCACGCCGACGCCGCCGACCGTCACATCTCAGCCCAACGCGAGCACCTCGCCAGTAGTGGTCAATGTGCCGGTGACGTTCGGCGCGGGAGCCACTGACGTGGCAGGCGGCACGGTGACCTATGCGTGGGATTTCGGCGATGGCACAACCGGATCTGGCGCAACTGTCACGCACATCTACACGACTCCGGGATCGTTCACGGTGACTGTGACAATGACCGGATCGAACGGTGGAGTTACCACTGCAACGCTACCGATCACTGTGGTTTCTGCCGGAGGAGGCGGCACACCGACCACAATTCCAATGACCATTTCAAAGTTACAAGGCGCGGCGAATTTCAAGCTCTCCGGCAAGGACAGTTGCTCGTTCAGTGGTGTGCTGCCGAATTTGCCAACGACATTCACATCCACATCAAAAGTTGTAGTGTTGAATGTTGACGGTGTGAACGTCTCGTTCACTCTAGACGCCAAGGGCCGCGCCAAGTCGGTTCAAGGTTCGATGATGTTGAAGTTGAAGACCAAGCGCGACAAGGCGACGAAGAAGGTGAGCTTCATCGGCGGGAATGTTCCGTTCAGCGTGAAACTGACTAAAGGCACGTTCGCCGCGACGTGGAATTTTGATTCCAACACCACGATTCTCAAGTCGAGCCTGGTGTTTCCAATCACGCTGCAGCTCGACGGCAACACCTATGCTGCCAGTGTGACGGCAAGTTACTCGTCGAAAGCAAAAACGGCGGCAAAGTTCAAGAAGTAGCGGTCTTGACCGTGTTGCGCAGCGCGCCGATGCCTTCGATCTCCACCACGACGTCGTCGCCGGGCTTGAGCCACACCGGCGGCTTTTTTGCGAACCCACAGCCAGCCGGAGTACCCGTCAGGATCACCGTGCCAGGCTGCAGCGTGAAACAGCGCGAGAGATAGCTGATCAGAAACGGCACGCTGAAAATCATCATCGACGTCCGCGCGTCCTGCATCACCGTGTTGTTCAAGCGCAGGGAAATCTTGAGATCGGCTGGCGAGACGGCAGTATCAATCCACGGACCCAGCGGCGCAAACGTATCGAACGACTTGCCGCGCGCCCACTGTGGATCGTTGCGCTGGCAGTCGCGGGCGCTCACATCATTGGCGCAGGTGTAGCCGAAGACATATTTCAGCGCGTCCGCTTCACTGACCTGCTTGGCGGTCTTGCCGATGACCACGGCGAGCTCCGCTTCGTAGTCAACGGCTTCCGGCGCCATCTCCGGCAGCACGATCGCTTCGCCCGCGGCGATGATCGTGGTCGTCGCCTTCAAGAACACAATCGGCGCTTTGGGCGGCACATCGTTGCCTTCTTTGGCGTGCTCAACGTAGTTGCGGCCAATGGCGATCAGGTTGGGCGGGATGATCGGCGCGAGCAGCTTCGCCTGCTTCAGCGGAACTGTGGCGCCACCGGATTTCTTCACTGCTTCAATCGGGTTGCCGTCGAGCGGCACGATGGCATCGCCCTCTACAATTCCGTACTGCGGCTGGTGGACTGAGTTTTCAAAACGAACGATGCGCATCGCAATGTCTCCAGAATTATTTTGCTTCGGTCTTCGAAATCGTAAATGGTTCACCGTGTTTCGGCAAACGGTACGCGTTACCGATGCCTTCCACTTTCAGGTTTGTGTGGAAAATTTCCGGCGGAATCGAATTGCATGGAAAAAGATCGTAGTGGCACGGAATGACATACTTAACGCCGAGCTGACACGCCAGTCGCGCGGCCTCGCCGGGTCCCATGTTGCGGAACGCCGGATTGATTACCGTCACCATCGCGTCCGGCTTATGCGGCTCAATGGAGATGCGCAGAATGTCGTGATAGCCCGTGTCGCCGGTGAAGTAGACCGTCGGGCCGTCTTTGATGGACGCGAGATAGCCGATGTGCGTGAGGTCATCGCCCCCGAACGGAATCGCGAACGTCGCGCGCAAAGTCACATCGCCGACCGTGACGGATTTGTTCGGCCAGACCATTGTGATGTCCTTGGCCGATACATCGAGCGATTGCAATTTCTCCACTGCTTCAGCCGGAGCGAAATACGGTCCGTGTCCGCCCGCGCGCTGATACGCCGCCAGCGTTTCAGGGTCGAGATGATCCTGATGCGTGTGCGTCAATACATACGCGTCGATACCATTCATTTCCCCGCCCGTGAGCGGCGGCGGCGTGCGGCGCTTCATGTCGAAATCCGGCGAGAGCGTGCTGCAACTGTCAGAGAGATACGGATCGAGCGCGATGATTTTTCCACCGGGCGTTTTGAAAATCCAACTGGCCTGGCCAAGCCACCAGAGCGTGATCGCACCCTTCGGCACCGAGTACGCACGCAGTTCCTTCATCGTCATCGTCGACATAGTGGAATTCTCTCCCTTCATACCAGCAGCGCCGCAGGCTGTTCCAGAACGCGGATGATCGCGCCAAGGAATTCCGCGCCGGGCGCGCCGTCGTGAACGCGGTGATCAAGCGCCAGCGACACGCGCATCGTCTGGCGCAGTTCCAGTGTGTCATTTACGACGAACGGCCGCGGAGCGATGCGGCCAACCCCAAGAATCATACTTTGCCCGGTGGGAATGATCGCGTCAAACTCGTCGACGCGTGAATTGCCAAGATTGCTCAGGGAGATCGACGCGCGATGCGTCGAAAGTCGTTTGCGCAGGTCGCCATCCTGCTGCAACGCAATACGTTCGCGAGCGACGTCGACGATGCTCCGCGCCGCAGAATTGCCGATGACGGGAATCATCAGCCCATCCTCCAGCCCAACGACCAACCCAACACTGGCGTTCGGCAACGCAAGCAGCGCATTGTTTTCCCAGATGGCGTTATTGCGCGGGATTTCCTGCAGCGCCAACGCAATCGCGCGCACGAGAAAATCCGTGTACGTGATTTTCACGCCGTCGCGCTTTTCAATGTTCGCGACGATCTGCTTGCGCGTGTCCACGAGCGCCGAGACATCAACTTCCGCGCGCAGATAGAAATGCGGAATGGTTACCGCGCTCTCCGTTGTCCGCTGCGCGATCGTTTGCCGCATACTGGACGTGGTGCCGTTGGCAGCAGGAGCACGCCGGGAAAACGCGATCACGTCAGCTTCAACGACGCGACCGTTCGGACCGGAGCCCGTAACGCGGGCACCTTCAAGGCCGAGTTGACGTAATGCACGGCGCGCGCGTGGAGTGGCGGCGAATCGAGTCGACAGGTCACGCATGTTTTCCCTTCCGCACCGTGCCCACGTGTGCGCCAAGTTTCACCACCGCGCCTTCCTGCGCGAGAATTTCCATCAGCACTCCGCTGGCCGGCGCTTCGACCTGGACGACGGACTTCTCCGTCTCGATTTCCAAAATCGCATCTCCACTTTTCACCGATTGCCCGACCGCCACGAGCCACTTCACGATCTTGGCCTCGGTAATCGTCAGATCGCCGTGGGGAATAGTGACCGCTTCGCAACCTTCAAGACTGGTCGCGGGTGCCGCGGGAGTTGCAGCCGCCGCTTTGGAAGATGGTTTCGATTCCGGCTGCGCGGGCGCCAAGGCACTGCGCACCCCAGCCTTCACGCGGCGTGCGATCGGCGCGCGACCGGCGAGAATCTCATGTGCGCCGTGGACGATCTTGTCCGTCGTTACGATCACCTCGCGTTCCAGAATGGCACTGAGCGGATGCGTGGACGCGGCCGTATGCAGGCGGCCGACGGGCGCATCAAGATCATCGAAGCAGTGCTCCATCACGACTGCAGCGATTTCGCCGCCGACACCGCACATGGCATGGCCTTCGTCAACGACGAGGATGCGGCCGGTCTTCTTGACGCTCGTCGCGATTGTTTCAACATCCAACGGCACAATCGTACGCAGGTCGATCACTTCGCATGAAATGTTTTCTTTCGCCAGGGCTTCCGCCGCTTCAAGCGACCGATGGAGCAATAAACCACTGGAGACTATTGTCAGGTCTGTCCCCGTGCGGGCAATCCGCGCGACGCCGAACGGCACGCAATGCTCTCCGACCGGAACTTCGCCCTTCATTCCGAAAAGCGATTTATGTTCGAGAAAAATCACCGGGTCGTTGGCGCGCAACGCCGTCTTCATCAGCCCTTTTGCATCAGCGGGCGTCGACGGAACGGCGACGATCAGTCCCGGCACCTGCGCCCAGATCGGATGGTACGTGCCGCTGTGATGCGGACCGGCGGTCTTGATTTCACCCGACCCGGCGAGCACGACCATCGGCACGCGCATCTGCCCGTTGCTCATGTAGCGCAGTTTCGACGCTTGATGAATGATCTGGCTGGCCGCCTCGAAGAGAAAATCAGCGAACATCAAATCCGCTACCGCACGGCAGCCGGTCGCCGCCGCGCCGATGGAGGCTCCAGTAAAACCCAGTTCGCTGATCGGCGTATCAATGACGCGGTGACCGCCAAACTCCGCCCACAAGCCTTTGGATTGCGCGAAACTGCCGCCGCGCTCACCAATGCCTTCGCCGAAATAAATAATGTGCCCGTCTTTGCGCATTTCCTCCGCCACACCATCGCGGACAGCTTCCAGCCAGCCTTGTGTGACGGTCTTGGAGCCTGGTGCCGCCTCGCGGCAATTTTCGGGATTGATCGGCTCCGCGTAGACGTGGTCGCCAAACGTCTCAGCTTTTGGGTCCGGTGAGTTCTGCCCGAACTCCGAGGCTTCAGTGATAATCTTCTCGATTTTCGCGTCGATGGCATCGAACTCCGACTCTTCCGCCACGCCAAAATCATTTACCAGACGCGAGCGGAACGACGCGATTGGGTCACGCAACTTCCACGTCTCCAGTTCTTCCTTCGAACGGTACGTGCCGCAGACCGGATCGCCTTCGTGATGTCCGACGGTGCGATATGTCCGCGATTCGATTAGCGTCGGCCCGTGTCCCGCGCGCGCGTGCTCGACGGCCTTCTTGGCTGCCGCCCAGACGGCGAGCACATCGTTGCCGTCGACGGCGATGGACGGAATGCCGTAGGCGGCGCCTTTGCTGGCGACGTCCGTGTTCTTCGTCGCCATCGCCAGCGGAGTGGCCGTGGCGTAGAGATTATTCTCGCAGACGAACACAATCGGCGCATTTTGAATCGTGGCGAGATTGACGGACTCGTGGAACGCGCCGTGATTCACCGCGCCATCGCCGAAGAAAGCGACGCTGACGCCCTTGGTCTTGCGCACCGACGCGCTGATCGCCGCGCCGACCGCCGACGGAATGCCGCCGCCCACAATTCCATTCGTGCCGAACAAACCGCTCGCCTTGTCGTACAGATGCATGCTGCCGCCACGACCACCGCAGCAACCGGTGACCTTGCCGTTGATCTCGGCCATCAGCGCCTTGGGCGACGCGCCTTTCGCCAGCGCGTGTCCATGACCGCGGTGCGTACTGGTGACCCAGTCGTCGGAATTCAAATGCGCGCACACGCCGACGGCGGTCGCCTCTTCACCGATGTAGAGATGAAGAAATCCGGGGAGCTTACCGTTTCGGTTGAGCACCTGCGCTGTCAGTTCAAACCGGCGCAGCAGCACCATCTGTTCGTAGAGTTTCAGCAGCGCTTCTTTGGACTGCAGCAATTCCTGGGGGGCGTGTGCAGGGGGCACAGCCACGGGCGAACTCGTCGGCATCGGTCGCAATCTCCTCTGAAGTATAGTCGAATATCAGCGACGCAACGCGTCGAGGTCGAGCTTCAATTCATCGCACAACTCGCGCAAACTCAACACCACGTCGGCCGGCAACACAATCCCGTCGCGCAACGCGCGGTCGCGGGTGTCCCATTCACGTTCGCCGGGCATCAGGATGCGGTCTTTGGAAGTGCGCGTCGGCGACGCTTTGATGCGCGCGGCCATTGCTTCGGCGCGCGACTGGTACTGATCCATCGGCATCATTTTTTCGACATCGATCGCGATGAACGCCGCGCCATGTCCGGTAGGCGTCGCCACATTGTCGATTTTCCAACGCAGCACATCGGCAAGCATCGAAGCGCCAGGCATCACGGCCGCGAGTGTCTCGACCACGATGGCCATGCCGTAGCCCTTGTATCCGGCCATCGGCGAAAGCGATCCGCCATTCACGAATGCAGCCGGGTCGCTGGATGGATTGCCGTCCATGTCGACGACCCAGTCCGGCGGAATCGGCTTACCGTTAATGTGTGCCGCAGAAACCTTGCCGCCGGCCACGGTGCTCAACGCCATGTCCAGCACGATCGGCTTGCGGGGGCTCATGGGAATCGCAAAGGCCAGTGGGTTGTTGCCGGTCACGCGGCCACGCGCACCGGGAGCGTTCATCGACGGCGCATCATTGGCCATGGCGACGCCGAACATATTCTGCTCGGCGGCCATCGTAGCGTAGTAACCGGCAGCACCAAAGTGGCACGTGTTGAACACGCCGACATAAGCGATGCCACACTGCCTGGCCTTGGCGATGGCAATCTCCATCGCGCGCACCGACGTGACCATCGCGACGGAATTCTGCCCGTCGACGCGCGCCCACGCCGGACCTTCAGCCACGATGGTCGGAACGCCGCGCGGATTCAACCCGCCCGCGATCAAGCGCTGAATGTAGCGGTGCAAACTGTTGACGCCGTGCGTGAAAACGCCCCACGTGTCGGTCGTCACCAGCACCTGCGCCGTCGTGCGCGCATCGGCGGCGGAAAGCCCCGCCTTCTTCAGCGCATCCACGGTGAAGGCTTCGAGCGCTTCGGCACTGACGGTCAATTCGGATAATGTCGAGTTCACGGCAATCTCCTAAAATTTGCGGGGCAGTCCGTTAAAAAGTCGTTTCAGCCAAGAGTTCCGGGAAACGCCTGGCTGTTGAGGCGTTTCCCGGCGTAGCCCATGGGTTATCAACGGACTGCCATCGCTTCGGGTCTAACACCATTGACGATGCTGATGAGCGGCTGGCCCTTGATGTGTCGGACAATGTGTGCCGCGACCCCTTCCCGCAGCAACCGCGACGCGGTGGGCGTCGCCGATGCATTGTGCGGCGTGAGAATAACGTTCGGCATCTGGCGAACAGGATGGTCGGCGGGAATCGGTTCTGGATCGAAAACGTCGAGACCGGCACCCAGTAAATGTCCGCTCTTCAACGCGCTGACCAGGTCGTTGCTGTCCACCAGATCGCCACGCGCAACATTAACGAGCAATGACCCACGTTTCATCTTTGCAAACGACGACGCATTCATGATTTTTCGCGTCGACGCCAGGCTTGGGCAGTGCAGCGAAATGATGTCGCTGTGCGTGAGCAGTTCGTCGAGCGTCGACGGAATATACCCTTGCGATTGAATCGCATCGGCAGGCACCCCTGGATCAAAAACGCGAATCGCACACTTGAAGCCCCTTAACCGCGCGCAGACTTCCCGTCCGATGCGGCCGAAGCCCAGGACGCCGACAGTCTGCTCCTTCAACGCGCGGTAGCTGGTGAGCGGAACATCCACGCCTTTGTTTGCGTGCATCGCGACACTCGCCGGCTGGATCTGACGCGAAAGCGACAGCAGCAGAGCGAGCGTGTGGTCGGCGACCTCGTCGATGCAATAGTCCGGCACATTGCAGACGGGAATCCCCTTCTCTTTCGCGGCGGCGAGGTCAACGTTGTCGACGCCGATGCCGTAACGCGCGATCAGCTTCGCGTTTTTCATCGCGCCGATGACGCTCGCGTCCACGCGCGCAAACTGCGTGATGACGAAATCCGCCTCGCGCGTGAGCTCGATCAACTCCGCGGCCGTCTTGCACTGCAGGCCAACGACGCTGCAGCCCAGCGGCTTGAGCATCGCCTCTTCGACCTGGAGATCGGGAAACGTGTAATCCGTGACGACAACTGTTGGCATGGGGGATTCCTTTGGGGGAAATCGGGAAACTTCAATACGTTTAGAATTCGCGCGCAAATCCGGCGGTCCAGCCGCCGTCCACCGTCAGGCAGACGCCAGTGATGTAGCTGCTTTCTGGCGCGGCCAGAAACAGCGCGGCATTGGCGATCTCTTCGACTTCACCCGGCCGCCCGAGCGGAATGTGGGCGATCATCGCCTTGGCCATTTCAGTGCCCTTCTGGTCTTCGCCGTAGAATAATTTGCGGGTGCCGTCGGTCAGAATCGATCCCGGCGCAATCGCGTTGACGAGGATGCCGAACCCGCCAAGCTCAATGGCCATCGCCTTTGAAAAGTGGACGACCGCAGCCTTGGCGGACGCGAAGGCCGATTGATTGCGCAGAGGCACGGTGCCGACGATCGATGAAATGTTGATGATGCGACCGGACTTCTGAGCTTTCATCACTTTCGCACAAGCTCTGCTGACGTAGAAAAGCCCATTCAGATCGATGTCGATGATGCGGTGCCACTCTTCCGTCGGAAATTCGTCGACCGTCGTGCGGACGCGCGTGTTGACGCCGGCGTTATTGACCACGATGTCGATCCTGCCGTAGGTCTTGACCAGTTCCTCAACGAGCTGGTTGACGCCGAGTTCCGACGTGACGTCCAGCCGGCGTCCGACGCAACCTGGGCATTCGGCGGCGGCCTCTTCGGCGTTCTTCTGGACGATGTCGGTGAAGATCACCGTCGCACCGTTGTCAGCCAGGGCGCGCGCGATGGCACGGCCGATGTTCTGACCGGCGCCGGTGACCAACGCCACTTTCTTATTCAGATCAGTTTTCATGACGTGTGCCCTTCGGGCTTGGCGACCACCACGACGCGCTCAAGTCGGCGGGTGAGCAGGTCCATGTGGAATCGCATCGCTTGTTCGGCCTTGTCTGGATTGTGTTCGCGGATCGCCTGCAGAATGTCGAAGTGCTGGTCGCCGGCGTACGGCACGTCTTGTTCAACCGGCCGCGTCTGAACCATTCCGGCGTAGATGAATTCCTGGATTACCTGCATCACGTTGGACATCAGCGCGTTGTCGGAAATCGAGACGATCTTTAAATGGAACGCGAGATCGTGCTGCATTGCTTTCACATCATCGGTCTCGTTTTTAAATGTGTCGTAGAGTTTCTGAAGTTCGGCGAGATCTTCGTCGGTGGCATTGGCTGCAGCGGCGCGGACGCAATCGCATTCAATCGCGCGCCGCAGCTCCGCAACCTTGGTCACATCGCGTGGCGAGAAAGCCATCGCGCTGCGCACCAGCTTTGTGGTGGTCGAAAGCGTTCCGCCGTCGCCGACAAACGTGCCCAGTCCGCGGCGGACACTGAGTAAGCCGATCGACTCCAACCGCTTGATCGCTTCGCGCAGAACGTTGCGGCTGATCTGAAGCTGGCCAGCCAGCTCCGGTTCGCTGGGCAACCGTGCGCCGGGGAGCAGTTCCCCCTTCTCTACGATCTCGCGGATCCGCGCGGCAACCTCGTCAACGCGGGACTTTTGAGTGGCCAAAGGTCGAACTTGCATAGGCAGCGGCTCCACTTGTTGGACATCCAACATCCTACATTGTAAATTTACCATAAGCAAGCAAATTCCCGATGGTTTTGATCGTCAGTTGAGACGAGTCGCTCAAGAACGGCACCGGTCCCAAACTATCAAACACTTGACTTTATAGTCACTTACATGTATTGTTTTTCGAATTCCGTCTGTCGAAATATTATCCCGTTCGCCTTCTAGGAGGTACGAAATGCGTCCTGTTCAAGTTGTTACGTGCATACTTCTGGCTTTTGGCGCGACCTTTGTCGTGCGCGCCGCGGAACCCGCGGACACTGAAAAGCCGAAGCACGTGGCCCCGGCCGACCGCTTCTGGCCGCGCGGTCCCGCCATTGCCGAATTGAAAAAGGACCTGGACCTCACCGACGACCAGCTCGCCAAGTCCAAGGCCGACGTCGATGCGGTGAAAAAAGCCTTCGATGCCAAGCCCGAAGTCATCGCCGCCGAAGAAGAATTGAAGAAGAACGAAGAAGCATACAAGGCTTCCGAGCAGAAGGTCCGCGCGCTCAAAGAAGGCAACATGTACCTCGACGAATTGAAGAAAGCGCTGCTGAACTCCCTGCCCGACGACAAGAAAGAAAAGGCGTTGCCGCTGCTGCACATCAAGGGCGCTCCCAAGGCCGAAAAGGGTGACAAGAAGGAAGCTCCGAAAGAAGCGCCCGCGAAGCCCGATGCCCCGAAAGAGAACGCCGGCGGAGAAATGAACAAGTAACGCGGATCAAAACTCAAACCGGGAACTCATAAAGGAGAACGAAAGACGCGGCGGCTTGCCGCGTCTTTCCATTTCAAACCATGACGCTAACCGAAGAAACCGTCGACCTGCCCACCGCCACCGGACCGATGCGGACGTCGATTTTCCGACCTGTGGCGCCGGGAAAGTACCCTGGCCTGCTTTTCTTCTCTGAGATCTTCCAGATCACCGCGCCCATCCGGCGCATGGCCGCGATGCTCGCCGGCAACGGTTTCGTCGTCGCGGTTCCCGAGATTTTCCACGAGATGGAAACGCCCGGCGCGGTGCTGGGCTACGACACCGCCGGCGCCGACCGCGGCAACAAGGACAAGATTACCAAGACCATCGCATCGTATGACGACGATGCGCGTGCCGTGATCAAGCACCTGCAAACCGCTCCGTACTGTTCCGGCAAGATCGGAAGTTTCGGCGTCTGCATCGGCGGCCATCTCTCATTCCGCGCCTCGATGAACCCCGAGATCCTTGCCGGAGCGTGCTTTTACGCGACGGACATCCACAAGCGCAGCCTCGGCGCCGGAATGAACGACAATTCGCTCGACCGCATCCCCGAACTCAAATGCGAGATGCTGATGGTCTGGGGCCGCCAGGATCCGCACATCCCCACCGAAGGCCGCGCCTTGATCTACCAGAAGATGACGGAAGCCAATGTCAGCTTTACCTGGCACGAATTCAACGCCGCTCACGCCTTCATGCGCGACGAAGGCCCCCGCTACGACCCGGAAATCGAGCTGACCTGCTGGCACCTGTTGCTGTCGCTGTTCAAGCGCAAGTTGATTTGAGTTTGGCCACGTTTTTTAATCTCACGCAAAGCCGCAAAGACGCAAAGAACAGCAAAGAACGACGGGATTCGGGATTCGGGATTAGGGATTCTGGATTCCCCGTTGTCTTCGAATGCGAATCCCGATTCCCGAATCCCGCGTCCCGCCGTTCGTAGTTCATTGCGGCTTTGCGTGAGATTAGAACCCAAAGTTGCGCGAGCGTTCCTTCTTAATCTTGCTGTGCGCCTTTTTCTCGTCGATGCGACGTTGCACGCTGCCGCGCGAGGGTTTGCTTTTTTTGCGGATCTTCGGGTCGCGGTAGATGCTCATCACGAGCATCGAGAGGCGCTCCACGCACGCGCGGCGGTTGGCTTCCTGCGTGCGCGCGGTGTCGGACGCGATCAGCAAGTCGCCGTCGGCGGTGATCTTATTGGCCGCGGCGCGGCTGAGTCGCTGACGGGCGCCATCGCTCAGGCCGAGAATCTCCTCCGGCCGGATGCGCAACTCCGCCTTGGTGTTGACCTTGTTGACATTCTGGCCGCCGGGCCCGCCGGAGCGCGCGTAATGGTAGCGCAACGCGGTGCGGGCGAGCGTAATGCCGGGGGCCAGGGAGATCGTCGCGCTTTCCATGGAGAGTAGTATACCACACGCGCGCTTCCGATTCGACAAGCGTGGCCAAACTGCTATGCTCCCGGCATCCAAAAATTGTGGTGCAGGCGTCCCGCCTGCAAATTTCCGCGCCGCTGAAGTAACGATTTAAAATAAAAAAGGGGACGCCATGAGCCTGCTCGCCTCACCCACCGTTGAACTTTCACCGGACAAGATGCTTGAAAAATACATCCTCGCCACGGCCTCGCGGCACGAGCCGATCCCTGTCGATTCCGACGACGGCAAGCGCCTCTACCGCGCGCTGGCCCTGCACATCTGGAACCAGCATCAGCGCCCCGTCATCGCCAGCGATATCCGCGACCTGTGGGAGAAGATTGATTCGATTAAGCGTGGCGGCGCCGTCGGTTACGGACTCACAGGCATCCACTTCTGGGCCGCCGACTTCGCCAACGCGCTGGCCAGCGACACTCTGGCGCTCGACGCGTCGGCGCAGGACCGCCTCTCGGCGTGGCTCAACGACTGGCCCAACATCTGCATTCTCGGCCACACCGGCCGCGGCAAGTCCTCGACGATCAACCGCCTCTTCGGCCTTCGCATGGCCGAGATCGGCCATCACCGCTCGACAACGCAAACCGTCTCCGATTACCGTCTAATCACGGGCAGTTTCCTCGGCAAGCCCACCGGCGTGGTCCTGTGGGACGTTCCCGGCTACGGCGACGACCGCATGCCGTTCGAACGCTCGGTGAAACTATACCGGCGCATGGCGCGCAAATGCGACGTCGTTGTCTTCATGCTCGACAACGACCGCAGCGCGCAGCTCGACTTGAAGATGTTCAAGAAACTCAACAAGCGCGTACCGTCGCTGCAGAAGAAGCTCGTCGTCGCCGTCAATAAGGCCGACCTATTCCATCCGTTCAACTGGGACGAGAAAGCCGGGACCCCCAGCGTCGCAATGCAGGAGAACATCAGCCAGCGCGTGGCCGTGGTCGCCGACTCCCTGGAACTGCGCCACAGCGACCGCATCGTCGCGATCTCCGCATTGCGCAACTGGAACATCTTCTCGCTGCTGAGCGCCATGGTCGACGCCGCCGGCGAGACGAAGGGCGCGAGTCTGCTGAAAGCCGCGCATCCCGACGACACCGGCACGGAAGACAGCAGCGGCAAGAGCTCTGGCGACGCCGAAGGCCGGCAGCACGGCATCAACCGTTCGCTGCGCCGCCATTTCCGCGCGATGATCGAGCGTTAAAGACCAGCAGGCAGGACGCCTGCTCCAAAATTTTGCATCAGCGCGTCATGAATTGTGGTGCAGGCGTCCCGCCTGCAATACTTACTTGCTAGCCACCACCGCGCCCGCCGGGCGGTTGTCCATCACGGGCGCCGAGGCGCTCTGCTCCAGCGCCATCTTCGGTAGCCGCCATGCAACCCACAGCGCCATCAGAAACAATCCCGCGCCGGCAGCCGTAAATGTCGGCCAGAAAACCGGCATGAACTTTCCATTCGCGATCGGAATCCGAAACGCCGCGCCCAACTGAGCGCCGGCCTGCACTCCCAGCGACTGTCCCAGAAAAAAGAAGAACGCGAAAAGCGATACCGCCGTGCCCCGCGCTTTTGGCGCCAGTTCCGTGGCCTTTGTCTGCAGCGTGCTGTGCAGCGAATTGAAGCCGAAGCCCAGCATCATCGCGCCAGGGATGATCGGCCACCAAACCTGCATCTTTCCCAGCAGCGCCGCGATAGCGAACCCGCCCAGCAGCAACGTCCCACCCATCAGTGCCAACTGCCACTGCTTCAGATTTCTCACAATACGCTTGGCGGTGAAACTGTAGATCAGGCCGCCCAGCCCATAGCAACTCAGCAGCATGCCCGCCTGCAACAGGCTCAGCGGGAACAAATTCTGCAGCGAACTGCTGATGTAGACGAAGCCGCCAAAGAGAAAAAAACCTTCCAGAAAAATGGCCGGATAGACAATGCGCGAATTGGGATTGGCCAGCACGTTCATGTACGCCTGGATCGGCGGCGTGCGCGGCTTGTTCGGATCGTGAACCGGTTTCGGTTCGCTGCGAGCGCCATTCCAATAGGCCACCACGACGATCATCGAGAGTCCACCGAGCACGATAAAGACGTTGCGCCAGCCGATGTACTCGCCGCAACCACCGCCCAGCGGCCCGCTCAACACGCTGCCGAGCATCAATGCGCTCATGAATTGTCCGAGCATCGCCTGGCGCTTGTCCGGCGCGAACTTGTCGCCGATGTAGGCAATCGAAAGCGGAATGATCGAAGCGGCGAACACGCCCGTGATGAAGCGCAGTGCAATCAGAAGGTACAACCCGGCCATGTGCTGCGGCACGAATGCGCAGGCCAGCGTACCGAACGCGAAACAGGTGAAGCCCAGCGCCATCACGTGAACTTTGCCGATGCGATCGCCCAGCGGACCGTAGATCAACTGGCCGAGGCTGTACGGCAGCGCATACGCCGAAACCACATACGCAGCGGTCCCAATAGTAACGCCGAATTCGTCTTTGATCGTATTGAGGAGCGGATCGACAACGCGGGCGTCGGAGGCCACCATGAAGGCCGCAGCGCCGAGCATCAACAGCGACATGCGTTTGCCGGAAGATTGATCGGACGGGTTATCCACGCAGTTCTCCGGAAGAGGACTGCACCATAAATATACTACGCGTACGTATTTTCCAGCAAAATCACGTCGGTACTTTTTGTCGTCTGCGGACGGTCAGATACCATATGGACTACAGTCCATATGGTTAAAAGCCACCAGTCAATTCGTCTTACCGTTTTCCGGATCTGGCTTTTCAGTCGGCGGCGGATCGTCGGACGGGCCGTGCGCGGCCAAGCGCAGCAACTGCGACGCAACGCCCGTCACCCACGAATGATCGCGGCTGGCTTTCTGGATTGCGCTGTTCCAGTTCGCCTGAGCATCAGCGGTCCGCTGGTCGGCAAAGGCGCGGATGCCGCTAAGCAGTTCCCACTCGGCGGCACTAAACAGGCGCGGCCCGGGCAGTGCCTTCAACTTGTCGCCCAATTCCGCGGGATTCAGTAGCGTCGGCGCGGAGAGCAACTTGGCGGCGAGCTTCACTTCGTCCGGCGTCTTGTCGCGTGAGATCAATCCCGAGAGCGCGTTGTAGCCCGTGCCCGTGCGCGCGATCTGCAGTGCGCAGAGCCGCACGGAAACCTTGCCGAACAGTTCCGGGTTCAAATCGGCCGTGGCCGAAAGCCCCTGGTATTTCTCATGCGCCTTGTCCATTTGCCCCAGCGCCATCAGCATGTCGCCGTATTCCAGAGCCCAGGCTCTGTCAGAGTCGTCGTTGGCGGCTTTCAGCGTCTGCGTCACGCTGTCGGAAATCGCGGCCAGGAATCGATCTCTCTTGTCGGCACTGACATTCTCCAGCGCAGCGAGCACACCGGGCGTCAACGCGGTGCCCGCGTTGCCAAACTCGCCGCGCGCACGCTGGTAGAAGTTGATCGCGTCTTCGTAGCGCCGCGCGGCCAGCATGTCGTGCATGGCTTCGTCGGCCATCTTCACCAACCCCGGCGACGGGTACACGTGATAGACTTCGATCAACGCCTGATAGTTGGGATCGCCACTGGCCGTCGTCATGCGCCGCCGGCCCAGCGCCTCGGCGCTCTGCTGGATCTCCGGATTATCCTGCGCAATGAATTTGCCGGCGTGGTTAAGCAGATCCAGCGCGGTGGATTGCGATTCCGGATCGTTGGCGGCGGCCAGCACGCCCACGGCCTCGGCAAACGCGGACGCCAGGCGCGTTTCGGTCGGTGACTTGGCGCGCAAAACATTATGCAGCTTGACCAGATCAGTGAAGCGTCCGCCTTTGATCAGCAATCGCGCGATCTTGTCGATCGAGTTGCCGATCTGCCCCAGCGCTTCGTCGTCTTGCGGCAGATACGCGACCATGACCGGCAGCAGCGAATCGGTGAACGCATTGAAATTCTCCCGGCCGGCGAGCATGCCGGAGTGCTTCTCAATCTGAGCGCAGACCTTCGCCAGCAATTGACGCGACTGCCCGGCCGCGCGCGCAGGCGCTACGATGTGCTTGAGCAGCCGCGTGGCATCGACCATCTTCCCCTTCTCCACCGCGCGGTCGATGCCGTCGACGAACGATTGGAACATGTATGCCGACGGGTACGCGGTGTGCAACGCGACCAGATCGTCGAAGCGGCCGCCGAAGCTCAACAACAGTCCCAGTTCGTTGGCCACCTTGCCGATGTGTTCAGAACCGGCGGTGATGCCCAGTTTCTGGAACAAGGCCAGAGCCGTTTCGAGTGGCAGGTCCGGATCCTCGTCGGCAGAGTGGTGCACGGCGGCGACGAGCACCGAATCGAGATTCCAGGCCAGCGGTTCGCCGATGGTGCGGTCGGGCCAGCCAACTTTCAATTCGCTCTGCACGCCCTTCCAATCGCGCGTCTTGGCCAGGCGCAGGATGCGGCGCAAATGGAGTTCGGTCGCCAGGGACACGGCTTCGCGTTCGGCGTTGTCCACTTCCTGCAGAAAACGATCCGCGCTGCCGGGTTCCTGGTGATCGTACTTGGCGCGGTCGCGGGTCAGTTCCTGGCGGCGCTGCTTGATCTGATCGCGGAACGTGTCCAACTCCCGTAACGCTTCTTGAAACATGTCGGGCTTTTCGAGCCACCACGAATTGATGTGGGTAATCTGGTTGATCAACCCCAGGGACAGATACGCCTGTGCGCTTTTGAAATGGTCGTCGCGCGTCGCCAGATCCTGCAGCCCCTTTTCCGCGGCCTGGTATTCGCCTTCGCGGAACTTCATGAAGCCCAGCTCTTCTTCCGGAACGTCGCGATGTCGGACGTCGACGGACTGAATCTCAATCGGCGGCACCAGCGACGGCGTGCGGAACACCAACCGCGTGTCCTTGAAGACCCAGTTGCTCAGATCGATGTCGTCGATCGCAATCGAGACGGAACGCGAGCCGCGATCGGGCATCAGCTGAAAGCTGAGCTTCGTGCCTTCGCGGTGGATGTTGAGCGTGTATTTTCCTTCGTCGAGTTCCGGGGCCTGTTTCTCAGCCTTCACTTCCAGTTCGATCATTCCGGGATCGCCGCTGGTCGTGCGCGCGTTCAGGTTTTTCGGCCCGATGATGCGCACCGTGCTGGGATTCGTGCGGTATTCGAAGAGGAACGGAATTCCTGCATACGGCTTCAACACGCTTTCGATGCCCACGCGCACGCCGGCTTCCGCAATCGCTTCGGGAATTTTGAAATGGATATCGGCATCCACGTCGCCGAAGCAATCTTCGCGAATCGACATCGCGTCTTTGCGCGGAAGGTGAATCGTCTTGCCGTCGACAAAATCCCAACCGTCGACTTCACTGCCGATGAAGCCGGTGGTGTTCTGGCACTTGTTGCCCGTCAGCTTGACGTGATCGCGCTGTTCGTCGTTCAATTGCGCATCGTCGCGCAACGGGAACCACCAGTCCGGCCGCCAACGGGGCTTCTTGTTGATCTGTTCGTTGAAGCGCGCCTGCTTCAGCTCGATCTCTTCCTGCTTGGATTTCTGCACGCGCAGGTACGAAAACCCCAGCGCAAAGAGTACCACGAAAATCGCCGCGATCAGGGCGCTCTGCCGCCGCACGAACCGCGCGCCGAGGCGCACGAAGCCCGCCGGCTTGGCGCGGATCGCTTCTCCGGAGCGGAAACGCCGCAGGTCGTCGCGCAGGTCCGCCGCCGACGCGTAGCGCAGCCGCGGGTCCTTCTCCAGGCATTTCAAGACGATGGTCTGAATGTCGCGATGGATCTTGGGATTAAGCTGCCGCGGCGGCCGCACCGGCTCGCTGATCACCGCGACGACGACTTCCAGCAGTGAGCGTCCCGCAAACGGAGTTTTGCCGGTCAGCATTTCATACAGCACCGCGCCGATGGCGTAGACGTCAGATCTCGCGTCGATGCGGTCGATTTCACCGCGCGCCTGCTCCGGAGGCATGTATGCCGGCGTGCCAAGCGTCGTGCCGGACATTGTGTACTTGGTGTCGAGATCGACCTGCTTGGCCAGGCCGAAGTCAGTAATGTGTGGCTGATTCTGGGTGTCGAGCAGAATGTTGGACGGCTTGATGTCGCGATGAATCACGCCGGCCGTGTGTGCAGAGTGAAACGCATCGGCCAGCGATTCGGCGATCGCCAGCGCCTGTGAAATCGAGATCTTTTCTTCCGTGATCAGCGTCGAAAGCGCATGGCCTTCTACAAATTCCATCGCGAAATAATGATGTCCATCATGCGTGCCGATGTCGTAGATCGGCACGATGTTCGGATGTTTCAAGCGCGCCACCGCTTTGGCTTCGCGGTGGAAGCGGGCTACCGCTTCAGCCGATGCGTGCTGCCCGGCGAGCAGGACCTTCAACGCGACGACGCGGTCGAGACCCTGCTGGCGCGCTTTGTAAACGACGCCGAAGCTGCCACGGCTGATTTCTTCAATGATGTCGTAGCTGTTGACGCGGCGGCGCTGCGAATGTGCATCGCCGGGCGGCGCAAAGGAACCGGAGACAGAGGATTCACCGCGAGCCCCGGAAACTCCCCCGGAACCGGTCACCAATGAATCAGAATGCTGCGAACCGGAATCGCCCTTGATCGACAAGGGTGGCGTCGGCGAAGTGATCGCGGCCAACGGATCGCTGGAGATGGGTTGATCGATCGCCGCTTCCACGATCGGGCTGCCGCCGACATTCAACAACGGGCGCAGAATCGTCGTGCGGTGCGTGGAACCCGTGGTGCTGGAGCTGAGCTTCTCGATGCAGGCGTTGCAGACTGGGCGCTCGCTGAGCAGCGTGTCTTGATCGGTATGTGACGATGCCTGGACCGCAGGGTCCGGCAAGGGCAGCAATTGCCCGCACACCGAACATCGCAACACCGTCACAGCCAAAATACCGCTCCTGCTTTCAGTCGTGTGTCGTACCTAACTACCGCACTTCGTCCAGACGGATTCCCCGGCCATTATAGTGCATCTAAGGATAGGCGTTCTTTGGATTTATTACAATAACCTACCCCGTAAAGTAGCACCCGAAAATGCACCTGTTCCACCTCTATAGACAACTCAAAATGTGTAGTGTCCACAGAAAGACGCTAAAATTGTGCGTTCCCTGTAAACGATCGGTAATATTTTTGAGGAAGTTGAAACGTGTTTACTGGCCGTCATTACCGATAGCTTCAACCGGACATTCTTCCAGCGCCTGCTGGCAGAGCGTCTTCTCGTCGTCAGTGACGGGCTGTTTGGAGACAAACGAATACCCGCCCTGCGCATTGCGTGAGAAAAAATCCGGCGCCGTCTGGCGGCACAGATCGCAATCGATGCACTGCGTATCCGTGTAGAAGGATCCGGCGACATTGTCTTTATATTTGTCAGCGGCGCTGGCCATTTACTTTTTCCTGTTCTTCTTGGCCTGCGCCAATTCGTAATCCTCTTCCAATTCGCCCAGTGACCGGCGCAACATCGCGCGCGAAGCCATGCCCAGCTTATTGATGAAGAGTATCCCGTTAAGGTGGTCATTCTCGTGCTGGCAGACGCGCGCCATCAGATCCGCCGCGTCAAATTCGATCTGGTCGCCCTTCAGATTTGTTGCCGCGACATGCAGCGACGCAAAGCGTTTCACTTTCGCGCGAATACCGGGAATCGAAAGGCAGCCTTCTTCTTCCGTCAGCGTGCCTTCCAGCTTCGAAAGCACCGGGTTAATCAACGCCATGCATCCGGATTTGTCTTTCGATATGTCGACCAGGAAAATGCGCAACCCCACGCCCACCTGCGGAGCGGCCAGGCCGATGCCCTCCGCGGCGTACATCGTTACCTTCATCCGCTCGATCAAATCGGCCAGCACCCAGCCGCCGGCCTTGCCTTCCTTGAGCTCATCCGGTTTGATGGCGCGCGCCGTCTTGCCCAAAAAAGGATCGGGATACAGGACGATTTCAAGCGGTTCTGCGGTGGTGGTAGACATGTGTGTGAATCTCGTTAACAGCTCATCGAAGCTTCAGATTAACGCGAGATGTCCTCCAACGTCAACCCCAACCGCGTCTCTTCTTTCGGCGAACTTAAGATTACACTGGTGCGCGTCGAGACCACACCATCCAGAGGCCGGAGATCGCCGGAGATCAGCGACTCCAGCGAGGTCGTAGACCGAGTCCTCACTTTCAACAGGTAGTCCATCTCGCCGGTAACGTGGTAACACTCCAGCACGTCTTCCAATTCCGAAATGCGCTGTAAAAAAGCCTTGGCGTGAATGGGTTTATCCAGCGACACCGCGATAAATGCCGTGATCGGCCGGTTGACCTTGTTGGGATCCAGCAAACCCACGTAGCGGCGGATGATGCCCGACGACTCAAGCTTCTTGACTCGCTCACCGACAGAAGGCGCCGACAAACCCACGAGCTTTGCGATCTCCGAATGACTCGTTCGGCCATCTTTTTGTAGGATGTCCAGAATCTTCAAGTCGATAGCATCCAAAGTGCACCTCGCGGACAAAAAGTAGAGCCAGTGTTTACATTAAACCTGTAGCCAAACGCTACCCGAATCCGCAGTTTTTAAGGCATGGTCCGTTGAATTTCAACCTACGATTTTAAGCCGAGACGAAATATGCCGCTTTCCGCCTTCCGAGTCGCAAGTCTTGTTTTCAGACTTTACCTAAAAATTGTTGGTGAAAACGCCGCCGCTGCGGATTTCTTCTTCAAATCTTGCGACGCACTTGTATCCTCTTGACCCCATGACAAAAGCCGAATACGGACAGCCTATTTTTTTAAAGCCAGTGCTGATGGAGAAAGTCTGGGGCGGCAATCGCATCGCGTCGTTCGGACCGGGTAAGCGTGCCGAACCGGGAAAGATCATCGGTGAAAGCTGGGAGCTGGTCGACCGCCCGGAAGCGCAAAGCGTCGTGGTGGGTGGTCCGTGGAATGGCAAAACGCTCCGGACGCTGATGGAGGAAGACGCGATTCTCGTGTTGGGCGCCGAATTCGCCGCTGCCAAGCCCGCGCGCTTTCCGTTGCTGTGCAAGTACGTCGACGCCGGTTCCGCGCTCTCGGTTCAGGTTCATCCCGACGACATCGGCGCCAAAGCGTTCAACGACCGTGGCAAAAGTGAATGCTGGATCGTTGTCCATGCAGAACCAGATTCGAAGATCATCCGCGGCCTGCGTCCCGGCACCACTCGCGCGGCATACGAACAAGCCGTCGCGAAGGAGTGCGTGGAAGACGTGCTCTGTTCGTTTACGCCGAAAGTGGGCGATGTTCTCGCTCTTCCGCCTGGGATGGTGCACGCAATCGGCGCCGGCATCATGGTCGCTGAGATTCAGCAGAATTCCGACCTGACGTTGCGTATCTACGATTACAATCGCGTGGGCCTGGATGGCAAACCGCGCCCGCTGCATGTCAAAGAGGCGCTGGAAGCAGTCCGTTTCGGCGAACCGGGATGCGAATTTACCGGGGACATGCGCGCAAACACGGTTACGCCGTTGGCCGAACTCAAGGCCGGGCCGTTGCTCACGCAAAAAATGTTTCAGGGGAAGTACTTTGATCTAACCCGCTTCATATTGGCCGCCGGCACGTCGTTCGAACTACAGGCCAACCCCGACGCGCCACGGATTATGATGTGCGTGGCGGGCCACGGAAAGCTCGCCGGCCGCACGCTGGATGAAGGACAGACGGTGCTCGTACCTGCCTGCGCGCCGCCACTTCTGGTCGAGTCTTCTCCACAAGCGGAGTTAGTGCTGCTGTACAGCACGCCAACTCTGGCGGCGTGTTAATGCATTACTTGTGATCGTCGTTGTCGTCGACGTGATTACGCTCGTCTCGCTTTCTAAGGGAACTTTCCGCTTTCTCCCACTGTTCCTTGGAGAGGATGGCCTGAACCCTATCCTTAATTTTGCCGTATTCCGCGCGGGTCTTAGGCATCGGCAAATCGAACAGGTCGTTAAGTTTGGCCTTCTGCTCTGCGCTCAAATTCAACTCCTCGCCGTGATTAATAATCTCGCGGATCCATTTAAATTTTTGCGGTGCAGCATTCTCTTCCGCACGTGTGCTGTATTGAACGGAAATTATGCAAGCAACCGCGATGGCGCAAATCCGGACGAATCGACAGATCATGCTCAAGCCTCCACTAAAAAGAGTCGCAAATTCAAACAGGACATGCAAAAATCAGGGCGCGCCAAGGGTGAATGGCACAATTCGTTCCAAAGGGTGCGATAATCTAACGTGCCACAAGTGAGTGATAGAAATTCTCAAGACAGTGACATTATTTGACAGTACTACTGACAACTTCCCGACGTGCGTGAATCGAGATTTTAAAACATATTGATTTTAAAGGATTTAAAAATACGAAAAGATATCTAAGACGTGGAATTGTGTTTGCTTATCCTAACTTTGTCAAAGCGCAGAAGACTCAGACTCGCGGTTGAGTGTGGGAGCGGTTCCCACCTCTGGGTTAGGCGACTGATAAGGAGAAAGACACCATGAGGAGTAAGGGCTTCACACTGATTGAGCTGATGATCGTAGTCGCGATCATCGCCATTATCGCGGCAATCGCCATCCCCAGCTTGCTGAGATCGCGAATGGCCGCCAACGAAACAGCTGCCGCCGCCGCCTGCAAGGCGTTCGCGGAAGCGCAGGAAATCTACCATCGCACGGACTATACCAAGTCCGCGGTGCTTCAGTATTCGCAGCATCTGTCGGGCGTGAACAGCTTGCTCGGCGTCAGCGGCGAACTCGCCCTGATCGACAAGACGTTCGCCACCGCCGAAGGTCCGGCCACGTCGGCCACGCCGAAGGCTGGTTACGTCTTCACCGTCATGACCTCCCAGGCTGCCGCCGCCACGGGTGGTGCCCGCAACTACGTCGTGAATTCGTTCATGACGCTGGGCTACGCAGTCAATGCCGTCCCGGGTGCGTGGGATAGCACGGGCCGCGATCAGTTCATCATCAACAACAACGGTACGATCTTCCAGCAGGACACGGGCAACTCCACCCTGTTGACCCTGTTCAACCCGGACACGAACTGGGTTCCGACTCAGTGAGATCCGCTCGTACTGCGCTTTGAAAAGGACGGCCCTTCGGGGCCGTTCTTTTTTTTATGAATGAATAACTTATCTTCCCGCCTCTGCTTGACGCCGCGCCCACTCCTCCTACGGTTCTGAACTATCATGACCGCTGGTTCCCAATTCCCTGGAGGAAGTTCAAGACATGGCCGGTATCTTCAAATCCTATGACGTCCGAGGCACCGTTCCCGCGCAACTCACCACCGGCGATGCGTACAAAATCGGCAAGGCCACCGCTGCATACTTGAAAGCAAAAACACTGGCCGTGGCCCGTGACGCCCGCATTCAGTCTCCGGCGATGGCTCATGCGCTGATGGCCGGCATCAATGCCGCCGGATGCGATTGCATCGATCTGGGCATGAATCCCACCCCCATGACCTATTACGCCACAGGCGTGCTCGGCAAGCAGATTCAAGGCGCCATTCAGGTTACCGCGTCGCACAATCCCTCTCAATACAGCGGCTTCAAATTCACCCGCGGCGGCGCGCTGCCCATGAGCTACGATTCGGGCATCGGCGAGATTGAAACGCTCTTCAAGTCCGACCTGCCGGACCTCGCCAGAAAGCCGGGCAAGACGACCGTCAAGAACATGCGTGCCGGCTATGTCAAGCTCTGCAAGCAGTACGCGAATTTCAAGCGCCCGCTCAAAGTCGCCATCGACACAGGCAACGGCATTATGGGCGATATTCTTCCGGAGCTCTTGAAAGGCCTGCCGCTCAAGGTCACCCCGCTCTTCTTCAAACCCGACGGCACGTTCCCCAACCACGAAGCCAATCCGCTCAAGCTTGAAAACCTCGTCGACCTGCAGAAAGCAGTGCTCGCCAAGAAATGCGAAATCGGAGCCGCGTTCGACGGCGACGGCGACCGCGTGGCCTTCGTCGACGAAACCGGAGCAGCCGTGCCCGGCGACATCGCCGGCGCGCTGATGGCGCAGGTGCTGCTCTCGATTCCCGAAAACAAAGGTGCGACCGTCTACTATGACGTTCGCGCCACCAAGGCCCTGCCGGAAGCAATCCGGGCCGCCGGCGGCATTGCGTTGGAATCCCGCGTCGGCCACAGCCACATCAAGAAAAACATTCGAGAGAAAAAGGCGATCATGGCCGCGGAACTCAGCGGACACTATTACTTCCGCGACTTCTTTTACTCCGATTCGGGCGAGTCGGCATTCTTCCTCGTCTTGAGCCTGCTCAGCCAGCAGGCCACACCGATGAGCGAGTTGGTAAAGCCGCTCATGCGCTATCACCACACGGGCGAAATCAACTTCGAAGTCCACGACGCCGCCAAAGCCATCGCTGCCGTCGAAGCGAAGTACGGCGCTCAGGCGAAGATCAGCCGCATCGATGGTGTCTCCCTCGACTTCGGTTCGTGGTGGTTCAACCTACGCATGAGCAACACCGAGCCGGTCGTGCGCTTGAACCTGGAAAGTTTGACGTCGAAAGATGAGATGGAAGCGAAGAAAGCGGAAGTCTCTCAGCTCATTACCAGCGCGTAATGAGGGTGGAGCATGCATGGATGACCCCAGGGACAGCTGCCCCTGAGGGTGAAATTCGAGCTCGTTACTTGCCGAAGACGTCGCGAATCGCATTGACGTACGCATCGCCGGTCACCGTGTCCGGCAACAGGTAACTGCCTTCGGTCCATTCGTTCCACGCGTTGATCGTCAGAATGCGCTGCTTCACGTCCGGGCCTTCGAGGAACGATTTGGCTTTCTGCAGCGCCGTTTTAAATGCCTCCGGCGTGTTGCCATCGAGCATCGCCATCCACGGGTAGCCGCGATTTTCAAACGTGTCGCTCTGAATGGTGCGCGGCGACGAATCCCAACCCATCGACACGTTTGGATGGTACGGCACCGGGAACAGTTTCAAATTCTCGCCCCAGACCTGCGCGTTGCGTTCGAAGGCTTTCTGGTAGCTGCTCTTCGGGAAGCCGACGCTGTGCGCATCGAAATGATGTACCCAGCAGTAGCTCCCGACGCTGGTGATGTCGAGCAGTTCGATCACCTGAGCCGGATTGGAGAGTTTCACTTCGCTGGGCAGCACCTGCACGCCCCACGTAATGCCATTGAGATGGATGTCGAAGCCCTTCTTCGCCGCGCGCGCCCGGAATCCGTCAATGGCCTTGCGCGCCGCGTCAACGCCCCCGATCCCGGCGATGAACGTACCCATCTCGTAAATCGAAAAGTAGACCGCGTTGTCGATGCGCCAGTAGTTCGACCGTGGGAAGTATTCGTTGATCGCGTGGTCGGTCAGCCGTTCAAACGCCACAGCCGAAACGCGCCCCGGAGCCATCAGCTCAGGCTTGTTGGTGAACTTGGAGGGATGAATGTTGAGCCAATCGTGATTGGCCCACATCAGCGCGAACTTCATGCGCGTGTTGTTCTTCGCTTTCAGGAAACCACTTTCTAGTCCGTGCTCGAGAAACGGGCCGTCTTCGTACCAGTACCAGTCGTAGATGAAACAATCGAGCGCATGGTCGGCCGCATAATCGATCTCGCGCGCCGTCCATTCAGGATTTGCCTCGTCGAAGTAACCCCACGCCGGAACAATCGGCTGACGATGCCCCGGAAAGCGCGGCCGCGCGGCTTTGACCAGATCCCATTCGGTCCAGCCTTTGCCGTGCCACTTGTCGTTGCGCGGATCGGGATGGTATTGCGGAAAGTAGTACGCTGCGACCGTGAAATCCCGACTCATCCCGCTCATCCCCCGCCCACCTTTGTCTCAGTTACCTGGCTTCTTTGCTCCAATGAGCTTGTCTGCGATTCCACGTATTGCATCCGGTCTGGTAATCGGCAACGAACATCGGAGGTTGGCGCAAACAAACGCCACTACGTCTTTCCGGTCCGGATATTCAATGCCACCAGGATTGGGCAGCGGCCCTTCCGATCGGTCATACCATTCCACTCGCCGGTACGGCGCACCATAGCTGAGCGCCGACTTGAACATCGCTTTCGCCACCTCGTCGCTCTTGGAGCCGACGACGACTAGGTGTACCGGTTCGTTCTTCTTCGACAACTCGTAATCGGCCATCAAAACCGCTGCGGCCGGAAGCCGATTGGCAATCTCGGGCGCCGTCAGAAACTTAAACGCTCGGTCTGACAATTCGCGGTACTCTTTCTTGCCTGTGTAATAGAAGAGCAGATTTCCAAAGCGCGCCGCGTCGACGTTCTCCTCGCGCAGTGGCCGCTGCGGAGCCAGCAAGCCGTTGGCCGGCGGCACTACCGTCGCCAGGCCCGCTTCGCTGCCTGAAAATGTTTTCGCGATGTACCCGGCGGTCTCCTCCGCATGCGCCAGCCACGCGCGGTCGCCGCTCACCGCATACAAGCTCAAGAACGCCTGAGCCATCGCCAGCGAATCGCTGAGGTACGGGCCGCTCACGTCTTTCTCGTCGTGCCGGAATCCGCCGCCGGGAAGCGCGCGGTTGGCCTGGACCCACTTCGCCGCCTTGATCGCGCGCTCCAAATACTGCGCATCGCCGGTCGCCGAATATAACTGGCACACCGCCGCAATCGCCCAGCCGTTGTCGCGGGAGTACACATGCCTGTCGATGCGCGGCATGCCCACTTTCCGGCGGCCCGCATCGTCCAGCTTGAAGTACTCCGCACTGTGCTCGCCCTGCACCACGTCCGCATCCTGGCTCACGTAAAACGCGCCATCGGGGCTGCTCAGAAACGTGTTGAGGTACTTGTAAATATCCTGCGCCGCTTTCAGGTACGCCGGGTCGCCGTACTTCTGAAATCCCAGCGCAAACAGCCGCAGATTCGGAGCTTCGTGCTGCATGATCTTTTCGAAGTGCGGCTCGTCCCACCTGCCACCGGTTGAGTACTGATACACGCCGCCCCAGACCGGATCGATCAGCGCCAATTGCGCCGTCAGATTGCCCTTCGCCATCGCGTCCGATTCCGCATCGCCCTTCAGCATGCAGTATTCGACGCTGTCCCATTGCAGATACTTGTGCGAAAAGCCCCAGCCCTGATTGACCTTGTCGTAGCGACTCAGATGATCGGCTTCGAGCTGCTTTCGCAATTCTTCCGGCAGCGCTCCGGAGTTCTGAAATCGCAGCTCCGGCGCAGCCTGAACGGACGGCCCCGGCGACGGATCGTCGATGATCGCTTGAAGAATGCTGGCCATCGGCTTGGGCGGAATGTACGCCGAACGGATGATGATCTCTTTGCCGTCCTCACCGAACACCACTGTCGCGGGCCAGCCGTAATCTTCGTAGCGATTGGACAGATCGGGCCGCGAGTCCTGATCGACGCGCACCGCGATGTAGCGCGACTTCATCAGGCGGATCACGTCGGGATCCTTGTACGTCACTTCCGCCATCACGTGGCACCAGTGACACCACACCGCTTCCAGGTCGAGCAAAACGAATTTGTGTTCCTTTTTTGCGCGCGCGAAAATGTCATCCGACCACTTTTCCCAGACGATGCCATCCTTGTCGGGGGCAGCCTCTTCGCCGGCTTTCAATTCAGAAATGGAAGTGAATGAAAACATCAGTCCGCATACCAACAGCAATGGCCACAAACCACGCATGCTTCAGCCTCCAGAAATAACCGCGCGAAAGCGTTCATAGTGCACCAGCGCACAGACGCCAGTGAAGCGCAGTTAAAGGATGGATGTAGTGGACGGTGGAAAATGTTTCTTAAATATGGTTGAGCAACGACGCTCGATTCATTTCTCCATATCTGCTTGCAAGCGCAGCATGCTACCCTGAGTTACAGTAATGAACCCGCGGCGAGGCCGATCGATATCGAGGATCACCGTCAGCACCACCGCGATCAAGAATGCGAAGATCGCCGTCGACCCGGCCCGGCGTTTCCCCGTGAGCCCCGCGCCATAGGCAATGAAACCGAGAGCCGCGATTGAATTGATAAACAACAGGTAAATTACAATCTCGGGTACGTGATTCTCCAGCGCCACCCGGTGCGTTTCGCTCACGTCAATCATCGCGTTCACGGCCTGGACAAACAGACTCCCAGAAATCGGAGTCGGACTTTGTACGGACGCGGCGGCAGTCGCCTTCCAAATCTGGCTCTGCGTGCGTGATACCGCGGCGAACGCGGCATCCAGGCGCTCCTGGTCCGCACCGGCTTCGGCACACGCCAGGCGCTGCGCTACGTACACCTTGAGCAGGTCCGACAATTCCTTCTGCTGGGGATTGGGCAGGAGCTGCACGCGCAGATAGACCGTGCCGATCGCGTTCGCCTCATCCACGACCAGCGATTTGCGAGTGTCAAAGCGCGTCACGGCCATGGAGAACGTAAAGCCAAACAAAAGCGCAAGCAACCCGAGCAGGGCTGCTTGCAGCGCGTTGATATGGCCAATTAACGTACTGTCGTTGTGTTCGCGGTGACGAAAGCCGAGTCGAAAGGTAAGTTCAATGACGATCAGGAAAGCGGCATACGCCAGAACCAGAATCAGAAATTCGTTGGTAGCCCAGAGCATCTCAGCACCAGTACTTCCTCGAGAAACGCCCGCAACGGCACATCGGCGTTTTTCCCGGCAGACCAGCGTTCAGGCACACAACCGAATCAAGTCCGATGCAACGTTCAACTTCAGGCTTTGGGATGGGCCGTCAGGTAAATATCCTTCAACCGCGACGGCGTGAGATGCGTGTAAACCTGCGTCGTCGAGAGACTGGCGTGGCCGAGCAACTCTTGAACACTGCGCAGATCGGCGCCGCGCTCCAGCAGATGCGTGGCATAACTGTGGCGGAGCGTGTGCGGCGTAGCGCCCGGGGGCAGGCCGGCTTCAGCCAACCTCTTCACCAGGATGCGACGCACGCTACGAACGTCCAACCGCGTGCCAAATCGATTTACAAAAATCGGCGAGGTCGGAATGGCTTCCGACGCGGGCAAATCCGTCCGGCCATTGGCCGCTTCCAACCGGCGCAACAACCAGCCGTGCAATGCCTGCATGGCGCAGTTTCCAACTGGAAGCATTCGTTCCTTCTTGCCCTTGCCGCGAACCTTGAGGAGCCCGCGCTCCTGATCCACGTCTTCCATGTTCGCGCCAACCAGTTCCGACACGCGAACACCTGCGCCATAGAGCAATTCGAGAATGCAGCGGTCGCGTATATCGAGCCAGTGAGCCCCACTGACCGATTCAACCAGCGTGCGCACTTCCGATTCCGAAAGACATTTCGGCAGCGTGCGCGGCATCTTGGGATTGTGGATGCCTTCCAGCGGTGAATTTTCAACCAGCTTGCGCTTCACCATGAATTTGTAAAAGCTGCGCAGCCCCGACAGGCGACGACCCAGCGTCCGCTTGCTCGTACCCTTGGAATTCTGGTCGGCGAGAAAGGCGCGGAGGCGGTTGCGTTCGACGTTCTGCGGAAAGCTGATGATGTCGCCGCGTTCTTCAAGGAAGTTGACGAACGCAGAGAGGTCTTCCGAATACGCTTTAATCGTATGCGGTGAGCAGCCACGTTCGTTGGTGAGGTAGGTGAGGAAGAGATCCACAAACTTCTCGGACCCGTTTCCCCCCCGGGACGGTTCGCGTTCGATCATGTAGAATCAATCGGCGCGATCTCTGAGCAGCTTGATCGAAATCCGTATAACGGCACTTCAAAAGTATAAATTCAAAATTCAAAAACGCACGCGTTGGGGATGTGATTCAAACAAAAAGACGCACCAACGTGTGTCAGGAGCAAGCGGCGCGCGTTTTGAATTTTCACTTTTGAATATTGAAATTCGTTCAGCGCATACCGCGAAGAATCGCCGCAGCCGTGATCTTGTCTTTGACGTGAACCTTCTCCGTCGAGATCGGCGACGATCCGGTCATCTGCGGATGCTTGGCCGCCGCCTGGCCGGAATACTCCAGCTGCGCCTCGCCCTTCGAAATGGCTTCAATCAAATTCCAGTGCTTATGTTCATCGCCCGCGGACACATGCATCTCATGCGCCTGCATCGTGACCCGTACGCCCATCAAGAACGCACTGAACATCGCGTTTTCCGCTTCGTCTCTCGTCATTTCTCAAAATCTCCTGCTGATACTTCTAAGCGAAAACGCGGACGGAGCAAACCCACATCGACGACGGATCCATGCTTAAATGCGTACACGCATATTTAGCGGTGATGCGAAATTGGGAAAACTTTTATCATTCTTTGCGCGTGACACCGGAATAGCCACACCGTTCGATGGCACTACACGCTATGGGACCGGGCAGGTTGCGAGGATCGGAAACCATGAAGATCATTATTGTCGACCGGCACGCCAGCAGCGCCGAACTGCTGCGCGTGACACTCAGCAGCCGCGGTTATCCAACTATTGTCGTCGAGGACGCGAAGGACGGACTGGCCGCAGTGCGAGCGCACTGGCCCGATGTGGTGATCTTGGACCATGATGTGCCTGGCTTCCCGGCAGGACAATTCATCAAAACAACGCGCACGATTGTTCCGGATGTGGACATCCTGCTGCTGTCGGAATCTCCGAATATCGCCGATATCGCGCAGGGATTATCCGTACGCTATGTCTCGAAACCCTGTCACCCCACGCACGTACTCGGGCTGTTGCCGGCCGTGGCGAAGCATTGATTCTGCCGCGGATCACACTTTGATTTGCGCCAGCGAGCCAATCAGGAGCGCCGTGACCTGGTAGAAATTCGTATGCGCACGCCTCAACAACGCATCGCCGATCGGCGGCACCCAGACCGACAAATGGGCTCGCGTGAAGGATACGCAGCGGTGCCGTTTGATCGAAAGGTCTTCCGCTGAAACCGCATTAGCCAGATCCGACCAGAGTTGCGACGCGATCCCCAGCGCAGCGGAGACATGATCGCAGGGAGAACCCATCCGGTACGCGCAGTACCAGTCGCCAAACGGACAGGGCTTGCCCGACTCCAGCGTACACGCTTCTTGATTGAGCTGGTCTGGATCGCAATGCTTTGAAGCCCAGGGTTGAATGTTCACTTGGCTCATGGGGTTCAGGAGTTCATGATATTCGCGCCAGACCGCTCGGTAATACTCTTCGTCATTCTGCGCGCGTTCCAGTTCCCGCGAGAGCAGCAGACCCACTTGCGCGGTGGGCACTTTGCTGTCGGGCAGCACAGACAGTCCGTCGTTTAATTCCTTCAGCAGAGTTGCCGTTGGCGACTGACTCAGTAGTTCCGCAGCGATTCCAAACAGCATGGCGTGCATGGCATGTACCGAGGAAACTTCCAGAGTTTGAGAAAGCTGCAGTCCGTGCTGGGTTTTCATGGCTCGATGCCTCCGCTAGTTGCGAAATGCAGCGCAGTCGATGTGCCATTCCAACAATGCCGCAAGATCCTGCAACGAATTGTTTATTCGGCAGTTGCAAGATTATCTAAAATTCGGATCTGGGCCGATCTGAGAAACCATTCCGATTCATGCAAAACAATTTCAAATGCGAATTAATGCAGGTATGACCGCGCGAACACGCGAGACGCGACTTGATGAAAGACAGTCTGCTTGCATAATGTCGATTACGAAGATTACATTCCGACGTCAGCCCTGCAACATCCGCCATCTTAGCTCAGCGGTAGAGCAACGGTTTTGTAAACCACCGTAGGCACTTTATGTATACTTTCAAAGTCTTACTTCATAGGTAAACGGCGTTCAACGCTTTCAATAACTTTACTCCGACTTTCGCAAAACCACCTCACAACCGCCTCACACGATTACCTACGGTTTTCGCAGCGGGAATACGTGCCCGGCGTCCGTGCTTCCAGGCGGCCGGTGCGCCTGTAGGACTTGCCGGGCGCGTCGGCTGTGATAAAACTCGAACCATGAGCCAACAAGGGACACTTATCGAATTTCTGAGAGCACAAGGACTGAGCGAGTTGCACGCGAAGGTGATGAGGGTGCGGTTCTACGAATGGATGAGTAAAAGCGGGAGGATGCCAGATTCAGTCGGCAGCGCTCTGCGCGCGCATACATACGCCTTCAAGAATCTTGAGGGACCGTGGGCGGAGTACCAGGCCATGAGGGCAGCGCGCGGCCGCAAGCCATAGTTTTACTGCGCCACTCCTCACCGCCCCTACTGCTGGTTCACGCCACCGCAAACGTACAGCCTGTCCCTGGCGTGTTATCCCAGTCCACGAGATGGTTGTCTACGCCGACGTTGGACGACGCTTGCGCCAACGCGATGTCATTGTCCATCTCGGCATATACGCTGAATGTCTGGCCTGCGCTGGCGACGACTTGGCCGGTGTCGTATAGAACCGTCCCGGTCGCCGGCGTGATGGCACTGGCGAAAGCGGTGCCGCCTGTCACATGCGCGAAGTCGAGCGCAGGCGTGGGAGTCAGCCAGTAAAGAGAGTAGGCCGACGGCGTGCCGCCAAACGCGCTAGTGTTCACCTGAAACCATATCTCTTTGCCCACATCCCCGGAGCCGGCCGTGAAACTCCAGATGCTGCGGTCTAGCTTGATGGTCGCGCTGTTGTGCTCCCAGCCCATCTTCAACGGCGTGGTGTATGTGCCGTCAGATGCGAAGTTCCAGCCACCAGAATAGGTGTAGTTGCGAAGTACACCCTGAAAGCTCGTTGTGATTGGGACTGGAACAGGGGTGATCGGCGAGCGCGCATACGTTCGCGGTCCCCAAAATGCCATCGCGTAGCCGCCAGCCATCAGTTTAGTTCCGCCCGTAGATTTATCGCGTCGATTCTCTCGTTAATGGTGTCGATATTCTTCTGCTCAAGTGGCGAGACTGGACGCCCTTCGTTTCGCGCAGCATCGCGCATGGCCGCAATACACATCTGCATGAGTCGCAGTGCTTGGGCACGAGGGAGATCTTCAGTCTTGAAAGTTTTCGGGCCAGCCATTTTTATTTACTCCATCGCCATCTGCGCGTTGCCGTCGTTCGACACTTCGGACAATCCGTCTTTTCAAGGTCGCGGCGGGCCTTCGCTGCGTCGCCAAATGTCGTGTGCTGCGCGGAATGTCCGCAACGGTGTTTAGCTACGATGCGTGCCATATTAGTACCAGCTCCGTGCTGGCCGATCGGTGGGCACACTTACCCAGCCTTCCTTACGTGCGAATGCTGCCATCGAGAGCGCCGACACAAGATTGTCCGGCTCTCCGTGGTAGCGCCAGATTCCGCCCTTGTACTCACATTTGTAGTTCCGCATTTCTTCGAGCAGATTGGTCAAGCATTCCGGCACGCTGATTTCCTGCCGTTCGATGATCAGCGCCAGGGCTTCGACAATGGCGGTTTTATTCTGCCACACTTGATAGATAAGCCGGTGTTTCGGGCACGCTGCTTTGTAGAGCTTCAAATACTCGTCGCCCTTGCCCTTTGCCGGCGCGCCGCCGCCGGTCGCGTCGAGTACGACCAGCGCATCGCCCCATTGCCGCGCCAGCGTGCCTACGCGTTTAGCCTGTACCGCGTGCTCCATGCCGAGCGGAAATATCTCGGTGTACTCAATCACGCCGGTTTCGATGTTGAGCACGACCACGGCAGACGGGTCGCGCGTCTTGCCTATGTCACAGCCGATGACGAAACAACCGGGGCGGGCTTCCAGCGCCTCACCGCGGATAATCCGGTCGATCTGCGAGCCGGGGAAACAGGTATCGGGCGCGTCGCCTTTGAGCGTTCCCTCCCATTCGAGTTCAAATCTCCATTTTACGGTTTGAGATTTTGCGATCTCTAATTCCAGCTTGCCGCGCTCCGTCATGAACGCCGGGCCCATGCGCGAGGGGATGAGCCAGCTTTTGTAGCGCGGCGCGCCGAAGTCCACGGGGTTCGATTCCGTGCCGGGTTCCGCCTGCCCCGGCGCGAAGTAGCCTTTTGCGTACCATGAACCGGGGCGCATCTGGCCGAGCATTAATATACGTCCCTGCGTCGCGCCGATGACGGGGCGGATCACGCTTTCATAGTCGTCTTGGGACACGTCTTGAATTTCGTCGATGATCACCAGATGACAGCCCTTTGAGCGAATATTTTTAGCGCGTTCAAGTGAGCGGAATTCGGCTTTGGATCCATTTTTGAAGAATATGCGCGTGGGTCGCGTGAGCGTTTTTTCAACGTGCTGCTCGATGCCTTCAACCTTCCAGAATGCTTCAAGTATTTCTGTCTCTTGGCTGCTCGTCGGCGTGGCAATCAAAGTCTTACCCCCACGCCGGCGATGCAAGCTTTGAACAATGATTTCATCAGCGGCAACATAGCTCTTACCCAGCTTGCGCCCACCTGCGAGCAAACGGAATCGCGCCGGGCTGAAAATGATTTCTTCCTGCCAATCGCTAAGACATAATTCCACATGCTAGGTTCCAAGTAGTTGAGCCGTGCCCGGCCGCACAATTTTCAGTTCAGCAATGGCGGGCTTTTCGTCGACTACTTCCGGCGTGTCGGACTGCCCCAGCTCATTCTTCCCGAGCCATATCAACAGCGCCGGGTTGCCCTTTTTCGCTGACTCCCATTGCAGCTCGAGCAGCGCGATACGACGCAGCGCCCGAGCCTTCTTGACGATTTCAGGGAATCCCCGGCGGATTGTCGTCTCGTCAACGCCCAGCGCGTCGGCAATCATCACGTTGGAAGCGCCGGCGGTTGCCATGCGTTCGACTTCGGCGGGGTCAAGGTTCTTCATGTTGCAGCGCTCCAGATTTGCGCCGCCCGCGCGCCGCCCTAAGATGACAGCGCGCAGACGGTTCGGACCCCGCACACATGCGGTGCCCTATCTTTAAGCCTTGCGAGGACCACAGAAGGCTTGCATCCGGGCATAGAGCGCCGCGTCGCTGGCGTTGATTGGAACGGCGGTCGGCACGTCCAGATTTTTGCCACCGGGCGCCGTCGGGGAGTCCATGCCGCTGGGTTCTGCCGATGGCGTGACGATCCTGCCGCCGCCGGGCGGGATCGGTGTCGGAGCGCTGCCTGCTGAAGACTTGCGAACTTCAGCGAACACTGCCGCCATCATTGCCGGAAAGGGTGCTGGCGGCTGCCGGGATGCTTCCGTTGCTGACTGGTACATTTGGGACTCCTCCGTTTGTGGTTACCGTTGCCGTCGCGGTCAATTGCCGCTCAAGGGTCTTGCGTTCGGTCTCCGTCATGCGGGGTAGGTACGCATTGCAGAGTTTCCGAATTGCCGCCGTGCGCGCGATGGCGGGCACGGGCAGCGCCAGGAATTCGGCACACTCGCCCAGCGCCTGACCTACGTTTTCGCTGTCGGGATCGTTCAAGCCGCACAGACGCGGATCTAGCTGTTGCTCGCCACGGGCGGCCGCCAGCATGTTGATAGCGCGTTCGATTCCATCGCTGGCGGGCATAGAGAACAGGCTTAACAGAATTTCTTTCGGTGCCTGATCGAGCGCCTTGGCTTTCGCCGACTGCACAGGATTTTGAATCAGCGAAGCGGAGTGCTGCGCGAGATTAGACACGATTTTGTCGAAATTTCCGCGGAGGTCATCGCATGCGACCTTCAGCGCCGTGAACAGGTCGCCGGATGGCGTTGCAAATTTAAAGTCTCCGCCAATTCCCGGTGTCAAAACGGAAAGCTCATTGAGCATCAGTTGAGCGATGTCGGTTTTTTCCGTTAGCAAAATCGGCAAGCCAAGCGCCGACGTTTCCAGCGTGAACGCGCGCGCCGATTCTAGATTGAACAATCCGCGAGCCGTGGGAAGTAATCGGTCGGCAAGGGAGAAGTTCGCGGTACACGCAACCACGGGGCACACGCCGAAAATATTGGGCTTCACGACCAGCGACGCGACGGCATCTTTGGGCCATTCAGCCGAAAGAAATACGCTCGTGGGCTGCGGCCGCATCGCGGTGTAAGAATAAATCGAATCGGCGCAATAGTACGTCCATGTGTGCCGCTCAAGGCAAAGAGCAGAAACCGGCGACGGGTACTCCAGGTCGATTGTGTGCGCGCGGATCCAGTCCAACCGCCCGTTGGTTTCCTGCCAGCGGTCCACGGTTTCGCCGGGGATGTTAACGAAATTTCCGTCGAGTCGCCCGCGTCCCTTTGCGGCTGCCAGGGTTTCGCCGGGGAAGCCGTCAAGGGCGGGCATTTCCACGAGCAGATAAGCGCGCCGGAATTTCAACAGGTCTAGAATAATATTCTGGATAACTACGGTGCAATCGTTGCCGCGTCCGTCGCAGTCAGTATTAAGCGCCGTCCAGAATGCTGCGCGGTCGTCGCTGGCGTCGCTCACATCGAAGCAAGGTTCATCGCCGACGATTTCCGCCGCGATTGCATCCAGCTGCGGTCCAAGATAATTGTTGTAGATCGTCGACAACAGCCGGGAGCGTTGATAACCGGCGTTACTGTCGGAACTGCGCGGCTTCAAGTACAGGTGCTTCCTCGCGTCCATGCGAGCGCCACCGGCATAAAAATCGCCAATCTCAGTCAATAGCGCGGGGTCATAATCGGGATGCGTCGGCATCAGCATTTTGACCGGAACGGCTTGCGGAAAGTTCATTGTGCGACAGCCTCAACGGGTTCGGCCTGCGGTTCCAGAATGTCTTTGAAGTCGGCGAAGATGTCGGTGGCCACGGTCATGATTTCGCCTGCGGACTGCGTTTCCATGAGCCGCGAGCCGGTCATGACGATGGTATTCAAGCGCAGTTCGGGACCAGCCTGCAGCGCGTTAAGTTCAGCGGTCGCATCCACGATTTTAAGCTGCATCTCTTTTCGCATCCCCTCGAGCCTGCCGCCGATGGTCTTGGACGCGGTGTTGAGACGCGCGGCCAGTTTGTTTCGGAATTCAATAGCGGCAGCGGTGACCAGTGTCCGGACGTGTGGCAGCGTGGCGTCAATTTCTGCGAGCCGCTGACGGTCCGCGTCTGACTTTTTATCGCGCTTCGGCGGATCGTCGCCGGCCATGAGCGCCACCGCGCGTTCCTTGGCTGCGGCATCGTCGCGCAGCACCAGGTCTGTGCGCAGCGTTTCGGCTTCCGCCTCCATCATGCGGAGTCGATTGCATTTCACCGTGAGTTCGTCGAATAGTTCACGCATTCTTGAAAGCCTCCGCGACGGCTTTGTCGAGTTCCTGCATCAGCTTGGCATGGTTCGCGGTCGTCGCGACGGCCCGCGCTGCCAAGCAATCGTCGGCGTCCTGCTTCCGGCATACGGCTTCTTCCGCAATCGTGGCGATGCGCCAGCGTCCGTCCACGGCTGCCTCCACGTGGGTGAGATTGCCCGGCGTCGCATATGCGCGATCGGTGTCCGGGTGACCCACGGTGCCGCCGGGGATGCGCGGCCAGACGTGGTGCCGCGGCTTAGTGCGGAAAATGAGGCAGAATTCCAGCGGGTCGCGTTTGCCTGCCGCGACGTTGCGGTCGAAAATCGTGCGGACGATTCCGAAGAGAACTTTGTTGTATGCGGGCAGACTTTGCGGCGTGAGCACGTTGCCGGCCGCGTCGCGCATGTTTTCGATGCCTGGCTTGAATGGATCGAAAATCAAATATCCTTGTGCGGGCATTCTACTTTCCTCCAGTGGGGTTAGGCAGCGCGTTCGCGCCCAGGTACTCGTCAAACGGAATCAAAACTGCAACAGGGCGTCCGTTTTTGAGAATTATGATTTTGCCACCGTTTTCACAATGCTGAACGTGTGAGCAAAGTCTTCGTCGTGCTTCGCGTAAACTGTCTTCTCTCAAAAGCGCCATCGTCTATCCCTCCCTAAATAATGCGTGTACACACTTCGCTTTCTCAACTCTTTTTTAGGAAATTCGGCGTTTATTTCTGAAATGACTGAAATATCGCTACAAACGGACGCCATTGAGTTCGAATCGCTGAATGGCACTAATTCACGTTTCGGGCTTTTGAACGCTGCCACGTGCGACGGGTGAAGGCTTTTGGGTCCTAAAACGTAGCCGGTGCGCAATTGCGGGACATTCGGACCCTCTTTTGTTTAAGGGGGCACGCACGATGCGCCCTCGCCGGCCGGGGCTGGAAAAGGGCTTATCACTCCGCGACACCAGCCAGGTCCCGTAGCTGCGGTTCGTTCGCCGTCGTCCTCACTGCCTTGCGCGGCGTCACGATCACCAGCTTCGTCAAGTCCACGCTCAGCGGTGCCGTGCCGACGCGGACCAGTTGCATCCAGCCAGCGCAGCGTTCAGCCTCACGTGTCGCCTCCGCCTGCGTTGCGTAGGACTGCGATAGCACCTCGATTGAATCGTCTTGCTTGAGTATCATCACCGCCCAGCGGATAGCCTCGCCGATGCGTGGTGTGGCGGTGTTGTCTTCCAGTGTCTTCGTGAGCATTGCGCCTTCCTCCTTGACCCTCGACAGACACCGTCACGGCTTGCCTTATAAGCCGTGTGTGTGTCTAGTCTCCGAGCCCGTGACAGTCTCCCGTGACAGTCATCACGGTCTCAACTAACTGCTTTCCAGTAGCGGATTAACGGATTTGTGCCCTTCCGTGACAGTGTCTCGCTTTTGATGTCCGGCCGTGACAGTGTCGCCATCACGGTCTCTCGGACGGCGTTTTCGCCTCGTTTTGTGACTGCCCTAACCTTCGCTACAATCTCGTTGCGCGTCATGGGATGCGTCATTACGGCGCGAACGTCGTCCTCTGAAATTGGTAGCTTTGCGTTCGGATTGTTCGGCTTTTTCAGCGCTTCCGGATTAAGCGAGCTATCAATATCGAACACCGGATAGTTCCAGCGTAGGACCGTCGGCGGGATCGGCGGGAAGTCGCGGACAATGCATTCCAGCGCAACACAGTCTTCTTCCTCGTGCTCGGTCAACGTGATGATGCAATCGCCGTCACGCCCGATAACGCCGGACCCTGACGAGCGGTCTAGAGCCTTTTTCCCGGCTGCATTGCCCTTGGCAAAATGATGCGCGACGAGATATGCAGCGCCGGCCGATTCCGCGATGGATTCCAGGCGGTTGAGTAGGTCACCCATTTCGGACGCGTCGTTTTCACTGCGGCCATTGGTCAATTTATAGAGCGGATCGAAAATCAGTAACGCGTAGTCGCCGGATTTGAGCCGCTGATACAACTCCCGCTCTAGCTGCTCAATCGTAATTTTCTTACCACGCAGGTGCCAGACTGTAAACATGCCCGGGGCGAGCGTGATTCCGCGGTGATGGCAAATGTCCTGCAGTCGTTTTTGGAACGAATACCGACTGAGTTCAAGATTGATATAGAGCACTTTCCCGCGCGCTGTTTTCCTGTCCATCCACGGCGCGCCGTCGCAAATACTCACGCCCACGTCCATCTGAAAGAAAGTCTTCTTGCCCTTCGAATCAGCCGACATTGTTACCTTTGAGCCTTTAAAACACATACCTTCGATCAGTTCATCCGGACGCACGGCGACGGCTGTCTGCAGGTCCGCGCCGTCCTCGAAGTCTGGAAGTGGACCAATTGGTCCACTTTCTCCCATATCGTCGACTTCAACCTCGCCGGGATTGTCAGGTGTACGGTCCCGTACACCTGCCGATTCCTTCGGCCCTCGATACTTCACGCCCGAACCTAGTTGAATCGTCGCGCCGGCGGCCTTCGCGCGCTTAACCAGGGTGCCGATGCCCAGCTCGCCATTCTGCTTGAACGACTTCCACTTCGCCGCGCATTCACCTTCCTTGTATTTCGAACTGGAACTGCTCCAAGATTCCCAAAGCGACAATCCGTCGGCGCCGGGCATCTTCGTCTTAATTATCATCCCGGTTTCGTACCAAGTTTCGTAACTATCAGCGTGGGTGCGCAGCGCGTTCAAGCATTGCTCGATAACACGCGTGTCGTCCGAGGCATTTACACAACGTTGTGTAACCTTCGGCGCCGGCTGTTCAACTGTTGCGCGCGCAACAGTTGATTCATCCACCAGCGGTGGGATGCCGTTCATAATCTCTAATTCGTCCATTCTGTGCGCTCCTGAATATGGCAATAAACTTCCTGCGGGTCGGATTTGCGATGAATGAAGCCGGGTATGCGCATCACGCGGGGTAAGTCTTTGATTGCGACGTCGGTGCCGTAGAACCGAGCAAGGCGCTCTTGGCATTCGGTGAACTTGGCGAGCGGACATTGCGTCAACCAATACGCATGCCAGCGCGGAAGTTCTCCCGGTGCTGTATCGCGCCACGTGACGACGTTCGGGCATTTGTGCCAAGTCTTCGGCCATTCAACGCCATCGGCATCTACGAATAGCGCGCGCACGCCGGTGATGTTCTCTCGCTTCCTGCCGCGTCCGTCGGTCTGATTGACGGTGAAGAATATCCCCGCGCCCGCGTTATTCAGCCGGGTGAGTTCGCCGGCCACGTTGCGGAATTTGCCATTGAGCACGCGCACTAACTCGCGCCGCCCTTTGCCTGCGTCGTCGAAAGTCTGGAATGTGTGATCGGTGCCGAAACAGTCGAGGAAGGTTTCAGCCACGTGCAGGTCAATCGTGGGGGCGAGAATCATGCCGCACCCCGATTCTGAAGCAGAGCGGCCACAGCCTGCCTGTATTGCGATTCCGGCACACCCAGCGCGCGCGCCAGACTATTCAGCGTCTCCGGCTTCGGTCGCTTGAGCTTCCCGCCCTCCAGCCGCCCGATAGTCACGTGGCTGATGCCGGAACGCGCGGCCAGGGCGGCGACGTCGATACCCTTCGCGACACGCAGCGCGCGCGGGTCGGGTTGCGTCGTGAGCGCTCCGAGCTGGCGTAGCTTAGCTTCGATGCGCAGGTCGATTAGGCGTTCTAGATTGCCGAGTACGTCGGGAAGGTCGGCGCTCATTTCTGCACCGCCTTACCCAACCGCACGCAAAGATCAGCGACAGCAGCGGCATCCCAAAGGAATGCCGCGCCGCATTTGGTGTAGGGTGTTTTCGAGGCTTTTAGGATGACACAGGTTTGATATAGCGGCAGCTCTAAAACCTTTGCCGCTTCTCTTGTGGTTAATCGTATCGTTCCCATTTCAAATGCCCTCAAAAGTCTGAGAGCATTGTTTAATCGCCGTTTTTATTTACACAGTGGGCGCTTTAGTTTCCGAGACGGTTTCCGTTTAGTTTCCACGTGTCGCCGCCGCCGATTTAGCTTAATGCCAAGCGTGGATTCGACTTCTGCAATAGCCCTTGAAATGGTTTTTCGCGCCATGCCTAATTCTTTTTCAATGATGTCATATTTTGGTACCTCGTCCTTTGGTTTCAAACACAAATACTCATGCATCTTTTTCGCGGCTGGCGAGAGCTTTGAAATATTGCCGCGCAGTTGATGAAATTCAATTGCTAGTTCCTCGCACATATCCGCAAGGCCGACTACCCCTTTTCGAAGATCGTCGCTTCGTAAAATTGCGTCTCGGTAGGCACGAATGCTTTCTACAAATTTATACATTGCGCTTGCTCCGCGCTGCTCGTGAATAAAGCCGGGGGCAGACTGGCGAGCATACCAGTCAGGGAGCTACCCTTTGCCCCCGGCGTGCTGCATTCTACGCTGTCGCCTGCAGATACTCCAACGCGTCGTCCTCAAGGCAGCTTTCACCGTGCTGCCGGGCAAATTCAACTACGTCCGAAAACAATCGGTAGACCTCTGACAAATTCTTTCCGGGCGTGTTCTCTACTAAAAATTCCGCCAGTTCATGGCACGCGAAATCGTACTCGCTGTTTTTATTCAGCGGTCCGCCGCACTCACGATAGATTCGAATTGCTCGACGCATGGTATTAACAAAAGACTTTCGCCGGCCGCCTTTGTTACCGTAAACGGCGTGATGAAACGTCGCACATGCGTATTGCCAGCTTGCCCGGCCGTAGAGCTGCTCAGCGACCACGAGCGCGACTTCAACCGCGGATTGTCCACCGTCCATCGGTGAGCCGATTGGAATTCCCCATAGCATATCGAGCAGGTCTTCGCCGACGTCGTGGAGTGTTGCCTGTGCGCGTTTCATAGTTCCACCGCCTTCCGGCCGGCGAGCATTTCCGCCAACTCCTCCGTGGGACTGCCTTCCGATTCGTGCTTATTCTTGTCGCGGGCGTGATACTTCACGGCTTCGCTGAAATGTCTTGCGGTCAGGGCGTACAGATGATTGTCGCGGAGTCGGCGCGCCAGCCAGAAATTGAAATGCCACAGATTCCGAATCTTGCCCGGGTATCGGTGTGCGTATTCGATGGCGACTTCGTAAAATTCAATTCCGCTGCCATAGCCCCGCGCCATTAAACTGTGACCGAGATCCGTGAGCACCACACACTGCCTTTCGTCGTCGGCATTTCTCAGCTGAAGGTATGAGAAAACCTTCAGACTGTATTCATGGATCGGCGCGAAGCTTGTGCTGCTGCCGCTTGAGCTGGCCCACACGGACCAGCCTACCATCGAGGCGAAGTGCCTGTCGTTCAAGAAATCGTCAACGGTGAGGTCTTCTACTTCGCGAAAGGTGAGTGGTATTTTCAACATTCCACCACCCCCTGCGCTGCAAGGCATTTTTCTCGAATGCAGCTCGTGCCAGTTTTGCAAACATGGTCATCGCCAAGATTGTATTTTTCCTGAAAAACTTCAATGCGCTTCAGCATCTCCAGCCCGAGTTCTGGGCGGCCCGTGTCCGCGTAAATTTCCGCCAATTCACAGCACGCCCACCCATACACAGTCTCGCGCGCGTATGATCCAAAAAAAACATGCTTATCGTAGATGGCGATGGCTGATAGGAGCATCTTTTCATCTTTGGATTCACCTACCGAACAGCAGTGATAAAGCGAATCTGCCGCCTGAAGACTCTCGGGACCGAATACGTGGCGCGATAATGCCAATGTGAATGTGTCCACGGCGTGCACGACCGCGTCACTATAGCCGCGGCCGTGAAATACCTCGCGCAGTCCGTGGGCGAACGTGTCATAGCCCAGTAGTGAGCCCATATTGAACAGGGCTTTCAGGATTTCGTCTTCCGAGGAGGAGCAGACGAGCGCTTCGTTGACGGGCCGGCGTTTGGCGGGATTGTGTTTTTTTAACAATAGACCACTTGAAGATTTCATCGTGGAAATCCTTTCCGAGACCGTTACCCTTGCCGATACAGATAGCAAGGATTTGGCCTACTCACTTTAGGTTGGGTCCCCAGCGAGGCGTGAGAGTATCAGCTCTTGCGCCTCGCGCTTTTTTAGGCGGGTTTAGTCCCGCTCACTTCCGCGACGCGCCTCCACGCGTCGAAAATCCAATGTCCACAATTGTGGACAAATCAAAGCTTCGATTCCGCATCTTCCACACGCTTCCGAATTACCTCTGAACGCGTGAGATTCCACGCCTTGCCGATCCGGGCTAGAGACTTCACCGTCGCCTTCGGGCATCGGAAGATGATGTTTTGACTCGCGTCTATGGTTTTCGGCCTGCCCATTTTTGCCATGACTGAGAACCTTAACCGTTTTTTTCTTGCTGTCTACAATAATCGTATATACTGAAGTAGATTTATCGGAGATTCCTGCCCATGGCTAAACGTGACCCCAATAAATTCGAAGTGAAGGGCAACCCGTCAATCTTCGTTACCATCGCGCGCCACTCCCGCGACGGCGACCACGCGAAGGATGCGTGCTGGCACTTCGTCTTCTGGCACGACGGTAAGCGCAAGCGGGGTTCCACGGGCAAGACCGAGCACGCCGACGCGGTTGAAGTCGCGCGCAAGGAAGCCGAAAAAGTGATGAATGCCGCCGTCAATCCTTCGGGCGGTCTCGATCTCGGCGCCACGGTGGCGCAGTACCTTGAAGCGCGCTGGCCGAAAGACCGGAAGCCGGACGTGCGGAAGGGCAATCGCAGCTACCAGGATGCCAAGAGCCGCTTGGAGCTATTCGTCGAGTACACCGGGAAGGATGCGCGCCTGTCTTCGCTGGACTTGGAAGGCGCAAAAGGACTGTTCCGAAAGTTCCTGAAGAAACGGAAGGCCGACGGCATGAGCGCCCGGACGGTGTTGAATGACAAGCTGATTCTCAGCCGGTTCTGCTCCGAACTACTGGAAGCCGATCCCGCCGTGGTTTACTGGCCAGCGAACCCGCTGAGTTTCGTAAAGTCAGACAAGCCCGACGCGCCGGACGCCGTACCCTTGACGGAAGAAGACGTGCAAGCGGTATTGAGCAAGGGAAAGACGTCCGCCGCGTGGCCCCTGATCGTGCTATGCTTGGGCATGGGCTTTGCGGCCGCGGGAAGCCACGCGTGTGCAGTGGAAGCACGTGAGCTTCAAGGACAATGCCGTTACCGTCTTCGGGAAGAAGCGCGGCCGGACGCCGCAAATGTCCACGTGGCTGGCCGCCCAGCTCCAAGCGATCAAAACCGCCTCACCGGACGCCTCACAGCCGGACTTCCTCTTCCCCCACAACAGCTTCACCGCCTTCGACTTCTTCGCAGAGGTACGAAAAGCCGCATTCGGCGACGATGGCGAGCATGTAACGCTGCAATCCCTTCGCCGGACGGCCTGCAGGAAGGCGGCGCCCACAATGACCGTGCACGCCTATGCCGCGTATTTCGGCCACGGGCTTGCAGTTGCCCAGAAGCACTATCTGGGGTATGGTCTCGACGGGTTGGGCGGGAAGGTTAACGTAAGTGCTTTGGACTATACCGCCGCGCCCAGCGCACCGCCTCACAAACCGCCTCACAGCGCGGAGGCGAAAAGCGCTTAAACCTTATGCAGTAACAAGTTTAGCCATCTTAGCTCAGCGGTAGAGCAACGGTTTTGTAAACCGTAGGTCCTGGGTTCAATCCCCAGAGATGGCTTTTCAGAACGACCGACCTTCCTCTCCATCTTTTTGATTCAGGAGAATTCAGAACCGGGTTCGGCAACCGCACGTCGTTGTATTTAACGACATAAATGACAAATTAGCTTGGAAGGTCTTTCGAATTTATACCTATAAGATTATCCATATTATGATGTTATGAAAATTACTCGCGATCATTTAATTTAGACTTGTCACTTAAATTACATCTCTAACGGTGTTTATTATGAGCAGGAGATCCTTCATGAAAATCCAGTCCTTGATTGTTGTACTGGCGAGTAACTGCGCGCTGCTTTGTGCCGGTGAACCCGCGCCGGGCATTCCGACTCCGGTTGCATTCAAGGATGCGCCCGTCAACACGTGGGCTAAGGTGACCGAGTGCAAGACTGGCACTCGTTCGCAACCGCTCTTTGTCTACGTTCCGGGACTCAAGAAGTTCGTGATGGCCAGCGGGATTCAGTCCTACGGCGGAGTTCCACCGCGCCACTACGACACCGAGGAATTTGATCTCGCCACCGCTTCATGGATCAACGCCTATCCGCCTGCCGTGGCCTCCGGTCGACCCGTGTCCGGTCCGGTCGGCGAGGATTACTCCAAGGCTCGTGAGAAGATGGGCAACAGTGGCCCCGAACTCTTTTACAAAGATGGCGAACTGCTTCGCCCCGGCTGCGGCGGGCAATGGCAGACGACCAAGCTGAACTACGAATTCGCTTATGTGCCAGACAACGGCAAAGTCTACGCCTACCTCTACGACAAGACGATTTGTTACGACCCCGTTTCACGCCTGTGGCAGGATACCGGTGCAAAGCCGCGCCCCAGTTGCCGCATTTGGGGTTCGATGTGCTACGACCCGCTAAATAAGGAGATCCTCCACTCTGGCGGCGATGGCGGCAGCGCCACCATCGGCACGTTCGTATACAGCCTCGAGAAAAATGAGTGGCGAAAGCTCGAATTCGGTTCGGCCAGGCTCAAAGAGCTCTCGGCAAAAGCCAAAGATTTACGCTGGCAGGCCAAGGCACTGCTGGGCGCCTGCGCCAACCGTTTTGCTGTGAGCGAGACAGCGGCCGAAGCGAAGGCAGACCTCGCGGCTAAGGCAAATGAGCTCGCCACCGCCGCCGGAAATCTGGCCAGCGAGGTCAAGAGCGCAACGCTGGCCGATCACGAGAAGACCGCCGGCCAGGTCGCCGCGCGCCGCTTGGTCGCGGCCGCCGAGGCGCTCATGGCCGCCACTCCTTCCCTTTCTGGCAAGATCGCCGCGCCCAACGTAGCCGCCATCCGCGCCGTGCGGGTCAGCGTCGAACAGAGTGTGGACGCACTGGCCGCCGAGCCGCCGGGCCGCGCGCGCTCGCAGAGCGCCTACGATCCGGTCCACAAGAAGATCGTGCTCTTCGGCGGCGACGGGCTCGACAGAGTGCTCGCCGACACGTGGGTCTACGACTGTGCGACGCGCAGTTGGGAGCAGAAATTCCCGGAGAAGTGCCCCGCCCCGCGCGCCGGACATATCTTCGCATGGCTGCCAAAGGCCAGCCGTTTCGTCTTGGCAGGTGGCTACAGCCGCGACTGGCTGGAACAGGAGGTCTGGACCTACGATCTCGCTGCCGATGCGTGGAAGCTCCTGCTGCACGTGCCACTGGTTGATGAAGACTGGGGCCGACAGAAGTTCAGCCACGACTGTCCGCGCATAACCGCGCGCACCAACATGGTGGGCGCCGTCGACGAGAACGATGTTTTAATCTGCCCCGACCCGCAGGGCGGCGGTCTGGTCACGTGGGGCTGCAAGATCGACGCGATAAAAATCGATGAAGCCGGCACCGCCGCGCGAGCCTCAACCTCCGGAGCCTACACCTTCAACCGCATCGACCCGGCCGTGTGGGAGAAGGCCGCCAAACCCGAACCGGAGAAGACTCGCCAGCTCCTCACCGATTTGCCCGCCAACCAGTGGACCGCGCTCAAATTTCCGCTGTACGCCCCGGGTGCCACCAACCGCTGGGGCACCACCGCCTACGATGTCGACAGACATCAGTTGCTCTTCTGGGGCGGCGGCCATGCCACCAGCCAGGAAGACGACGTCTCCCACTTCAGCGTGCTGGGCGGTTTCTGGACCGTCGGCTACCATCCCGACGATCCCATCGAGATCATCTACGCATCAGTTCCGACGCCTTTGAGTTTCAACGACCGCGTCCATGTACCCATGCATGCCTACAAGGCCTACGATTACGACCCGACCCTGGGCAAGATGTTGTACTTCGACCGGGTCTACAACCCGGCGGTGCGCGAGTGGGAGCCGACACCGGTTCCAGGCCTCGAGCAGCACCCCGGTTCTCTCAGTTGCTTCCTGGCCCCCACGCCCCATGGCATGGTGGCCTACTCCGAGCAGGGCCTCTACGGATTCGATGCCAAAGCCGGGCGCTGGCAGAAGCTGCCCTGGAATGGTCCGCCGTTTGGCGGCATCTATTGCGACGGCCATGCCCTGCGCTACGACTCCAAGCGCGACTGCCTGTGGCTGGCCAACGACAAGGTTATCTTCCGCTACGACATGGCCTCCGGAAAAGCCGAGAAGGTGGAATTCAAGAAGCCCAAGGCGCTGGGACAATTCATTTTCTATAGCGAAGAGGTCTATCTGCCGGACGCCGATCTCATCCTGCTGATGAATCTCTTCGCCAAACCCGACGGCAAGCTCAGCAACGTCGTTTGGGATCCCACCAATGCAAAGTTCTACTGGGCCGACTTGACGTTCATGGAGAATGACAAGCCGGTGGAATTCAAGGGCGCACCGTTCAGTTGGTCGGACGCCTTGCGCTACGATCCGGAGCTGAAGCTGATCTTGCTCAACAACTCCAGTGCGCAAAAGGTCTGGGCCCTGAAGTTCGACCGCAAGGCCGCAAATCTTCAGGAAATTCACGACGAGTAGCCACAGGGGGCAAGCACACCGGGGAGGGAGGAGCCGGACCAGAGGTATTGTGGCACGGCACTTCCCTCCTCCTGCCTTTCGTTCTAGAATCAGTTCATGAGTTCCGAATCCGTCCGGCTGACACGCTCTGCTTCTGAATCGCATCCTTCTCAATCCCGTGTGGAAGAACCGGAGGGCGATTCGCCCACGACATTAATGCTGCTCACCGCCTGCTGTGCGGTCAGCGGTGTCGCGGCGTGGATGATGCACACGCGGTCGGACACGGCCGAACGCGCGCTCTATATTTTCGCATACCTCACGGGCGGGTGGGCGCCGGTCAAGGCGGTGGTTCGAAATCTGCTCGCACGCAAACTCGACGTTAACCTGCTCATGGTTCTGGCGGCCATCGGCGCGGCGATCACGAATGAATGGGGCGAAGGCACGGCGCTGCTGTTTTTGTTTTCGCTTTCCGGCGCGCTCGAGAAAATCACGCTCGAACGCACGGCACGCTCGATCGAAGCCTTGATCGAATTGCGCCCGGACACGGCGCTGGTCATCCGCGACGGCGCGGAAAAGCGCGTACCGATTGAGGAGATCAAAGCCGGCGAGCGCGTGCGCGTCATGCCTGCCGAACGGCTGGCGATTGACGGCGTCATTCTGGAAGGCCAGACAACCATCGATGAATCCACGATCACCGGCGAATCGATTCCGGTCGAAAAAGGCGTCGGCGCGGAGGTCTTCGCCGGCACGCTCAACCAGCGCGGCAGCATCGTCGTCGATGTCCAGCACACTGCCAACGAAACCATGCTCGCCAAGATCGTCCGGACCGTCCGCGGCGCGCAGGACGAGAAAGCCGATTCCGAACGGTTCATCCAGCGCTGGCAGAAGCCCTACGTCATCTGCGTGCTCGCCGGTTCGGTCGCGGTGATGCTCTTTCACGTGCTTTTTCCGAAGAACGCCGCAGAAGGCGGAGTCGCCGTGTTCACCGCGGCGTTCAAGCAGGCGATGGTGCTGCTCGTCGGCGCATCGCCGTGCGCGGTGGTCATCGCGGTGCCGGCGGCCACACTGGCGGGCATCACGCGCGCGGCAAAAAGCGGCGTGCTGTTCAAGGGCGGCGCGTTCCTGGAACGGCTCGCGGACGCCAAGGTCATTGTCTTCGACAAGACCGGTACCCTCACGGAAGGCAAGCCGGTCGTCGACGCGCTGTGGGGCGGAAACGACGCGCCGATCTCGGTGCTGGCGACAGGCAAGGAACTCGATGCGGCCGGCAAGCGCATTCTGGAACTCGCGGCGGCCGTGGAACAGCGCAGTGAACACCCTCTCGCGCGAGCTGTCGTGGACGCGGCCAAGGCGCGAAAGCTTGTGATTCCCGACGTCCGCGAATTCGAGAGCCACACGGGACTGGGCGCACACGCTGAAATTGGAGAGATGTGGATCGGCGTGGGCAAGATGGAATTGTTCCAGGCGCACCAGATCAAGCTGCCGCCGGAGCTGCTCAAACGCAGCGACGAAGAACGCGCGGCCGGGCAGACGGTGCTCATCGTGGGCACAAATCAGAATGAGTTCGGCATTCTCTGTGTCGCCGACCAGGCGCGCGAAGAGGCCAAGTCCGTGATCGAACGCCTGAGAAAACTAGGCGTCGAACACATCGCGGTCCTCACCGGCGACCACAAAGCTGTCGGCGATGCCGTGGCGAAAGTGGTGGGCGCCGATCAGGTCCGCGCCAATCTGTTACCGCAGGAAAAGGTGACCGAAATCGCCCGCCTGCGCCGCAAGTACGGCGCGATCGTGATGGTCGGCGACGGCGTCAACGACGCCCCCGCGCTGGCCGTGGCGGATGTGGGCATCGCGATGGGCGGAGCGGGCACCGACGTCGCGCTCGACACCGCCGACGTGGTGCTGATGAAGGACGACTTATCCGGCGTGGTGACAGCGATGTGGCTCAGTCAGGCCACGCATAAGGCCATCGCGCGCGGCCTGACTTTCGCCTTCACGATCATCGGAATTCTGATCATCGGCGCGATGCTGAACGTGCTTCCGCTTTGGCTGGCCGTGCTTTGCCACGAAGGCAGCACGGTACTCACGATCTTGAGCGGGCTGTACATCCTCGTCGAGCATCCGCCAAAAGAGGCGCTCTAGCTCTCACTTACGCATCGAACTTGCGTCACGCGTTCTCGACATTCGACATTCCCATCATTCCTTCTCGCTCTGCCCCCGGAAATGGCTGTCCTTGTTTCCGAAGAGCGCATTGAATGTGGTGAGGCTTCCGTAGCAGCGCGTGATGTATCCTTCCATCTCGATTTTTTCTTCCGGCGTCAGCACGGTGTGCGCGTTGATTTTCTGCTCCAGGACGCGCAGCTTGTCGCGGATTCCAATGATCTTCTTGAAGAACATTTCGATCGGAATTTCGTGCGGGCGCGTGTCTTCCTTGCCAGGCATGATCTTGACCGTGCCGCCGACCCAACGTTTGCCGAGTTCCAGATCGACATCAAGAAACCCGTGATCGCCGAGAACTTCCTGGACGGCCTGCTTGATGCGGTCGAACTCCGGATCGCTCGAGAGCTGCTCGGGCTTCAGCAATTCGAATGTGAATGCGACGCGTTTCACTTCGCCGCCCTTGAACATCACGACGTAGGAATCGCCTTCGTACGTGACTACGCGGCCGCTCCCAAAATGCGGGTGGCTTACGACGGAGCCGACGCCAAACTTCGGCTTGTGCGACGGCGCGGCGGACGAAGACATGGGAACAAAATCGGACATCGGTCATCCCTCCTTCGTGAGCGGCTTTGAGCTGACCCTGGTACAAATTTGTGCCGAGGTCATGAAGACCATATGGCAAATTTGCCATGTGGTCAAAATTCAGCAGGGGCAGGACCCATTGGTCCTACGCTGAATCGCCGAGCAATGATTCAACTTTCTTCATCAGCCCTGGAATGTCGTGCACCTCGGCCTCACCGTGAATCGGAAGTCCGGCTTCCGTCATCGCTTTGCTCGTGATCGGGCCGATCGACAGGCACTTCAACCGTGGCGAGGCGAGCGCGGCCTTCAAGCGCTCCGGGCCGAGGATCGACGCGAAATTCCGCGCCGTCGATGCCGACGTAAACGTCACCGCATCCACGTCGTGACGCTCGAGCGCGGCGAGCGCATCTTCCTGGCCCGCGGTCTCGAGCACCGTGCGGTAGGCGGCGATCTCGGTGACCTCCCCGCCCTCTTTGCGCAGCTCGGCGGGAAGATCGCTACGGGCGATGTCGGCGCGCGGCAGCAGGAAGCGCTTGCCGCTGATCTGCCCCTGCTGCTTCAGCGTGGAGGCGATCGACTCGGCGACGAACTCCGGCGGAATCAGGTCGGCGCGGATCCCCTTCTCAAGTAGTCGATCCGCGCTGGCGTCGCCGACGACCGCGACTTTCGCTCTAACCGCGCGCGCGTCGAGATTGCGACGTCCGAGTTCTTTGAAGATGGCATCGACACCGTTGACGCTGGTCAGCACTACCCAATCGAATTTTCCGGCGACGAGCGTGTCGACGGCGGCCTGCAGCTCCGGCGTGCGCGAAAATTCGATGCGGATGGCCGGGAATTCGTACACGGAGGCGCCGCGCGTCCGCAATCCGTCGGCGAGGTCGCTGGCCTGAGCTCGCGCGCGCGTGACGACGATGCGCTTGCCGTGAAGCGGCCGGGTTTCGAAAAAGTTTAGCTTGTCGCGGAGTGAAATCACGTCGCCGATGACCGTGAGCGCCGGCGCCTGGATTTTCATCTCGCGTGCGACACGCTCGATGGTTTCCAGCGTCCCGGTCGCGGTGCGCTGGCGCGGCGTCGTGCCCCACTCGATCACCGCGGCGGGCGTCTGCGGCGAGCGGTGCTTCGACAACTCGCCGGCAATCCGCCCAAGATTTTTGACGCCCATATAAAAGCAGAGCGTCCCGATCTTGGCCAGAGAGGCCCAGTCGAGCATGGTTTCCGGCTTGGTCGGATCTTCGTGGCCGGTGACAAAGGCGACAGCGCTGGCATGTTCGCGGTGCGTGACAGGAATTCCGGCGTACGCGGGCGCGGCAATTCCAGCGGTTACGCCGGGAATAATTTCGACCCGGACGCCGCGCTCGATCAGGAACAGCGCCTCCTCGGCGCCACGCCCAAAGAGGTAGGGATCGCCGCCCTTGAAGCGCAGGACGCTTCGACCACTTTGCGCTTTTTCAGCCAGAAGCTTATTGATGTCCGGCTGTTCCACAGCGTGCTGCGCGCCGCGCTTGCCGACGTAAATCTTTTCGGCGCCGGGGTTCGCGAGTGCAAAAATTTCCGGCGAGACCAATGCGTCATAAACGATGCAGTCGCACCATTCGAGCAGCTCGCGCGCACGCACGGTCAGTAACTTGGGGTCACCTGGACCCGAGCCGGCAAGGTAAACCGTGCCGGGGAGGACGTCGCTTCGCTTATTCATGGACCCGCGAGATTACAGCGAATAAAAAAAACTTCCTGTTCAATATTTTTCTGACGTTCTCTTTCTTTGCATTCTTTCCACAAATCCTGCATGATAAGCGCCTGTCGGTTTTCCCCATCTTAGAGTGTCTGGCAGGAGGCGCGTTTTGGACGACAGTGTAGGCCATTCTTGCGGACTTTTCGGCGCCTACAATGTGCCCGGCGCGGCGGCCAAGACGTACCTGGGTCTCTTCGCGCTGCAGCACCGCGGTCAGGAATCCGCCGGCATCGCCGTCTCAGACGGAAAGAAGGTCCGTTCCAAAAAAGGAATGGGACTGGTCACCGAGGTTTTCAGCAAAGCCGATCTCGCCGAACTGGAAGGCCACATCGCCGTCGGCCACGTCCGCTACTCCACAACCGGCTCCAGCCGCCCGCAGAACATTCAGCCGCTGATTGTCGATTACTCCAACGGTCTCGTCGCCGTCGCACACAATGGCAATCTCGTCAACGCGAAGACCCTGCGCGATGAGTACGAAGCCTACGGCTCGATCTTCCAGACATCGACCGACAGCGAAATCATCGTCCACTTGATGGCGCGCCCCGAGAACGTGGGCCGCAAGGACCACCTCGCACACTGCCTGAGCCTGATCAAGGGCGCGTTCAGCTTCCTCTTCATGACGCGCGACAAGTTGATCGGTGCGCGCGACCCGCAAGGCTTCCGACCGCTGATCCTCGGCCGGCTGGCCAGCGACGGGCAGTTGGGAAGCATCGGCGAAGGCTACATCCTCTGCAGCGAAACCTGCGCACTCGACCAGGTCGGCGCGGAATTCGTGCGCGAAGTGGAGCCGGGCGAGATTGTCACCATCGACGCCGACGGCGTGCATTCGTCGTTTTTCGTCGACAAGGAAGAGATCAAGCCCTCGCACTGCATTTTCGAGCACGTGTACTTTGCGCGCCCCGATTCGATGATTTTCGCCGACGAAGTTCACGAAGTCCGCATCCGCCTCGGCGAACGCCTCGCGACGGAAAAGCCGGCGAAGGCCGACGTGGTTTTCGCCGTTCCGGATTCCGGAAACGCCGGCGCGATCGGGTTCTCGCGAAAGTCGGGCATTCCGCTCGACATGGGTTTCATCCGCAACCATTACGTCGGGCGCAGCTTCATCAAGCCCAATCAGGACGAACGCGAAAGCGCCGTGGCGATGAAGTTCAACGTCGTCCGCAGCGCCGTGCGCGGCAAACGCGTGGTCGTGGTCGAAGACAGCCTCATCCGCGGCACGACCTTCCGCCGCCAGGCACGGATTCTCCGCAACGCCGGCGCGACGGAAGTCCATCTGCGCATCACCTGCCCGCCGACGCTCAACGCGTGCTACTACGGCATCGATTTCCCGAGCAAGGATGAACTGGTCGCGGCGCGCTTGAAAACCAACGAAGCTATTGAACAGTACCTGGGTGTCGATTCGCTCGGGTACTTGAGTGTCGAAGGCCTACTCGCGTCGGTTTCCAAACCGGCGAACCATTACTGCACGGCGTGCTGGACCGGCAAGTACCCGATCCCGCCGATAGATCAGATGAACAAGTACGGCATGGAACAACAAGGCCAACAGGAAGGGCGCGGCAAGCGATAATGACCAAGAAATCGCTGACCTACAAGGACGCCGGTGTGGACATCCATGCCGGAGACGCGATCGCCGAGAACATCGGGCGGATGGCCAAGAGCACCTACGGGCCTGAAGTCCTCGGCGGCATCGGTGGATTTGCCGGCATGTTTTCGATGGGCGGTGAAGTCAACCTGCTGCGCGGTTCGTACCGCGATCCGGTGCTGGTCGCCTGCACCGACGGCGTAGGCACGAAACTCAAAATCGCCTTCATGGCCAACAAGCACGACACCGTCGGCATCGATCTGGTGGCGATGTCGGTCAACGACTTGATTGTGCAGGGCGCCGAGCCGCTCTTCTTTCTCGACTACATCGGCATCGAAAAGAAAGACCCCGGCGTCTGCGAGCAGTTGATGAAGGGCGTCGTCGAAGGCTGCAAACAATCCAAGTGCGCGCTGCTGGGCGGCGAGACCGCGTCGCTGCCGGCGATGTACGCGAAGGGCGAATACGACCTCGCCGGTTTTTGCGTCGGCGTGGTGGAACGCGCGAAGATCATCGACGGCAAAAAAGTCTCGGCCGGCGATGTGGTCATCGGCATCCATTCGTCGGGACTGCATTCCAACGGCTACAGCCTCGTCCGCAAAGCGCTGCTGGAAACCGCTGGCATGTCGCTCGACCAGCACGTCCCGGAACTCGGCTGCACGCTCGTCGAAGAACTGCTAAAGCCTACGCACATTTACGCCACGGCCGTCCACGCCGTGCTGCATCATTACCGCGTCAAAGAAAACGTCCACGCGATGGCGAACATCACTGGTTCGGGCCTGCCCGGAAACATTCCCCGCACGGTCCCCAACGGCATGATCGTGCGCATCAAAAAAGGCTCGTGGAAAGTTCCGGCGATTTTCGAACTCATCCAGAAGGCCGGCAACGTCAAAGAAGCCGAGATGTTCGACACCTTCAACATGGGCATCGGCCTGACGCTGATCTGCAACGAATTCAACGCGAAAGTGATCCAGGGCATTTTCCAGGACAACGGCTACGGCAGCGACGTGATCGGCACCGTGGAAGCTGGACCGAACCCGGAAGCGGAAGCGATTGTCCGGCTGGACTAGCGTTCTCTAGTCTCGCGCTAAGGCGCAAAGAACGGCGGGGTTCGGGAATCCCGCTCGTAGTCTGGTCTTGGCGAGTGACTACCCGCCCGGCTTATGGTGCGTCCACTCCAGCCGGCATTCGCCACATTTCAGCGCGCCGTAGATCTGGTAGTACGACGTGTAGCCCGTCGACGTATCGGACTTGGTCTGCGTGTAGACGTCGTGAATGTGTGCGTGGTCCTTGCACAGTCCCCGGCCGCACGCGCGGCACGTGCCTTTCGCTTCCTTCTCGCAAAACCAGCAGGTCATGAGCTCTACCCTCGTCCCCGCGCCCTGATGAAATCCTACGAACTCCCCATTGCACGTCAAAAGGCCTTCTCAATCTCCAGCTTGTCGCCCGACGGATTTTTCATGCGCACGGCCAGCGCGGTCGGATCGTGATTCAGCAGCACCAGCGTGTTGTTGGCCACGCATTCGGCGAAGAGTTTGCGCTTCATCTCCAGTGTCTCGATCGGGAAGAGATCGTAGGCCATGATCCAAGGCAAATGGCGGTGCGCGGTGGTCGGCATCATTTCACCGATGAACATCGCCTTCTGCCCGCCCGATTCGATCCGCACGCCAACGTGGCCGGCGGTATGGCCGCCGGTGCGAAAAAGCGAGATTCCCGGCACCACTTCCAGCGTGTCCTCGAAGGTTTCAAAACCGCAGTCGGCTTCGATCGGCGCGATGTTGTTGAGAAAATACGTGCCGCGCTGAATCTCGTTCGGCCGCCGCGCGACTTCCAGTTCGCGGCGCTCGACGATATGTCGCGCGTTGACGAAAACCGGCTCGGCAACGCCGCGCGAATTGAGTTGCGTGTTCCAGCCGGCGTGATCGAGATGCAGATGCGAATGGATCAGGATGGTGACATCTTCGGGCTTCACGCCCTGCGCCGCGAGTTCTTCGAGCAGGCGCGGACGTGGATCGATGTCGTAGATGTCGCGCTGCTTCTCGTTCCACTTTCGCCCCAGCCCGCAGTCGATCAGGATGACTTCCTTGCCTGCCCGAATCAGCGGGCAGTTGCAGGCCAGGAGCATGCGGTTGCGCGCGTCCGCCTCGCGTTCGCGTGTCCAGAGCGGCTTGGGCACGATGCCAAACATCGCGCCGCCGTCCAGGCGGAACGTGCCGTCGGTGAGGAGTTGGATTTCGAAGTCGCCGAGTTGCATGGGGGAATTATGGGGGAAGGCTCAGGAATTTTCCACGCACCAATTGTTGCGAACAGATGGGATCGGGGATCGGACATCAGGCATCGGTCGTTCGGGAAACAAATCCGCGTGAATAGTTCGTCTTCCACAACCCATCTTCAGAAGGGGCCATTTGTCCGATAGGCATTCCAATCGACCGATGCCAGATGCCCGACCCCCGATCCCATCTGTACGGCAGTTCCTCACCACGTCCCGAAAAGCGTCCGCGCATTCTCCGTGGTGATCCGCCGGATCGCCTCCGTCGTCGTGCCTCGAACCTCGGCCAGCGTGGTGACGATGGCGGTCATGAAGGACGGTTCGTTGCGGCGCTGGTTGCGGAAACCTTGCGGCGAGAGGAACGGGCAATCTGTTTCGAGCAGCAGTCTGTTCTCCGGCATCACGGCGATGGCTTCGCGAATCGCCGTTGACTTGGGAAAGGTGACGATGCCGCCGAGGCCGAAGTAGAGATCCAGTTCCATCGCACATTTGGCGTGATCCACCGACGCGGTGAAACAGTGCCAGACGCCGCGCAGTGGCCGCTTGAGGCGATCGCGTTCCAGCGCGAGCATCCCCAGCATTTCGTTCTCCGCATTGCGGCAGTGGAGAATAAAAGGCAGATTTTCATCCGCGGCGACGGTCAAGTGAGTGAGAAACGATTCGACCTGTTTCTCGCGCGGCGCGGTCTCGCGGTAAAAATCGAGGCCCGTTTCGCCGATGGCGACCACGCGTTTGTTCTTCACCGTCTTGCGCAGTTCGTCGCCCATCGCCGTGTTGTACGCCTGGGCATGATTGGGATGCACACCCACCGCTACCCGCAACGACGGATACATCTCCGCAATATCGAGCGTGCGGTACCAGTCTTCCGGCTCGGTGGCCACGGAGATAAAGGCGACAACTCCGGCGTCTGTTGCTCGCTGGATCACCGCGGCGCGGTCGCCGTTGTAGTCGGGGAAGCTGAGGTGGCAGTGCGTGTCAATCATGTGAGGCTCATGCGCTCTTCGTTTTTGAACTCTTTTGTTTCTGAAAACTGAACACGGTTTTCAGTTTCGGAATTCCTGTCGTCGCACCGATGGCCTGAACGCATTGCGCACTGACGGCATTTCCCAGCCGCGCGGCGTCCTGCGGCGCTTCGCCACGCAGCAGACCGGCAAGCAATCCGGCCATGAAACAATCGCCGGCGCCGCAGGTGTCGACGCACTTCACTTTATAGCACGGGATTTCAAAATAGCCTGCATCGGAGAGCACCGCGCAGCCCTTGTCGCCGAGTTTCACGCCGGCAATCTTGACGCCGAACTTGCGCAGCGCGTTGCAAATCTTGCGCGGGTCGGTCTCGCCGGTGATCGCCGTTGCTTCGACTTCCGACGGAAAGAGCACGTCCAGATACGGGTAACTGGGCTCCAGCAGCGCGCGCCATTCCTTCGGCGTGAAGCGGTCGTTGATCGCCGTGTCGGCGGCCGTCTTTGCGCCTGCTTTCTTCGCGGCCTTCAGGACCTGCGCCAGATCCTTGCCATGCAGTCCCGGCAGCAACGCCAGTCCGCCGACGCAGACCCACTTCGCGCCCGTGAACAACGATGTGTCGATGTCCTTCGGCCCGAACGTGGCGTTGGCGGCCATGGTGTGCAGGATGCGGCGGTTGCCGTGCTTGGGCACCATCACAAAGGAGAACGATGTCGCATCGGCACGCGACCGGCGCAGGCCGCGGATGTCGACGCCATGTGCGGACAGCTCACGCGCCACGTAATCGCCGAGTCCATCGGTGCCGATCTTGGCGACGAGGCCCACGTTCAGGCCGAGTTTGGCCAGCGCCAGCGATGTATTGTTGGCGCAGCCGCCGAGATGCATCTCGACGCGGTCGAACAACGCCAGTGCACCCTCATCGGGAATGCTGTCGACGTACACGCCCACGGCATCGACGACCACGTTGCCCAGACAGACAATGTCCAATCGCTTTGCGGCTTTGCCCACGATTCGTTACGCCTCCCGAAATGGTCCGATTCAAAACGCGCCTGCAAGAATTCCAGATTCCGTAATCACACCTTTACTAGCCAGAATCCAAACCACGTCGAAACGGCAGTCTGGAGGAACTTTGGATTTCAAATGCTTCATCAAAAACCATTCCGCCGCGCGTCGGACTTTATTCTGCTTGGACGGCGTCACAGTTTCCGCCGGCGAGCCGTGGCTGATGCTTGAACGCGCCCGGACTTCCGTAAAGACCAGCGTCTTGCCGTGCCACGTCACTAGATCCAATTCACCGATGGGGCAGACGAAATTCCGCGCGACCAGTGTGTCGCCCCGTTTCTTGAGCAACCCCCAGGCATGTTCTTCGCCCGCCGGGCCAAGTTTTTTGAGATCGCCCATCGGCTTACGCGTCTCTATTTAAGATTTGCCCCGTGGCACATGCTTGTATGGCGGTTATAGTTCAAGTCGCGGGGGTTTCCACGTCAGGGGTGCGGTGATGAACGGATCGGCCAAACGACGTCTAGTTCTTGCCTTACAAGCCACGCTGCTGCTGGCGTTTGTCGCCGGCGCTCATGCCGAAGACGGTGCCTCGCGCGCAGCGAAAGCCGGCGCGCTGGCGACGGTCAACGGGCAGCGCGTGCTCCATATATATGGCGGCGACATCAAAGAGCGCGGCTTCGCGCATGGTTATCTGCTCGCCGAACAGATCCGCGACGATTTCGATGCCGCGATGAAGAGCCTGCCGTACTTCAGCGGCCAAAAATTCGAAACCATGCTCGTCCCGTTCGCGCAATCGCGCTTTGAATGGGACGCTGACAGCACCGCGGAACTCGATGGCATCTACGAAGGCATGCTGGCTCGATTGGGCGATGCGGGAATGAAGTCGGCGGTGCTGGAGCGGCCGTACAACCGCAAGGATATCGCGGCCATCAACGTGATCGCCGATTACTTTGGCCCGGCGTGTTCGGGTTTCGCTGTCTGGAATTCGCGGACCGAAGGCGGCGCCGTGGTGCACGGCCGCAACTTGGATTTCCCGATCGGCCGCAAGCCGGTCTCCGATCAGGTTCTGTTCGTGACCGACGCGTTGCCCAAACGCGACGCCGCTCCCGCGCGGATGCAGTGGATCTGCCTGGGTTGGCCGGGCTTGATCGTGCAGTTTTCCGGCATGAACAGCGCCGGTCTCGTCGCGTGCATCCATGACGGCTACAACATCAATCACGGTGACAAGGGCAGCGGCTATGTCGCGCGCGGTTTGATGCTGCGGCGCATTCTGGAAAGCGTCGATCCTGCCGCATCCGAGCCCGCCGAAGCCGCCTCGAAAATCGTGGCGCAGAAGCCGACCGCCTGCGGCAACCTCTTTCACCTCTCCTGGCCGTCCGCCGATGCGAAAAAATTCGGCGTTACGCCCAGCGCCGTGCTGGAGTTCGATCCCGCCGACCAGACGCCGAAAATCCGCCGCATGGACGCCTCCGATGCGCTGGTGGTGACCAATCATTTCCGCGTGCTCTGCACCCCCGTGGAATGCAAGCGCTACGACAACATCACCGATGGCCTGGAACTGTTGAAGAAGGCGAGCCGCAAAATCGGCCAGGGCGAAGCGCAGAAGCTGCTGATGGCCGCCGAACAACCCGTGGCCGCGCACTCCGTCTATTTCTACCCCGACACCATGGAATTCCGCATCGCGCTGACCAAAGAGAACGTCATGTCGCCGCACGTGCCTCCAACGGCGTTCACGTTCAAAGCCCTGTTTGAACAGCCGACCGAACATGCATCGAAGTAGCGCGTTTCCCTAAGTGGGGTCCCCCACCCACCGTTTCACACTTCCAGGTGCGAGAATTCGGGCGGCGTTGGTGAAGACGGCGTCGGGAAAACCGCGGGCGCGTTTGATGCTCACGTCGCGTTCCAGAAAGCTCCAGATCTTCGCCAGCGCGCGGACGCGACTCCAGCCCAGGACGAGCAGATTCTCGTAGGCGCCCGGCGGCACGGGATAATCCGAGCCGTGGATCAGCTTCTCGACCACGCCTTCTTCGCGCAAGATGCGCGCGATCCAGCGTGTGCGGCCGGGCGTGCAGAAGGCCGAGGTGTCGCCCCAACAGTTGGGATACTTCCGAGCCAGCGCGCAGAAGTCGGGCATCCAATGTCCGTCGAAAATGCCGCTCTTGGTGCCGCAGTGCGCCATGATCACGACCACGCCGCGCTCGAGCGCCGGGATCATCATCTTCGGGTCGCCGAGCTCCGGGCGGATCACGCTGACCGTGTGTTCACCGCCGGTGTGGACAATCAGCGGCACGTTCTTCTTCACCAACAGATCGTAGAGCGGAAAGCAGCGCTTATCCTGCGGGTCCATACCCTGAGAATTGGGCAGCCACTTCAGCGCCGCGGCACCGCGCTCGATCCACTTGGCGACTTCGTCCAGCGCGTCTTTGCGATACGGATGGACGCTGGCCGCCGGGAGAAACTTGCCCTTCGCATTCTCACAGCACTGAAATGCGTACTCGTTGGGCACGTAAAGTTCCTGCCCGCGCTCCATAACGTCGCCAGATTCGGTGTAGATCCGTTCGTGCGCAAAGACGAGGGCGGCGTGGAGCGCTCCGTGATCTCGCGCCTCGCCAACATCGCGTTCGAGACGCTCGAGGTACGCCTGATCGAGCCGCTGCTGGCGGTGGGCATCGTAGATGCCGAGTTTCCAGCGCATCAGCTTGTAGAGCAGCGTCTCGAACTTCCGCGCGTCGATGAAACAGCCCGTGCCGCCGTGGCCCAAGCCCGCGAGATGGGTGTGCGCATCGATAATGGGGAGCACGGGGTCGGGCATCAGGACGAACTACTTCGACCCGAAATTGGTCAATTGCATCGTCACCGCGCCGCGGTCGGAGGTGCCTTCCATTTTCACCATGCCGCCCAGGCCGATACCTTTGGCCATCCAGACTTTTCCGTCGATCGGCGTGCCGGCCTTACTTGTGCCTTTGTAATGCATCCAGTGCGCGTCGTAGTCCTTACCGTTGACGGTGACTTTTTCGTCGCCTTCATCCACCTTCTCTACTTTCGCGTCGGGATCATTGACGCCGGGGTTGTAGGGTTTGTCGAGCGGAATGGTGATTTCGCGGCCGGGGACAGCGTGGCCCATGACGGAGATATCGGTCTTCACCGTGATGCTCTTCTCGTCCTTCGCGGTGACGGTGCGCTTCTGCGTCATCTCGACGTCGTGGCCTTTGGCACTGCCTTTCATGGAGTACTCAGCCCAGTCGCCGACCTTTGCGTCTTTCAGGCCGTTCGGCACGGCGTCTTCAGCACGGACGGCATTCAGCGACACAAGACACAGGACCAGCGCTGCAACCACGGTAGTCGATTTCATCGGAGTTCCTTTAGAGAGTCGGATTTTTAATGAGGTGCGGAATTATACGCGCCAGAGGACCGCGAACAAAGGTAGAAGCGCTACTTCGCCGGCTCCGGAGACGTGTCTGAATCCAACCTGGGCGTCGGCGGCGCGGCGGCGCGTGCTTTCTCGCGAATCGCGTTGCGTTCGGAGCGGATCTTCACGGCGGCATAGATGGTTCCGGCGATGCCGCCGAGATAGATCCCGATCGTCACGCCCCAGATCGCCAGAAAGCGCTGCAGCTTCTCCGGCTCCTTGGAAATCAACGGCGCCAGCTTCGATCCGAAACGCAGCGGATCGAAGAGCACTGAGATGATCGCCGTGAACGGCGAACAGAGGACACCAAAAACGATCGGCACGAACGCGAGCACAAACAACCGCTTCCACGGCAGCGGTGCGAGGCCGGGTTTCGGATTGTTCGCGGCGACTAGCGCGCCGCCGCAGACCACGCCGATGGGAAAACCGATCTGCAAGGACTTGATCGCGACGGCCATGCGGAACGTTTCGTCTTCGGGGGCGTCCTGCATGTAGTAGAAAAACTCGTGTGAGATCGATCCGGTGATGGCGTTGGCGATCAGCAGGTAGACCATCCCGATTCCGCCGATGGCCAGGATGAATAGGTATTCCTTCCAGCGCCGCGACTGCGAGCCGTTCTTACGCCAATCGTAATGGACCATGATCAGCATAAAGAAGATCAGCCACGCGATGCGCCAGGAGTAAGAGAGATCGAGAATGCGGTCTATCATGCCAACCCTTCACAGGTACGAACGAATGGTCAGCCCTTCTCGAGGAATTTCTGGATCGCCGGCAGCGGGCGTTCGTCGAAAATGTATTCTGGCGTGCCTTGCGCCGCGACGAATCCGCCGTCCATGAAGACCGTGCGGTCGGCGATGTCGCGGGCGAAGTCCATGTCGTGAGTGACCAGCATCATGGTCATGCCTTCGGCAGCCAGATCGCGGATGACCTTGAAGACTTCCTTGGTCAACACGGGGTCGAGCGCCGAGGTAGCTTCGTCGAAGAGCATCACGTCGGGGCTCATCGCCAGAGCTCGCGCGATCGCGACGCGCTGCTGCTGGCCGCCGGAGAGCGTGCCGGGATCGCAGGGATGCTTCTCCCACAATCCGACCTTGCGCTGCATTTTCTCGGCGATGGCGTGGCACTCGTCGCTCGGTTTTTTCAGCACATACCGCGGACCGCTCATGACGTTCTGAATCACACTGAGATGCGGAAAGAGATTGAAGCGCTGAAAGACCATGCCGACATGCTGCCGCAGAAACTGTGCCTGGGCCTGCTCGGCACTGGTGGCGTGATGGCCTTCGGGCTTGCCGCTGCTGACGATTTCGCCGTTCAGCAGCACGCGGCCTTCCTGGTACTGTTCGAGCAGATTGAGGCAGCGGAGAAACGTCGATTTGCCGCAACCGTTGGGGCCGAGAATCGTGACGACTTCGGCGCGCTTGACGGCCAGATCAATGCCTTTCAGCACGTGCTTGGGGCCGAAGCTTTTCTTGATGCCTTGAGCTTCAAGAATGATGCCGTTTCCGGAACCGGAAACGGCTGCTGCGGGAGCGTTCTGCGTGGCCATGTTCATATGTGTGATGAGAGTTTAGCAGGCGGACGCATTTGCGTGCAAGGAATTTGCAGGCGGGACGCCTGCACCACAATTTGCGCCTGCGGCGCTGCTGCATGAATTGTGGTGCAGGCGTCCCGCCTGCAAAACGGTGGAACCCTTAGTAGCCATGGCTACTAAGGGTTCCACACCTAGCACAGTGTGGTAATCCGATGCACCTTGACAGGTCTCACCTAATCGGGGACATTTGAGAGGTTCATTCTACGCGTAAACCAACTGGAGTTGCGATGGCCGACAAGCCCGTGCTGCTCGTGGTTCAGCAAGTCACCAGCTGCGCGCTGCTGCGGCCGGGTGATCGTTGGATGTTCGTGGGCAAAGAGGTCTCCAAACCCGGCGGCGGGAAATTCTGCGGGCCGGGGTTGTGCTCGGTCTATTCGAAATTGCAGGACATCATCAAAAATTCCGTCGACGGCAAGTTGCCCGACGACTATCTGCTCTGCGACGCACCCGGCTGCGACGCGGCCTTTCGCATGGAGTTCAGCGAGTCGGCGCCTGATCCCACGGGGGCTCAGCCCGTTCCCGCCGATGGCATCCGTGCGGCAAGCACCACCCGGCGGCTCGACCGCCCCCTGTCCTCCGCAACGACAATCGCGAAAAAGGCCGGACCGTTTCTCTCGCGCCTTCCCAAAGAACTGGCGGCGGAGCTGGTCACGTCCTGCAAAGCGATTCGCTACGAAGATCAGCAAGTCATTCTGATGCAAGGCATCGCCGGCGAGCACCTTTATATTGTCGCGGAAGGCAAGGTCGACGTCGTCCGCTACTCCAACGAACGCGAAGAGACGATCCTGGTGACGCTGCATTCCGGCGACTGCTTCGGCGAAATGTCGATCCTGACGGGCGAACTGACCTCCGCGGAAGTGCGCTCGAACGGCAATTCGACGGTCTTCACGCTCCACCGCGACAAGCTCGAAACACTGCTGATGAAGCGGCCGGCGCTCTCGCGGGAATTTTCGAAACTTCTTGCCGATCGCCTGAAAGCAACCAACGTCTCGCTCGAAAGCGAACTCAGCCGCGGCATCCTCGGCAAGCTTTCGATGATTTCGCTGGTCGACCTGGTTCAGACGCTCCACCAGAGCCGCCGGACGGGGACGCTGATTCTGAATTACTCCGGCGAACGCGCGACCATCGGCTTCACCAATGGAGCAATGATGACGGCGACCGCCGGCGACGTGCTGGGCGAGGAGGCGTTTTTCCGCATCGTCTGCTGGCCGGACGGCGATTTCTGTTTCGAACAGAAGGAGCCGTCGCCGTCGGATCCAGGGCAGGTGCACACGGATATGATGGGTTTAATGATGGAAGGCATGCGACGTTTGGACGAAATGAAAACGCGGCCGGGGATGATGCGGTAAATTCTACAAGAGCGGTGAAACAGACGCCCATTTTGTGCGTCATTCACAGTGACTGTTGACCGGATCGGAAGTTGAAGTTTACAGACACCTTTCACGGAGAGTCCGGCCATTCAGAATTCATCGTTCACCGATAAGTGTACGCGGAAGTTTCTGGACGAGCACTACGACGTCTGCGCGGTCCATACCTTTAACAAGCGGCAGGGAGTCTTCTACGTCCTCTGCATCTTCGCGCTGCTGTTGTGCTTCATCCGCGACTACAAATTCACGTACACGGTGCTGACGTTCGTGCTCTGCGGCATGTACGGAACGGTGATCTTCGCGCGGCTGTTCTCTGTCTTGCTGGGTCTGCTGCGCTCGAGCGAGCACCGCGTCTCCTCCACCGAAACGCACGCGGTTCCTGATGCCGATCTGCCGGTCTACACGGTGCTGGTTCCGATGTACAAGGAGCCGGAAGTCGCACAGAAAATCGCGCGGACGGTGACGTCGCTCGATTATCCGCTCGATAAGCTCGACGTAAAACTGCTGCTGGAAGAAGACGACGCTCCGACCCGGGCGAAGATCGACGAAGTCATCGATACGCTGCCGCGCTGCGTGGAAGTGGTGATCGCGCCCAAAGTGCCGAAGACCGAACCACGCACGAAGCCCCGCGCCTGCAATTGGGGCTTGGAACGTGCGCGCGGCGAACTACTGGTTGTCTATGATGCCGAAGACCAGCCCGAACCCGATCAACTCCGCAAGGCCGCCGCGGTCTTCCGGCAACTGACGGCGCAGGGCAAAGCGCACGTGATCTGCCTGCAGGCGAAGCTCAATTATTTCAACGCGCGCCAGAATTATCTGACGCGCTTCTTCACGCTTGAATACACGAATTGGTTCGATCTGTTTCTGCCCGGTCTGCATGCGATCCGCACGCCGATTCCATTGGGCGGAACCTCGAATCACTTCCGCACGGCTCCGCTGAAAGCGCTGGGCGGTTGGGATCCGTTCAACGTGACGGAAGACTGCGACCTTGGCATGCGCATGGCCCGCAAAGGCTTCGCCACCGAAGTGCTCGATTCCACGACGTGGGAAGAAGCCAACAGCCAGTTCATGAACTGGATCAAGCAGCGCAGCCGTTGGATCAAGGGGTATTTCCAGACGCATCTGGTCCACACCCGCGAAGCGTGGGTACCGATGGCGATCATGGCGTTTGTGTTTGCAATTCTCTGCAAGATCTGCGCTCAGAATCTGGCCGATGGCGTCCCGGAATCGATCGCCGGGATCGTCAAGTTCATCACGATTCTTTGTGGTGCCGGCGCGGCGACCGCGGGCGTTTGCGCGCTGTACACGCTGGCGCGGCGCGTGCGCGACATGGCCGGACGCGGTTCCAAGGAAGGGCATCTCGGACCGTGGCAGGCGTTGAGTTTCCGCTTCACCGTCGGCGGTCTATCCGTGATGCTGTTACTGAATCTGTTCTTCTGGGTGCTGACGGTGCTCTACCTGTTCCACGTCCCGATCTCCAACCACCTCCCGCACTTCATCGCCGACATCAAAGTCGAGAACACCCGCTTTGCCGACGCGCTCCACGACTGGCAACTGTACTACACGAACGTGATCGACGAACGCTACGCCGGATCGACGCTGTGGAACACGTTCACCGATCTGGTCAGCCGCAAAGACGCGACGTGGAAGGAAGCGAGCGAACGCATCGCCAACATCGACGCGTGGTCGCTGACCTCGCAGCTCATCTATCCCGTGGCGATCATGCTCTTCATCGCCAACGGCGTATTCGTGCTGTTGGGATTGCTCTCGTGCCAGAAGCGCGGCTTGTGGGACCTGCTGCCGTTCGCGCTGATCGTCCCGATCTACTGGGTTTTCATCTCGATGGCCGCGTGGAAGGGCTTCTACCAATTGTTCACGAACCCGTGGTACTGGGAGAAGACTGTGCACGGGCTCGACACGTCGGCGAAACCGCCGCCGCCGCCGGTTCAGCCTCCGCCACCGCCGCCGTTGGAGACGGCGACGCCGATTTGACGCGGTGCTAGCGCTTCACCGCCGCGCCATCCACGCCTTCTTCACCGCGTCTTCAGGAACGTCGGTGACGATGCGCGACTTGCCGATCTTGTCGGCGAGGATGAAGCGTAGTTTCCCCGCGGCGGCCTTTTTGTCTTTGAACATCGCCGCGTAGAGCGTGTTCGTGTCGGGGTCGCCGGGCTGCAGCTTCGTCGGGAGGTTGGCCTTCTCGATCAGCGCGATCACGCGGTCGCGGTCGGCGCGCGTCAGGAGTTGCTGCTCGACGGAAAGCTCGCAGGCCATCGCCATGCCGATCGCCACGGCCTCGCCGTGCAGGTAGCCCTGGTAATTCGTCGCGGATTCCACGGCGTGACCGAAGGTGTGTCCGAAGTTCAGCAACGCGCGCGGACCACTGCCGGTTTCGCGTTCGTCGGCGGCGACGATCCGCGCCTTGATCGCGGCGGAACGTTCGATCACGTGAGCCAGCGCTTCGCCGTCCTTCGCTAGAAGCTTCTCGATGTTCTGCTCGATGAACGCAAAGAGTTCCGCATCGTCGATCACGCCGTACTTGATCACTTCAGCCAGGCCGGATTTCAATTCGCGGTCGGGAAGCGTGGCGAGCGTTTCCGGATCGATCAAGACAGTGCGCGGCTGCAGGAACGCGCCGATGGCGTTCTTGGCTTTCGGATGATCGACGCCGGTCTTTCCACCGATGGAAGCATCGACCATTGCCAACAGCGTGGTCGGAACCTGAACGAACTGGATGCCGCGGTAAAACGTCGCCGCGACGAAACCGGTGAGATCGCCGATCGCGCCGCCGCCGAGCGCAATCAAGCAACTGTCGCGATCGAGGCCGGCTTCCAGGCAAACGTCGTAAAGACTTTTCGCGACGTCCAGCGTTTTCACGCCTTCGCCGGGGGGCAATTCGAGCGCCGTGCCGTCGAAACCGGACTTCTGCAGGCTGGCCGACAAGCGGTAACCGTGCTTGGGTCCGATCGTGCGATCGGTGATGACCAGGCAGCGCCGTCCTTTCACGACCTCGGCGATGATCGGCCCGGCTGTATTGAGCAGTCCGTTTTGAATGATGATGTCGTAACTGCGATCACCCAGCGGCAAGTGGATGGTACGTTTGGTCGCGTTCGTGTTTTGGCTCATGCACTGATTGAATGATGACAGCATGCGTGCGTCAAGTGAACCGTGAACGGAAAGCGCGACTCACGCGTGCTGCGCTGGAGCAATTAAATTATTTATCACACGTGCGCAAGATTTATGCACTTTGAGTGGGAAATTTCGACTGACTGCTGGACAAACCACAATTTGTATTATTTCATGTCACAAGGCGGCCTTCCAACTACACAGCTTTGTACTCAGCGGTAAAAAGCGCACACGTGCTCTACCACCCGGAGCTTTCCACCATGCGAATTCTCAACAGGCGCAAACGCTACCTTTTGACTGCATTCGGATTGATCTTCGCGCTTGCCGCCATGTTACTCAACAGTTCACGTTTCTTGCCTCAAGCGCTTCCGCAATCCACCGTTCAACAAATCACTGCTGCGCCAGTCCCGTCTCTTCGCGCTACGTTCGGTCTACAAAACACTCTGCCCGAGGCTTCGAACGCAGCGATCTTTAGCGTCTTTGAAAATTGGGCCAGCGGCGTGGCGTCCCGATCCAATCCGACGCTGACAACAGACGAACTCGCCTACGGCCTGGCCCTCGCGCAGACGCGTCGCGTCGCGCTCTCAAAATTAATCGAGAACGATCCGCAGCAGGCACTGGAACACTCCCTGCCTTTCTCCGCGCGCCAGGCATTGCCGCAGGCCATTCAGGATCAGCTGGAACATCAAGTCGACGGCCGCGGTGAATTTCGCGTCGCGATCAGCACGGCGTTGGATGGCCAGTCGACTCAGACCTTTCGTAACGCAACCGTGAATGGGAAGACCTACAAGGCTTTCGTCTACGGCACGCGCACGACTCAGCCCTGCACGAGCAACACGGCGCTGCACGGCATCGCAGTGGGCGATTCCATCGCGCTGCACGAAAGCCCAATCCGCGTGCTGGCGAAGGGCGAAATTCCAAACCCAAAGCTGCCGGTCCTTAATGAGGGCCTGAAGTGTCCGGTCTCCGGAATCGTCTCGCGCGAAGTGGCCGTGGATGCCGGCGGCGTGATCATCTACCTCTGCTGCGCCGGCCACATTGGGCCGATCGAGAAAAAGCTGGCCGACGGCGAAACGCTCGTCACCGCGTGGGGCACACTCACCAGCTCCTCCACCGCGGCTGCCACCAGCGGCCCGCTGCAGTCGACCTATACGACGGGCGTTAAGAATGTCATTTTGATGCGCGTCGATTTCTCCGATGCCACGGTGGCTTCCGGCGATACGACGTTCAATTCCTCGCTGGTCTCGGGGTTGAATACCTTCTACACACAGGGTTCCTACGGAGCGACGTCGTTCAACCTCGTCGGTTCCGGCTCAGACGTCACGCCCATCATGCGCATGCCGCAGACTTACGCGTACTACAGCGGCAACAACTTTTACGATCAGCTTCGCGCCGACGCGAAAGCCGCGGCGGCTTTACTTGGCTATACGATTGCCAATTACAACTGGGACATCACCTGCATGAGCTCCGGGTCGGGCGGCTCGTTTGGCGGCTGGTCGGGCCTGGGCTACGTCGGCGCCCCTGGCGCGTGGGTCCGCAGCAACAGCGTTGGAGTCTCCGCACACGAAGTGGGCCACAACTACGGACTGTGGCATGCCAATTATTGGAGCACGACCAGCGACAGCATCATCGGGCCGGGCAGCAACCAGGAGTACGGCAATCAATACGACACGATGGGTTCGGCGAACGCCGGGGCTTATCAATTCAACGCGTACGAAAAGAATGTGCTGCAGTGGCTGCCCGACGTCGACGTCACCACCGTCACAGCCAATGGTAAGTACAACATTCAACCCTTCGACAATTACACGCTTTCGGGTTCGCCGTACGCATTGAAGATCCGGCGCGACTCCACGCGCAATTACTGGGTCGATCTGCGCCAATTGTTCACCAGCAACAACTGGGAGATGAACGGCAGCGAAATTCTCTGGAGTCCCTGGGCGCAGAGCAACGGCGGCTCGCAGTTGCTCGATACCACGCCCTCATCGCCCAACGGCAAGAACGACGCGGCCGTGGTCGTCGGCCGCACTTTTGCCGATACCAATGCCAAAGTTTACATCACGACAGTCACCAAAAATACGACCCCGGTTTCAATGGATGTGGTCGTCAACACGGGCGATTTCCCCGGCAACAATGCGCCAGTTGTGACGCTGTCATCAACTCTCACGACCGTGGCCACGAATACCAACGTAACGCTCACTGCCAACGCCACGGACGCCGATGGCGATGGCCTCGCGTATTATTGGGAGTACGGCGACGGCAACTACAGCGTCAACAATCAGCCCACCGAAACGAAAAGCTGGAGCGCCGCCGGCGAATACCGCGTGCGCTGCACCGTCTCAGACATGAAGGGCGGCAGCACATCCAGTTCGATCGTCATCAAGGTCGGATCGCCAACGACGTTTCGCCTGAGCGGTACCATCACCGTCGGTGGCGCTCCGCTGGTAGGTGTGCGCGTGACCGATGGCTCGCTGGTCTCGTATACCGATAGCGACGGCACCTACACGCTGGTGGGAGAAACGGCGGGCAGCAAAACGATCGCCGCCTCCAAGTTCGATTACACGTTTACTGCCGGTTTCGTCAATCCGGTCAGCGTTGCAGGAACGATGGGAAATTTGAATTTCACCGCGACGCAGAACACGCATCAGATTACTGGCTCAGTTAAGGACGGCACGGTTGGCGTCGCCAGCGTCGTCGTCTCGGACGGCGCCCACAGCACCTCGACCGACGCATCTGGAAACTTCACGCTGACCGGTCTGCCCAACGCCTACTACACGCTCTCCGCGATCAAACCCGGCTACCAATTCAGTGCCGCCGCTCCGGTCGAAATCCTGGGCGCCGACGCGACTCAGAATTTCTCCCGTCAGCTTTACAGCGTCTCCGGAACAATCACGAGCGTGACCGGCGCACCCGTTGTGGACATCGGGGACGGAATCCATACAGCGACGGCCTATCTCCAAAGCGGGACCACGTACGGTTACAATATTCAGGTGCCGTCCGGTTCGTGGAATCTGCGGGCAACCCTCGCGGGATTCACGATTTCGCCGAGCAACTTCACCAACCCGTTGACCGTTTCAGGAAACCTGAGCACCACGAATTTCAGCAGCGTCGCGGGCACTACGTACACGGTCTCCGGAAACATCACCGCTGGCTCCACGCCTTTCCCGGGCGTCGTTGTCTCCGCCGGAGCGAAGTCGTCCACCACCGACTCCGTCGGTAATTACACCATCCCCGGATTAGCCAACGGCTCGTACACCGTCACACCTTCGTACTCCGGCGCCACGTTCACTCCGGCGAACACGCCAGTGACGATTGCGTCCGCCAACGCGACGGGAAAAAATTTCGTTGGGACGTATCCGTTCACCATCCTCACGGCCTCTCCCATGCCGCTGGGCGTGATCAATACCGCGTACAACCAGACGCTTTCGGCGGTATCCGGCCAGACGCCGTTCACCTGGGCGATTTCCGGCGGAGCGCTGCCATCGGGACTCGCGTTGAATTCGGCAGGCTCGATCGCCGGCACGCCCACCGCATCGGGCACGTTCAATTTCACGTTGCAAGTCACGGATAATCTCGGCGCCGTCGCGACCAAGGCCATTGCGCTGACCATCAATCCGTCACTGACTGTCACCACGCCCAACTTGACTGCTCCGATTAGTTCAGCCTATTCCTCGGCGATGTCCGCCGCCGGTGGGCTCCCCCCATATCTCTTCTGGTGGGTTGGCTCGGGCTCGCTGCCGACGGGGTTGTCCCTTAATTCCACTACGGGTGTGCTAAGCGGCACGCCAACGGTGACGGGCACCTATAACTTCACCGTCTATGTGCAGGACAGCGTCTACACCACCGCAAACAAAGCTTTGACGATGACCATCACCCGCGTCGGCATCGACACCACATCGCTTCCTGCCGGCGATGTGGCGACGCCATACTCCCAGGCGCTCGTAGCCAGCAAGGGCGCGCTGCCGTACGCCTGGACCATTACCACCGGAACGCTCCCTGCCGGATTAACGATGTCGTCCGCGGGCGTCATCAGCGGAACTCCCACGGCCGTGGCGACCGCAAACTTCACTGTGAAAGTCACCGACAAAGGCAACGTCACCGCGACGCAGGCCCTGAGCATCACGATCAATTCGCCCTTGGCGATCACCACGACAACGTTGCCGCGCTTTGATGTGGGCTCAGCGTATTCCCAGACCATTTTCTCAACCGGCGGAACCGCGCCGGTCTCGTGGTCGATCACCGCCGGAGTGACACCCGTCGGCATGACACTCGACTCCACCGGCATATTGAGCGGCACACCCACGGCGCCCACAACGGGCACTTTCACTGCCACCGCAACGGACTTGGCTGGCGCGGTGGTCTCTCAGGACTTTATCGTTACGGCTAACCTGCCTCTTTCGATTTCCAGCACCTCACCCTTCCGCGGCACGGTGGGGACTCCATATGCAAAGCCCATCGAACAGATCGGTGGCATGCCGCCATTTACGTGGACGCTGGTCAGTGGTCAATTGCCGGCGGGGCTGACGCTTACGCCGTCGGGCCTGATCACCGGCACGCCGGCCACGGTGGGCAGTGCGACGTTCAAAGTTTCAGTGGTAGATTCGACGGCGGGGACCAGTGCCGCAACCTTCACGCTCGACATTGTCCCGCCGAACGTCGCGCCAGTGGTGACATCCGGAATTATTCCCAATCCGTACCAGCCTGGAATCGGCGTCAACGTCACGTTTGTCTACGGCGTCAGCGATACGAACGGCGATACCCTGACGTACGCGTGGGATTTCGGCGACGGTACCACCGACACCGCCGCCAGTCCCGTGCATGCGTACTCCGCGCTGGGCACTTACACCGTGCAAGCGACCGCGACGGATCCAGGCGGCCTGAGCGTCACAAGTACCTTGAGCCTTACCGTACTTGAAGTCACCGGCAGCGGCTTGCCGCCAGGCACGGTGCAAATGACTGTCTCAAAGGTGCAAGGCAGCGCCAAGTTCTCCGGCGGCGGACACGACAGCGTCAGCTTCAGCGGTAGCATTCCGAACGTGCCCAAGGGCTTCACTACGCTCGGCAAGACGCTGTCCGTGAATTACGGCGGCGCACTGGCGACGTTCACGCTCGACGCGAAGGGCAAGGCGCACAGCAACAACGGCTCGGTGACGCTGAAGTTCAAGAGTCTTAAGGACAAGGCGACCAAGCAGCTGATTTTCCAGGGCGGCACGGTCGGGTTCCAGATCAAGCTGACCAATGGAACGTGGGTCACGACCTGGGGCATGGACCCCAACGCCACCACGACCGGGACGAAGGTTATGACCGCCACCATCCAGCTGGACGGCACGCTCTACGGCGCGGTCACCAATGTGAAGTACTCGGGGAAGGCAAAAGTCGGCGGCAAGTTCAAGAAGTAGCTTCGGAAGCGGACGGATTCGGCCGTAGCTGCCACAGCGCCACGGCCAGTGCGATGAACAGCAGCAGCGTTGACCATGTCGTCAGGCCCAGCGCCTGAATCGTCTGGCTCAGCTTGCTGCCCCAAATCGCCTTCGACGTCAGCCCGCCGCCACAACCCAACAAGAACAGCGCGGCCCACGCCAGCGTCTTTGCCGCGCCACGCAAGCGGCTTTGCTGCAGCAGCACGATCAGCACCGAAACGGGAATCAGCAGCACAACCAGGTGCGCCATGCGCGTCAGCGGCGCGACGAGCACCATTGCCGTGGTCGTGAGCGACCAGGATAGCGCGATGGGCAGCGCTCCCGCGCGCGTCCACGCCGGGAACGTCAGCACCACCGTCGCCAGCAATAGCACCAGCGCGAGAATGTCGGCGGCCGTCTGCGCCTGTTTCGGCTCGAGATTCATGATGTTGACGCTGCGGTCGCCTTCCAGGTCGTCGCGCGTCAGCGCTTCGGTCTCCGAAAGCATTTTCATCAGCGTGCCGCGGAAACTGATGCCCACCGCGCGCGGCAACTCGTCGGGGTTCGCTGCTTTTTTCGGGCGGCCGATCAAGATCTCCTGCGGCGTGTCGTCTTCATCGGCCATCGCCTTGTCGCGCGCATGCTCGGTGAACACTTTCAGCGCCGTCCAGTTTTTGGAGAATCCCAGCAGCAGCGCCGGCACGAACAGCAGGAACAACGCCAGCCCCACCGCTCCGCCCAGCATCGCCCAGCGCCGGAAGGTCCAGAAAAAGTAGACGCCGAAGAGTCCCGGCGTGAGCTTGAACGTCGTCGCCAGAGCCACGACGATGCCGGAGAAAAATTCACGCAGCCAACTCCGTCTTGCGGTTGCCGATACTTCTGGTGGCTTTGCGATGTCCGTAAACAGATACAGTGCCAGCGCCAGGCAGAAGAAGCAGTACAAGTTGGCGTTGCCGCCGCGCAGATTCGAATGCAGGTACTGCCAGCAGACCGCAACGGCGAAGAGGCAACCCAGCTCCGGTCGCCGCCAGATGCTCTCCGTGCCGCTGGTCGGTGGTACGAGAACTTTCCAGACCAGCCACAACCCCGCAGCCAGCAACACCAGGTTGAGCACGAAAAAGACGGCGACGGCCGTATTGTGCGAAAACAGGGACAGCGGCGCCATCGGAAACACCGCGAACATCGCCGGGTAGATGTACGGACGCACCGGCGTCGAGGAGGCGCGGTAGTCGTAAATGTTCTCGCCTTTGCGCGCCAGCTCGCCGGCCGAATAGTACGCCGTGAAATCCGAACCGTGCGGCCGCTTCTTCGCCTCTTCCAGCGTCTCGTTCGGCTTCGGATCCTTGTAGATGGAATGGCGCACGACATCGACGCCGTAATTCGTGAAGAAGGCCACGAGCACCACGGCCAGCACGCGAAAATGGATCCGGTACGGATCAGAAACCGTCGGCGGCTTCACGGCGTCGTCTGCCACGATCAGGAGAGATCCTCGTCGCCCGATGGCGTGGGTGGCGTGGGTGATTCGGGCGGCTCGGGCGGCGCGGGTGATTCGGGTGATTCGGGCGGTTCGGGCGGTTCGGGCGAAGTCGGACTGGTTAGCGGTGCAGGCGACGAAGCCACAGTGCTGGGCGCGTGCGACAACGCCATCGCTCCCGCCCAGGCCGAGACATCGCCCAGCGACCGCGCCGTGGAAGCAAGCAGCTCGAATTCCTTCGCTTCAATGCACAGATCATAGAACGACGGAATGTAGAGCCCCGGCGCTTCCGGCGGATTCTCGCTCAGGTGTTTCAGCCACAGGTCCAGCGCCTTCCGTTTCTGCCCCACGCGGTAAACCAGCGAGACAATCCACTCGATCGACCCCGGATCCATCCCCGAATCGTAACCCGAAAGCTTGGCCGTGAAGTGATCGACCGCGTCGTCGACGTTTTCGCCCAGCAACGCGCGCGCGTACTTGATGTGATCGAGAAATCCGTCCTCAAACGGCGCATCCGTGGCCGCGCCGAAACGCTTGTCCAGCAGCTTGCCGTATTCGTTGATCGACAGCGTCATGATCTGCTCGGGCTGCGTGTCGCTGAGCAGTCCGTAGCGCGAAACCGCGGAAATATGCGTCGGATCCGCGTGTGTGTTCGCATTTTCAAAAAGCCACGGGCGGTGGCGGATCAGATCGACGAGATCGGTCTCCGGCGGAATCTCGCCGAAGCGCTCAAAAATCTGCTTCGAAACTCCGATCACCAGTTCTGTGTACAACTCTCCCGCCATCAGCCCAGCCGCATGCTTGCGCACCGCCAGATCCACGCCGCGCGCCGAATCAAAGAGGGTAATCGTGCGACACAGTCCGTCGCGCTTCAGCACCAGCTCGAATCCGCGCCTGGGATGCACGCCTTCGTCGAGCGCAATATGCAGCGTCTCATCCGTGGCGCCTTGCGGATCGACTTTCTCCAGCGCTTCACGAATGGGCTGGCGGTCGCCGACGCTACGGAAATACCGCCACGCTTCGACAATCTTGCCGTCTTTCAAATACTCAAGCCCCGTCTGGCGGCACGTCTCTTCGACGTAGCTCTCGTACGCCTTTCGCACGCTGTCGGGAAAGTCGCTCAAGTCGCCGGGGTTGATCAGCGGCAGGCCCAGCTCCATCCGCTTCTTCAGCAGCAGCGCGCGAAAGACCCCGTGTGGCGAACCGTCCGCGCGCAGTCGCTCGAGCAGCGCCTGAATGCCGGCCGCGCCGCCGTTCGCGTCGAAGGTCTCTTGGAGTGCATCGAAGGGAGTCGCGTCGCTCATGCAGTCCGTTTCAGGCCCGGGCGTGCTTCACGAGATGCCCTGCTTCGGGCAGGATGATCTTTTCCATCGCCAGCCGGCACGCCTTGGGACTGCCCGGCAGGCAGAAAACGATTTTGTTTCGCACCACGCCCGCCGTCGCGCGCGAAAGCAGGCAGGCCATTCCCACTTCCTCATAACTGAGGTGCGCGAACATGACCGCGAACGCCGGAATCTCTTTTTCGAACAGCGGCGTCACCGCTTCGACTGTGACGTCCATCGGGCTCAACCCCGTGCCGCCGGTCATCACGATCAGGTCGAGCTCCTCCATCAACGCCAGTTTCGAGAGCGTCGAGGCGATGCTGGGCGCGTCGTCTTTCAAAATCTCATACCAGACCACCGTGTGTCCGGCGCCCGTGAGCCCGTCGCGAATGCACTGGCCGCCCGTGTCGTTCTCTTTCGTCCGCGTCGTCGACAACGTCATCACCGCCGCGCGAAGCTGCTTCGGCGCGCTGGCGCGGTGTTGGGTTACGGAATCTGTAGCCATGCGCCGCATGTTACTTCGGCCACTGTCGAACGGAAAGTGCAGGCATCTCTCCCCTCTCACTCAAGGGGAGAGCGTTTTGATGCGCGCGCTCGCCGCGCTCAATTCCACGCCCATTACTTGCACCTGCTTGTTTCGAGACGTCTGCCCCGCGACCACCGCCGCGCTGCGTTTGCCGACGCCAAAAAACTCAGCGAGCAGCGCTTCAACTTCCGCGTTCGCTTTTCCTTTTTCCGGAGCGGAGCGCACCGCAACTTTCAACGCGCCGCCGAGAATGCCGCGCATTTCCGAGCGCGACGATCCGGCCGACACGATCACATTGACGCAAATGCCGCCGGAAATGGCGCGAAGTTTGACGGAGGGATCAGTCGTCATAGCGCTGCTTCGACGTGCTGAGCACGATCAAGCGAAAACAGAATCTACCTATCACGAGCACCACAGTCCAAAATATCGTCCAAGCACAGACATTTCCGAATACTCCATACGGATGTGATGTGATTGTTGGAGGGTCGTCAGGACCAATCATTGCAAGTATGGTTAAGGCGTCATAGTTCGAAAAAGGAATGCCGAAATGACATCGGTTTCCAAAGGCACCGTTTCCAAAGGTACCGTTTTCCATATAAACTTCGCCAGTCGTTGGATAATGGTAAGTGACAACAACACTGATACCGCAAAGCAACATTACGACCAGCATTTCGCTCAGCCGAAATCGCACGTCATAGTTTCCAGTGTTGTTCGCGCGCCATTCAACTCAAAACTAAAAATTCAAAACTCAAAACTGTCCCCACTCACCGTCCGCTCGGAAACCGCCCACTCCCCCCGCTGTTGCCACCGCTGCGGCGGCGCATGCGGTTGCTCACGGGACGGATCAGCGCCTTGGAACTCTTGAAACCCGAATATATCTGCTCCAGCGCGACTTCCAGATCCACGATCAGCGCCGTCGCCGTCTGGTAGCGTTCGATCGGCTTCTTGCGCAGCATCTTACCGACGATGTCGTAGATCTTCGGCGCGAGATCCGGGTTGATGCGGCGCGGCGATTCCGGCTCGTCGAAGACCTGACGTTCCATGATCTCCTTCGCATCCTTGCCGCTGAACGGCACGCGCCCCAGCAGAATGCGGTAGTACGTCACGCCCAGTGAATACAAATCCGAGCGGTGATCCATCGGCAGTCCGCGCGCCTGCTCCGGCGCCATGTAGTGCGGCGAACCGAAGACGCCGTCGGACTGCTCGGCCTTGCCTTTTTCGTTGAGCGTTTTGGCGATGCCGAGGTCCGAGAGCCGCACGTCGCCGTCGTTGGTCAGCATCAAATTGTCGGGCTTGATGTCGCAGTGGACAATGCCGACCTTCTCCGCGAACTCCAACGCCTTGGCCGACTGCAGGATGATCTCCGTGGCGCGCTGCTGGTCGAGCTTCCGGCCGCGCGAGACCTGATCCTGGACCGAGCCGCCTTCGACGAATTCCATCGAGTAAAAATACATGCCGTTTTCGTCGCCGACTTCGTGAACATGGATGACGTTCGGATGATTGAACTTTCCCGCCGCGCGCGCTTCGCTCAGGAAGCGTTCGATGAACGCGGTATCGCGCGTCAGTTCCGGCGAGAGCAGTTTCAGCGCAACGGTGCGGCCCAGCGAGAGCTGCATTGCTTTGTAAACTTCGCCCATGCCGCCGACGCCGATGCGTTCGAGCAGGTGGTAGCCGCCGACTTTCGTGCCGGCCAGCGAGCCTTCGGCCGTCTGGCTGCCGGCCAGGAACGAAAAGAGCGTTTCGCCCGCGCGGATGGTCGAGCCCGTCTGGATCTGCGCTTCGCCCTGGATGCGCAAACCGTTGACGAACGTTCCGTTGTGCGAGCCAAGATCGGTGATGAAGTAGCGGTCGCCGTCGCGGGTGAGCTGAAAATGCTGGCGCGAAACGAGGTAGTCTGTGAGAACGAGGTTACACGTCTGCAGGCGACCGATGATCGCTGTGGTCGTGTTGGCATCAAGGTTGAGGCTGACGCCTTTTTCATTGCCTCGTTCAACTACGATTCGCGGCATGTCGACGAGGACTGAGGACTGAGGACTGAGGGCCGAGTGTGTAAACACGGCACGCAATGCTTCAATTCCCGGTCCTTGATCCTCCCAGTTTGCTAACTTTGCTTTCCCAACTCACGGCTGCGTTCGGCGGCCCGCCGGATGGCGGCGACGATCCTGGGTTTCACTTCCGTTGCATCCAGCCGTTCAATCGCGGCCTGCGTCGTGCCGTTGGGACTGGTGACGCGCTTGCGAAGCTCCTCGGGCGGCAATTTCGTGTCTTCCAGCATCTTGGCCGCACCCAACACGGTGCGCGATGCCAGCAGACTCGCCTGCTCCCGCGTAAAGCCTTCCGCGATCCCGGCGTCGATCATCGCCTCTACCAGGTAGAACAGGTAAGCCGGACCACTGCCTGACAACCCGGTTACGGCATCCATCATGCGTTCTTCTACACGCAGGGTCAACGACCCGCTCGAAAAAAGTTCCTCGATCAGCGCCAAGTCCTCGCTGCGGGTATGTGCACCCGCGCAAAGGCAACTGGCGCCAAGACCTACCAACATGGGTGTATTCGGCATCACGCGGACAACCCGCGCGCCACTCGGCAGAAACTTCTCGAGGCGGGATGTGGGAACTCCGGCACAGATCGACGCCAGCACATGGTGCTCTGGACGGAACACGGCCGCGATTTGCTTCAACACATCGTCAGTTTGTTGCGGTTTTACGCAAAGCACAACCACTTCAGAACTGCTGACCACTTCCTGATTGTTCTCGGTGGTGCGAATTTTTAGCGATTCAGCGATGAACTGCCGGCGTTCCGCGGATACATCGCTCGCGGTCACGGCCGAAGGGGCGATCGTTCCGGCGCTCAGCACGCCGCGAATCAGGGCTTCGGCCATGTTGCCAGCGCCAAGCAAGCCCAGCGTTCGATTCTGCAACAATTTCGCGGGTGCGTTCACGGAATGCCCTTCAAAAAACAAGGCCAAGCGGCACGGTATAAAAATATTTCAAAGTCAGTTCGCATTCTATACGGAGACGCGCCGGGCGCAATTCGTTATAACGGTGTCTTCCCTACGGCCCGATATTTGTGCGATGCGCGATTCCGATCGCTGGAGTTCCAAGAGCTATGAGCCAGGAGCCAAGAGCCGCATGAGCGCACATCTCTTCGTCCGTACCGGCCCCAACAGCGGCGAGGTCTATCCCCTGCCCGCCGACAGCGTCACCGTCGGCCGCGGGCGCAATTGCGGCGTGCGGCTCGCCGATCCGTTTGTCTCGCGTGAGCATTTTCGCATCGACAGCCGCCAGAGCGGCCACTGGGTCGTCGATCTTGGTAGCATGAACTGCACCGCCGTCAACGGCATGCCGGTGGAGAGCAAACAGCTGGAGTCCGGCGACGAAATCTTCATCGGCTCGACCCGCATGCTCTATTTCCCGAAGCACATTCCCGATGCCAGTTCCTCCGGACGAGCCAGCGAGATTTCCCGCACGCTGATGGCCCGCGATTTCGCCTCGGAAGCGCGCTTCGAAATGATTGGCACCTGCGAGGCCATGCGCGCGCTCTACGCCATGATCGACCGCGTCGCGCCACTGGAATCCACCGTGATGATCACCGGCGAAAGCGGCACCGGCAAGGAACTGGTCGCGCGCGCCTTGCATCAAAATGGTCCGCGCTCCGAAGGCCCGCTGGTCAGCGTCAACTGCGCGGGGATTCCGAAGGAACTGGCCGAAAGCGAACTCTTCGGCCACGAAAAAGGCGCCTTCACCGGCGCGCACGCACAGCGCATCGGCAAGTTCGAACTGGCCAACGGCGGCACGCTCTTTCTCGACGAGATCGGCGAACTGGCGCTCGATTGCCAGGCCAAGCTCCTGCGCGTGCTGGAAGAGCGCAAGATCACGCGCATCGGCGGCGAACGGGATTACAAGGTCAACGTCCGCGTCGTCGCCGCCACGCACCGCAATCTTCACGAGATGGTGCGCGCCGGCACGTTCCGCCAGGACCTGCTCTACCGCCTGGAAGTGATCGGCCTGAAAATTCCGGCGCTGCGAGACCGCGTCGGCGACATCGAAGCGCTCGCGCGCCATTTTCTCGACCACTACCGCGAAAAAGTCGGACGCCGCGTCAGCGACTTTGCGCCTGCGGCGCTGGAGCGCCTGAAACGCTACGATTGGCCCGGCAACGTCCGTGAACTGAAAAACGTGATCGAGCGCGCCGTGATCATGGGATTCAATGAGACCGTCGAAGCCGCCGAAATCTTTCTCCCGGAAAGCCACGTCTCGAAGCCACCGTCGAAAAGCCCGTTCGCGGGCACCTTCATTCCGCTCGATCAAGTAATCCAGATCGCCGCCAAACGGCACATAGAACATGCGCTGGAACTGAGCGAAGGAAACAAGAAGAAAGCGGCCGAACTGCTCGGCATTCCACGCTCGAGCTTGTACGACGTGCTGAAGAAATACGGCGTGGACGGATGAGGGTTGCAGATAGTTTTGAGTTGTGAGTTTTTAGTTTTGAGTTGCTGCCGCGAAAGGCAAATCTCAACTCAAAACTTAAAGCGCAACACTCAAAACTACCTCCGCAGCTCCCCTCATGCGTCGAGCCCCCGACGCTTCCTGTGTCGAGATCTCGACACCCCTCGCAGTTTGTTCCGACCGTCGACGTCGGATGAAAAACCTAAGAACAGATACTGTCTCGACTTACATGATAGTGATCGCGCGCCCTCCCGCTGGCATTGCTGTTGCTCTTCTCCACACAGAGGATCGAGGAGGGGGATGGCGATGAAGACGACGAAGGCGGTGAACACGATGAAAACCATGCAGCGCGCGGTGATGATTCTGGTGGCGGCGGGGATGGGCCTGGGGTTGACCGGCTGCGTCCACAATCGCAACGACGACGATGACGACGATCGTCCGCAAGCCTACGATCAGGTCGGCGAAGTGAAGGTCTTCGACGAACGCCCGAAAGTCGTGCACGTGAAGTCCGTCGCCCCGGTGGCAGTGAAGCACGTCCAGGTCGTCACGACCAAGCATGAACAGCGCTTCGACCAGATCGGTGAAACCGACGTCGCGGAATAGTCTCGCGCAAAGACGCAAAGGCGCAAAGAACAGCAACGGCTTTGGATTGTTTTCCCTTAGCGTCAGCTGTCCCTAAAGGAGGAATGTGTTGGCTTTTAACCATCGGATAAATTTATGCCGAGGTACTCCGCCTAACTAATTCGTTCGTGCAGTTCATTGCGCCTTTGCGTCTTTGCGCGAGATAAAGAAGTGTGTATTTTCACCGCATGAAAAGTCTCTACGACTCCGAGCGTGTTACGGAACTCAAGCAACGCATGTCCAAACTGAAACCCGACAGTCCGCGCCAGTGGGGCACCATGAATCCCGCGCAGGCCATGGCGCATTGCTGCGGCGGCCTGGAATGGGCCGTGGGCGACGCCGTCCCGCCACGCATGTTCATCGGGAGACTCATCGGCTGGATGGTCAAGTCCATGGTGCTGCGCGACGACGAACCGATGCGCAAAAATTCGCCGACGTCCAACGACATCGTGGTGAAAGACAATCGCGATCTGAACGAGGAACGCGCGCGCTTAATCACCCTGATCGACCGCTTCGTTGCCGCCGGTCCAAAAGGCTGCACCACACACCCGCACAGTTTCTTCGGACCGCTCACTCCGAACGAATGGGCCGTGCTGATGTACAAACACGTCGACCACCATCTGCGGCAGTTTGGAGTGTGAACAGCAACAAATGGGATCGGGGATCTGGCATCAGGCATCGGTCGTTGGGAAGTTGTAACTGACACAGTGCGCGTGCCGAAAATAACTTGGCTTTGAAAAGGAAGCTTTCTGAAATTACCGATCCCAGCAGAACGCGATTCCACCTTGCTCTAACACATTGACCGGCGCCCGATGCCTGATCCCCGATCCCATCCGTTCGTTCTTCTTCCCCGTTCGTTCTTTAGTTCTTAACTTTGAGCTTTGAATTGGCTTCAACATACGACGGCGGATGCGTCGTGCACGCGTTGGCCTTGCCGCTTTCCGGAATCGTGTTCTTCTCCTCGTGGCCGCAACCACACCCGCCTGCGCAGCGGCCGGGCTTCGCCGGTCGCGTCGCCGCGATCAGCGGACCGATCAGCAGTTTCGCGGCCCACAGTACGGCCGCGGCAACGATGGCGATGGCGATGAGTGTCTGTTTATCCATAAGGCACGTCCTTCGGTACTGCGCTTACTGCGTGATCTTTTGCAGGCCCAGCGCCATGGCTCCGGCGTACGCGGCCCACGCTCCAATATACGCCAAAACCGTCATATACGTGAATGAAAACAGTGGCCAGCGCCACGAATTCGTTTCGCGGCGGATGATCGCCAGCGTCGCCGCGCACTGGCTGCAGAGCGCAAAGAAGACCATGATCGAGAGCGCTACCGGGATGTTGAACAGCGGCGCCGGCGAATTGTCCCACGTCGCTTCCTTCATCGCCTTGCCCAGGTCTTCGGTCTCTTCGCCTTTGCCTTTGCCCAGATTGAAAATCGTGCGCATCGTCGAGACGATGACTTCGCGCGCGGGAAAAGATGCAATCGCGCCCATAGAAATGCGCCAGTCCCAGCCCAACGGCTTGAACGCCCACTCCACCGAATGGCCCATGCGGCCGAAGTAGCTCTGCCGCAGGTACTCACCGTCTTCCGCTTTCGCCAGATCGTCCTGAGCGTCTTTGACTTCCTTCGCTTCGGGATCCTTGGCCTTTTCCACAAACGCCGCGCGTTGGCGTTCATAGTTTTCGTGAATGCTTGCCGGATGCGGGAAATACGACAGCGCCCACACCACGATGCTCACCGAGAGAATGATCGTCCCCGCACGCACGGCGAACGCCTTACCGCGGTCGTAGACGCGCATCAGCACCGTGCGCCAGTCGGGAATCTTGTACGACGGCAATTCGATCAGGAACGGCGGCGTCTCTCCCTTCAGCAGCGTTTTCTTGAGCAGCCAGGCCACCGGCACCGCCACAAATAGCCCGACGCAGTACATCCCGAACAAGGTCAATCCCTGCAGCGTGAAGACGCCGCCCAGGTACTTCCGCTCGGGAATGAAGGTGCCGATCAAAATCATATAAACGGGGAGGCGCGCCGAACAGCTCATCAGCGGAGCAACCAGAATCGTCGTCAGCCGGTCGCGCGGATTTTCAATCGTGCGCGTCGACATGATCCCCGGCACCGCGCAGGCGAAACTCGAAAGCATCGGAATAAACGATTTTCCCGACAACCCGACGCGCGAAAGCAGCCGGTCCATCAAGAACGCCGCGCGCGACATGTAGCCGCAGTCTTCCATGATCGCGATAAAGAAAAAGAGCACGCAGATCTGCGGCAGAAACGTCATCACGCCGCCGACGCCGGCAATCGCGCCGTCGACGAGCAGGCTTTTCAGCGCGCCTTCGGCCATGTGATTGCCGACAAACTCACCCAGCTTGTCGAAGCCGCTGGAAATCAGTTCCATCACCGGCTTCGACCACGTGAAAATTGATTGGAACACGATCAGCATCAGCAGCGCGAACAGCAGTGTTCCTGAGAACCAATGCGTGGCGATCTTGTCGATGGTGTCGGATTTCGTCGGCGGCGGCTGAGCCGGACGGTGCAGCGACGGCCCCAGCACCTGCTTGACCCACGCGTAGCGGACGCGCACTTCCTCCGCCGGGAGCGGGATCTTGCTGGCCCGGCCGCGGCGTTCGTCGAGCGTCTTGGTGAAATCCGCGCCGAGCACTCCGGCCAGCCGCGTTTCAGCGTAGCCGCCCTTGTCGATCAGGATGCGGAACGCCTCGAGACGGTTGACGTCGCGGCCGATCTTCCCCGCCGCGCCGTGGAGATCCGTGTGAAGCCCATCGGCTTCCTTCTGCAGCGGTTCGGGAAACACCGGCAGCTTTCCGGCTGGCGGCTTGCCCTGGGTCAGCATCTTCTGCAGCGCCGCGCGGAGTTCCGGCAGTCCCGTTCCCTTGTTGGCGCAGACGGGAATCACCGGCGTGCCCAGCGCTTCCGACAGTTTCGTCGCATCGATGGTGATGCCTTTGGTCTCGGCCACATCCATCATATTCAATGCGACAACGACCGGCAGGTGCAGCTCGCACAGCTGCGAAATCAGATAAAAATTGCGCTCGGGGTTGCTGGCATCGGCGATCGCCAGGATCGCATCGATCTTGTTCGAGCCCTGCTGCTGTCCGAGCAGCACGTCGACGGCGATCATTTCGTCCGGACTGCGCGCCGCCAGGCTATACGTACCGGGAAGGTCAATCAGATCGACGACCGCTTTGTCGTCCAGCTTCAGCGCGCCGACTTTGCGTTCAACCGTGACACCGGGATAGTTTCCGACGTGTTGATTCAGTCCCGTGAGGGCATTGAATAACGTGGTTTTTCCGGTGTTGGGATTGCCGATCAGCGCGATGGAGGCGGCGCGCTTTGCAGCAGGATCACGCGCGGGTACCGCCAGCGCGTCGGAACCGGGGGTGCTCATGAGGCGATCTCGGGAGAATCAGTCAGCGCCATCCGTCCCAATCGTCCCAGAAAGCTTATCGGCCGCATATATATAGCGGCCCGTCAGCCCGCGTGAACTTCATTGACTTCTACCAACTTCGCTTCGGCCTTGCGGAGCGAAAGATTGTAGCCCTGCAGACGAATTTCCATCGGGTCGCCCAGCGGCGCGAAACGCACGACCGACAACTCCGCACCTTCAAAAACGCCCATTTCCAGCAAACGCTGGTATATGGCAGTACCCGTCCCCGAGACCGCAAGAACAGTCGCGCGTTGGCCGGGCTTTAATTGATCGAGGGTCGTCATTCAGCGGTTACGGCGACTTCCGCGCCAATCTGCTTGGCGTCTTCACGGCGGAGACAAATTCGGCTATTGCCAATCTGCACGAGCATAGGGCAGCCGTGCTGGATCATCTTCACCCACGCGCCCGGGATCACGCCCAGTTCACGCAGACGGTCAGCGTGGGACGACGCACCGACGATCTCGGTCACGACGCCCTCTTCACCAGATTTCCAGCAACACAAGCGATTAGCGCTCATCTACTCGGTCCTTTGCAGCAGGCTGCTAGAACGTCTCTTTGGCACTGAGAATCATTCTCAAAGAGTCCTGAGTACTGTACCTGCTCGCCGTTCACTGTCAACATCGTAGTGCGCAGATTTGATGGAAACTCCAAATTTCTGACCAGCAGCCTCGCAAGTCGCTCGTTTGAGGTGCATGACTGCTCAATTTCGATCGCCTTGCTCACCTCTTCATTCTACACCATGCCTATATGATAATCGACAGGTTTCATGGGTATATAAAGCACTTCGCCTCGTTAGGAGTATCTTCAGTGATGGTATACTGTATGCTTAGTTCTTGAGGGGGTTGACTTTGTTGCGGATTGCGACAACTTGAGGAAACAACTGTGGACGCTTGGAAAGACGCCATTTTCTTGTTCGAATCAGCTGCTGTACCCGATGAATTGAAGCTGATCGACCACATTGCGGCTAATTTTAAAAATTTGCAGGGTGGCGAGGCCACCCTGCTACAATCGTGTCACACTTTGGACGAAGCCGCCGTTGGAATTGACAGCTTTAAAGCCAAAACCTGTGGCAGCGCTTACAGTTTGGCGATCATCAACTTGAACCACTTCGGCACGCGCGAAGAGTTCAATTTCCTGATGCAGCCCAACCTGCTGGGCGATCCCCGCATAATTTTCCTGGCCTCGCTGAAATCCATGGCCGGCGAATCGTACACCTTCGCCAAAAACAAGGTCAACCGCGAAGCCGATACCTCCTACGGCGCCCCGAGCTGCATCGACTGCTACGCCGCCTCCAACCGCGAAGAAGCCGCCCCTCGTTTGGCCTTGCTGGCCAAAGCCTACCTCAAGGAAGGCGAGAAGCGCATGGAAGCCAAGCGCAGCGGCACCGCCATCCTGCTCGACACCGAAGCCCTGCAACAGCTCCGCGTCTCCACCACAACGTACTATGGTAACCGCGGCCGCACCTCTGGCGTCTTCCGCAGCGTCGGCACCGGCGAGTCCGGCGTCATTCGAAAACTCTAAACAGCATTGCGAATTTCGAAATGCAGATTGCGGATTGGCGAAGAACGCCAATCCGTTTTGTTTAAAGGCGTCGCTGCCGGCAATTCCGTGCCCCCAGAAATCTTAATCCAGCCGCAAACGCACCGGCACGCAGACTTGGAGCGCCGGCAAGTCGGGATTGTCGCGGCGTTCGGCCAGGCGTGCGACGGCCACGCGAGCCATCGTGCTGGCGCTCCAGACCACGGCCGGCGGAGGAGGCGCGCCCTTGAACGCGGGCAGAAAGTCGCGCTCATAATTGTCTTCACGGCACCAGCCGACGACGTGGAAGTCGACGCCCTGCTTCAAGCCCAGTTCGTCGGCGGCCTTCGCCACGGCCAGCACTTGTCCCAGCCAGAGCGCAATGATGCCGTCGGGGCGATCTTTTCGGGTCAGCAGCTTGCGCGCCGCCGCCAGTTCCTCACCCACTGCAGCCGCTTGAATCTGATCCCGCGTCAACGGCCGGCCAGCTAGCGCCAGAGTCGCCGACGCGCCGCCGAAGCGCGTCAGTGTGTGCATGTTCTCGTCGACCTGACCGAGCCACACGATTTTGCGGCAGCCTTTGCCCAGCAGGTATTGCGCGGCCAGTCGTCCGCCCTGATGCCCGTCCTGCATGATCGAATCAACGCCGGCGAGACCTTCGATCCGTTCATCGAGCATCAGCACGGGCACGCCGGTCCGCTGAATCGCGCGCACGATCGCCTCATCTTTAACTGAAACTGCGGCGGCAAACGCGCGAGAGAGTCCCAGCCGTTCCACAATTTCTTCGGGGCGGAGCTGCCCGGCCACCATCGCCAGCAGCGGCCAGCCGCGCGCGTCGGCGGCGTGTTTCAACTGGGAGTGCAGTTCAGCATGGACGTCCATCCAGTTGCCTGTCGAAGACGAGCTGTGGTTGACGAAAACCAACGGACACCCGCGGTCCGGATTGTTGACCTTCGCCAGGACGCGGTATCCTTGCCGCGCCTCGGCGACAACCAGCCGCTCCGCCGCCAGCGCCTTCAACGCGCGCCGGACCGTATTCTGCGCCACCGCGTACTGCGTCGCCAGTTGCCGTTCAGTGGGAAGAAACTGGCCGGGCGAATACTTCCCCGAATCGATCTCCGCCCGCAGCGCGTTGAGCACTTCGCTGGAAGAGCGGCCCACCGGCAACTCTGATTTTGCGATCTCAGTGCTTGGCATGGTGACTCCACCCTGTCTCTGGTTAGTTCGCGCCAAAGCACATGACCTGGCCGTCCTGCAACGTCAGAATCAACTTTCCTCCCACCGCGGAGAGTCCATCGATTGCCGGGGCGCTTTCCAGCGGGATGCGCTGAATCAATTTTCCATCGACCGCGGATAATATCACCAGCGCCGGTTTGGCCTGCGGATCGCGAAATTCGTTCACGCCTGCACAATATACCCGTGTTCCGGCCAGCAGCACGGCTTTCATCTGCAACGACGTCTCCTTATTCGCCCACTCCACTCCAGCTACCCCCTGCTTCGCGGGCGCACCTTTGCAGGCGACCAGGCCGCGGCCTTCGTCCGGGTCTTTCTTCCCGCCAGGGACGCGGCCGGTAACGACCGTGCGGGTCGCGTCGAAGCTGATCGTTTCGCCGCTCGCGCGTCCATCGGATGGCACGGACTTCATGTAGGTACCCGCCGGATTCATCGTTCCCAGCATATCCAGAATCCCGTTGGGCCCCTGCCACGTCGATCCGAATTTCAGCGTCGACTGCCGCGCCGCGGCCGGAGTTGCTTTCGGCGCGGCCGCGACGGCCTTGCCGGTATCGATGCCCCCGCCCCAGCCGATCAGATTAAGTCCGTCGCTTAACAACAGGTCAGCGGTCTTCGGCGCACGCACCCAGTTCTGATTGTCGTTGTAGTTTTTCTTGAACTGCACTTCGCCGGTGTTCAGATCGACGCCGTAAAGATAAAGGCCGCCGTCCAGCGTGCCGCAGCGTCCCGCCACGAAATACGCACGCTCCTGAAACACCAGCACGCCGCTCTTCACCGGCCACGACGATTCGAACTGATCGTAGGCACTCATGTACTTCTGTTCCGGAGCGGCCTGCAGCTGCCAGAGCAACTTGCCCTCCGCCGCAGACAGGCAGTAGACCCACCCCGCGTGATCTCCGAACAGGCACAGCCCATTGTAATATGTCGGAGCGATGGAAACGCGCCCTTCGGTTGCAAACGACCATTTCTTCGCGCCCGATTGCAGGTCAAGCGCCACGACGCGGTGCTGCTCTTCGCCGGCCACGAACACCATGCCGGCCGCGCCTGTCGCCTGCGGCAGCGCGCGATTGCCAAGCTTCGCCGACCACACTTGTTTCAATTGCGCGGGAAGCTCCGCCGCAGATGAATTGCAGCGGTTGTCCCGTCCGCGGTAAATGGGCCAGTCTTCAGGACCCGCGGCCGCTCCCGTGACCTTCGCGGCGGAGCCTTTGAACACCTGCGGCGTAAGCTCCAACTTCGGCACTGCGCTCGCTCCCGCCAGGGTGAACACGCCGCGCAGCGCAATGTAACAGTTGCAGGTATGCAGCCCGAACCAGACCAGCCCGTTCGACGGCACGCGCCCGGCCTGGCACGCCGATCGGACACCGAAAATGTGCGTCGGCTCAAACGTGTGACGGTCCAGGAAATCCGCGCGGCCGTACATGATGTACTGGTCCTCGCCGCGAATTGTCGAACAACACGCGCCGCCGGTGGCCTCGGGGCGCAGCGTCTTGATTTCCTTGCCCGTCTGCGCGTTGAGAACCACAAACTCCAGCACATCCTTGTCCTTGTTGTCCTTATCTTTTTCCTTCCGCGTTTTGCCGTACCAGACCTGGTCGGGAAACGTCGTCACATTCCCCACCCCGTCCTGCGTGTCCGACCAGCGTACGGCGCCAGTGCCCGCATCGAGAGCCACGAGGCGGCTGAACACTTTTTCGTTCTCTTTGAAATTCATCCAGATGTAGATCGTGTCCCCTGTGCAGCGGCAATCGCGCCCGACTTTGCCCGGCAGATCCAGCTCCTTGGGAGCAACCTTCCAGAGCGATTTTCCGTCGGCGAGATTCAGCGCTTCCACCGTGGAGCCGGGAATGATCGCGGACTCCTTGTAGATCACCAGAGGCTTGTCCCAGATGTCGACATTCCGCGACCACAGCGTCTTGCCGCTGGCCTGATCAATCACCGCCAGCGGCGCGTAGCCGACCGCAATCAACTTGTCGCCGGCCTGGCTGATGAATTTTCCTTTGACCGAATCCAGCGAGTGGACGACCGCGCCCGTCGCCACGTCTCGCGCGATCAGCGGCCCGCCATACGGACTGCGATGGTAAACGAGCTTGTCATCGGCGCAGACAATGTTTCCGTTGTCTTCAATCCGCGTCCGCCACAGCACCACGCCGTTGAAGGCATCGCGCGCCACCGCTTCGTACTGGCTCACGCCCGGCTTGATCCACTCGATCTCTGTATGAAAACTCCGCCCCGCCGCGAACACCTCCGTGCCGTAGTTGCCGCTGCTGTTGTTCATGTAGGTGCTCCACGGCTGGCCATAGAGCGGCGTGTTGATCCAGCGCACTTCAGCGACCGGGGAGACCAGTTGATCGCTGCCCGGCAATTTGACGATCTTGATCCACGCGCCTTTTCGATTCAGCGCCGTGGCCTTCACGTTCTTGAGCTTCTCCGCCTCCGCCAGCAGCGCCGCCGGCTCCACGCCGGAATCGCTGCCGACGATGCCCACTCCGCCCGGATGCAGCACGCGCACGACTTCCGCCAGGGGCAGATCTTTGAGCTCACCGCTGCGCCAGCCTTCGGCAACGACTCGATTGACAAGGTTGTCGGCATAGGGCAGATGCGCCGTCCGCCGCCACACCAACGACGCGCGCTCAGCGTTGCCCGCCTCCTGCAATTCGATCCGCAACCGCTCCGCGCGCTCACGCTCCGCGACAACGCCTTGAACGTACTGCGTGCCCCCCGCCGCGAGTTTCGCCAGCGCTTTTGCGTCGGTCGGCGCGAGATATAGCCCCAAGCCCGAAAGCGCCATCGCATCGGAGTTGCTCAGAGCCAGCTCCGCGATCTCCTCCGCCGCCGTCTGCGCCACCGCTTGGCCAGCGCCGAGCAGACCCACCGCCAGCAGCACCATCGCGATCGTTTTGAATGAAGCCCTCATCTCATTCACCCTCGTTTCGCCAGTCCCACCCAAAGCCACTCTCAACTCGTGCTATACTCGTGATTGCGACCATGATTCACTCATGAATGAAATACACCCACTCCCGTCGCTTTACACGAAGTATTTCTAAAAATTTTAAGGAGTGAAGTAGCGCGACCGATCACTGCAGAAGCACATCCAATGATAATGCGCACGCCGCCACCGCGGCTCTCGAATCCATCAAAGCAAAACGGATTGGCAACCTTCGCCAATCCGCAATCCGCAATCCGAAATCCGCAATGCCGTTACTGCAACACCGGCTGGCTCGACAACTGTCCGGGCAGATACTTCACCACGAAAAACGCCACCGGCCCAATCACGGGCACAAACACCAGCGTGCGCCAGAACAAGCTGCGCGGGCGCGCGCGGTGAACTTCGAATCCCATCCACACCCAGAACGCCAGCCCCGCAACCAATCCCATCACCGCCAGCAGTCCGTCGACCACCAGCCCCACGCCCTGCTGCAAGCCCAGCTTGTCGAAGAACGGCGAATCGATCAGCACAAACGTTCCGTCCTCCTGCTTATGGACAATGAACGTCTCCGTGGTGCTGTTTTCCGATCGCGTTTCCGCGCCGCCGCTGGTCGTGGACGGATGACGCAGATCCTCCGTGACCATATGCATGGAGACATCCAGGCTGTGGCGGTTGTGCGGCATCGACTCGTCGGGCACCACCGCGGTGAATTCCATCTCGACATAGCGGATGGCCTGAAATTCATGTTCGAGGTTTTCGCGGATCTTCTCGCGCCGCTTGGGATCGCGCGTGCCAAACAGCGTCATCATGTCCGCCGCGTTGGCTTTCTTGAAGCCATCGGACAGTCGCGACAGCAGCGCCTTGATCGACTGCACATCCTGTTCGGTCAGATCCGACGTCGCCACCGGCGCCGTGGTCCCAGCCTGCACCGCAAATGCCAGAGCGCAGAGCATCACGGTTGTGGCCGACAGCATGGCATTGAAGGCGCGCGAAGCGGACATCAGCGCGCTGCCTTCGGTTTGCTGAAAAACGTGTCGCGAATGTCGCGCAGGGTATAGCCATTGCCCACCAGATCGCGGATCAGCTTCACGCGATCGACGGAATCGGGCCCAAACAGGCGTTGCCCGCCTTTGGTGGTGTCGAGCGGTTCGAGTAGTCCGAGTAGCACATACTGATGCAGCGACTGACGGGTCAACCCCGTCTGCCGCGCCAGCTCCCCGGCCTTCCACAACCGGGACCGCGCCGCGCTCAACGGAGCCGCGCTGGCTTGCGCCGCGCTCGTCGCCGTCGTCGATACATCCGTCGTCCTGGACACAGTCACCATCGCTCCCCAATTCCCACATCTTCTGTTTCGCAGTATACCGCGCCATGCTGAAGTAAAAAGCAAATACGTATCGCTTGGACTTCAATGAAATGAAGTGGAGAACGTTCTTGGGAATCCCTAAGCTTCCGACAACCGCGACGCCAGAATAGTTCGCATCGAGGAAATCCCGTCGACATGAACCTAATTGGGCAATTGAGTTTGATTGCGTTTGTGGTGTGGGTCGTTTTCGTCCCGCGCAGAGGCTTCGGCGGAGGAAAAAGTCTTTACTGGTACGCCTATTCCCGCCATCAGTGGAGCCTTCTTGAACTCGTTCTCACGATGATTGTTGGCACACTCCCGATCGGCGTGGTCGCGGTACTTGAACCGGCGTCACGCAGTTTCCTTTTGGACACGGCCGGAATCGCAATCGTGTGTGGGCTCGTTCTCTCATTTATCGGAGCAGCCTTGGGCCTCACGATCGCCAAAGGTCTCCACATTCAAAGAATCGGTCTCCGCCTTCTGTGTCTGCTGCTCGGATGGATGTCAGTCGTAGCTCTCATCGCAATTGCCAAATATGCCCACGAACGAGGCGCGCACTAAGTTAGCGTCCATCTATTCCGCTCATTCGCGTCGAATACGAACGATACTTGCCGGATTATTAGAAACACAAAATCACTCATATTATTCCTCCCATCCTCATTCCCGTTGGACTCACTTTCCGCGTGTGCCCCTTTAGACCGCTGTGCGACTGCAAGTGGCAAGTCCGCTTCCCGTTGACTACGATTCAACCCCTATGCGTCATTTTCCAGTACTCGTATTTTTGCTCGCCGTTCCGCTATCTGCCGCTGAGTCGCACTACCCCCTCTGGGACAACCACGAATCCGTCGCCGACTACGCCAAACGCGTCAACCTCCCGCCGACGCGGACGCTGGCGCTAGGCGACAACGTCAAGATGGAACTGGTCCTGATCCCCGCCGGAAAATTCATGATGGGCACGCCGGAACCCACTCCGGTCGATGAAGAAGCATTCCTCAAGAAGATCATTATCGGAAAGGCGTTGCTGGCCTCCAGCGTTGGAGCGCTGTTGGTCATGCTGATCGCAGTCTCCATTCTCTCCGTTCGCACTCGGCAACGTCCGAAGTTTTCGCTGCTGCGTCTGCTCATGATCACCATCGCGGCGGGCGGATGCGTGCTGAGCGGACTGCATTGGCAGCAAGCGGCGAACGACCTACGCGCTGCACAGCTGGAATATTCGGCTGCTGAAGCGCGATTCCGCGTTGCGAACAACAACGAAAAGCCTGCGCACCCGGTGACGTTTTCGGTGCCCTTCTACATGGGAACGTACGACGTGACGCAAGCGCAGTATCAAGCCGTGAACGGGACGAATCCCAGCCAGTTCAACGGAAAGGACAATCCAGTCGAGAATGTTTCATGGGACGACGCGCAGGCATTCTGCGAGAAATTGACAGAACGGACGAAGCAAACGGTTCGCCTGCCGTCCGAAGTGGAATGGGAGTATTCCTGCCGAGCCGGGACGACGACCGCATACAATTCCGGCGATACTGAATCCGATCTGGGCCGAGTAGCGTGGTATAACGGCAACAGCAAAAATACAACGCATCCAGTTGGGCAGAAGGAAGCGAACGCCTTTGGCCTGTACGATATGCACGGCAACGTATGGCAATGGTGTCAGGACTCCATCTGCGACATGTCCCATGTACGTGGCGGATCGTGGATCAACCTCTCCATATCCTGTCGGTCAGCTACACGCTCCCTCCGCGACCAAAACTACCGCGGCTACTTCATCGGTTTCCGTGTAGTCGTGCCCGCGATCAGCGAGCCCTGGCCAGCAACTGGTGGTGCGCGCATTGCCCTGAGCCTGCCGAAGGGTTCCACTCGCAATTCAGTTCAGGGCCAAAGGCCCGCCGCAATACCAGCCTGGGGCAACGCCCCAGGAAAATGTCCCGTCACTCATTTAGGGCTGAAAGCCCGACCTATTGCCGTTAAAACAGCCGTCATGTTCTCCGCGAACTTTAACGGGTCGATTCGCATCGACAGCGGTGCGAGTATTTTTAGGAACGTGAATCTATGAGACGCCGAATGCTCTTCAGCCTGCTTCTGCTCGCAATCTTTCTATTTTGCTTTCTTCCGATTGGAAGCACGCACGATCGTTTTATCTTCAGCTCGTTGGTTCGACTCTATATCGGAGCCATGCTGATCGCGATATTAGTGATAGCGGCTTTCACTAAAAAGAAGCAGGACGGAAAGTAAATTTGCGCACGGAGGAAAGTCCGGCACCAGTTACAGGGACGCAACTGACGGCAAGTTTTGAATGGCTGAGCCGACGGGCCACACGTAGAATCCACGCGCTATGACCGAGAACCCCAAGCCACGGTGGTTACAGTTCAATCTTTTGCCGCGAACAGTAAACACACCACTCATCCTGTGGGTCAGAAGGCTCAGAATGCTTTTGGCCTATTCGATATGCACGGGAATGTGTGGCAACGGTGTGAGGACAGTTATGACGACGATGAAGACCCTTCCAATTCTCCAGCCATTGCAAGGCGGCTGGCAAGGCAGAGTATCGCAGATCCGTTGCGCGGCGGTTCATGGGCGCAGGATTCCGCGGGCTGTCGGTCAGCTTATCCACCCAGGGAACATTCCGAACTGCGCTACAACGCTCTTGGTTTCCGTGTCGCGTACACCGCGCCTTGACCGCTCCCAATCTTCCGTTCTCAGCGCCCTTTGCGCCTCGGCGTCATTGCGCGAGAAAACAAGAACCCCAGCCCGCACCCACCTCACACCGTGCGCCTCATGCACGTCATGTATTATAAAATCTTTTTTAATAAATTAACACAAAATACTTGACTTTTGGGTTTGAGAGTTGCTTAATACTATAGAGAAAAACGCGACACCCGTTTTCATCTGCTCGACCCTGACAGTCCAAGTCCCGCGAGACCGTCATTTCCATCACCCCAAAAAACGCGCCCCAGCCGATCCAGTACGCGTCCGCAGCCCTCGACCCGAGCCAATGGCCATTTCCCATGCCCACTCACCCACAGCCCCCTACAGCGCAAGCGACAGGGCCCACTGCTGTTCCCCTTCCGTTCCAACCCGCCCAAACCTCCGAGAACCTCGCCCACTCGCCAAAAGCACGTCTACTCTGACCCCTGGCCCCTGGCCCCTGGCCCCTGGCCCCTGACCCTGACCCCTCGCGGCTTGCCGCGTGCTGCACATCCTGCATTATAAAATCTTTTTAACTAATTATCTAGATAGTACTTGACTTTTGCATTCAATCACCGCTTATATAGTATAGGAAATGATGCGATGCTCCGCTTTCGCCGTTACCGACCACTTTTTGCCGGACCGATCAGGCCCTCGCAATCGAGTCAAATCCCCCAATGCCGTCCTGCACACGTATGACGCCCCCAACCGACCACCGACCACTTTTCGCCGGACTGAGGCCCCGGCAGGATGCAAACCTCGCTCTCGTTTCGCGCACTTAAAGCGCCTCTAAGAAGCCCGAGCGCACCTAGAGCACCTATGGACCCACCCCCAATGCGTGTAACATTCTGTCACATTACGTAACATTCACATCGAGCATTCCACACCATGCACGTTGTTGCAAAAATCCCACAACCCGGTAATCTGCTACGATGAAATTGAGCGTGCTCATACCCGTTTATAATGAGCGTTACCTCGTCGGCGAGCTCATCCGGCGCGTTCTCGCTGCGCCTCTACCCGACGACATGGAGCGCGAACTGATCGTCGTCGACGACGGTTCCACCGACGGCACCCGCGATGTCCTCGAGCGCCTCGCCCGCGAAAACCCATCGACGATCCGCTACCTCCCGCAGGCCAAAAATGGCGGCAAAGGCGCCGCCATCCGCGTCGCCATCGCCGCGGCGACCGGCGAATTCTCGATCTTTCAGGACGCCGACCTCGAATACAATCCCAACGACTACACCGCCATGCTCAAGCCCCTGCTCACCGGACATGCCGACGTGGTCTTCGGTTCCCGCTTCCTCTCCGCCGAACGCCGGCGCGTGCTCTACTTCTGGCACAGTCTGGGCAATTGGGGGCTGACGACGCTCTCCAATATGCTCACCGACCTGAATCTGACCGACATGGAAACCTGCTACAAGGTTTTCCGCACCCCGATTCTCAAGTCGATCCCAATCCGCAGCCGCGGGTTCGGCATCGAACCGGAGATCACGGCCAAGATCGCCAAGCGCGGCCTGCGCGTCTACGAAGTCCCCATCAGCTACGACGGCCGCACGTACCTCGAAGGCAAGAAGATCACTTGGCGCGACGGTTACCGCGCGCTGGCGGTGATGCTCAAATACTGGCTGATCGATGACCTCTACGAAGAGAAATCCGGCCACTCGATTCTCGCCAGCATCAGCAAGGCGCAGCGCTTCAACAAGTGGATGGCCGACACGGCCGTGCGCCCGCACCTCGGCCACCGCGTGTTGGAGATCGGCGCGGGGATCGGCAACATGACGCTCCAGTTGCTCCCGCGCGAACGCTACGTCGCCAGCGACTACGACGAGCTCCATCTGGAAGTGCTTGAAGGCCTGACCCAGCACGCCACGTACTTGAAAGTCTGCCGCATCGACGCGCAGAATCCGGAGCACTTCAAGTCGTACACGAACCAGATCGACTCCATCGTCTGCCTGAACGTGCTGGAGCACATCCCTGACTCCCGCGCCGCGCTGAAGAACATGTTCGATACGCTGGAGCCCGGCGGCAAAGTCATCATCCTGGTGCCGCAGGGAAAATGGCTCTTTTCGAAACTCGACCAGGCGCTGGACCACGTGAAGCGCTACTCGGCCGAAGACCTGCGCGAGGCGCTGACCACCGCCGGCTTCGACGTGGAGAACCTCTTTAATTTCAACCGGATCGGCGTGCTGGGCTGGGCGCTGAACGGCAAACTGCTTGGCCGCACCCGGATGGCCAAGTACCAGCTCAAGATGTTCGACTCCCTGGTCTGGCTGTGGCGGCGCATCGACTTCATGCTTCCCTGGCACGGCCTCTCGATCGTGGGCGTGGGCCGCAAGCCGCTGAACGCCGGGGGCGCGCTTCCGCGCAACGAATCTGCCCCGATGGCGGCCGAAATTCCGGCCACGCCCGTCGCGGCACGCACCTGACGCGATGAATACCGCCGCGCTGCGCAATCACCTGTTGCTGGCTTTTGTGCTCCTCTACTTCGCCAGCGTCTTCCGCGGCGTACTCTTCAGCACCGATGGAGTTTTCGAACGTGATGGTTTCTACCATGCCCGCTACGCCCAGATGCTAACCGAGCGCGGCCTGTCACGGCAGTTTCCGTGGATGCAATTCACCGACTGGAAGGAGAACTTCGCCGACAAGGATTTCCTCTACCATCTGATCCTCGCCCCCTTTTGCCGCGATGCCGCCGAACCGCTCCCCGGAGCCAAATGGGCAACGCTGCTGCTGGGCATGGCGGCCTACCTGGCGTTCTACATCGCGCTCGTCCGCCTTAATGTACGCTGGCCGATTTTCTGGACCGTCCTCCTGATCGTCGGCAGCGGCATCTTCCTCAACCGTATGCTCATGGTCCGCTCTCATGTCTTCTCGGTGCTGCTGATGATCCTGTCCTCATGGGCCATTATTCGAGACAAGGTCTGGCTCTGCCTGGTGCTGGGCTTTGTCTACGCCTGGTCGTACAGCTTTCCGCTGGCCATGGTGATCACCGCCATCGCCGCCTGTGCCGGGCGCTTCGCGCTCGGCGAGCGTACGCTCCGAACCTGGCAGACCGCCGCCGCGGCAACTGGCGGTGTCGCGCTGGGGCTGGTCATTCATCCGTATTCGCCCAACACGCTGACGCTGGTCTGGACGCTGGTAAAGATCGCCACTTCCCGCGCGGCTGGCATTCCGCTGGAATTGGGCTCCGAATTCCGTCCGATGTTATCCAGCAACGCGTTCTCCTCGGGACACGCGCTCGTTGCGGGACTGTTCTCGATGCTGATCGAAATTCCCGGACCGCTGCTGGCCTTGAGCGCCGCCGTCATGCTCGCCATCTTCTTGAAAGCCGGCCGGCTGAAGGACCGCCGGCTTTCCAGCGAAAGCGCGGCCGCTCTGGGCGCGGCGCTGGCCTGGTTCGCGGCGATTTTCGTCTTCTCGCGCCTGGTCGAATACCTCGCCCCGCTGGCGACGCTGGCCGCGGCGCTCGTCTGCCGCGATGCCCTCGCCCCGGAAAACGAATTGCCGCCGCGTACGCAGTTGACGCGCTACCTGGCTACCGCGCTGGCCAGCTTGATGGTGTTAAGCGGCTTGTACTTCCTGGCGCTTCAGGAAGTCTCCGAACTCGGCTACTCCACCTTGCCGCACGGCGTGGCGCAGATGTACATCAACGAAGCGCAGTGGAAATCCGGCCGGTTCTTCAGCGATGCCAAGACCGGCGGCGCCGCCGAATGGATGCATGCGCATCTGCCCGCCGACTCCACGGTGCTGAATTTCCATTGGGACGACTTTACGGAGCTCTATTACGACGCGCCGCAGTTCCACTACATCGTGGGCCTCGATCCCACGCTGATGCGCGTCCCCTATCCCGAACAGTCCGCCACGCTGGAAGCGATGCGCACGCAGCAGATCCCGCTGGACTTCGCCAAGCTCCATCAGCTCTTCGGCGCCGACTACATGATCATGCGCAGCACCCGCGCCGCGACGTTCCCCGATCTGAAAAACGGCGTACTCCGCCCGGTCTACGCCGACGACGGAGCCGTGATCTACAAACTGCAGGGGCCGGAGGTCAGGGGTCAGGGGTCAGAATAGACGTAGTTAGTTGAAGCAGGCCAAGGTAATCAGGCCGGAGGCAGTCCCCGCCAACACAGAACTCTATCGCACTCGATTTCTAATGATGTACTGCTTACTGCCAATTCGCCGTTTCAGATCCGCATCTTGAAATTATCCGCGTCATCATCTTTTTCTGCAGGCGGAGCGGCATCATTCGGGTCTTCTTCCGGGGCGTCTTTGATATGCAGAACCTTGCCATCCGCGCCGAGCAGCACGTCTTTGTTGCCAACACCCACGAGGAACAATTGCACGGTCGGCAGCTGGCTTTCGTCGGCCACTTTCTGAAAGTAGACGATATCTCCATCCTTCACCGCGTCGCGTGCAGCGGCGACGATCTCTTTGGGCGCATCAGTCAGCGCGATTGTTTCGTAGACGTACTGAATCTTTCCATCGTCGTTGATCAGCGCTTCAAAGTGCTTCCCGCCGGACATGAAGAGCACGCTCACCGACCAGTTGGCGCCTTCGTCGATGTCCGCATCGTCGTCCTTGTCGACGGCGACTTCCGCCGCGCGCTGGCCGATCTTGCCAGCAGGATCCATCTTGTCGTTATCGTCATCGTCGTCATCATCGCCATCCGGCACCATCTTGCCGCCGCCGGCTTTCGCCTTGGGCTCCGCGGGCGTGGCGTCGTCGTCCTCGTCGCTCATGTCGACGGCGTCGATTTCCTTGGCGTCCGGCCAACGGCGCAGCACCGCCAACTTGGCTTTTTCTTCAGGAGTGGGCTGGAGATCGGCGTTGTTGTCGATGTCGTCCTGATCCGCGCGAGCTGCGAAGCTCAGTGCAAGGACGAGCAAAATCATGGTGGCGGAGAATTTCGTGCGCATGAATCAGCTCCGAGTCTTCCCCTCACAAAACAACTTTATTACTATAACCAGCTAGACGGGCCTGAGTATTTAAAATCGCAGGAAAAGAGCAGAAAACTTTTTGTGTAAGCACGTGTGACACGGGATTATTTGCACAAATTGCTTGGTAAACAACACGCGCAAGCGGTCGCACTACATGTCTTCCAGCAGATGCCCCAGCTTGTTCTTCTTCGTCTTCAAATACCTGGCGTTATGACTATGAGCCACCATCTCGATCGGAACGCGTTCGATAATCTCCAAACCGTAACCGCCGAGTCCTACAATCTTGCGCGGGTTGTTGGTCAACAGGCGGATCTTGCGGATGCCCAGGTCGACCAGCATTTGCGCGCCGATGCCGTAGCGGCGCAGGTCGGGCTTGAAGCCGAGTTCCTCGTTGGCCTGCACCGTGTCGCGACCTCGCTCCTGCAGTTCATATGCCTTGAGTTTGTTGACGAGACCAATGCCGCGACCTTCCTGCCGCATATAGAGGATGGCCCCCTTCCCCGCCTTCGCCACGGCGGCTTGCGCGGCGGCGAGTTGCTGGCCGCAATCGCAGCGCAGGCTGCCCAGGGCGTCGCCGGTCAGGCATTCGCTGTGGACGCGAACCAGGACGGGGGCCGTCTGAATCGTACCGGGCTTCAAATCGCCCATGGTCATCGCAAGATGGTGTTCGCCGGTGTCGCCCAGCGCCGACTCGTAGGCGAAGAGCCGGAATTCACCGAAGCGTGTGGGCAGCGCAATTTCGGCGACGCGGTTGACCAGCTTCTCCGTGGCGCGGCGGTATTCGATCAGGTCGCGGATCGAAACGATTCGGATTTTGTGCTCGGCGGCGAAGAGCTCGAGATGGCTCAAGCGCGCCATGCTGCCGTCGTCGTTCATGATTTCGCAGATCACCGACGACGGATTCATTCCCGCCAGGCGGCAGAGGTCCACGCTGCCTTCCGTCTGGCCGGCGCGGACGAGCACCCCGCCGTCGCGGGCGCGGAGCGGAAACATGTGGCCGGGGCGCGCGAGATCTTCGGGGCCGCTGCGCGGATCGATGGCCGTTTTGATGGTGTGCGCGCGGTCGGCGGCGCTGATGCCGGTAGTCACGCCTTTTCGCGCCTCGATGGTGACGGTGAAGGCCGTGCCGAAGCGCGCGGTGTTGGCGTGCGTCTGGAGCGGAAGCTGGAGCTCATCGCAGCGCTTTTCGGTCAGCGAGAGGCAGATCAGTCCACCGCCGTACTTGCGCATGAAGTTGATCGCCGCCGGCGTGATCTTTTCCGCGGCGATGACCAGGTCGCCCTCGTTCTCGCGGTCTTCGTCGTCGACGAGGATGATCATCTTACCGTCGCGCAAATCGGCGAGCGCATCGGGGATCGAACAGAAGGGGGAATTTTGATCGGGATGCGGCTGGCCGGGCTGCAGGGGCTGCAAGGGCGGGTGCTTTTTGCCGTGTGTCGCCTTGCCGGCCTTCTTCCAACGCGCCGCAACGGCCGCGCTGGCGATCGAGCTGCGCTGATTGGGCGTCAGCGCTCGGGCCCGAGCGTCTCCGCCCTTGGCTGCCGCTTGCGACGATCCAAACCCTGCCTGCTTTTTGCGCATTCGATTTCTCCTTTGCCCTCAATTTACCGACGCAGGCAAGAATGTCAAAATGCTTGCTGGAGCAAGTACGACGATACATGCCAGGCAAGAATGAGATCCACGAAAAGTGACCCAAAGCGGCTATGGAGAATCAGCCAGACAGCGCGTCCTAAGCAATTTAATTTTGAGTTTTGATTTTTGATTTACTTCACAACGGCAGCAATTGGGAATTGTCGTTAGGTGATGGCAACGACTCAATACAATCAACGCGGCAATAAAAAAACGCGCCGCTTGCGCGGCGCGTTTTAATTCAAACTTTCAACGTCCAAATTAGTTGGACGCGACGGACGGCGAGTTGACGGTGCGGCGGTAGTTGTCGCTGTGACAAGAATCGCAGTGATCACCACAGCCAGCAGTCACGACCAAAGCGACGACGGCGGCCAAAAGAACGAGAGCTTTGCGCATTGCAGTACCCCTCCTCATAAAGTTTTTCGCGCCACACGGCGCATGGGTTAATTTTCAACAGCGCACGGTAATGCAAAAGTTAGACCTGATTTAAAATGCGTCTTGTGCACCTATAAAGATGTCTATTTTGATCCCTAAAGACTAGTCGAAATTCGATCAACGTACACACTAAAATCAATCGCTTGCTGTTGATTTTTTGAAGGGCAGAATATGGATTATGGAGCCCGATCCCCCGAGGAAAATTCAGTTCCATCTCACCACCGCGCTGTTTGTCATGGTAGCGCTCGGCGTACTGACGCCATTCCTGCTGCGTTCGTTCCGCGTGTCCTTCCTGGACGGCGCGGCATTGGCGTATGCGTGCGCGCTGCCCATCCTGATCGGCGCGCTGGAAGTCGAGTCCTACCTTCTGCGTCGCGCCGATCCCGACGCGAAATGGGAACGCCCACGCCAGGCCGCCACGCGGTTAATGGGCGTTTTGCTCTGTCTGGTTTTCGAATGGGCGGCGATCGGGCTATGGGCAATCTGCGTGGCGAAAGTCGTGGGTCCGGTCTTCCAGAAATAGTACGCCGAGGCAGGCAGATCCGCGATTCTGCTTTTCCCTTATTAAGGCTACACGTGGTAGCCCCGGCAGTTCATTTAAAGAGACTGCCGAGGCTACCGTTACTTCGCGAATTCCGTGTTACGATGCGATTACGTTTACTTAATCTTCTTGTGGCCCGGGCGCTTGGCAGCCGCGTCCCAGCTCTTGCGCAGATCCTTCGGGTTGACCGTGCCGTAGCTCTTGCCGCTGCCGGGAACCAGCGTCTTCTTCGTGTCCAGGTTCGGCAGCGCGTCGCCGTGTCCTGCGATCAATTCATCGCACATTTCGACGATCTGGTCGAGCGTCAACGTAGCGGCTGTCAACGGATCGAACATCGCGGCCTGGTAGACGTGGTCGCGGCGGCCTTCCAGCGCGGCGCGGATGAACAGCTCATGCTGCGTGATGTGCGGCTGCATGTAACCGACCAACTGCGGCGGCAGTTCGCCGACGGTCGTGAACTGCAAGCCGGCGCGGTCGACCAGCGTCGGGACTTCGGCGATGGCGCTGTCGGGCAGGTTGGAGATCGCGCCGTTGTTGCGCATGTTGCCGTAGACGACGCTGGGTTTGCCGGTGACCATCGAGTGGATGATCGTGCTGCCGTATTCGTGGCTCTTGCAGACGTTCATCTTCTCGTCGGACTTGCTGAACGTCTTCATCCGTTCGAATTCGTCGATGATGTTGTCGCAGCGGTAGAGGTACTCGTCGATCGGCACGTCGTACTTCTTGAAGTGTTCCTCGCCGTGCGGGATGAAGTACGGGCAGTATTCGGCGTTGTGTTCGCTGGATTCGGTGATGAAGTAGCCGAGGCGCTTCATCAGTTCGAAGCGGACCTTGTTCTTCTGGTAGATCTCCGGGTTCTTCATCGCTTCGAACAGGCGCGGGTAAAGGTCAACGCCGTTCTTCTCGAGCTTCTGGTAGAAGGCCATGTGATTGATGCCGGCGCAGACGAACGAGATGTCTTCCGACTTCTCGCCGATGTAGCTCATCAACTGGTCGAGCGTGCCCTGGACGCTGTGACAGAGACCCACGGCCTGAATGTTGCTCGTCCGGGTGATCGTCTGCATGTTCATGGACATCGGGTTGGAATAGTTGAGCAGCGTGGCCTTGGGGCAGACCTGCATCATGTCCTTGACCAGACCCGAGAGCATCGGGAACGTGCGGAGCGCGCGGAAGAAGCCGCCGGGGCCGGTGGTGTCGGCGATGGTGAAGTTCAAGCCGTACTTGCGCGGAATTTCGAAGTCGACCAGCGTGCTGTCGAAGCCGCCGATCTGGACCATGTTGATCACGAAGTCGGCGCCGCGGAGCGCGTCCTTGCGGTCGAGGGTCGTTTCAATTTTGGGGCTGGCGCCGACGGCCTGAGCGACCTTGCGGCAGAGGTTCCCGCCGACTTCCAGTCGTGCCTTGTCGATGTCCATGTACGAGAACGTGGCGTTTTTGAATTCTGGAAAACCCAGAATGTCGCCGGTTAGATTTTTGGAGAACACGACGCTTCCTGCGCCGATCAGTGCAACTTTGATCATCGAAAGTTCCTCTCCCTGAAAAAGGGTGTGATGGAGACTGCAGCATGTGACAACGGTGACTAGACTAGCCAATCCTCCCACCTATACGCCATAGCATTTAGATGACATTACTAGTACAAATGTGACCATGGCTAAGCTGCCGCAGAACCCTGAAACTCAGGCGCCGTGGGTGCGTACCGGCGAACCGCTGATGTGGATCTCCGGTGCCGGTCGCGAGCGCCGCACGCGAGAGGAAGACTACTACCACGACGCGCGCAAGCGCCCCGATCCCTTTCATCTGGTGCTGCAATTGACACTGAGTGGCGCGGGATTTTACGAACGGCGCGGTCGCCGGACACTGTTGCGTCCGGGAATGGCATTCTTCGATCACATTCCGGGAGACTTCATCTACGGATACCCGCCCCACGCAACGGAGGTTTACGATCAGGTTTACCTCTCGCTGACCGGCGCAGTTTCCAAACGCTGGTGGCGGAGGATCACGTCGCGGTTTGGTACAATCTTGAACTTCGGCCCGATCAACCCCATCGCACCGTTAATGCTCAGCATCGTCCAGCAGTTTAAGGAACGCAGCGTGCCCGACCGCTACCTGGCGTCCGCGCAGGTGTATCAATTGTTGATGACGGTCTTAAGTACGCTCAACCGCAGCAGCGTGACAACCGCGCCACTGGTCAATTCGGCGCTGGAGCAAATCGAGCGGCGCGGACGGGACGCGGGATTTAACGTCGCAACGCTGGCCCATGAACTGCGCTGCTCGCGCGAATACCTCTCGCGGCAATTCCGCGGGAGCCTCGGGGTTAGCCCGCTCGATTATCTCACGCAACATCGGCTGCGCCTGGCCGCTCAGGAACTGCGCGGCGACAACGAAAAGCTGGACGTCATCGCCCAGCGCGCGGGCTTCGCGGGCGCCAACTATCTCTGCCGCGTTTTTCGTAAACAGTACGGATTGTCGCCCATGGAATTCCGCAAGCGGCCATGGATGCTCTCCTGAAGACCGTGTTACTGTTCCCGCCAGATCAAGGGATGAAATTCGTCGCGGAACTTCTCGCCCTTCTTTGGACGCGGATAGAAGTTGATCTCGCTGTGCTTCTGAATCGGACCGAGGTAACGCGCTTCTGCTGGAAGAAGATGGGCAATCACCGACAGCCGCGGTTCATTCGTCAGATTCGGACCGGAGCCGTGAAAGCAGAGCGAATGATGGAAACTCACCTGCCCTTTTTTCAGGATGCAGGGCTCCTCAATCCACACTTTGCCCGGTGGTGTGAACTGGGCGCGCAACGCGTCCATCTGCGTGTTGTAGAATGCTTCATCCTGGTCGATCAGACCCCAGCGGTGTGAACCCACAACGCTGGACATCCCGCCATTGCTGACGTTGGTGTCCTGCAATGCAATCCAAGCCGTGCACATTTGCGTGGCCGACGAACATTTCCAGTAGGCGTAGTCCTGATGCCAGCCAATGTTTCCAGCGCTCGAAGCGCCTGCGGAGCCCTGGCCGGGCTTGACGACGATCTGATCATGCCACAGCCGCACTTCCTGGGTATCCATGAGGACCGCGCCAATTTTTCCCAGCGCCGGATGCGTGACCATCTTCAGCACCCGGTCATTGATCCACCACGCGGCATCGATTTTCCGAATCGCCGTGGGATCCGCCGGGATCTGCTGTTGCTCCGGTTTCGAGAGAAACCCGTCGCCGTCGTTGGCGCCGCTCCAGATGCGGTCGAACTCCTTCCGCATCAGCTCGATTTCCGCGTCGTCGAACAGCACCGGGCTGATCCAGTAGCCCTTCTCCTGGTAGCTGGCAAGATCCCCGGCCGTCATCAGGCCCTCACGAAAGGCCGCCTGCGTCTGAATTTCCGCACTCGTCGTCATCGCCTTGCCTCCAATCCGTTCCGCAGGAAACACAGTACGCTGAAGGTCACCCCATTGTCTTCCAATGTTGTTCATGATACAAAATCATACATGCCGCGAAACCCGTCCGGACCGCGCAAGCCGCGCCACGACCTCCGTCCGCCCTATGAGGCGTGGCATCATCCCCTGCCCGGAATTCCAGAACTGATCACGCTAGGCCGCGATTCGCTGCGCAAGGTCGTGGACCTCCGGGAACACCGCCATTCCGGCGCCTACGAAATTTGTTACGTCGAGCGCGGAGCCGTGATGTGGTGGGTGGGCGACGAGATTCACGAAGTCAAAGGCGGCGACGTCTTCGTGACCTGGCCCGATGAGCGCCACGGCGGCATCGACGATGTACTCCATCCCTGCAAATCGTATTGGATCGAATTCGATTTTCCGCGCGTCTACAAACCAGGCTGGCTGGGTCTGCCACGCCGCGAGGGCAAAAGCATTCATGCGGGTTTGAAAAATCTGCCCCGTCGACGTTTTGCCGGATCGGATGCGATGGCCCGCCTGCTCGATAGCGTGTTCGCGGCGCTCAGCCGCTCCGGCCCGCTCACTGCGGCGAGCGTGCGAGCCAAAGTCGTCACGCTGCTGGCCGATGTCATCCAGGCGGGAAGAGAGTCTATCGCCGGTGAACCCATCTCGCCACCCGTTGACACCGCGATGAAACTGATGCGTCAGCATCTCGAAGACCCGCTGCCGGTCCCCGGAATCGCGGAGCGCATTGGCTGGAGCACCTCTCACTTCAAGCGGCAGTTTCGGCGCGAAATGGGTGTGGCACCGGCGGAATTTTACCTTCGGCTGCGCCTTGCCGCGGCCCGCAAGCGGATCGAACTGGACGGCAACGCACTCTCCCAGGTGGCGGCGGCGCTGGGCTTCAGTTCCAGTCAGTACCTCTCCACCTGTTTCCGGCGCGTGACGGGGCGAACGCCATCCAGTTTCCGGAGGCGCCGCGACGATGCCTAATACTCCCTAATAAGGGGTAAACTTAAATCTAGCCGCCAAATACCGTGTCCCGTTCTGTGCTCATTCCGGAAGTTATTATGAGTCAATGCTTTAGAGCGCGCTTTTCAAATTTGGCACAGAGCGGCAAAATCGTCTGTCTGGATACAGCGTTTTACCCTACTACTAGTAGGAGGTATTCGATACAATGGCCAGCGCATACGGACCGGGACACGTTGAGAGGACGGATATGGACGAATTGCTGGGGCCTGACGACCCGGTCGTCGAGCAACAACCAGAGCCGGAAGTTGAGCCGATCATCGATCAGTCGCTGAAGGAAGCGGTGCGGGTGGAAGTGGCCCACGCACGCTCCAAGGCGATGCTCAAATTCATGGCCGTGCGCGATCGCGCCGCCGAGATCATCGGTGGCACCATTTTTCCGCATATCCCGACCGCCTCCCTGGTGATTGCGATTGTGGCCCTCGCGTTGGCGTATCCGTTGGCGCTCTCAGGACTGGGACACGCGTTGGCCGTTATTATTCCCATGGCTTTGATCGGCGCCTTACTGGGATTGGTCAGCAGTCAGAGCAACGTGGGCGTGCTGGGCGTGGGGTTGTCCGTGGCGTCCATCGTGCTGGCATTGAGTTGCGGAATTTACCTGCGGCATGAAGACCAGGTCGGCCGGAACCAACTGATTCACGAAGGCGTCCAGCAGGCGCAGGAAGCTGGCAAGAAGAACGAAGCCGAAGTGAAAGCTGCCGAAGAGGCACGCCTGAAGGCCGAAGCCGCGGTCGCCGCCAAGGAAGCGGAAGCGAAAGCCATTAAGAAAGCCGAAGAAGATAAGCAGGCGGCTGAATTCCTGGCGCAACAGAAGGCGGCCGCAGAACTCGTCGCCGCCAAGGAAAAGAAGCGCAAGGACGACGAAGCCGCCGCCAAGCAGCGTGCGGATGACGAAATCAAACGGAAGAACGCCGCGGACCTGGCCAAGCAGGCGCAGGACATCCGCAAGTCGGAAGACATCGAGAAGGCGAAGACCGCCTTCCGCGACAATTCGCTGAAGGCCGAAGAACTCACCGCCGCGCTGGAAAAACTCGAGACCGCCGCGCAGGTCGCCAAGGATCAGAAGGAAAAGAAGTCGATCTTCCTCGACCGTCGCAACAGCCCTTCGCCGCCGTCGGAAGACGACCTGAGCAAGGCGCAGAAACAGTTCGACGAATGGAAGGCAGAATACACGCGCCTGATGACGGAAATCCCGAACACCAAGGCGGAACTCGATAAGGTGAACAAGGCCAAGAAACAGGCCTCGGATCTGCTGGATTCGCTCCAGAAGCCGTAACGCCATGGAGTCTCAGCTCCAGAAAAGCCCATGGCGCAAGCCGTGGGCTTTTCTGTCTGGAATTGAATAAACTTACCCCAGTATTACATTGTAATAATTAAGCGCGATCAGGCGCTTTCCTGAGGGTAATTTCCCATGCTGAAACTCATTAACGACGACCACGGCAGTCCGGCCAATTCCAACCCGTCTCCCGTGCCCGCTCCACCGTCCGACGATCACCTGCTCGACGCCTACTCGCGAGCCGTTTCCGGCGCGGCGGAGAAGATCGGGCCGGCGGTGGTCAACATCGAAGTCTACCAGCGCCGCAGCGGCAAACCCGGCGGCGGAAAAGGAGGCCACGGCAGCGGCTCGGGCTTCATCTTCACACCCGATGGCTTCATCATCACCAACAGTCACGTGGTCCACGACGGCATCGACATCCAGGTCGGCTTGCAGGACGGGCGGAAGCTCCAGGCCGTGCTCGTCGGCGACGATCCGGAGACCGACACGGCCGTGATCCGCGTCCACGCGCACAACCTTCCCGCCGCGCCGCTGGGCGATTCGAAAACGCTGCGACCGGGCCAGTTGGTCGTGGCCATCGGCAATCCGTACGGTTTCCAGTTCACCGTGACCGCCGGCGTGGTCAGCGCACTGGGCCGTTCGATGCGCTCCAACAGCGGCCGCCTGATGGACAACATCATCCAGACGGACGCCGCGCTCAATCCGGGAAACTCCGGCGGCCCGCTGGTCAATTCGCGCGGCGAAGTCATCGGCGTCAACACCGCCGTGATTCTCCCGGCGCAGGGCATCTGCTTCGCCATCCCCATCGACACGGCCAAGCACGTCGCCGCGCTGCTGGTGCGCAACGGCCGCATCCGCCGCGCGTGGCTGGGACTCGGCGGACAGGTCGTGCCGCTCTCGCGACGCACGATCCGCCTGCACGACCTGACTGTGGAAACTGGCGTGCTGGTGCTCTCGGTCGACAACGTCAGTCCGTCGGCCGCCGCTGGTCTGGAGGAAGGCGACCTGGTCGTCGGCTTCAACGCGCAGCCCGTCGCCGATATCGATCAACTCCACAAACACCTGACCGAAAGCGCGATCGGATTGAAGTCCCAACTGACCGTAATCCGCCGCGCCGAGAAGCTGACTGTGGAGATTACGCCGATCGAGTCGAAGTAAGCATTACTTATCCTCTGCCGCCGGAGCCTTTGAAACCGGCGGCAGTTCACCGGTCCACACCACGACCGACGTGGAGTCTGTCTTGAACTTGGCCAACTCTTCTTTCGTGCAGAAGAACACCGACGCAGAGGTATCAGTTCCCGTTTTCACTGCAGGACGCCAGAGCGCCACGCAAGCCGCTTCGCTCTTGATGCGATTGAGAATGTCAACCAGTCGCGAGCCCCCCATTCCGAGTTGCAGTGGATGATCGCCAATAGCTTTGGAACAGGTCAACCGAACCTCCCATTGATTCTTTCGCACGATGCGACCCAGCACTTCGCCCACGGTTTTCGTCTCCGGATTGAATGCAAACACTTCTCCGAGATTCACTTTGACATCCAACAGCTGAGCGTCCGCTTCGCCTGTCGGAAATTCTTCGAACAACGCGCGCACGTCTTCGACCTTTGGCATAATTTTCACGCCCACCAGGGCCAGACGCTCCGCGGAATCTTGTCGAATTTCCCAGACTCAATGCTGTAGGCACGATCATCGGTCCAGATCAACTTGTAGCCGTAGTCGGTGGAGGTGCTCGTATCGGGAATATATTTGGCTGTGCCTGCGTCGATGGCCGCGAACCGCGCCGGCGTGGCGAATAAAATCGCACCGTTTAGCACGCGGTAGTCCAGCTTTGTGGCGTCCTTCATTTTGCGCAACGCTTCGCCGATGGTCACGTTCTCGACAGCAAGTGTGACCTCCACTGCGCTGTCTTCCTGCGCCACAGTCATGGGTATGCCGGTTGTGCGACTAAAGAATTCCACAGCGTCGCCCATGCGGGTCGCCAGTCGCAGCTTGATTCTCGAGAGCAGTATTTCGGCTGTGGCATTCACTACTTTGGCTGGCGGATGTCCACTTTCGCCGTCGGTCGTTTTGCCCGCATCCACTTTTTCCGCAGTCAGGCCTTGCAGCATGGTCAGAGCAGCCATTGCTGCGGCACACATCATTCCTGCTTTCATGTCGCCTCCTTGATTGCGATTAGAATTCCGAATCCTTGCGCGGGGCCGACTTCTTTCCGGGCGGCAGTTCAAAGAGCACAGCGCCATTCATCACACGCATTTTCAGCTGCATCCGTTCTGCCAGTCTGCTCAGCAATTCCGCCGCGGTCACGTCGTCTACGTGGAAGGAAATCAGTTCGCTGCCCATCGCCGCTTCAACATCAGAAGAGAGGCGAATGTTTACGCCCAGGGATTGCTGCAACGCGGTGGTAATCTCAGACAGGGATTTGTGTTCAAACGTGCAACTCGCCGGCTTCAACAGGCTTCCGGATCCAGCGTCCAGCGGGGCGGCCTTGCGCACGGGCGAACGGTTCAACTTTTTCACTACTGCCGGAGTGATCAGCGTTTCATCGAGCAGTGCGAATCCGTCGAGTTGAATCGTGGCCGTGCCGCCGTTCTGCGCCTCAAAATAGGCGTATTCATTATTCTGGGCGTTCTCCGCCACCACGGTGAAATAGTGCACCGGCCGCCGCTCGCCATTGATCTGATCCAGTTGGACGGCATGTTCAGGACTTGCCGAGACGGAAAGCGTGCCGCTCCACAGTTCAATTCGCAACGGTTCGTCGCTGGTACCCAGGCGGATCAGCGTCCCCGGCGCAAGGGATACCCAGCGCTTGGAAGACAGATAGATCTCGTTGAATGTCGTTGCTGACGCATTCTGAATCCAGTCGCCCGCGAAGCATTTCCCCCCGGGCAGCATGCGCGTCCAGGTTTCTCCGGTTCCGCGCCGGAACAAAGCGGGCGATTCAGAGTCCGCGGTACCCATCACCACCGCGTCGCCGTCTGCCGCCGCGATCTTCTGTGACGGATGGCGCGGCGTGACCTGGGGCGTACCGCTCCAAGCCAGCGCGAGCCCCAACATTCCCGCCATCAACCCCGCTACGAGTGCTGACGGCCAGTGGCTTACCGGCTTTTGCGATTTGAAATCGGAAACAAATGCCTTGACTGGCGCGGTTCTTTGACCGGCGGCGCGGATCTTTTTCAAGCGCTCGGAGGCCGTCACGGGCACTCCTCCTTCGCGCACCCAGATCCCAGCCGCGGCTTCCAGTGCGCGCACATCCCCGGCTCCCAGGCCGATGTCGTCGTCGCTCATGATGGATCCTCTTCAGTCAGCACGGCGCGAATCGCGTGAACGGCGCGAAAGATTCGCGAGCGCACGGTGCCCGCGCGCTGGCCAACGATGCGGCCAATCTCACCACACTCCAAATGGTGGAAAAATCGCAACACAATGATCTCTCGCAGGTCTGGCGGCAAACGGTCCAGCGCAGCGGCAATGCGGCCCAGATCTTCCTGGGCGATTAGCGCGTCTGACGGAAGCGCCGTGGCCTGGGTTTCCTCGTCGCGCGGCGCGTACTCTTCGCGGACGCGGTGTTTGCGCAGCAAGCTCAATCCCGTATTGCGCGCAATGCACAGCAACCACGTGTCGAAGACGTCCGCTGAGTGCGCGAATTCGGGAAGCTTTTGCACCATCCGCATCAGCGCATCCTGCGTGACATCCTCAGCCCAATCCGGGCGCCTAACGATGGCTCGAGCCAACGCGTAGACGCGCGGCTGCATGCGCTCGATCAAGGCCTCCAACGCAGGCTCATCGCCGCGCAGAGCCGCCGCGATCAGCGTGCGCAACTTCGCGTCGTGCGTTGAGGATGTAGACCGAGGGATGTCCATGACGTGTGCCATCGTAGAGGAATACGCGGCGGAGTGGCACGCGTTACAGATTCTGAAGAAAAATCCGCGCTACTTCGCTGGCGATGTCAACGTTTCAACGGGCGCAGCCTCGTCCGCCTCCACATGCCAGAACGTCATCACCAACCCACCGGCGATGATCAGTGCTCCGCCGGCGAGCATCGGCGTCTTGATTTTCTCGTGGAAGAAGAAGTACGAGATCAATTGCGCGACGACGAAGAAGACGGCGATGTAGACACCCATCAGGCGGCTCATTTCCCACTTCGGCACGTTGACGACCAGCCCGTACGAAAAGAGCACGATCGCGCCGAGCACAAAGCCGAGCGTCTTCCCCTGCTGCACGCCCCAACGGACCAGCGAATCGCCGCCCACTTCCAGCACGGCCGCCACCACAAGAATGAACATTTCGCGCATGACGCATCGACCCTCAAGATTGGAGATTCGGGTCAGCGTAGAGGATGCGACGACGGACGCAAATCGGTCTAGGTTACTGCGACACCTGCCGCGACGATAATTAGATGCGGCGAGAAATGCCCCGTGGGTCCTGGCAACGGAAGCGGAAATACCGCGTGACACCCGTTTTGGGACCCACTTGGGAAAAGATTCGTCGGGGGTTCCCGGCCCCCGCCCTTTTCGCCCTTGCTTCGTGCGCAAATTCTGCAACCTTTACGTTCTTCAGCGCTTCTTTTACACTGCTCGCTTCAAGGCCCAGTTTCCGCGTTGGTTTGGAGATCTCGAATGTCCACATCTGTACGAGTCCTGATTGGAGCGATTGTCGTCGGTCTCGGCTTAATCCTGGCGTCCTGCAGTTCCCCCGGAACGCCGGCGAAGGCCAACGAAAACGAAGCGCTGATCGGCGCGAATCTGGAACTCTCCGGCGAGTCTGCGCCGTGGGGGCAGGATTCCAAGAATGGCATCGAACTGGCGCTGAAGGAAGTCAACGCCAACCCGCAGCAACGTGTGAAACTGAAAGTCATTTTCGAAGATGACAAATCCGAACCGGCTGCTTCCAAGAATGCGATGAAGAAACTGATCACGCAAGACGGTGTCATCGCGGTGATCGGCGCGGTCGGCTCCAACCGGACGCTGGCGGCCTGCGACGTGGCCAAGGAAGAGAAAGTTCCGCTGATGACCCACGCGTCGACCAATGTGACGATTACCGAAAAGGGAGGCGAGTACGTCTCGCAGATCTGCTTCGACGACAATTTTCAAGGCTCCGTGATGGCCAAGTTCGCGCGCAACAGCCTGAAGGCCGATACTGCCGTGATCATGGTCTCCAAAGGCAACGCCTACTCCGAAGGCCTTGCCGATTCCTTCCGCAAGACGTTCACGGGACTCGGTGGCAAGATCGTCGATGAACTGGCGTATCAGAAAGGCACGCAGGATTTCAAAACCCACGTCACGACGTTGAAGCAGCAAAACCCGGCGGTGGTGTGGCTCCCGGGGTACTTCAACGAAGTCGGATTGATCGTAAAGCAGGCGCGCGAAGCCGGATTCCAGGCGCCGTTCCTCGGCGGCGACGGTTGGGACGACAAGGAACTCTTCCGCCTCGCCGGCGTCGCGATCAAGGGCAACTACGTCTGCAATCACTTCGATCCGGGCGATCCCAATCCGGTCGTGCAGGATTTCGTGAAGAAGTACGAGCAGGCCTACAAGACCAAGCCCGGCGCGATGGCTGCGCTGGGTTACGACGCGCTCTTTGCCATGGCCGACGCCGCCAACCGCGCCTCACCGCTGACGCCCGAAGGGATGAAGAACGCGATCAATTCCATGAAGGGCGTCAAAGGCGTCTGCGGCACGATCACCATGGAAGCCAACCGCGAAACGATCAAGGACGCCGTGGTGCTCGAGACCGATGAGAAGGACTTCAAGTACAAGGAAACGATTAAGCCTTAGCAGCCCGTTGATAAGCCCCTGTACTGCGCCGCGAAACGCCTTTACTGCCAGGCGTTTCACGGAGAAATTCGGCGGAATTGACTTTTTTCAACGGGCTGTTAGATGCTGCAATTCATCAACTATCTTCTCAACGGCCTGTCGCTGGGCTGCATCTACGCCTTGATCGCCGTCGGCTACACCATGGTCTACGGCATCATCAAGTTGATCAACTTCGCGCACGGCGAGTTCTACATGTTCGGCGCGTTCGTCGGCTACTTCGCGCTGATCGCCATGGGCGGCGACGCCAACGGACATGACCTCGGCCTGCTGGCGCTGCTTGGCGCGATGATCGTCGGCGGACTTGGCACCGGTATGCTCGCGCTGATCGTTGAGCGGATCGTTTACCGTCCACTGCGCAAATCCGGGCGCATCGTGGCGCTGCTGGCGGCGCTGGGCGTCTCGCTGTTCCTCCAGAACAGCGCGCAACAGACAGTAGGGGCAAAGGACCGCACCTTCGTTCACACAATTACCAGCGAACGCTACCCGCGCTGGGCGCTCAAGCCCGAGGACCTGCACGAACACCAGGTCGCCGAAAGCGACATTGCCGTCGTTTATTCGCGGCCAGTGGAAGACGGACGGATCACGCTGGTCGAGAACATCGCTACGCGCGGCAACACGATTGAAAAGGCCGACGTCGAACGCATGAACGCTATCTTGAAAGCGGATCAGTCCGGCGCGACGGTCTACGGTTACCCGGCGATCACGGTCTCCAACGCGCAAGGCTTGATCGTCATGGTGCTGATCATGACCACGATGGCGCTCTACGTTCTGGTCCAGCGGACGCGCTTCGGCCGCGCGATGCGCGCCGTCTCGCACGATTTCGAAGCGGCGTCGCTGATGGGCATCAACGTCGACCGCGTCGTGGCCGGAACGTTTTTCGTCGGCGCGGTCGTGGCGGGATTTGGCGGCACGCTGGCCGGCGGGATGTACTACAACCAGATCGGTCCGCTCATGGGATTGATGCCAGGCCTGAAAGCGTTCGTCGCGGCCGTCTTCGGTGGGATCGGCAGCATTCCCGGCGCGCTACTGGGCGGCGTGCTGCTGGGAATTTCGGAGAAGCTGGTCGAAGCCTACTTCTCGTCGCTCTACTCCGATGCGTTTACGTTTACGATTCTGATTCTGGTGCTGCTCTTCCGGCCCAGCGGTCTGCTCGGTCGGCCGGGAACGGACAAGGTCTAGCGCATGAATTTCGACCGCATGCTCTCGTTCTGGGGTCACCACGGCATCATGCTGTGCATCTGGTTGACGCTGACCTTGTCGCTAAACCTGATCAACGGCTTCTGCGGTCTTTTCTCACTGGGCCATCAAGGTTTCTGGGCCATCGGCGCGTACGCCGCTGGCGCGACGATGGTCTACTTGCCACCGCATATCGGCGCGAGCTGGATCGGTTTTGTCTTGAGCTTCGGAACCGGCGCGCTGGCGGCTGCTGCGTTCGGATTTCTCGTCGGCCTGCCGTGCCTGCGACTCAAGGGCGACTACCTCGCCATCGCCACGCTCGGCTTCAGCGAGATTCTGCGCAACGTCATTCAGAATTCCCAGACGCTCGGCCGCTCGCTGGGACTGAGCGTTCCCAATGTCGTCCACGATCAATTCATCAACCTCGATAACGCACGTCGCCTGGGCTACTACTTCTATCTCACGATCGCCGTCGTGCTGGTGCTGGGCACGCTGCTGATCCTGAGCAACTTGATCCGCTCGGCTCACGGGCGTGCGATACAGGCCATTCGCGACGACGAACGCGCCGCAGAGCTCGTCGGCGTCAACCTCACGTACTACAAGATGATCGTCTTTATCATCGGCGCGGGTTTCGCTGGTCTGGCCGGCGCACTCTATGCCAATTACAACGGCCTCGTCACGCCAGACGACTTCAACTTCAACGCCGGCGTGCTGATGGTCGTAATGGTCGTGCTCGGCGGCATGGGGAGCTTTACCGGAACCATCCTGGCGACCACGATCCTCTACTTTCTTCCAGTGCTGCTCGCGATGTTTCTGCCCAACACGAAGGTGCCGATCTTCTGGGATCCGACGCAGGGCGGCGTGGTCTACCGCGAAGTCAAAGAACTCTGGCAGGCACTCTTCTCGCTGCTGCTGATCGCCGTCGTGCTGCTCCGTCCGCAAGGCATCATGGGCAGCTGGCGGTTCCGCAAAAAGCGCACGGCTCCGGTTTCCGGAGCGCCGTCATGACCGAGTCTGCCGTCGCGTCCCCCACTCCATCGGCCAGCACGGAAGCGCCCATGCTGAACGTCACCGGTATCAGTAAGCGCTTCGGCGGCCTCACGGCCGTCGCGGACTTCTCCGTCAAGCTCGCACCCAACGAAATCATCGGCGTCATCGGCCCGAATGGTGCCGGCAAGACCACCGTCTTCAATTTGCTCACCGGCGTCTACACAATCGACAGCGGTTCGATCCTGCTCAACGGAATTAGCATCACCGGACAATCGCCAGACCGCGTCACCGCCTGCGGCATCGCGCGGACCTTCCAGAACATCCGTCTCTTCCGTGAAATGACGGTGCTCGAGAACGTGAAAGTCGGCTTCGAATCGCGTCGCTCCGCGAACCTGCTGAGCACGCTGGTGCGGCACTCCTCCTTCCGCAGCGAAGAGCGCGACATCGAAACCAAGGCGCTGGAACTGCTCGCGCTATTCGGCCTGGACGCAGTCGCCGACGACATCAGCCGTAATCTTCCTTACGGTCAGCAGCGCAAATTGGAGATCGCCCGCGCGCTGGCCTCCTCACCGCGCGTCCTGCTGCTCGACGAACCGGCCGCTGGCATGAACGAATCGGAATCCGAAGCGCTGCGCGAGCTGCTCACGAACGTCCGCCAGCGCTTCAACCTCTCGATGCTGGTGATCGAACACGACATGCCCTTCGTTATGGGCCTGGTGCAGCGCCTCATCGTTCTCGATCACGGCACGATCATCGCGCAAGGCACGCCGAAGGAAGTGCGCGAGAATCCCGCCGTGATCGAAGCGTATCTGGGCAAAGAGGACGCATGAGCGACGCGCCAACAAACTCCCTCTCCAACGTGCTGCTGAAAGTCGACGCAATGGACGTCCACTACGGCGGCATCCACGCGGTGAAGAATATCTCGCTCGTCGCGAAGGCCGGAGAGCTCACCACGCTGATCGGCGCCAACGGAGCCGGAAAGACGACGACGCTGAAAGCAATCTGCGGACTGCTCAAGCCCTCGCGCGGCACCGTGGAGTTCGCCGGCCGCGACATCGCCGGCTCGCCGCCGAACATCAATGTGCAACGCGGCCTGGTTTTGTGTCCCGAAGGCCGCCACATTTTCCCAGACCTGACAGTCGACGAGAACCTCGATCTGGGCGCGTACACGCGCCACGATCACGCCGAGATCCGCGCCGACGTGCGTAAAATGCACGATATGTTCCCCATCTTAAAGGAGCGTGCTTCACAATTGGCCGGCACGTTGTCGGGGGGTGAGCAGCAAATGCTGGCGATCGGACGCGCCTTGATGGCGCGTCCTAAGTTGTTGATGCTCGATGAGCCGAGCTTGGGACTCGCGCCGCTGCTGGTCTCACGTATTTTCAGTGTGCTGAAAGACTTAAAGTCAGCGCACGTCACCATTCTACTCGTGGAGCAGAATGCGCGTCAGGCACTGGAAATTGCTGACCAGGCGTACGTTCTGGAAACAGGGCGCGTTGTGAAGACCGGCCCCGCCAAGCAATTGGCCAGCGATCCGCACATTATGCACGCCTACCTTGGCGGCTAATCCAAGTCCTTTAATTGCATATATTTATATCATGAATGAAGTTTGAGAAACGTCGCGCCTGCACGCGACATTTCGGGCTTATCGGTTATCATCTGAAATTGTTAAGTTGTTTCGCACACGGCGCTTCGGTGGGCGTTATGATCGGTCGAATCTTCACAGCGCTTCGTTCCTTTATCCGCGCGAACTTGATTGCGGGTCTGTTTGTCTCGGTTCCATTCACAATCACAATCGTATTTCTGATCTATGTCTGGTCGAAGGTAAACGGTCCGCTCTCCCAAATTTTCACCACGTTCAACCAAACACAGGAAGAGATGCCGTGGTCCAGCATTCTCTTCGCAATCAAGACTTCCGATTACTACAAACTGACCATTCCCATCATCAGTCTGCTCTTGATCTTCATCGGCGTCCTGTTTCTGGGAATCATTGCGCGCAGCATCATCGGCCGCGTGCTCCTGGCGGGCATCGAGAACATCGTCGGCCACCTGCCCGTGATCGGGATGTTGTACTCCTCTTTGAAGCAGTTCGGCGAAGCGTTCATCGGGCCGGACGGCACCAATAAACTCAAGCGCGCGGTCGCGGTGCAATTTCCGTACAAAGGTGCGTGGACGATCGGTTTTGTAACCGGCACGGCCTCGGCGATCATGACCAAGTCGCCGGACGGACACGATCCGGCGAAGGGTGAACGACTGACGGTCATCGTGCTCACCACGCCGTTGCCGACGCAGGGCTTTCTGTTAATGGTCCCTGAAGAAGAAACGATTCCGTTGGACATGAGCGTTCAGGACGCGATTAAACTGGTCGTCTCGGGCGGCATTCTCAATCCGGGCGAAAGTCAGCGCCAGAAGAAGCACAACGACATCACGCAAATCATTCGCAAGGCGACGTCCAAAGCCATGGATGCCTGAGCATCCGTGCACTATGAAAAAAGAAGGAGGTTGCTGTGGAGGACTCTCTCTCAAAGATCGCGGCTTTTATTAACGCCAAGGACTCGCGCCTGGCGTGCGCCGCCGCAGTGGTGCTGACGGAACTGGCGCCACGCGACCCACAGCTCACCAAGCAGCTCGCCGCCGCGCTGGATCATGCCGACGGCGTGCGGCGTCCGTTCATCATTGAAGCACTCGGCCGTATCGGCACCGCCGAAGCCGCCGCAGCGCTTGTGCCGCTGATCAAATCGGAAGGCCCTTCAAGCGACCTGGCGCTGCGCGCCATCGCGCACACCGGTTCGGCGGCACTCAAGCCGCTGCTGAAGCTCGTCGGCACCGTCCCGCCGGCCTTGCTGGAACGGATCGCCGAATGCGCCGGCCGCACCGGCAAGCCCGAAGCCTTCGCCGCGCTGCTGGGACACCTGCAGGGCGCCGACGTCGACATCTGCCGCGCCATCCGCAACGGTCTGCGCACCGCGATGACCAACTGCGATGCGGCGTTCAAAGAGCATCTCCGCAAGCAGCTCGAAAAATCGTTCAAGGAAGAAGCGCTAACCAAGCATCACCCGTCACTGATCGCGCTGATGAAGGTCGCCGGTGATCTGGGCGACATTTCGATGCAGAAGAACATCACCGATCGCATCCGCGACTCGTACCCGATGAACGTCCGCCGCGCGGCGCTGCAATCGCTGACGCTGCTCCATCTCAGCGGCGATCAGCGTGGACGGCTCGCGCCGCTGCTGCTGCCGCTGCTGCTCGACCGCGATATCTCGAACATCGCCGAACCGGCGCTGGAAGCCATCCGCCAGGGCCAGTTGAACAGCGATCATCAGGCGATCCTGCGCAAGATGCTCACCTCCACCGCGCACCGCATCCGTGAATTCGCGATGCAGCAACTGGCGGTGCTCGGTTCCGGGCGGACGATGACCGACCTGATCGCGTGCCTCGACAATCCCGACCGCGCCATCCGCGAAGAAGCGCTCAGCGCGCTCTCGCGTTCGGCCACCGCGTCGGGAGTCCTCGCCGAACGCCTGTTGAGCCTCGACGGCGGCGAAGCCGCGCTGGAGACGGCCAAAGCGCTGACGCCGCAGGCCGCGCACATCCCGAAGAAGCTCGCCGAAAGTCTCGCCGACAAATATGTCGCGCTGGCGATTCCCGAATCGCGCAAGAATCTCGATCTCGACGCGCTGCGCAAGTCCGACGAAGCGCGCCGCGCGATCCTGACCGTCTTCCGCGCCGGCACGTCACCGGCGCTGGCCGAACGCGTTCTGGAAACGGCCCGCAAGCTCCGCTCCAAGGACGAACCACAGCGCGCCAGCGATCTGCTTAAGGCGATCCAGGGCGTTGCCGGCTGGAATGACGATCACCGCATCGAAGCGTCGCTCGCGGCGATCACCTATGGACCGAAGGACCTCGCGCGGTCCGTGCGCGTCAATGACTCGCATCTACGCGCGCTGGAAGACGTGATCGGCTCCGGCCGCCGCAGCGCCAAGGACATGGCCAAGCTGATCCTGAAAGACTCCAGCCTGAGCAAACGGATGCTGCATTACCTCGGCTTCCACTTCGTCGAGCGGATGCAGAACGAACGCCAGTTCGGTCAGATGTTGCTGGAAAACCTCGCCGCGGGCCGCACCGAAGAAGGCAAGCTGGCGAAAGAAAAGCTGATCATCGAAGGCCTGCTCAAAGACAAAGGCGGGAAGAACGGCATCCTGGAAGAGCGCGCGAAAGTGATGCTGGCGCCCGCCGATCTGGCCGCGTCCGCCGCCGCAACCACCGCGCGTCCCCGCCCCCGCCCGGCCTCCCGCGCCAGCACCAAGCCGCACAAGAAAGTGGCCGCGAAGAAGCCGGATACGAAGAAGGGCAAAGGCGGGAGTTTGAAGTCGCGCGCGGCGAAGTAGGGGCGAACGGATGGCATCGGGGATCGGGCATCTGGCATCTGGCATCGGTTAATGGGAGCGCTTGAAGCCAAGTCGCAAACTCTCAGCGCGTTGAGGACGGTTTAAAGAATTTTTCCAACGCGGAGGGGATCATGCTTCAACAACCGATCACACCCTCTGACCGATGCCTGATGCCCAATCCCCGATCCCATCCGTTCGTACGTTCGTATTTCACTTCCATTTCCATAGCGTAGAGTAGAGTGCGTACAACGGCCGGAGGACACCCCTGCGATGGTTGAAATCAACGACTTCATCAAACGCCTGAACGATCAGTCCGTCGAAGCCTTCAAAGGCCAGAAACGCATCCTCTCCTTCCAACAATACCTGGAACTCTTCTGCGCCAATCCCATGCGACTCGGGCGAAATGCCGCGCAGTACGTGCTGGATGTCTTCGATTTTTTCGGCACGGACAAGGTCAACAGCATCGGCGGCAAAGCCACGCGCTGGAAACTCTTCGACGCGCCGTTCGACAACGGCCGCGACCCGCTGATGGGCCAGGAACAGCTCCAGTTCGAACTGCACCGCCATCTCGAACGCTTCGCCGCGACCGGCCGTGCCGACAAGCTGGTGCTGCTGCACGGCCCCAACGGCTCGGCCAAAAGCACGGCGCTCAATCTGCTCATCCGCGCGCTCGAACATTACTCGATGCTCGACGACGGCTCGCTCTTCCGATTCAACTGGATCTTCAGCGATCGCACCGAAGGCAAGGATCACATCGGCTTTGGCCCCAACCGCAACGACCTGCCGCGCGAGACTCTGGCGTTCATCGACGAGGCGCAGATCTCCTGCAAACTCGGCAGCGAACTGCGCGAGCCGCCGATTTTTCTCGTGCCGGTCGAACACCGCGCCAAGCTGCTGGACGATCTGCTCGCTGGCGACACCGGCAACGCGCTGCGCACCGAACGACTGAAGGGCCAGTACCTGCGCGAAGGCATTCTCTCCGCCAAGAACAAACAGATTTTCGACGCGCTGATGAACGCCCACCGCGGCGACTGGACCAAGGTGATCCGCCACGTGCAGATCGAACGCTATTTCATCTCCAAGCGTTATCGCACCGGCGCCGCCGCGATTGAGCCACAGCAAGCCGTTGACGCCGGCGCGCGGCCGATGACCTTCGAACACGGCGTCGCACTGCCGCCCGTGCTGCAGGGATTGCAGCTGGTCGAATTGATGGGCGAACTGATCGAAGCCAGCGGCGGGATCGTCGAGTACTCCGATTTCCTCAAGCGTAACTTGGAGCTCAATAAGTACCTGCTGAGCACCGTGGAACGCGGCGAGGTCTCGCTGCCCGGCGCGGTGGCGGAACTCAATTCGGTCATGCTCGGCACGTGCAACGAGAAACAGCTCTCTGCGTTTAAAGGCACGCCCGATTTCACCAGCTACAAAGGCCGCATCGAACTGATCCGTGCGCCGTACCTGCTGGAATGGAGCAAGGAAGTCGTCATCTACAACGCGTTCATCGCCGAAATCCGCCAGACGCGCCACGTTGCTCCGCACACCGCGGAAGTCCTGGCGCTCTGGGCGATCCTGACGCGACTGCGCCGTCCCGACCCGGGCAAGTACCCCAGCGAACTGGCCGGTGTCATCCGCCACTTAAGCCCGCTGGACAAGGCCAAGCTCTACGACAATGGCACGGTGCCCGACGGCCTGAGCACCGAAGAGAAGCGCCTGCTGCGCGCGTTCGTGCCGCAGCTGCGCGACGAACACCGCGACACGCTGGCGGAATTCGAAGGCTTCGTCTGCGCCGGCTACGAAGGCCGCCGCGGCGCGTCGGCCCGCGAGATGCAGTCGCTGATCGCCGAAGCGTCGTCAGATCCGGCGCGCAAGTTCCTCTCGCCGCTGGCCATCTTCAGCGCGATGGAACGGTTGCTGCGCGACAAGTCGGTCTACGATTTCCTCCGCCTGGAGGCCGACGAGGGCTACCACGATTGCGAAGCGTTCATCGAAGACGTGCGGGGCGAGTATTTCCGTCGCGTCTCGGTGGAAGTGTACGATTCGATGGGCCTGGTTGAGGAGACCGAATACGACCGGCGCGTCGACGACTATTTCAAGCATGTCCGCGCGTATGTCGCCGGCGAGAAAGTCCAGAACCCGCGCACGAACCAGTACGAGGACCCCAACGTCGGCATTCTCGAAGGCCTTGAGAAGCTGATGTCGTTACGCGAATCGCCTGACGCGTTCCGCCGCAACTTGATCACCAAGATCGCCGCGTACTCGCTGGAACACCCGAAGGAGAAGATCGACTACCACGAGATCTTCGCCGACCTGTTCAAGAATCTGCGCAACAGTTACTACAAGGAGAAGAGCAAGCCGTTGATTCAGCTCGCCCAGTACGTGCTGGTCTTCAACACCGACGACGCGAGCATGATTCCCGCCAGCGAGCGCCCGAAGGTAGAGCGTACGCTGAAGGTGATGCGTGAGAAATACAACTATTCCGATGACAGCGCCAAGGAAGCAATCAGCTTCGTGCTGCGCTCAATCCAGGAGAAAAGTTGAGACTGCCCGAACGGATGGCAGTCCGTCACTTCCAGTTCGCTTCGTAAATCTTCTTCTCCGCGTCGCGCGGCTTCTCGGCGACGTCCATGTAGGCGGAGTAGCCTTCCTTTTTAAAGAACGTGAAAAAATCGATCAGGCGCGTGACCTGCTTGCCGGCGCGGACGTCGTGGATGTTGTCGCGCGTTCGGGTGAGCGTGGAAATGCGCGACGGTGCGAGAATGCCACTGGCTGTCTCCTGGATCTCGAACGACTTTCCCTTGGGCGGGCGGCGGTCTTCGCCCACGACGTCAAAGCTGCGGATGCGGGCCTCGCCGGAGACGCAGGAGAGCACGCCGATGTAATCGCGGTGATCGTGAAACGGAATCGCGGCCAGCGGTTGCAATTGAAATTGAGCCGCGATCAACGGCAGCTTGTGGTGGACGTCGACCATGATCACCGGCTTGTCGCCCTTGAATTGTGCGTCGGGAATCGGCTTGAGTCGCGCAACTAGCGCCGCAAGTTGGAAGAGATAGGCCTCTTCGTTGGGTTTGGCGCTGGTGGCGATTTTCTCCGCCATCGGCAGCGCCTGCTTAATGAGTGTGTCCCACGCCAGATCGCCATTCTCCGGCTCGTTCGGCGGAGCCACGCCGTCTTCGGCCATCGCCAACTGCGGCCAGCCCAGGCACCACACCGCCAGCGCACCCAACGAGATGCGCAGTATGTCCCGACGCTCGACGAGGACGCCGTCGGCGATCAATGCGCCTTCTCTTTCGTCATCTTCTTGTGGAGGAACTTGATGAAACCAACTCATGGCACTCTCTCAAAGTGTGATCTTTAGTTCTACAGCCAAAATACACCTGCGTTTGCTATATAGAGGTGCGAAAGCCTCCAGTTTTTTGCACGGGGGTTGTCAGGATTCGGACGCTTATTTTCAAAACTGAAAGCGCGATGGAATTGCAACTTTGCAAAGCATGAACACACAATACTTTGCGAATTCTTTCGAATGGCCTGAAGACTGCAGGAATGCCACTACAGAGAATCCAGCCACGTGAAAGGTACACACCGATGAGCCATGTCTCCTGTAAGCCCCCCTTGATGCTGCACTGCCATTCCGCGCGCGAGATGATGTCACCCAATCCGATCTCGATTCCTGCAGTCTCAACGATCAAACGCGCCGCCGAGTTTCTCGCGGATCATCACTTCGGTGCGGCACCGGTGATCGATACCGCCGGCAAAGCGATCGGCGTGATTAGCATGACTGATATCGCCCGACACGTGAAGAAACAGCAGCCCGCTTCATCCATCCACACAGAGTGCGGAAATGTAGCGACTGAGCTGCCGGCGGAATCCGAGGTGGAAGTTCAGGACGTCATGACTCCCATGGTTTTCTCGGTCACCCCAGATACTTCACCAAAGCAAGTGATTGATGCGATGCTGAATGAAAACGTACATCGCCTGTTTGTAGTGGATCACGCGGGGCTGCTGATTGGAGTGATCAGCACGTTCGATATTTTGCGTCACATGAAGTCCTAGGCGATTTCGATCTCGCAAATATCGATCGATACATGGTTTGTGTCTTTTCAAAATTGTGATCTCTCAATTCAAATTTTTGCACCATGAAGCGGATTATGGTAGTATATAAATTAGTGCACAATGCGCCAAGTCGGCGTAATTGTACTTAGTATAATGCTAACTTTTTCTAATTCCTGAAACATTTGTGTGCATGGTTAGTCTTAAAAAACACGTCTTTAATGAACAGGTGCGTTTCTTTGTTTTTGAGGTGCCTATGTCCGTGAAAAATCTGAGCTTATTTCTATTGCCACTGACCTTCGTGGTCTGCGTGAGCGTTCATGCAGATCCGGCGGGCGAAGTCGAGAAACTCAAGAGTGAGGCGCTCGATATTCTGAAGGCCAACGCTCAGCGCCAAGCTTCGCCGGAACAATACGCCGATTGCATTTACAAGCTTGAGAAGGCTCAGCAGCTGCTCGATAAATCCAACGACAACGATAGCGCTCTGGCGCAGGAAGTCAGTTCATCCCTCTTCTGGGCGCGAAAGTTTTCCGATGTTCACGTGATGGCGGCGCTCGACAAGCTTCATGGCGGCGCCAAAGAGCCGGCTCCGCCACCGACCCCCATTAAGAAGGTAGAGAAAACGCCCGACGAGGCCACGCCTGAAGCGCCGTCAGCCATGGCCGAAGCCAAGAAGGCCTTCGACCACGCCCAATCGTTCGCGATTTCGCACCAGTCCGACGACTACGCTGTGGCGCTCTGCTGGTTCAAAGTCGCCAACGACAATTCGGGCACCGATTACGCGCTTAAAGCGCTGGAACTCGCCCGCGCCGCCCAGTCCCGTTTTGCCTCAAAATCAGCTCCTGAAGCTCCGAAAGAAGTGCTGCCAGACACGCCGGAAATGAAACTCGTGACCGAAGCGGATGAGTTGGTGAAATCCGGCAAGTTCACCGAAGCGGTGGCGCTCTACAAAGCGTCAATCGACAAGAAGGAATCGATCATCGCTCACCGCAACATGGGCAAAGCGATGTTCGCGCGAGGCCAGCTGGCCAAGGACAAGCTACTGCCCGAGATGGAAGCCGCGGACAAGGCGTATCAGAGTGCATACAAGGCGGCGTTGGTCACCCATCACACCATGGGCGGGCGCAATTACGTGGTGCTGGACCGTAACAACGCAGGGCTTCAGGCTGCGGTTCAAAAATGCAACGAACTCTCGAAGCAGTCCTACAAGATCGTGAACGACGACTACGATAAAGCACAGTTCGAATTCAAAGCCGTGCTGCGCATGACGCCCGATAATAAGGATCTGGAGGCTGATGGCCACATCGGCCTGTGCCTGGCCGTCCGGGGAGATACCAACTATCGCTCGCTGGCTCGTCAGCACATCGTTAAGTTTCTGGCCAACTACAAGCCAGTGACCGATCTGGAGCGTTCGCTCTATGAGTACTGTAAGACGGAATTGGTCCGACTGAACAAAAACTAATCCAGACCCTTTATCCCCCGCCCATCCAACAGGTATTTTATTTGCTCCCGCTTAAGACGACAGCGGGAGTGGTTGTTGTCGTCTGACTTCAACTTCGGCTCCCATGCAATGGATCCGGCCGAGTTATGACAAGGCCGGCTTGTGCATGCTTTGTATAGCGCTGCATAAATGCTGAATAGGAGCGTGTACGCGTATGAAATACATACATGCCATCCCGATTTTCGTTGCCATGCTGGCCATGGCGAGTGGCTTCGCTTCAGATGACCCCAACCTGCAGTTAGTTTCGGCCCATAACCCCGTGGCCCCGTCATCGCTGCCTCCCTATATGTTCCGTTGTGAAAACGGCCTCTCCGCGACAATCAATGGGTACCTGAACGTCAAAGGCGTCCAGATTCCCGGGCAGCAGACACACCTGCTGACGGTGCCGGGTCTGGCGGCGCCACTGCCGGTCAGCGTCGTGATGCAGGATCGCCCCGCGCCACTGGTAGTGGTCCTGCTGGGCATCAGCGGAGAAGCGAAGAGCGATTTCAGCAAGCTCTGGCCCTCGTATTTTGCCGACGCCGGTTACAACGTCCTGACCTTCGACTCCTCGTTCCGGCCGGAATTTATCGAACTGGGCGGCTCGAAAGTGGGCGTCCCAGGAAACGTCTGGGCTGAAACGGCCTTGGACCGGGACATCATTCAGACTTTTCTTGAGCGCTTTGGCGAACGGACCACGAAAATCGGTATCGTCGGCATGAGTTACGGCGGAACCGAAGCGTTGATCCTCGGTCAGATGGCGATGGAAGGAAAAGTTCCGTTCAAGATCGACGCGATTCAAGCCTACTCGCCGCCCGCCGACATGCGCCAGTCGGCAAAGATCATCGACGGTTATTACAACAATCACCGCTTCGACTACACCTTGATCGAAATGAAGACTGAAGTTGAAAAGCATCATCAGGCATGCGGCGAACTGTCTGATGACCTGATGCGCGCGGTGCTCGCCACGTCGTTCGAGTCGGCGCTGAGCGACGCCGTCCTGGCCACCGATCACCACTTCGGCCTGAGTCTCTTCTCAAAAGATCCGGAACTGCGCAAGGATGAATCGAAGCAGTGGGGCTTTGAGCGCTATGCCTACGATCTGGCCCTGCCGTGGTGGCGCCAGCGTCTGGCCAAAGATCAGATCGACGATTTCGTCTTCGCCTCAACGCTTGAAAATCTGCTGAAGCATCAGCCGCCCTGCAGCCAGGCGATCATCGCGGCGGACGACCCGCTCAATGACCCGGTGGATACGCGGGTGTTGCGCGCCCATTTGGCCGAGACGCCGCTTACGATTCTGCCGAATGGGGGACACTTGGGTTACATTGCCGATCCATGGACGCGAGCGAAGCTGCTGACCTTGTTTGATTGTGTGGCGGATAAGACGGCCAAGTCGCGTTAACAGCGATTGATAAAACCTGATCCACGCCGAGAAACGCCTCTCCAACGGGGCGTTTCTCGTTTTATTTTACGGTTCGCTAACGGCTGGTGGATGCGTCAGGTTGATCGTGCGGAATACGCGTGCGGCCGATCTCCGGCCAACTGAGAAATACCATGAAGGCCAGCCAGATCGCCCACAGCGCGAGCACGACCCATGTTACACCCGACGTTTGTGAAGGTTGCGCCGTGGATGCCACGCGGCCATCGGTCGCGCTCACGGAGGACGCTGGCGTAGCGGAATTGGCGGCGGTGACGTCACTCACTGCGCGCCTACCTTCTCCCCCTTGTCGCCTTCCTTGCCGTCCTTCCCGTCCTTGGGCGTCTGCGTATTGGCGTTCGCGGCGGGAGTCGTCGGCTTGACGTCGTCCGGGAAGAAGAAGTCCACGGTCATGGGAATTGCGACGCCATTTTCGAAGCGCTGAATCAAATTCGTCGCGACGGCCTTGCGGAACCACTCGTCTTCCTTGCGCTGCGACTTGGTGCGCAGCAGTTCCTTGTAAATCTTGTCGTAAAGGGGGCCTTCAAGCGGCTCGACACCAGCCTCGCGCTTATCGACGACCTGGGCAATCGCCCAGCTGTCCTGCAGGTATTCGAACACGCCACTGACTTCGCCCGGCTTCAACGCGCGGATCGCTTTCGAGAGCTTCGGATTGCAGCTATCGAGATCAAAGAAGGGGTCGGCGTTTGGATCCTTGGCGTCGGGCAGAATCAAGCCGCCGCGTTCGCGCGTTTCCAAATCGTCTGACTTGGTCCGGGCAACTTCTTTGAAGTCCGCGCCGTAATCGTGCACGTTCTGATAGATCTCAACGGCGCGATCATAGGCGTCTTCGCGGACGGAGCGGACGTTCGTGAGTGAATTGGTGACGATCCGGTCGACGCGGATGAGGCGAACCATCACGCCAGCCTTGCGCTGGTAGCGGCTGAGATTGGCCTTGTAGTACGCCGACACTTCCGGCCGCGTCGGCTGTTCCATGATGCCGTAAAACTTGCTCTGGTACGTTTGAATCGTCTGATTGTCGCGAATGGCCTTCTGGACGTCGGCGGACGTGAAGCCTTTGGAGCCCAGCAGCCCGGCTTCCTTCAGGCGCTTCATCTGATTGGCGACTTCCTTCTCGACTTCCTTGTCATCGGCCGCGATCTTTTCGTTCTTGGCGTACTGCAGCATCAACCGTTCCCGCACCACCCCGCGCAACGCATCGCGGAACGGCGGAATGTACGCGTCGTACCACTGCTTCATGTTTTCCGGCGTGCACATCTTGTTGCGTTCCCACTCCTGCTTCTTGGCGCGCAGCATGGAGGCAATGCCGGGAGGCGACATGCGGTCTTCGATGTCGCGCTTGCTGATCATCTCGGTGTTCACGCGGCAGACGAGTTCGTTGTCGAGGTCCAGCGCCTTGGGTTCTTCGCCCGAGCAAGTCAGAGGCATCAATGCCGTGATCCCGGCAAGGACCATCCCGGTGGCCAGTTCCGAAACGATGCAACGCAATCCCTTCATCGGTGGCAAACCTCTGTGTGTGGGCAGATTCGTGTAACGTATTCCCAAGTTGGACGAGCCAATGACACGCGTCTTCAGGTTATCGGCAAAATTCCACAAAGGCAACAGTGGTAACCAGATGCGCAGAGTTTGCCGCCTGCTCACGCCGACGGATAGAGATGGTAGAGCATCACGTACACGATCACGCCGGTGATCGAGACGTACAGCCAGATCGGGAATGTCACCTTCGCGATCTTGCGATGCTTCTCCCAATTGCCCTGAAACGCGCGCCAAAATGTCAGCGGTACAAGCACGCCAATGACTCCAGCGAGGACCACATGCGTAATCAAAATGGCGAAGTATAGCGTGCGCACACTGCCCTGCCCGAGGAACTTCACCGAGCCCGCGTGATAGTGGTAGAGGAGATACGACGCGAGGAAGATGGCCGACGTGACGCCGGCGATCATCATCACCGTCTGATGTCCCAGAATCTGCCGGCGGCGAATCAGCACGTAGCCCACGATCAGGAATACCGTGCACAGCGCGTTAAGCGACGCATTCAGGGCTGGCAGCGAGAATACGCAGAGTTCGTGCTCCAGCGCCTGAGCCGTATTGGCCGCCTGCGCGACTTCCTCGGGAACCAATCCCGAATACGTGCCGCGCACGCGGCCCTGGCGGTCGACGACCATCAGCATCGAACTGTGGATGATCGGCTCATCGCCCGGCGCGGCCTTATCGACGATGGGAAGTTTGAAGTTGTCGTGCGTCAGCTTGATCATCTCGTCTTTGTGGCCGGGACCGGAAGTGACGAAGTGCCAGCGGGGACTGTCCGCGCCGTGCTGCTGAGCGTAATTGGCCAGCACCGCGGCCGTGTCGAATTCCGGGTCCATGCTGAAGGAGACCAACTGAACGCGCGGCTCATTGGCGAGCCGCTGATTGACCTCCCGCATCCCCGTCACGATCATCGGACACGTGCCGGCACAACGGGTGAAAATGAATCCAGCAACCCACGCATGGCCTTTCAAACTCTTGAGTGTGACTTCGCTCCCGGTCTGATCGGTCATCGTAAAGTTACTGAGCGGTAACAGGAGCGGGAGCTTGTTGGTCTCCGCGTTGAGCCGATTGACTATCGCCGCGCCAAACAGCCCGAGCATCGCCGCAATCAAAATCACCCAGACAAGCCGGTGTTGCGGAAGTTGGGCGATAGGTTCGGAAATCTGGGTCATTTTGCTCTTAGCTCTTGGTTCTTGGACCTGACGGGAAATCGACGTTCACTCTAGCAATAGCGCACCATCGACAGGCCCCAAAGCCAGGAGCAACCAGCCAAGGGCCGCCATCCCTATTGCAAATCTGCGCGCGTTCGCGCCTTTGCCATGAACGAGGCACCCAGCAACGTCGCCACGCCGAACGCCACTGTAATCGAAAGCGAGAGTTTAAAGTCGGGCAAATCCGTGGGCTGATGAGCACTGGCGCTGTAGAGAATGTGCCGGAACGCCGCCAGGCCGTACGTCAGCGGATTGATCGTGATCATCGCGCCCAGCCAGACCGGCACGCCCTTGGCCGGAAAAAGCGCACCGGAGAGCAGCCACATCGGCAGCAGAAAGACGCTCATGATGGCGTGAAACCCCTGCGTCGATTCCATTCGCCAGGCGATCATGAAACCCAGTCCGGTCAGCGCGAAGGCGATCACGAACATCACGGCCAGCGCTTCGACGAACATCAGCGGCGTAATCGTGATGCTGGGGATCGTCAGCGCCAGGACCAGGAAGAGCACGCCCTGCATCATCGCCAGGATGGTGCCGCCGAGAATCTTGCCCATCACCATCGTCAGCGGCGAAATGGGCGCGACGAGCACCGACTGGAGAAAGCCTTCCTTGCGGTCTTCGATGATCGAGATCGTCGAGAAAATCGCGGTGAAGAGCAGGATCATCACCACCGTGCCGGGGAAGAAGTACTCCTGGTACGACATGTCCGGCGGCGAACCCTCCGGCGGCTTGAACGATTTGGTGAACGCCGCGCCGAAGAGCACCCAGAAAATCAACGGCTGCAGCAGCGCGCCGACGACGCGGTTGCGCTGCCTTAAAAATCGGACGATCTCGCGGCGCGTCAGAGTCATCACCGGCAACAGCACACCGCCACTGGCAGCGCGTTCCGGGATGTCACCGCTCATGGCGGCGCTGGGCGTTGGCAACGTGCTGGCTTGCATCAGTGTTTGCCCTTCTTTCCCTTGGGCGTGTCTTCCTCTGCCGCTTCGACCCAGAATTTGTGGCCGGTGCGCCGGATGAAGACGTCTTCCAGCGTGGGCTTGGAAATAGTCATCGCTTCGATGCGCCCAGGCAGCGCCATTCCCAGCGCGCCGATCAGTTCGGGTCCGTTCTCGCGTTCGATGCGCAAACTGCCGTCGACGATCGTGGCGTCAAGCTTCAGCTTCTCTTTGATCTCCGCGCGCACGGCTTCGGGATCCTTCGCCTGAATCGTGATCACATCGCCGCCAATGGTTTCGCGCAGCTTGTTGGGTGTGTCGAGCGCCACCAATTCGCCCTTGTTGATGATTCCCAGGCGGTGGCAGTGCGCAGCCTCTTCCATGTAATGCGTGGTGAGCAGACTGGTGACGCCTTCGTCGCGGCTGAGTTGCTCCAGGTACTGCCACAGGTCGCGCCGCGCCCCGGGATCCAAACCCGTGGATGGTTCGTCGAGCAGCAGTAGTTGCGGCCCGTGAATCACGCCCTTCGCAAGCTCCACGCGGCGCCGCATGCCGCCGGAGAACGTCTCAACGTATTCGTTGGCGCGATCGGAGAGCTTGACGCGTTCCAGCAGCAGCTTGATGCGGGCGTCGAGCGCCGCGCCGCTCAGACCGTAAAGATGGCCCTGATGCATCAGGTTTTCGTACGCGGTGAGCTTCTTATCCAGGCTCGGCGATTGGAAGACGACGCCGATACGACGTCGGATTTCCCGTGCCTGCGTCGCCAGGTCGAAACCGAGCACGCGAACAGTTCCCTGCTGCGGTGGAATCAGCGTGGAGAGGATACGGAATGTGGTGGTCTTGCCGCCGCCATTGGGACCCAGCAGGCCGAAAATTTCACCGCGTTGAACGGTGAAATTCAACCCATTGAGCGCTCGACGCGAACCGTACTCGTGAATGAGGCCGCTAACATCAACGGCCGGTGAGCCTGAAGCGTGGGCAGAAGGAGTGGGCAGAGTTGATGTCACATGCGTTACTAAAGTAAACCGGAAGACGATTTCCGTTTTGAGCAACGCAACTCAAAACTAAAAATTCAAATTTCAAACTGCCGTGCTTAGTGGTACTGCCCGTAGACTATATCCGGGAACAGCGCAAAGAGGAGAATCGCGGCCAGAACGTAGGGAATCAGGCAGATGACGACCATGGTCTTCTTTTCGAACTTCAAATGCATGAAGAACAGGATCACCAGCGAGGCCTTGAACGAGGCGATGGCCATCGCCAGGATCACATTGCCGGTCTTGCCCAGATTCACGAACGAGACGGCGACGGTGATGATAGTCATCACGAACAACGTTGCCGCGATCGCCACGTACGGAACCTTCGGGTGTTCGTGGTGATCGCCGTGCGCCGGGATATGTGCTGCGTCAGACATGGTACTCTCCGTGTTTCGAATTTTTTACAGGCGGCGCAACCGCCACCCGAGTGGAGTTCGTCTCTCGAAGGTCAGATCAGGTATAGCAACGGGAAGAGGAAAATCCAGACAAGGTCGACGAAGTGCCAGTAGAGACCGACCATCTCGGTTTCCTTGGAGACATCGTGCGTCTTCGAGAAATGCGCGAGGCCCAGGATCGGAATGACGCCACACAGAATGTGGAAGCCGTGCAGACCCGTCAGCGTGTAGTAGAAGGCGAAGAACACGTCCGTGTTCGGCACCTGTCCGGCGGCGATGTGCGTGCTGTACTCGTAGAACTTCAGCAACAAGAACGCAATCCCCATCAGCGCCGTCAGCACCAGGAACATGCGCTGCTTGGGTTTGTCCCCGGCCTGCCCGCGGACTACGGCCATCGCCATGGTCAAGCTGCTGGTGATCAGCAGGAGCGTATTGAAACCCGCAAGCCACATGTGGTGATGCAGATGCGTCTGGCTGGCTTCAAAGCGCGACGGATCGCCCGTGCGGAGCGTAATGTACGCGCCCAGCAGTCCGGAGAAGAACATCACTTCCGAACACAGGAACAACCACATCGCCAGCTTGCCATTGTAAACCGACTCAATCGCCGGTTCCGACGGTTCGACTATTGCGTGCGCCTCACTCATGAAAACTTCGCCTCCCTTTAGTTACTGCGTTTCTACAACAGTTTTGAGTGATCAGTTTTGAGTTTTGAATTACTGCCTTCTGCAACGCAACTCAAAACTCAAAATTAAAAACTATCCGTTAGAGTCCACCATCATCAACGCCAGCAGCAGCGGCAGGTAGATCACCGATGCCAGGAACAACTGGCGCGCCGTTGTGTCCGTCCGCTTGAGGGCGAACTTTACGCCGTACACCAGAAAACCAATGCCGAACAACACCGCGCCCAGCGCGTAAATCGGGCCGGTCATGTGGAGCACCCACGGCGCGAGCGTCACCGGGATTAACATCAGTGAATTGACGACCACCTGCCGCCCGCAACTGACGCCTTCCGTGTCAACTTTCGGCAGCATCACCAGACCGGCCTGCGCGTAATCCTGGCGGTACAGCCACGCGATGGCCAAAAAGTGCGGCAACTGCCAGACAAAGACAATCGCAAAGAGCGCCCATGCCTGCGGCGTCAAATGACCGCGAGCGGCGACGTAACCGATCAGTGGCGGAATCGCGCCGGGGACCGCGCCGACCAGCGTGTTCAGCGAAGTCTTCTGCTTCAGCGGCGTGTAGATGAAAATATACGTCGCCAGCGTAATCGTCGCCCAGAGCGCAGCGTCCGTGTTCACGCGAATCGCCAGGTAGAACATTCCGGCGATCGAGGAAATCGCACCGAAGTAGAGCACGCTGCCCGGGTTCATTCGTCCGGACGGTAAGGGCCGATTCTTCGTGCGATCCATCCGCGCGTCGATGTGGCGTTCGAGCAACTGATTGAGCGCGCTGGAACCGGCGGCGACGAGCGTGATCCCGATCAGCGCATCGACGAGTAGCCCGACGTCGAGGTGGTCGGGCGAGCCGAAGTAAAATCCGACCATGACCGACAGCATCACCAGCGTGGTGAGCCGCGCTTTGGTCAACGTCATTAAATCGGACAGGCGCACGTAGAAACCAGCGGCGGGGTTGTTGAGAGTCTGAGGCTCCATCGTGTTCACGCGGCCACCCCCATCAACGGTGTGGCGGAGCTGGGTGCCTTTTGAGTCGCGGGCACAGGCGAGGTAAAGCGGCGCGCGCGGAGTGCCAGCGTGACACTCAGCGCCAGCAGCAGCGCACCGATGGCCAGATGCACCGTCGCCACCACCACCCGTTCCAGCGGCGGCATGTTGTAATCTTCAATCGTCAGAATTTTTAGAGCCGCGGCGCCCGGACCGAGCAGAAACTGGAAGCTCAGCAGAATCATCAACATCCGCGCCGGCCAGAGCAGTTCTTTCTGCGGACGGTGGAAGTTGAAGACACGCGAGATCACGCGGAAGATGAAAAACGTTACCGTGAATGCGCCGACAATGTGCGCGATCAGGTGCCAGACGAAGACAAACGAACGTCCGTTACGAATGGCCGCGCCCTGATCGTCATGGCGCAACGCCGCGCCCAACAGCAACTGCACGCCAACGGCAATCACGCAGTACACAGCCAGCCGGTAGAGCGACGGCGAATTCTGGCTGGGCAGCGCCGGCGCATCGGACATCCATGATTTGGACGTCATCATTGCCATCGAGACCATCAGGCAGAAGAACGTCTGGCCCATCACCGCATGCGGAATGGACGTCTGCGCGTGCGCGAAAAAGCGCACCGTCAGATAGCCCAGAAACGCCTGCGCGAAAAGGCCGACCACGAGAAAACACGCGAGTGTGCGCACCGACTTGCGCGTGTCCTTCCAGAGCACCATTCCGACCACGGCGAGCGTCAATCCGGTCAGGATCGGCACCAGCGCGCGGTGGATGTATTCGGTATTGAGATTTTGAATGAAGAGCCAGTCGTAATGCCACTGATAGTAAAACGGCTGCGGAATCGTCAGCCCTGCTTCGCGGCTCTTGACCGTGCCACCCATGCACACGACCAGAAACGCCCAGCACGACCCCAGCACCGCCAGACGGTGAACCCACGGATTATGCGCAGGCATGACGTCCCGCCCCTGCTCTACTGCAGGCGAGACACCTCCGCGATCCTGATTCACCGTACTGCTCATGGGTTCTTAATTCCGTCCCAGTTCGTCCGCTTAGTGCGTCGAGACAACCTGATGGCCCGCACCGATCTGCCCCTGCCCGCCGATCACCAGACTCTGCGGCAACCAGTCTTCCTTGACGTCCGGCGAGCTGTATTCGTACGGAGGGCGATGCACGGTCGGGATTGCGCCCGGCCAGTTGCCGTGACCCGCCGGGGACGGCGCTTCGGTCCAGTCCAGCGTGTTGGCCTTCCAAGGATTCTGTTCGGCCTTCGGACCGGCGAACATCGAGTAGAAGAAGTTGATCAGGAACAACAGCTGCGAAAAGCCGAGCGCGATCGCGCAGACGGTGATCATCACGTTGTACTTCTGCAGGCTCCACAGATTCTGATACAGCATCACGCTGGCGATGCGGCGATGGTGTCCGCCGATTCCCAGGATGTGCATCATGAAGAACGTGCCGTTCATGAAGATGAACGTCAGGAACCAATGCAGCTTGCCCAGTCCTTCATTCATCATGCGTCCGAACATCTTCGGGAACCAGAAAGTGATTCCGCCGAAGATCGCCATCACCGTGCCGCAGAACACGACGTAATGGATGTGCGCGACGATGAAGTAGGTATCGTGGAGGTACATGTCGACGGGCGTCGCGGCCATGAAGATACCGGACAGACCGCCGATGATGAACATCGAGACAAACGAGAGCGCGAACAGCATCGGCGTCTTAAAGGTGATATTGCCGCCCCAGAGCGTGCCCAGCCAGTTGAAGGTCTTGATCGCCGAAGGCAGTGCGATGAACATGGTCGAGACCATGAACGTCATGCCCAGCGCGGGATTCATGCCCGACTGGAACATATGATGCGCCCAGACGATGAATCCCAGTCCGGCGATCGAGGCCATCGAGTAGACCATCGGCTTGTAACCGAAGATCGGCTTGCGCGCGAAGACGGGGAGAATGTCGGAGACGATTCCCATCGCCGGCAGGATCATCAAGTACACGGCCGGATGCGAGTAGAACCAGAAGAGATGCTGCCATAGCAAGACCTGGCCGCCGCCGGGCGAAAGAATTTCATGATTGCTGGGGAAGAGATTGCCCGGGTTGAAGAACGTCGTGCCCGCGTAGCGATCCATCAACTGCATGAAGAGCGTACCCGTCAGCACCGGCGTCGAGAAGAGTGAGAGAATCGCGGTGATGAACAGCGACCAGACCGTCAGCGGCATGCGGAAGAGCGTCATTCCCGGCGCACGCAGCTTGATGATTGTGACCACGTAATTCAATGACCCGAAGACCGACGAGAAGCCGACGATCATCACGCCGATCAGCCATAAATTCTGGCCATTGAGGAACGTTGGAGTAAGTGTCGTTTGCCGGGAACCGACAGCGATGATGCTTAAGGGAGCATACGACGTCCAGCCGCCCTGCGCCGGGCCGCCGGGGACGAAGAAGCTGGTGACCAGACAGATAATCGATGGCCACATTAACCAGTACGATGCGGCATTAAGCCAGGGGAAGGCCATGTCGCGTGCGCCTATTTGGAGCGGGATTACAAAGTTGCCGAACGCGCCGGCGAGCATCGGGATGATCACCATGAAGATCATCACCGAGGCGTGCATGGTGAAGAGCTGATTGTATTCATTGCCGTTCACTTCGCCGTACAGCGGCACTTTCGTGTTCGGCCACGCCAGATGCCAGCGCACCGCCAGCGCCAGCGCGCCGCCCAGCAGGAAGAAGAACAAGCTGGTGATCATGAACTGCTTGCCGATCATCTTATGATCGGTCGACCAGATGTACTTGAAGAAGAAACTGGGCTCGTGATGCGCGTGATCGCCGTGCCCGCCATGATCCAATGCTGCTGTAGACATGCTTTCCCCTGAATGAAGTCCAAATCGAAGCTGTAATCTTTACCAACCAAACTTTTCAGACCGCTGCTCACTTACTTTCCTTCTTTTTCCTCTGTCACTTTGCGCGGCGGGAAGTCTCGGTCGCCGGTTTCCGGATTCTTCGTCTTCCAGTGTTCCCAGATTTCCGGCTTGTCAAAATCGACGGCATCCTTGGACGCCTTTTCCAGCCACGCCTTGTACTCGTCTTCGCTGAGCACCGTCAGGCTGCCGCGCATTTCACCGTGCTGAATGCCGCACAGTTCCGCGCAGACGACTTCGTAGTTCCAATCGAGGCTCGACGCCGCGGGGTCTTCGCCCTCTTTCAGGAATTCCTTGGGCTTGACATACTTCCCGTGAGTCTTGCGCATTTCATCGGTCGTCTTCGTCGCTTCAAACCAGACCCGGATCTGCATGCCCGGCACCACGTCCTGCTTCAGGCGCATGTTGGGCAGGAAGAAGGAGTGGATCACGTCCAGCGACGTCTGTTCCATCACGATCGGGCGGTGGACCGGGACGACCAGCTTGTTGTTGAGCGTAATATCGTCGGGCGTGCCCCATTTGCCGTCGGCGCCTGCGTAGCGGAAATTCCATTCGAACTGCTTGGCGAATGTCTGGATGTGGACGACCTTGTCGCCCGTCGGAAACTTTTCGGGCTTCTTGATGTCGTCCCACGTCCCCTTCTGGAGAATCGCGATCGTGCCGAGAATGCCGGCCGGAATCAGCGTCCACGCCAGTTCGAGCTTGTGGTTGCCATGCGAGTAGATGCTCTTGGCACCTTCGCGCGCGCGGTATTTCAAAATGAAAAGCAGCAGCAGGGCTTCGGTGATCACAAACACGCCGCCGGTCAGGTAGAGAATGCCGTAGAAGAGATTGTCAATCGCGTCGGCGTAGGTGCTCGTGCCTTCCGGCAACCAGGGCATGCCCATGTACTTTTCCGGATTGGAAGGCAGTTCTTCGCCCCGCGCGGTGGCGCTCACGACTACGCCCAGCACCATCAGCAGCGCGGCGACTTTTCCCACCGTACTCCAGCGACCCAGCAAACCCGGTTGGCCCAGGCGTCCTCGTTGTGTCATCGAATTTCCCTTTTGAATCGAATCTGGATTTTGAATCCGCAGGGCACACAGGATTGAATCCCGTGTGCCCTGCGCTCATCTTGCGAGTACTACGATTTGTCGACGTGACTTACTTCACCTTGTATGTGAAGTTCTGTTCCTTGGCTTCCTTGTCGCCGACCTTGACCTTGACCGGGTCGAGCTTGGTCAGCTTGGCGCCTTCGCTTTCCTGCCAGACCGCAACTTCGTAATCGCCGGCGGGAACGCCCTTGATTTCGTAGCTGCCGTCTTCCTTGGTCACCGCGAACAGCTTGTGCGGGAAGACCCACAGGTACGCCTTCATCCAGCCGTGGATGTTGCAGGCGATCGCGGCGTGTTCATCGGGTTCCGAGAACTTCACGGCCTTCTTCGAGCCGGCCTTCTGCTGGCTTTCGTTGAATTCCGGGTTGTTGCCGATGTAGTGGATGTTGTGCGCCAGATCGTCGTCGCTCTGGACATTGACCGGCTGATCGGTGGTCACGGCCAGCACGTGGGGAATGTACTGACAGCCCTTCTGGTCAAGCGTCACTTCTTCCGTCGCCGGATCGAAGCTCCAGGTGTCGGCGATCGCCTTGCCGTTGACCGTCGTGACATAGACGACGACATTGGCCAGCTTGCCATCCTTGGAGACGACGTCTTCCTTCGTCACCGCGTCCTTGTGCAACGCCGCGCAAGAGGCCGCGCCGCTCATGTCGATCTTGTTCATCTTCGGCGCTTCGCCTTCGAGCGTCACAACGCCCTTGATGCTGCCCGTCGCCTTGTCAGCCGGGAACTTCTCGGCCGTCGCTCCACCCTTCTTGGGCGTATCCTTCTTGACTTCCGGCTTCTTGTCGCCGCCACCCGAGGTGGGAGTCGTGGTCGGGGTGGTTTCCGGCGCACCGCAGCCGACCAGGACGACAAACGTCAACACTGAAATGAGGGCACAGACCCGCTTCAACATCGTTCTTGCTCCTTTGTAAAAAAAGCCTACCCGCTCGCTGACGCGAACCTGATGTTTCAATAGGCGCGGTTTGGTTTATCTCCCGCGCTTATACACTCAGGCCATAGGGACTGTCAATCGAAAGCGAGTGATCCCCAAACCAATCTTTAACTTCCGGCGTGCTATCGCGAATGTTTCGACTTGGGTCGAATCGCAACAACGCGCACAAATTAGTAGTCCGCTCGGTCAGGCAATGCAAGTCGCCGTCCATAACACAATGAGCTTCGGTAATATTCATCGCGCTGGGCAATGGGGAACCTTGTCGACAAGGTCTTCGTGCGACACGCCCTTACAAGGTGCGGCCCGTTCTTTGCTTCCTCAGAATTACGAAGGTTCGCAAGGTGGAGAAAGTGTGTCGTTACACTCCACTTATTGTGGCGAGCAGGGATAGAGTTTCGTGCAACGTGGCACGAAGCACTCTATAAGTTTTCACTTTCTGTTGACCGCTGAACGGCGCCCGATAAAGTTCCACACATTGCCGTTCATGTCCGTGAAGACGAGTCCCAACGCTGAGCGTAAAATCAGCGCGGCGTTCGTTTGTCATTTTCATGCGTTTGGCGGACTGCACTTAAAAAGTCCGAAGCGATTACGCGAGGAAGTTCAGCTCATGTCCGACACACCCAATCCAGTACCTGCACCCGACGCCCCCAAACCGCCCGCTCCCGGCACTCCTGAACCGCCCAAAGTCTTGACGGCGGAAGAGAAAATGGCGCGTCTGGCCGCTGTCCGAGCTGCCAACGCGGCCAAGGCCGCCGCGGCGAAAGGTGGCGCTGCTCCGGCTGCGCCTGCCGCCCCAGCTCCCGCGGCCGCTGCACCTGCTGCCGCCGCGACTCCGGCCGCGGCTCCCGCTGCTGCTGCTGCTCCGGCCAAACCGTTTCCGCCGAAAGCCGGCGAAGCGAAAGATTCCGGCATCGACGCCAAGGGCACTCCCGCCAACAAGCCGGCGGTCGAGCACCTTGCCGCCGCTACTGCTGCCAAGCCGGCCGCGGGTGGCGCCAAGCCGCCGAAGACTCCGGAAGTCCCGCTCCCTCCCCCGCCGCAGTTGCAGACCCGTCGCACGTTCCTTGAATGGGGTTTCGCGGCGTGGTTGTTCTTCTTCACGTTCCTGGGTGCCGTCGGCGCGTTGTTCCTGCGCTTCATGTTTCCGAACGTACTCTACGAATCCGATCCGCGTTTCATCGCCGGCAAGCGCTCGGAATACCCGGAGCTCAACAAGGTCTACGAAAACTTCAAGCAGGCGCAGGCCGTCTGGCTGGTGCGTCTGGGTGAAGAAGGTCAAGACCGCCTCGTTGCGCTCTCGACGGTCTGCACCCATCTGGGTTGCACGCCCAATTGGCTCGACGCCGAACGCAAGTTTAAGTGCCCCTGCCACGGTTCAGGTTACTACCTCAACGGCGTGAATTTCGAAGGCCCGACGCCCCGCCCGCTCGAACGTTTCCGCATCTACCTCGATTCGGCCGGCAACATCATCGTCGACAAGTCGAAGAAGTTCCGCCAGGACTTGGGCCAGTGGAACGAAAACGAATCGTACCTCGTGATGGGCTAAGCCACGGCAAAACAGTCGTCGTCATCCATACAGTGAAAGTCAGTTCAACACTCAAATGAAAATGTAAGGCGCAATACCGGAGAGAAATAATGGCCAAGAAGGGCGGTCCGTCCATCAAGAACATGCACATTGCCTTCGGCGCAGCCAGTGTGGTGCTGGTGCTGGCGACGGTGTATGCATTCGTTCAGGACTACACACGCGATTTCACGCCGTACCAGAAGCAATACAACAAGTTGGAAATGGCGCGCCTCGAAAAGGAGAAAGCGACCGCCGACGAGCAGGTCCAGGAGCCGGATTACTCCAAGGAAGTTTCCGACGTCAACGACAAGATCAAAGCCGGCAAGGAAGCGCTCGACGCCAAGAAAGCCGACGTCGACAAGGCCAACGCCGACATCAAGACGATCGACAACAAGCTGCAGCTTGAAAAGCGCAACCTGAACTTCCTCAAGGCCGACTTACAGACGAAGAACTACGAAGTCGACGCCGCCAAGGACGAGAATTCGAAAGCCGCGCGTCGCAAAGAACGCGATGAGCTGAGCAAGAAGGTCGATGAAAAATTCGCACTGGTCGAAGACCTCAAGGCTCAACGCGAAGCCGCGACGAAAGTGATCGTCGACGCCACGGCCGACTACAAAAACGCGCTCAAAGAACACGACGTTCTGCTCGCTTCCGAGACCGACCTGGCCGCCAAGATCAAGAAGGCCAAGGGCAGCACGATCATCAACCTGGCCAAGGACGCGCCGGGCATCAATTTCATCGCGCCCAATTACCACATCGAACAGGCCGTGCTCACCGACCTTCCGGAAGACCGTTTCTTCGCCAAGACCATGCGCGTCGATCGCTGCGTCAGCTGCCACAAGGCCATCGAAAATCCCGACCCCAGCTACGCCAACCGGCCCGAAGGACTGGACAAGGTCCTGCGCTCGCACCCGCAACTGGATCTGTTCGTCAGCCCCAATTCCAAGCACCCATACAACAAGTTCGGCTGCACGGTCTGCCATCAGGGCAAACCGATGGGCACGACCTTCACCCGCGCCGCCCACTCTCCGCAGAATCCCGAGCAAGCTGAAGAATGGGAGAAGAAGTTCGGCTGGGAGTACCTGCACTATTGGGACAACAAGATGCTGCCCCTGCAGCACACGGAAGCCAGCTGCCTGAAGTGCCATCGCGGACTGGACGAAGTGCCGAAAGCCAGCAAGCTCAACGAAGGCCGCTACCTCTTCCGCGACCGCGGCTGCACCAACTGTCACATGGGCGCCAGCGGTGACAAGGACATGGCCTGGGTCGGACGCATCGGACCGGACCTGCGCCGCATCGGCGAAAAGACGAACATCGAATGGGCTCGCAACTGGATCCTGAACCCCTGGGATTTCCGCGCCACCACCAAGATGCCGCGCTTCTTCGGCCTTGAAAATCGCACTGACGAAGACATGAAGCTCGCCGTCGGCAGCGACCACCTGCCGCGCGATCCGGTCGAAGTTGAAGCGATCGCCACGTACCTCTTCACCACCAGCAAGCTGCGCGAAACGCCCCCGCCTGACGCACCGGCCGGAGACGTGGAAGCCGGACGCCTGCTCTTCTCCGGCATCGGCTGCCTGGGCTGCCACGCCACGATCGATCAGAAGGATCCGAATAAGTTCGACGTCAACCATCACGGCCCGGACCTGAGCCGCGTGGGCGAGAAGCTGACGCCCGGCTGGCTCTACGCGTGGCTCAAAGCGCCGCGCAATTACTGGCCGGAAACGAAAATGCCCAACCTGCGCCTCTCCGATAAGGAAGCCGCGGACCTGACCGCGTACCTGATGACCACGATGAAGGTGCCGGGCAAGAAACTCGAAGCACAGAAGGAAGCACCCGAAGACGCGTTCGATCAGGTGATCCGGGATAAGCTCGGCGCCACCACGCCGGTCGTGAAGTTGACGGAAATGCTCGGCGATCCGATCAAGCTGATGGACGAGTCGCTCCACAACAAGGTCAAGATGGCCAGCAAGAAGGAAGCCGATGGCACCAGCAAGATGGTCGACACCGGTGAAGGTGAATGGACCGAAGGCCAGATCGCGAAGCTGAAGGAGTTCATCAACAAGAGCCCCAACCCCAAGCGCACCGCCAAGGCTTTCTACACGGGTGAAACGTTGATCCAGCATCACGGCTGCTTTGGCTGTCACAACATCCAAGGCTGGACCTTCGCGCCGCTGACCTGCGTCAATCTCGCCGGCGAAGCGGACAAGGATCTGGAAAAACTCGACTTCGGCAAGACCCAGACGGATAAGCATCCGATCGGGCATACGAAGTGGGACTGGTTCTACACCAAGATCGCCCGCCCCCGCGTCTACGACATGGGCAAGCTGGAATTGATCAAGCCCTTCGACCGTCTCCGCATGCCGTGGTTTGGCTATTCCAAGCCCGAAGGTGAAGCCGCCAAGGAAGGCGATCATCATTTCCATCCGGAAGACAATGCGGATCTGGAAAACAACAACACGCCCAACGGCTTGAATCCCCGCCAGATCGAACGGCTCGTGACCCACATCCTGAGCCTGACGATGGAACCGATTCCGGTGGAGAAGCAGCACGCTCCGTCGCCGCAGGAAGTGGCCATCGACCGCGGCCACCGCGTCATCCGTGAATTGAACTGCACGGGCTGTCATCTCGTCGGCCTGAATGGAAGTCCCGAACCGGGTGGAGAACCGCTGCCGGAGGAAATTCCGGTCGAAGGTCTCGTCGCGTTGTTGCCACAGGCAGGACCGGGTTCACCGTCAGAAATGCGCAAACCTGGAAACTTGTTCTACGTCGATGAAGACGTGGTCTCGCTGACCTACGAAGAGAAGACCGACGGCACGAAAGAACCGTTCACGATGCCCGGCTACCTCAACGTGCTGCGCGGTTCGTACATTACCGACAAGACCGCGCCGATCATCCTGGCCGAAAAGCGCGTCCGCGCCAATTCGTTGCTGCCGTTCATTCCCGTGGGCTTCACCTTCCAGGACAAAGCGAATCCGAAGAAGGGTGTGGTCAGCTACGGCGATGTCGTCAGTGAAGCGCGCTTCCTCGAAGTCACGAAGTACTTCTACGCCGACGAGAAGGCCGCCTCCACGTCCTACGCGAAGCTGGCCAAGAAGTTCGTCGAGAAGGATGCCTACGAACGTCTGGCCGGTACCGATGCGCTGGCCAAAGCCCCTGGCGATGACGTCAAGCTCACAGCTCTGCAGATTGAAGAGCGCAAGGTCAACAAGACGTACTATGAACCGATGAAGATCAAGGTCCGCTTCCAACGCGGCGAAGGCCGCATCGCCGATCACATGATCAAGTTCGAAACGGCGCGCGGAATCGACGGCGCCAGCCAGCAACAGGCGCCGCCCAGCCTGAGCTACGAAGGCGGCAAGGTTCAGCCGGACTGGCTGTACCAGTTCCTCCACAGCGTTTACCCGCTGCGCCAGGGGCTGTACATCCGCATGCCCAGCTTCTGGACCGATGGGCCGTACTCGAAGTACAAGTCGATCTACCCGGCGGGACATCTGTCGGCGATCGATCCGCTCAAGCGCGGTACCGGCTTCGCCGGCGAGCCGCTGCCCTCGGCGGAAGCCGTCAAGCTGGCCGATCTCCCCGACGATGCCGCGCAGGTCGTCGATTACTTCATCGCCGACTCCGGTCAGAAGGCCTACGGCACACAACCCGGACCGGTGGGCGACACCGACAAGAAGCAGTATACCGACGGCCAGTTCCTGATCTTCGGCGACGAAAAAGCCGGCGGCATGGGCTGCGTCAACTGTCACGCGGTCGGCACCAAGATTCCGAAGGAAGCGAAGTGGGCGCCGAATCTCGCCAGCGCCAAGCGCCGCCTCCGTCCGGAATGGGTCCAGCGATTCCTGATCTTCCCCGCGGCGATCTACCCGTGGACGAACATGCCCAACAATTTCCATTTCGATTGGGACAACTACAAATACTCCACCGATCCCAACAATCAGTTGAAGGGCATCCAGGAAGGCAACGAAGAGAACCTGAAGACGTGGGGTTCGAAGATCCAGGCCGCCAAGTTCTACCTGATGCACTCCGGCGAAGCTGAAATCGGCGGCGACGGGAAGTAATCCGCTCGACGAAGTCGCAGGCAAATTCAAAACGGACAAGCGTGAAAGCGCTTGTCCGTTTTGCTTTCACACACGTGGTACTTTTACTCCGTCGCCGGTATACTCTGAAACCATGCCCTCAAAGAAATCTCCGCCCAAGGAAATCGATCCCGTCGCCAGCAGTAGCAGCAAAGCGCTGACGCGTGGCTTGGAAATCCTGCGGTTGCTGGTCGAATCCGAGCCGATGACGTCAACAGAAGTCGCCGCCAAGCTGGGCCTGCATCAAAGTTCCGCGTCGCGCATTTTGAAAGTCTTGAGTACCGCCGGCTACGTACGCAAGCCGACGTACCAGAGCTTCACCGTCGACTACGGCGTGCTCACCATGGTCGGCCGCGCGGTCCACAATTTCAAAATGATGACCCGGCCGCGCGCGATCATCGCTCAGCTGGCCGAAAAGCATCCCGATTTCCTGATCACGCTCGGCACGCTCTGGCAGGGCGAGCTGCTCTACCTGCTCCGCGCGCAACACGGCCAGGACGTCATCTCCGGCTACGCCGGCAGCTATCCCGTGCACCTTTCGACCGTCGGCATGCGCCTGCTGCTCGATCGACCGGAAAAAGAAGCGATCGAAGTCCTCAACGCCAGCAAGCGACGCTACGGCTGGGAACGCCCGACGCCGCTGGTGCCGCAGACGCCCGCGGAGTGCCTCAAGATCGTCCGTACATTTCTGCGCGAGGACTGCCTCCCACTGGTGAATTGGCAGAACAAGACGACCTTCGGCGTCTCCATTCCGATCAGCGTGCCAGGTGAACCCGTTTGCGCGCTGGCCTTCTCCGGCAAACCCGGCAGCGAACCGGTCGATCAAATCCTGCTCTACCTGCACGATGGAAGGCGCGCCATCGAAGCCGCGCTGACTTAGCAGTTACGTAACTTCTTGACACAAAAAAGCGCGGCAGATTTCTCTGCCGCGCTTTTCTCATTTTAAAAGTCTCAGTATTTCTACGGCAACGACGCGCTGCTGCTTGATGTCGCGGAAGTCCGGTGAGCTACATGCGGCGTCGCGCTGTGCGTGCCGATCGACGTGTGCGCGGTGTACTGGATCGGGACGCCAATCGCGCCGTCGCCGAGCGACGCGCGGAAGGAACCGACGTCCAGCGCGCGGCCGGGGCACTGCGTGCTCTTGCCTGGGACATTGCCGTGGCCAATCACTTCGGACGAAGGCACGCCCGTCTTGACCTGCAGGAAGCGGACGAGCCGGCGCAGGCTGGCCATCTGGTTGGGCGTTGGTGTGCCGCCATTTTCGAAATCGCCGACCAGGCAGATGCCGATTCCGTGCTGGTTGTATTCAATGTTGCCCGCGTGAGCACCCTGCATCTGGCGGCTCCAGCGGAATCCGACTTCGACTTCGCCATCGCCCGACGCCGAGCCATTGCCGATCACGAAGTGGTAGCCCAGGCCGTCCCAGCCGCGGTCGCGATGCGCCTTATCGAAAATCGACGCCGAACCCACCGCGCTGGCCGAGTGATGCACCACGATATGCCGCCATTCGCGCGTGATCGGAATATCCCACGCCGGATCAGCCGAGACGCCCGTATCCTGAACCACGCGAGTCCGCGTAGGCGGCGCGATCACAATCGGCGCCGGCGCAGGCATGGAATAAATGCGGTCGATGTCTTCCTGGGATCGTGGACGGTAAATGGTGGTCTGCGAGGCCGTCGGCGCTTCCACCGGCGGAGCGGCTTCGGCGACGCGCTGCAATTCCGGGTTGGGCGTGCGCGAGGAGTCGGCGTGGTTGCTGCTGCTGCACCCGGAGAGCATCAGCGCGAACGCTCCAGCTCCTCCGGTGATCCACAGCGGCATGCGACTGAAGCGATTAAGTGTCCCGGTCTTCGAATTCAGCGCGCCGCTGTGGTTCATCTGTTTTGACGCTCCTCAAGTGATCCTGTTGACTACTTTTCCCAGTCCCTGAACTTCCAATTCCACTGTATCGCCGCGCTTCAACAACTGCGGCGGCTTCAAAAACACGCCCACGCCCGAAGGCGTTCCCGTCGCGATCACATCGCCCGGCTGCAGCGTCACGCCGCGCGTGATATACGCGATGATTTCCGCGACGGAGAAGATCATTCTTTCCGTCGACGAATTCTGACGCAGATCTCCGTTCACTTTGCAGGTCAGCTTCAGCGCCTGCGGATTCCCCACTTCATCCGGCGTCACCAGCGCCGGCCCGAATGGCGCAAAGGTGTCGAACGACTTGCCGCGGTACCACTGCTTGTCCCCGAACTGGCAACAGCGCGCCGAGACGTCGTTCAGCGTGCAGTACCCGGCGACATACTTCTCAAAATCGGCGGCCGCCACGTTCTTCGCCGTCTTGCCGATGATCACGCCCAGCTCGACTTCGTAATCCAACTGCTCGACGCCGTCGGGGTAGATCACATCATCATTCGGTCCAGCCGCCGCCATCGGCGACTTGCCGAACAGCAGCGGAGCCTTCGGGTACGGCACGTTCTGTTCGTCGGCGTGGTCCTTGTAATTCAGCCCCACACAGACGATCTGTCCCGGCCGAGGCACCGGCGCGCCCAGTCGCACGCCCTCAGCCTTAAACCAGGCTTTACCTGCTGTGGATGGTGTATCGGCCAGAATTCGTCTGGCCCTTTCCCAAAAATTGCCGCGAAGAAATTGTTTCATCGAAGGCGGAATGGTCCCGTCGGCCGCATTCAGGTCCAGAATCCGCTTTCCGTCCTCAACCCAGGCGCCCAACCGCTCTTCGCCAGCCGGCCCAAAGCTCACTAATCGCATTTGCGTTTCTCCTCGATTTTTGATGTCAGTAATTGCGAAATCAGAGAACGAATCACTACCGACCCTGTCGCGAATTCGTGACAGGGTGCCCGATTTTAACCACCCGGTAAATTTACCGGGAGGTCAAAATGACCTATTTAGAAATTAATGAGTTGCGCCTTAACCTTGTTCACCGCGCTTTCGACATTCATCGTTCATCCTTCGCCGTTCAGTCAATATTCCCTGAACCGATGCGCGATCGGCATCCGTCGTCCGGTGCCGAACGCCTTCGGACTGATCTTCAAACCTGGTGCGCCCTGCCGGCGTTTGTATTCGTTGAGGTCGATCATGCGCAGCACTTTCATCACGATCGCGCGGTCGTAGCCCTGCTTCACAATTTCGTCAGCGCTGACGTGGTGCTCGATCGCTTCTTTCAGGATGGCGTCGAGCATGTCGTAGGGCGGCAACGAATCCTGATCCTTCTGGTTGAAGCGCAATTCCGCCGTCGGCGCCTTGGTGATGCTCGATTGCGGGATCGGCGGGTTGGCCGGATTCATCGCATTGAGGTGATTGGCCAGGCGATAGACCATCATCTTGTAGACGTCGCTGATTACCGCCAGGCCGCCGCACATGTCGCCGTAGAGCGTACAGTATCCGGTGGCCAGTTCCGATTTGTTCCCCGTCGTCAGCAGCAGGTGTCCGAACTTGTTCGACATCGCCATCAGCAGCACGCCACGGATGCGCGCCTGCATGTTTTCTTCCGTCACGTCTTCATTCCGGCCCGCGAAAACCTGCGAAAGCGCGTTCTTAATTTCCGTGAATGGCCCTTCGATCGCCACCTCGTGGAACTGGATCCCCAGCCGTTGCGCGAGGTCCTTCGCGTCGCTGAGACTCTCCGGCGAATTAAAGCGAGACGGCAGCGCCACGCCGGTGACGTTCTGTGGCCCGAACGCTTCCGCCGCGATCACCGCGACAACCGCCGAATCGATACCGCCCGAGAGACCCAGCACCGCCGATTTGAAGCCGCACTTCCGCGCGTAATCGCGGGTACCGAGCACCAAGGCGCGGCGAATTTCTTCCTCGACCGCCAGATGCCCCTTCTCCAGTTCGGTCGCCACGGGCGGGGCACGCAGATCGACCACTGTTACCGCGTCTTCAAATGCCGGTCCGCACGCGATCACTTCGCCCCGGGCGTTGAAGGCCATCGAACGGCCGTCGAAGACCAGGTCGTCGTTGCCGCCCACTTGATTCACATAGATCAACGGCCGCTCGTATTTTTTCGCGATCGCCGAGAGCATCGACTGCTTGGAGGCGTGCTTTTCCATGCTGTACGGCGAGGCCGACAGATTCAGCAGCACTTCCGCGCCGCGGCGGACGAGATCTTCCATCGGGTCGAACGCATAGCGGCGCTGCGCCCAGAAATCCTTGTCGTTCCAGCAGTCTTCGCAGATCGACAACCCCAGCGTCATCCGACTGCCTGCGCGACGCTGCAGTGTCGTCACCAGAGGCGCCGAGCCGCTCTGAAAATAGCGGTCTTCGTCGAACACGTCGTACGTCGGCAACAGCGATTTGTGCCCGACGTCGATGATCTTGCCGTCCTGAATCATCGCGCAGGAATTGAACAGCCCCCGCCCCACGCCCTGCCCGCGACGATGGACGATGCCAATCACCGCTGGCGTTCCGCGCAGTTCGTCGCGGAGCCGTTCGATGGCGCGGTCCTGAGCTTCCAGAAACGCCGGTTTCTCAAGCAGATCGCGAGCCGGATACCCGAGCAGACACATCTCGGAGAAGACCGTGAGTTCCGCACCCTGCACAGCCGCCTTCTTGGCCGCCGCGACAATCTGCGCACAATTCCCGTCAAAATCCCCGACGGTGGGGTTGATCTGAGCCATGCCGATTTTCATGAATTTCGTTTCTAGCACAGCCCCGCGCGCCATTCAACGCGCGTAGCGCGGCAGCGTTTTACCTTTGCCGCGAGTCGAAGCTCACTTCTCTTTACGCGTAAACGAGATCGCGGACTTCCCTGTCACGTCCATGCCCTGCCGCTGGCCTTCGATTTCGCCGTCGATGTGGTACTTCACGTCGTTATTGATGGTACCTTCGACGAAATATCCGGTAGCGGGATCGAAGAGCGCGGTGCCGGTGACGGTGTCGGTGACGTGGCTGATTTCGGCGAGCATACCTTTGGGATTTTCGCCTTTCAGGTCGGTGTGCTCCATGGCGGAGACCAGTTCGAGCTGCGCCAGTTTCTTGCCGTCTTTCGTCTCCCATTTTGCAAACGTGACTTTGGAATGAACGATGGCCGGCTTGGCCAGTTTGAAGTCGCCGATGCTGGGCATCGTAAACGTGTCCTGCCACGATTCGCCGGGCTTGACGCTCTTGCCCGCCAGCAGCGGGAAAATCGTCTGCGCGCCGCCGGAGCGGAACATCTCAACCATGGCACTTTCGCCCTGCATTTCCGACTGGCGGCCCGTTCCGTCCATCATCGTGTGCGCTTCGCCGGTCTCCAGTAGCTTCATCTGGTCCAGGTAGGTGTTGACCGAATCGGTGCCGATGTCGTTCTCACTGTCGATCAGCACTTTCCCGTTCTCGGTATATTTTACTTTCTCGCGTGAAACGGTCAGATCGGTCTTCATCTCATCGCCGATCGATCGCCGGTCGGTGTAGTTGATGTTCTGCAGCCGCAACGCCACCGGCGTCTGTTCGCCCTTGGCCGGAAGTCCTTTGATCTGCAGCGTCATCGCGAACACAAATTCGCTCGAGATCGTGAACGGCTTGCCTTCCGCGCGCCCATTGGAAATGCTGTTGGACGTGATCGTCCAGGCATAATGAAGTGAATCGCCGGACTTGATGCGTAATTTGAGTTCCGCCGCCTCATCGTCAGCCGCGAAACAAACCCGCGCCACCACGAGTACAATCAAACCCAGTGCTGCGATTTTTCGCATACGCATAACCTCAAAGGAACCTTAGTCGAAACACTGTACGCGAGCTTTTACACGGCGCAATGCCGCCCACTGTGCCATGGATGAGCGACTGTATTCGCTACGCTCACACATTCGCACATCCATGGCACAATCACGCCGGCCGCTGATCTTCCGGCAGCGCCGACTTCACCGCCTCAAAAACCTTCTCGAGCAGCGCGTCGCGATCCTCACGCGATGCGTTTTCATCGAGCAGAATCGGCTCATGAAAGACAACGTGAACCGTGCCCTTGCGCACCACGTACCGGCCCTTCGGGTTGACCCGGCACGCATCGATCAACGTGACCGGAACGACCGGAATTCCCAGCCGCACCGCCAAGCCAAAACTTCCCTTCTTGAAGGGCTGCAACCGTCCGTCCGGGCTGCGCGTGCCTTCTGGAAAGATGATGTACGAATACGGAATCGCGCGCTTTTTCTGCATCAGCTTCTGGAACATCTCCGCCGAATGCCGCGGACTTTCGCGCCGGATCGGGATGAATCCCGTGGCGCTCATCGCCCACCCCATGAACGGAACTTTGAAGAGCGATTCTTTAGCCATGAAGCGCACGTTGAATTCCGGCAGACACGCATTCATCAGAATCGGAATGTCCATGGCGCTCTGGTGATTGCTTAAGAATACGTACGACTTTCCGGATTCCATTTTTCCGCGGCGCTCAACGACGGTGCGCACACCGGAGACGGCCATCGTTCCTCGCGGCCACATCATCACGCCGAATTTGGCCAGCGTCTGCAGATTCAGCAGCCCGAAAATCGTGCACCAGATGCCCCAGACCGAGCACCAGAAGATCGAAAATAAAAACATGAACACACCCCGCAACCCGCCGCCAGTGTTGGCGGGGCGCGAAGTCAATTCAGGTACGTGAAAGTCCGACACGATGACTCCAGCAAATGCAGGCGGGACGCCTGGGCCACAACTTTATTGCCGCGCGTCAGCGCGAATTGTGTTGCAGGCGTCCCGCCTGCAACCCTTACGCGCGTGTCAGATCCGCCCAGTGCGATTTCGGCCGCACCGCCTGCGAACCCTTCTTACACAGTGGACATTCCTCCGCCTTCCACATGTGGATGTCCGGAGAGAGCAGCGAACGGATCTCGCGTCCGTTCAACTGCGTCGATCCCGACCGATTCACGAGGCAAATGATGTACGGCAGAATCCGCGCGTCGTCCACCCCGCTCTGCTTGATGCCCTCGATGGTCTTCAACGTCGAACCGCCGGTGGAGATCGTGTCTTCTACCACGAGCACGCGTTCCGTCGGACCGACTTCGAAGCGCGAGAGTTTCATCGCGTCGCCGTCTTTCTCCGTGAACGCCGCATTCACCTTCAACGCCAACGCCACCGCGTATGCAAACGTGACGGCGCCGGCCGCCGAGCCGATCACCCAATCAATTTTCTCGGTCGGCAACTTGGGCTGCAATCCATGCGGATCGGAAAGGATGCGCTGGAGCAGTTCCGGCGTCTGCGTCACTTTCGTGCAGTTCACAAATCCGTCGGAATGCATGCCGCTGGTCAGCAGCGCGTGCGGACGCGTCGGTTTGCCATCGTGAATCCAGACTGCCCCTTTTTCCTGAAACACATTCTGCCACTGCGTCATTGCGACCTCCGTGCCCGTACAAACAACTGCGCTTGCGCCCCAGTCAACCTTCGCCATTATGTTCAGAAGCCATGACGATACATCCTTCCGCAATAATTTCGAGTCGCGCTGAGTTGGGCGCGGATGTTCAGGTCGATGCCTACGCCATCATCGAAGACGGCGTACACGTCGGCGAGGGCACGCGCGTCCGCGCTCGCGCGCAGCTGTGCTCCGGCACGGTGTTGGGCAAGCGCTGCGACATTCACATGAATGCCGTAATCGGTCACACGCCGCAGGATTTCTCATTTAAGGGAGAGCCGATCGCCACGATCCTCGGCGACGGCGTCACAGTCCGCGAAAACGCCACGATTCACGGCACCAAATCCGAGGGCGGAAAAGCCACGCGCGTCGGCGACAACTGCTACCTGATGGTCGGCAGCCACGTCGCTCACGATTGCCATCTCGGTCATAACGTGCTGCTGGCCAACGGTGCGTTGCTCGCCGGCCACGTTCACGTTGATGACGGCGCGATGATCTCCGGCAACGTGGTCATCCACCAGTTTGTACGCGTCGGAACTCTGGCAATTTTGTCCGGTGGCAGCCGTTTCGGCATGGACATTCCGCCCTACCTTATAGGCGACGGCGCCAACGCCGTGACCATCTTGAATGCCGTCGGTCTGCGCCGCGCCAAACATCTTTCCGATCAAGATCGCAGAGAAATTAAGGCCGCATACCGGCTACTCTACCGCACCGGTTTAGACCTTCAAGACGCCTTGGTCCGCATCCAGGCCGAACTCCCAAGCCCCGCCGTCCAGCGCTGGGTTGAATTCTTTAAATCGCCTAGCCGTCGAGGTTTCTGTCGATTCCGGGCGGGCGGAAGACGCCAGGCAACCCCTGAACCCGACGCCTCATAAACGCACCGCTCCAAGCCCGACAGGATCCCCAAGAGCCAAGTGCCGGAATCCAAGAGCCACGACGCCAGCGATAATCCTAAATAATGCGTTGACACCTGCCGAAAAATAACCATACTTTCGACGTTCTTCACGTGTTCAAGCCGGAGGGTATTTATGCGATTCGTCGCAGCGTTGGCCATGTTGTTCGTGTTGTCCCCCGTCGTGGTGATGGGCGTTGAAGCAGGCGGACTCGATAGGAACAACAGCCAGCACGGTTCCGAAATGGGTGCCGGTTCGCAGAGCGGCTCGCGTTCGTCGTCGGACATCGCGATCGAAGCGCGTCTGATCAGCGGCGGTTCGCGTTCGTCTTCGGACATCGCGATCGATTCGCGTCTGGGCAGCAGCGATTCTCATGAAGTCAGAGTCAGCGGTTGTGGTGGCGGTAGCGAAGGCACCGCTGCCGGCGGACTTGAAAAAGAAATGGGCAAAGAGTCCAGCCACTCGGCCGGCAACGGTCCGAGCGTCAGCAAGCAGGCCTCGCATTACTTCCTCAGCCGCTGGTACGATCTCTGCGACTGCGTCGACTTCTCCGTCGGCGGTGGTCCCGGCTTCCTGATCAACGCGCACGCCACCAAGCTCGCCCAGGTTGGCTTCGGTTACTCCGATGCCTACCACGTCGGCTTCCGCGGCCGCAGCGCGGGTTTCTGGCGTGAAAAGCGCCACGAAATCGGCGTTAGCCTGCTCTACTACCAGAAGATCAAGCGCGAACGCATCACCGGCTGGGTCGAAAGCTTCCGCAGCGAAAAGATGGACCTCGACACCTCCGCCGTCTACGCCAACGCGGTCGATCGCGGCTTCACCGGCGTCGGCCTGACCGTTCACGCCCTCGTCCTGGTTGATGTCAACGTCCGCCCGATGCAGGCCGTGGACTTCGCGCTCGGCTGGTTCACCATCGACATCCTCGACGACGACACCGGCCACCCGCACCGCAACAAAGATCTGTAAGCGGTTCGGAAACGATCAACGAAAAAGGCGGCCCATCACTGGGCCGCCTTTTTTATTGGTACGGATTGGGATTCTGAAATCCAGTTTCGGAATAAAATGAGAAGTGCACGTATGGATAAAAACACGCCCTTAAACAATACTTCAATTTTCCTCGCAGTCACGCTTTCCATATTGCTATTTTTCTTTGGAGGCCTATGCGCCTTCATGGCAGTTCTACAGGTCAAAAATGGAAATTGGATTTACGCCATACTTCCCTTCTTCGCCAGTATCGCGTGCTGCATATATGGAGTTCGCACTTCGAAGCCGCTTTATTTAGCTATTAGAAATGATCCAACAGTGATTCTGAAGGTTGTCCTCATTTTGTTGATGTACGCAACTCTGTTGTATCTTCATCGAACCGGGATAATTCCATTGCCGGTTCGATATTGAATATTTGCTCAATCGCGTTTGTGATTCCGCGCTTTTACCGCCGCGATAATCAACGGCGCATGCTCGCGCGAGTTCTCAATAAAAATCCGCCCCGTGTCCAACCCCGCCTGAATCGTTCCGGCGATGTATAGACCCGGCACGTTGGTCTCGCACGTTTCCGGATTGAACTTCGGCACCAGCGTCACGGAATCGACCTCGACGCCGCAGCGCCGTTCCAGTTCCGCATCCGGTTGAAATCCGATGAACGCGTAGACCGCATCCGCGGGAACGAACTGCGTGCCGCCGGCACCATCACGGATCTCCACACCGCGCGGATGTTCCTGAATCTTCACCACCGTCGAATTGAAGTGCGCCGCGATCGAACCTTCGGAGATCCGGTTTTCGACGTCGGGGCGCACCCAGTATTTTACGCCGCTCTTCAGCTCCGGCCCGCGCACCACCATCGTCACGCGACCGGCCTGGTTGCGCCACAGATCCAAGGCCGTCTCGCAGGCCGAATTTCCGCCGCCGATCAGCACCACATTTTCACGAAAGTGCCGATACGGTTCCCGGTAGTAACGATGAACAAATGGCAGATCCGAGCCCGGAATCGTAAACGCGAGTGGCTGATTGAAGTACCCTGTCGCCAGCGCCACAGCACGAGCCCGGCGCTCACGCGTCTGGCCTTCGCTACGCGTGCTGACGACAAAGACGTCGCCAGCGCGCCTGGCCTGCAACACTTCTTCGTACAGCGCCAGTTCCAGTTCATACTTTGCCGCGACCGCGCGGTAGTACATCAGCGCGTCTTGTCGCGTCGGCTTCTCCTGCGGCACCGTGAGCGGGATGCCGGCGATCTCCAGCTTGTCGCGGGTCGTGAAGAAGGTCATGTACGTCGGAAAATTCAGAATCGCATCCGTCAACTGCCCGCGATCAACGAGAATCACGGAGAGCCCCGCCTTGCGAGCCTCCGCTCCAATCGCAATCCCCGTCGGCCCGGCCCCGACGATCAGTAAATCGTAAATCGTCTCGCTCATGAGCTCACTTCTAGCAGCCCGAAAAGAATTGTCCATTCAGCCACAAACGGAGCCACAAACAGATTCATTGGTCATCGGTCATTTTCATGAGTCATTTACGAGAGCGTAAGTTCGGACCGCGAAGCGCTGCATCACGTCCTCGTAAATGAAAAATGACGGATGACCAATGCCCATTAACCAATGACTCCGTTCATTGATTTTCTCCGCCGCTCGCCCTACGATCAGCCCAACACAGGAGAACCCTTGAATGCCCGCCACGGCCTCTGATTTCGAAGTCATTATCGGTCTGGAAGTCCACGCGCAGGTCAAGACCAACACCAAGATGTTCTGCAGCTGCGCGACGTCTTTCGGTGAAGCGCCGAACACGCAGGTCTGCCCCGTCTGCCTCGGGCTGCCTGGTTCACTGCCGGTCCCGAACGGCAAGGCGTTCGACCTCGCGCTGAAAACCGCGCTGGCCCTGCATTGCGAAATCGCGTCGTTCACCAAGTTCGATCGCAAGAATTATTACTACCCGGACTTGCCCAAGAATTACCAGATCAGCCAGTTCGACCTGCCCTTCTCCAAGAACGGGTATCTCGACATCAACGTCAACGGCACGACCAAGCGCATCGGCATCACGCGCATTCATATGGAAGAAGACGCCGGCAAGCTGGTCCATTCCGAAGGCGGCGGCTCGGGCGTCGACTTGAACCGCGCCGGGACGCCCTTGATCGAAATCGTGAGCGAACCGGATCTGCGTTCAGCCGCGGAAGCCCGCGCCTACATGGAAGCGCTTGCGCATATTCTGGAATTCATCGACGCCTGCGACTGCAACATGCAGGAAGGTTCCCTGCGCTGCGACGCCAACGTCTCCATCCGCCCGTACGGTCAGAAGAACTTCAACACGCGCCGCGAAATCAAGAACATGAACTCGTTCCGTTTCGTCGAGCAGGCGATTCTGACGGAAGTTCTGGAACAGAAGGCGATCTACGACGCCGGCGGCACCGTCCATCAGGAAACGAGGTTGTTCAACGGCGAGACCGGCAAGATCCGGACGATGCGCTCCAAGGAAGACGCGCACGATTACCGCTACTTCCCCGAACCCGACCTGCCGCCGATCACCATCACCCCCGAGATGATCGAAGCGATCCGCGGCAAGCAGGACGAATTGCCGGAAGCGCGCAAGCAGCGTTACATCGGTGAACTGAAATTGAGCGAAATGGAAGCGAAGGTGCTCACCGATTCCAAGGAGATGGGCAACTACTTCGAAGCGACGCTCAAGCACGGCGTCTCCGCGAAAGTCGCCTACAACTGGATCGCCAACGACCTGCAGGGCATCCTCAAGGAACGCAACCTGGCCATCCAGGACTGCGGCCTCTCCACTGAAGCCGTCGTCGCGCTGATCAACCTCGTTGAAAAAGACAAGAAGATCAACCGCGCCGCCGCGAAGGAAGTGGTCTTCCCGAAGATGCTCGACACGAAGAAGTCCGCGCTGCAGATCGCCCAGGAAGAAAACCTGCTGATCGTCGTCGACACCGGCGCCGTCGACAAAGTGATCGACGACGTCCTGGCCAAATTCCCAAAGCTGGTCGCCGATTACGTCAGCGGCAAGGACGCCGTTGTCAACGCGATCTTCGGCAACTGCATGAAGGAATTCAAAGGCAAAGGCGATCCCGCCGTCATCCGCCCGGCGCTGGAAGCGAAGCTCAAGGCATTGCGGAAGTAGCACTGCGGGATTCGGGAATTGGGAATCGGGATTCGCCATCGCCGACACGCGGCGATTCCCGATTCCCGATTCCCGAATCCCGCTTCTCGTTTGCAGTTGCCGTCTCCCCCCTCCCCCCGTAAGAAAGCTCCCTTATGACAACCCCACACGCCGCTCCCAACTCCAGTGTCAAAGCGTTCCGCGCCATCGCTGACGGATACGTCGAGGAAAGCTTCGAACGCTTTCCGACCTACGGCTCGTCCGTCGGCCGCAGCGAATTCAATGGTTTGCTTGAGAAGCCCGACCTAAGACTCTACGCAGCGCATCAGAGTCTCGTCCGCGAAACGCTCGCGGCGGTTCAGAATCTTCCCGAGTTCGATTTCACCCACGACGACTGGCTCGACCGCCGCGCGCTGATCAGTGAACTGCGCACGGAACTCTGGTCGATGGAACGCGAGACCCACCGGCGCAACCCGGAGATGTGGGCCTCCGGCGCGCTCAATTGCATCTACAACCTGATGGTGAAAAAAGCCGACGCGATGGGCGAAGTCGCCATCGACGTGCTGTCGCGCATGCAGAAACTGCCCGCGTATCTCGAACACGCCGCGTCGATGATCAAAGACCCGGTGCCGCTGTGGAAGAACATGGCGATCAAATCCTGCGAAGGTGCGCCGTCACTCTTCGACGCGCTGGCCGATCCGCTAATCGCCACCGGCAAGGCGCCGGAACAGAAGATCCGCAAGCTCACTGCCGACGCCAAAGCCGCGTTCGCCGCGTTTGCGAAGAAAGTCGACAAGACACCCCCCGGGAAACCCGGCAGCTTTGCCGTCGGCACCGAACGCTTCGAAGGCCTGATCCGCGAGCGCCTCGGCTGGGACCTGACCGTCTCGGAAGCGCTCGCGCTGGGACAGACGCTGGCCGAACGCATCCAGGGCGAGATGGAACAGGAAGCGCGGAAGCTCGGTCGCGGCAAGTCGCCCCGGGAAATTCTCGACCGCGCCGCCGAAGAGTGGAAGCCCGAACGCGGCACGCTGATTGAAGAGTACCGTTTTCAGACGCTTCGCGTGCGCGACGCGTTCAAGCGCGCGGGACTCGTCAGCTTTCCGAAGGACGAAAAACTGGCGGTGAAGCCCGTGCCGGATTTCCTGCGCCATCACTTCCCGACTGCCGCGTACTCCTCGCCGGGCTGCTACGAAAAAGACCAGACCGGAATCTTCTGGGTCAACGATCTCAGCCTGATCCGCGAGACCGAAAAGGAAAAGCGCGCCGAAATTCAGCAGCACTTCGGTCTCGGGGCGACCTGCGCCCACGAAGCGTATCCGGGACATCATCTTCAGTTCTGCACCGCCAACCGCCATCCGAGCAAACTGCGCCGCCTCTTCGCGCACGCGATTTTCTACGAAGGCTGGACGTTGTGGTGCGAAAAGATGACCGTCGACTTCAAGATCGCCAAAGAACCGACCGCGCGCTTGAATCAACTCCACGACGCACTCTGGCGCGCGCACCGCATCATCATCGACTGCGGGTTGCAGACCGGGCGCATGAGCTACGACGACGCCGTCAAGCACCTCGTCAAAAACGTCGGATTCACAAAAGGACGAGCGGAAGGCGACGTCAACTGGTACACTAGCAGTCCCACCGTCCCGATGAGCTACCTGCTGGGCCGCACCGAACTGCTGCGTCTGCATCAGAAAAAAGTCGGAGAGCAGGGATGGTCGGTGAAGCGCTTCAACGATTGGATTCTGTCGTTCGGAACCCTGCCGTGGCGCTGGATGGAGTTAAGCGGACTGTGAGTCGCAATCCGCCGAGTGAAGGTTTGAGAGCCGTCAATCTGCTGCACGAAATTCGTTGGACCCACCGAAATCCGGGCGGTCTCGCCGCCGTAGCTTGCTGTATCTCGTGCTACTAAGGTTCGTTGATCTCCATCTTTAAGCATCGAATTTCCAATCTTTGCGCGATTGGCCTGCCAATCGCGCATTGGCAATGATAGCGGTACTGAGGAGGAGCTGTGTTGATGAGGATTGTCGTTTTATTTCATCTAATATGCATTCTGGCTGCGTCGGCGTTTGGCGCAGAACCTTTTCATTGCGACGGTAACGGCTGCGGCGAATATGTGGAGACGGTCCCCGAATTCTCACTCAAAGATGCGGCAGGTGTAAATCATACCAGCGCCTCGCTGTACAAAGACAGCGGCATGTTGTTGATGATTACCGTTCCCAATCTCACTCAATACGAACGCCAGAAGCGCTGGGAAAAACTGCTCAAGAACGAAAGCTGGCCTGAAATCCACGCACCCCGCTGCGTGGTGCTGGAAGACTTGAGCCAGCAGGACAGCTACAAGGATAAAGCGCGCCACTTGATGCAGGAAAAGTCGCGCGAAGAAAGCCGCGAGACCTTCCTGATCGACGAAACCGGAATCGTGCGCCGCAAGTTCGGTGTCCAGCAGAATGAAACCGTGATCCTGCTCGTCGACGCACACGGCAATGTGGTCCACCACGAATTCGATGACGAGGAAACCGAAACGGAAGCCGCGCGCCGCATCTCCCGCATCGTTCATCAGCTCTCGCATGCCATGTCCGCCACGGTCGCCGCGGCAATCAAGTCCACCACGGAACCCCGCGGCAAATAACGCGTTTTTGCTCGCTCGCACAACTTGCTCCGCATGATATTCTCAAGTGCTCATCCCATTTAACAGGGAGGGCTCCGGCCTCATGCAAGACGTGCGCTTCGACGACCAACGCCTGATCACCGACGACGATTTTCTCGACCACCTGCGGCTTCCCGGAGCCGCAGGGAAACAACTGGCCTCCGCGCGGAGCGCACACGACACCGCGGCGCTTCACGACGTCGTGGCGACCCATTTTCGCACCCGCAGCGCCCCGCGCTGGCCGTTTTACATGCACGGCTCGGCGTGGCTTGAAATTAACGGCCGCGGCAAAGCTCTGGAGAAAGCCGACGACGTCCTGCGCGGCCGCTTCCGCAGTTCGTGGCCGCCATTCCAGATTGCCGACCTCAACGCCAGCGGCGGCGGTATCGACTGGAGCAAAGGCACGGAGCTCGGCGCGTCCTTCAGTCGCGTCACGTTTGTCCCCGAACTCACCACGGCCTTCGCGCTCACGGGAAAGGTTGAATACCTCGTACGCGCACGCGATCTGATCAAGTCGTACGTCGCCGCCACGCCGTTCGTACTCGAAGAAGGCTTCCATGAAGACCACGACCGCTACTTCGGTGGCGGGCCGAACAATTCCGGCGATGTCTTCAGCCGCTCGCTGCGCTGGCTGGACATGATGCACAGCGGCGCGTTCCAGGTTCCCGGAGTCTGGAACGATGCGGACCTGTTCTGGCTGATCAAACAGTTCTGGTTCAACTGCATGCAGTACGCCCGCTTCATCGGCGACGAGATGCGCCGCGACAATCATCATCTTACCGACCACGGTTTGGCGCAGTTCGTACTCGGTGCCGCGTTTCCGGAATTCTCCGTCTCCGACGCGCTGATCAAGCAGGGCCGCGAGACCTATCAGTTCCATTTCAAAAACAACGTCTACCGCGACGGTTGCTACGCCGAGCACTGCACCAAGTACCAGTACCACGTGATCTACTCGTACCTCTGCGCGCACAACCTCGCCAGCGCCAACGCGATTCCGCTGTTCACTCCGCAGCAGGTGGAACGCCTTACCAAATGGGTCGAATTCAGTGCCCGCGCCTGCAAACCCGACGGCTACATCGCGGAGTTCGGTGACGAATTCGGCGGACAGCTCGGCCACCTTTTCTGCACGCTCGCCGCGGGAGTCCTGAACACGCCGCTGGCCGCGATGTCCCGCGCGCTGGGCTATGAACCCGGTGAACTCAGTTCCGAGACGCCTGCCGACCTGACGCGGAAATTCAAAAACTGGCAGCCCGGCACCGCGTTGCGCATCGGACTCTCGCCGTGGTACACCGACGACTATTCCAAGAAAACAATTTCGATGCGCGATCTGCCCAAGCCCGCGAGCATCCAGTATCCGCACGGCGGATTCTCGTTCTTCCGCACCAAGTGGACGCCCGACGCCGATTTCCTCGCTGTCGCGCACTACACCGAATCGCTCCCGCACTCTCACACGCACTGGGACATGCTCTCGTTCGTGCTCCACACCCAGGGCCAGACGCTGATCGGCGACCCCGCCACGTGGCTCTACACTTCCGACCGGCTCTACGGCCCTCAGAACGCCGAGAACCGCGGCTACATGTACGCCGCCGATTCGCACAACGTCCTGGTGATGAACGACGACACACTGAAGCCGCTGAAAGCCCTCGGCCACGGCTGCTGCTGGGGCGGCTATCCGCCGAAGCACGGTCTGGGACTTTTCGAAGCCGGCGGCCCGATCGAAGTGCTGGAAGCCTGGCACGATGCGTACGCTCCGACGCGCCACCGCAGATTCACGATCCACATCGTCGGGATCGGCTTTGTTTTCGTCGATCTGCTCGCGCGCACCGGACTGGATCTGCGCCCGCATCAGTATTCGCAGCGATACCATTTTGAAGGCGATGTCGAAATCACGCCGGAAACACCTGGCCCCGCCGCCCCCCTCAGCGCGTCGAAAAATGGCGCGCGGTGCGTGATCGTCCCCGGCCGCGAAGCGCAGAATTCCTGGAAGACATGGCACGACGAACGCCTCGCCGGCGTCTACGGCATCCCCGAGACGAAAGTGAAGGGCGGCCCATGGGTCGCCGAACTAACGCGGCGCATTCAAGGCCCTGCCGTGTTCACTAATTTTATCTTCACACAACCCTGCGCCGGAAGCTTCACACCCCACGCAATTTACCTGGGTTCGAAAAGCGCCAAGAGCGAATATCAGCAGCACGAAGCCTTCTCCGCTCATGAAGTGGGCCTCGGCGAACACGGCACGCTTTTCGTCGCAAGCTGTCCCTACGGCAAAAACCTCGACAGCCCGGAACTCGCCACCGATGGGGAATTGGCCGTGGTACATCTCGACGTCCGCGGCGTCGTGAAATCCTGGGTGCTGGCCCGTGGCTCAAAACTCTTCGTTCGCGGCAAAAAGCTCACCACTGGCCGCAAACGCGATTGGCAAAGTTAGCGCGCTATGTACCTCTTCGAGAAGTCTTCGAATCGGTGTAGCAGATTGCACCGTCCGCCCTGGTGCGTTTTGACGGCCTGAAATTTGCCTGTTAGTCTCATGTTTCATTTTTACGTGGGAGTACGGTATGGAAATCGCGCACTGCGACAGCTGTGGTTGCAAGATCAGCGACGATCGCTCCAAGCTCACGCGCTCTGCCGACGGCCGGATTTATTGCGCCAAATGCGCTCCACTGCAAAGTAACAAGCTTGCACCCTCTTCCTCACTAAACCGCCTGGGTGCCGACGAACCCACCGGCGAATACGCGCCCATTTCCGCTCCGGCACCTGCTCAGAGCGTGACGAAATTCTACTTCTGCGAAACCTGCGGCAAGAGAATCACCGACGCGCAGATCCTGGAAGGTTTGGGGCGCGATAAAAAGCTCAAGGGCGTCTTCTGCGCCACCTGCGCCGTCGGCGTTCAGACCATGGAATTCGAAGCGATCTCGGAAGCAGAGGTGCGCAAGCCTATTCGCAAATCCAGTGGCCAGGTCTTGCCAAGCAAACACGACGAGCCGCTCGATCACGGTTCTCCGATCAAGAAATCCAGAGCGGGCATTACGCCTGCCCGGCGTCTGGAATCGCATGTCCCTCAGGTTTCAGCGCATCCGCGACCGGCACGGCAGAAAGGAAATAGGCCGCTCATTGCCGCGCTTGCCGTGATGCTTATCCTGGCCATCCCGTCTGCGCTGCTTTTGATTTCACACCGCACTGACGCCAAAGACATCCGGACCGCGATAGCTCCAACCAGTCAAAACACGCACACTGCGGTTGGGCCGATCAAAGAGGCAGTCGTGCCGCCGCCAACCCCTACGGTCGAATCCAAAATTCCAACCACTCCAGTCTCGAGCACCGATCCCAATCCCAACCCCGAATCACTGCCAAAAGAAGGCATCGAGAAAAGAGAGCCCCTTGACAAAGGCGAATCGCGGGCGCCGGTGGAACCAGCCAGCAGCGTGACGCCCGCGCAGACCATCATCGAGATTCCGCCAAGCCCGGCTGTAACGGATCAACCCAAGGCGGTCGCAGATGCGCCGTCACCAGCAAATCTCGTGAAGCCCGCCGCACCGGCTTCCGTCTCACGCGTCGCGTACACCGAATACCTCTCGAAACTCATGAGCGACGCCAGTGAATTCAAAAGTGTCGACGCAGCCAGCCTTCTCGCGCGCTCAGAACGGGATGCGGCAATGGAGCCGTTCAAAGCGCAGCTCGCAGAGGATCATCGCGCACTGACGTGGTTGCAGGAGATCGAGAACGCCGTCGAAGCGGGCGCAAAAAAGCTGGTGGATGCCGACGACTTTTCGATGGCCATGGGGACGACCACGTTTCGCGTGGGACGGCGCGGCGCATACAAAGTGAATGCGGTGAAAGACGGCACAATTGAATTAACCAGTTCCGGCGTGGTGTTGCCCGTCAAGGTGGACCGCCTCGCCGCTGAAACGCGGTTCCGTCTGGCCGCTATGGGCTTGGAACCCGGCGAGCGGCAGGCGCGCACGGTTTTCATGGAGTTGGCAACCCAGTGGAACCATCTCACTCCAGCCAGGCTGGCGCAATTATCCACGTTCATCCAAAAGCTGGCCGCGGACCCTGGTTCTGCTGCCGACGCCGCGCTGCTCACACGCATCGTGGAAGCAGCGCGGAATTCGCAGCTGGAAGTGGACGCCGAAAAAGCATGGAGTGAAGCAGGCCGCGCCGCCAAAGCTGAAGATTGGAAGCGCGTCCTCCAGCTCTTGAACGGTCTGGAAAAGGACTTTGCCGCGACTAAAATTCTCCTCTCGCATGCTCAAGACCTGCAGGCCTTGAGGGACCGCGCAACTGCCGCCGGCACCGCATTGCCCGCGGAGAACCTGGTTTTCTGGCTGCGCGCCGATGCCGGCGTAACAAAAGATGCCAATCGCGCGGTATCGGCGTGGGCAGATCAATCGCCGGCGCACGCGGCGTTCACGCAGAAGGAGGCGGGCAAACAACCCCTCTGGGTCGAGAACGTACTCAATGGAAAACCCGTGCTGCGTTTCAACGGCGAGACCAGCTTCTTGACCACCGATCTCACGAACCTGGAAGGTACCGGGTTTACTATCGCTGCGGTGGTCAAGGGGTCGGCTTACAATTCATTGGTCTATATGAATGTCCCCGGCAAGGTCGAATTCACATACACATACACATACAATGATAATTTTTTTCTCACCTATTCGAGGATCCCATCGGGATTGGTGGCAAACGAATGGAACGTCGGACTCGCCACCTACATTCCGGACACCAAAGATGGCGTCGTGACCTATCGCAATATGAAAAAGATTGATTCACAAGACTCGAAGTCGGAACGACTCGCCAACGGGTTGATGCGCATCTGCGGCGACGGCAAGTCGTCGCCGATGGATATTGCGGAAGTGCTGATGTACCGTGTTTCATTGGGAACCGCACAGCGGCAGCAGATCGAAACATATCTCAGCAACAAATACGGTGTGGGTAAGTAAACGTTCATCACAGCTCTGCAGCCGCGGTTACTTGTCGCCCAGACGCTTGTAGCGGTAGTAGACTTCCAGCGACAATGCGGCAAGGGACGTGGCGCCCACTCGGCCCCACCAGCCATAGAACGGATCCTTGCCGCTGGGCCCCCAGCTTCCAGCGTCGTCGCCAACCTTGTCCTGATTGTCCAGAAGCGCAGGCTTCATCGCTTCATTCCACTTCGTCCAGATGTCGCCGCCCTGTTGGAACGTACATAGCGTTCCGTAGTAGCAGTAGTACATGCTGTTGGGCTTGCCTGTGCCACCCTTCTTCACGAACCACTCGACGCTGTTCTGCAAATCGTCTTTCTTGTAACCCATGAACTGGCGGCACAGCAGTCCGATGGCGGTGGTCTGAAACGTGAGAGTTTCGGCCGCGGGCTGATAGTGGTAATTCAACACCGGTCCGTATGCCGGATCGACTCCGTCGCCACCGGGCAGCTTTACTTCCACCTTGTCGAGGAACGACATGGCACCTTCAAACGTCGCGTGGTTGACATGGAGCCCTGCCACCTTTGCCGATTTCAGAGCCATCACGAACCAACCGCTGACGGAAATATCCGGCGCTTCTTTGGCCAGGTAGCGCCAGGCGCCCTTTTGAGATCCGTCACCTTGCTGGTGAATTTCCGTGCAGTAATCGACCGCCCGTTGCGCCGCCGCTCGCGTCTCCGGTATGTTGGCCATCCCCGCCGCTTCCGCCAGGGCCATCGTCATGATGGCTTGTTCGTATCCGGTGGAGGCGAGGAATTCCTTGCTCACACCGCCGTCGGCGCCCTGAGCGCGTTTCAACCAGCCGACTGCGCGCTGCACGTTATCTTTCCACTGTCCGATTTTTTCCGTGTGTCCCGCACCCAGGAAGGCCAGCAAGGCCAGCCCGGTCATGGCCACATCGTAGTGATGACCGCCATTCTGGTTGTTCCAGTCGGCGCCGCCACCATGTTTGACGGCATCCCAGTGACCGTCGGCTTCCTGATGGTACGCCAACCATCGCAACGCGCTGTCCACGGCGCTTTCCGTCGCCTTGCTTCCGCCGTTGCGCTTGACCATCAGCTTGCGTCCGCCGCCGTTGCGCTGGCCAAAACTGCCTTTGCCCGCACCCGACTGATTACCCACGCCCGTGCCGTCACCGCCGCCGAAGCCTCCGCCGCTGCCCCGGCTGGCCCCGCCGCCGACGCCAATCAAATCTTCCATCCCCACCCCGCCGGCTCCGCCTCCGCCCGCGGTCTCCGAATTTCCGCTGACCGAGTGGTACGACGTAGCGTCCGGATTGCCATAGGCGCTCTGCGTGTCGGGCCGGTCCGGATTGATGGTTTCGAAGTGATCGCCAAGCTCCGCCTTGGCCAGAATATCCGGCGGTACTTCGATGCGGCTGGTTTCCGTGGACGTGGGATCCGTGGCCGCCACACTTTTTTGATTGAGGATCTCCACGGCGGCATCCTGCGGCTTTTCACGCTCCGCAGGATCGACCTCGGGCGGCCGGGGCTGCAGTTCGGTCGTCATGATGACCGCGTCATCTCCCCGCGGCAATTCGATGGCCATCGAAACCAATCCCGCCAGCACGATCACCAGCGCATGCAACGCCATGGACACGAACCACCAGGGCGCGCCACTGAGTCGCATCAGGAGAGCCGACGATTCGTCCGCGGCAACGGAGTCCTCGCCGCTGGCCGCCGCCGACTCAGGAACCCCGGCGCCAACATAGGCAATCAAACCATGGACGGCGCGCGAATAATGCATCGTTTCACAGCACGCCTGACACTGGTCGAGATGGGCGTCAATGGCCGCCATCTCAACTTTTGTCAGACGGCGCTCGACGTATTCCGCGGCGCGTTCGGCAACCGATTCGCAATCACACAGAGTGGTCATGCTATCCCCTATTTGTGTTTGTCCTGGACCGGGGCATTTCCCTGGGTTTCGGAATCATCACGAAGCCCGGGTTTGCCTGCCGGAATCTGGTCCTTCAAGCGCGCAAACAATGCGGCGAAGGCATCAATCAACATCCAATTGACCGTGCCGATGGGCACTTTCATCCGAATGGAAATGTCTTTGTACGAGAGCTGTTCGAAGTAACGCAGCCGGACGATCCGCTTCAGATTTTCGGGAAGCGTTTGCAGCGCGGATTCGAGCGACTCTTTCAGTTCAAGCTGGCTGAACCCGCCTGTAGTAAACAGGTCTTCCGGCGCCTGCAGCGACTTGTTCTGGATGCGCCGTGAATCACTTCCCTTCACGCGAAGTCGGTCCACGGAATTGCGTCGATTGATGGCCTTCAGCCACGCCCCCACGCCGCTCTTGGGCAGCTTCTGAGGATTCTGGGACACTTCGATGAACGTTTCCTGCACGACGTCTTCCGCGTCGTCACGGCTTCCCACAATCGCCTGTGATTGAATCAACAGTTCCGGCCGAAAAGTTTCCAGCAGAGTCCACAATGCGTCGGGAGTTCCCGCAGCACTCTGCATCGTGCCGTTCCCCTTCAGAATCGCTTGCGCCGCTGTGGTAATCATTACAACCACTCCTTTGCCTAAGAATCGACTCCAAGCGCTGCTTTGCTAGAAAATTCGATAAAATAATCATCTTTCCGAAAGCACATGAGCACTTTTGATATCGCAACTCACGTCGCCTCACCCTTACGGCGACAGTGAACGACGTCGTCGCTCGACGTGCCACGCGACCACGGGTAAACTCCCGCCTCTTCATTTTGAAACTACATTTTCGCGGGAGAGCATGGCGCATGGCATTTTTTCTCGGCATCGATATCGGAACTTCGGGAACGCGCGCGATCGTCATCGATCAGAAGGGCAAGCTGCGCGGCGTCGGCACGGCGTCCCACACCTGCCAGTCGCCCAAGCCGCTGTGGAGCGAACAGGCTCCCGCCGAATGGTGGGCGGCCGTCCGCCAGTCCGTTCCGGCCGCGGTCAAAGCCGCTGGGATCAAGCCCGCGGACATCGCCGGCATTGGCCTCTCCGGGCAAATGCACGGATTGGTACTGCTCGACAAAAAGAACGATGTCCTCCGCCCCGCCATTCTCTGGAACGATCAACGCACGGCCGCGGAATGCGAAGAGATCACGCAGCGCGCCGGTGGCCGCAAGAAACTTCTGGAACTGGTCAGCAATCCCGCGCTGACCGGCTTCACCGCGCCCAAAATTCTCTGGGTGCGCAAGCATGAGAAGTCCATTTTCGAGAAAGCAAAGAAGGCGCTGCTCCCCAAGGATTACATCCGCTTCTGCCTGACCGGCGAATTCGCCACGGAAGTCTCCGATGCGTCCGGCACGCTGCTGCTCGACGTCAACAAGCGCCAGTGGTCGAAGGCGCTGCTGTCGAAGCTCAGTCTCGATGCCGCGTTGCTGCCCGAAGTCTTCGAAAGCACCGTGGTCAGCGGCAAGATCAGCGCCGCCGCTGCCGAAGCGCTCGGTGGCTCGGTCGTCGTCGGCACGCCGGTCGTCGGTGGTGGTGGTGATTGCGCCGCGGGCGCAGTCGGCGCGGGAATTGTGCGCAGCGGCGTCGGCAGCGTCTCCATCGGCACCAGCGGCGTGGTCTTTGTCCACGCCGACAAGCCCAAGACCGATCCGGAAGGCCGCGCTCATACGTTCTGCCACGCGGTGCCCGGCAAGTGGCACAACATGGGTGTGACGCTCTCCGCTGGCGGTTCGTTCCAATGGTTCAAGAACGCGCTGGGCCATCCCGAAAGCGCCGTCGCCAGCCTGACCGGCGGCGATCCGTACGATCTGCTCGTGAAAGAAGCGCAGACCGCGCCGGCCGGCAGCGAAGGACTGTGCTTCCTCCCCTACCTCACCGGCGAGCGCACGCCGCACGCCGATCCGTTCGCGACCGGCGCGTTCGTGGGCATCACGCCGCGCACGACCAAGGGCTACCTCACGCGCAGCGTGATCGAAGGCGTCTGCTACTCCCTGCGCGACTGCATCGAAATCTTCCGCGGCATGAACGTCCCCGTCGATGAAGTCCGCGTCACCGGCGGCGGCGCAAAGAACAAATTCTGGTTCCAGACGCTCGCCGATGTCTTCGGACAAGGCACGTGCTCGCTCCAAGCCTCCGAAGGCGCCGCCTACGGCGTCGCGCTGTTGGCGGCCGTCGGCACGAAGCATTTCAAATCCGTCGAAGAAGCCTGCGCCGCCACCGTGCGAACCTGCGATCCCGTAAAGCCCGACGCCAAGCGCGTCAAAGTTTACGAGAAGTACTATCCGCATTGGCAAAGTCTGTATCAGTCGTTGAAGGGCGACTTTGCGCGGCTGGGAAAAGACTAAACAGAGTTATTGGTCATTGGTCATTGGGCATTGGTCATTGGGCATTGGTCATCGGTCATTTTTCATTTACGGGCGCGGCTGCAACGCGCCGCTGTTAGGCAATAGGAGTTGGCGTGTAGCGTTATTCTATAGGAGCGTGCTATGGGACTCGCTGTTCACGTCATTCTCTCCGGTAAGATTATTGAACAACCCAAAGAGTACGTTAACACCAAAGCGCTGGCCGGCATGTGGCCAGATCTTGATTTGATTGCAACAGAACTGAATCTCGTGCCGCTTTCAAACTTTCTGCACGTTACTCCTCAAGATGTCGAAGATGCTAAACGATTCGGACTCCCAGCTCCTGCATTGCGCCAGGATTTCATTCAACCTGAAATTGGTTTACGAACAGTTCGCGGATTGATTGATCATCTATCGAAGAAAAAGAAACGAAAAAACGATACGACGCAGGATGTCCTGGCGGGACTGAAATGGATCGAGTCGCGACTCAACGTCGCGGAAAAGCAAAACGTAAAATTTTATCTTTCAATCGGCTGAATTGCCGTCTTTGAAATAAAAAGAGGCGCGCCGTAGCCGCCCCTCGTAAATAACCCATGAAAAATGACCAATGCCCAATGACCAATGACCAATGACTCCGTTACGCACACTCGGCCGTGCTCTCTTCCATCACCGGCGCACCCGTCGTCAACCCGCGCTTGGCCATCATCTGCTCGATTTCCAGAAGCTTGCTGTACACCGAGCGCACGCTGATGCCCAGCATCTTCGCGGCCTTCGTCCGGTTGCCGCGCGTCAGGTCGACGGTGCGGCGGATCATTTCCAGTTCCACGTCGGAGATCGGCGTGCCGACTTTGAAGACCAGTGAGTCGCTCAAATCCACGTTGGCAGCGGCAGGCGCAGCGCTGGGCATCCGGACTTCAGAAACGCCCGTGCTCGCGACGACTGCGGTGCCACTCGTCGCACCAATTCCCACGGCAGCGGCCGTGAGCGGCTGTTGCGCGCCGCTCAGGTACGCAGCACGCTTCATGCAGCCCATCAACTCGCTGATGTTGCCCGGCCAATTGTAGGCCGCGACGGCTTCGCTGAAGCCCATCTCCAGGTTCGACGACGGAATGCCCATCTCGGTGCAGTAGCGGCGGTAGAAATACTCGCAGATCAACGCGGCGTCGTTTTCGCGCTGCGAGAGCGGCAGCAGCTGAATGTGCGACGCGGCGAACTTGCCGTGAAATTCCGGCTTGAAGCTGCCGTCAGCCAGGCGCGCTTCCAGCTTCGCGCCAGTCAGACCGATCAGGCGCACATTAACTTTGATCTCGCTTCCCTTGCGGGTGAACTGGCGCTTCTCGATCAGTTCCACCAGTCGTTCCTGCACGGGGATGCTCATCATCTCCACGCGGTCGAGCACCAGCGTGCCGCCGTCGGCGAGTTCCAGCATGCCGGTTTTGCGGCCGAACGACGCGTCGTTTTCACTTCCAAAAAGTTCCTGTTCCAGCAGCGATCCCGGATATGCGCCGCAGTCCACTTTCACAAACGTCCCGCGAGCGCGGGGCGAGCGGGCGTGCAGATTCAGCGCGACGAGCTTCTTGCCTGTGCCGTGATCGCCGGAGATCAGCACCGGATCAAGCGTGGCGGAGTAATGGTCGAGATCGCGGAAGACCTTGCGAATGTGTTCGGAGCGGCCGACAAGTTCGTCGGTGAAGTTGGCGACCTGGGCGCGGTAGAAATCGATTTCGGAGCTCAATGTCTGGTGGGCGCTGGCGCGCTGGAAAGCGAGAAGCAACGTGTCGGGTGTAATCGGGGCGATAAGTACATCGGTAGCGCCGGCAGCAATCAATTCGCCGGTCATGCGCTTTTCGGCTTCCTGGACAATAGCGATGACAGAATTCTGGACGCGTGCGGAACGCAGCTGGCGCACCAAGTCCTGCACACGTGATTCGGGGCGATGTTCGATCAATATCGCATCGAACTTGTGTGCCGCGCCGGTGTTACGTGCGGCCTCAGAGGTGTGCGAACGCTGGAAAGTGATCGCCTGCTCGGTGAGAAAGGCGGAGATCTCGTTGGAAAGGGGCTGGGCCGTAAAGAAGAGTGCCGACGTAAGACGCATCGTATATCCCCCGATTCTTCGATCCCTTGTTCAGCTCGGCATCCGTTGCCGAAACTGTTCTCAAAATCAGATTCATTTGAGATTGTCGCAATCCGTGTGCCCAGCCGGGGAAACCGGGCACACGGTCTGATAACAAGGCAGCGTCTACGCGCGCAGGTACGTCACGTTACGGGTGATGCCATATTTGCGCGCCTTCAAGTACAGAGTCGATCGGCTAATCCCAAGCTGGTTCGCGGCTAAGGTAAAGTTCCAGTGCGTCTGCGTCAGCGTCTGCATCAGCGCTTCGCATTCTGCATTCTCCAGCGGGCTGAGCTTCGCCTTGGTCGGATCGGGCTGCTCCATCGGTTTGGGTGTTGCGACCTGCGTCGTCATTTGCAATGGTGGCAGCAGCGTCGACGAGCCCAGGCGTTGCGTTTGTCCCGTTTGCAGCCACCACAGATCGCCGGGGCGGAGCACACTGTCGCGAGCCACGAGGCAGGCCCGTTCGATGCAATGTTCCAGTTCACGGATGTTCCCTGGCCACGCGTACGACTGCAGCAGGTTCATCGCTTCCGTCGAGATCGTCGTCGGTCCGCGGACGACCTTGGTCAGGGCGCGGCGCAGGAAGTTCTCCGCCAGCGCCGGGATTTCGTGCGCGCGTTCGCGCAGCGCCGGCAGATGAATCGGGAAGGTGTTGATGCGGAAGTACAAATCCTGGCGGAACGTGCCGTCGGCAATCATCTGCTCCAGGTTTCTGTGCGTCGCGCAGATCAGGCGGAAGTCCACCTTCAGCGGCGCCGAACCGCCGACGCGTTCGATTTCGTAATTCTGGAGCACGCGCAGCAGCTTTGTCTGCATCGGCATCGACAGTTCGCCGATCTCGTCGAGGAACAGCGTGCCGGAATGCGCCCGTTCAAAGCGGCCGGTGTGGCGCTTGTTGGCTCCCGTGAACGCGCCCTGTTCGTGGCCGAAGAGTTCCGATTCGATCAGGCTCTCGGACAGTCCGGCGCAGTTCACCTTGATGTACGGCTGTTCACGGCGCGGGCTGTTGGCCTGGATAAAGTCGGCCAGCACTTCCTTGCCCGTCCCGCTTTCGCCCGTGATCAGGATGGCGCAGTTGGTCGGCGCGGCCGCGGAGATCATGGTGCTGAGGTTGTCCGGGCATTCCGAGGCGTTGGTGAACAGTACCTGGGCCTTGGACGCCGGGGTCGGCGGCGGCGCGGGCGGAGCCTGCAATTCGAGGAGCTGACGGACCATGCCCGGGATGGCGCGGTAGTTCAGCGGCTTGGTGAGAAAGTCCGTCGCGCCGGCCTTGATCGCGCGCACGGCCAGTTCCACGTCGCCATAGCCGGTGAAGATCACCACGCTGCAGGCCGGGAACTTCTTGCGCACCAGCTCCAGCACGCGGAAACCGTCCATGCCCGGCATCTCGAGGTCCGAGAAGAGAATGTTGACGCCGTGCGCCTCCATCCCTTCCAGGGCCCGCGCGGGGTCTGAATAGGCGTAGACGTCGCAATTCGAACCGGCCAGTACTTCCTTGATCAGTTCGACGTTCTCCGTCTGGTCATCCAGCACGACGATCTTCGAGTTCTTCATGGTCCTGACTCCACGGGTGTCACCCGGATAAACGACTGCACGCTCAAAAGGAACTGGGGTCTTCGTTTCAACCTGCATGTTGCACCGCCTCTTTTTCCTGCACGCACTGCTAAATGGAATTCAACCGATGCAATGCCTGCCGCGACTGAACCAACGACCGCCAGCACACATCCGACTTCATTCCCGACAACGCCAACAGGGCGGCGGGCAGCGCATCGTCGCGGCTGCCCGCGCGCTGCGCTTCGTGTGCAATCAGATTGGCAAGCATCAGCACCGAGCGGACGACGCGCTGGGGATCGGTCGCCTCCGGCATGGTGTGATGATCGCGCACCAAATCCGTCAGGGTCTGCGGCAGATTCCAGCGCTCCAGCACCGCGCCACCCAGGCGCGCGTGATGAGTGCCAAAGAAATCCATCTCGCGCCAGGTCAAATCGGCGCCGCGCAGCAGACCGTTTTCGGTGAGCATCGCGTACTGCGGCGTCACCTTGTAAAGAATCAGTTTTCCGATGTCGTGGAGAATCCCGGCGCTCATCAGTTCGTCCGCGCCGCTGGGCAGGCTGTGCGCGCTCAATTCGCGGGCGATCACACCGACTTCCAGCGAATGCTTCCACAGTCGTTCATTGAATGGAGACCAGACCGCGCCCGCGCCGAACAGTTCCTTGGCCTTCAACGCCGCCGCGATCGACCAGACTTCCGTGTAGCCGATGCGGAAGACCGCCTCATCGATGCTGCGCAGCGAGCGGTTCATGCCGTAGGCTGCGGAGTTCGAAACGCGCAGCACCTGGGCGGCCAGCGACGGGTCGGAGGTCAGGGTCTGGGTCAGCTCGCTGGCCGGCCGCTCGTTGTTCTCCAGCAACTGGCTCAGCTTGATGAACACCTGCGGACAGACCGGAAGTTGCAGATCCCGCGAGAGCAGGTCATCCAGTTCGACAGGTATGGTGCGTTGCAGCATGGCAGACAACCTTGAATTTTATAGTCCGACTAACTTCCCAATCACTGTCTAACAAATCGGACAGAAGTAGGCACAGTTAAGGGGTGGGCTGAAAATTCCGTACGATTATTTTTCGGGTGTGCGGCGCATGGGACAATCGGACACCATTTAGGTGAGCGAGGATTCGGACAGCCGTAGAGCGCTCAGGACACACGTGCAATCGGACGATGCTGCCGAATTCCATTGAAACTTCGACCAAATTTGAGGCACAATGTAATCATCTTATCAGCGATCCAACTGGCTGGGCCGTCTCACCAGACTAAGGAAGAATAAGCATGGCCACCAAAAAGAAGCGATCAACGTTACCAAAAGACTTCGAAGATCTGTTGAAAAGTGGTGCTGACCTGCAAGCGCTCCAACGCGTCTTCGATTCCTGCGAGATTGACGCTCGAGGCGGATATTCGCAGGAAACGGCCCTGCTCATGCCGAACTGCCCGGACATGTTGGCACGTTGGCTGGTCGAGCAGGGGGCCGACTTGAAGGCCGTTGATCGATATGGAAAGAGCGCGTTGCATATCGCAGCGGGTACCAGACGAGACATTTCGTTGCTCCTCGAGCTTGGTTGTGACGTGAAGGCAATCACTCCGTCCGGTGATACTCCGCTACACACCGCTGCAGATGCAAAGAATCTCACAACAGTTGAACGCCTGTTAGCGGCCGGCGCGGAAGTCAACGCCACCAACCGGGAAGGGTTAACGCCGCTCGAACAAGGACTTTGGGGATGCACAAATATCGAGATTGAGCGAATCGTGTCAATAGCGCACACGCTCCTCAAGGCAGGCACACGCCGGACAACCCGGATGAACGAGTTCGTGCTAAAAATCGGCGAGAACTTTGAATTCCATCGCGCGGCATTCGCCAAGAACTCGGTAGAGGCAACCAGCGAAGCGCTAATTGCGCTCTGTCAAATCTTTGGCGTCCAACCGCCTCCTCGCCGAGTTATGCACGACGGAAAATCGGAAATCACAGTACGTCCGGGGCGGTGGCAACAGCAACACGGCGAACTTTGGGAATTGCTTGTTCCTTCGAAAGGCCCCGCTGCGACCGTGCAGGGAGAAGTCATTCGCATCAGTGGGCGCATTGGCGATGAAATCTCACGCAATGGCGGCGGCAACTGGGACGCTGATTATACAAAGATGTCGCGGACGTTAATAGAATTCATTCGTGGCGGAAAGCCACTTGTTGAGAACGACATACGAAAAGCCGAAGAGATAGTTGAGGAGATTGTGGCGAAGCGCGGAGGGGGTGATCACGACCATTCCCGACTTGCCGAGTTCGCCGTCGAGTGGGTGCGACAAAATCCGCAATCACAAAGACTGGGAAATGTCGCATACAAGCGTTGAAATCAACATCATAAGGCAACTTTACCTTATGGTCAGCGCGTGAGGTGGGCAAACAAACTCGCTCTCTCCCTTTTGACGGAAGAGAGCGCGATTGCGAGGTAAAAGTGCGAACCGCCGTCAATTGACCAATGAAAAATGACCGATGCCCAATGACCAATGACTCAGTTCAACTCCGGCAAAACACCCTGAAATCCATCTGATCTCCCGCAAACAACGTGTCCGCTGCCTCCAACGTCGCGAGGTACTGCATGTTGATCTCGCGGATCGCAATCTGCCTCAGGAGTTCCTTGGCGCGATCGATGTGCTTGATCAGACGCACTTCCGCGTAGCGGCTGCTCTGGTCCATGGAAATCAGGAACGGCCAGTCGCTCGACTGCGCCAGCATCATCTCGCGCGCCGCCTGGTTGAGCGCCCGGGCCTCAAGGCCCGTCGCGTCCTTGCGGTCGGTGGCCAGAGCCGACATCTCGTTGCTGATCCGGAAGAGGTGCCGGTAGACCCACGTGTTCGGACGGAACGTGCGGCCGTCCAGCCACGTTTCGAACGTCGCCTTCTTGCCCCACGTCGACGCGCCGGGCATCAGCAGTTGGTGTCGCGAATGTTCCGCCAGGAATTCCGTCGGCGTCACCGGACGCACTTCCGACTGGTCGCAGCACATCTTTCGGAAAACGGTCTCGATCCAGTGCGGACCTTCCTCCCACCAGTGGCCGAACAGTTCCGCGTCGTATGCGGAAACGGCGATCGGCTTGGTCTTGTATTTACTCCGCAGGAAATTCGCCTGCGTCCCGCGGTGGAAGACAAACTGCCCCGCCTGTTCGTTGACCGCGTCCCACGCCCAGCCCGGGTTGTACGGCTGCTTCTCGTTCAGCGCCGACGTCTTGCTCGTGATGCGATAATACTTCAGCCCCGTGTTGCGGCGGACATTGGCGGTCTTGAAATACTCGGGGAGATAATCCCAGCCCGCGTCGTACCCCAGGTCGCGGTACCACTCCTTGTAGCGCGGGTCGCCCGGATAACCGGCCTCTCGGCTCCAGACCTGAGCACGCGTGTCTTCATCGATCCCAAACACCGCGAGATTGTTGTGCGTCACCACCGGCCGGTAGGTGTTGAACCACGAGCGCGTGTTGCCGCGCGTGATGCCGGTGGAATTCATGATCGTCCACTTGATGCCTTCGGCCGCGAGGAAATGGTCCAGCCCTGGCGTGAACGCATTTTCAGGCAGCCACATGCCGCGCGGCCAGCGCCCAAAAATGCCCTGGTACTGGCGGCAGGCGAGCTGAATGTGGCCGCGCACGATCTCCGGGGAATGCAGGTAGTACGGCAGGATCGGATGCGTGCCGGCGCAGATCATCACTTCCAGCTTGCCCATGTCCTGGAAGTCGCGGAAGCCGTTCAGAATATTTCCGCCGTACGCTTCGAACACTTTCCGGGCGTTGTGCAGACGGTCGAGAATCGTTTCGATCGTGTGCTGGAACACCTTGCCCTTGTTGTTGTGCAGTTCCTTCTCGGCCAGCCGGATCGATTCGTGCAGGAAGACGCGGTAGCGATCCTGCAGCGGTTCGTCGCAGAGCATGCTCATCAGCGGCGCGGAGATGGAAACTGTAAGGCGGAAGTCGATCTTGTCGCGCTCCAGGTTCCACATCATCTTCAGCAGCGGCGCGTAGCAGCTCGTGATCGCCTCAAACAACCACTGCTCTTCCAGTGCGACCGGGTATTCCAAGTGCCGCACGAACGGCAGATGCATGTGCAGGATCAGTGCCCAGTAACCGCTCTCTTCCTTCTTTTCGGTGCTGCGGCGTTTCCAGTATTCGTACACGTTGAAACGCCAGTCGTTCTTGTCGACAGGAATGATCTGGCCTTCGTAGTCGACCTTGATCTCACGCGTGTCGCCCTGAGTCTCGTGCTTCATCTCCACTTCCGGCAGCGAGCGGAATCGATTCGAGACGGCGACCGGTTCAAAAAACTTCGTGCCCTTCGCGCGGTAGCCCAGCTCCGCTTCGTGTTCGACATCGGGCTCGATCTTGATCCAGTAACTGTTCTTCGCATCGAGGTAGTCTTCGATGTCCCACGTGTGCCCGGTGTCGGTACGGCGGATGCGCAGCACGAGATAATTGTGATCGAAGAAATTCTGCCCATACTTCTGCTTCAGATGTTCGCGCGCGCCGGAGCTCACTTCGTAAAAGATGAACGCATGGCGCGCGTTCGCGACCAGCCCATACAGATACGTCTGATTGTACTGCTCGCCGATGAACGGCTCGTTCTTCAAAATCTGTTCGGCAAGGTCGGAGTCAATGGGCGGCGGCAGTGGGTCCTCATGTCCGTGCTCAGTCGTATCCTCGTGCGCCGATTCAAATTCAGGCCGGCGCGAGTGCGGCCGCACGTCCTCGGGCTCACCGGTCATCTGCGGCACGGGTACGGGCGTAGCGGCGGGCGTGGTCACGGGCTCCTTGCTGAGCGGCAGAGTCTCGTTGGTGATCTCGGTGGACTTCACAACCTTGGTCTTGGCCGGCTTGGCAGCTTTGGCCGGGCGCACGGACTTCGGCGCTTTCGGAACGTCCTTCACTACCCGCGCAGCGGGGGCGGCAGGTGCGGGCGCTGAAACCGCGGCGACGGGCTTGCCTTTCTTCGCAGCGCTCTTTTCGGCCGTGCGCGGCGCGTGTCCATTGGCACCGGACTCCTTCGCCAACGGCGGATTCTTGCGGCGGGACGCCATCTCTTTGTTCCTCTCCGACCCGGCTTTGCGCTTATTCATTCAACTCTCAATCCTGGAGCGGTGAAATTAAAATGACCGCCGTACGCGGCGTCAATATATAGTGATCCGCCGGTTTCAACGGCACTGCGTTCTGTTCCGGAACAATGTCCTGCGGCGTCGGCAGCCCCGTGTCCACCAGGCGCCTCCAGCGCCAGCGGCCTTCGTGCGGCGGGATCATGAACTTCTTGTTTTCCCAGTGCCCGTTGAACATCACGTACAGATCCGGCTGCGCATGCCAACCATGCATTTGGAATGCCAGCGTGCGGCTGATCCCCGTCCAATCCGGATCGCCGACCTTGATGCCATGCCACGTCACGCGATTGCAGAACTGCTCGCGGTTCAGCGCGAAGTACTGCTTGCGCAGCGCGATCATCAACTGCGTGAAGCGCAGCAGCCCCGCGTTCTTCTGCATCAATGACCAATCCATCCACGACAATTCATTGTCCTGACAATACGCATTGTTGTTGCCACTCTGCGTGCGTCCGAATTCATCGCCTTGAGACAACAGCGGCACACCCTGCGAAATGAGCAGCATGGTCAAAAAGTTGCGCATCTGCCGCTGGCGCGTGGCGAGAACGATCGGGTCGTCCGTCTCGCCTTCCACGCCGCAATTCCAACTGATGTTGTCGCTCCACCCGTCCTGATTTTTCTCGCCGTTGGCCAGATTGTGTTTCTGCGAGTAGCTCACCAGGTCGTTGAGCGTAAAGCCGTCGTGACAGGTGATGAAGTTGATCGAATGGTATGGATGCCGCGACGAGTCACCGTAAATATCGAGGCTCCCGCAGATGCGCTTGGCAATCGCGGAGGCCGCGCCAGGCTCGCTGCGGATGAACCGGCGCGTGTCGTCGCGGTAGACGCCGTTAAGCTCCGCCCAGCGCCCCCAGACGGGAAATTTCCCGAGCTGCGAAAGTCCGGCCGCGTCCCACGCCTCGGCGATCAGCTTCGATCCCGCCAGCAACGGATGCTCGGCAATGTGCTGAATCAGCGGCGGATCCTGCAGCACTTCGCCATTCGGCCCGCGCCCCAGAATCGAGGCCAGATCGAAACGGAACCCGTCGACATGCATTTCCGCCACGAGGTACGTCAAGCTGTCGATGATCAGGTCGCGGACCAGCGGATGGTTGCAATTGAGCGTGTTGCCGCAGCCGGAAAAATTGTAGTACCGGCCGGTCTTGTCGAGCATGTAATAGATTGAGTTATCCAGCCCGCGAAAACTGATCGTCGGTCCGTTCTCGTTGCCTTCCGACGTGTGATTGTAGACCACATCGAGAATCACTTCGATGCCGGCGCGATGGAAGGTCTTCACCATCTCTTTGAATTCGCGGACCTGTTCGCCGGGGCTCACCGCGTACGAGGCCTTCGGCGCGAAGAACGACATCGGCGCGTAGCCCCAGTAATTCTTCAACTGCTCGCCGGTCTGCGGATTTTTATGCGTCTGGTCGAGCTCATCGAATTCCAGGATCGGCATCAGCTGCACCGCTGTGATGCCCAGCTGCTTGAGATGCGGAATTTTCTCGCACAGTCCCAGGAACGTCCCCGGGTTCTTCACCTCCGACGACGGATGCTGCGTGTACCCGCGCACGTGAAGTTCGTAGAGCACCGTCTGCGCCATCGGCGTCGAGAGCGGCACGTCGCCTTCCCAATCAAAATCATCGAACACCAGCCGCCCGCGCCGGGTCAGGTGTCCGCCGTGCGGACCATGCGGCACATCCGGCACGCCCCACTGCGACCCGCCGCTGATCGCGCGCGCGTACGGATCGATCACGATGGCCGTGGGATCAAAGCGGTGCCCGGCTTTCGGCGCGAACATGCCGTTGACGCGGTAGGCGTAGAGCATGTCGGGCTTCACATCGAACACGAAAATATGCCAGATGTCGCCGGTCTTGTGGCTGGCCGCTTCGAGCGGGATCTCAGCGATCGGTTCTTCCTGGTCGGACGTGTACAGCAGCAGCGTCACTTCCGTCGCATGGCGCGAAAAAATCGCAAAGTTCACACCCCGCGGCCGCACCGTCGCCCCAAATGGGCGCCCATGACCACGATCGGTGGCAAAGGTGATCTTACTGACAACGCTTTCGCGCAATCCGGAGGTCCTGGCTTCAGAAAGAGTGCCCGACATTGAGAACGGCCCTTGGTTTGATCGAAACTACCACTGCGCAGCATCGTACGTTCGAATCCCCACGTTCGCCAGCGCGCTAAAGCGCGAGGGGTCAGGGGCCAGGGGTCAGGGGCCAGAGCAGACACGCCTATCGAACATGCCGTCCTATCTCTGCTTTAAAAATCTCTCAACTGAACCGCCGCCCCTGCCATCTATAACTGTCTTCTAAACTCCCCCCAAAGGCAGAAGCCACTCCCGACCTCGCCCTGCGCCGGCTCTATTCTGACCCCTGGCCCCTGACCCCTGACCCCTCGCGCGTTAGCGCGGCGCCCCGCTGCAATACAGCTCATAATCCAACTCCGGAAACACCGCGTCCATGTACTCCAGCGTCGCCAACCGCTCCTCGTCATACGCGTGCTTTTCAAACCCGCTGATCAGATCGTGAAACCGGTTCAGATGGTCCGCGAACCGCCGCCGCGCGTACTGCTCCGTCGTGCCGTTGGTGATGATGAACGGCCAATCCGAACTCTGCGCCAGCAGCAGTTCTCGCGCCGCCTGGCAGAGCACCCGCTTGTCGAAGGCGCTGAGCGTCTGCGCTTTCGCCGAGTCCGCGTTGCGGCGCATCAGCACCGCCGCTTCGTGAAGAGGCCGCCACATCCAATCGGTCTTCGGATTCACCCAATGCTCGCTGTACCCGTTGCGCCCCCAACTGCTCGGCGCCGGCGTCGCCTGCTGCTGAATGGATAAGCGGAGAGGTATTCGCCTGGCGTGCCGACCGCCAGGTCGCCGCCGTTTTGATGGACTTCGCGCAGTACGTAGTAAATCCACTGCGGCCCTTCGAACCACCAGTGCCCGAACAACTCCGCGTCATACGGCGAAACAATGATCGCCGGAAACGGCATCCGCGACGACGCGCGCTGAACCTGCTCGCGGCAGCGCCCCACAAAATCTCGCGCCTGCCGCTCCGCCGTCTCGCGACCGCGGTCGGGATTGTACAGATGCTTGTCGTTGGTCGCACCCGTGATGCGGTGGTATTTGAAGCCCGTGTGCGTCCGCACGTTTTTAGCGTACTGAAATTCCTCGAGGTAACTCTGGTCCAGATCAAAGCCGATGTCGCGGTGGTATTCGCGGTAACTGGGATCGCCCGGGTACCCGACCTTATCGGACCAGACCAGCCGCGACGTCGTCGGGCTGCGCCCAAACGCCGCCACGCCGCTGTTGCAATACAGTGGCGCATTGATTCCGAACAACGGTTTGGGATCCGCGTGCTCGATGCCGTGCGCGTCGGTGAAGAAATAGCGGATGCCCGCCTCCGCCAGAATCGCATCGACGCCCGGATAGTACGCGCACTCCGGCAGCCACATCCCCGCCGGTTTCTTCCCGAAGAGCCGTTCGTGTTCCGCGACCGCCAGAAAAATCTGCGCCCGCACCGACGACGGTTCGGAACTCAACAGCGGCAGAAACCCATGCGTCCCCGCGCAGGTAATCAGCTCCAGATTGCCGGAGGCTGCGTACTCCTTAAAAACGTTGAGCACCTGCAGGCCGCAGCGGTTGACGAAGCATTCCTTCGCTTCCGAAAACAGCGTCCAGTACATCTTCGAGAGCGCATTGACGTCCGGCCAGTGCTTCGTCCGCTCAATCTCCCGCTCCGCCAGCCGCAAGCTCATCTCGATATGCTGAACGTAGCGGTCCTGCAGCAGCGGATCGTTGAGCATCGCCGCCAGTGGCGGAGAAACGGAGAGCGTCAGCTTGAAATTAATCTTCTCATCCCGCATCCGATCAAAAAACTTGATCAGCGGAATATACGTTTCCGAAAGCGCCTCGAACAACCAGCGCTCCTCCAGAAACCGATCATACTCCGGATGCCGCACGTAAGGCAGATGCGCGTGCAGCACGAAGCTGAGATAGCCCTTTGGCATTTTGTCAGCTCCCCAGCGCGCTAACGCGCCCCGACCGAAAGCAGCGCACTCAACTGCTCGGCCGCGCAATTCCACCCAAACCGCGACTCCAGCGTCTTGCTGCCGTTCTCCGCAACCTTCTTGCGCAGGCCTTCGTCGAACAGCAACCGCTCCACGCCCCAGACCATGCTGCCCTCGTTGGCGTAGGTGACTACGCTGTTCTCTTCGTGCTTCAGCAGCGAACCGATCATCGCCTGCGTGCTCAAGACCGGGCGCTTCGCGGCCCACGCGGCGAGGATCGGCCACTCTTCCGTCTTCGAACGGCTCGGCACCGCGATCACATCGGCCGCCTGAATCAAATCGAGCAGCTCGCTGCCGCCCACATGCCCGACGATCCGCACTGCGTGTTCCAGAAGAAGGTACCGCGCGTGCACGCGCAGTGGCCACTGCAGCGGGCCATCGCCGACAAAAATAAAGCGCGCCTGCCGGTTGTTCTTCAGAATCTGCGGCACGGCCTTCATCAGTACGTCCGGACCATGGCGGTCGTCGAGATCGCCGATGAACAGCACCGTCGGATCGATCGGCCCGATCGTGTACTTCGCCTTGATCGATCCCGGATCCAGCTCCGCCACAATCGGTCGCGTCGAGAACGGATGATGCGCATAGACAATCTTCGAACCGCATTCCGGAACCGCCGTGATCGCATGCGAGGCCGCCGCGTCCTGCTGAATCAACACGCTCGTCGCAGCGCGCAGGCCGTCGGTTTCGATCTTCAGAATCTCCTGGCTCAGCGCGCTCTTCATGTCGCTGCGCTGTGTCTCCAGCGAATGGATCGAGAAAATCGTCCGCAGCCCCAGCCCCGCGAATTCAGCGATCAGCGGAATCGACGCCCACTCGTGTCCCATCAACACCGCGTTCGACGGAATCCCATTCGGAAACGCCGCGCGGACCGCTTTCATCCCCCGCCGCGCAAACGAGCGCACGCGATCGATCAAATCGTCCGTAACATCTTCCCCGACGACGTGAAGTTCAACGCCGCTGGCCACGTTCGCGAATGCCCCGCGCGAGAAGATGTGAACCTTCGTCCCCTGCTCCACGAGATGCTTCGCCGTATTCGCGACGTACGTCCCGATCGGCGTCTCCGCGTCTTCGTAGCAGAACACACACAGGGTCGCGGCTTCCGTTGCTTCGACCACGCGCGTCGTCAGCGGCACGACGCTCTTGGGCGTCTCCGGCGGCACGCTCTTTTTCGCGGCCGGTTTCTTCGCCGGAGCGTCCACCACAGGCGCCGGAATCGGAGCCGGAATCACTGGCACAGGCGTTTCAATCTTCTTCGCTTCAACCACCGCGGGAGCCGCCTTCGCGACCGGCGCTGCCACGGGAACTGGCGCGGGCGGAGCCACTGGCGCGGCCGCAAGCTTCAACGCCACGACCGGCTCCGGGCTCTTCTCGACGACGGGCGCTGTCGCCACGACCGACTCCGCCTTCTTCTCAATCACCGGCGCTTTCGCCACCACAGGAGATGGAGCGGGAGCAGAAACAGGAGCCGGCGCGGGAGCCGCAACCGGCGGCTTGGCCGCGGGGACAGGCGTACGCCGCTTGCGCGTCGACGGCGCGCGCTGCGCGATGCTGTTGGAAATCTCCATCACCAATTGATCCGCCGCGTCACTGCCGGTGGACTTCTTGGCATTCTTCACAGAACCTGTAGTGGATCTGCTCATTGATTTCTCCTTCGCCTTACCGTTCGCGCCGCCGTCGGCCTTCGGTTCCGCCTTGGCGTTCGCGCTATATTTTTTCGCTCGACTCACGTCAGCTCCGCAAATTTTTCAGCGCAGAGCTCCAGGTACCTCCGCGCGACATCGCTCCATTGAAACACTCCGGCCTCAACCTGCTGCCGGCCAGCCTCACCCATCCGCACCGAGTGCGCCGGATCGCTAAGCACCCGGTCGATGGCCCAGTTCATCGAACCGGGATTGTCGTACGTTGCCAGCCCGGTGTGGTCATGCTTGACCAGGTACCCCACCCCGCCATGCGTCGCGATCACCGCCTTGCCCGCCAGTCGCGCCCAGCGCAGTGCCTCGCCGTCGCCGGAATAGCGATGCCGCGCCGGAAAGACCAGCGCCTCCGCCGCTCGCACCGCGCGCTTGAAAAACTCGCCGTCCACCTTGCCGAAAATCTTCATCGCATGATGCACGCCCAGCCGGTGCGCGCGGTTGTACAGCGCGTCATGCATCCGCCCCATCCCGATAAACGCGATCCGCAGGTCCTTCGCGCGATGGAGCGCACTGGGCAGCGCTTCAATCAGCAGATCCGGTCCCGCGCCATGCTCCAGCGGCCCCACGAACAACAACACGCGGTCGATCGGCCCAAAGCCCAGTTCCTGCTTGACCTTCCCCACATCCAGCGGCGTCTCCCATTCGTTGGGCAGCCGTCCCTGGATCGGAAACGAAACCAGCGGCGCGCCAGGCAGTTTGCACGCGTCGATCGCCTTCGCGCGCAGATACTCCGGCATTAACACCACCTTGAACGCCTGAATGATCTCGCGTTCGACCTGCTCGATCTCCAGCGACAGCGGCGTCGCCTCTCCGCCGTTGCGGCGCGTAAGCTCCAGCGACGTCACCGACAGGATCGCCGGCCGCCGCGTAATCCACGGCGCCTTTCCCGCGATCCATTCGTGGACGTGAATCAAATCGAAGTGCGGCAGCGTCGCCAGTTTCTTCTCAACACCGGTCGCGAAACGCATGGCCTGTTTCACCGGCGCGGCCGTGAGATCGATCGCGATTGGATGATACACGACCCCGTCGGCTTCGCGCTCCGCCGTGAAATCCTCGCGCTCCGGCGAGAAAACATGAACGCTGTGCCCCGCCGCGCACTGCTCCTTCGCCAGCTCGCTCACCGCCGCAACATCGAACGTGAACGTCGCGATGCGCAGCGGATGGCGCAGCACCGGCTTGCGCAGCTCGGTGAGGATGCGGTCCTGTTCCCACAGATTCCCAATCGGCGTGCACTGCAGCGTGTCGTCGACCAGCAACCCCGCCTGGCTGTTGCGCGACGAAGGGGATTCCGGCGGAAATGGCGTCGTGAACGAACGCGCTGCCGCGATGAATTCACCATTGCGCAATTCGAAGCCGACTTCAGCCAGCTGCGTCGTCCCCGGCCGCGGCAGATGAAAGAAGATGTGTCCGCAAATCTGCGGCAGCGACAACGTCGAAATGTGGTGCGCGTTCAAGCCGTTGAAAATGATGAACGAAACATCGTAGAGCTTCAGCACCATGCGGCAGTTGGTCCACGCCGCGCCCCGCGACTTAGCCGTCGCGTCGATCCACTCTTGCTTGATCCGCCAGTGCGCGAAACCGTGCTTCGGAGCCACCCAGTGCAAGGCCACCGCACTGGTTTCCGGCACAAACAACGACGCCGGATTTTTCTCACCCACTTCCCAGCCGACGCGCCGCATCGTTTCCTGGCTGGGAACGTTTGACGCCGCTTCGCTTCGCCCGGAATTCAGGCCCGGCCCCGCATTTGTGCCCGGTCCCGAGTTCGTGCTCGGCCCCGAATCCGTGCTCAGAAGGGAGAGCGAGCAAAATTGAAGCGCCGGCATGGAAGACATTTTGTCCCTGACTTTTCTAGGCGTTAACTGTCGCTTGGAATCACGGCCCCTTTTTTTAGCCATGGGGCTTCCCAGCTGAACACGTTATTGCGTGGCGATTTTGAAGTTCACGCAACGCCGGTATAAACCTGCTCCGTCTGTTCGGCGATGCTGTCCCAGCTGAACGCCGCATCCACCGCCGCGCGTCCGTTCTTGCCCATCCAGCGGCACTTCTGGTGATCCGCCAGCAGCGTCCCCAGCCCCCAGCCCACCGAATCCGGCGTGTCGTCGACCTGCAACCCGTTCACGCCATGCCAGACAAACTCCGCCGGCCCGCCGCGCTTGGTGCTCACCACCGGCTTGCTGGCGCTCCACCCTTCCAGGATCACAATGCCGAACGGTTCGTTGCGGCTGGGCACCGCGACAATGTCGCAGGCCTTGAACAGATCCACCACTTCCCGCCCCTGCTTGCCGCCCAGCAACCGCAGCGCGTGAGCCACATTCAACTGATGCGCCATCGACGCGACTTCGTGCCGCATATGCCCGTCGCCGACGAAGACGAATTTGGTGTTGGGATAAAACTTCAGCACCGATGGCATCGTGCGAACGAGAATGTCCGGTCCCTTCTGCACCACCATGCGCCCGACGAAGAGCACCGTCGGATCCAGCGGCCCGATCGCGTACTGTTTCTTGATCGCGCCGACATCCAGCTCGTGGTCGAAGGCGCTGGCGTTGACGCCGTTGTAGATCACCTTCGTCTTCTCGTCGGGAAGCTGGTAGAGCCAGCGGATCTCATCGCGGAGCTGATTGGAGACGGTGATCACGCGGTCGGCGCAGTACGTGCCGTGGCGTTCGTGGTCGGTGACGCGCTGCGCCTGTCCGGCGAAGTGGCGGTTGCCGTTGCGGCCGTACTCGGTCGAATGCATCGTCAGCACAGATTTGCGCGGCCGCGCTTCCTTGATCCAGACGACCGTATTCGACGCCAGCCAGTCATGAGCATGAACGATGTCGAACGTGCCGACGTGATCTTCGACCGCGAGGAATTCCTTCACGAACGCGCGGCACATGTTGTTGATCTCGTCGACGAAATTGGGGCTCAGCGTGAATCCGCAGCGGTGGTAGTGCACGCCGTGAATGTTGTCGTACGCCTTCTGATTATGGCCGACGCGCGTAAAGACGTGAACTTCGTGGCTGCGCCGTTCCAGCGCCGCGGCCAGTTCTGTCACGTGGACGCCCACGCCACCCACCGGAATGGAATGGAGCGACTCCCACGAAAATAAAGCAATACGCATCCCTCTAAACCTCCTCAACCCAAGCCCGCGATTGGACTGGGACGATTCATAACGTTCGCAACGCCGCGCCGTTTTTTCATGCTCAAAGCACAGCAAGTTCCGTAATGAATTGCACTTGTTAGCAATTAAAAAGCCAGTACGGAATCGGGCGTTAAGCGTCGAATTGTAGCGTGAAGTTCCGAAGATACACTCTTATTATTTCAGTCAAGTTAACCAGTCTGGTTCTTTCTGACCACCTATCTATGATATGTTTTATATGTGCTACAGTATGGCGCGCACATCGAGCATCTCCGATTCGGTGATCGCTTATTTCAAAGTTTAATCAATTCGAGCGACTCATATTCAGGGGGCGATTCATATGAATGTCGTATCCATAAATCCCCATAACTGAGTAAGCCATCGTCAAACCCACCACTTTCGCAGCATCAAAATACCGCCAACTTTTCCCTTGCGTTTACTACCCTTCTTAGGGTAATGTTCATCCACCTGCGGCTGTCCGTCCTTATCGCTGAAACGCGGTCCGGCAGTCGCCCTACTTTCTCCCACACAACCCAGCACACCGATCAAAGCGCTCAGCGCCTTCGTGTCGCTCTGTGGGTACAGAAAGGAAATACCTATGAAAACGCTCGACCCCATCCACGACCGTGCCATCGACCTTCTCGTCCAAGGCTACCGCCAGCACGAAATCGCCGCCGAACTCAAGATCAGCGACCGCACGCTCCGCCGCTGGATCAAAGATGAAGTCTTCCGCGAAGAACTCGAAACCCAGCGCGACGGCGCCCGCACCATGGCGCAGACGGTGATGGCCATCGCTGCCGCCGACCAGGCCGCTTACGCCAAAAACGCCATCAACCTGGCCTTCAACATGCTCAACTCCCACGACGAAAAAACGCACGAACGAGCGATCGTTTTAGGCATGAAGCTGATCGCTCAGCAAGAA
>JBBRPR010000008.1:0-207594 GCA_038227875.1 Planctomycetota bacterium
GCGCTTCGAAATTCGAGAGCGCTTCGCACGGATGAACGGACATTTTCGCTTCGCTCTAATGTCCGCGCATCCGTGGCACCATCGTTATCCAGGGCCATGCGCAGCAGCGCTGGGTGTGGCGTTGGAATTACTGATTTGCGAGGGCGCTGAGTTGGCCCTCGCGCTTGGGCGGCTCATGGATGTCGATGTGGGGCTGCTCGTGCTGTTGAGATAGGCGGGACTCGAAGTCTTCGCGGGTTTGCAGCGGGTCGTGGTGTGGCTGCGCTTCCAGGCTTTCGGCTTGGGCTTGTAGCTCGCGGGATGGATGGTGATCGGGGCTTCGTGTTGCTTGATCAACTCTTCCGTGGCGGCTTCAACTTGTTCTTTGACGGTGCGCGTGGGGTCGAAAGGCTTCGGTTGGACTTCGTCGACGGGCTGCGGGTCGGTGACTCTCTTTGGCGTGCCGTCGTCGTTGACAGGGTTGTTGGCCCACGCGTGGACGTAATCGGGTTGGAAGCCGGCGCAGGCGCCGGGCATTGCTCGGTCTTCTTCCGTGCCGGGGCGCTCGGCACGGTCGCCGGGTTCGCGGTCCTTCGGATGGAAGGAGACTTTTTCGATGGCTTCGGCTTCCTGCAACTCGGGGAGCTTGTCGTTGAGCAGGCTGGTCGGGTTCGGCAGCTTCGCGTTGAAGCCCATCAGGTCCCAGAAGCGTTGCGTGTGGCGCAGGATCGCGGTGCAGCTCAGTCGGCGTTCCATGTCGGTCGTGTTGACTTTCAAGATCATGTGGCGGAGCTGCTGCGCGGAATCGAGTCCGCCTTCGATGAACGTTTGCGCGGTGAGCTGGACTTGCGTGCGCATGCCAGCCATGTTCTCTCCGACGGTTTTGCTGAGCGCCTGGTCGAATGCGGGGATTTTCTTCCAACGGCAGAGGGTCTGGCGGCTGATGTCGAGCTCCCGGGCGATCGAGTTGATGTCTTTTCCCAGCGATAATAGAACGATGGCGCGTTGTTGATTGACGTGCAGGGCCATGGGTTTTTCCTCCTTATTCTCATCCATTATATTAGGGTTTTGTTCACATGTCAGAAGATTACACCGTAGGATTGGGACGTCAATAGTTATTTTGTTAAAAACCGGGAAAGTGATGTTTGGGGATTAGCGTGGGTTATCGCGAGGGTTGTTCTGGGAGTTGTTCCGAGAGAGCGTGCATCTCCCCCTCGCCCACTGAGGAGAGGGCGAGGGGGCTTGCGGTCGGGACGAATCGGACGGGCGGGTTTTTTCGCGAGGACGGTACGGGCAAGGATTAATTTTTAGAAGTCGTTCTTCGGCGCGGCCGGAGGCGGCGGAATTGGGGAGGGGCTGGGGGTATCCGCTGCTTTCGGGGCCTTGGACTTGGGTGTAGTTAAATCCGGGATGTTCGCGGGGAGTGGGGGGAGTTCTTCGAGTTTCCAGATCTCCACGGGGGAACCGATGCCGATGGCGCCGTTACAGATTCTGTAGATCAGGCCGGCGTTTAGAATGGTTTGCTTGAGTTCGTCGGTCAATCCTGCCTTGTAGTTCTGTTCCGTCAGTAATAGCACGGGTGTGCCAGCGTCTTCGAGCGCGATCAGGTTAATGGGCAGTCCGGAATTCAGGCTCTGATGAATCCCGTCCTCATCGAGGGCCGGTTGATGCGGAACGAGCGTCAGCGCATCCCCATGAACCTTTACATCGAGTCCCTGTGACGCGGCGATGTGGTGCAACAGTACACCCGCGGGATGTACCCCCGACGGTACATCGGCTGCCGCGAGTATTTTGGCCTTGATCACATCTGCGGCTTCGGCGCTGAGCGTGATTTTCACTCCCGCCTTGAGGCCCAGCGCCTCGATGGCCTGCGGCACGGCCGTGCCGAGCAGTGCATCGGTGTATTTGACGTTCAGTTTTCGCGACAGCTCGACTGCGGACGCATCGCGTTTGGCGTCTTCCCAGAAGATAATACCGTCATCCGTTCTCGAGGTCCCTCCGGAAAGGGCGCCGGTCCAGAACATTGCGTTGCGCAGTGACATGTCTGTGACGCGATACGAAACGTTGGATTGGCCGGCATCAGGCTGCGTGTCGGGCTTGTAGACAATGACCACATTGGAAATCTGTCTGAAAAATGCGAGAGCTTCGTTTGCTGACGTATCTTGAAATTCAAACGTGACGCGCCGGCTGAGACGGGACAGCGTCGTCAAGTCATCGGCGGTGGGATCGGCGGGAACCACCGCTGGTGGCAGAGCACCGCCTGGGAGATCGAGTACCGCGCGGCCGTCGGCGAATTTGAATTCCAGATCCAGCAGGTAAGCGGTGAGGCGGTAGGACCGCTCCAGCGACAGTTCGGAGACACGCAGAGTGACCGACTTTTTTGCGGCTTCGACTTTCTTCTTTGCGGCAGGCGTGACATTCACTTCTGCGTTGTGGAGTGATCCCAGGAAGTTCACCACGTCGTCCAAGGATTGGTCAACGAACTCGAAGGTGACTTTGCGTTGCAATTTCGCGCGCAGGTCGGTTTGCCATTGCGGCATTGCCGGCGGTGCGTTGACCACGGGTGCGACCGCGACAGGCGCAGCCGGCACAATGGGATTGACGGGCGCCGGCGACGTGCTTGCGGAGTGCGCCCGATTGACAGTGACGGCGGCGAACGCGGCGAGCAGTGCGGCCGTTGCGCCGAGACAGAGTTTGGCCATGAATGACAGTCCTCCAATTCCGATTCCGGTGGAAACGGCCTTGGGAGCGGAGAGCAGCGCCTTCCATTTTAAAAGTTGAGAGGCGGTTGCGGTCGCACCCGTCGTGGCCGTGGCGCGAAGCGCCGGTTCAATTCCAGTGACTGGGAGCAGGATGCCCAGCAGAGCCAGGCGTCCGCGTAATTTTTCAAGACCACGATGGACGTGGGTCTTTGCCGTGCCCACCGGACAGCCGAGTTGGCGGGCGATCTGGTCGTAGGGCATGTCGGCGAAGAAATGGCAGACGATGGGAATGCGCTCGCGTTCAGGCAGGGCTTCGACTTCCTGGCGCACGCGGGCGGTCAATTCGGGATCCGGCTGTGAATGCTGCGCGCTGGAGGGGGCGGATTTGGCGTAGGCTTCGTCCCGGGCCTGAGCGCGGTTGCGGGTGCGGAGCAGTTTTAAGGCGGTGGTGCAGGCGATGCGCATGATCCATCTCCGCGCTGCGGTGTTGGCGTCGGTCTGGCCGTCGGGGGCGAATTGGCCGGCGCAATCCCGGACGCGCAGGAGCGTCTCCTGCGTAGCGTCATCGGCGAGCGAGTCGTCGCGCAGGATGCGCCGCGCCAGGTCGAGGATTTCGTTGCCGACTTGAGTGACCAGCGCCTCCCAGCACGCGGCGTCGTGGCTTTGCGCCAGTCCGCGGAGGGCGTTGGCGAGGGGCAGGGCAGTCTCGGGTCTGGGATCCATTGTTTTCACATCATAGAGTCCCGCAGGAAGGGGGCGAGTTTCATAATAATTGAAAAAAAGTGAGTGAGCGGGATTTTGATCTCACGCAAAGCCGCAAAGAACGGCACGAGAAAAGTGGGATCATTTCGTGTGCAGACTCGCCAATGTTCTATTAATATTATTGATGATATAGAAAATTTCTATTTATTATGAATAGGAGCTGCGGGTGGCATAATGACGGCAGTCCAACTAGAGGAGCGACGATGGAAGACCCGCGGCCCAAGGATCGACCTTTCTTCAGTGGCTACTCGTTCGTCTTCACGGGTGTCGTTGCGCTTAGCAACATCGCGCTGATGGCTGTGGCCTGGCAGGACAGGAGTTGGACTGCGTTTGGCATAGCGATGCTATTTGCTCCCGCGACAAACCTTGGACTGACGCTGGCATCCTTGTTCGTCTACACGGCACTTCCGAACCGACATGGGCGCTCGTTTAGCAGGCATGCGATTGTGTCGGTGAGTGTGCCGGCGGTGGCGTTGGTTTGCGATTTTCTGCAGTTCAGTGTGATGAGCATGCATGGTTGTTAGAGTCGGGGCGCGGATTTCATGAAGATTACCATTCACTCTTCCACACCAAATTTGATGATGGTGCTCGGCATCCTCATGGTCCTCTTGAACATCATTCCGATGCGCGGACATTTCGGTTGGCCGTGCGAATACGATTTTCAATTTCATTTTCGCAATGGCATTCCGCTGGGCTTTGGATTTTTGGGGTTGATTGCAAACGTTATACTTGGAATTGCAGGTGTGCTGTTGGCGGGAGTTTTCTGGGAACTGGCGCTTAATACAGACGGCGCGTTGAGGCGCCGGGCAAAAGCGAAACGAGTGGCTGAAATGCAACGGGTGAAGAACCCCGCTGTTGCAAGTATAAGGTGCCATGTCTGTGGTGGGTCGGTAGAAACTATTCCGCTAAGACGTTCGGTGCAGGGCGAATGGCTTTGTAAGATGTGCGGGCCTGGGTTGTTCAGGAGCTAAAGGATCTTCGGGATAATCGGGTGAACTTTGAAGGAGCTTGGACGGTTGAATAACTTTTCATTTCAGCCGTATTCATTCTCACGAATTCTGCTCGCCAACGGGTGCGCAAAACGAGAGGGTGTACGGATTCGCAATTTATTTTCCCTTTGAGGAGTGAGGCATCGTGAAACGTTCGTCGCTGATTGCAGTGTGCCTGCTCATGTTTGCGTACCCGCTGCTGGCTCAGGACGCGGTGGGGAAGTTTACGATTCACTATCCGGAAGGATGGAAGATCACCAAACTTCCTGACGGGCGGGATCTGGCGGAAGGGCCCGACGAGGGGCACATGCATGCGACGATGAACGTCGCGGTGATCCCCGTTGCCGCCACGCCGCTGAAAGATCTGCTCGAACCGAATCTGAAGACCATGGCCAAACTGTCGGACTATAAAAAAGTCGCCGACGACGATTTCACGATTGAAGGCCAGAAGGGGCGCAAACTGGTGTTCACTCACACGGCGGAGAAGAACGTGAAGATCGCGCAGGTTCAATACTGGGTCGTGATCAATCAGAACCTGTACCTGATCGACTGCACGGCGGCGGACGTGAGCTTTGAGAAGACGAAGAAGCTGTTTGAGGACGCGGCGAAGACGCTGAGTACGAAGGGGAAGTAAAGGGGCTTAACGGACATTTTCCATTTTCCATTTTTGATTTTCCATTTTCCATTTTACGGACGGTCGCGCTTATGCGCGCTTCTGTTGCACGATGGAAAATGGAAATTGGTCCGTCCGGTTGCCAAACACCTAACTTCGCATTAATCTCCCTGCTTCGGTTTGAAGGGCGGAGGGCTCGGGCCGTCCCGTCTCACACAATCTTAAAGGGATGGCTTTGGCGAACAGCGGGACAGTGGGCGATCCGAGTCCGGATTTGGAGTATGCGCGGACGGTGATCCGGGCGGAATCCCGTGCGGTCGCGGCTCTGGAAGAGCGGCTCGGTGCGGCGTTTATCCGCGCGGCGGAGTCGATTTTGCGCCTGCCTAGTTCGGGGCGCGTGGTCGTTTCGGGGATCGGCAAGGCGGGGATCATCGGGCAGAAGATCGCGGCCACGTTTGCCTCCACGGGGACGCCGGCGCTCTTCATGCATCCGGCGGAAGCGGTCCACGGCGATCTGGGGATGGTGACGGCGCAGGACGTCGTGATCGCGATTTCCAATTCCGGCGAGACTGAAGAGCTGCTGCGGCTGCTCCCGACGCTCAAGCGGATCCGCTGCCACATCATCGCGATCACCGGGTCGCCGGATTCGTCGCTGGGCAGCGTTGCCGACGATCTGCTCGAGATTGGCAAAGTCGACGAGCCCTGTCCGCTGCGCCTGGCGCCGAGCGCTTCAACGGCGGCGATGCTGGCGATGGGCGATGCGTTGGCTCTGACAGTGTTGAAGGCGCGCGGCTTTACGCTTGAGGATTTCGCGCTGCTGCATCCGGCGGGAAGCCTGGGCAAGAAATTGATGCGCGTGGTCGACGCGATGCGCAAGGACGCGCGCATGGTGAAAGTGCCGCGCGACGTGACCGTGGGTGAAGCGCTGGCGTTGATGGCCAAACCGCCGCGCAACGGGGCGGCGGTGATCGTCGACGGGGCGGGGAAGCTACTGGGCATTTTTACGCACGGCGATTTTGGACGGCTGGTGCTCAACGCGCCGCAGACGATCGGCGAACCGATCGGCAAGCACATGACCAGCCCGTGCCGGAGCTTGAACGCCGACGCGCTGGTCGCGGACGCTCAGGATGTGATGCATGAATTTCGCATCAACGCGCTGCCGGTGATCGACGCGCAGCGCACGGTGGTTGGACTTCTCGATATTCAGGATCTGGTTTAAAAAATGAGCCACGCACACGCAGCAGATGGAGATGGAATTTCGGCCGGGCCGCGCGGGCTGCCGACGCTGGAATCGTACCGGCAGATCAAGTACGCGATCTTCGATGTCGACGGCGTGTTGAGCGACGGGCGGATCATCCTGGACGGGAATGGCGTGGAGAGCAAATTTTTCGACGTCCGCGACGGTTCGGGCATCAGCATCATGCGCAAGGTTGGGTACATGGTGGGATTCCTGACCGGACGCACGTCGGCTCCAGTGGATGTGCGGGCGCGCGAGTTGCACATCCCCGCTGCGCGCGTGCGGCAAGGCGCGAAGGTGAAGCTGCCGGTGTTCAAAGAGATGCTGATGGAAGCGGGCGTGACGGCGGCGGAGACGTTGTATGTCGGCGATGACATCATCGACCGGCCGGTGCTTGAAGCGGCGGGGATTGCGTGCTGTCCGGGCGACGCGCATCACGAAGCGCGGGAAGTGTGCCATCTCGTGGCGTCAGATCGCGGCGGACGCGGGGCGGTGCGGCAGATTATCGAACACGTGTTGAAAGCGCGCCAGGATGGGACGTGGGAAAAAGCGCGCGGTTTGTATCTGAACGCCAGTCCGGAGACGGCTGGATGAGCGGTATTCCGGCTGACGCGAAGCGGCGGTGGGGCGCGGCGCTGTTGAGCGTGGCGCTGGCGCTCTCGTCGGCGGTTCTCGCGGAAGAAGTGGAGGACGTCACGGAGCCGAAGGCGGTGGTGATTCCGCTGACGGCGGAGAAGTCGGCGTTGGATGTGAAAGCGCCGCCGAGCCAATTCGTTCCCGAAGAAGGCGCGAAGTTGTGGGATGAGGCCAAGCAGCGGGCGAGCACGGCGCTGCCGGAGCAGGGGACTGGATTTTTTGATGTCGCCGACCGCATGCCGGAGGAATTCCGGCTCGCGCGCAATTTTCAATCTGAAGATTATACGGTGGGAGAACTCGCCAGCGAGATGCGCATGGCGATCACAGCTAACCAGGCGGAACGCAAAAACAAATTCCTGCTGCTGACGGGCATGAAGCTGACGGTGTTCATCGGCAAGTCGATGCTCGACAAACCCGGCGGCAACAAGAAGAAGAGCCCCAAGGGCGTCGCTGAACTGCTAGCGCCCAAGCCGCCGGAGACGCCCAGCGCGGACAAGTCGAAGAAGCATGGCGGTAGCGGCAAAGGAAGCGGCGCGGACGCCAATGGCAATCCGGCGGGATTGATGGACGTGCTGCCGATCGGCGGGCGGGTGATCATCTCCGCGCCGAACGCGTCGATCAACATCGATACCAACGAAGGCCATGCGACCGGGCATGTGACGATCGAAGTCTTCCCCAAGCGCGAAGCCGGCAAGCCGTATCAGCCGATCGCGGTGCTGGAGACGGAGCATCTCAACTGGCGTTCGTGGAGCGAGCCGTCGATTGGCACGGCGGAATTGGCGGCATACACCTGCGGCGCAGGCAACGACGATCCGGATCCGGTGGTGCGCGGGCAGTTTAATCTTCCGCAGCCGGACGGCTCGACGGCGACGACGCTGATCGAAGGACACGGGCTGATTTTTGAAGTGGGGATGTTCGACCGGCCGGACCAGATCTTCGACGAAGACGGGCGCTTGGCGGGGTTGAACAAGACCGCGCACAACCGCGCGCTGTTTCATAAGAACAATAAGATGATCACGACGGCGACGAGCATGAAAGGGCTGATTCCGTTTCAAGGAAATGCGCCGGTTGCTCCGGCTGCGACGCCGAAGAACCAAAAGAAGAAACCCGCCGAAGAGCCGTACCGCACGGAGATCACCTGCGAAGGCCCGGCGCTGCTGGACATGGGCGCGGTGCCGCGTCAGAAGCCTCCGGAGAACGCGGGGCACACGCAGATCCTGTTGTGCAAGCGCTTCATGTTTCTGGACAAGGTGAACATGCGGAAGATCGCCGTGGACCCGAAGACCGGCGAGCCGGTGGATTCGCCCACGGCCACGAAATCGAACATGGCCTGCGGCGCGCTGGTGCTGCAGTACCCGCCGGGCGTGATGCCCGGCCCGACGACGTTTCCGGATTACGCGGAAGCGATCAACGGCGTCCAGATGGACGGCACGACAATGTCCAAGCCGACGCCGGAGCAGCCCACGCCGTTGCCGGTGCCGTTCAATATTCAAAGCCAGCGCGTCTTCCTGGATGGACCCGGCGACAACACGTTCCTGGTTGGCACGCAAAAGCAGCCGGTGCAGATCAAGCACGACCGGGTCGAGACGCTGGCGCAGCAGTTCAATTTTCGCAGCCGCAGCCAGACGCTGGTGATGCCGTCGGAAGGTCCCAAGCGCATGATCATTCACGCGCCAGCGCAGGCTGGAGCGACAACTCCGGCGCCAAACGGCGCGGGGATCAACATGTCGACGGGTGACACCGTCTTGAATTGGACCGGGACCCTGACGCGCGAAGTGAAAGTGCTGCCCGTGCCGCACAAGGCCGACCGTCAGGAAGAAGTGCTGACGGTGAAGCAGGATGTGGTGATCGAGAAACCGGAGAGCGGCCTGCGCATGCGGGGCGACACGATTCACATCATCCGCACCGAACCGGAAGAAGACGTGATCTTTATCGACGGCAAGGGCAACACGGAAGTGATGACGCCGGACATGCGTGCGACGGGCGATTCGTTCAACGTGGACATGGCGTTCGAACCGGAGAAGGCCGATCCGGCCAAGCCCAATGAGATTCCGCGTCGCCAGGCGGTGACGATGACCGGCAATGCGCGCGAGAAAATCAAGGCAACGGCGTACATGGGCGGCACGGCGGTGCGCACGGAGAAGTTCGTGAGCGATCAGATCGCGAACACGTTTCATGCCTTTGGCGGATCGGTCATAGTGGTCAAGCCGCCGCCGGATCCGAACGCGGCGGCCGCTAAGGCGGGCAACGGAGCGCTTGTCCTTCCGAAGAAGGATCCAAAGGCCGCCGGTGGCGCGCCAGCTCCGGCCGCGGGCGCGCCGATGGTCAAAGGCGTCACGTTCGAACCCGGCGCGACGACGTTTATGCAATGCGACGGCGACTTTACGCTTAACGCCGATCATACCGGGATTCTGGAGCGGAACGTGATCGTCAAACAGCCGGGCATGCAGATACTCGCCGACCAGATGTTCCTGGTGATGTCGGTGCCGGCCGAAGACCCGAATGCTCCCAAACCGCCGGACGGAGCGCCCACGAAATCCGGTTCGCTGGCGTCGGGGGATTTGAAGTCGATCGATTGCCAGGGCAATGTGGAAGTGATGACCGACGATCAGGTGATTCAATGCGACAGACTCTTCCACGAAGTCGAGCACGACACGTCGGTGATGACGATGACCGATCCGGAGAGCGACGTGCGCATTTACCGTCCGCACGACGAAACGGGAAAGAGTGAAGTCGTGACGGTGCTGAAGAGTCTGGACTACGATGGCAAGTCGGGCACGTTCAAGCCCGGCGGGCGGCTGTTGATTCTGCCCTACCGCAAGGAGGTCAGTGCGGCGCGCGACAAGGAAAGCAGCCCGGCGTGGCGGAAGGGAGATGCCAAAAAGTGAAACCGATTCTGGCCGAAGCCCTTCTCGCCGGCGTGTTGAGCTGTGCCGGATTGATCGCCGGCGAAGCGGCCGATCCGAAGAGCGCTCCGCCGCCGCCACCGGAAATCAAAGATGAGGAACTCCAGCGCATCTCGCGCAAGGCCTGTGAAACGTTTCCGTGGGTGATCAAGGCGAAAGAGGTGGCCAGGACGCAACCGCCCGCGCCGGTGGCTCCGGTGACGCCGCCGAAAACAGGAACGCCGGGAGCGGCGGCGAACACGAGTGCGCTGCCAGACATGAGTTCGGGTGACCGGATCATTCGTGCGTTCGGGAATTTTTCCGCGGCGCCAGGGGCGACGCCGGACAAGACCTGCCTGGAGCTGAACAAGGACATTGAAATCAATTTAATTCAACCCGACTCGGTCTCGGTGCTTCGCGCGCAGCATTTCAAACTGACGCAGGATGTAAAAACCGGCCAGACGGAATTGTTGGAAGCCAACGGCCAGGTCGAAATCGTGATGCCCGAGCGCAAGGGGCGCGGTGAGACGCTGGTCTACGAAACCAAGTACGGCCCGCACGACGAAATCCTCAAGGACCTGTTTATCCTCGAAGGCGATCATCCAAAAAATAAAAAGGCCGTGCTGTGGCAGGGACTGGACGTGATCGAGGCTGACAAGTTTATCGACGACCGGCGGCTGGAGACTTTCCGCGCGCTGGGCAGCCCGGCGGCGATTGTGACGATTCCTGCCGACACCTCGGCGCCGACGCCGGACGCGCCGGCCAAGACCGGGACGGGTACTGGCACCGGTACGGGAACTGGCACCGGAACGGGAACTGGGACAGCGACGGCCAGTTCGGGGATGTTGCCGAGCTTTTCGATGTCGGGCGGGAAGATCCGGTTGCAGTGCGAAGGCGAATTGTTCTACGAAGGTCCCAGCGGCCGCGTGACGCTCAACCGCAACGCGATCATCCAGCAGCAGGGTGATCCGCTGCCCGACGGCACACCCGGCGCGGGCGTGAAGATCAGCTCAGACGAAGCGCATCTGATTCTGAACGTGCCGCCGCCAGGCCAGCCAACCGAGAACGCGAGCATGTTCTCGGGTAGCTTGAAAAAAATGGAATGCATCGGGCGCGCGGAGATCAAAACGGCGACGCATATCATCCTCTGTGACCGATGCACCATCGATATGCAGCGCAACACCGTACTGATGGAAATGAAAAATCCGAAAGAGGACGTACACATTTACATTAAAGACGATCCGCCGGGCTCCGGTCGCACGATGCTGGCGCGAAGAAGCCTGCTCTACAATACGATCACCAGCGACATGCAGTCGCCCTTCGGCATGAAGATGGAGCCGCTGCCGGAATCGATTCCGTCGAACCGGCCGGGCGGCGTGCCGACCAAGACGGGAGCCCCGCCGCCGAAAACCACCGTGGCGCAGCCTAAAAAATGAGCGACCCTCACAACCCCTCCAAACCCAACAACCGCGATCGACTGCGCGCGATTGCGCATCGCGCGATGCGCGAGCGCGGGTTGCTCGCGGAGTACGAAGCGGATGTGCTGGCGGAAGTCAACGCGATCAACGCTCCGCCTGCGGCGTCCGATCCGGCGATCCGCGATCAGCGGGCGCTGCTCTGGTGTTCGATCGACAACGATGACTCGCTGGACCTCGACCAGCTTTCCGTCTGCGAAGTGCTGGCGGGCGGCGTGGTGAAAATTTTCGTCGCGATTGCCGACGTCGATGCGCTGGTCCATGCCGGATCGAAAGTCGACCAGCACGCGGCGCACAACACGACTTCGGTCTATACACCGGCCGAAGTGTTCGCAATGCTGCCGTCGAAACTGTCGACGAATCTGACGACCCTGTGCGAAGGCCAGGACCGGCTTGCGGTGACAATTGAGATGACTTTCGCCGCCGACGGTGCGCTGACGGGGTCGAGCATCTACCGCTCGCTGGTCCACAACCGTGCGAAGCTGGCGTACAACAGCGTCGCGGCGTGGCTGGACGGCGGTGCGGCGCCGGAACATCTGGCGCGCGTGCCGGGGATGGATGAACAGATCCGCGTGCAGGACCGCGTGGCTCAGGTGCTGCGCAAATTGCGCCACGAACATGGCGCACTGGGGTTGGAGACGATTGAAGCGCGCGCGGTGCTGACGCAGGGCGAAGTCTCCGGGATGAAACTGGAGCAGAAAAATCGCGCCAAGGAGTTGATCGAAGACTTTATGATCGCCGCCAACGGCGTCTCGGCGCGGTTTCTCAACGAGCGGGGATTTCCGTCGCTGCGGCGCGTGTTGCGTTCGCCGGAGCGCTGGCTGCGCATCGTGGAACTCGCGGCGACGCTGGGCGAAACTTTGCCTGCGCAGCCGGACGCGGTGGCGTTGGAAGTATTTCTGGAAAAGCGGCGCGCGGCCGACCCGCTGCGCTTCGCGGATATTTCGCTTTCGGTCGTGAAGTTGATCGGAAAGGGCGAGTACGTGGTCGAAGTTCCCGGCGAGACCAAGCCGGGGCACTTTGGGCTCGCGGTGCGGGATTATGCGCATTCGACGGCTCCGAACAGACGCTACCCGGACTTGATTACGCAGCGGCTGTTGAAGGCCGCGCTGTCGACGCAGCCGGTGCCGTACGCGCGCGCGGAGTTGGATAAACTGGCGACGCATTGCACCGAGATGGAAAACGCAGCCGACAAAGTGGAACGCCAGGTGCGCAAATCCGCCGCGGCGATGCTGCTGGAGTCGCGCATCGGCGAACGCTTCGACGCGCTGGTGACCGGCAACAACGATAAGGGGAAATGGGTGCGCACGCTGGTGCCGCCGGTTGAAGGCAAGGTGGCGCGCGGCGGCGCGAAGGCGGACGTGGGCGATCGCGTGCGCGTGGAGTTGCTGAAGACGGACGCTGAGCGGGGGTTTATTGATTTTGCGATTGTCTAATCGCCGGGGTGGCCGTTAGTGGATTGGGACGAGAACAGATGGGATCGGGGGTCGGGCATCAGGCATCGGTCAGTGGGGTTGCGCACGGATTGAATTTCACCATTTATCCGTCGTTAAAATGACGCATGCGATAAAAGCGCTCTCCGGCTGAACGTACGCCAAACGACCGATGTCTGATGCCCGATCCCCGATCCCGTGTCCCATCCGTTAAAACTACCGTCCGATAATGTTTGCAGAACCCGGTTTTCGCCGCGCGGGCGGTATTTACGCGCTAAAAAGTATCAGGCAGTTTTCCCGCTTTAGTTTATACTCCTTTCTTCACGGTTTGTAGGGTTGTGTAAACGCGTAGGAAGAAAGGCGTAGCGGAAATGTCAAAAGCGATCTTTGGCCGTCCCGTCAATGCTACGGCGCCGGGCGGGGCGCACATCAGTGTTAATGTCGTCACCCTCCACAAAGGCAAGGTAGTACTCTTCGAAAAGCCAGGACTTCCGGGCGGCCAGGAACTGGGCGATCTGTGGTTTCCGTGGGATTATCTGGAGTACGGCGAATCTCCTGAAGTCGCAGCCAAGCGCGTAATGAAGCAGTGGGGCAAGGCTGAACCAAAAGAAATGAAGCTGGTCGAAGTGTTCTCGATGGTGCCGCCTGGCGAAGACTGGCAGCTGGCATTCCAGTATGTCGCGGAGTTGAAAGCGCCGCCGAAGCCTGGCGAGAACGTCAAGAACATCAAAACCATCGAACACGCCCAGTTGCCGCGCATGATCGGCTGGCTGCGCCGCAGCGATGTGAAGAAGTACATTACCGCGTCTGACATGTAAGCGCGCTGACGCGCGAGGGGCCAGGGGTCAGGGGGCAGGCGTTGGGAATGAGCAGGGCAAGTCGAAAATCGCTCTAGCAATCAGATGTAGCAGACAGAAGGCAGTGGCAGTAGGCAGGAATGATTCGGTCGATTGTTCGGTGTGACAGATGCTCCTTTGTTGGCTTTGCGAATTCGCGGAGCTGACAAAGGAGTCTTTGTTTGAATACAGGGAGTTGTTCATCAAATAGACTAAATAGGTGAAGAACGATGAACGTACGGGCTTGAATCGGATTCACCACTCATCAATCATAGTTCATCGTTCCAAACCTTCTCCATTTCAGAGAGCGCCGTATGAGCACCATCGACTCCACTTTCAGCATTAAAGGCATGCACTGCGCTTCCTGCGTCGGGCGGGTGGAGCGGGCGATTCGCGGCGTGGCGGGCGTGCAGGAGGCCAGCGTCAACCTGGCGACCAACGAAGCGCAGGTGAAGTACGAATCCAGCGAAGCGACTGTTGCCAGGATTACGGAGGCGGTCGTCAAGATTGGCTTCGAAGCGAGCCCGATCCAGACCGATGCGCCGGCAACGGCGGCGAGCGGCGAGCGTTCGGAATTGACCGAACTGCGGCTGCGCTTGATTGTGGCCGGCGCGCTGACGATGCCGATATTCATCGTCAGCATGCTGGACCTGTTTCCCGTCGAGCAGTATCCCGGGCGCAACTGGGTGCTGCTGGTGGCGTCGCTGCCGGTGATTTTCTGGGCGGGGTTGAGCTTCTTTACGATCGCGATCAAGTCGCTGAGCCACGGCATCGCGGAGATGAACACGCTGATCGCCATCGGCACCTCGGCGGCGTTTGGGTACAGCGCGGTGGCCACGGCGTGGCCGCATCTGTTTATGAGCACCGGGCAGATGGGGCATGTCTACTACGAAGCGGCGGCGGTGATCGTCACGCTGATCCTGCTCGGACGTTTCCTGGAAGCTCGCGCGAAAGGGAAAACGTCGGAGGCGATTCAGAAGCTGCTTGGCTTGCAGGCCAAGACTGCTCGCGTGCTGAAGAATGGCGTGGAAACCGACGTACCGATCGAACGCGTGGCGGTCGGCGATCTTGTCGTGGTGCGGCCGGGTGAGAAAATTCCTGTCGATGGCACGGTGACGAATGGAACATCGTTCGTCGATGAAGCGATGGTCAGTGGCGAATCGGTCCCGGTCGAAAAAGGGGTGGGGGACACGTTGATCGGCGCGACGATTAACCAGAACGGTGCGCTGCAGTTCAAGGCCGAACGCGTCGGCGCCAACACGATGCTGCAGCAGATCGTGCGGCTGGTCCACCAGGCTCAAGGCTCGAAAGCGCCGATCGCGCGGCTGGCGGATACCATTGCGGGGTACTTTGTGCCGGCGGTGGTTTCGATTGCGGTCGTGGTGTTTTTTGTCTGGCTGCATTGGGGGCCGGAGCCGCGCTGGATCTACGCGCTGCTCTCGAGCGTTTCGGTGCTGATCGTGGCCTGTCCGTGCGCGCTAGGCCTGGCCACGCCGACGGCAATCATGGTCGGCGCGGGCGCAGGCGCCAGGCACGGCGTGCTGGTCAAGGGCGGCGCGGCGCTGGAAGAAGCGGGACGGATCGACACGGTTCTACTTGATAAGACCGGCACGATCACGCGCGGCAAACCCGCGGTGACGGACTTCGCGATCGTCGGCACGTGCTCCGAGACGGATATTCTGCGCCTGACTGGCGCGGCTGAAAATGGTAGCGAACACCCGTTCGGCCAGGCGATCGTCCGTTACGCACGCGAGAAGATTGCGACGCTGCCGGCCGCGACGAAATTTGTCGCGATTCAAGGCCTGGGCATTGATGCGGAGATTGACGGACACGCGGTGATCGCGGGCAATCAGCGCTTTCTGGAATCGCGCGGCGTGGTGGTCTCGGAGCAGCTCGGACGCGCTGGCGCGCTGGCGGAGCAGGGCCGCACGCCGATCTTCGCGGCCATCGACGGAAAGCTGCAGGCGATTTTTGGCGTCGCCGATCCGGTGAAGGAGAATTCGAAAGCGGCCATCGCTCAACTGAAAGCGATGGGCATTTCCGTCGCCATGATCACCGGCGACAACGCGAAGACTGCCGCGGCAATTGCGAAACAGGTCGGAATCGAGACGGTGCTGGCGGAAGTGCTGCCGCAGAACAAGACGGCGGAAGTTCAACGCTTGCAACAGCAGGGGCACAAAGTCGCGATGGTCGGCGACGGCATCAACGATGCGCCGGCGCTGGCTCAGGCGGATATCGGCATGGCGATCGGGAGCGGCACGGACATCGCGATTGAGGCCGGCGACATCACGCTGGTTCGCGGCGGCCTGGATGGCGTGGTGACGGCCATCGCGCTCTCGCGGCGGACGTTGCGGACGATCAAACAGAATCTATTTTTTGCGTTCGTCTACAACATCATCCTGATCCCAGTCGCGGCCGGGATCCTGTTTCCCAAATTTGGGATTTTGATGAATCCGATGCTGGCCAGCGCCGCGATGGCGCTGAGCAGCGTCAGCGTCGTATCGAACAGTTTGAGGTTGCGAAACGCTAAAATATAGCGGTTCTATGCGCGAGGTGCGTAGACGCACTCGACTTCGACCGAGCCGTCCTGACGATGGAAAATGACCCGTCCGCAGCTGCGGCTGTTGGCCAATTGCTTCGCATGTAAAGCAGCTACTGCCTTACGTTTATGGGTTGTTTCCTTGGCCAAGCGGGGCTTGACAGCCCATGCTTCGCCGGACTGATATACATGCACAACTTCTTCTTCGGTATTCATGACCACGTCTCCGATCTCTCCCTTTATGTAGCTGGCGTGTTGGGTTAGTTCAACTCTTCGCAAAACTTTACTTGCCTCTGCAAAGCGCATTGCCGCAAGGTATTAGGGATTCGGTTTGGAACGATTGTCGGAACGCCGACGTTGCTTCATGTCGGACATAATTTGGTTTCAAAATGCGGCGCCATCCCTTATAAAGCAGCGCGATGGGCTTTGACTTGGGATTGGAGAACTGTCATGAAAATTCGCTTCGCCGCCGTCGGTTTGAATCATCCGCACATCTACCGTCAGGTCGAATTGCTTCAGGAGAAGGGCGCTGAGCTGGCCGGATTTTTCGCGGCTGAGCCGGAGCTTTGCGCGCAGTTCAGCAAGAAGTTTCCCGGCGTAAAGCTGGCGGCGTCGGCGGACGACATTCTCAACGACAAGACGATCCAGCTCATTACGGGCGCGGGGATACCGAGCGAACGGGCGGGCCTGGGGATCCGCGCGATGCGCGCGGGCAAAGACGTGTTGATGGACAAGCCGGGCTTCACGACGCTGGAGCAACTGGCGGAGGTGCGCAAGGTTCAGGCGGAGACGAAGCGGATCTATTCGGTCTTCTACGGACGGCTGGACAGCCCCAGTTCGCAGAAGGCCAGCGAGCTGATTCGCGCGGGCGCGATCGGGCGGGTGATTCAGGTGATGGGCATGGGTCCGCACCGCGCCAATCTGCCGCAGCGGCCGGCGTGGTTTGTGAAGAAAAGTCAGTACGGCGGGATTCTTTGCGACATCGCGTCGCATGAATTCGATGCGTTTTTACATTACACCGGATCGACGACGGCCGAAGTCGTCGCGGCGCAGGTCGCCAATTACAACAATCCGGAACATCCGGAGCTGGAAGACTTCGGCGACTGCATGCTGCGCAGCGCGACGGCGACGGCGTATATTCGCGTCGACTGGTTCACGCCGAAGGGATTGAACACGTTTGGCGATTGTCGCTACGTGATCTTGGGGACCGACGGCTTTATCGAACTGCGCCAGACCGTCGACCTGGGCGGCCGCGAGGGCGGGGACCACCTGTTCATCTGCGACCACAAAGAGACACGGCACATCGATTGCAAAAACGTGGAGGTCCCGTTCGGCCGGCAGCTGCTGGAAGACATCCAGAATCGCACCGAGACGGCTCAGAATCAGGCGCTATGCTTCATGGCCTCGGAGCTGTCCCTGCGCGCGGAAGCGCAGGCCAAACGTTTCGGACATCTCAAATAAGCGAACCAATCGATTCGCTTGTGCGTATGGCTGATACAGGAATCGGTAAACATTGGAATCCGCCATCGCACAACAGAATCCGCCGGCTTCAGGCTTTGGTCTCCGAAGCCTGCGGCGTATCGGCGCGATCGCCAGTTTGACGGCGACGGAAGGCTTGCGACAGCCGTCGTTTTTTCTGCTGCTCTTTGTCACCGCGGCGTTGATCGGACTGTCGCCGCAGTTTTCGTTCTTCCATCTCGGCGAAGAAGCGAAGATGGTGACCGACCTGGGCCTCTCGACGATCCTGACTTTTTCGACCTTGCTGGCGCTGCTCACGGCCAGCAGCACGGTCACCGATGAAATTGAAGGGCGCACGGCGCTGACGATGCTCTCCAAGCCGCTGCGCCGCGAGGAATTTCTGCTCGGCAAGTATGTCGGCGTGGCGGTCACGGCCTGCACGCTGGCGGCGGCGATGGGGCCGGTACTGCTGGTAACGTTGCGCAGCCAGAATGTGCTCTCAGCGCTGGACTCGTATTTCAATCTGGCGTTCGGGATTGCGGCGATGGTAGGCGTCGCGCTGTTTGGGCTGCAGATGGTGGTGAAACTGCTGCTCGGACGGGGCCTCTCGTTGATTCATGCATTCTGGGTGTCGTACGCGGCCGCCACGGTCTGCATCTTCGCGATTCTTTCCGTGAAGTCCGTGCCGCAAGTGACGTGGGATTGGCGGCTGCTGATCGGCATCTTCTTTATCTGCCTGCACGCCTGCGTGGTCTCGGCGATGGCCGTCGCGCTGGCGACGCGCTGCAGCCTGGTGCAGACGTTCATCGGCACGGCGGCATTCTTCATTGTCGGCCATGCCTCCGGAGCGCTGGTGGCACCCTTCCGCGACGAGCAGCATCACCTGTCGGTGCTCGGCAGCGTGATCCGCGCGGTGCTTCCGGATCTCGATCAATTCAACATTACCGACGCGCTGGCGACGGCGTTCATGGACAAAGCCGTGGCGATACCAGTGGATGTGGTTGTGGGCTCGACGATTTACGCGTTGTTTTACGGCACGGCGCTGCTGGCACTGGCGGTGGTGCTGTTCCGCAAGCGTGAGTTAGGTTGAGTGACGCGACTTTTAAGAGACGGGTATGGGTGACAATGAGCAAGCCAATTAGTTCGGATTGGAGCTTGTAGGTGGGATGAACGGTTGGCGGGTTGGGTCCAGGAATTCTCGACGAGTACGAGATTCAAGGAGGGTATCTAAACTGCCGCCATCACGAATCCAAAGCCGTTCAGATTCGTAGACAGGAATCACCTCAACTAACTCAATTCGTCTGAACCCGAGATCTATAACTAGGTTTTTGGAAGAGACGGAAATTGGATGAGTGACGAAGAATCCGTTCATTCGTGAGGACTCGGAAATTGGCTCGCGGAAATTTATAGTGTCACCGCAGACAAACGGGCATTCCTCGCGAAGCTGATAAGCAATTTCGCCACATGCCAACGCCCACGCGTGATCAGCTGTACGCATAGAGATCATCAGTTCTTTGTGCCCTCCACCATCAGGGTGGAAATGAGAAAGACCAAAAGTGAAGCCTGTGATCGTGCCCTGTTCGGGAAAACCGGCATAGAGAAGAACTTGAATTGCAGGAGACGTGTGGTCTGGGCTAACTTTATAGGCAAAAATGTATTCTGTACCCGTGATGCGTTCAAAGTGGCTTAACAGCTTCTCCGCCGGATCCATTTAGGTTCTCCGTTTTCTGCAACCCATAATATTGTTTTTGAAGTTATAGCATGACGGTATTCAGCTCGCTGAGCAAGGAGCAAGCAAATGATCACTTGCTCCTTGTCGCGATGAGTCTTCGCGAGTTCTTTGCGCAACGCACGGATGAACAGACGCTTTCACTACGCTCAAGTGTCTGCGCATCCATCGCACCAGCTACGGTCTTTGAAATTTGAATTTTTAATTCCCCCCTCGCGGCTATAATCCACTCTTCAACTTGGGCGCGAGAGGATTTGATCGATGGTGCTGGGTGAGCGGCGGAAGACGGTTCAGGTTCCAGTCGGGCAGATTAAAGTGGGCGGCGGCGCACCGGTCGTGGTGCAGTCGATGACCAACACCGACACGGCGGACATCAAGTCCACGGCGCAGCAGATCATCGAACTGGCGACGGCCGGCTCGGAACTCGTGCGCATTACCGTCAACCTTCCTCCCGCGGCCGCGGCGGTGGCGGAGATCAAGCAGCGCGTGAACGACGCGGGCGTTGATGTTCCGATCATCGGCGACTTCCACTACAACGGCCACAAGCTGCTCACGGATTATCCCGACTGCGCCAAAGCGCTGGCCAAGTACCGCATCAATCCCGGCAACGTTGGCCGCGGAAAATCGCGCGACGTTCAGTTTTCAACCATCTGCCAGATCGCCAAGGACAACAACAAGCCCGTCCGCATCGGCGTCAACGCCGGGTCGCTGAATCAGGAACTGGTTCTCGACAAGATGCAGGAGAACACCGACAAGGATCTGGGCAAGGACGCCGACGAGATCATCAACGAATGCATGATCATTTCCGCGCTGCAGTCGACGGACCTGGCGCTGGAATGCGGGCTGCGCAAGGACCAGATCATCATCTCTTGTAAGATTTCCAAGCCCGTCCACTTGATCAAGCTCTACCGCGAACTCTCGAAGAAAACTGATCAGCCGCTGCATCTGGGACTGACGGAAGCCGGCATGGGCTTGAAGGGCCATGTCTGGTCGTCGGCGTCGATGGGCATTCTGCTGGCCGATGGCATCGGCGACACGATCCGCGTATCGCTGACGCCGACGCCCGGCGGCGACCGCCGCCAGGAAGTGTACGCGGCGTGCGAGCTCCTGCAGTCGTTGAGCCTGCGCTCGTTCGCGCCATCGGTCACCGCGTGTCCCGGTTGCGGCCGCACGACCAGCACGACGTTTCAGGAATTGGCCGAGCAGGTCCAGGGTTATCTGCGCGACATGATGCCGACGTGGAAGAAGGAATACGTCGGCGTCGAGACCATGACGCTGGCGGTGATGGGCTGCGTGGTCAACGGCCCAGGCGAATCGAAAGCAGCGAACATCGGCATCAGCCTCCCCGGCACCGGCGAATCGCCGCATTGCCCCGTCTACATCGACGGCAAGAATTTCACCACGCTGCACGGAACCCCTGAAGAGTTGAGCGCGCAGTTTCAGAAATTGGTCGATGACTATGTGTCGACAAAGTATGCCAAGCGCTAGGCGCGCTGACGCGCGAGGGGTCAGGGGTCAGGGGCCAGGGGTCAGAGGTTGGCGTGCGCAGGGTAGGTACGCAGCCATAGAGCGCGTTGGATCGCTCGACTACTTTCTGCCTGGTGCCTTCTGCCTTCTTGCCACGACTGCGCAAGACCTCATCGAATTTCACCGTGCACAACTCTCCTCTGACCCCTGGCCCCTGACCTCTGACCCCTCGCGCTTTAGCGCGCGTGCCGCATGAGCGACAAAGCGCCGCGCGTGTTGTTGCTGCACAATCGCTACCGGCAGCCGGGCGGTGAGGACGCGATTGTGCAGGCGCAGGCGCAATTGTTGCGCGATCGCGGGCATGCGGTGCGGGTGTTTGAAAAAGACAATCGCGAAATCGACGGCTACGGGCTGGCGCGCAAGGGGATGTTGTTTCTGGAGATGTCCGGAAACTCACGGTCGGCAAAGGAAGTCGACGAGATCGCGCAGTCGTTCAAACCCGATGTCGCGCTGATTCACAACACGTTGCCGCTCTTGAGTCCCTCCGTTTACGCGCCGCTCAAGCGCCGGAACGTGAAGGTGATTCAGTATCTGCACAACTTCCGCCTGGTCTGTCCGGCCGGCACGCTGTTTCGCGACGGTAAGGCTTGTACGCTCTGCGTTGACGACGGACTGAAACACGCGGTGACGTACCGTTGCTGGAGCAACTCCACGTTTGCCACGCTGGGTGTAACGCGGATGCTCGATCGGCATCGCCGCGCGCGGACGTGGCACACGCAGGTCGATCTGTTTGTCGCGTCGAATAAATATCAGCGCGACATCTTCGTCAAAGCCAACGTGCTTTCCGAAAGTCGGATCGTCGTACAGCCGAATTTTCTCCTGCAGCCCCCAGATCTCGGTGAAGTGAACGCGGGAAGCGGTTTCGTTTTTGTCGGACGACTGACGCCGGAGAAGGGCATCGAGACGTTGCTGAAAGCGGTGGCTTCGCTGAGCGGTGTGAGGCTGACGGTGATCGGTGACGGGCCGCTGCGCGACAAACTGGCCGCTTCGGATCGCGTGGAGTTCCTCGGGCAGCGTCCGAAGGAAGAGGTCCTCGCGCGCGTGCAGGCAGCGCGCGCGGTAGTGGTGCCGTCGGAGTGGCATGAAGGCTTTCCGCTGACGGTGATCGAAGCGATGATGATGGGCCGCCCGGTGATCGCGTCGCGGATGGCCGGGCCGCTGGAAATCGTGCAGGAAGGCCAGACGGGGTTGCTGTTCGACGCGGGGAACGTGGAGCAGCTTGCGGGGTGTCTGCGCAGGCTCGAAGACGATCCGAAACTGGCGGAGGAGTACGGTCGGGCAGGGCGGGGGCGCTTTGATCAGGAATGTTCGCCCGACGCGGGATACCGGCGGATGGTTGAAAATTTTGAGCGAGTTGGGTGTCCTAAAGGCTTGTAAAGTGTTAAGGTAGCCGGACGCGGGCGGGAATGAACTTGCCAGCGTGCGCCGTACCTCTAAAACGTTGCGATTGAATCTTCTCCAAGTGATGCGCGGCAGGGCGATGCGATGGCTCGAAAACTGGATATCAAGCAGTCGGCGACCGATTCGGGAGTTCGCATCCTGCATCTCAAGGGCGTGCTCGACGCTCACACCTACCACCAGGTTTCGAAACTGCTGGAAGAACTCTTCGACGCGGACATCTATAAGATCGTGCTCGATCTGGAAGAAGTCGACTACATGTCGTCCAGCGGCGTTAGCGTGATCCTCGGTTCGCTGCCGAAAGCGCAGCAGAACAAGGGCGACATCGTCCTGCTCAACCCGACTGAAAAAGTCGACCAGGTGTTTCAGCTCTTTGGTCTTCACGACATGCTGAAGATCGCTCTGACGAAGCGCGCGGCGCTCGAATTCTTTAAATAATTCTCTCACTCACGGAGAGACCGATGATCTCCGAACTTCCCAGTTGGGCGCAGGAACTGGCCCGCACCTACCAGGGCGGCGTCGTCAACACCTTCCTGATTCACGGCAACGTCCACGATCTGGCACCGGTGCGCGAAACCAATGGCGTGCGCTATGTCGGTTTAAAAGATTTCCTGGTCAAGACGATGTTCCCGCGGCGCGAGCAGGTGATCTGCTACGACCAGGCGGCGGGGATCTGGTTTCCGCAGAACGCGATGCGCGAAGACTTCGCGAAAGTCGTGAAGGCCGTCGACACCGTGCAAGGCACGAGCTTCTCCGACCGCCTGCCGCGCGAGCCAGCCCGCGCGCTGCCGCTGATCGAACGCTTCCTGCGCACGCGGATCATGGACAAGCCCAACTACCGCGCTGCGGTGCTGCTGGACTACGCGCATTTCGTGGCACCGGCGAGCCTGGGGTATTCGTTTTCACAGGACGATGCCAGCAGTCTGATTACGCTTCACAAGTGGTCGAGCGATCCGGCGTTCACGCGCGCGGACATTACCATTGTGCTGATCACGGAGAATCTCTCCGATCTGCACCCGCTGCTGGTGCGCTCGCCATACACCACGAAAATTCACATTCCGCTGCCGGACCAGTCTGAGCGGCTCGATTATCTGCACGCGATTACGACTCCGTCGGAAGTGGCGGCGCTGAGCGCGCTGTCGCTGGAAGAAATCAGCATCCACACGGCCGGACTTTCGCGCGTGAATATCGAGCAGCTCCTGGCCAAGGCGCGACTGGCGGCGGAAGTGAGCACGGAAGTGCTACCCGCGAAGCAGACGGACGGCGGCGTCGACGCTCCGATTAACGCGGGACCGGCGAAGAAGCTCGACCTGGACGCATTGTTCGCCGAGAAAAAGGCGATCATCGAGAAAGAGTGCTTCGGCCTGCTGGAATTCCTGAAGCCCAAGCGCGGTCTGGAATCCGTGAGCGGCCACGAAGCGGCGAAGGCGTGGCTGCAGGACGACGCGCGGTTGCTGAAGGAAGGGAAGCTCGACGCGCTGCCGATGGGCTACCTGATCTGCGGCCCGGTCGGCACCGGTAAGACGTACCTCATGACCTGCTATGCCGGCACGCTGGGCATTCCGTGCGTAAAGCTGATGAATTTCCGCAGCCAGTGGCAGGGCGCAACGGAAGGCAATTGGGAAAAGATTCTCAACACACTCAAAGCAACCGGCCCCGTCGCGGTGATCATCGACGAAGCCGACGCGGCGGTGGGCAACCGCGATAATTCCGGCGACAGCGGGACGAGCTCACGCGTGTTCTCGATGCTCGCGCAGCAGATGGGCGATACTAATTACCGCGGGCACATCCTCTGGTTCCTGCTGACCTGCCGCCCCGATCTGCTCCCGATCGACTTGAAGCGCCAGGGCCGCGCGGAAGTTCACATTCCGCTTTTCTATCCCACCAGCGACGACGAGAAGCGCCTGTACTTCACGATCCTGGCCAAGAAGAGTGGTGCGGTTCTGGAAGGCAAGGATGTCCCCGAAGCGGCGTTGAAGATGCGGCTGTCGGGATCGGACATCGAAGGCATTGTGATCCGCGCCAAGCGCCGAGCGCTGTTGCGCAACGCGACGGTGATCGGGCCGGAAGATCTGGCGGGCGAAGTGAAGAGCTTCTCACCGACGAGCAACAGCGACGAACTGGAATTGCAGATACTCTCGGCTGTGGTCGAGTGCACGCATCAGGATTTCCTGCCGGAGGATCTGAAGAAGATCGACCGCGGCGAGGCGTGCAAGAAGGTGGAGTTGCTGAAGATGTCGCTGACGCGTTAGAAGCTTAGCCGCAGGGCATGCGATGGTATCGGCGGTCACAGGTCCACCGCATGCCCAGCGGCCCACTAAACGTGTCTATTTAGCCAAATTGTCCGTGAAACGTCTGGCTGTTGAGGCGTTCCACGGCGTAGGTCAAAGATTTATCAACGGGCCGCGGCTCGCAAAAGTGGTCACACCGGTTCGCGCAGAAACTCGACCGTGGTCGCGTGCCAGACGCGGCTGTCGGCGGATTTCTTGCGGCTGGACGCATGCTGTTCAAAGTGTGTGCTGATCTTCTTGAAGATCTCTTCGTCTTCGTCTTCAGTATCGCTTTCGAATTCTGGTGGTGGGACCGGCAGCCGGTGGATGGCGTACGCAGCCAGTAGCGACGCGGCGAGACTCATGCCGCGCGTCAGGTTGGGCAATGCGTGCGCGTTCAGAAGTTCGAAAATCGCGTCGGTGCCGACGACGTTTAGCAGCGTCCAGTGGGCGATTACGAAGCCGAAGGCAATGCCCATGCGGAAACCTGGCGCGGTGCGTGCGGCGGCGTATGTTACCAGAAAAGCGGCTGCGACACTGGCGAGCACCGGGCAGACGAGACGATCGTCGAAGACGAAACTGGCCAAACACGCGACTACTTGAATGTAAGCGTAAGTGCCGAGAGCGGCAGGCAACACCGAGAACCAACGCATTGATTTCGACATACTGGAAACTCCTCAACCGACCTCCACGGACCACATTTGCACAATGTGCAAGATTCGTGCCATGAGCAAAAAGCAGGGCGTTTTCTCAGTGTCACGTATGAAGATTTAGAAGACCTGTTTTGACGGCCGCTTAAAAGCTGCCGACTCGACGGAACGAGCGTGCGGGGAATCTCCACACGGGTGACAAAAAATTGGAGCACCGCTGACAAGAAAGAGTGGCGTAATCGAGACGACAGAAAAAATTTCTCGCCGTGGTTGGTGAACGCGGTAGCTTGCAATCATGAGTGTTCATACAGACCGCATTTTCGAAAAGTTAAATCCCCAGCAACGCGAGGCTGTCGAGACGCTCGACGGACCGCTGCTGATTCTCGCCGGCGCCGGGTCGGGGAAAACGCGCGGGGTCACGCGGCGCATCGCCAACCTGATCGCTCATGGCGCGCGGCCGTGGGAAATCCTCGCCATCACCTTCACCAACAAGGCCGCCGGCGAAATGCGGCGCCGCGTCGAAGATCTTTGTGGCCAATCGGGCGTGTGGCTCTCGACGTTTCACAGTTTCTCCGCACGCATCCTGCGCCGTGAAGCGGAAGCGCTCGGTTTCACCAAAGACTTCACGATTTACGACGAAGAAGACGCCAGCGGCATCCTGAAAGACATCGTCAAGCAACTGGGACTGGGCGAGGACAAGCGCTTCACGCCGCGCGCGGTGCGGCAGATGATCTCACAGCTCAAGAGCAAGGCGATGCGTTACACCGACATGCAGGAGGGCCTCTACGACGAGCGCGTGCTGCAGCAGATTTTTGGCATGTACGAAAAGGAACTGCAGAAGAACAATGCACTCGATTTCGACGACCTCCTCCGCCAGATGGTGCTGCTGTTCAAGGAACATCCTGACGTGCTGGCGCGCTACCAGGATCGTTTCCGCTTTCTGCTCGTCGACGAGTACCAGGACACGAATCACTGCCAGTACCAGATTGTGAAGATGCTCGGCGCCAAACATCACAACGTCTGCTCAACGGGCGATCCGGATCAGTCGATCTACGGCTGGCGCGGCGCGGACGTGCAGAACATTCTGTCGTTCGAGGCCGATTTTCCGGAAGCGAAGATCGTGAAGCTGGAGCAGAATTACCGTTCCACCAAGCGCATCCTCGCCGCCGCCGATGCGGTGATTCAGCACAACAAGCAGCGCAAACACAAGTCGCTGTGGACGGAGAACGATCAAGGCGCGGCGCTTTCGTTCAACCTCGCGGCCGACGAACAGCTCGAAGCGTACCAGATCGCGCGCACCATCGAACGCCACGTGCGCGAAGGGCGGCGCTACAACGAGATCGCGGTCTTCTACCGCACCAATTCGCAATCGCGGCCGATCGAAGAAGCGCTGGTCCAGGCGACGATGCCGTATCAACTTATCGGCGGCACCGCGTTTTATGAGCGCAAAGAAATCAAGGACGCACTGGCGTACCTGCGCCTGGTTGTCAACCCGCGCGACGATGTTTCGTTCCGACGCGTGGTCAACGTGCCGAAGCGCTCTCTCGGCGATTCGGCGGTTGAGATCATCGAGCAAGAAGCCGCGCGGCGCGCGTGCGGACTGCTGGAGACGCTGGACGGACCGGACGTCGATCAGTTCTTAAGTTTATTCAAGCCGAAGGCCAAGCAGGGGCTGATCCAGTTCGCGCGGCTGATCGACACGCTGCGTGCGATGCCGCAGTTTCCGGTCACCAGCGTGCTCGACAAGATGCTCGAGAAAAGCGGCATGCGCGCAGCGCTCAGCGACGCCGGCGAGACCGAACGTCTCGAGAATCTCGAACAGCTCGTCAACGCCGCGGCGAAATTCGACGAAGAGTACGACCCGGCCAAGACCAAGTTGCCCGATGGCCCGCCGCCGGAACCGGGCGCGTACGACGGAATGGAAGAGGCCGCCGAGCGGCAGGCCTCGCTGGCGGGATTTCTGGAAAACAGCGCGTTGCTGGCGCCCACAGACAATTTCAATCCGGAAGAAGACCGTATCACGCTGATGACGCTGCACATGGCCAAGGGTTTGGAATTTCCGATCGTCTTCCTGAGCGGACTGGAAGATGGCCTTTTGCCGATGCTGCGTATGTCAACACCCGCGCCGTCCGATCCGTTTGCGCGGGAGAAGGTCGAAGATCCGGCCGCGATCGAAGAAGAGCGGCGCTTGATGTATGTGGGCATGACGCGCGCCATGGAGCGGCTGTACCTGTCGCGCGCGCGTTATCGCATGCGCTTTGGCAAGTCGGACATCTCCATTCCATCACGATTCCTGAGCGAGATTCCGGATGACCTGCTGGAATCGAGTTCGCAGAATCTGAACCAAGGGCGCAAATTTGCGCCGTTCGAGACCAAAAAGGAATTGGATGACGACGATGCCTTCGGCGCGTTTGAGAAAGAGGTCGCCAAAGCGTTCAGTGACGATGTCGTTGAACCCTCCGTCTCCCGCAAGCACGACCCGGCGCTGCGTTCGATGGTCGACCGGATGCTGGACACCAGCGATTCGCAGGAAGAGCCGGCGGAATTCGAAATCGGCGACAAGGTCCGGCATCACAGTTTTGGCGACGGCATCATCGAGTCGCTGAGCGGCTCGGGATTGTCGTTGAAAGCAAAAGTCCATTTCCGCGGCAAAGGCCCAAAGCTGCTGCTGTTGAGCCATGCGAAGCTGGAGAAAATCTAGGAATATCGAAGGGCGAATGCCGAATGTCGAAACAACTGCAGGCGCCCTGAGCGGTTTGCGTTTTTCTCTGCTTTAAATTATCCTTGGGTGCATGGCCGAGGCGACTCCTTCCAACTCACACAAGATCCTGGTGGTCGACGACGAGCAGGCAATCTGCTGGGCGTTTACGCAGCTGCTGCAGCCGGAAGGCTACACGGTTTTCGTTGCGGCATCGGCGGAGGAAGGACTTGAAATCGCGGCACGCGAAGCGCCGGACTTGGTGCTCCTCGACGTCCGTCTCCCGGGCATCTCCGGACTGCAGGCACTGCCGAAATTCAAGGAGCTGAATCCCGATCTGCCGGTGCTGGTGATGACGGCGCACGGCACAATGGACACGGCGATCGAAGCGACAAAGCGCGGCGCGTACAATTACCTGACCAAGCCCATTCACAACGAAGACGCGCTCCATCACATCCGCACCGCGCTGGAACGGCGCACGCTCTCGCGCGAAGTCGTGCAATTGCGCAAGGAACTCGAAGACGCGCACAGCGTCGAAACGCTGATCGGCCGCACACCGCTGATGCAGGACGTGTACAAGAAGATTGGCGCCGTCGCGCCGAGCAGTAGTTCGGTGCTGATTACCGGCGAGTCGGGTTCCGGCAAGGAACTCGTCGCCAAGGCGATTCACGGCTACTCGGATCGCGCGAAGGGCCCGTTCATCGCGGTCAATTGCGCCTCGATGCCCGAGCCGCTGCTCGAAAGCGAACTTTACGGACACGTGAAGGGCGCGTTCACCGGCGCGATCCGCGACAAAGCCGGCAAGGCGGAAGTCGCCGACGGCGGCACGCTCTTCCTCGACGAAATCGGCGAAATGCCGCTCTCGATCCAGGCCAAGCTGCTGCGCTTCCTGGAACTCAAGCGCTTCGAACGCGTCGGCAGCACGGAATCAGTGGAGGTTGACGTCCGAATCGTCGCCGCCACGAATCTCGATCTGCGCGTGCAGATCAAGAAACAGCTTTTCCGCGAAGACCTGTATTATCGGCTCAACGTCGTCTCGATCGAATTGCCGGCGCTGCGCAACCGCAAGGACGACGTGCCGATTCTCGTCGCGCGTTTTCTATCGAAGTCGAAGGCGCTCACCGGAAACCGCCCGCCGGAGATCAGCGCCGACGCGATGAAACTCCTGGAACGCTACGATTGGCCGGGGAACGTCCGCGAGCTGAAAAACGCGATCGAACACGCGATGATCCTCGCCCGTGACAAGACGATCACGCCCGAACATCTGCCGGCGCATATCCTGCAGAATCTGCGCGGCGAAGATCCGCGGCAGGGCACGAGCCTCGACGAATTGATCCGCCAGCGCACGCATCGGGCGCTGGACTCCGCCGAAGGTCTGGAAGAAGGGAACGCGTACGCCGAGATCAACGCGGACGTGGAGAAGGTGATCCTGGAGACGACTCTCAAACGGGTCGGCGGCAATCAGGTCAAGGCCAGCAAGCTGCTCGGCATTCATCGCACAACGCTGCGCAAGAAAATCGAGGACTACGGGCTGCAGTAGCAGGCTCACACATCATGGCGAAAGCACGCAAACTCACCCATCTGGATCAACACGGCCGCGCTCGCATGGTCGATGTCGGTGACAAACCGTCCACCAGCCGTGCGGCGCTGGCCGAAGCCACGGTGCTGATGGATCCCGAAACGCTGGCGCTGATCACGCGCAAATCGGCGCGCAAAGGCGACGTGCTCGCCGTGGCGCGCGTGGCGGGAATTCAGGCCGCCAAGCGCACCGACGAATTCATTCCGCTCTGCCATTCGCTGGCGCTGACCAGCGTCACCGTCGACTTCGATACGCCGAACGAAAAAGCGTTGCACATTCTCACCCGCGCGCGCTGCAAGGGCGAGACGGGTGTCGAGATGGAAGCGCTGATGGCCGCGAGCGTCGCCGCGCTGACCGTCTACGACATGTTGAAGGCCGCCGACCGCGGCATGGAAATTACACAAGTCCGGCTGCTGGAGAAAAGTGGCGGACGCAGTGGCGAATGGAAGCGCGGCAAGACCAAACGCAAGTGACCATACTGCGTTGACGCCACGGTGTAAGTCTCCTAATCTAACCGTAGCGGCTCGGGTTGAGCCGCTTTTTTAGTCGCGTGCGGTTTTTCGCGCGCCATGCATGTCAGGAGTCGTCGATGGGCCTGCTCGAAGATCTGGAATCCCTGCGCACCGCCGCCGTCGCGGCCTTTGCATCCGCTCAAAACAAGGAAGCGCTCGAAGCTGTGCGCGTCGAATACCTCGGCACGCGCGGCAAGTTGAAGTCGGCGCTCGGCCGTATGGGCGAAGTTTCCAAAGAGCAGAAACCGGTCGTCGGCAAGCGCGCCAACGAGCTCACCACCGAACTGCAGGCCGCGTTCGATGCCGCGAAAGCGCGCGTCGAGGCATCGGCTCCGGCCGGCACCGTGCCGGGAAGCGGCGAAGGTTCCAGCCTGGAGCAACTGCGCTTCGAACGCCTCGACAAGCTCAAGAAGTACGAAGAGAAGATCGGGCCTGGTGCAGCGTGGGGATCGCGCTTCCCGGACCGCACCAGCGGCAAGTCGATCACCTCGATTGGAGCGACTCGCAAACTCTTTCCCACCTTCCGCGCCGAAGAGAATATGGGCGACGGCACCAAGAAATTCGGCACCGTCGTTCTCGCCGCGCGCGTGATGTTGCGTCGCGACCAGTCGAAGAAGCTGATTTTTCTGACGGTGCAGGATCAGACCGGGTCGATCCAGGTCGCACTGTGGAACAACCTGCTCAACGAGGAAAGCCTGGCGCTGCTGCGCGACACGCTGGACCTGTGGGATATTGTCGGCATCGAAGGCGAGTTGATGTACACACAGAAGGGCGAGCCGACCGTGTGGGCGACGAGCGCGCGGATCCTGACCAAATGTATTGCACCGCCGCCGGACAAGCACCACGGCATCCACGACAAGGAAATCCGCTACCGGCACCGCTACCTCGATCTGATCTCATCGCCGGAATCGCGCCATGCGTTCATTCTGCGTTCGAAGACGATCGCCGGCGTGCGGCGCTTCCTCGATGCGCAGGGATTTCTGGAAGTGGAAACGCCCGTGCTCCAGACGATTCCCGGCGGCGCCGCGGCGCGGCCGTTCGAGACGAAACTCAACGCGCTAGACATGCGCATGTACATGCGCATCGCCACGGAAATCGGCCTGAAGAAGGTGCTCGTCGGCGGGCTGGAGCGCGTGTATGAACTCGGCCGCATCTTCCGCAACGAGGGCTTGAGCCCGAGGCACAATCCTGAATTCACGATGATCGAGATCTACCAATCGTACGGCGATTTGCGCGACATGATGGCGCTGATGGAAAACCTGATCAGCCATCTGGCCGAAACGCTGACCGGCTCGACGACCGTAATGTTCCGCGGCAAGCAGGTGAAGCTCGGCGCGCCCTGGCCACGCTTGGAATACACGGAGCTCCTGAAACAGCACGCCGGCGTTTCGCACGACGACATTGCGGGACTCGACGCCAAGCTGCGCGAGAAGGGCATCGATCCGTCGGGGCTGTCGCACGTCGACAAGATCGACGGCGTCTTTGGCGAATACGCGGAACCGCATCTTCAGGACGCGTGCTTCGTGATCAATCAGCCCGTCGAGATGAGCCCACTGTGCAAGGCGCATCCGGTCAACCCGAAACTCGCCGACCGATTCGAAGCGTTTGCGTCAGGCATGGAAATCGGCAACGCGTACACCGAACTCAATGACCCGATCGAGCAGCGCAAGCGGCTCGTCGAACAGGCCAACGACGCCGCGAAGCATGCATTCAAGCAACTCACGGACGCGGGCTTGCTGGATTACGTCAAAGTCGAAGCGTCGGACGCCGAATGGGTCGACAAGGCCAAGAAGGCGATCGAAGCGATTCCCGCGAGCGACAAACGCCGCGCGAAGCTCGCCGAGCTGGCGAAGCACACGCACGCCGTCGACCAGCGCGTTGACGAGGACTTCCTCAACGCGATGGAACACGGCATGCCGCCGGCGGGAGGCCTCGGGATCGGCATCGACCGCATCGTGATGCTGCTGGCCAGCGCGGATTCAATCCGGGACATTATTTTGTTCCCGCTGATGCGGCCGGAGTAGTTGGCCGGACGGATGCAGTATATTCATCAGTCGTTATTGCCCGTGCGCGCCGCGTTGCCACCGGTCATCGGCCACGCGTCCGGACCCGGCATGCCGGTGCGGATGCATTGGAATTTGCTGTGGTAGCCGAGCAACAGGCGTTGGCCGGCGAGGACTGGCGTGGCGTAGCCGGCTTCTTTCGTGGAGTAGGTCCAGATCAGCTTACCATCCTCGGCGTTGAGGCAGTAGGTGGACATCTGGTTGTAGATGCTGACGGCGTAGAGTCGCGTGCCGCAGACGGAAATCTGCGCGTTGACCATGCCTAGGGCATTGAATACCCAGATTTTCTCGCCGGTATCAGAATTCAGGCAGGTCACGGCTCCGTCGTCGCCGCCGTAGTAGACGCGACCAGCTGAGATGGCCGGCGGAGAACTGGTCCGGCCTTCGCCTTCGTACTCCCAGATTTTTGCGCCAGTTTTCAAATCGACACAGAAGACTTTCTTGTTGTTGCCGCAGGCGTACGCGCGTCCCTTTGCGATCGACGCTCCGGCGTACGCGGAATCTCCGATTTGAAATTCCCAAATGTGCTTTCCCGTTTCCACGGACAGGCAATGCACTGACATATCCAATCCACCGACGAGCACGCAACCATCGGAAATGCTGGGTGCTGAGAGAATTGTTTTTGGCGCCTGGTATTCCCAGATCTTCTTTCCGCTGGCAGCATCGAGACAGAAGAGCATGTCGTCGTTGACGAGAAATAATTTTCCGCCACTGACCATCGGCGGCGTGAACGTCTGGCTGTCTTCGCTGTGAAAGGTCCAGAGCTGCGCGCCGTTTTTGGCGTCGAGGCACAGCAGCGTGCCGTCGGGGCTGCCGTTCTTGCGCGTGCGGATGATGTAGACGCGGCCGTCGGCGACGGCCGGCGAGTGGAACATCATGCCTTCGATCGGCGTCTTCCAGAGCACTTTTCCGCTCTCCAGTTCGAGGCAGAAAAAGTTCATGTCCTTGTTGCCGACGTAGACGCGCCCGCCGTCGACAACGGGAAGTCCGAAAACGTAGCCGGCTTCGAAATCCCACGCGAGTCCACCGACCGGCCACTTCGCGATCAGGGCCGTGAGGCGATGCTTAGCCTCCGGGTCTTCGGCCTTGTCGAGTGCCGCTTTCACCGGTGCGGCCACCACTTCTCCCATTTTCAGGAGCAAGTTCGTGGCGGATTCGCGCTCGGCGAAGTCCTCGCTGCTGAGATCCGCGATGGCGGCTTTGACTACTTCCGCGTCGGGCACCTTTTCGGCGCTGCACACGCGGATGGCGAGAATGAGCATTGCGACGATCGCCATGGGCCGCATCGCACCACCTCGTGGGACCTTCAGGCCAATTGGCCTGAAGGTTCATTTGTACCCGGTGACCTTGTCGACCGTGGTCGACAAGGTCGGAGCCTCTAGTTCGCGCCGGGAGCTTTGACCGGATTGCCGCCCTTTGACCACCCGCCGAAGCCGCCAGCCATGCTCTTCACGTTCTTAAAGCCCAGCTTTTTGAGCTGCTGCGCCGCAAACAGGCTGCGCGTGCCGCCGCCACAGTAACAGACGATCGGCGCGTTTTCGTCCTGCGTGATTTTGAGGATCTGCATCTCGAGCATGCCGCGCGGAATTGGCGTCGCGCCGGGAATGATCCCGCGTTCGTGTTCGAGCGGTTCGCGCACATCGATGAGAATGTAGGGAAGCTGGCCCTTATCAAAATCTGCGCGGACATCGGTCGTGGACACTTCCGGAATGTCTTTGCGCGCATCGTCGGCCAGTTCTTGAATGGATCGGAGCATGAGTTAGGTCCCTTTCTGTGATGCAGTATTGTACTGCAATCAGCGCGGTTTTCCAAAAGAGTCAGGGGCCAATCTCACCACGTCCCCTTTGACCCGCCGCTGAAACGCTATAAACTTTGTTCACAATTGTAATTCAACTTTCCGGAGAAAACGATGAAATCGCATGAGGTCCTGAAGCAGGCGATTGCCGCCGGCAATATTAAAACCATGGCGAGCAAGATGGGTCTCTCGACGTCGCTGGTCTATAAGTGGTGTCAGGAACCACCGATCAACGAGGTTCCCGACCAGAGCGGCGCGAAGAATCCGCTCGACCGCGTCGTGGAGCTCTACCGACTCACCGGTGAGCCGTTTGTGATTTCGTGGGTGTGTGAGCAGGCCGGGGGATACTTCGTGGAAAACCCCAAGCGCGAACCGGTACCGCCCGGCGCGGCTGTCTTGATGAATACGCAGGCACTGATCAAGGAATTCTCGGATCTGCTCGGCGAAGTGTCCAAGGCAGTCGAAGATGGTTCGGGGATTGATCCGCACGAGGCCGAAAAAATCCGCCGCGAGTGGGAGCAGCTCAAACGCAAGGCGGAATGTTTCGTGGTCGGTTGCGAGAACGGCACGTTCAAGTAGTCGGCGCGGGCCCGTCGTACTTCGCGATGTACTCTTCCGCCTGTTTCACCAGATCCTTGTTGCCGATGAACAGCGGCACGCGCTGATGCAGTGACGTGGGCTGGACGTCGAGGATGCCCTTGCGGCCGTCGCTGGCGTAGCCACCGGCCTGTTCGGCGATCATCGCCAGCGGCGCCGCTTCATACAAGAGCCGCAACTTGCCGTGAGGTTTCTTCGGATCCTTGCGGTCGCCGGGATAACAGAAAATTCCGCCCGCGAGCAGATTGCGGTGGAAATCGGCGACCAGCGAACCGATGTAGCGGCAGGAAAGATTGAGCGTTTCTTTCCCGGTGCTGACGGCGGGCAGATCTTCGCCGCCCTGCAGATACCGCATGAAGCGCAGCACTCCAGGGCTCCAGAACCGTTCGTTGCCGGTGTTCACGGAATAGTACTGGGCCTTGTTCGGAATTTTAATGTTGGGGTGCGAGAGAATGAATTCGCCCCAGCGGTGGTTGAGCGTGAAGCCGTGCACGCCAAAGCCGGTCGTGTACACCATCATCGTGCTGGAGCCGTAAATCACGTAACCGGCGGCGACGAGTTTGCGGCCCGGCTGCAGGCAGTCGGCGAGCGTGCCCGGTCCGTGTGTGGAGGTGCGCTGGTAGATGGCGAAAATTGTGCCGACGCTGACGTTGTAATCGATGTTCGATGAGCCATCGAGCGGGTCGTAGAGCAGCACGTATTTTCCAGTCGGGTATTTATCAGGAATGGGAATGATGTCAGCGCTTTCCTCGGAAGCCATGCACGCCAGACGGCCGGTGTGATCGTTGAGGCGGAAGATCGTGCTGTCGGCGAATTTGTCCATCTTCATCACCTGCTCGCCCTGCACATTCTCTTCGCCGGCGCGGCCGAGCGTGTCGGTGAGTCCGGCCTGGATGACGTTGCTAGCAATGATTTTTCCGCAAAGTGCGATGTCATAGAGAATGTTGATGAGGTGGCCGCTGGTGTCGCCGAGCTTGTACTGCTGTTCGAGAATGTGGCGTTCGATGGTGATGATCTGACCGGAATTCGCGCCGTCTGGCATGTTAGTCCCCCGCATCGAGTGCCGATGCACTGGTCATACAAAAGCGCGCGGGATATGCAAATGCGCGCGCAGCGCGCGCCGACGCGCGAGGGGTCAGGGGTCAGGGCCAGGGGTCAGAGATCGGGGCGAGTACGAGCAGGTCATTTGTCTCCACGCGGTTGAGTTAGAAAAAGAAGAAGAACTACTCGATCTCGCGGTAAGCGACGTTGTTCAGCGCGGTGCCAGTTGCGTGAATGGCGTCGAGGTTCAGTGCGCCGCGCCGCGTGATTATTGTGCGGCCGAAGCTGAATGCGGCATCGATGACCGTTCCCGTGGGCAGGCGTTTGACGATCAGCTCGACGGAGAAGTGGCGGTCGATGCCTTCTACGTTTGTGATCGCGAAGTCTTCGGCGTCGGCGGCGAGTCCGCGGCTTTCGGGAGCGGGATTGCCGTTTATGGAAACGCCCCATTGAATGCGGCGCTGCGCAGGTTCGAAGCGGAGTTCCAGCGCCTTCGCCGCGTCACCGAGGCGGATCGCGAATGACTCGCGGGTCTCGCTGGGTTTCACATCGAACTTCAGGTGGAACGACGTCGCCGCGGGAAGCGCGCGCGTCGAGGCTGGCGGCAGCGACTCGGCGAGTACACGCCATTCGCCGCCCGCGGGAATGAGTTCGGGAAGCCAGCGGATCTCCAGGTTGCCGTCGGCACGCTGTTGCAATTCGCGGACGACCAGCACGCCGCCCCAACCGGCACCGTCGTAACAGCCGACCCAACCGGCGAGGATCAGGCGGCCCTTGAACGTGGCAGCCATGGGAACCATCAGGCCATCGTAAATGTCCCACGCCGGAGTCGTCACGGGCGACGACGCTGCGGGATGCTTCCAGAACGGCCCGGCGCTCGACCGCGACATGAAGAAGCCCGTGCGGCCCATCAAAATGTAGTGCCACGAACCGAACTGGAAGTAGCACGGGCATTCGTTGCTCATGCCACTCTGTTCCGCCAGGAAATGAGCTTCGGCCAGCGTCCACGTTTTGAGATCCGCAGACGTGTATCTTTTCTGGCCGGAGATGACATTCCAAGTGTCCGTCTTGTAAACGCCGGGCTGCACGATCTCCATGCAATGATTCTGATGCTTGGTGAAATGTTCGCCGTCGTCGCTGGTCGCCATCCACATGCCGCGGCGGCTGCGCGCGCTCAGGTAGCGTTCGCCGTGCTGCTCGTAGAACAGGACCATCCGTTCTCCGTCAGAGACGCAGGTGCCGGTACCGATCGCCTCCCACGGTTCGTCAATGGGAATCGCGGGAGGATGCTGCTTCCACGTGCGCAGGTCGGCGGAACTCAAGTGATAAAACTGATGCGCGCCCGCCATCCATTTGCTGCCATGCTTGCGCCGGTCGTGGAGGTAGAACAAATGCAGCTCGCCCTTGTGAACGCAGAGCATCACGTCGCCGGCGGTCGTGTTGTGTCCGCGCGGACGCCAATACTGGGGAAGCTGGTCCTCCTTGCCGAGCAGTGCCGTGGCGCGCTTCTCGTCCGGTGCCGGAATCTTCGCGAAGAGCTCCGCATCGGAGAGATCGCAATTGAACACCTCCGCGCGTTTGACAAGGTCGGAGCGCACCACGACCGGTTCACCGCGCAATGGCGTGAATGGCCACTCTTCGTCGACGAGGATGCCATCCACGAACAGTTCCACGCGGCCCGGCCGCCGACGCACCGCGACCGAAAGTTCGCGCCCGAATTCCACTGAGGTCAACGGGCAGGTCAGCGAAAAGATCCCGAACTCCATATTCAGCGGCACTCCCCAGCCGGGACGTGATCGGCGCTCAGTGATGTCGCCGGTCGGGATCTGGACTTTGATCGTGCAGCGTAGCGTGGCGCGGGTCTCGTTCACGAGGAAGTCGAGGCGGCAGTCGCCGAGGAGAATTTCATGTTCGCCCTGTCGTGAGGGCACGCGCACGTTCAACACCCAGGTCGCGCGATCGTCGCCGGAGTGTGTTTCACCGATGTTTTTCATGATCTATTTTTCCCACGGTCCGTTGCGGCGCAAGGCCGTCGGACTCAGCCCAATGGATTGCCGGATGAATTTGGAAAACGAAAACTGGTCGGCAAAGCCGAAGTCTTCCGCGATGACGCTGAGCGGATCGTTACTGATCAGGAGTTGTTCGATGGCGCGCGCCGCCAGTTGCTGCCGGTGCCACGTGCGCGGATTTACGCCAAACTGTTCGCGAAACCGCCGCGAGAAATGTTCGCGTGAGCTGCCCGCGCGCGTGGCAAGCCTCGCGACATCCGCGCCGCCGGCCGGCGCGTGCGCGAGGTGTTCGAGCGTGCTCTTCCACTGGCGCGCCACCTGCAATTGAGACGATACGTCGGTCCAGCGGATGTTGACGAGCCGCCCGAGGTGCCAGCGCAGCAGCGCTTCGCTACGCAACCAGTCTTCCGGTTGCTCCATTTTCAGCGCCGACCACGCATCCAGGGAATCTCGCCTGGCGATGCGGCAGGATTTCAACTGCGCCGACGCGCCCAGCACGTCATGGCCCGGCGCAGCCTCGAGGCGAAAATGAAAACCGATCAGGCGCAGTCCGCTCTCGAATTCGAACTGATACAGCCGGCGCGCCGGGAGGAACAGGACTGTTCCTGGTTGGAGTGGCAGCGTGGTGCGGCTGGCGACATCCACGACACGACCGCCGCGCGCGGGCGAACCGTGCGGCACAATGAAGAGGCGGTGGTAGTCGATGCGATTGCGATTGAGCAGACGTGAAAAAATGTCGCGCCGTGCGTGCGGGCAGATCAGGCGCAGGACGCTGCGGCTCCAATTCCAGAGGTCGCCGGATTGTGCGGGTGGGATGCCGTCGCTGGCCTGGCGGGTTTCGGTGCTCACGCGCCGATTCCTGAAACGTCGCGCGCCAATTCAACCGCGCCCAGCAGGGCCGTGTCGTAGCCCAGGGCACTGATCACGACTCGCGGTTTCGGGACCAAGGGTGTGCCCTCTTCAACGACACGTCGCGCGGGTGCGACAAATTTCTCGCCGGCTCCAGTGACCACGCCGCCGCCGAGCGCGACGACTTCCGGCGCCAGCAGCGTTGTGGCATTGCGCAGGGCGATTCCGAGCAACCGGCCCGCATCGGCCCACACCGCGTCGTCCAATTCAGCTGCCGGCCGGCCGAAGCGCTTCTGGAGCGAGGTCCCCGAGACCAGCGCCTCCAGGCAATCGTACGATCCGCATGCGCAAGGTACGCGCTCCGGCAAGCCGGAGGGCACCGATTGGTGGCCGAATTCTGGATGGCAGCCGTTCACGCCGTGAAAGATCTGCCCGTCGGTGATGAATCCGCCGCCGATTCCCGTGCTGACGGTAACGTAAAGCAGGCGGTGCACGCCATGCGCTCCACGCCGGAACTCCGCGAGCGCCGCGGCGTCGGTGTCGACGGCGATGCGGCTGGGCGCGCCGGTCCACGATTGAAGGTGCGCGACGATCGGAACATTGCGCCATTCCGCCTGGTGGAGCGGACTGGCGACACCGGTCTCCGCGTTCAGCGGTCCGCCGAGCGTGGCGCCGACGCCGACGATCCGGTCGGGGCCTTTTAGCTCAGCGATAGTGGAGCGAAGATACGCAAGCCCATCGGCAAGAGATCGCGGCGTTGGCGCGCCGGTGCGGCGTAGGATCTCGCCGGAGGTGGTGGCTGCGGCCACCTGGATTTTCGTACCGCCGATGTCGCATGCGATCAGGATGCCCATGTCTGAAACATAGCATGGGGCGGATCCAAATACCATGGCTACATCGGATGTTGAGATGTCCGAATGTGATCTATGTTGAACGGACCTAAGCAGAGCCCATCCTACTTTCCAAGCTAAAACTGCCGTGATGGATCTGTTGGAATACAAGACCCAATTTGCGTTGAAGCGGGACGAGTGTCGGCAGATCGTACTCGCGAGCAGACTCAAAGTGACGTATATGAAGAAAATCGCCAGGGAATTCGTCCGAATCGTTCAGTCGTAAGGTTCCGCCAAACGATTGAATCGTCACACCGGTTGCTTCATCTGTTCGCCACTTTTCAAGATTTTTAAAAACTGTCAAAAATGAGAAAGACGATAAAGACGATGTTTGCTATAGTCTTTGCGTCAAATTAACTTCGGAAGGGCAGGTTCTCCGTGCTGCAGATCGGATGCCTGCTGTTTTGAATAAATGTGCTCGGAAGCCGTCTGACTCGCAGTTAATTATTTGGTTGACGAATGGGGACAACCAAATTAAATGCTCGGTGTGCGTTTTTGATGTCATCTCTTTTTGGAGGGGTCGATGAAAAAGACTGTAATGATGGCGTGTATGCTGTTGAGTTTGGTTGCGGCTCGGGCGACGTTTGCTGCGACCGTGATGCTCGAAGATGCCAAGCTGGAGATTCCGGTTCCCGAAGGCTGGACTTCCGAAAAGGAAGCGGCCGTCGCGGTGCTCACCGCGCCCGACAAGGCCATGGCGATTGTGCTCGTCTCGCTGCCGGCTGAAAAGGCGGACAAGGCCTTTGAAGCGCTCGAAGACAAGCTCGACAAGGCCGTCGGCAAGGTGAAGTGGGACAAGAAGGGTACGAAGGACAAGCTCGCCGGCGTCGACGTTGAAATCTGGAACGGCACTGCCAAGGACGGCTCGCTCCAGGTCGAAGCGATCTACATGGATATCGGCGAAAAGACCGTCGGCATCTACTGGTTCGATTCTCCGGAATCGGAAAAGAAGTACGCCAAGGATATCGACACCATCTGCAAGGGAATGGCGATCAAGAAGTAAGTTCGGTTCGTCGTGAATGGTTGGCGGCCCCAGGTGAAAAGCCTGGGGCCGCTTTTTTTTATCTCACGCAAAGCCGCTAAGACGCAAAGAACGGCGGGATTCGGGGTGACGTGATTCGGGATTCGATGCGAGTTCGAGTGGGCGAAGCGCGATTCTTAATCCCGATTTCCCAATGTGCGTGTCCGCTGTAGTCGGTCATTTTCCGGATTTAATTTGTCTTCGGATATTTTCCAGGTGCTGCCGCGCTTCGGTGTCGTTGGGGTTGAGCTCCAAGGCTCGAACGTAGTGTTGGGCGGCTTCGGCGTGTTGGTTGGTCTTCTCGAAGACGAGGCCCAGACCCCGGTGGAGCGACGCATCGTTGGGGATGGCGCGGAGCGCGGTGTCGTAGGTGTCGATGGCATCGGCGGGGCGGCCGGCTTCGAGTTGCGCGTTGGCCAGCGCGCGATAGGCGGTTGGGAATCTAGGATTCACGCGGAGGATTTGCGTCAGGGCAAGACGGTAACTTTTGACGGCGTCTTCGGGCTGGTGCTGGGCGAGATAGATGTCGCCCATCATCGCGTGGGCGGCGGGATAATCGGGTTGAATCGCGACGGCGTTGCGTAAATGCGTCAGCGCGACATCCAGATGCTGCAGGCTGAAATGCGCGGCGGCAGAATTGACTTCGGCCACCGCGAGCTTGGGATTGAGCTTCAGCGCCTGTTCGAAATAGTCGAGCGCGGCGGCGGGCTTGTTCTGGTCAAGCATGACCTGACCCATGTTGCTGTAGGCTTCGGCAAAATTCGGCGCGAGCTTCGTGGCGGCCTCGAAATGCGCCATGGCTTCGTCGAAGCGCTTCAACTTGCAGAGGCTGATGCCCAGCTGCGATTCGACGGTGGCGTCGGGCGCGAGCTGCAGCGCGGCATTGAATTCGGTGACGGAGTCTTCGATGCGGTCGATGGCGAAGAGCGCGTTCCCCAGCGCTGCATGGGTGCGCGCGACGGTCGCGTTCTTCTGGTTGGCCTGCGTCAGCGCGTCGACGGCTTCGGCGAAGTGGCCGAGATCGTGGAGTGTGATGCCGAGGTTGGTGAGAAAATCGGGGCGGGGGAGCAAGCGCACGGCGGTGCGGAATTCCTGGACGGCTTCTTCTTTCCGTCCGACTTCCACCAGGGCGAAGCCAAGATTGTTGTGGCCGCGCGCATGATCGGGCGCGCCTGGACGATTTTTTGCCAGACGTGGAGCACTGAATCGTAATCCTGATTCCGCACGAACGTCCGGAGGCTCAAGGCCATGGCGAGCAGGGCGATGAGGCCTAACGCCAGCCGCCGCGCATGGGCCGGAACGACGCGGCGCGCGAGTTCGGTGAACAGCAGGACGATTGCGGTGATCACGGCAACGAGCGCCAGGTACATGCGGTATTCGACGGCCAGATCTTTTAGCGGCACGAGACTTGAGCTCGGCGCGAGCGTGATGAAAAACCACGCGCCTAGCAGCGCGAACGGAGCGCGTTTGATCACGCCGTACACCGTCGCCAAGGCAAACGTTCCAACTATTGCGCAGGCCGGGGCGAGGTCGCTGGCGGATGCGGCGGGCCAGCCGTAATCGAAGCAGAGCGCATCGGGCCACACGGCCAGCCTCAGATAATGGAGGATCACCGCGGACGGGTTGAGCAGGTACTCCCACGACGTCATGGGATTTTCATTAATGTTGGCGGACTTTGCGACGCCGCCAAATTTCAGCAACAGACCCAGCACGATCCAGCTGGCAAACAAGCCTGCGTAGAATAGTTTCGACTTGCGCAGCGCAGATCCGAAGGATCCGGCGACGAATTGGCGGTCGATCAGTAGTACGAGAATGGGCGCGCCAACCATGACTTCTTTGCAACTCATGCCGAGCGTGCAGGCGAGCACGGATCCAGTCAGCAACAGGCGCCGTCGCGACGCGTAAAGGCCGCGGAGCGCCAGGTAGAGCGTCAGAAAGAAGAAAAAGCCCATCATCGATTCGCAGCGCTGGGTCACGTACGTCACGGCTTGGGTATTGAGCGGGTGGACGGCCCATAGCAACGCGATGCCTGAAGCGAGTAGCGCAGCGAGTTCGGCGAAGCGTTCGTGCAGGAGGCGGCGGAGAATTCCAAACACGAGGAGTGCGGAGCCGACGTGAAGGGCGAGGTTGACGACGTGGTAGCTCCATGGATTCAGTTCGCTGACGGCGTAGTTAAGCGCCAGTGAGAATGCGACGAGCGGTCGGCCGGTGAGCGAGGTGAAGTCGGGGGCGCTCAGCACGTATTGCAGCGGCCAGAGTGCGCGGACGTGCGGGTTGAAGACGATGGCGGTGCTGTCGTCGTAGACGAACGGCACGCGCAGCGAGTTGGCGTACGCGATGACGGTGGCGATGGCGATCAGCGGCGCGCTGATCAGCGCGTTGCCGGGGAGTTTGAAGCGTATCGGATCAGATTCAGCCAACTTAATTTGCCTCATTAGCAAGATCCGCATCGTATCAGCACGGTAGACTTTTGCGAATCTTGGGCTTAATGTTGAGGCTCAATGGAGCTAAAAAACGATCCTCAGGCCTTTTACAAGGCCATCCAAGGTTCGCTGCGCGGATTGGCGGGCAGGAATTTGCCCCCGCTGCTGAAACGCTGGCGGAACACGCGCAGCCACGACGTGGCCATGCCGAAAGTCAACGCGGACAAATTGCGCTTTCTCGGGCGACTGGGGCTGCTGGATTCCGGCAGCGAAGAGCCGGAGCTCAACCGTGCGTACGCGGAATTACTGGAACGCGTGTCGCGGGTTAGCGGCGATGCTCCGGGGATTGCTGACGGCTGGATCGAACTGTTCGCCAATGGTGAATACGGCGTGCTGGACGCCGGCGTCTGCGGCGTGGAGCCGCAGTGCGGAAAGTGTCCGCTCAGCAGTGGCTGCCGCTACCTTGCCTCGGGTGCGACCGACGCACGGTCTTTTGGTCAGGACCTGGCGGTCGAACTGCTGAGCGCGGCCGGATCGCAGCCTGCGGATTTGCGATCGGCGGACATGCTGGCGTTCGCGCTTTCCGGCGAACGCGCGGGCGGGGCGGACATGGCGCGCGCTGAAGCGGCGCTGAAAGCATCGGGCGGCTTGCGTGGGTTGTTTTCGATGAGCGGCGAGGAGTTGCGCAAGCTGGGCTTCGCTGATCCGGCCATCGCGCGGCTGCAGGCGATCGCGGAGCTCTGCCGACATTGGGCGGAAGAGATCAAGACGCGCGGGAAAGTGTTCAGACAGGGCAAGGATTTCTACGACCATTTCCACCTGCGGCTGCGGGATATGAAGAAGGAAGTGTTCATTGTAGTGATGATCGACCAGAAAAATCGCCTCATTAAAGAGGAGACCGTGAGCGAAGGCAGCCTGACGGAGACGCTGGTCCATCCGCGCGAAGTGTTTACCAACGCGGTGCGCGAACGGGCGGCGGCGATCGCGGTCGTGCACAACCATCCGTCGGGGGATCCGGCGCCCAGCACGCAAGACAAGAACATCACGCGCCGCTTGAAATCCGCGGCGACGCTGCTGGGCATCCGTCTGCTGGACCATGTTATCGTCGGTGACGGGAAATATTTCAGCTTTGTCGAAGAAGACATCATGGAGTAGCAAACAGCACGCTATGGTGAGCGCCAACGACAGAGTGACGGAACTGGACAGGGCCGAATTGGCCGAACCCGATCCGCAGCGGCCGGACCGCCGTTGGTTTGTCTGGTTCCTGAGCGCATTGGCCTTGAATGTGATGGGTATTTTCTGGCTGGCGGTGCGCGCAGACAGCCCGGAGTCGCTCCGCAACGTGCTGGACGTGCTGATGCAGAGCGCCATCGGTATTGCGGTGGCGGTGGTCGCGTTTCGCGCACTGACGTATTTTCCGTACCGCACCAGCGACTTGATGATCATGGTGCTGGTATTGTCCCTGGCGATGAAGCTCACGCTGAGCGTGCTGCAACGCTTCGCGGCGATCGGCCTGCTGCATCATGGCTTCGCGTCAGGCGACCATCTCGGCGAATTGGTTCAGACCTGCATGATCACTGGCAGCATTCTGATCGGCGGTGGTGCGTTTGCGCTGCGCACCTGTCAGAAACTAGAGATCCAGCGCCCGCTCCCGCGCGCGGTCGCGCTGGTTGCGGGAATGCTGTCACTCCCTGCCGCGGCGGGGACGCTGGTGTTTGGCTTGCTGATTTTCGTGGAAGTCATCAGAGCCAAGCCGGATTACTCGTACACGCCCATGTTCGCGGCGCTGTGGCTGGGCTCAATCGGGCTGTCGCTGGTGAACGTAACGAATATGGGGCGGATGCTGATGTTGCGGGCGGTGGTTTCGGCGAAGGATCATTTGGCCAGGTAGAGCGACGCAGGCGGGTGTGCGCTAACCCATAATTGCGGTAAGGTGCCAGGAAACAGTGTGCGCTTCGGTGGGGTCGGGAATTTCCAGTTTGTCGATGAGGCGCTCAATTACGCCGCTCGGGACTTTTGTCGGGCGTTGAGTATTGCGGCGGAGTAATTCCTGATAGGGCGTTTCGAGATAGACGATGCGAATGCGCGCCTTGTAGCCAGCGACCAGGCGAATGAGTTGGCTGCGCATCTGGCGGGAAATGTTAGTGGCGTTCCAGACGAACGACCGCGCGGCGCGTGCGTGTTCGCGGGCCAATTCTTTCGCGCGAGCGACGACGGGTCCCTGTTCGTCTTCGGGCCTTATGTTCATCTCGGTGCGAAGTAGATCGAGCGAGATTAATTCGAAGCCGGGTAGATTTTCGCGAATCCAGTGGTCCTTGCCGGCGGCGGGCAGGCCGGAGATCAGCACGACGTCGAATTTGCAGTCGTCGTACGCGGCGTACTCCGGCGACGCGTCTTCTTTTTGAAAATAGACGAAGCGGCTGTGATCCGACGCAAACGTTCGGGGTGCGGTGAGGCATCGGTTCTCCGCGCAGAAATCTTCGAAGAGCGCGATGCGTTCCAGTAGTTCATTTTTGTCCACGCATTCGCGACCGAGGACGTCGGCTTTCGCGACGAGCGCCAGCCATTGGCACGACACGGTTTGACTCGCTTCAATCACGGCGCGCTGCGGCGATGTTTTCTCCATGAAAAGCAGGGGCAGACCGTGGTGCCGCACCGTGGCGCAGATGGCTTCACGGACGGACAGCGGCGCCATGTCTTCTCGATACATCAGTCCTCGGACTATTTGGGTGCCGTGGCGCGCGTGGCCTTTGGAGGTGATTGTGCCGTCGTCTTGCGTTTGCGTGCAGTGCGGCTTGCCGATGTCATGAAAGAGCGCCGCCGCCAGAACGATCGAGCGTTCAACGGGCGGGAGCGTGCGCCAATCCTCCAATGATGTGAGCGCTGTGCAAACCATTTGGGTGTGGATGTGAACGTCGCCTTCCGCGTGCCAGCGCGGGTCTTGAGGGCAGTCTCGCAACGCGGAGATGCATTCCAACTGACTGTCAATGCAGTCCCAGTCCAGAATTCCCGATTCGGGCTTCGCGAGCAAGAATGGGACAGTCCATTGGGCTTGAGCGGCTTGGCGATAGAGGCTCATGAGAAACCGCCTTCACTTTCAAAAATTTTGACGTCTGACCGCAATCGATTCGGAATGATCGGGCGATTGAGCCAGTGGCCTTCGGCATTGAGCACCGCTGTCAGAAATCCGCGCCGGATAAATTTGTAGCGATCTTGCACGATACCGTCCTCTTCGATCTTTACGTACAGTCCTTCCATGGTGGTGCTGGGATCTGTTTCGCGTAACGCGCGATCCACGTCTAGTGCTCGTTCGGTACAATCGCTGCGCAGTTGCTCCAGATGTGAGTCCGAAATGAAGGCGGAATGTCCCAGCAGAGCGGTAATCGCCTCTAACGATTTGATTTTCCCTGACGACAGTACGTGGACTGACGCGATCGGCAGGCCGGTGAGCAGTTGCTGACGGCGCGGAGTGCTCAGGAACGTTTCGTTTTCGACGTCCAGGATGTCGAACTCCATGAAGTAGTGTGTCAACTGGTCGTAGAAGACCGTGTGCTTGGCGTATAGCCATTCGCCGTACATGACGTGTTTGCTGCCGAGGCGATCGAATAGCGCATCGCGATGAATCTGCGCCCACTGCTTGAAGAGCGTGAAGTGCTTCTCGCGTGCGCCACCCGTCAGAAAATGTCCGCGGCTTTGCAGTAGCAATTCGCCGCCGGCACCGAAACTGACGGCGGAGTTTGCTCCGTCGACCTTTTCTTCGACAACGAGGTGGCGGCCGGCCAGTTCTGCAAACGGAACGCTCTCCATGTCCTCATCGCCGGGCTGCTGGCGCGAACCGCGGAGATGCCGTGTGCGGGGGTATTTGTAGAGTCGTTGATTCATGACGTCACCCGGGCGACAGCGATCAGATGGTTGAGTACATGGTCAAACGTGATCGACGATGCACCTGCGTCCTTGAACAATATTTCCAGCGTTTCCTGATTGAACAAATGAATGTGTTCTGGATTGTTGTCCTCTTTTGAGGGCACGGAAACAATCACAAAGCGGCTGGCGACACGCATGGCCTCGCGGAGCGCGGCCTGGGCATCGGCGATATGCTCCAGAACTTCCAGAAACGTGACGACGTCGAAGGCGCGGTCGGCGAAGGTCATGAGCGTTGCATCCATGACCTGCGCCGAGAGCCGTTCGATGCCACCGTCGCGAATGGCCAGCAGATCATCGACTCGCCGCTCTTGCTGGTCGATGCAGGTGACGGGTAACTCCGGAAAGCAGTCCAGCAGAGGCCACAGAAACGCGCCGCGTCCGCTGCCGATGTCCAGCAGGTCCGATGGCGCGATGCCTTTCAACGCGCCGAGCACTCGATTGACGCGCCTCAGTCCCATCGTTCGCTTGAATTTGTGGAGACGCAGGTCGGCCTGACGGCCGAGAGTCAGGATCTCCTCCAATTCCAGCGCGGTGAGGTCGTTCAACGGTTTGGCGCGGTAGTCATTGGGCAGAACGACGGCAGTCTTGCCGCGGATGAATGCGACGGCAATGCGCGTGAAGTAGTTGTCGCTATCCATGGCCCATCCCCCTGATCTCAGCGCCGTACTGCGCCTTGAGCGCTTGGATCTCTTTGGAATTCAACTGTCTCTTTCCCACGGCGTAGGCGTGGTCGCCGTAGTATTGAGCAAAAGTGGCGTACGTCTTGTGAATGCAGTAGCACTTTAAAACCACGTCCCACACCAGGGCTCGATCGTTGGGCAGTGGTTTGAGCTGAACCTCGAACCAGATGCCGTTCAATTTTCGATACTGCGTCAGCGCATCGACGGTGAGGTATTCCTTGGGCGCCGCGACTTTGCGGCGCCTGTAATTGGGATTCTCGCGCAGCATTCGAGTTTCGGGATCCACATAGAATCGCTGCCAGATTCGCCGTCCGCTTTGATCCAGATAGATTCCTTCGCGTTCGAAGACGTTGATGCAGACGTACTGGATGACGTGTTGCCAGATGTGTAGCTGCACGACCGAGTTCAAATTGATGCGCTCGCGGATTTCGGAGTTCACATCGTCCCAGTGCCGGCCCAGGTTGGAGCGAAGAAAGCGGCGCAGGGGCGCGAGGTTTTCGTTCAGCCATTTTGGATTGCGGCTCCAATGCCGTTGCATGCCCTCCTTCGTGGGCCATTCGTCCATGGGCATACGTTGCAACGCGCGTAAACTTCCCTTGGGTGTTTTGTATCCGCCGCCGCCGCGCGGCCGTTCCACGATGATTTTGGCCATGTCTTTACGCATGGATTTTCCTTACGAAGGCATAATTTCTCCCCGTCAAAAACGCGCAACGCGTTTTGAATGTGTGACGTCGGCTCATGCGTGGAGCGGCGCGAGAACGCGCGCTCAAACGATAGAGCACATCATCGGAATTGAATTGGGCAGGGGGCTCGGACGGAACAGATTTGGAGGCGTGTCAATGAAGACACTTGGGCATAGCGTAAGACAACGTTTACTTCGCGATGCTGGATCCCAATCTCGTCGGGGCACCTATAGTCGTTGGTCGCGTCATGGACTGATCCTTTCAGGCGGCGGCGGTCAGAGCCGAAGCCAGTGGGACAATTAACCCTGCGGATTGTGGAGTGTCAAGAGTTCAGAGAACAAAACTCGCCGCAGGATCGCGGCGAGGTTTTGTTCGGTTCAACTTTCAACTTTCTCGACTCAACTCACCGCCGTTACGGCAGTTCCTCGCCGGGCGAGATTTTTTTCTTTCTCGCTTCGATCATTTCGCGGGCGGTTTTGTATTGGGGGACGGGTTCGGCGGGGTTTTCTTTCTTGATCACCCGGACGCAGTAGGCCGGCCACTGGAAACCATCAACACGGAGGTTCTCTTCCATGTGGTCGATGGCGTAATCGCCGCGCGCCAGGCGCGCCTTGAGTTCATCGATGGCGAAGATGCGTTTGCCGGGGCCGGTGAGCTTGTCGCGGAGCGCGGAGAAGAAACCGTGGCTTGCGGGTTCGAAGAGCACCAGTTTACCGTCGGGAACCAGCACGCGGTGGAATTCGGCGAGCACGGTCCACGGCGGACGAATTGAAAAAAGTGCTTCGAACGACAGTACGGCATCGAAGCTGTGTCTGATAAAGGGCAGTCGCGTTGCTCTTCCTGCGACAATTTGTATCGAATTGGACACTCCCGATTTTCCGGCTTGCGTCAGCCGTTCAGGCGACGAATCGAGCATGGTCACGGGGTGTCCGGCGATCAACGGCAGCACGCGTTTGATGCATTCGGCGCCGTGCGGGCCGGGCGTAATCAGCAGGATGCGCTCGCTGCCTTGCAGTCGGGCGACCCGCATTGCAACGTCGACTACAGTTTCTGCCATCAACACTCCGTCCGACACGCGAAAGCTCCTTTCTGAACGGTTGAAGGATAGCCAAAGGACCCCACAGCGCCAGAGCGTTCATCACGACATGCGATTTAAATGCCAAAAATTCACGTGTCGGCTAACATTATCAGCGTTTGAACCGGCAAGGAGTGCTGTGTGCTCAGAAAAGTGCTGATTGTCGTCGCGATTCTCACCACGATTGCGTTCGTCGTGACGCGCTTGCGCATGCGCAGTCAAGCGGCTGTAGTTGCCGATGCGGGAGATGGCGAGCAACTCGCGGTGCCGAAACCGAAACCGGCCGTGCCGCGGACTTCCGGACCGAAGCCGCCGAACGTGGTGTTGATCGTGATCGACACGCTGCGGCGCGATCATCTCGGTTGTTACGGGTATTCGAAGCCAACGACGCCGCAGATCGACAAGCTCGCGGCTCAAGGCGTGCGCGCCGAGGAAATGATCGCCAGTTGCAGCTGGACGATTCCCAGCCTGATGAGCATCTTCACGAGTCTGCCGCCGTCGCTGCATCAGGCGACGTTTCGCACGCGCTTCGGAGCGGGGATTACGACTCTGGCGGACGAACTGCACGGGCAGGGCTTTCAGACTGTGGGATATGCGTCGAATCCGTTCGCGAAAACGGCGAACGGATTTTCGCTCGGTTTTGACGAGTACACGGAGTTCGACGGACTGATGGCTGAGATGCATGGCGAACGCAAGCCGCCGCCGATCTGGGAAGTGCGGTCAAGCGCGACGGTGACGCGGCTGGCGTCGAAGTGGCTCGACGGACGCAACGCGGCGCAGCCGTTTTTTCTGTTCGCGCTCTATTTTGATCCACATGCCGACTATGTCCCGGTTCCTCCAAACGACACCTTGTTCGATCCGGATTACACGGGAACGGTGAAAGGGAATCTGCTCTCGATGCCCGATCCGAAGCTCAACGCGCGTGATCGGGCGCATGTGGAGGCATTGTACGACGGCGAGATCCGCGACACGGACGGTTGCGTCGGCGAGTTGATCGCAAAGATCGACGCGCTGGGTCTGGCCAACGACACGATCGTGGTCGTGACGTCGGATCACGGAGAGGAATTTTGGAATCACGGTCAAACGTTGCACGGGCACACACTCTACGACGAACTGCTGCGCGTGCCATTTGTCGTGCGCTGGCCGGGGCATGTGGAAGCGGGGAAAGCGTTGAGCGGACAGATCAGCAGCATGAGCATTATGCCGACGGTGATTGAGGCGGTGGGCGGGCGAATTCCCGTGCAATGCCAGAGTCCCAGCGTGTGGAATTTCCTGACCGGCAAAGCGCCACTGGAAGCGCGGCCGGTGTGTGCGGAGACCGACTATCAAGGGATCAACCTGCGCATGATCCGCACGCCGACGCAGAAGATCGTCTACGACGTGGAGAAGGGGACGAAGTCGATTTTCGATCTGGTGCAGGATCCTAAAGAGCAAACGAATCTTGCCGATAAACCGCCGATATGGGTAGCGGAGTTGAACGGAGAGTTCGACGTGTGGGCCAAGTCGGTCAACTCGATCCGGAGCACGATGGCGCCGGCGCGGGATGCGGAGCTGGACGCCAAGACGCTGGAGCAGCTCAAACAGCTGGGATATGGGCAGTGACGGGCGTGGAAAAACATTCAACATTCTAAATTAAGAAACGCACGCGTTGGGAATCGATTTTTGAACTGACCGGACTGATTCCAGCCGGGCAATGGTCGAATGTTCAAAAGTCAGCATGGGGACCATGGTCCCCATGCTGACTTCAATTCTGGCCGCAGAACGCCGCTCTAACGCGTGCGTTTTGAATTTTTAATTGTGAATTATTTTCACGCGTGATTGAAAATCCATCACGATAACGTGTGTGGATTCGCTACACAATAGTCTTCTTTTAGAGGCATCGCCCGGTGCTGCGAAACTCAAAACACAAAACAGAAAACTCAAAACTGTCTCCGTGTTGGATTTTACAACAGTATCATTAACGGTCGCAATCGTGCGATTGGCCGAAAATACAAAAAATGTTTATTCCAGCTATGGGATGGAGTTGCAAAAGCGTGTACACTAATTGATCGATCTGGAGGCATCCCCACGCATGTCGGAAGGCATGGACAAACAGTCGGATAGTTCTGTGGCCATGCCTCCCGCGCCGCCGGCTTCGGCACGCGACTCCGATGATTCGTCAGCTCCACCTCCAGCTTCTTCCAACTTGCCCGCCAACGGTTCAGGTCCGCGCGCGAATGTCAGTGGCGGACAACGGACAGTACTGAAAGAACTCGGCGGATTTGAGCTGATCGAAAAAGTCGGGCAGGGCGGGATGGGCACGGTCTTCAAGGCGCGCCAGAAATCGCTCGACCGCGTCGTCGCGTTGAAAGTGCTGCCGACGTCGTTCTCGAAGAACAAGAAATTCATCGACCGCTTTCAGAGCGAAGCGCGCGCATCGGCGAAACTGAGCCATCCGAATATTGTACAGGGCATTGACGTCGGCTGCGATGCGGCGACGTCGGTCTGGTACTTCGCGATGGAGTTCGTTGACGGGCCGACGCTGCGGCAGGTGTTGAAAGAGCAGCGCGTGATTCCCGAGCAACGCGCGTTGAAGACGGTGCAGGACGTGGCGCGCGCGCTGGACTGCATCGCGCGGGCTGGAATGGTGCACCGCGACATCAAGCCTGAAAATATTCTGCTTACGAAAAGCGGCGTGGTGAAACTGGCCGACCTGGGCCTGGCGACGGAAGTGAACGTCGAAGACCCGCTGACGCCTCAGGCCAACCAGACCGTGGGCACGCCTCACTACATGGCGCCGGAACAGGTGCGGGGGCAGCGCGACAAGGTCGACATCCGCAGCGACATCTACGCGCTGGGCGCGACGTTGTTTCACCTGGTGACCGGGCAGCGGCCATTTACGGGAAATTCCGCGGCGGAACTGATGGCCAAGCATCTCAACGAGATGCCGCCGAAGGCCAGCGACATCAATAAAGAAGTGAGCCAGGCGTGCTCGAAGTTGATCCTGAAGATGATGGCCAAGGAGATCGACAAGCGGGTGCAGACGCCACAGGCGTTGTTGGAAGAAATTGAGCGCATCGTCAATCCTGCTGCATCGAAGACGGGGCCTTATGGCGCAGTCACGACCGGTCCGCGGGCGGCGGTCGGTACCGGTCCGCGCGGCAATGTGACAACAGGCCCGCGTTCCGTGGTGCGCGGCACCACCGGTCCGCGCGACGCAGTGGAAGGAATGGAACGGCTGCGGCCAGTAGAGGCGCGGCAACGCAGCAATCAAATGCTGTATGGAATCATCTCGCTGGCATTGGTCGTAGCAGGCGCAGTGGCGTTGGCTTTCCGTTCGAGCACTCCATCGAATGCGAATCCGACGACTCCGGGAAAGGTGGCGGTGATCAACCCGGTTCCCGCCGCGCCTGTTGTTGCGGAAGCGCCCGTCACTCCTGTGGCGCCGGCTAAGACGGAGCCTGAAAAGCCGGCGGACAAAATTGAGATCGAGAAACCCGCGGCCGCATTGGCAAAGCCAGTTGAGCCTGCTCCCGTAGTTCCGCCGGCGAAGGTGACAGAGGTCAAGGAACCGGTGAAGCCGGTCGAACCAGCGAAGGTTGTAGTCGAGCCGGCGAAAGTGGTTCCGGAGCCAGCGACACCCGTTCCGCCTGTTCCCGAACCGGCGAAGGTTGAGGTCAATCCGGCGGCGCGCGCGGCGTACGCGAAGGTGTTCGATGAATATCTTGCGGCACTGAGCCAGGGAAACCGGAAAGCGGCGGCCGACCATCTCGACAAGGCCGAGAAGATGGACGCGCTGAAAGCGCTGCGCGGCGATCTGTTGGAATGCCGTGCGGAGCTGGCGGAGTTTACAGAACTGGATCGGGCGGTCGAAGCTGGGGCGATGAAGATCGATGTGAAGGCGGGTTACGAGCTGCGCGGACAGAGCGGCGCACCGTGGCAGGTCGGCGGGGCCAGCGGCTTTGCGGTGCTCAGCGCCAAAGACGGTACGATCATCCTGGGCAACAAGGATGTGAATCTGCCCGTGCCGGTCGCGAAGCTGCATCCGTCAACCTATCGGCGGCTGGCGGAACTGGGAATGGGCGAGTCGCCGGAAGCGCAGGCGAAACTGACGCTTCCGATCATCCTGGATGTTCATGGCGGGCGCGAGACCGAGGCTGTCGCGCGTGCTGCGATTGAAAAGGCGCGAGCGGGTGGGGCGTCGGAGTCGAAAATGCGCTTCCTTACGTCGGCGCTCGATGAAATTACCAAGGATGGCCGCGAAGCCAGCGCGCAGACCGCATTCGACGAGTTGACGAAACTCGCCGCCGCCAAGCAGTGGACGCCACTGAAGACGGCGCTCGATGCGTTTCAAAAGCAACATGGTTCCACGGATCTGGCAACGAAGAAGGCCGCGGAGATCGCAGCGCTGCAGCAAAAAGCGTTGAGTGCCGAGATGATCATGAAGGGCCTGATGGTCTGGCTGAAGGCCGACGCGGGCGTGACGCTGCAGGAAGGCAAAGTGAGCGCCTGGCGCGACCTCTCTGGACATAACTGGAACGCGATTCAACCGAATCCGGCTGAACGGCCGACGGTGGTGGCCAACGCGCTGCAAGGCGCGCCGGCGATTCACTTCGACGGCATTTCAAGCGTGCTCTTGATCCATCAAATCACCGGGCCGATGAAGAGCTTCACGGTGTCGTTCACGCTGCGGCCGCTGGGACAGAAGAATTTCAATCAGTATATTGGATCGGGTTGGGGGCGTTTTTGCTTCCATTCGACGGGCGACGGCGGAATCTTCATCGGCACTAGTGTACAGTCGCGAATCAGCCCCAACGAAGGTCCCAAGCCAGGCACACTGGTGAAGGATACCTGGACCCAGATCACGTACGTTTGCGATCAGGGTAAGGGAATGCTGTACAAGAATGGCAAAGAGATCGCGACGAAGAATATGGCTCCGTCGGTATTCAATGGGTTCAATCTTGGGTCGCCCGATGCCGGTACCATCAATGGTGATATGTCGGAGTTCTGTTTCTACGACCGCGCGCTTGCCGACGCGGAAATTCAGGTCCTGGAAAAGCTGATGATGCGGGACGAGGCCGTGCACACATCCACGCCGCCGCCACCTCCAGCCCCGCCGCGTCCGCCACCACCGCCTCGACCCAAAAAATAACCACGAATGATGAATCCGGTGCTCCGGATTCGAGTCGTCAATTCTTCTCTGACGCGTTCAGTTTTGCCTGAGCCAGTGCGGCGGCTTTTGATTTCGGGTACCAGCGCAGCACGGCTTTGAACGTTCGCTCCGCATTGCTGTAACCGTCGGTTTCGACGCTGGCAAGTTTGGCATAGCAGACACCGGCTTCGAACAGGGCGGTGGCAGCGCGTTCGTCGTCAGCGACGAGGTAGGTCATGGCGTTCAGATACGCCCAGCGCGCGTCGGCGTAAGCCGTGTTGGCCCAGAGCGTCCGGCCTTTGGCTTCCTGTTGGGCGGCCTCGGTGGCGCAGATCTTACCCAGCGCGGCGTAGGCGCCACCGGCGAGCGTCTGGTCGGAAAGGCGACCGGAGTTGGCATGATGATCGATCAAATCTGTGGCGACTGACTTGGCGCTGACCCAGTCGTCGGCGGCCATGAGTTTGTGGACGCGGTCGAGGTCGTTGTTTTTCGAGTCGACTTTCTCCGCGGCCATGAGTCCGCCGCAAGAAAGTGTGGCCAGTAAAGTGGCATTCGCGATACGCAGCATGGTATAGTTCCTCCATCGATGGTCCGTCAGAAGTGATACGGATGCGAACCATCGAACTTGCTTAAAAATCAAATTGCGCAGGTGCAACAAGGTGGAGCCGTCACCTTTATATGCGCGTCAGAAAGACGTGGTCAGTATGGGACATGACCGAAAATCGACGGAGAATGTCGGTTGAGGCGACGCACGGCCGTAGCGCTTCATAGGTATAGGTACCGGTCGGATATCAGAACGGCATGGCATGTACTTTGCCGATACTTCAGTGTGAGGGAAGTTACCCCTTTTGAGGTGCCTATCATGAATCGCTCGACTTCACTAATCATGACACTAATGACGCTGAGTTTTTGTGTGACTTCGGCGCGCGCCGCCGAACTGTTTGATACGTCTGTTGAGGGTCCGACTCCCGCACCTGCCAAAACTGTCGCGCACAGCGAGGCTGGGGGAGTGGACAAGCAGTCTGTATTTCTGATGTGTCCGAAGCAGAAGGGCTACAGCGCCTGGTCGCTGTACCTCAATGTGGATCGCAACAATCCTGAGAAGGTGTTGAGTCTGGGATTGGAAGAGCTGCAGGGTAAGAACGCTCAGGACATGACGTACGATGCCGTGGTCGCGGCTCAGAGTGACGCGAAGACCAAGCGCAAGAATCTGGGCACGCTGGACGCCGCGAAGTTTGGCTCAGGCACGATCAACGTGACCGACTCCGACGCACTGCACGTTTCGGTGGCTCCGGCGGGGAAGGACGCGCTGCGTTTGAATCTAAGCATGCGCGTGAGCTTCGACGGCCGCTTTACGGTCGGCGGAAAAGAGCAGAGCAGCAAGGACATTCTGTTCAAGTACGACGCCGCGAAGAAATCGTGGAGCGCGGTGGCCGATCACCTGAAAGACATGACCAGCGGAGTTGACGCGGCCAGCGGCGGAAATCTGGCGCTGACGGGGATCGTGTTCCCAGTTACTGGTACGGGTATCTACCGCGTGGTGGCGGCCACGCCGGATGGTGATGGCGTGGTGGTGATGGATCGGGAATAGCTATCTTTTATTTCATGTGCGCCCAAATCAGGGCGCACATGACGGTCGTCTCCAATAAGAAAATTCCAAGCGCCGCACTTAATCCCCACAGCCGTTCCTTTTTCGCCAGGCGCGGACTGCGCTGATGCAGCTGGCTGCGCTCATCACATAAAAACTTATTCGCGCGATGGAGACTAGTGGAGCTGGCGCTTCTGTTTGAGTGATCACGGATGTGACGTTGGGCAGGCATACGAATGTGATTGCCAATGCTGTCCACATCACGGTGTCTTTGCCGTGGGACTGGAGAATGCCCGTGCTGCGAGAAATTTGTTCGGCGTCCTGCGCACGCTGGAGTGCAGCCACGCGTTCGGCGAAGAGAAAGAACACGCCGGGGCCGAAGGCAAATGTCATGACGACAAATCCTGTAGCTATTCCCAGAAATGTGCCGAATCCAGCGCAACAATCTGTGCGTTGTCGGACGTAAATATGAGACGGCACAGCCACCAGCAGTTCTGCAATGCTTCCTGCAAGGAGATAGGTTCGGATACGGCGCAGATACCCGTATTCGTCGGACTTTCGTGATGTCAGCCAGAAAAATAAGCCCCAAAAGAGCCAACCCAGCAGCCCCGCGCCCACAGCCCACCAGAATGCGGGAATCACTATTGCGTCTTTAAAGAAGTCCGTCGTTCGCACCTCTGAAATCGAAAAACTCAGCGTAGCGAGCAACAAGCCGAACATCAGGCCAGAGGTCACGGCCAGCAATGCCCAGCTGCGCCGCTTGACAGGCCGCTGCCGGGAAACGGCCACTGGGAAGAAAAGTGCGAACCCTTCAATGAGGCTCAGCACACTAATGATGATCCAGTACTCCCATGATCTGAAAATTTCGATATCAATGTCTTGGGAAAGATCTTTGGAAAGACATGCCAGCAAGAGCGGGAAAGTAAGTGCCACCAGCGTCGCGGCGTAGAGCCCCACCGTGAGCAGCGCCCAACGGCCCGGTTTCCAATTCTTGGGATTCATCAGCCGGTCAGCGTAGAAGCGCGCGCGAATTAACGCAAGCAGATGAGAATTACTGCGGCGGCAACGGAACTTTGCACGACCCGGGTTTCAAGGTCAGGCGCGGGCGGTAATCGTCGTCGGCGACGTCGGGCGCGAGCTTCAGCGTCGAGACACCGTTCTGCGCGGCGTGAGCGGCCTCGACGGAATAATCCTGCGTGCGGATGCCGTGCGACGGGTGGAGTGCTTCGACGTCCGGCGCGTTGCGGTGTGAATGAATGGGTTCAGGCTCCGCGTACTGGGGCTCGGGTTCGCTTTCGTTTACTTCGGCCGCGGCGGACTGAGCGGGCGGGGGAGTGGGTGCAGGTTCCGGGGCTTTCGGTGCTTCGGGCGGATGCTGGACCAGCGCGCTCACCGGCGCGGAGTGCTCGGAGGGCGTCGCGGGAATGTGTTCCTGCTGCGCGGAATCTCCAACGTTGCCGTTGCGGTGTTTTGCTTCGGATGCGGTTTCCGCTTTCGTTGGCGCGAACGCCGGCGCGATCAGATCCGGCGTGAACGTGCGAGCCTTGTCACCGGAGGCTTCTTCGCGCGCGGTAATGCGTTCGGCGCAGACACTGGCCAGACAGCCGCTTTCCATTTCGAGCACTTCCGAACCGAGCGCCTGGTACGCCTTCGACGCGTGGCAACTCGGGTCGTAGAAAACGACCGGCACGCCGTCCTTCTGGCTTTCGGCGACCTTGATGTTCTGTTTGATCGTCGTGGTGAAAATGTGCTCGCGCAGGCGGTCGTCGCGGCGCAGCGTATCGAGCGTGACTTTGGAGACGTTGGTGCGGCCGTCGAACATCGTCACCAGCACGCCCGTGACGCGCAGTTCAGGGTTCATCGCTTCGCGGATCATGCCGACGACTTCGAAGAGCTTGCCGAGACCTTCGAGCGCGAACGGATGGGCCTGTAGCGGGACGAGCACTTCCGTGGCCGCGGCCATGGCGTTGACCGTCAGCAGCGAGAGGCTGGGCAGGCAGTCGATCAGGATGTAATCGTAGTTGTTCTTGCAGTTGGCCAGCGCCTTGGTCAGGCGCGTTTCGCGGCCGATCATCGTGACCATCTCGATTTCCGCGCCGGAGAGGTCGATGTGGCTCGGCACAAGATGCAGATTTTCCCACTGCGTTTTGACGATGTACTTGGTCGCGTCGGCTTTCGGGTCGGTGAGCAGCTCGTAGACCGATTCGCTCAGGTCCGCGGCGCGCCGGCCGAGGCCCAGCGTCAGGTTGGCCTGCGGGTCGAGATCGATGACGAGAACGCGCTTGCCCCGCTGGGCGAGCACGGCGCCGAGGTTAAGGGTGGTCGTCGTCTTACCGACGCCGCCCTTCTGATTCATGATCGCAATGGCGCGAGGCATGTGCGGTCGTTCAATCTCCAGAGTTCAATTCATGCGACGTAAGGTTATTGCGGAAAGCGGTGAAAAGGAAAATCAAATTTGAGGAATCGTGGGGCTCAATAGGTCTGACTTGATTTGGATTCTCGCTGGCGCTAAAAACTTTCCCACAAACCCGGAGATCACTTCGTGTCGCAGAAAGCATTCACGTACAAAACGACCGACCAATTGCTGGCCGGCGCGAAGGAACTGCACGTCGAGGACGTGGTCGGGGTCGAGAACGATCTCTCGGGGCTGCTCCAACCGATCCAGATCGGCGGCCGCACGGTCGGCAACCGGCTGGCCATCCATCCCATGGAAGGCTGCGACGGCGAACTGAACGGCAACCCCGGGGAGCTGACATACCGCCGTTGGGAGCGCTTTGGCCAGGGCGGCTGCAAGCTGATCTGGGGCGAAGCGGTGGCGATTCTCGATGAAGCGCGCGCGAATTCGCGGCAGCTGTGGATTCACGACGGCTCGCTTCCGGAAATGTCGAAGCTGCTCGAAAAGCTGCGCGAGAAGCACCGCGAAAACTGGGGCGCCAACGGCTGCTCGGATCTGCTCGTGGGCTGCCAGCTGACGCATTCCGGCCGCTACAGCTACCGCAAGCCGCTGATCGCCATGCACGATCCGTCGCTGGACCCGGCGACGCTGGTGCCGCAGGGCGATGGGAAAGTGCCGATGGGCCCGGACTATCCCGTGCTCACCGACGACGATCTAAAGCGCGTGGAAGACGCCTTCATCGTCGCGGCGAAACTGGCGGTGAAAGCCGGCTTCGATTTTCTCGACATCAAACAGTGCCACCGCTACCTGCTCTGCGAACTGCTCGGCGCGCACACGCGGCCGGGGCCGTACGGTGGTTCGCTCGAAAACCGCACGCGCCTGGTCCGCAACGTGATCGCACGCATCCGCAGCGAAGTGAGCAAGGACATTATGCTCGCCACGCGCCTGAATATGTGCGACTACGTGCCGTACATGAAAGGCCCCGACGGCTACGGCAAACCGCGCCCTTACACCACGCCGTACCAGTGGTCGTTTGGCGTGAACAAGGACCAGCCGGAGACGGAGGATCTGACCGAACCCAAGCAGGTCGTCAAGATGTTGGTGGACGCAGGCCTGTCGCTATTCAATCTGTCGCTGGGCAATCCGTACAACAATCCGCACTTCGGCCGGCCGTTCGAGATCGCTCCACTGGATGGTTATCATTCGCCGGAACATCCGCTGCTGGGTGTCGCGCGTCATTTCCGCCTCGCGGCCGAGATGCAGAAAGCATTCCCGGACGTGCCATTCGTCGGCACGGGCTATTCGTGGCTGCAGCACCATTTCCTGACCTGCGGCGCGGCGAACGTGAAGGCCGGACGGATTACGCTGGTCGGCGTCGGTCGCGGCGCGTTTGCGTACCCGGATTTTGTGAAGGACATCAAAGAGAAGGGCAAGATCGACGACGCGAAAGTCTGCATCGCGATTTCCAGTTGCACGGCGCTGATGCGCGCGAAAGGCAACGAGCTGGGTCAGTTTCCGAGCGGGTGCGTGCCGAAGGACAAGTTTTACGGACCGATTTACCGCGAGGCGATCAATGCGTTCAAGGCGGGGAACAAGCCGAAGGGCAAGTAGGCGGAAGGCAGCGGCAGCAGGCAGTCACGCGTGAGCTACAAAAAACTCGCCGCATTTAGCGGCGAGTTTTTCTTCGATATTCGTCAGTACGTCTTGAACCTCACCTTCGGCTCATTTCCATACTCAATCACGACGTCGCGGCCTCCATTCGTAATGGAGAGGCGGCCGGCTTCGATGACGAGTTCGTTGTAGGCGCTGTTGCGTGGCGTGGCGATGATGCCTTCGCGGTCGATTTCATCGAGAAGTTCGCGGCGCTTGAGGAGCGCGTCCTTGGCGCTGAGAAGTTCGCTCTGACGGTTGATGCGGTTGACCGCTTTGACCAGGAATTCGATCGAGCGGTAACCGTAGCCGACGGGTTCCAAACCTTTTCCACCGCGGTTGACGAGTTGGAAGTAATCCGGATTGGTTTCCATGAAAGCGGTGTCTCCGGGGCTGCCGCCCTTCTTGAGCACGGCATGCTTGACGCCGCGGAACTGATCGGAATGCGAGATCAGGCCGGCCGCCTCGCTATTCTGCGTGTGCAGGACCATGCCCTGCGTGTTTCCGCCGGGGCCCTCGTCGGGGTAGCCGAAGCCGTTGAGAACGCTCAAGACGCCGCCGTTCTCCCAGACCACGCGCGCGTCGGTCCAGAGGTAACCGAGCTTGCCATTCGGCCACGGCTGTGGCTTTGAATAAACGGAAACCTGGACGGGCTTGAGTCCTGTGATGAAGGCGACGAGGTCGACGTAGTGGCAGCCGATGTAGGTAAACGCATCGGAGTTCTCGCAGGTACACCAGTTCTGGAAATTGGAGAAATGGTAGTACCACTTTTCGATCAGGTGGGCCTGGCCGGCTTTGAATTCGCCGAACTCGCCATTGCGGTAGCGGCCGCGGGCGATTAGGGCGCGGTCGTCGAAGCGTTTATGGTATTCGACGCCGACGAACAGCCCCTTCTCGCGGGCGAGGTATTCGAGTTCGATCCCTTCCTTATACGTGAGCACGTACGGCTTGACGGTGATCACATGCTGATCGCAGTTCAGCGCTTCCTTGATCGCATCGTAGTGCATCTGGTCGGGCGTTGCGATCATCACGCATTGGCGCGGCGGCAGGGACTTTAGCACCTTCTTATAGAGATCGGGGTAGGACTTCCCGGCATCGGCGGAACGGTAATCGGGATACGGCGTGAACGTCTGCCCCGGAAATGCTCTCGCCAGCGTCGCGTCCTCGGCGAGCGTTTTTAACGAGCTGCACCGCGTGCCGGTGACGGAGATGTCGCCGACGAGTGCCTGCCGCTGCAGGTGGTAAAGCGAGGTGAGAAGCTGAAGCTGCGTGATCATGCCTGGACCAATGACCGCCACCTGCAGCGCATTTGAGCTCATGAACGTCTCCGTGAAGGGTGCCTTATTATGTCCTACATTATATCGAAGGCTTTAAATGTCAACAGGGACTAAGTGTATCGCGGCTCAGCAATTCTTCTTTGCGGCTTTGCGTCTTCTGGGGTGTCCTCTAAATTATGGGAATAAGCGCGTCGCAAGCGCAGTCCTTCTTACGCAACACTCGGGAAACCTACATGCCGACACTGCCGTCTCTACCTTTGCCGTGGAAGTTGCTGATCTCGATGTTCCTGATCGTGCTCTCCTCGGGGTTCGTCGTTTCTGAATTGTATCTCATGCACACGACGGAAATGGCGGACGGCAAAGCCGGCATGTCGCTGGACGACATCACGCTGACGTTTTACGGCAACCCCGATAAGACCCAGACTCGACTGAAGACGCAGGCGCTGGGCCCAATGAAGAAATATTTTTCCGCGGACGAAGAGCCCACCAAGTTGACTGAGGAGGAGAAGGCTGATCTCGACCGGCTGATCGCCTGGAACGACAAGGGTGCGCCCGAGAGCGAGTACTGGGACGTGAAAGAAAAAGCGAAGAAGCCCGGGGAGATCTTCGGCATTCTCGACAAGCATTGCATCGATTGCCACAGTCCGACCGGCAAGAAGAAGGAGTCTCCGTTCGACAAGTATTCCGGCGTCGCAAAATTCACGAAACCTGACGAAGGCATGGACAAAGGCCGACTGTTGATGCTTAGCCACGTTCATCTGCTGGGCATGGGCATGATGTTCCTGCTCGCCGGTTCGTTCGTCGCGGCGTCGGTCTGGCCGACGTGGATTCGCGCGCTGGTGATCGTTGGCGGACTGGGTTCGGTACTGGTCGATATTTTCGGCTGGTGGGGCGTGAAACTGGGCGGGCCGTCGTTTTCTCCGGTGGTGATGTTCGGCGGCGTTCTGATGGGCGGCTGTTTTGCCGCCGCGGTGTTCATCGCTTTCTTCGATATGTGGATCCGCAAGCCCAAGCCCGTATCGACGCCCGAATAACTTACTTCGTCACAAGTTTCTCGACGGCCGCCGCGAGTTCGTCGCCCTTGAGATCGACGTGCCGGATCAGGCCTTCGCGATCGATCACAAAGATTTTCGGGATCGGCATGATGCCCCATTTCAGGGCGATTTCGCTTTTCGAGTTCGCCGCGATAATGGTCGTCCACGTCACCTTTTTCTCTTTGAGCACGGCCTTGACGGGTTCGTCATCGGGATCGAGGTTCACGCCGGCGATCTCCAGGCCCCTATCGTGAAACTTTGCATAGAGCTTCACCACTCGGCCATGCAGACGGGGCAGTCGGTCGACCAGAACTCGAGCACCACGACTTTGCCCTTCCACGCGGCGAGCGAGAATTTCGCGCCGTTGAGATCGGTCTCCTCAATCGGGAAGGGCGGGTTGCCGGGCTTCAGAAGCTCTTCGGCCTTGCGCATGGCGGTGATGCGTTCGACGTAAACGTTGACCTGTTCGCTGACGGTGTCGTAGATTTCGGAGTCCAGCGGCTTGATCTTCTCAACGGCGGCGCGCGCAGCCTTGTCGTCTTTCTCTTCCAAGCGCGCGGTTGCGACCCAGACCCAGCAGAGAGCCACGGATTTTGGATCGACGCCCTTGGCCGGCGCGGTGTTTCCAGCGAGTTCCGCGAACTTTGCCGTATCCTTATCGTGCATGCGGTTGAGCAGGCTGGCGAGGGTCAGTGCGGCGCTGTAGCCTTCGGGCGTTTTCGGATGCAGCTTGGCGAAATCGCCGTAGCCGCTCTTCATCTTCTCGATGAAGGCCAGCTTGTCGTTTTCCGGCGCGTCGTCGTTGGGCTGAAGGTCCTGAATCTTCTGCTGCAGGTCGGCGAATTCTTTGCTCAGATCCGGGGCTACTTCGGCGCACCCGGCATGAAGGGCAACAGACGCCAGCAGGACGGCGAGACACCACGGCTTCATCGTTATTTGTCCTTGTCCAGATCCTTATTGTTCTGCGTCAACAATTTTGCAATCAGCGCCGGTAGTTCGTCGTCCTTGGGATTGACTGCGCGGATGATGCCCTTGCGATCGATCACGTAAAGGCGCGGCAGCGAGAGGATGCCCCAGCGCTTAGCGATCGCGCCGTCGAAGCCCTTGTGATCGGAGATAATCGGCCAGGGAATTTCGTTCTCCTTGATCGCGGCCTTCAGTTCCTTCGCGTCCTGATCGATGCTGATGCCGACGATCTCGAGGCCCTTGGCATGGGCGGCTTTGTAAAGCTCGGTTAAATACGGAATTTCGGTCGCGGAGTTGGGTGACCAGAAATCGATCAGCACCACTTTGCCCTTCCACTGCGCGAGTTCAAAATCCTTGCCGGCGACGTCCTGCGTCTCAATGGGAAACGGTTCATTGCCGGGTTTGAGCAGCGCGGAGACTTCCTTGTCGCGCGCGATTTTCTTCATCAGGTCGGTGACCTGAGGCGCGATTTTATCATAGATGTCTTTGCTCAGCGGTTTGATTTTCTCCAAGCCGGCCAGCGCCCCTTCGGAATCGCCTTTTTCCAACCGGCCTTGCACAACCCAGACCCAACAGATGGCGACTTGCTTGACGTCGACCCCGGCGCTGGGCGCGCTGGCGACGGCCAGTTCGGCATACTTCAGTGAGTCCACATGATGAAACTGCGTCAGCAGCCCGGCGATGGCGGCGGCGGACTCGAAGCCTTCGGCGGTCTGCGGATATTTTTTGGCGAAGTTTTCGTAACGGTCCTTGGCCAGTTCCAGATACGCGATCAGATCTTCTTTCGAAGAGTCGTCGCCCGGCTTGCTCACTTCGAGATCTTTTTGCAGCGAGGCATATTCGCGTTTGCGCGCATCGACGCTGGAGACCGGATCAGCGGATTCGGCGGCCGCCAGCGGAGCGAATAAACTTGCGCAGACCAATGCCCACGCCACAAATTGTTTCAATACCATGCGTTTCCTTTCGAGAAGAGCCGCAGATACTAACCGCAAGAATGTCGGTGACGTATCGAATTTCTATCGAAAAAAATCGACGAAAGTGACAATGTCCGTCATTTAATTTGCAACGCGCTATAACAAGCAGCGGCAGCCCGTTGATGCACTTTGGGCTTACGCCGTGACTTTGCTGCGACCGGTGGGCTGTTATGTGGCGTCAGAATAGTATTAGATTTCAAGCAGCAGCGGTGCGCGTTCTGCACCGCGTGGGGACGCCACAGCGAGTCGGGCGTGGACTGGCCGTCGGTTTGTTCGCCGCAATGGCGCCGATTCCCGGACTGCGCGTGGTGCTCAGCCTGCTCATTGCGACCCTTGTCCGCGGCAGCCGGACGGTGGCGCTTACCACTCAATTCCTGAATCTGCTCATTGGCATCGTCCCGCTGGTCGCCGCGGAATTCTGGATCGGCCGGCTCTTCTATCGCGGCGCCATCGCCACTCAGGCCGACGCGCTGGCGCTGGTCCACACGATCGAAGAGCAGTGGCGTTGGATGCATCCGATCAACTCGTCGATGGAGGCGTGGCTTAATTGCCAGAATGCCGGCCCCGCGGTGATCGGTCCGCTGTTGATTGGCGTGCTGGCGCTCGGCGGAGTGGCCGCGGCGATTGGATATCCCGTCGGCGTGATTTGCGCGGTGAAATTCTACGTCTACCGACTGCGCCGGAACGTGCGGCGTGGATTGTCACTCCACGCGCCCCGCGGGTTGCTCGTATTGCCATCGCCCACCACCGATGAAGCGCAGATATCGGAAAGCGCCGCGCTGAGGCGCTATGCGCTCCGTCCGCAGACGTACACCCGCGCGGATCGCATCACGCTTCTACTCGACGGCTGCCAGGCGTATCCGGAGATGCTCCGCGCGATTGCAGAAGCGAAGGAAAGCGTGGCGCTGGAAACATATATATTGCGCGCGGACAAAACAGGCGAAAGTTTCGGTCGGGAACTCGCGAAGGCCGCGCGTCGCGGTGTAAAGGTGCGGTTACTGTACGACTTCGTCGGTGCGCTGGGGTTGCCGGAGAAGTTCATTCACGAATTGCTCGCCGCGAACGTACGCGTCAGTACGTATCGCCCGCTGACGACAGCGCTGGGGCGCTCGTTGTTTACGTTCCATCGGCGCGACCATCGGAAAATTCTGGTCGTGGATGATCGCGTCAGCTTCACCGGTGGAATCAACATCAGCCATGACAATGCCGCCGCATGCGACGGCGGAATGGCCTGGCGCGACATGCATGTGCGCATCGAAGGTGCGGCTGTCGCGGCGCAATTGAAATCGCTGATCGATGAAACTTGGAAGACCGCCGACGCATTTCCGCCCATTTCAAAAGTTGATGCGCCGTCGGACGAGCAGCCGGATGAGAAATTTCCCCCGCTGCTGCCGGCAACAAGCAGCGACGTCCTCGTTCAGGTGATCAACAACAAGGAATTTCTGCAGCGCTATCGTCTGCGACGGGCGTACCTGCACGCGATCCGTCATGCCCGGCGGTACATTCTGATCGAGAATGCATACTTCGTTCCCGACCGTGGCGTCCGCCGGGCGCTTTACCGCGCGGTCAAACGTGGCGTCACGGTCTCCGCGGGCGTGGCGATGTACAGCGACGTGAAGATTGTGGCGATGGCCTCGCGGGCGCTGTACTCGGAGATGCTCAGCCACGGCGTGCGCCTCTTTGAATACCCGAGAAGCATGCTGCACAGCAAGGTGGCCGTGATCGATGACGCGTGGGCGATTGTCAGTTCGTACAATCTCGATCACCGCAGTCTGCGTCACAATCTGGAAGCCGGCGTGCTGATCGTCAACAAACCCTTCGCGGTGGCGATGCGCGACCAGATTCTCAAGGACATCACGGAGAGCCGGGAAGTCACCCCCGAATTTCACGGCGCGCGGCCCTGGGACGAAGTGCTGATGGAATCGCTGGCGTACCAGGGGCGGTATTGGCTATAGTTCTTCGTAGAATTCATGAGCACTTCAATTGCAGAGGGAATTTTGAAATGACAAACATGCCGCTTCGCGTTCGTACGCTGGTGCTGGCTGCGCTCGTTGTTGTGGGCCGCTTTGCTTTCGCGGAAGCTCCTGCGGAAGAGCATCCAATGTCTCCGACGGTCGAGGCGGGCGCCAAGATGGTCGAGCTGTTTACGGAGAAGAATTGGTACGAAGGCCCGTCGTGGGACCCGGCGACCAAGAAGCTCTACTTCACCAAGTACACGAAGCAGAATCAACAGATCCTCCGCGTCGATGAGCCGGGTAAGACGACGGTGTGGATGGATCACACCGAGGACATTAACGGCACGTACGTCACCCATGAAGGACGGATGCTGGGCGCGCAGACGAACAAGCATTCCATCGTCAGCATGAAAATCGGCGCGACGGGCCCGGAGGACGTGAAGGTCCTCTTTCATGACGACACTCTGAATCAGCCCAACGACGTTCGCGAAGCTCCGAACGGCGACGTTTATTTCTCCGATCCCGACTTCGCCAAAAAGAAGAACAGCGCCGTGTATCTGGTCAAGCCCGACGGCAAAGGCACGAAGATCATCACCGACATGACGCTGCCCAACGGCCTGGTCGTGTCGCTCGACGGCAAGACGCTCTTCGTCAGTGACAGCGCCGAGAAGACCTGGCGGGCCTACCCAATCAAGGCGGATGGCACGGTGGGTGAGGGAAAAGTATTCTTCGAACCGAAGACCGCCGACAAGCGCGATCCCGACGGCATGACCATCGACGAAAAGGGCAATCTTTACTGCACGGGCCGAGGTGGGGTGTGGGTGGTGTCACCGGAAGGCAAGGAACTCGGCTTGATCCCGTTTAAGGAGCAGAGTTCCAACGTCTGCTTCGGCGGCGAGGATGGCAAGACGCTGTTTGTCACCAACGGCAATCGCGTGGTATCGCTACAGATGAATGTGTGCGGCGGGCAGTACAAGAAGGGCAATTAGAAATTCAAAATTAAAAATTCAAATACGCACGCGGAAGACAATGGTGCCACGGATGCGCGGACGCTTGAGCGTAGCAAAAACGTCCGCTCATCCGTGCGTTGCGCGACCTCTTATTCGGAACGCGTAACACACGGATGAATAAGTTTCTTCGCTACGCTCAGAAACTTATGCATCCATGGCACCATTTCCTCCGCATACGTATTTTTCTTAATTTTTAATCGCCCCTCACAGATCCTTGAACGCAAACGCCTTGTCGACCGGGATGCTCTTGCCGTCGGCTTCGGCGTAGGGGTAGATGAAAAAGTTCAGCGGGTCGCCGCTCTGCTTGGGCGCCAGATTCACATCGCGGCCGTTGGTGAAGTGGATTCGGTTGGCGTCGATGTTGCCGAAGAAGTAGTCCTTCTTCTCCGGATGCTTCTGCGCTTCCGACGCGTCCAGCGGCACCCAGCCAATGCCGCTGAGGTACGTCTTGGCCCAGCAATGGTAGCCACCGATCGGGCCGGTTTTGGTTTCGGGCTTGTCGGCGACGACATCGGGCAGCGGGAAACCCATCTCAAATTTCACCGGCACACCTTTGGTGCGGCCGATGGACATGACCAGCGCATGAAAATCCGTGCAGTTTCCAAACTTGGAATCGCACGCCCACTGCGTGCTGCCCGTGCCCCAACCTGGCTTGTCCTTGGGCTTGTCGTACTTCATGGAGCCCACGGCGTAGTCGTAAGCGGCCTTGGCGATCGCGGGCGGCGTTTTGGCACCATTAATTGCGGCGTCCGCGGTCTCCGTGAACTTTCCGCCGACCAGCACGAGCTTGTTGGCCTTCAGGTATTCGGCGTACTTCGTCTTTTCGTCGTCGCTGAGTTCACGCGCCTTGTCGATGTCCTTTGCGCTGATTTCGTGGCGATTGCATTCGACGGACATCGTCACGGTGAAGCCTTTGGCCTTGGCCGCATCGAGTTTCCAATGCGCCATCAGATTGTTCTGCACGGGATCGGCGGCAACTTCGGGATGATCCGGACCGGAAAACTGGATGTTGCCGATTTCCTGATAGGTGTCCGTCTGCGGGACCGGGATCCACAGGTCGACGCTCTTCACGCCTTCCGGGACATCCTTAATTGTAGCTGTATACATGAACTGAAACTTGCGCGAATGAGCGCCGACGGGGACGTTTTCATCGGCAGCCTGAACCAGGAGAGCGCCGCACATATATACGGGAACCAGTAGAGCGAGTCGCACAGTAGAAACCTCCAAAAAAGGATTATGAGCTACGCATAACCTATGCAGGCAGGGCGATATTCCAAGTAGGTTTGTCAAAACGACACATTGAAATTTCCCAGGACAAATTGATCCTGGCGAAACGTCGTGAGTCAACGGCTTCCGCTAATTTAAGTTCAAGGTCTTCAAGCAATTACGCAGTTGAGTCGCTTGGCACGGCTGATGCTTTCCTGTTTCACGTGTTGAACGTCAAACACAGTCGAAAAATCAGGGAGGACAAAACGATGGTTACATGGGACCCCATTCGAGAACTTGAACGCTTCCAGCATGAACTGGATCACCTCTTCACCGGGCCAAGCGGCACGGTACATCAATATCCGTCCGTCAATGTATGGACCACCGAAAATGAAGCGTATCTGACCGCGGAATTGCCGGGCATGGAAGCCAGCGATCTCGACATTTCCGTGCTGGGTCAGAAGGTCACGCTCAGCGGCAAGCGCCAGCCTCGCGAGATGAACGAAAACGAACGACTTCACCGGCGCGAAAGACTGTCGGGAACCTTTACCCGCACGTTGCAGATGCCCTTTCGAGTGGATGCAGAGAAGGTCGCGGCTCAATTGGAAAATGGTGTGCTGACCGTAACGCTGCCGCGCGCCGAAGACGATAAGCCGAAGAAGATTTCCATCCAAATCGCCTGATAAAATCATCAACCAGAGTCACTTTTTGAAGGAGCATGACCATGACCGAAGCAACACCGACCACACCCGCGAACACGGAACTGAAAACGCCGGAGGTTCAGTCCGCCGAATCGCCGCGCGCGCGCCGGGTTTTCATGCCCCGCGCGGATATCTATGAGACGCCGGAAGCCATCGTGGTTCTGGCTGAAATGCCCGGAGTAGACGAGAAGCGCGTCGACATCACAGTGGAGAAGAACATCCTGACGCTCAGCGGCCGGGTCGATCCAGGTCCGTTGCCGCACGGCGCGCGTCTCGCCTATGAAGAGTACGAAATCGGCGACTATCGCCGCTCCTTTACGCTCACCGATCAGGTCGACAAGGAACGTATCGAAGCGTCGTTGAAGCAGGGCGTGCTGAAAGTTACGCTGTCGAAGATCGCCCCGGCCCAGCCGAAGAAGATCAGCGTAAAAGTGAACTAATTACTTCGTGCGTTGCGTGAGCCGCGAAAGGCTCACGCAACACCGAGGTATTGTTCAGGTGACCCAGCGCCGCTGACGCAGGGTGGCGATCAGGACTTTTTCGATCGACGTATCGCAACGCTCAAACAGACACGCGCCGCCGCGCCGCTTGAAGGCTTCTTCGACGGTCTGGCGGTGGGCTTCCAGTTCGTGCGTGTAGCGCAACCCGAGATCGCCGGACGCGGAGAGCGTGACCTCGCCGTCTTCTTCCACGGAGCGGGCGAGCAGTTCCCCTTCGACGTCCGGCTGTAGCTCCTCCGGCGCGAGCACGTGAATGCCGGAGATGTCGTACCCCGCCGCGGAGAGCCGGGCGAGAGCCGCCACGACTTCTTCTTCTGCTTGCCAGAAGTCGCTGATGACGATCGTCCGCCCGCGCGCGGAGCTGTGCTTTAGAAAATTGGAGACGGCTTTCGCGAGAAATTGTTCCGGCGCCGCGGATGCTCCCACTTCACGCCCAGGAACGACTGGCGCGACCGGGAGCGCCGCGTCCACTTCGGCCTTCTCCAGAAAATCCATGCAGACGCGAATTCCGCCCTTGGTGCCGCGCTTGGGAAATTGCTCCAACGTGCCATCGCCGCGGAAGACGTAGAAGTACACGCTGTCCTTGCTCGCATACGCCACGTGCGCGAACAACGCCGCGACACGCCGCGCGAACGTCCACTTCGACGGTGTCCCGAGACTCATCGACGGCGTCGCATCGAGCAGGATGTGGAGCACGCCTGCCTCTTCGCGCGCGAATTCTTTCACGTACGGTTTGCCCAGACGCGCGTACGTATTCCAGTCGACGTAGCGCAGCTCATCGCCAGGCGAGTAACTGCGGTGCCCGTGAAATTCCAACTGCCCGCCCTTGTACGCGCCGAGCCGATGCCCTTCGCGCAACCCGCCGCCCATGGCCTTGAGCGCGACGAGCCGCAATCTTTCCAGCGACGCCAGAAAATCCGGCGGAAAGACAAGGTCGCTGTGCGCGGCGGACTTCTGCGCGCGCGGGGAGAGTGAGAGGAGGCGGTCGAACCAGCTCATCGAAAGCCCTCTTAAATCTCACGCAAAGCCGCAAAGACGCCAAGAACTGCAAAAGAACTGATGGGACTTTTACTTTCAGTTCCCTAGCCCCGATCCACGGCCCCAGACCCATTAATTTAGCAGTTGTTCTTTCCTGTTCTTTGCGTCTTAGCGGCTTTGCGTGAGATCAAAAACACTTCACAACAACCCGCACGCCCGCTTCGCCTCGTCCAGGGTCTGTCTTGCCAGCGCCCGCGCTTTGGTGGCGCCGTCGCGCAGGACTTGTTCGACGACTTCCGGCTTGGCGATCAGTTCCGCGCGCTTCTTGCGGTAGTCGGCGAAGTAAGAGAGCACTTTTTCCAGGAGCAGTTTCTTGGCGTCGCCATAACCCATGCCGCCGGCGCGGTAGCGGTCGGCGAGCGCTTTCTTCTCGTCGTCGCTCGCGAAGAGTGAGTACAGCGCGTAGACGTTGTCCGTGTCGGGATTCTTGGGCTGGTCGACGGGCGTGCTATCGGTCTTCACGGACATGACGACCTTCTTTAATTCTTTCTCTTCGGCCTGCAGGTCGATCGTGTTGCCGTACGACTTGCTCATTTTTTCGCCGTCAATGCCGGGAACCTTGGGCGTCGAACTGAGCTTGGTCTCGGGACGGACAAAAACTTTCGTCTTGTACGTCTCGTTAAAATACGTCGCCATGTCCTGCGTCATTTCGACGTGCTGAACCTGATCCTGCCCCACGGGCACGAGGTCCGACTTGTAGATCAGAATGTCCGCGGCCATCAAGACGGGATAGTAGAACAAACCGACGCTGGGCTTGATGCCCTTCTGCAATTTGTCCTTATAGCTGTGGGCGCGTTCCAGCAATCCCATGCCGGTGACCGTCGAGAGCAGCCACGCCAGTTCGGTTACTTCGGGCACGTCGCTCTGGCGGAAGAACGTCGACTTCTGCGGATCGAGTCCCAGCGCGAGATAATCGAGCGCGACGCCGTGGACGAATTCGCGGAGCTTTGCGGCGTCCTGGACGGTCGTTAGCGAATGGAAATCGGCGATGAAGTAGAAGCGCTCGGCATCGGGGATTTCCTGCAGAGCGATGTGCTGCTTCACGGCGCCGAAGTAGTTGCCGAGATGAAGTTTTCCGGACGGCTGGACGCCGGAAAGAATGCGTTTACCCATGGAGCGTTGTGACCCTTCGAAAACAGGTGTATCGTTAACAACAGCGCCCGGACCTATCCGGGCGCTGCTGCAGTATACCTCATGAATGGTCCTTCGCGCTACTGATCGTCTTTGGTGTTGTCGCGCGTGGGGAAGCTGACGAATTCGTCGCTGCGGAAAGGGGAGGCGGGGAGACCTTCCTTATTGGTGAGATTGCAGACCGGGTTGTTCTCGAACGCGTAACGCACGGCGACCGGCGAGGCCACCGAAGCGCTGGTAACGATGACCTTGTCGCCTTCGATTTTTGCCTCAGCGCGGACGAACTTCTTGTCAGCGCCGCAAATCACGAAACCCATGACTTTCTCGCCGCCTTTGGCGACGAGACCACCGCCGACGTGCTTAAAGGCAACGACGGCTTTGTTTCCTTCGAATTTGACCGTGTCGAAAATCGGGCCGGAATATTCGATCTTCTCACCGTAGGCCAGACCGCGAGCGGCGATCGCGAGGCGCTCCCCGACGGGCTTCTTGTTGGGGTAGTGAACGTCGGCGACGATGCCCAGGTCGATGGTGACGACCAGGCCCGTGTTGGGAATCGCCGTAAGCGCTTTGAACTGTGCTTCGCGGAGCGTGCAATCTTTACCCACGCTGGGTTCTGGCGTCTGTGCGTGCCAATTGGCGAGCTGGACGACGATGAACGGGAAATCGCCCTGTCCCCAGCGGCCTCGCCAATCGGCGACCAGCGCCGAGAGGAGCTTGCGATACGTGATCGGGAAATCGCGGTTGCCTTCGCCCTGGTACCAGAGCGCGCCCTTGATGCCGTAACCAATCAAGCCAGCGATCTTTTCGTCGTAGACATCGTGGCGTGGTACGTCGTGAAGCTTGATCGCTTCGGCGATGTCCGGCTTCGCCAGCTCTTCGGGACTCATGAATTGTTCGATGCACGCGCCGCTGAGGGAATTTTCGATGATGCCGACCGGCACTTTCAAATGTTCCTGCAAATCCGCGGCGAAGTAGTACGCAGCCGCCGAGAAGTTGCCGCCAACATTTGGAGCAACGATGCGCCAGCTTCCTGTGTCCTGCAGATAGCGAATCTTTGGGTTGTTCATTTTGGCGACTTCAGCTGCGCCGTCGGTGGCGCGGCTGAGCGGGAAGCGCATGTTCGACTGGCCCGATGCGACCCAGACTTCGCCGACAAGCACGTCCTTGATCGTGATCGTATTCTTGCCCGTGATTTTCAATTCGAACGGGCCGCCGGCTTTCATCGCGTCGAGTTTCGCGAGCCACTTGCCGTCCTTGGCGGCGGTCGCGGTCTTCTTCTGGCCGTTGATTTCAACCGTGACCTGTTCGCCCGCCGCTGCCGTCCCGAAAACAGGCGCGGCCATATCGGCCTGCAGAACCATGTGATCGGAGAACATGAACGGTACTTTCACATCGGCATGAACACACGTGGTGAAAATGAGCAGGGCACAGCACGCGAGAAGCTTGACGGTCATTGATGATCTCCAGGATTTTCGAACGCCGTACTGCTTACCCCGTGGCGCGGCGTTTGTTCAGGATTTTATGACGGACATCTACCAGTGGTAAATTTTGAACGTGAAGTTAATTGCCGTTCTTGGGCGGCGCGGGTTTCATGGCCGGCGCGAGCGCGGCGCGGACATTTACCGTGGGCAGTGTAGTATTTTTTACGCCACGAACTTGGATCCGCGGCGGCGCGACCCATTGCAGTTTCACCGGGTGCGGACCAACCGTGACGTTCGGATCCTTCGGCCGGTCCAGCGTGCTCGGCCATTCCACATACAGCAAAATCTTGGACTGAATATCGGGCACCGACAGTTCCTGATCGTCGCCGACGAGCTCGACTTCAACGGTCTTCGGATCGGCTTGCAGCGCAATCCCGTCGGGCGCGAATGTACGGATGTCGACGGAGAGCACGCGCGTCGCTTCCGGCGGTCGGATGGGAATGGTGACGCGCACGCGCTGGTTGCAACGGAATGGAATCACCCGCCCAAAGATTTCCACCGACTGGACGACGCCGACTTCGCGGACGAGATCCTGATCGAGATCGGTGACGTCGAGTTCTTCGGTGTAGACGTTCTGAATGTGATCGACCTCATCGCTGGACGCTTCGATGTTCACCTTCTCCGGTTCGCAGCGCCATTTGCCGATCAGAAAACCCGCGCGTGGTTCGCCGCGGTGTTTGACCAGCACGCTCTTGGATTTCGAGACGATTTCCACCAACTCGACGGCAGCATCGGGACTGTCCTTGGGCGAAATGCTGATGATGTCGAAATTCGCTTCGGCATCGGCGTCCGTCGGCGTGAAGTTGATCACGTTGCGGCCGGGCTGCGGATTTTCGAGCTGCTTTTTCTTGAACGAGATGTTCTCTGGACTGACCAGCGGCAGCCGGCTGCGCGGTCCGCGCACGATCACGCGGAGTTTGGGCAGCGGCGAATCTGGAGCCAGTTCCAGATTGGAGGGCAGCACCAGGTCCGTGGGACGCAGCGAGACGACCAGGTCGATCTGCCCACTGAGTTCGCCGTCGATGTAGAACCACATCAGAATGGCAAACGCCAGGCAGATGAATTTCAGCACCCAATCTTCAAAAAGCGCCGCGCGCAGAAAGCGGGTGAGCAACGGAAATCGGACCATGATTCTTTCGAAGTTAAACGCCGCACGGGTCGAGAGATTTTACAATTCAGAGCGGCGCTGTTTACTCGACATTCGACATTCGCCACTCGACATTCCTTCATTCCTAGGTTCCCGCCAGCTCGCCCCCCTGGTTCTGGCCTTCGACGGAGACGAGACACAGTTCGGTTAAGCGCTGCTGGAGCTCCTCAGGTGTAAGGCCGTGAATCAGCTTGCCTTCCACGCCCAGGGAAATGCGGCCGGTTTCCTCGCTGACCACAACGGTGACGGTGTCGCTTTCTTCCGTCAACCCCAGCGCGGCGCGGTGGCGCGTCCCGAGGGCCTTGGAGAGCTCCGGGTTTTCCGAGAGTGGAAACAGGCAGCCGGCCGCCGCGACGCGGTTTCCGACGATGATCACGCCGGCGTCGTGCAGGATCGTGCCGTCGCCGGACTTCCCTTTAAAGAAGATTGTTTCGAGCAGCTCGCGCGTGACTTCCGCGTTCAGCACCGTGCCGCGTTCGATGTAATCGTTCAGCGGCACCTGGCGCTGGATGGCGATCAACGCGCCGATCGATCGATTGCTCATGTTGGAACACGCTTCGACAATTTCTGCGATCGATGGCGAGTCGGCCCGGACGAATCGCCCCATTAAAGGGTGGATCCCCAGGCGGAGCAGTCCGCGCCGCAATTCCGGCTGGAAGATGATCATCGCTGCGACGATGGAGAGGGCCGCAAGTTTTTCGAAGACCCAGACGATGTGCTCCATCTGGAACAAGTAGCGCGCCGCGACGAAAACGACGCCGATGGAGACGAAGATCACAACCAGCATGCCGCGCAGCACGCCCGCGCCGCGCGAGCCTTGGAGGAACCGCAAAACGACGTAAAACACCGCCGCGAGAATCAGGATCTCGACGATCGCGTTGGCGCCGACGCCTTGCAGCCGCTTGATTAAGTTTGCCATTTACACCTCTGTGAATTCATTAAACCGATGATGGGCGCAAATGGAAAGGGGAAAACCTTGATCACGACGACCGCGACGGCTTCCGGGGAACGTCGCCGCGGTCCTGCAGGCGGTTCATCAAGACGACGCACGCGACAGTTTCTTTGACATCGTGAACGCGCAGGATGTCGGCGCCGTTGTTCACCGCGTAAAGTCCGGCGACGATCGATGCCGTGACACGGCCTTCCGGCTTGGCTTCGTTGGTCAGCGTGCCGAGAAACTGTTTACGCGAGAGTCCCAGTAGCACCGGCAGACCGAATACTCTCAGTTCGCCCACGTGGCGGATGATCTCGAAATTGTGATCCGCGGTTTTGCCGAATCCCACGCCGGGATCGATGATCAGCCGCTTGGCGTCGATCCCGGCGTCGAGGCACGCCGCGATGCGCTCATTGAAAAATCGATTCAGCGTGGCCATCACGTTCGTGTAGTGGGCGCGCTTCTGCATTGTCTTCGGCGTGCCGGGCATGTGCATGAGCACAATGTCGCACGTGGATTTCCTGAGCACCGCCATCATTCGCTTGTCGCCGCGCACCGCCGTGATGTCGTTGATCGTTGTCGCACCTTCGGACAGACACGCTTCAGCCACGTCGGCCGACCACGTGTCGATGCTCACCGGCGCATTGCTCTTCTTCCGGAACAACTTGAGCACCGGCAGCAAGCGGCGCAGCTGCTCCTTCGGCGGCACGGGTTCGCTGCCGGGGCGCGAGGATTCCGCTCCCATGTCGATAATGTGCGCGCCGTGCATCAGCATCGCGCGAGCGTGCTCGACTGCTGCGTCAGTATCCAGATAACGGCCGCCGTCTGAAAAACTATCGGGCGTCACATTCAGGATGCCCATGATCAACGGGTAGTTGATGCGCAGTGCCCAGGGCATCAGTTCTTCGCTCCATGCTGGTTCATAAACGCGAGTGCCGCAGTGAGGTCCTCCGGCAGCGGCGCTTCGAAACTCAGTGCGGCTTCGGTTTCCGTCGCGGGAAGCTGCAGCGTCGCCGCGTGCAGCGGCATGCGCGCGAGCAGCACCCGGGGCGTGCCGTTGCGAATTACGTCAGATTCTTTCAGCTCCGCACGGTTTCCGTAAAGTGGATCCACCGCGAGCGGACATTGAATGTAGTGAAGATGCACGCGGATCTGGTGCATGCGTCCCTGCTCCGGCCGGACTTCCAGCCACGACCACTCGCGCTTGGCGATCGTGAATTTCGCGAGCACATCGTAATGCGTCAGCGATTCCCGACCGGCAATGTGGACCCCGCTGGTCTTGGGTTCCGGCGGCGGCGGCACGGGCAGATTCGGATGCGTTTTTTTGAAGTAAGCGAGCGCGCGTTTCAAGCGTTCGGGCTTGCCGGTCTGATTTTCGAGAATCGGCGCATCGATTTTGCCGCCTTCGCCCACTTCCTGATGCGGCGCGCCTTCGCACAGCGCCCGATACGTTTTCACCGCGCTGGGCCAGCGCGCCGTGAGCTTCGCCGCCGTCTCCGTATTGCGCGCAAAGACAAGCACACCCGAGGCATCCTTATCCAACCGATGCACCGGCGTCAGATCCGCAAACCCGCACTCCCGCAACGTCCGCAACAACGACCCACCTGGCCCCGGCGCATCATGAACCGCGACGCCGGGAGGCTTGTTGATGACTAAGAGGTCAGTCGACTCAAAGAGGATCATCAGCGGCGCGGCCTGAAGGCCGAGGGGTCAGGGGTCAGGGGCCAGGGGTCAGAGTAGAGTCCGATGTGAGGCTGAAGTTTGCTCACGACATTTTGGCGCGCGGACGGCGCTTTCGCGTTTCGACATTCGACGTTCGACATTCAAAAATTCCCGCTCGCATAGCGCACCCGCTTCCCGCGTGCTCGTTCCCAACTCTGGCCCCTGACCCCTGTCCCCTGACCCCTCGGCCGCAAGGCCGCTAAGGCAGCGGCATGACGCGGCTGTACACGGCCTTCAAATACCGGCCTTCCGGCACGCGCACGACCCACGGATGATCTGCGGGTGCGCCAAATATGCCGAGGATCTGCAGTTCCATGTTCGCTTCCGCCGCAGCGGCGCGCAGAGCCATCACGAAATCGTCTTCGCTGACCAGACCCGTGCACGAGCAACTCAGCAGCACGCCGCCGGGTTCGATGCACTGCATCCCCAAGCGGTTCATGTCGGCGTAGGCGCTCAGCGCTCGGTTCACTTCGAGCTTATTGATGGCCAGCTTGGCCGGGTCGAGAATCATGCGGCTGAACTTCGCGCCGGCTGCGCGGCGGTCGCGCAGGACGTCAAAGACGTTGCCGTGCGTGAATTTCAGGTTGTCGCCGATGTTGTTGAGCGTCTTGTTTTTCTCGGCGACGGCGATGGCGTCCTCGTCGAGATCGCAGGATTCCACCGACGTGGCGCCATTCATCGCCGCGGAAAGTCCGAATCCGCCGGTGTAGCAGAAGCCGTCGAACACGGTCTGGCCCGCGCAGTATTCGGCCATTCGCCGCCGGTTTTCGCGCTGGTCGAGGAAGTAGCCGGTCTTGTGTCCGCGGCGCAGGTCGACGTTGAGCTTCAGATTATGCTCGGTGATCACGACCTCGCGGGTCTTCGGCGCGGGGCCGTCCATTTTCAGGCCTTCGAGCTTCTCGGTGCGGAAATCGGAGCGGACGACGATTTCGCATTCCGGAAAATGTTCGGCGAAGCCCTGGCGGATCCAGTCGAGATGGCGGTGCATGCCCGCGCTGAAGAGTTGCACGACAATCGCGTTGGCGTAGCGGTCAGCGACCAGCCCCGAGAGTCCGTCGCCTTCTGAATGAACCAGGCGGTAGGCGTCGCAGGTCTTGTTGAGGTGGAGGACGTCGTGGCGGAGCTTCACCGCGCGCGTGATCGCGCCCATGAACCAGCGGCGATCGGGGTACGACTGGCGGCTGGTGGTGAGCAGACGGATCGCAATTTCGCTGTGCGGATTGTAGATGCCGCGGCCGACGAACTGGCCGGACTTGTCGTGGACTTCGACCAGTGTGCCGGGATCGATGTCGAGATTGTCCTCGCCGGCCATGCGCCGGAAGATCCACGGATGGCCGGAATTGTGATGCGTCTTCATGTCGACGATCGGGAGCACATCGCCGGCTTCGGGAAGAATGGGAGTATCGTCGTGTTTGCGTTTTCTCATGGGCTGCTAAGGATCGCTTGAAAAAGTTCTAAACGCCGAAAGACATTCGGAATTGGAATGCGGGAGAGTCTAAGGGAAGCGCGGGCATTGTGCCAATGGAACGGCTCTACGGCTGGCTGGAGGGAATCTCGGCGGCGGGAGGTTCCGCCGCGAGACGGTCCTCGGCTGCCTGGGCCAGTTCGGCTGCGCGGCCGTAGCATAGCCGGGTTGCAACCAGAGTGGAGATGACCAGAAAGATCGAGATATAGAATTGAGGTGGAATATTGACAAATCGTGCCACCAGGAAAAATACGACATACAGAGGGATTGAAGCTGTCGCCAGCGCCGCATACGGAGTTAATGCCAACGCCGCCGATCGCGCGGCTCCGCGGGGAACGTTGTGGAAATCCAATCGGTATAGGGCGCAGATAAAACACGCGGGAAATAGCGCCAGCGACACAACGAGGATGATGATCGACATATCCTTGTCGTCCTCCCACGTCAGCGCCTGGAAAATCAGTGGCGCGACGCCGGTGCTGAAGACCATTAGAATCAATTCTGAAAGAGTGAAGCGTGGAATGATGCGGCTGTAATCCGCATGCTGCGCGCCGGAATTGCGTGTTTGCAGGCGGAGATGCCGCACGAATCCAACGAGATATACGACACCGAGCACGACGGCGCCGTAGATCGACATCGCGAGGGCGAAGAAGATGACATACGCAAGTGATCGTTCGCGTTTGAACTCCACGCTCGCCGACCTGGGAATGGCCAAGGGATTGAGAATGAAACGGAAGAATAACCCACTGACCAGTGCAACAACGCCGGCAAAGACCACATAAGCGAGGAGACCGAAGATCATCGTTAGATCACTTCCGGCGGGGCGTTCGCGGCCGCCTGTTCCATCGCTTTCGCGGCCAGGAAACGTCCAATCACCAGGATCAGCACGCAGACGATCGCCACCACGACCGCCATGGCCTTGGCGTCGTTCTTGTCCAGAATCAGCGCGAAGAAAACGTAGGGAATCACGGCCGCCGAGGCGATGGCGACAAACGGCGAGAACGCCAGCAGCGCCATGCGCACTTTGCCGCCGGGAACATCGTGAATCTGCATGCGGTAAAGCACCGCCAGGAAACACGCGGGAAAGGTCAGAATCGCGCAGAGGAAGACAAACACCGTCTCCTCGCGGTCGAAGACTTTCATCGACTGAAACAGTACCGGAGTGCAGCTGATGCTGAAGACCATCGCCAGCATGTCGGCCATGGTGAAGCGCGGAATCAGCGGCATTTTATCGCCGGTGGTGGGGCCGTGTGCCTGGGATTGCCGGCGCAGATGCCGGATCAGTCCGATCGCGTAGTAAAGGATTAGCAGAGGGACGCCGAGGATGAAAATCGTCATGTACGCGATGATCATCAACCGCCGTTCGCGCGCGGCGAGTTTGGGGTAGACGTCGGGAATCTCCAGCGGCTTGAGCACGACCCGAAAAACCCACGCAAAGACCCACGAGGGCAGGTAGAGAAACAACCCCATGAGCGCCAGCCAGAAACCGATGCCGATAAACATGCCCGGCAGGATAACGCGTTTGGCGCGGCAGTAAAAGGGGAGAGGTGCTCCGGCACTTCACGCGCGCCTATGTTTGTGTAAACTGGATCTTCAACCAGGAGTTGGTACGGATGGCATTGGGACAAGACGATTCGGCGCCGTTGCGGGAACAGATCGGCGACGTGTTGCGGCAGCACATTCTCGACGGCAAGTTTGCCGACGGCCGCCTGCCGTCCGTGCGCAAGCTGGCGCAGGAATACAAGCTCAGCAAGAGCACGGTCGCCAACGCCATCACCGAACTGAAGCAGCAGGGCCTTCTGCGCACGACGCTGAAGCAGGGCGTCTACATTGCCAGCGGCGATGCGCAAAAGCGGCCGGAGAAAAAGCGCACCGGCCGCATCGGCGTGTTTGCGCACGGCAGCGACGACATTTTGCGTGACCGCATCTATTTCGACGCGTTCAATGGCGTGCGGCGAGCCGCCAGCGCCCGCGGCTTCAACGTGCTCTACATGGGCAGCGAAGTCTCTGACGAAGATCATGAAACCGTGCCGATGGGCATTCGCGACATCGACGGGCTGATTTACGTGGTCTCGCGGCTGCCCTCCGAAAAGTTTCTGCGCGAAATTGTCCGGCGCAACATACCGCTGGTCATGTTCGACAGCCGCGACGCCAAGCAGAGTCTCGATTGCGTCCTGGTCGACAATGTCGAAGGCGCGAAAACGGTCACCCGGCATCTCATCGGCCTGGGGCATCGCCGCATCGCGTTTTTGAATTCGGCCGGCGGGCAGAGCGCTCCCGAGCGCCTCGAGGGATATCGCCATACGCTCGAAGAGGCCGGAATTGAATTTGATCCCAATTTGGTCGCCGGCATTACGCCGCTGGTTTCCAACGGGCGTTCCCACCTGCGCGCGATGCTGCCGCTGAAACCCACCGCGGTTTTCGCCTTCAGCGATTTTCTGGGCATGGGCGCGATTCTCGCCGCCGAAGACGCGGGGCTTTCCGTGCCGAAAGACCTGAGCATCGCGAGCTTCGGTAACGAAGCCGCGGCAACTTACAAAGAATGCACCGGCCGTGAATTGACGACGGTGGATGTCGACATGGCTGGTATGGGCGCAGAAGCCGTTAAATTGCTGCTCAAGCGGCTGGAAGGCTCGACCGAACCGCCGCAAGTGGTACGGCAGCCGGCGCGCCTGATTATCGGTAACACCACTATAAAATACCGCGCGCCCAAGGCTTCACGCTGACGCGATCGTGTGGATTCCACAAAGGTTGATGTGGATCGCACAGATGGCGGGCGGATCGCCATGTTGTACTGTGAGTGTCTCAATCCCCGGAGACACTGAATGAGCCACGAAGGCCCGCTGCTCGTCCATACGCCGCAAAAAGATTCCAGCAAAGCCAGCCTCACTGTGGATTTGAATAAGGTCAGTCCGCACACTGTGAACCCGTTTATGTACGGGAAGTTCTGCGAACATCTCGGGCAGAATATCTACCACGGCATGGACGCCCAAATCCTGCGGAACCCCACGTTTGGCAAGTGGCAATTCGGGGCGGGGGAGAGCTCCATCCACGGCGGGTCGATGGCCGAGATCGATCAGAAAAAGATCGAGCCTCAGGCGGAACGCTGGTCAAAAGGCCTCGGTCTTCCGCCATCCGCTCAACTTTATGCCGCGTACCGGGACACGCTGGCCTTCTTCTGGTCGCGGCTGGGCACGAAGGACGAAGTCCGCACCAGCGCCGATGTCGGCCCTAACGGTGACCGCGCGCAGCGCGTTGAAATTCAGACCGGCGCGTCCCCCGAACGCGGCATCGCGCAGTGGACCGCCCTGCCGACGCACCGCACCCGGTCCTATCAATACCGCGTCATCGCGCGAGCGCAGCGGCCCGTCGCAGTGAAGTTTACGCTCAGCGCATCCGCAGATGGCGGCCAGACGCTCAGCACATTGGCGGCGACGCAACTTTCAGTCGGCGAAGACTGGCAGACGTTGACCGGCACATTCGAGATCGACGCGAATGAGAAACTTCCCGAAGGATCGAACTTCCGAGTTGCGCTCACGACCGATGGCCCGGCGAATCTCGTCTTCGGTCGCGTGCTGCTCTATCCCAGCGATCACGTGCAGGGCTTCGATCCGGATGTCATCGCCGCGCTGAAAGCCGCGAAGTTGCCGCTGCTGCGCTGGCCGGGCGGAAACTTTGTCTCCGGGTACCGTTGGCGCGACGGCGTCGGCCCGATCGACGCGCGCCCGACGCGGACCAATCCCGCGTGGGACGGGCTGGAATACAATTTCATGGGCACCGATGAGTTTGTGGCCTACTGTAAAATCGTCGGCTGCGAGCCGTTCATCTGCGTCAACGGCGGTGACGGCACGCCCGAAGAGGCTGCCGCCTGGGTCGAATATTGCAACGGCTCGGTCAAGACGCCGATGGGCCGCTTGCGCGCGGAAAATGGCCATCCGGAACCGTACAACATCCGCAATTGGGAAGTTGGCAACGAAATTTCCGGTTCGTGGCAGGTGGCGTGGACGTACTCCGGCGGCTACGCCGACCGTTACATGCGCTTCACCGCGGCGATGCTGAAGGCCGATCCCAGCATCCAGCTTCAGGCCTGCGGCGCGTGCGGCGAAATTACTGGCGAGTGGACCAGCCGCCTGATCTCCGATTGCACGCCGCGACTGCGCTCGATCACCTACCACATTCTAAACGGCTGCGGCGTCAACTCGGAGACCGATCCGACGGAACTCTACCACGCGTACATGGGCCACTCGGTGGAACTCTCGAAGCAATTTGAAGAAGTTCGCCGCACGATGCTCGATGCGGGCATCAAGCAGCCACGCGTCTCAGTGACCGAATGCCAGCTCTTCCCGCGCTTCCGCGATGAAGTCAAACCCGGCGCAAAACTGACGCCCGCGACAACCATACGCCCCTCAACGATCTCCGAGGCGCTCTACATGACCCTGCTGGTCAACGCCTGCATCCGCATGGGCGATTTTGTTGAGATGTTTACGCATTCGGCCACGGTTAATCACGGTGGTGGGCTGCGCAAAATCAAGGAGCGCGTTTTTGGCGAACCGGTCCATCACGCGCACGTCATGAGCGTTCCGCTGATGAAGGGCCGGACCGTCGCGGTGGATCTGGCCTGCGCGACGTACGACACAGACACGTCCTTCAGCCAGATACCAAAGCTCGCTGGCGTCCCCAACCTCGATGCGCTGGCGGTGCTGAGCGAAAAGAAGGACGCGCTGATCCTGATGCTCGTTCACCGCAGCGCGACCGCCGGACCCGTGCAGTTGAGCTTGGACGTCAAGAATTTCGCTGCCGGTCCTCACGCCGAGGTTGTGACGCTGGCCGACGAAGTTCCGTACGGCGAAAACACCGCCCAGGAGCCGACGCGCATTCAGCCGCGACTATCGAGTGCCAAGGTCACCGACGGCCGCGTGGCGCTGACGCTCGCGCCATACTCGTTGACGCGCGTGACGCTGAAAAAGAGCTGACGTCAGTAACCTGTTAACTCTCCGGACGCCGCGCTGAATTTTAGCGCGTGTCCGTCGATGGTGATCGCGAGATCGCTGCCGTTGCGACGCACGTCCACTTTCGGATCACCAAAGGTCAATAGCATCGGATGAATGTCGTGGTGACGGTCGTAGATGTGCCGCCACGTCAGCGTGGTGAGCGGGCCGTCCCAGTCCCAGTCTTTTGACTCCAGAAATCCCACGTCGCTCAGCAGCATCACCTTCATGCGCGCGTCGCGGCCTTGCACGGTCAGGCTGCTCTCGTTCCCGGACCAAGGTAGCCGGGTCTGCAGATACCACTTGGCGCTGGTGCGCAGCTCGGCGCTCTGCGGGCGCGGGCCGCGGCCGAGAATATCGTCGAGCACCAGCAGATGCTGATCGTCGAGCAGCAGCAGATGCCGCCGGAAATGCTGAAGCGCGTGCGGAAACCCTTCGGTCAGCTCGCACTTCAGATAGAAGCCGTTGGGCAGTGGCTTCATCGTCGTGATTTTCGCCGTCGCCGCGTCGGTCTGCTGCTGACCGCGTACGGTGACGGCGTTGTGTTGCTCGGTCATCCACGCGCCGTAGCCCGGGTCGATGAGAAAGCGCTCGGTGCCGTAGCCGAGAATGAAACTGCCGAGGTCCTTGTTGTTGTGGTTGCCGCCGTTGAATCCGGACCGGAAACCAAGCCACGACTTGGCGCCTTTCCACGTCAGCCAGTCGATGCCCTGAAAGTGTTTCACGCCGGCAGTCACCGGCGGCGTCACCGGCTGAAACGGCTGGCGAAAGAAGAACGCTTCGACGTCGTAGTTGCAGGCATGCGTGTCGCGCCAGTCGCGCAGCGTCTGTTCTTGGAAGTGCGACCAGTCGGGCCGCTTCAACTTGTCCGCCCACCAGAATACCTGCGTGATGCCCCATTCGTTGGTTCCGGCGTCGACGTTCGAAAAATTGTACGGCCGCTCGTCGCCTCCCTTTAAGTACTGCCACGTGGTGATCGTGTCGTGGAAATCCTTGTTTTCGAGCAGGCCCAGAGTATCGCCTTCAAGCCGGTGCAGCGCGATAATGAAATCCGACATCCAGCCGATGCAGCCGCCCTGGTACATCACGCCTTCGGTGTATCCGCCGCCCGGGTAAAAGCTGTTGATGACCGTGCGCAGCCGCGTTTTGACTTCCTTCAGCACGCGCGCGCTGAGCTCCGGCGCTTCGTCGCGGATCGCCAGCGCTGCCAGCCCCGCGTTGCCGTGAATCGCGGCGCCCCAGTTGAAATCGCAATTCTCCCACCAGTCGTGGAGCTCCAGCGCCTTAAGATACTGCGGCAGTCCCACGTCGCGGAGCGTGCTGACGCAGCGTTCGCGCTGCGCGGCGGTAAGGTGCGGTTTCAGCGCGTCGTAGCCAAACGCCACGGTGTAAAACAATTCGCACGCCGAGAGCTGCATCCCGCGCAGCCCGTTCGACGGCTTCGGCCGCCACTCCGGCGACGCGCACGTCCGCTCGATGGCGTCCCACGCGATGGTCAGGTACTCCGGTTTTTGCGTGAGGTAAAACGCGATCGTGCCGCGGATCATCCGGTTCTTCAGCACGCGTTCGTGGATCTTCGTGCGCTTGGGCTGCCCCAGTCCCAGCCGGATCGGCACGTCGGTGACGTCGTCGCCGTTCTTCTCGGCTTCGAGCAGTCGCAGCGCTTCGAGGTTGTGTTCATGAATCTTCGCGAAGAACGGGTCGGCCAGTTTGGCCTTCAAATTCAGCCATTCGTCGTGCGAGAAGAACAGTTCAGGGGTGTTGGACATGGAAGCTCCAAAATTGTGCGCTTGGAGCTTACTGACCCCATGGCCAATTGGCCATAGGGTTACCTCATCGTAAATTTACCACAAGGTTACGTCGATAGGCTTGCTGGGGAAACCGTTGAACCTTCGGCCACGAACGTTTTTGAGATTTAATCTATGTATAGTGGTGTGGGTCGAAGAGGGTTCCTAGCGATTGTGGATAAGGAAAATTTTCCATACGGTACTTGGAAGGGCTCCAGAACCACCCGGTAAATTTACCGGGTGGTCGAAAGGTCCTTTCGTTCACTTCGGCTTGGGGATCCGGTAGTACGACTCCAGGCTCAGCGTGGCCAAGGCGGTCGAGCCAACCGTGCCCACGTAGGCAAACTTCTGGTACGGAACACTTCCTTTTTCGTCGCCCGCGTGAATCTGCTGGGCTGGCAAAACTTCATTCAGCGCGGCGCGCCAGCGTTCCCACTCAGGGCCGCTTTCATTCGCCAGACTTGCGGCCTTGAAGTACGTCGCGTACAGCTTGAAATTCGAACCCTGAACGTTCTCTTCCGCGTTCGCGGGCATGCGCTCCAGCAGCCATGCGGCAGCGCCATTGGAATGCGTGTTCGTACCGCACAACAAGCGAAGTCCGTAAGCACCCATGGCCGTGCAGCACTCTGCGGTGTTTCCACTACCCGGCGTGTAGTGGAATCCATGGTCGTTGCTTTCGCAACCGGCCAGGTAATTTGCGGCTTTTTCGAGCATTGCGTCATTGGCGTTGAGCTCACTGCCGCGCGCCAGGTACAGAAACTGCGCATACCACGAGGTGATCGACAAGTCGCCAGTAGACTGTGTGTCGCTGACCGTCAGCGGTGTGTAGCGCCACGCGCCGTCGTGGCATTGGTCCAGCGAGGCCTGAGTGAGCGCACGTCGCGCCGCCTCCACCGTTGCGGGATGGTGGCTCATGATCGCTGCTTCGGCGACCGCGGTCGCGGCCATGGGCTGTTCGTAGCCGTAACATCCGGTCTTGGGAGTCAGGAACGCGCCCGTCGTGGACTGATGTTCGATCAGCCACGAGACGCCACGGTGGACATTCTCCGCGTACGGCCCGCTGTCTTCGCTGTTGCCGCTTCCCAGCAGCGCCAGCAACGCCAGTGATGTCGACGCCACCGCATATTTCGATTCCGCTTCCGCGGCCGCGCCGGGACTCCAGTGGCCGTCGGCGTCCTGATGCGCCGACAACCAGGCCAGCGCTTCGGAGACCGCCTGCTCGGTTTTCGCCGAGCCGCCGTTGGCCAGCGCAATCTCGGTGTGATGCGCGCGCTGCTCGACCATCGTCTTCAATTCCTGATCCGCGTCGATTTTGCGCAGCACGCGGGCGAGCGTCCGTGAGGGCGCTTTCTTCTGAGCTGCCTGCACCGCCGGCCGGGCCGCCAGACCCAGCGACGCGAGTGTCGCTTCGCTCGCTTCGACATCGCTCGCGTTGGAGCTGTTCAGATTTTCGATCAGGCGCTGAATTTTATCCTGAAGCGCCAGGTCGTCCTGCGGAGCCGCTTTGGGCTGCAGCGGAACCGGAGCCGTTTCCATGCGCGCCTGCGGAACTGTTTGCTGAACCGGCGCGGAAACAGGAGCGGCATGGGCCAGGAACAACGTCAACGCAACCAGCGCAACCGCGCCGGCCAGCGCCACGGCATGGACGGGCTGGAAACTCAAGCCAGTCTCGCGCGGTTCCGGCAGCGAAACGCGAGGACTCTGCAACAGCGCGTTCCACTGCGCCAGATTGCCAGGCGCAACAGTTGAAGTTCCCGGCGGAGTCGACGCCAGTCCGCGCTCGATCATCGCCGCGGAAATGGGAATGCCGGCCAGCACCACCTGCTTGCGCAACCGTTCGACGGCGCGCGTGACCCGGTTCTTCACCGCCGATTCCGTCAGCCGCAGTTCCGTTGCGATTTCGCTCAGCGACAGGCCCGCGAAATAGCGCAGTACGACTGGGCGGCGCAGCGATTCGGGGAGCGTTACAATTTCGCGCTGCAGCACTTCGGACCATTCGTAGTGTTCGGACGCGTCCATGGTCGGAGTCCTCTCTGCCGGAATGCGATCGCGCTGCTCGCGGCGTTTGCCGGTGCGCAGCAGGCTGATGGCGAGATTGCAGGCCACGCGCGCAATCCAGGCGCGTGCCGCGGCATCGCTGGAACCTTCAAACTGCCCGGCGTGATCGCGGATGTGAAGCAGCACCTCCTGAACAATATCTTCTGCAAACGCATCGTCGCGGGTAAAGCGCCGCGCGATGCCCAGCAGCCACGGTCCGTGATCTTCCAGCAGAATGCCCCACGCTTCGGGATCGCGCGAAACAGCCAGCCGCCGCAGGGCCTCCACAGTACTGAGTCGTTGCAATGTCTCGTGCATAAATAGCGCTCCCATGCCTCATTTAGTGTCTACAACTGGGAAACGCCGCCGCCACGGACTTCGACTCATTAAAAATGAAAGATTTTCAAAATTGCGCCTGACCCAAACCTTGCACCTCGTCCGATACCGGAGTACCGTAAATGTGACGGAAGTGAGGGGCGCACCATGAAGCTGGTTATCGTCGACGAAAGCGCAGATACGTGCGAGATGCTGACGTTTATTCTCAAAGGCCTGGGCCACGCCGTATGGTCCGTCGATAATTTCAGCGACGGCGTCCCGCTGGTCCACGAACACTCGCCCGACATGGTGATGATCGACCTGAACACCAAAGGTCTGCCGGTCGATCAGTTCATCAAGGCCGTCCAGACGCATTGCCCGTCGGTGGAATTCGTGGCGATGTCCGGCGCGCGCACCGTGATGGTCCGCGGCCATGCGCTCCACCTCCGCCGCTACTTGCAAAAGCCATTTGAACCAGGCGACGTGCAGAAAGCGATCGGGCCAAAACCGCCAAAAGTTGCGCAGAAATAACCACGCCTGTCGCAGACGTTCCCACACCTCTTGCTGGCTTAAACCCGAATGGTCTCCGACGAAGTCATCATCGCCGTACTGGGTTTTGCAGCATGGACAGATGTCTCCTAGTTGTACGCCAGTCGTGCAGCGAAATTTCTTTCAAGATTATTCTCCAACGCGCCCGCCCACCGTACACTCCCACACATGAACGCCGTAACCGCACCCCATTCGCCCGACGAGGCGCTGCTCGACGACTTTGTCCAGCGGGGCTCTGAGGACGCGTTTCGCCAGCTCGCCGAACGCCATGCCGGGCTGGTGCACGGGACGGCGCTGCGGCTGCTCAAGGGCGATGCTGCCGCCGCTGAAGATGCGGCGCAGGCCGTGTTCATCGTCCTTGCGCAGAAGGCCCGCTCGATCTCCAATCGCGCGGCGCTTCCGGCGTGGCTCTACCGCACCACGCTGCTGGTGGTGGAGAACATCCGCCGGGTCGACGCGCGGCGGCGAAAGCATGAAGCGGAGGCGGCAAAAATGGCGGAGCTCCATTCACACGCGTCGAATTCAGATCCCGTTGAGACACTGCCGCCCGAAGTCGATGTGGCCATCTCGAAACTCAATCCAAAATTGCAGGACGCGCTGGTGCTCCATTATTTGAAAGGCCTGCCGCGGGAAGATGTCGCACACGCGCTGGGCTGTTCGCTGGACGCCGTCCACAAGCGGCTCAGCGGCGCGGTCGAAAAATTACGCGCGACGCTCGCCGGCCAGGGCGTCTCGCTCTCCGCGCCCGGTCTGGTGGCGGCGTTGTCCGCTCAGGCCTTGCACGCAGCTCCGGCCGGCTGTGCCGCAAGCTGCCACGCGGCCGCGCTGGGCGCCGCGAAACTTGCCGCGGCCTCCACCGTTCCCGCTGGCTTGGCCAAAGGAGCAATCAAGATGCTGTGGTGGTCCCAGGTGAAAACCGTCGCCGTAGTGACCTGCGCCGCGCTCGCGCTGCTGGCGAGTGGGTTCAGCGTTCAGAAGTATCTTCGCGCCGACGACGCGCCCCTTCCCGAACGTCCGCCCGCGGGCGATGCCAAGCCCGTCGTTGCCGCGCCGCTGCCTTTTCCGGTCACCAAAGTGATCGGCATTGTGCTGAACAACAAAACCCATCAGCCGATCGCCGGCGTACAAGTGGGCCTCTACTGCCGGGGACCGGAACGCGCGCCGGAATTCCAATCCGATCATAAGCCGGCGGTGGAACTGAAAGCGAACGGCAGCAACCTGCTGCTGGTTCCTGGAACCGCGTCGCAGAACGGCATTCCTGTCGCAGTAACCGGCGCGGACGGCAGCTTCGAAATTTCCTTCATGTCGCCACTCCGCCAGCGGCTGCACTGCGATCTGGCGTTGATGGAAACGTCAGCGGTGCCCTGTCAGTTCACCGCCTACCAGGGCGAAACTGTGCGGCTCGATCCGGTGCAGTTGGAGCCCCGGCAGACCTTTCGCGTCAAAATCGTGGACGATAAAGGCAATCCGGTCGCCAATTCCAAGCTCAAAATTTCCGGCAGTGACTACTCCACCGATCAGAAGGGATCTTTCGTGGCCAGTGTGGTGCCGCAAAATGGAATCAACTGGGACATCACCGCTCCCGGTTTCGAACTCAAGCGCCAGACGATTAAACGCGCCGACGAAAAGCAGGACGTGGAAATCCGCCTGACGCCTTGCAAACCCGTGACGGGAAAAGTCGTCGACGCGCAAGGCAGGCCGGTCCCCAACGTCCGAATTTACGCGGGCACCGAATCGATGGGACATCTCCCCAACTGGTATACGGAAAGCGATGCGAAAGGCGATTTCGTCCTCGCCACGATGCCCGAAAACGGCGCGCCCACGCCGCTCTATCCCACACGCGGCTACGACACCATTGGTGCGATTCAGCACGCGAGTCCCGGACAGACCGGCGTCGTACTGCAGCTTTACCCGGCCGGCAGCATCGAAATTTTAGTCGTCGACGAGAAGGGCGCGCCCATGGCGCATGCGCGGCCTCGATTGATGAGCGACGACATGTCCAAAACCCGCTGGACGCAGACCGACGAGAACGGCGTCGCCGTGATCGAAGGCATGGCGGCCGGCAGCTTCAAATTGGATCTTCCCAACGTCACCCGGGACGAAAAAGTTCCCCCGCCGCAGCCGGTGACGATCCAGGAAAACCAGACCACGAAAGCCCGCCTGGTCTGCGAACATCCGGCCGACGCGCGCCCCGTCATCGTCTCTGGATCGCTCGTCGACCGGCAGGGCCAGCCCGTCCTCCACGCCATGGTCATGGCCTGCGTGCGCAGCGGCGGCGCTTTTCTGGAGTCCGCGCCGCATGGCAATTCCTTTGTCGATGCCGACGGCAAATTCGAACTCGCGCTCTGGCCGGATTCCGAGCCGCTCAACCGCAGACGCACGCCCATGTGGTCGCCACTGGAACCGGAGGGCGACAACAAGCTCCGCCTCTCAGCCGTTTTCACGGACGGGCAGGGCCGTGAGTACTTCGTCGATTCGACCGTTCCCTGGACGGCCGGCACGAAAAACTTCGATGCCGGAAAACTCACCGCCGCGCTCGATCCCGAACGCACCGTCGCCATCGACAGCGAGCCGCGCGTCTGGCTGGAGAGAGTACAGGATGCTCAAGGCAGAGACATTCACTGCCGCGCCCTCGCGCCGGCCAACCCCGAAGCCCGCGGCTTGCGGTTCGTGGTGCGGAACTCGGGTGAGCTAAAAGCGCAGCTGCGGAATTCCACGGGAGAGGTCGTCAGCGTCACCGTTCCCTCAATCAAGTCAGGAGAAACTCAGGCGCCTGTCGTGGCCCAATTTGCGTCCCCGCGGAAAGTAACGTTCACGATCCAGGACGAGGACGGCAAGCCGCTGGCGGGTGCGAGATTCTTCAGCCTTTCGGAGGACGTCAATGCGTTCTCGCAAGGCGTAAATCAAAAGAGCAGCGCGACTGGCGAACTGACGTTCGACTGTGCGTCCAAGTCGGCCGGGAGATGTTTGATCTACAGCGGACTGAGCCGTGAACTTTATTTTGTAAACATTCCCGCTGCTGAAACGCCGTTCGTTCAGACGGTTAAAATTGAAAAGGCCAGCGCCGTACTCTCGGGCCGCGTGACCGACAGCAGCGGCAAGGTCATCGCGATACACCGGCTAAACCTGCAGCTCAATTGCGAGGGTCGCCAGTCCGCCTTGGAATATTGCGAGGTGCCGGTGAAGAACGACGGCACCTACTCCACACCGTTGCCGGGTGGCGTGCAGGTAATGCTCTCCGCGCGAGCTGACGTCCGACCTCAACAGTTGGATGGGCGAAGCGACTGGAAAAAAGTCGGCGCCAACCAGAATGTGACGGAGGACCTGACGCTGCTGACGCCCACCGAACAAATGACGCCGAAGCCTCCCGGACCACCGAAGCCCGCGGCACGCCCGAAAGATTCGAATTCCGATTTCTGACGCTCCACTACTTCGCCGCTTTCTTGCAGCGATACGCCCACGTCTCGTGGTTGTTGTAGATCACCGTCACGTTCCGTTCCGGGTCGTAGTAGCCGGCGACGTTGCCGATTTTCGGCTGCTCGCCCGGTGATACCCGCAATGCCGTTCCTCGCCCATCTAACACAAAAGCTGCTCATTCACGCTCATTTACGCTCAAACACGCTCAAACACGCTCATTCCTGCTCATTCGCGCTCATTCCTGCTCATTTCAAACCATTTGCTATCAAACACGCTCATTTTAGCTCATTCGCAAGATTTCACTTGATTTTCGGGTTTCTCGACCGCTTATATATAGAGAGAGAATTCAATGTATTGAGGGCACTACCCACTGCACCCCTGAGGGGTGCTAGAAAAAACGCGATCTTTATTTGGAGCACCGCATGCCATCCACATATCTCAGGCGCACCACAGTACGGAATTTTTCGCGACTAACGAACTCGACGTCTAGCACCCTTCCGGGGTGCCGCCGCGATTTCGAGAGCTCTGAAAGAGCGAAATCGTCCCACGCACGCGCCGTGCCCTACCGCCAACTTGCTGAAAGCGCGTCTACTCTGAGCCCTGGCCCCTGACCCCTGGCCGCTCGCGGCTTGCCGCGCCCCTTCGCCGTCGTCGAATTCTCCATTCAGAAAGGATTCCAACCAAAATAAGAATGAAAAGTGCCGTCAGCACATTGAGTACGATGCGGGAAGGAAAGTAAGTCGTTGCCTCCACGTCTGGACACGCAGCAAGCATCGATTGGTCTATCGTTGAGCCATGGTTCAGCTGTTCAGTCCAGTGATGCGTGGAAATCCGCGCCTCAAACGGCCATCCGTAACTATCAAATGCCGAGGGATCAGATGACATGCCCTGTCGGCGCACATTTGCAAATAGGAACGCGCTCGACAGCAACATGAGCAGCATTGCCGTGCCGAGGTGAATATGAAAAATGCTCCGCTTGATCGGCAGGGATGTCGCCCCGGGCGTGCCCAATCTGCGAACGACCAGGGTCATGAACGCAAGCAGGAGCAGCCAGATCAAAATGTCGTATAAAAAATTGTCGTACCCATCCTCGGATCCCGGAGCAACGAAAAAGAGCGTCGATGGCGGAGACGATTCTGGATTCCAGCCGCTCGGAGTCGGTTTGACGCAAGTGGAACGCAACGAAAATGGAAACGGCCAGCCGAACCTGCTGTCGCAGCGGCAACAGTAGTCCGCTGGAATCTGGCCGTGCTCCAATGGATTTTGTTCGTTCCAGAATTGGATATTCTTTTGTGATTCGACTGCATTCTCAAGAGTTATGGGATGAAGTGTACTGTTGAAGAAATTGGGTTCGAGATAATCAACAGATCGCGGAATAAGATTCAGTCCAACGACAATAAAAATTGCGAGGAGGGACACTGCGCAACGCAAAACCCTTAGAGACCGGTCAGTCATGGTGAACATCCTAATGCCACCATTTAGCAAATGAGCGCGCATTATCGGCACCTCGTGCGCCGCGTGCACCAAAGAACCGCCCCCAACCGATGTAACATTCAGTAACATTATGTCGCATCCAAGACACAGGAACGAACATGCCCCGACCCCCGCCAACCTCGATTCCCCACGCGCCCGCGCCCATCCAATCCACAATCCGCAATGCAGTTGTCTCCGCCCATTCATCACTCATCATTCATCACACATCGCTCAGAACCCCCGGAGGTCGGGATGCGGACGAAACTTCAGGCGCCGTGGCGGTACGCGATCGTTGCGTTCACCGTGCTCGCCGCCTTTGCCCTCACCTGGTACGTGCCGTGGCTTAAATTCCACGGCTCGTTCCTGCTTTTCTTCGGCGCGGTCACCTTCAGCGCCTGGTTCGGCGGGCGAGGCCCAGGCTTGCTCGCCTGCCTGTTGGCGGGGCTGCTGTGGGACTACTACATCTTCGATCCGCCGGGCGAATTCTCCACCAGCGCCGAGGCCATCGTCCCGTTGATCATGTTCATCGTCGTCGCGATGCTCACCGGCTCACTGACCACGGGGCTCTCCGAAGCCGAAGCCGCCGCGCGTAAGCAGCAGCAATGGCTGCAGGTGACGCTCTCCAGCATCGGCGACGGCGTGATCGCCACAGACGCCGCCGGCAAGGTCACGTTCATGAACGATGTCGCCGAATCGCTCACTGGCTGGCGGCGGGCGCAGATGAATGGCCAGGCGCTTGAAAACGTCTTGAACATCCAGAACGGCGCGTCAGCGGCGGACGGCAACCCGCTCAAGCGCGTCTTCCTCGAGCGTACGAAAGTCGACGCGCCGGCCGGCGCGCTGCTCTCCGCGGCCAATGGAACGCGCCTGCCGATCGAAGGACACGCGGCGCCGATCAAGGACGCCGATGACACGATGCTCGGCGCGGTCGTCGTCTTCCGCGACATCCACGAACGCGAGGAAGCACGCGGCAAAATCCTGGAGTACCAGGAGCGCCTGCGCTCGATGGCTTCCGATCTGCTCCTGACCGAAGAGCGCGAACGCCGCGCGATCGCCGATGGCCTCCACGACCGCGTCGGCCAGTCCCTGGCGCTGACGCGCATCAAGCTCGGCACGCTGCGCGGCCGGCTCAGCGACACGGACGTCATCGCGCAGATCGACGATATCGCGGGGGTGCTCAAGCAGATGATCGGCGAAATCCGCTCGCTGACTTTCGAACTCAGCCCGCCGATCCTCTACGAATTCGGGCTCGACGCGGCGCTGGAATGGCTCACCACCCACGTCAAGAAGCAGCACGATCTGTCCTGCGAATTCAAAACCAGCGGCGTGGCGCGGCCCTTCGCGCCAAAGACCGACGTGCTGCTCTTCCAGGCCACGCGCGAACTGCTCACCAACGTCGTCAAGCACGCGCAGGCCAAACAGGCGACCGTCACGGTGCTTAAAGAGACCGATTGCGTGAGCGTGAAAGTCGAAGATAATGGAGTCGGCTTCGATACACCCGACGGCATGCTGGCGCCGGGCCAGACCAAGGGCTTTGGCCTGTTCAGCATCCGTGAGCGGATCGAGCATTTGGGCGGAAAGTTCGAGATTCGTTCCGGGCGCGGGCACGGAACTTGCATTTCACTCACGTTGCCGGTGCTGACATGAGCTTACGAGCGAGTTCCAAGCGGGTTGAGAGCCAGACCATGGTGCGCGTGTTGCTGGTCGACGATCATAAAATCATGCGCGCCGGGCTGCGCTCGCTGTTGGAGAAGGAATCCGACATCGAAGTCGTCGCCGAGGCCGAGAACGGCGAGCAGGCCGTACGTCTGGCGCGCGAGAACAAGCCTGACATCGTGATCATGGACGTCGCGATGCCCGACATGAACGGCATCGAGGCCGCGACGCGCATCCGCGCCCTGCTGCCCAACGCGCGCATCATCGCGCTCACCATGCACTCCGATAAGAACTACCTGACCGGCATGCTGCGTGCCGGAACCGCCGGTTACCTGCTGAAAGACTGCGCCGCCGAGGAGTTGGTGCAGGCGATCAGACAGGTGATCGCGGGGAAGGGCTTCATCAGCCCGGAAATCGCGCCGCTGATTCTGGAAGATTATTCCGGCCAGACCCCGGCCGCGGCGAAGAGCGATTCGGTGCTTAACCCGAAAGAAATCGAAGTCCTGCAACTGCTCGCGGAAGGCATGGGCATCAAGGAGATCGCGGAGAAACTGGAGGTAAGCGGCAAAACGATCGAACGCTACAGAACGCAAGTCATGGAAAAATTGCAGCTCTTCACCGTCGCGGAGCTGACCAAATACGCAATCCGGAAAGGCATCACAACCTTGGCGTAGTACTTACTTTTTTTCGCGCAAAGTGCCCAACTCTGGGCAGCATGACTATTCAACAGCAACCTTACGAAGCCAAACCCAGATTCACCAAGGCTCCAGAAAGATAATTTTCGGCGGCGACCCGAGCCCGGAACTCCCGGCTGTTCGCATCGACCGTGCTCTCCACGCCCCGCGCATACGCCGCCAACGCCGCCCGCCGCACCGCCTGAGCCCAATGACTCAGCGCCACCTGAACATTCTGTGCGCCCAGTGATTCCAGCAACTCGTTGAAAGGATTTTCCAATGTACGCCAATAGAGCTGCTGAACTGTTGCCAGCCCTTCGTGCTGTGGCAGGCCGACGAGGAGTTGCATCGCCTGGCTCAACGCCGCCCCCGTGGACTCGCAGAGCTCCAAACCGAAATGCAGTCCACTCGAGGCTTCAGAATCGTCCACGAGCCGCTGCGGAATTGGCAGCGCCAGATCCGTCTGCGCCAGCACCTTCGCGCGCTCGTTGGCCATGCCGAGTAGCTCGCACTGGATCGCCGGCGCGACGGAGAAGCAACCGCTGCGGCAGAGTTCCTCAAACTGCCTCAACGCCGCAGGACGCTGATCGCGGTCGCTGCCGCGGCGCCAGAACAGGTAGCCGCAATCGCGCCACGGCGTCCGGTCGATGGTCTGGCGCACGCCCTGCGCCCGGCCGGCGTACAGATAGGAAAGCGTGAGCGGATCATGTGGACGCCACGAGGACGCAGACGAATGCGACGCATCGAGCAATTCGCCCTGCGCGTAATACATCAAGCGCACACCGTTGGGTTCGTGGATGAGCTGGACGCAGCGGCTCTGCCAGGTCAGCAACTCAAGGTACCCGCCACAGGCGCGTACGCCCGGCGACCGGATGTTGCTCTCGCGTTCCCACGCGGGCCGGCCGAGCGGCCGGTCGTCGCGCTGAATCAGCAGGTTGAGCATCAGCGTTTCGAAAAGCGTACGGCCCTTCAAGAAGACGGCCGTCTGCCCCACCAACGGAGCGTGCGTGAAATTGGGATGCTTGCCAAAGCGCGCGCTGCAGGTGCCCGCTCCGCCACCCAGCGCGAAAGCCTGATTGGCGATCAGCGAGCGGGCTGCCGCTGCAAACGAGAGCAGGGGAGGCGCGTCGCCGCCGCCCAGGTGTGTCGCAATTTCGACAGCGCCTTCGGGCGGCGCATCGGGCGTCAACTGCGAGGCATGTCGCGGAGTCGCCAGCTGGAAATTCGAGCACTGAAAGAAGGGCTGAGTCGGATGGAAGAGATCAAAGCGTGTGCGCCAGAGCTCGATATAGTCTTCGATCTTCTGAATGGGGAAGTGTCGCTGCTGAAAGATGGAGGACCATTCAGCGCTGGTGCGAGGTCCCTGCAGCGCACTGTGGAGCAGAGCCAGCAGCAGGCGGTATAGGCCCGTCTTCACGAGCGGCGAATCGCAGCTCAGATCGGAAATCGCATCGGCTTCGTGAAGAATTTCACGCAGGCTGTATTCCCGCCGAGTGTGCTCGCGCGTGACACAGGATAGCCAGGGTTCGTCGATCAGATTGAAGCTGCGTGCGGTGGCGTTGACCATTCAATGTCCCAAATAACCGTATGCAACGTGTAGCTAACCACATTCCACATTTATAAAAGACGTGTCACGTATTGATCTGAGAGTCCAGCGATAGACGTAAAATGTCTAAGATTAGACATCAAAAATATACAAGTGATCAGGATTGATCACGCTTTCAGGTGGTTCCTTTTCACCATGATGACCCACTTTTACGAATGTGCTGATGGTTAAAAGCCACACGTCCCATCCGTCGTTGTGGCGACGAACGTGGTCGAAATGGGAAATCTCACATGTGAACATAATCGTGTTGTTACATGGGCACAGGACCGACTTAGCGAGCGGTTTTAGAGACACTGCGCGCCGCGTCAGACAGCCATCGCCCGGTGTGCATGCGACCTTGGCACAGCATTTGGTCTACTCCCTCTGTACTGACTCAAAAGCAGTGCGCCGAGCACAACGAAAAAACGCTGCGAAAGATCGCTGACTAGCCGGGCTGGTGTGGCCCGGTGACTGTGAACTCTTGTCTCTAAAGACGTAAAAAAAGGGAGATACCGAATGAACTATGTGATCGCCGTCATCCAGCCGCCGAAGTTAGACGCAGTGCGTGAGGCGCTGACCAAGATTGGAATTTCCGGCGTCACAGTTTCAGACGCTCAAGGTTACGGCCGGCAGAAAGGCCACACGGAAGTCTACCGCGGCCACGAGTACGCCGTGAATTTTGTGCGCAAGGTCAAGCTGGAAATCGCCTGCGACGAACACCTGGTCGACAAGGTCGTCGAAGCGATCTCGACGTCAGCCAAGTCCGACGGCGGCAAGCTCGGCGACGGCAAGATTTTCGTCTTCGATCTCAAGGAAGTCGTGCGCATCCGCACCGGCGAACGCGGCGCGGGCGCCATCTAAAAGTCCTGCAGTTCAACCACGGCCCTTTTCAAGGAGGACTCGGGTATCGACGAAATCGCTGGACGTTGAAATGCAGGGCAAGTTGGAAAATTGTGTTCGTGTGTCCGTGTGAAGTTCATTGAAGTCAGACCATAAAAAGTTTTCGTACCGGGTTGATGGTCAAGTCGCGAACAGTCTGTGTCTGATTTGCGGCGGGGAAACTCTTTTTTAGGAGCACTGTAAATGAAAGGCAATCGTTTCGAGGGGGTAAGACTTTCTTTCAAAGAAAAGTTTTCCCGTCTTGGCGTCCGGCTACGGGATCCGCAGTGGCGCAAGTACGGTGGGCTGTTGATCGCCGGTAAGGTCTTGGGCGTTGCGGCAGTGTTGGTGGCGATGATCGGCGTGCCGGCACTCGTGTCGCACACGCAGAAGGTCGTTGCACCGAAGGCGTATGCTGAAGAAGCGAAGCCCGAAGAAGCCAAGCCGGCCACACCGGCTCCGGCCGCGGCTCCCGCTGCACCGGCCGCTCCCGCGGCACCTGGCGCTCCTGCTGCTCCCGCGGCCGCGGCTCCTGCCGCTCCGCCGGAAGGCACTCCGCCGGCCATGGACAAGCTCGCTGCCAGCGACATCGTCAATCCGTTGAACACCGTCTGGGTGCTCGTGGCCGCCTTCCTCGTCTTCGGCATGCAGGTCGGCTTCACGATGCTCGAAGCCGGCTTCTGCCGCTCGCGTGAAACGGTCAACGTGCTCGTCGAGTGCGTGTTCGATACCTGTCTGTGCGGTATCCTCTTCTACGCGTTCGGCTTTGCGTTCATGTTCGGCCACGGCAATGGTTTCATCGGCTGGGGCGACGGTACGCCGGGCAACACCTGGTTCTTCCTGAAAAATGCGCCGGCGACGTACGAAACGACGGGCGTGGCGTTCCTGGCCATCTGGATCTTCCAGTTCGCGTTCGCCGACACCTGCTCCACGATCACCTCCGGCGCGATGATTGGCCGCACGGGCTTCGTGGGCGACATTCTGTACAGTATCTGCGTCACGGGTTTCATCTACCCGATCATTGGACATTGGGCGTGGGGTCCGGACGGCTTCCTGTACACGATGGGAACCGCCGATCATTTCCTGCCTTCACTGGGCATGAATTTCCACGACTTCGCCGGATCGACAGTGGTGCACACCATCGGCGGCATGATCTCATTGGCCGGCGCGATCGTGCTCGGACCGCGGTTGGGCCGCAAGTTCAAGCGTGACGGTGGCGCTCCGATGTTGCCCCATGATTTGACCATCGCCGTCAGCGGCGGTCTGCTCCTCTGGTTCGGCTGGTACGGCTTCAATCCCGGCAGCACGCTCAGCGCGATGGACATGGGCGGCATCGGCCGCGTCGCCGCGAACACCACGCTGGCCGCCTGCACCGGCGGTATGGCCGCAGTCTTCTACATGTTCCTGCAGTCGAAGAAGTGGGACGCCGGCGCGATCACCAACGGCTTCCTGGCCGGTCTCGTCGCCATCACCTGCCCCTGCTACTGGGTGAGCCCGACGGGCGCGTGCATCCTCGGCGCCATCGCCGGTGTGATCGTCATGCTCGGCATCGAAGTGCTCGAATACCTGCGCATCGACGACCCGATCGGCGCGGTTCCGGTCCATGGCATGTGCGGAATCTGGGGCACCATCTCGCTGGGTCTGTTCGCCAGCGGTGAATACGGCCTGGCCGCTCAGACCGGCGCCGACACGACCACCAAGTTCGCGGGTCTGTTCTACGGTGGCGGTACCAGCGTGCTGTACGCGCAGTGCATCGGCAGCGCCATTGTGACGCTCGCGTCGCTGGGCTCGGCCTTCGTGGTCATGTACGCGGTGAACGCCATGGGCGTGCTGCGTCTGTCCAAGGAGCACGAACTGTACGGTATGGACTTGGCCGAACACGGCATCTCGGCTTACCCCGAGTACGTGATCGCGCCATCCGCTGCGCCTTCGGGCATGTCGCCTGAAATGGTCAACGCCGCTTCGCCGATGACGGCGAGTGCCGTGGCGCGCACCGCGACCGTTTAAGTTCGAGTCGTCTGTCTTCGGAGTACGGTGGGCCGGACGAAAGTCCGGCCCATCTCTTTTTTCAGACCTATCGGCTATAGTGGGTGCAGTGCACAGCCGCCCCAATTCGCAGGGAATCAACCCATGGACCTCAAACAAAGACCAGCATACCTCCGCTACGGGGTGGCCATTGGCGCCGTGGTGGTCACGCTGGCGGTGACGCATCTCGTACCGTGGCTGGTGCGGCGCGAATCGCTGGTGCTCTTCTTTGGCGCGGTGACCTTCAGCGCCTGGTACGGCGGACGAGGGCCGGGGTTTCTCGCCTGCGTGCTGGCGGCGATTGTGACCAACGTGCTGATCTACGAGCCGGCGTTCACCATCACGTGGAGCGCCGAAGCCATCATACCGCTGATGATCTTCATGGCGGTGGCCGCGTTGATCAGTTCGCTGACGGCCAATCTGGCGCGTTCCGAACGGCAATCGCGCGAGCACGAAGAACTGCTCGACGTCACCCTCAAATGCATCGCGGAAGCCGTGATCTGCACCGACAGCGCCGGGCGCATCACGTTTGTGAATCAGGCCGCCAAGGAGTTGATCGGCCTCGACCCCAAAGGTCGCGAGATCACCGAGCTCTTTGAAAGTGAGCAGACAAAAAAGGAAGCGCTCCAGGCGCTGTTCCTGCGGCCGCTGCGTGAAGGCGCGGTCGGCGAAATTGGCGGACAGACGCGGCTGATCATCAGCCCCGCGCGACCGCTGGTGGAAGGCGCAGTCGCGCCAATCAAGGACGCCAACAATCAGCTCAAAGGTTCGGTCATCGTCGTCCGCGACGTCACCGATCGCGAAAACGCCAAGTCGAAGATTCTCGACTACCAGGAACGTCTTCGTTCGATGGCCACGCAACTGTCGCTGACGGAAGAACGCGGCCGTCGCGCCATCGCCACGGGACTTCATGATCGCGTCGGGCAGTCGCTGGCGCTCACGCGCATCAAGTTGTCGACCTTGCGCGACGACATCGGCGATCCCAAGCTGGCCGGGCAACTCGACGACGTCGTGCGTCTCATGCGCGATGTCCTGACCGAAATCAAAACGCTGACGTTCGAATTGAGCCCGCCGATTCTGTACGAGCTGGGACTGGACGCGGCCGTCGAATGGCTGATCGGCAATTTTCAAGGGCAGTACAAGCTGGAGTGCAGCTTCGAGCGCGAAGGCCCCGCCGAACGCCATTCGCAGGAAATGGAGATCGTGCTTTTTCAAACCGCGCGCGAACTGTTGACCAACATCGTCAAACACGCGCCCGCGGCGCATGCGACGCTGAAGCTGGTCAACGCGCACGATCGTGTCCGGCTCGTGGTCTCCGACGATGGCCCGCCAGTCCATCCGCCGCGCGCTCCGCTGGCGATCAATGCGGGGGGCGGATTTGGGTTGTTCAGCATCCGCGAGCGCATCTGCCACATGGGCGGTTCGTTCGAGCTGGGCGCGCCGCAGGGCCGCGGCACTTGCGTCTCCGTCAGTCTGCCCGTTATAGTAAATCAAACCGCCCTGGGTTCTGCATAAATGGCCATCCGCGTTCTGCTTGTTGAAGATCATAAAATCATGCGCGAAGGTCTGCGCGCGCTGCTGGAACGCCAGAGCGATATTCAAATCGCCGCGGAAGTGGAGCGGGGGGGCGACGCGCTTCAGGCCGTTCGCGACAACAAGCCCGACGTCGTGATCATGGATGTCGGCCTGCCCGATCTCAACGGCATCCAGGCGACGGAGCAGATTCTCGCGGAACTGCCGGGCACAAAAATCCTGGCGCTGACCATGCATGCCGAACGCGGGTACGTCAACGGGATGCTCCGCGCCGGCGCGATGGGATATCTGTTGAAAGACTGCGCCGCCGACGAACTCGTGCGCGCCGTGCGCGAAATTGTGGCGGGGAAGGGCTACATCAGTCCGGAAGTGACGCGCGATATTTTGAAAGACTTCTCCAAGCCCAATGCCGCGCCAGCGTCGATAGAAGATCCGACGTTGAATGAAAAGGAAACGTCGGTGCTGCGCGGCATTGCCGAAGGCCAGAGCATGCACGATATCGCCAAGGGATTGGACCTGAGCGTCAAAACTGTCGAGCGTTACCGCGCGCAGATCATGGACAAGCTGCAGATTTTCTCCGTCGCCGAACTGACCAAGTACGCGATCCGCAGCGGGCTGTCCAAACTCACGTAAGAAAAGTTTGGCCCGGGTGATTTGAGCAAACCACCCGGGCCGGCCAGCGTTTTGTCCCATGAAAGGCAATGCGCTTCCCGGGTTGGAAAAGCGTGAGCGGCTCCAGGGCTCGGGCGCCACGGCTGGCTGGGCGTATCCTCTTAAGAGCCACAATTGCGTATTACACTTTTGCAAATATAGATCCAAATGAGACAGTATCTAATCCATTTGCGACATTGTCTCGCAAAGTAATTCACATCGAGCTTGGAATGATTCCATAACATTCATCGTTTGAACAACTTGTCTAAAAATTCAGACCACTCAAAATGATTCCGCTCAACTGCATTCGTTACTGTATCGAGTACGAAATGTCTGCTTTGGAGCAGAATAGAGCGTGAGTTCAGTGCTGAAATTTGCGCTAAAGTGATCCAATATAGACAACTCGATGCGCGAAAGACACACCTATCGAGCGCTTGATATGTCCTACTTGAGTCAAAATTTAGAGATTGTTTTACTCCAACTCATCCGTAGCGAGGCGTATCGCGCGCTGTATAGCCTCGCGTGATGTCGCGGATGGAACTTTTGGCACACCATTTGGTTCTCTTGGATTCCGTTCGCACACGTGAACCACTGATGGTGCAACCGTTTGTCGACGAACAGCGGCACCGCTTCCTGACCACCTGAGAAGCATCAGGCTCAGGCGGTTCACGGAAGTACTCGGCGCAATGAATTCTAACGGACTGTTGGGGCGACACGGGACTCTTTCATCACAAGGAGAATGTTCGAATGGGACGCACTGTTCAGGCGGGAATAAAATTAACCTTCCGGGAGAAGCTTTCCCGGCTACGCGGACGCATGAACGATCCGCAATGGCGACGCTTCGGCGCGCTGGTTGTCGGTGGGAAGTTGCTGGGCATCGCGGCCGTCTTTGCGCTGGCCCTCGGTGTTCCTGCATTGTTGAGAGAAGCGCCGAAGGTGGTCTCGGCCGCTCGCGTCAACGCGGAAGAGGCCAAGCCGGCTGCGCCAGCTACTCCGGCGGCGCCCACAGCCCCGGCGGCCCCGGCTGCGCCCGGGGCGCCTGCCGCTCCGGCGGCGGATGCAGCGGCTCCGGCCGCGGCCGACCCGTACGCGTCGATCAAGCCTGTCGATCAGATCAACGCCATGAACACCCTCTGGGTGCTCCTCGGCGCGTTCCTGGTGTTCGGCATGCAAGCGGGATTCACGATGCTGGAAGCCGGCTTCTGCCGCAGCCGTGAAACCGTCAACGTGCTGGTCGAGTGCGTCTTCGACACATGCGTTTGCGGACTGCTGCACTGGGGTATCGGCTTCGCCTTGATGTTCGGCGAAGGCAATGCGTTCATTGGCTGGCACATGCCCGGCGACCCCAGCAAGAGTCTCATCGGCATGGCTGGCGTCTCGCTCTTGTCCACCTACGGTGCCAGCGGCATTCCGATCGTCGCCCACTTCCTCTTCCAGTTCGCCTTCGCCGACTGCGCCTCCACGATCTGCTCCGGCGCCATGGTCGGTCGCACGTTGTTCCTCGGCGACGTCCTGTACTCGATGGGCGTCTCGGGCTTGATCTATCCCATCTTCGGCCACTGGTGCTGGGGTCCGGACGGCTTCCTGGCCACGATGGGCAGCGAAGGCCACTTCCTCTCCGGCCTGGGTATTAACTTCCACGACTTCGCCGGCTCGACGGTCGTGCACTCGATCGGCGGCTGGGTTGCCATCGCCGGCGCCATCTGTCTGGGACCGCGGTTGGGCCGCACCTTTAAGCGTGACGGCGGCGGACCGATGCTGCCTCACGATTTGACCATCGCTGTAATCGGCGGCCTGATCCTCTGGTTCGGCTGGTACGGCTTCAATCCGTGTTCGACGCTTTCGATCATGGACAACGTCGGCGCGGGCCGCGTGGCGATGAACACCACGCTGGCCGCCTGCACCGGCGGTCTGGCCGCAGTCTTCGTGATGTACGCCATGGTCCGCAAATGGGACACGGGCGCGATCATCAACGGGTTCCTCGCCGGACTGGTCGCAATTACCTGCCCGTGCTACTGGGTCAGCGGCCTGGGCTCGATGCTCATCGGCGTGGTGGCCGGCATCCTGGTGATCCTGGCGATGGAAGTGCTCGAACATTTCCGCATCGACGACCCTGTCGGCGCGTGGCCGGTTCACGGCGTCTGCGGGATCTGGGGCACGTTGTCCCTGGGACTGTTCGCCAGCGGTGAATATTCGGCCGCCGGCTCAAGCCCCACGGGCGTTCCCAACATCGTCGCAGGTTCGGCCGATGCGCTGACCGGGCTGTTCTACGGCGGCGGCTCCAAGGTCCTGATGGCCCAGTGCGTCGGCAGCGTGATCGTCTGCTCCGCCACGTTCGTCTCCGCGATGGTGATGTTCAAAGTGCTCGACGCCGTGAAGCTCCTGCGCCTCTCCAAGGAGGGCGAACTGTTGGGCATGGACCTCGACCAGCACGGGATCTCGGCGTACCCCGAGTACGTGATCTCCGGCTCGCCTGTGCACAGCAGCTCGGCCCCGAAGGAAGCGGTTTCCGCCACGGCCGTTCCCAGCGGAGTTCCGAAACAAGCACTGAACTAAGTCACGACCGAGGCCCTGACTTTCCGTCGACTGCGCCCCTCTGATGGGGCGCAGTCTATTTTGTGAGGCTATGATTAAGAATCTTTTCGTGAAACAGAATAGCTTGCGCACTATTTCCGTCATTCCCGTCTGCGGACCCCATCTTCCTCTAAGAAATTCCCAGTTATGACGTATTAAGAAATGAAAGGCGTCCTCTAGCGCATTTCAACCGGATCTCCGCTTATGGCTCACGTCGACGAAACCCAACTGACCGCCTTCGCCCTGGGCGAATTAACCGAGCATGCACGTTCGGAAGTGCAGCAGACAGTCGCGTCTCAGCCGGACGCGCAGCAGGAAGTCATCGAAATCAAAACCGTCGCCGGCGCGCTCAACAGCGCCTTGAAAACCGAACAGACTGGTCCGCTCTCGGCGCGGCGCATGCTTACCGTCGCCGCGGAAGTGCAGCGCACTTCACAGCGCCGCATGGCGACGCGCTCCCGCTGGATCAATTTCCGGATGGCCGCCATCGCCGGTTCCGTCGCGGTGATCAGCTGCGCGGTGATGGTCGCGCTGGCCTGGGCCTCGACGCCGCACTACCGTAACGTTACGGCCGCGAACAACCTGCTGCGCCGACTGGAATCGGCGCTGGCGCAGTACCAATCGGATTTTCACCAGCTTCCGCCCGACACGGGATTTGGCCTGCCCGTGGCCGATGCCGATCGCGGCGCTGGCCGCACCTACGACGCCGGTTCGCTCTGGCGATACCTGGGGCAGGAACTGCAGGTGAACGGCAAAAGCTATGGGCCGTATATGCGCTTCCGCCATGCGGAACTCACGGCGTACGCCGATCCTGTTCATGGCAAAAGCTACTACGTCGCAGATCCGTGGGGCACGGCGATCGGATACATCGGCGACCCGCGTCGCGTGATTCACAACACCGGCAGCTTCGATCTGTTCTCCGCCGGACCCGATCGAAAGACGGGACAGGATCTCACGCAGAGCGCCGCCCTGGCCGCCAATGCCATCAACGTCGCGTACGATGGCAAGGATAACGATGGAGATGGCGTCATCGACAACGCCGGCGAACTCGGCGGCGCGCGCCTCAACGGCTGCCTGACGATGGCGTGCAACGATTCGCAGGTATCGAAAGACGAACTGGACGATCTGAACAACTGGGATCGGTGAACGGCTTAACCAATCAATTCCCATTTTCCATTTTCCATTGAACGGCTCGCGCGTCCGTGTTTTCAATCCGTACGCGTGCGCAATGGAAAATCGAAAATGGAAAATGCGCCCTTACTTGTAGTTAAACGTCGTGTCGACCTGGATGTCCGGGTGCAGACTTTTGTGGACGGGGCAGGTGAGCGCGGCGGTTTCGAAGGCGTGGCGTTTGTCGACGGGAATGTTGCCGGTGATCGTGAAGACCACGGTTAGTTTACCGATACGCCGGATCGGAGCTGTGACCATCTCTTTTTCGACGTGGTAGGTCGAACCGCGGAGATCAAGGTTGTGGCGCTGGGCGAAGATGCCCATGATCGTCATCATGCAGGACCCGAGCGCCGCGCCGACGAGATCGGTCGGAGAGAAGGCTTCGCCGCGGCCCTGGTTGTCTTTTGGTGCGTCCGTGGAGACCACATTTTTAGACGGTCCATGCGTGGTGGTGCAGCGCAGTTGGCCTTCGTAGACGCCGTTCATCTCGACCATGGGCAAATCTCCTCTTCCATCACCATATAATAAAATGACCTTCTGAGCAATTGCTCAGAAGGTCATCGTCTTGCATTTCCGAACGTTACTCTCCGGCAGCGGGTGCGGCAACTGCGGCTTCGGTGGTGGCGCTGACGCCGGGGACTTTCAGCGCGATCGCGTTGGCCAGTTCTTCCTGCTTGGTCATGACCTTCTCGTGGATTTCCTTGGTGATCGCGGGATTGTCGATCAGGAACTTGCGCGCGTTTTCGCGGCCCTGACCCAGGCGGTTGCCATTGTAGCCCAGCCACGCGCCGGATTTTTCGATCACGCCGCCGAGGATGCCCATGTCGATGATCGAGCCTTCCCAGGAAATGCCGCGGTCGAACATGATTTCGAACTCCGCCTGCTTGAAGGGCGGGGCGACTTTATTTTTGACGACCTTGGCTTTGCACGCCGCGCCGATGGGAGTTTCGCCTTCCTTCAAGGTTCCGATGCGGCGGACGTCGATGCGCACCGACGCGTAGAATTTCAATGCGCGGCCGCCGGGCGTGGTTTCCGGCGAGCCGTACATCACGCCGATTTTTTCGCGGATCTGATTGATGAAAATCACGATCGTCTTGGAGCGCGAAATCGCGCCGGTCAGCTTGCGCAGTGCCTGGGACATCAAGCGCGCCTGCAGGCCGACGTGCGTGTCGCCCATCTCGCCTTCGATTTCCGCCTTCGGCACCAGCGCGGCCACGGAGTCGATCACCACGACGTCAACCGCCGCGGAGCGGACCAGTTGTTCGCAGATTTCCAGGGCCTGTTCGCCGGTGTCCGGCTGGCTGACGAGGAGTTCGTCGAGCTTGACGCCGAGCTTTTTCATATAAAGGGGGTCGAGCGCGTGTTCAGCGTCGATGTACGCGGCCACGCCGCCTTCGCGTTGCGCGTTGGAGACGATGGTCAGCGCCAGCGTCGTTTTACCGCTTGATTCCGGTCCGAAAATCTCGACCACGCGTCCCTTCGGAACACCACCGACGCCCAGCGCGATATCCAGCGCGAGCGTGCCGGTGGAGATGGACGGAATGTGCCGGGACGTATCGTTGTTGAGCTTCTGAATGGAGCCCATGCCGAACTGGCGTTCGATCTGGTCCAGCGCGCGTTTAAGCGCGTCCTTTTTGCGCTGCTGCTCGATGTCAATTTCGCGATTTTTGACCGGTTTGACGACTTCTTCCTTCGGTTCCTTCGTGCCTCTTGCCATTGTTTGCTCCCTGATATTATTTTGGGTCATCAGGCCGCGCGGATCAACAAAAGTCCGATAAACGCCTGAAGTACAAGCGTCAGACCCTACTCTAATATTATCCTAAGATCAATTCGAAAATATTGAAAATGTCGAACGTCGATTGAAAAGTGGTGGGAAATTCATGGGCAAACTTTAGAGCTGACGCAGTTCTCCTTTTGCAGAAGCGCCGGCGCGAAAAGCTTTGCGGAACGGGTTGGGAATGCGGTCGCTGTGTCGCATGCGGTTGGGTGAACGGGGCACGCCGGCCGTGCAATCGGTGCAGAGAATGGGGTCGTTGCCTTTGGCCAGAAGCTGGTCGGCGCGGATGAACGTTCCACAGCGTTCGCAGTAACTCAGGATCATCGTCGGTCTCCTCAAGGGCGTTCACGTCAGTCAATGGTGGCGCGCGACAGCGACAAACATTATCGGCAACATGTGAACGGACGATGAACAGTAGACGCTAAATTTCGGCCATGGCTGCTACAATTTCCGCATAAAATTGTAACCCGGCCAATACGCTGGAGCTAAAACGATAAGTCACATGTGCGGTGAGATTATCGGAAGAACCACAAGAGGACAGAACCATGCAATTCGCCTGATTCTGAGCACGGTTAATTGCGATTTGCGCACGACCCAGATAGTTCACTCGCCAATGCAGTAGAGATTTTTCGTTACTACAGCCTGAACTATCTTAGTGAAACCGAGCACGTTCGAGTCGGCGGACTTTTAGCGGACACTGCTTTTGTAATCGTTAGTTGCTGGCTGGCAGTAGTCATTCTAGAACGTCTCATACGACACCGTTCCAGTCGCGGTTACAAAACCTAATATTTCATTCCTGGAGCCGCGATGATCACATCCCCCACCTTCGACATCGGCAACCCGTCGTTGCAAACAATCTGGGTCGATCCTGTCAACGGCATTGATACCAACACCGGCGCCGAACGGGCTCACGCGTTGAAGACCATTCCCGAAGCCTGGCGGCGCGTGCCCGCTCAGCCCGACGGCCACGGCCGGCACATTCGGCTCTGTCCGGGACCGTACACCACGAATGTCGAGAATCAGATTCTGTTGACCGATCGCCAGGGCTCGCACGCGTGTCCGATCGTGATCAGTCCCGCCGACCAGCCGCATTCCGTGGAATTGCCGCAGGTCAGCGTGCGCCGCAGCAGCAGTGTGTACTTCATCGACCTGAAATTTGCCGCGGAGACCAATTCGGTCACGATTCCGAGCGAAGATCTGGTGCTCCACTTCGCCACCTGCCGCAACATGCTCGTCCGCCGCGTCATCGCGCGCGGCATTGAGACCAACGGCAAGACGCCATTCATCGTTTTCAAAGCGAATCAATGCCACTACGTCTACGTGGAAGACTGCGACTTTTCGTGCGCGGACGGCAATGCCATTGATTACGTCTCCGTGCAGTACGGGCACATCGTCCGCAATAAACTCCATGACGTGAAGAGCGAAGGTATGTACGTGAAGGGCGGCTCCGCTTACCACCTGATCGCGCACAACGAAGTTTTTAACTCGCGCAACAACGGCATCCAGGCGGGGCAGGGGACGGGATTTCAGTACATGATTTCGCCCTGGCTGCATTACGAAGCCTACGACATCAAAGTGGTCAACAACGTCATCCACGACACCGGCGGCGGACTGGCGGTGAATGGCGGCTACAATATTCTGATGGCTTGGAACACGTGCTACCGCGTCGGCACGTCGCGCGACACGATCATTGTGGGCCTTGGTGGTCGCGGCTGGAATGGAGCGCGTCCGCCGATCGTCGATAATTTTTTCAAGCTCGGCGGCTGGTGCCATCCGGACGGCGGCGAGCACTACGACATTCCCAATCGCAACGTGCTGATCTGCAACAACGTCATCTACAATCCCGATGGCTTCGAGTCCGCTCACGCGCAGATCGGACTCTCCGGCCCCGTTGCAACGCGCACCGAAAGTAACATGCCCAACCCCGCGCGCGCTGACGACGGCCTGCAGATCAGCGGCAACGTGATCTGGAACGGCGGCGCCGACAAGCCGCTGCTCGACGACGTCGACAACATGTACCACCTCGCCACAAAACCCACGGCCGATGCGGCGGAGCTGCGCCGACTCAACGCAATCAACACGCTGCGACCGGAACTCAGCGACCCCGAGCACGGCGACTTCCGCCCTAAGCCGAGCGGAAATCTGCGCGAGATCACGCCTGTCGCATTGAAAGACTTCGACTGGACCGACGCGCCAACGCGGCCGGCGGTACCGCCGGGAAATCTGGACAATCAAGTTCCCACCGACCACGCGGGGAAGCCGCGTGCGTATGGTAAGGGGAATTGTGTGGGGGCGTTTGTGTTGGAGTGAATTCAGCCTTCAACCTTGCCCAGGAAAAACGACGCGAGCAGCAGTATCAGCACAGCCGTTGTGATCAGCACATACGTCCGGTCGTGTTGATACCGGAATGCAAAGATCGAGATCGCCACGCGCAGCACCGGCGTCGCAATCAAAAACGCCAGGCCCAGCATCACGACTGCCCGTCCTTGAAATTCCGTGAGGCCCGCGAACACCTCTTTTAGCGAATGCGGAAACGCTGCGCCAGGTTCCGTCAGCTTCGCGAGTTGGTCGGCGGAATTCCGGTACTCCGGATGGTGGACGAACGTCAAAATCATGCCGAGCATCACCACGCACAGGCTGACGATCACGCCCGTTCGCAGCAGATTGCTGATCAGGATTTCGACCTTGTGCACGCGCGCGATTCGGAGTTCGTGTTCAGGATCGTGGTTCGCAGCGGGAAGAGTGACAGGATCGTTGGCCATTATCCGCGCACTCCTTTCCACAGCATCTCGCCAGAAATCCACAATAGTACGACTACAAAAAGGGAACGGATCCACACGCTATGGATTTTTCCAAGTAGTTTTGAACCGACCGTTGCGCCGATCAGCACGCCGGTCATCACTGGCGCGACAATGAAGGGATCAATGTTGCCGCGCGCAAAATAGACGCCCGCGCTGGCCGCGGCGGTAACGCCGATCATAAAGTTGCTTGTCGCTGTCGACACTTTTATCGGCAGGTGCATGCATAGATCCATCGCCGGTACCTTCAGCGCGCCTGATCCGATGCCGAGCAGACCGCTCACCACACCGGCGATGTACATCAAGACAAAACCCAGGTGAGTGCCGGTGACGCGGTAGGCCACTTCTTCACCTGTGGCTTCATCGTGAAACGAGTCGTGAAGGCGGAGTCTGTCGGCGAGCGCATCGGGTGCAACATTCACGCCTGCGACCGACATCCGCCGTCGATACATGGTCAGTGCCGAGTAGGCGAGCACGGAGCCGAAGATCAGATAGAGCCAGCGGACTGAGACGACGCCCGCCAGAAACGCTCCAGTCAGCGCGCCGGTCGTCGTCGCCAACTCCAGGAACATCGCAACGCGCATGTTGGTCATGCGCTCGCGCACGTATGCTGCCGCCGCACCGCTGGATGTCGCGATCACGGAAACAATCGATGCGCCGACGGCATAGCGGATATCGATTTTCATCCAAAGCGTCAGAAACGGCACGATGATGATGCCACCGCCCAGGCCCAACAGCGAACCCAACACGCCGGCGATCAGCGAGACGCAAAAGGTGATGAGCGTAAAATTCAGAGGTGTCATGATGCTGTGACGCGAGCTAGTAAAGACTCAGCGCCGCAATGCTCCTTCCTTCGTCCAGGTTAACTATGTGCAAGTATTGAGCGAGAACCGCGACCGAAAGCAGGCGCTCCCTGTTTTGTAGTAATGGACCCGCAAGCACGGCTGTGTGCTGCGCGAGCAAATAGCCTGCGTGCAAAATCAGCGCCGTGCCCGCGGCATTGTAAAATTTCAACAGTTGTGGCCAGCATCCAGTACGCACGCAGTATTGGCTGCCGGAATTCAAAATCAGCCGTCCGGGATTCGCCGGGTAAAAGTGCAGCACCGGCTCGCCCCGCTGGGTAATGGCGGAAACGATTCCCTGTCGCGAACGGCTGAAGATCCACCTCCCAAATTCAGAGGTCGCATCGGCGGTGACACCATGTCGCTCGGTCGTGATACGGATGTCGATCAGTTTTTCCGAATCGTCGCGCAAGTCGAAGGCGTGGCGGAACCAGTGTGCTGATGTCCATTGAAGCGTACGAACGCATTCCCATTTCCATTCCCGCGGCGAAGCCATGAGCGTCCACCTCCAGCGGTAAACGATGATGCGAGTCCGCGCCGAGCGCGCGCACTCCATATGGAATGTGATGTTTGGCAGAGTTGAAGTGAATTACGCCAATGGCGGATCGCGCCCACGCAACGGGTGGTGCGCGGTGAAGAGGACAGTCCAGCGCTGAGAACTGGCCGGCGCCGCCTCCATCGATGCAGACCATTGATAGGAGAATGCACGAATTGTAGCCGAGTAATCTGTACGGTTTTCAAACCGTCCGGTCTGTTTGTCCGACGACGATTCCGTCCGCGCAATAGACTTGGAAGTTTCCTCGATCGCGCGGAATTTCCGGACGTGATGCGGCGTCACCGTTGCCAGTTCGGACTTCTGCAGCGGAGTCGAGAGCACCAGCAGACTGAAAACGATCCAGAAACGACGCGTCATGATTTTCCTTGTTTACTTCTTAATCAGCCGCCGCACTTCCTCACAATCCTTGTCGCCGCGCCCGCTCAGGCAGATCACCACGACCTTGCCCTTGCCGAGTTGCTTGGCGACCTTGCACGCGTTGGAGATCGCGTGGCTGCTTTCCAGCGCGGGAATGATGCCTTCCAGCCGCGCCAAACGCTGCAGCGCTTCCAGCGCTTCGCTATCGGTGCAGGATTGGTATTCGGCGCGGCCGGTGTCGCGCAACCACGCGTGTTCAGGGCCGACGCCTGGGTAGTCGAGCCCCGCCGACACCGAGTGAACTTGCGCCGTCTGTCCGTCGGCGTCCTGCAGCACGTAGGTCTTCATGCCGTGGAGGACGCCTTGCACGCCCTTGGCCAGCGTCGCCGCGTGTTGCTGCGTGTCGACGCCGTGCCCGGCCGCTTCCACGCCGATCAGGCGCACGGCTTTGTCTTCAAGGAACGGGTAGAAAATGCCCATCGCGTTACTGCCGCCGCCGACGCACGCGACGACCGCATCGGGCAGGCGGCCTTCCAGCTTCGTGATCTGCTCTTTCACTTCCTTACCGATGATGGATTGAAAATCGCGGACCATCATCGGGAACGGATGCGGTCCCATCACCGATCCGATCACGTAATGTGTGTCGCGGACCGAGGCCATCCAATCGCGCATCGCTTCGTTGCAGGCGTCCTTCAATGTCTTCTGCCCGCTCTGCACGGAGACGACTTTGCTGCCGAGCAGTTCCATGCGGAACACGTTCAGCGCCTGGCGTCGCACGTCTTCGGCGCCCATGTAGACGCAGCATTCCATGCCGAAGAGCGCCGCGGCCGTGGCGGTCGCGACGCCATGCTGGCCGGCGCCGGTTTCGGCGATCACGCGCTTCTTGCCCATGCGTCGGGTCAGCAGCACCTGGCCGAGCGTGCTGTTAATCTTGTGCGCGCCGGTGTGATTCAAATCTTCGCGCTTGAGGTAAATTGTGGCACCGCCGACTTCCGCCGTCAGGCGTGCGGCCAGCGTGAGCGGATTGGGCCGGCCGACGTAATCGCGCAGCAGCGCATCGAGCTCCGCCTTGAACGCCGGATCGGCCTGCGCCGCGGCGTAATGCTTTTCAAGTTCCAGGCAGGCGGGCATCAGCGTTTCGGGGACGAAACGGCCGCCGAATCCGGCCTCGCCGCCGAAATATCCGCGGGCATCGGGTTGAGTCTGAATTGGGGCGGTTGCGGGCACGGCGGGCTCCATTCTCGTTGCTCTCGCTGGCACTGCTGCCGGCGGTACGGTTCGACTGCGACGCAAAGCTGTTGGACGCGTCACGTAGAGAGATTAAACTTCCCCACAGATTCGGCAACTGCAATGTCAGGCGCTACAGCGGGCGAAGACTGAAGTTTTCGCCGCCTCGCGCGTCTATTTTGCAGTATACGGCCCCGGTCGCCGTCAGGTTGGAATTGAATGAAATAATAATCGAGAGGAAGAGGGAGCAATGAGTTCCGTCGACGTCCAGCAGATCAAAGAGCAGGTCCTCAAGCACCACGACAAACTCGAACAGGTGAAATTGGAAGTCCGCAAGGTCCTCGTCGGCCAGGACGTGATGCTTTCGCGGCTCCTCATCGCGCTGCTGACCGGCGGTCACGTGCTGCTGGAAGGCGTGCCGGGACTCGCGAAAACCACCGCGATCAAGGCGCTCTCCAAAGCGATCCACTGCAAGTTTAACCGCATCCAGTTCACGCCCGATCTGCTTCCGGCCGACTTGATCGGCACGCTGATCTACAACCCGCGCGAAGGCAGCTTCAGCACCAAGAAGGGCCCGGTCTTCGCCAACATGATCCTCGCCGACGAAATCAATCGCGCGCCATCGAAGGTCCAGTCCGCTCTGCTGGAAGCGATGCAGGAACACCAGGTCACCATCGGCGATCAGAGCTACCCGCTGGAAGATCCGTTCCTGGTCCTTGCCACGCAGAATCCGATCGAGCAGGAAGGTACTTACCCGCTTCCCGAAGCGCAGGTCGACCGCTTCATGTTGAAAGTCGTCGTCAACTACCCGACCAAGGCCGAAGAACGCAAAGTCGTCGACACGGTGCTCGACGATATCCAGCGCGACGTAAAACCGGTGCTTGAGCCCGCGGCGCTCCTGGAGATGCGCCGCACGGTCGCCTCCATTTATATGGACGATAAAGTGAAGGACTACGTGCTCGACGTGGTCTCCGCCACGCGCGATCCGGAAGCGTACAAACTTCCGCAGCTCAAAAATCTCATCGAATACGGCGCCTCGCCGCGCGCCTCGATCAACCTCTGCGTCGCCGCGCGCGCGAACGCGTTTCTCTCCGGCCGCGGCTACGTGACGCCGCAGGACATCAAGGAAATCGCCTACGACGTGCTGCGCCACCGCGTGATCCTGACGTACGAGGCGGAAGCGGAAGAACAGACGCCGGAAGACGTGGTGAAGAAGGTGCTGGATTCGATTCCGGTCCCTTAGCGAATAATTTTGAATTTTGAATTGTGTTTGGCAAAAAAGTGCGGAACCGGGTGAGCGACGATTCAGTCGAACGTAATTAAGAATTAAAAATTGCAGGCACCCATGCGTGATCTAACAGAAGTATTAAAAGAAGTCCGCCGCATCCAGATCGTTGCCAATCGGCAGGTCAACGACATCCTGGCCGGCGAGTATCTGAGCGTCTTCAAAGGCCGAGGGATGGAGTTCGATTCCGTCCGCGAATACGTGCCGGGCGACGAGATCCGCAATATCGATTGGAACGTCACCGCGCGCACCGGCGCGCCGTATGTCAAAAAATTCCAGGAAGAGCGCGAGCTCACTGTCATTCTCGCGGTCGACATTTCGGCGTCGGGGTCGTTCGGATCGCTGCGTCTGTCCAAGATGGACACGGCGGCGGAAGTCGCGGCAGTGCTGATGTTCAGCGCGCTGAAAAATCACGACAAGGTCGGGCTGCTGCTCTTCGCGTCCGACGTCGTGCGCTACATGCCGCCGCGCAAGGGGCGCTCGAACGTGCTGCGGTTGATCCGCGATCTGCTCAGCGTCGAACCCGTGCGCGAGCCGACGAGCATCGATAATGCGCTGCAGTTCCTCGGCCGCGTGCAGAAGCGCAAATGCGTCGTCTTCCTGATGAGCGATTTTCTCGGCACGGAATACTCCAAGTCGCTGGCCGTCGCCAACACGCGCCACGATGTGGTCGCGATTACGCTCAGCGACCCGCGCGAACGCGAGTTGCCGGACGTGGGTTTCATCACCTTGCAGGACGCGGAAACCGGCGAGCTGCTGGAGCTCGACACGCGCCACAAACGCGTGCGCGAACTCTTCGCGCAGAACGCGGCGAAGCGCGAGCAGAAACTGAGCGACTCGCTGCGGCGCGTCTCGGTCGACAGGCTGGACATCCGCACCGATCAGTCGTACGCGCTGAGTTTGCAGCACTTTTTCAAGATGCGCGAACGGCGGCAGCGGTAGTGGGGAGGACTCAGGACTCGAGTCCTGAGTCCTATTTTGAGCATGTTCTGGTCAGGGCGTTGGACTATGCAGAAGCGCAGATACATTAAAGGGAGGGCCGCACCTGCGCTGGCGGCGCTATGCCTGATCGGTCTGTTCGGCTGCGACGAGAACGCCCCTCAAAAAGACGCCGCGCCGAAAGCGCCGGACGCGTCCACAGTTTTGGAGAAGTCCGCCGAAAAAGGCCCGGTGAAGCTGACCGTTCGTATCTCGCCGAAAGCGCCGCGACTGTCGGATTTGATCGAACTCGACGTAATCGTGCAGGCGCCCGCGGACATCGAAATCAAAGCGCCGCCGTTCGGCAAATCGGTCGGCGAATTTCTGATCAACGATTACAACGAACGAACTCCGCGCACGGAAAAAGATCTGCGCATTCAGCAATTTCATTACGTGCTCGAACCGCAGCACACCGGGCGGCATCTGATCCGCTCGATCAGCGTGGAATTCAAATCCAAAGCCGCCGACGCAAAGTCGAGCACCATCGAAACCGAGCCGCTCGATGTAACTGTGACCTCGCCGGAAGAAGCCAACGCCGCGGATCTCGACAACCTCGCGCCCGCATCGCCGCCAGTAGAATTGCCGCGCCGCTTGCCGCCAGCGTGGGTGCTCGCGCTGATCGGCCTCGGCGCGTGCGGGCTGATTGTGTTCATCTTCTACTACGGGAGGCTTCAGAAGACTCAGGTGAGGAAGGTCATTCAGAAATCGCCGGAGCAGATCGCGAAAGAAGAACTCGCGGCGTTGCTGGCCGAAAATCTGCCCGCGCAGGGACTGTTCAAGGAATTCTATGTGCGGCTGACGGGTATCGTGCGCCGCTACATTGAGCGCACGACCGGCCTGCATGCGCCGGAGCAGACGACGGAGGAATTCCTGCGCGACATGCACTTCCGCAAAGTATTCCCGCCGGAACGCGCCGAGCAGCTCGCCAGTTTTCTCGAAGCGGCCGACATGGTGAAGTACGCCGGTCTGGAACCGGGGCAGCGCCAGATCGAAGAAGCGATCGCGCGGGCGCAGGAGTTCGTTGGATTGTCCTCGGCCTTTGCGCCGATGCCGAGTCAGGCGACCGTTAAATGAATGGGATGTGATTTAAGAATCCATGGGCAGCTTCCGCTTCTACTCACCGTTTGTGCTGATCCTCGTGCCGCTGGCGCTGTTGGCGCTGTGGCGCGCGCACCGCTCGCGGTATGCGGCGGCCGTGACCTTCTCCAGCCTTGCGGATCTGAAGTCGCTGCCCGTGACGCTGGCCCAGAAATTCAAAGGCACGCTGCCTTATATTTACGGACTGGGATTGAGCCTCATGATCGTCGCCGTCGCGCGGCCGCAGCAGGGCATCTCTTCGTCGGTCACGCACACTGACGGCATCGCCATCGAGATGCTGATCGACATTTCCGGCTCGATGAAGGCCATCGACTTTCAGCTCAACGACAAAAGCATCAGCCGCGTCGAGACAGTGAAATACGTCTTCGAACAGTTCGTGGAAGGTTCCAAAGACCGCAAACTGACCGGCCGGCCCAACGATCTAATCGGCCTCGTCGCCTTCGGCGGCTACGCCGACAGCAAATGTCCGCTGACACTCGACCACGGCGTGCTGCTGGACGTGTTGCATTCGCTCAACGTCCCGCGCGAAATCCGCAACCAGAATGGCGAGACCATCAATGGCGAGGAACTTCAGACCGCCATCGGCGACGGCCTGACGACCGCGCTGGACCGTTTGAAATCCATCGACGCGAAAAGCAAGATTGTGATTCTGCTCACTGACGGCGACAACGATTTCGGCATCGTCGATCCCCGCGACGCCGCGCAGGCGGCCAAGGCGTTGGGCTACAAAGTTTACTGCATCGGCATCGGTCATGACGGCGTCGTGCCGGTGCCGGTGGAGGACGGGTACGGCAACACGCATCTGGTCCAGGCGCGCTTTCACATTGACGAAGATCTGCTCCGCGACATTGCCAAAATCACCGGCGGAAAATACTGGCACGCATCAGATGTAGATGCGCTGACACAAGTCTACGCCGAGATCGACAAGCTTGAAAAGTCCAAGGTCGAACAGTTAACGTACACGGAGTACCGTGAGCTCTACCCGTGGCTCGCGCTGCCGGGATTGTTCCTGGTGGTCATGGTTTCGTTGGCCGGAGCGACGCGCTTCCGGTCGTTGCCGTAAGGAAGGGAAGGGAGCACGCAGTGGACTCGTCGTTCGAGTGGCTTCATCCCGAAGCCCTGATTTTGATTCTCCCGGTCTGCGGACTCTGGCTGGCGCTGGCGCTCTTCGCGCGTTCGCGCCGCCGCCGCGCGGCGCAGTCGTTCGTCGCCGCGGCGATGCTCCCGCGCATCATCCCGGCGGAATCCAACGGCGGATTCTGGGCCAAGACGATCCTCACCGGCGCGGCGTTCGCCTTCGCGCTGATGGCGCTGGCGCAGCCGCGCTTCGGCTTCACGTTGGAAGAAGTAAAATCGCGCGGCAGCGACATCTACATCATGATCGACGTCTCGCGCTCGATGCTCGCCGACGACGTCCCGCCCAGCCGCCTTGAGCGCGCCAAGGCCGATGTTAACGGACTCGTCAACCGTCTGCGCGGCGAACGCGTCGGCTTGATCGCATTCGCCGGCGTGGCGATGGTGAAATGCCCGCTGACCACCGACTACAATTTTTTCCGCATGGCGCTGAGCGACCTGAGTCCCAACAGCGTGCCCAAGGGCGGCACCGCCATCGGCGACGCCATTAGCAAAGCCCTGGATGTGCTGCCTAAGGAGAACGAGCGCGAGCAGGCGATTCTGCTGATCACCGACGGCGACGATCAGAATTCTTCGCCGCTGGAAGCTGCCGCCGCGGCCGCGGAACGTTCCGTCACGATTTTCACCGTGGGGCTTGGCGACACCGCGCAGGGTGCGCGAATTCCGATGAGCGACGCGCCGAACCACGCGTTCATGGCGTATAAGGGCGAGCAGGTCTGGAGCAAGATGGACGAGAAGCTGCTCGAAGAAATTGCGCTGAAGACGCACGGCACGTACGTTCCGGCCCGCACGCGCGCTTATGATCTCGGTGAGCTGTACGCCAGCCATCTCGCCAAAATGCGCGGCGGCGAAGGTGCCACGGAAAAACGCAAACGGCCGCTGGAGCAATTTCAGTGGTTCCTCGCCGCGTCGGTGTTGTGTCTGATCGCCGACCTGCTGATCCGCCGCCACGCGCCGAGCTCCGTTACGTTTTCTCCGGCTCCGAAACCGAAGGCAAAGTCGAAGCCGCTCGCTACAGCTGTTCGTGTTGCGCCACTGTTGCTGTTGGCATTGCTGGTTCCGTCCGCCCGCGCTGGCGAGGAGCGGGAGTTGGTGCGGCAAGGTTTGGAGCTATTCAAAAAGAGCGACTTTGAAGGCGCGAAAGAGAGATTCAGCAAGGCCGCCGACGAGGCTGGCAAGGACAAGGAGCAGACGTTCGAAGACGCCGCGCGCGTGGCCTTCGATCTTGCTTGCGCGTTTCAGAAGAAGGGTGAAGCCGATCACGCTCGCGAAAATTACCTGAAGTCGGCGCTGGCAAAGGACAAGTCGATCGCCGCCTCGTCTAAGTTCAATCTCGGATTGCTCGCATCCGAAGCGGCGAAAATGCTGGCCGGCGAACATCCCGATCAGGTGCCGCCGGAAAAGCGCAATGAAATTCTGGAAAAGCTAAAGGAAGCCGTGCTGAGTTTCCGCGCGTGCCTGGAGATCCAGCCCGACCGCGCCGACGCGCGCAAGAACATCGAGCTCATCCGCCTCTGGACCAAGCTCTACACCGACAAATGGCGCGAGCTCGACAAGCGCAAAGCGCGCGAGCAGGCGAATCTGATTCAATACCTCGAATTCATCATGGAATCGGAGCGGGCGCTGCGCGAGTCGGTGCTGGCGCTCAAGCCCGAGGATAATTTCGACATCTTCGCGCTCCACAAGCAGGCGCAGCAGGAACTGCTCGACGAAATCGGACCGCTGAAAGATAAAATCAAAACGACACTCAAGCCGCCCAAACAGGCAGCGCAAAACGGCCAGCCGCAGCAACCGCCGCCGCCGGAACTCACCGCCGAGCAGGAGAAGCAGCTCGACGAAGCGATCGCGGCGATGCAGCAGTGGGCCGGGGCCTCTGGTGTGAAAATGAAGGAGGCGGCGGAGTTCCTCGATAGCCGCTCGCCGGACAAGGCCGCGCCCTCGCAGAAAGAAGCTGTGGCGGAGCTCGAGAAGATCTGGGATGTCGTCGTGCCGTTCAATCTGCTGCTGGCGCACGATCTGGCCAGCGAGACGGCGATCGTCAACGTGCTCAAACCGGAAGGGAACCGCGAGCATGGCAGCGTCGAACCGCTGGGAAAAATTTTCGACTGGTTCGACAATCTGCAGAGCATCAAGAAGCGCGCCGAAGCACCGAAGGCCGCGCCGCCGCCGGAAAATGCTCCGCCGCTGGTTTTGAGCTCGCAGGCGACGCATGACGAAGACGCGCAGTTGGCCGAGTTGCAGGAGCGGACGTCGCGGCGCACGGAGTTGCTGAAAACGAAGGCCGAGATGGAATTGCAGCAGCTGGAAAAGCAGCCCAAGCAGCCGGAGCCCCCGCCGCCGGATCCGAATAATCCCGCTCCCAAACCGCCGGACCCGGAGAAGGTGAAGGAGGGCCTGAAAAAAGCGATCGAACTGGCGCCGAAAGCAGTCGAACATGAAAATGGCGCGCTGAAAGCGCTGCGGAAGAACGACCGCGCCGCCGCGACTCCGGAGGCCGAAGAGGCCAAGCGGATCCTCGAAGAAATTCTAAAAGCGCAGCCGCGCGACGAACAGAAGGACAAGCAGGATCAGGAAAAGAAAGAGCAGGAGAAGAAAGAACAGGAAAAGAAGGACCAGCAGAAAAAAGATCAGGAGAAGAAGGACCAGGAAAAGAAAGATCAGGAAAAGAAGGATCAGGAGAAGAAAGAGCAGGAGAAAAAGGATCAGGAAAAGAAGGACGCCGACAAAGACAAGGAGAGGGATAAAGAGAAAAAGGACCAGCCCAAGCCCGACAAGCAGCAGATGTCGAAGGAGCAGGCCGAGGCGATTTTGCGCAAGGTTCGGGAACGGGAGCAGCAGCACCGCAAGGAAAAAGAAGAGCAGGCGCGGATTCTCGGCGGCTCGGCTACAGTAGACAAGGATTGGTAACGCCAACACACGAGCATGCAAGCCATCAGACTCTCACGACACCGTTTCGTTCTGCTCTCCGCGCTGCTGCTGGCGTTTCAAGCGCTGGGCGGATCTTCGTTTGCCGGTGAAGCGGACGACGGGCCCGAACTGAACGTGCAGCTGGATCCCAAGGATATTTTTATGGGCGAGACGGCGACGTATCTCGTCCAGGTCCGCAATTTGAAAAACGGCGCGAAGCCCAATCTCTCCGACTTCGACAAGGACTTTTCCGTCAAGGAAGCCGGCGACCAGTCGCAGAACTCGACCTCGGTCAACTGGGTCAACGGCAACGTCACGCAGCGCACCGTTTACGCGCACATTTATCAGTACACACTTTCTCCGAAACGCGCCGGACTGCTCACGGTGCCGGCGCCGTTCATCACCGTCGATGGCCAGAAGTTCGTGGGCGTGCCGTCGCAGTTGAACGTGCGCTCGCAGGAAAAACAGGACATCGTCCTTGCTGAAATCGTGCCGAGCAAAACGCGCGTCTACCCGACGCAGCCGTTCGATGTGACGCTGCGCATCTTGATCCGGCCGACGCCGACGCTTGAAACGCGCGAACCGCTCTCGCTGCTGGAGCGCCCCGTGGACCTGCAGTTGGACTGGGTCGAACCGGTCGGCGGGCTGTCGACGGGCGATGCCTCCAGTTGGCTCTCACCTCTGCTTAGCCACTCTGGAAAAGGCTTTACGATCAACGGCCTGACCTCGCAGGACAACAATCCCTTCTCGATGCTCGACGGTCCGCGAGCAGCCGTGTTCAACCTGAGCGTTCCCGCGCGCGAAAAGCGCAACGGTACCGACGGCAAGCCAATCGACTACTACGTCTACGAATTGAAGCGCACGTTCACGCCGCAGCGGATCGGCACATTCACTTTCGGCGGCGCCACCTTAAAAGGGACGTTCGCCGAGAAAGTGAATGGCCGGCAGTACACGCCGCGGCGACTGGTGATGAATATTCCACCCGCGACGGTGGAAGTCCACGACGTCCCGGCTCCGGCGCCGCCGACGTATTGCGGCGCGCTCGGGACATATAAACTTACCGCCGCCGCCACGCCCCTGGCGCTCCGCGTCGGCGATCCGCTCACGTTGAAGCTGGAATTCGAACGCGGCAAAGACGGCGGCGCGCTGGAGCTGATCTCCGCGCCGGACATCTCCGCCGTGCCGCAGATCGCATCCGATTTTGAAGTGATCGACAAAGCGCCCACCGGCGAAGTAAGCGGCTCGAAGAAGACTTTTTCCTACGGCCTGCGTCCGAAGAAGCCCGGCGCGACGATTCCCGCGCTGACGGTCTCCGTTTTCAGCGTGGAGAAAGAGAAGTTCTCAGAGCTGACTACGCCGCCGATCGCTTTGAACGTGACGCAGACGTCGCAGGTCGGCGCGGCGGATCTGATCTCCGGGAGCGCGACGCAGAAAGCGCTCGATATCAAAAACCGCACTGGCGGCGTGGTGCAGAATTTTCAGGACATCACCGCGCTGCAAGACCAGAGCGCCAATCCCGTGCACTATGCCCTGGCCGCCGTGTTGATGTGGATCGCGTGCGGCGCCGCGAGTTTCCTGGTTTCGCGCCGGCGCCATCTGGCCAACGACGCCGCCTGGCAGCGCCGTCAGCGCGCGCGGCCGGATGCCGAGGCGAATTTGAAGCAGGCGCGCGAAGCGCTCGGAAAATCGGACGCGGCCACCGCCGGAAAGTTCACGCGCGATGCCGTGGCGGGAATGATCGGCAATCTGCTCGACCTGCCTATCGCCGGCATGACCGCAAAAGAAGCCAATACCGCGCTGACGACCGCGAAGGCCAGCGAACCCACGCGCAAAGCCGCCGTGGAGCTGCTCGAGAGTATTGAAGCGCTGGAGTACGCGCCGGCCGCCGGCCAGAACGTCGCCGGCATGGTCGAGTCCGCCGGAAAACTGCTGCCGGAATTGCAGCGGGAGTTGAGCCGATGATGCTGCGCCTGCTGGGAATTGTGCTCACCATGAGCCTGCTGGCGACGGGGCTTCGCGCCGCGGAGACCGGCGAGCGCGAACGGACATTCGCGCACGCGCTGGAACTGCTCGATAGCGCGAAAACGCCCGAGGCGTACCGTGCGGCCGCGCAGGAATTCGAAAAGCTCTCCTTCGACGGCTACCGCAACGGCGGCGTCTTTAAAAATATCGGCAACGCCTACATGGGCGCACACGATTACGGCCGCGCCATCGCCGCGTACCGCAAAGCCAAACCATTCCTGCCGCGCGATCCGTACCTCGACGCGGTGCTCAAGGAAGCGATCTCGCTGTCGCCCGGCCATCTGCCCGAACCGTCCGCGCCGTGGTGGCACAGCGTGTTTTTCTGGACGACGTGGCTTTCGTATCCCGAAAAAATGCAATTCGCTTTCGCCGCGTGGAGCGCCGGCGCGCTGCTGATGGCCGGCGGAGTGATGCTGCGCAAACGCGTGCTCTTCCGCGTCAGCGGCGCGCTGGTCCTCGCCGCAATCGTGATCAGCATCGACGCGGGCCTGGCGTATCAGGCCGTCTTCCATTCCAACCACGCTGTCGTGGTGACGGAGACCGTCGCGCGAAAAGGCAACTCGCCTGAATACCAGCCCGCGTTCGATCAGGCGCTGAAAGACGGCGCCGAGTTCTCCATCATCGATCGCCGCGGCGACTGGGTGCTGGGGCATTTTGACGGGATTGGCGATGGCTGGCTGATGCAGTCGGCTGTTGAGGCCAATTAAAAATTCAAAAACGCATGCGGATGACAGCGGTTTTGTTCAGACGATTGAGCGTGTTTCAAAGTGCTATTTAACATCAGGTCAATTGGCCTGATGTTGACTTTTAACCACCGGATAAATTTATGCCGAGGTACGTCGTCTCAACTTTCAACTCTCCCCGCTCAACTCACGTATTCACGCCGCCGGCGTCGGCGGGATGATGCGTTGATCGCGGCGGAGGCTCCAGATCAGCGCGGGGATCAGCAGGATCATCACCCAGAATTCGGGTAGCGTCAGCTTGCCGTACCAGCGTTCCGAGCAGCGTAGGTTCCAGAGCTGAACGGAGCCGTCGTTGCCGGCCAGGGCGAGCGAATTGCCATCGGGCGCAAAGGCCACAGAGCGCCACGGGCCTTTTTGGGTGAGCGTGAAGAGCGCCGCGCCGTCGCGGCCGCCCCAGATGCGCACGGAGCCATCGAGGCTGATGGTGGCGAGTCGGTCGCCTTCAGGCGAGAACTGCGACGAGAGCACGTACTGATTGTGGCCGCGCATCACCGCCACCGGCTTGGCGAACCACGTGTGCCCGCCGTTGGCGCTGGTCGGAGCGGCGTCTTTATCGAAATCGATGATCGAGCGCGAAACGTCACCGGTGTAGGCCGTCCACAAGCGGACGGTACAGTCCTTGCCGGACGTGGCGATGAATTTGCCGTCGGGCGAAAACACGGCCGAGCGGAAAAACTGTGTGTCGCCGCGCAGTGCGGCGATGGGCGTGGTGTTCTTCCGGTTCCAGACTTGGACGAGGCCGTCGGTGGTCGCCGTCACAATCTTCTTGCCGTCCTTTGAGAAAAAGGCCGAGCAGAGCGCGTCGCTGGGCACTTCGAAGCTCTCCGAATTGTAGAAGACTGAAATGGACTCGACGATGTAAACCATGCCGCCGAAGCGGGACAAATTCGATGCGGGATCGGCAGCGATGATCTTGCTGCCGTCGGCTGAAAAGTGGACGCTGGTGACGGTGTTTGTTAAGCGTTCCGCCAGGATTTCCTGACCATTATTTGCATCGAACACGGTCAGTGCGCCGCTGTCGTCTGTTACGACGACCTTCCTGCCATCCGGAGAAATTTCGCTGGCGGTGATGCGGCGTGAAATATTTTCGTCGACGGGAAGCGCTTTGGCATTGAGCACTTGCTGCAATTCGGACGAGAGGGCCGGATGCACCAGGTCGATCGTTGCCGACTCGGTGCCACTGTCGACATCCCACACGCGCGCGAAGCCGTCGCTGCCGCCGGCGAGCAGTTTTTTGCTGTCGCCGGAAAACGAGACGGAACTCACGCCGTACGCGCTGGCCTTTAACGTCAATCCCGCACGCCACGGCGTGGAGCGCTGGTAGACCAGAACAAGGCTGCCGATGAAGAGCGCAAGAATCTGAAACGTGCAGAGCGAGACTTTCGGACGCCAGCGCCAGAACTGCCATTTCATGCGGTCGGCAGCATCCAGCCGCTCACGCCGTTCCCGGCGCGCGCTGACGGACGCCGCTACAGACGAGCGGGCCGGGGGAAGTGCCTGTTGGGCGCTCACGGGAGGAATACGTGGAAAAGGTAAGAAGCTTGCAGAGAAATGTGCGAAAAACAATGCACGAGTGATGATGACAGTTTTGAGTTTTGAGTTCTAAGTTTTGAGTGGTGAACGGCAATTGCCACACGCCGCCCCAACTCAAAACTAAAAACTCACAACTCAAAACTGCCGTTCAAGCTACTGCGTCACATCGTCAAACGGCCGCCCCCGCTCATCCGCGATGCGGCAGAAGAAGCCCAGGTGGCCTTGCGTCACGCCGGGCTTGATCAGGATTTCGTTTGGGCCGTTGGTGAGCGGGATTTCGACCGCGCCGCAGTCTTTGGCGTTGCCGGGCGCGGCTTCGTTGACCACTCGCCGGCCGTTGACCCAGATTGAGACGATATCGTTGGCGCCGAAGAGCAGCAGCGCTTTGCGCTTGGTCGGTACGGTGAAGCGCGCGTAGGCGTAGCCGAAGTACGGGCCTTTCTCCAGTTTACCGCGCGTGTCATTGTCGAGCTTCGAGAACAGCGGCGGATACAGGTCGACGAAGCCGCCGGTGTTCGGGTTGCCCTTGTCGTCTTTCGCCGCGGAGTACTTTCGCCAGCCGACGTCGATGTCGCCGGCCGCTTTTGTACGCCAAGTCAGATCGACGGCCTTTTCCGGCGCCATGAACTGGTCCTGGCCGCGCCGGTCGCTGGTGGCCTGGAACGGTCCGAGGACCTGCCACTCCATCCACGTTGGCGAGTACTGCGAGTAGAAAACGCGGCTGACGTTGCGCGGCAGCTTCAAATTGCGGATCAGATCGTCGCAGCGTTTGACGGAGAACTTATCCCCCTTCTGTGCGTACCACTGCTGCAATTCCTGGAGCATGGCGTTGGCATTGACGGTCTCGGGATGGTGCGTCAGGAAGTCTTCGACTTCGCTGATCGCGTTCTCGAGGCGTTTTTCCTGGGGGCTCAGCTCAATCACGTGGCCGATCATGTCCTTCGCTTCGCCGGTATCGAAGACCAGGCCGGCCATTTCGCGGTAGAGCGCCTGTTCCTTGGTGTTGTCGGGCGCTTTGGGCGGCGGAGCTTTGGGATCGACTTTGACTTCAGGCTTGGGCGTCTTGAATGAGAACCAGACGTCTGGCGCATTGACGGATGAATTGAGCACGCCGCCGGTCGGATTGCCGGTCCATGATTTCTTGAGCGCGTGGTGCGGATTGTCGACGGCTACAATCGGGTTGCCGTCCATGTGAATGTCCTTCGGCAATGCTTCGGGCAGCAGCGCCGTTTCCTTACCAAGGCACATCGCGACGCCCTGTTCCCAATGAGTCAACCCGCCAAACGAGGTCACGCCGAACGACTGGATGTCGGTTTCGTTCATTTCAAAATCGATCGCGTTCATGACCAGTTGCGTCCACTGGCCGGGCTTGGGCAGCGGACCCATGTAGAAGTGTTCGCTGGTGGCGTCGCGGCCCCATTCGAGTTCCGGCCGACGTTCGCCCCAATACGCACGTCGCGCCCAGCCCCAGCCTTTGACGTTGATCTGCAGCATGACGGTCTTGGGCGGATTCTTTTCGTCGGGCAGCACCCACACGCTTACGTATTTGCCGGTCAGCGTATCGGTGATGGACGGCGGGCACTTTACAGACTTTGCGAACTCAACGGTCTTATTCCAATCGTTGGGACCACCCATGCGCACGTACGTGTGCCGCAACAGGCGCAGCGCCGGAATTGTGTTGGGCGTATCGGGATGCGCTTTGATGAACTCTTCCAGTTCCGTCGCGCGTTCCTTTTCCGGATTCGCGCCGCGCTTGGCGGAGAGAATCTGGTTGAGGAAACTCATGCTCTGCGGCGCGCCGGGCAGCTTGGCGATAACTTTACGGTAGCGTTCGCCTTTTTCTTTCGAGATGTCCACGAGCGAGACGCGCGCCAGCCACGCCGGCACCAGTGACGGGTTGGTCAATCCGGCGCCGAATTCCAGCGCGCCCTTCACGCCATCGCCGTCGTTGTCATTGATGACTATGCCGAGGCGCAGTTCCTTGCGGTCGCCGGGGCGGAAGCGCGGATCGTGGCGAAGGATCTGCCACGGCACCATCACTTCGTACCGCGCGCCCTTGCCGTCGGGGGCCGGCGTGATGCGGCCGGTGACTGCGCCCTGTTCTTCTTCCGATGCTTCGTGTTCGGTGTTGATCACGACGCGGCCGTCGACCAGGGCCATGGTGATCACCACGTTTTCGGAGCGGTTGATCATGACCGGGTCGGTCAGACCGTTGAAGGCGATGCGAATGCTGTCGCCGCTCTCTAATGGATGACCGGGTTGCGGCGGAACGAAGCGATCGTCCTTGACCTCAATGGCCAGCGCAATGCCCACGTTACTCCACGCGGAGTAAATTTTGGCGCTCAAGTCATGCGGGCCTTGCCAGCTCTGTTCGTCGGTGAACGGCACGTACTGCTCGGCGGTGTCGAGCATGACGGGATCACTGTTCTCGTTGTCCAGGCGTGTGCCTGCCGGGGCGGGGGAGAGCTGGAAGACGCTGGGTTCGATTTCATTGAGCGCGCGGCGGGCGTCGCGGCGCTGCGCGGAGGGCAGGTCCTTCTGGGACAGCGTGGCTTTCAGTTTCGCGAGGCTGTTGGGCTGCGTGTCGGCGACAGGCGAGTAGGCAAAGAAGCCTTCGCGGACGGCATAGAGCAGCATGTTGCCGCGCTGCTCGATGGAGGCGCGAACAAGCTTGTTCTCAGTGTTGCGGATGGGCGTTCCCGGCAGCAGCGTTTCGGCGACCACCAGGCCGGTCTCCCAGTCGAACGTGCGCAGGACGATGTGGTCGGGCACGCCCCAGTTGGCGCGGACCACGAACTCGTAAAGCCTGTTGTTCGAGAGGAATACTTTGCGGACGTCGTTGGCGTCGGCGTACGGGGCAGCCAGTGTGGTCTTCCACAATTCTTTCAGCACGCCTTTGTCGTCGGTCGCCTGTCGCGCCACGATCTTGTCGCCGAACGCGACGAAATTCCCGGGCGCTCCTCCCACGGCCAGGCGCAGGCCCTCCTGCTTCGAGACCAGCTTGCCGGCGCGGTCGTAATAGAAGGAGTAAAAGTGGTTGTCGCGATGGCCGTGGTAGAAAATCAGGCCTTCCGGGGCGTCGACGCCCAGTGCGTTCCACGAATTGTCGGCGTGCATGAACAATGATTCGGAATCCCACAGATTCAATCCAGTGGTCATGTCCATGCCGATGAAACGGTCGACGCCGGTGGGGAAGACGTAGAGCACCTTCTTATCCGGCGAGAGGGAGATGCGGTCGTAGATGCTCCATTTTTCGCGCGACGGTGCTTTGAACTGAACGCTGCTGATCATGTTGCCGGCGTGCGCATCATAAGAGGTGAAGTACGCGGGCTGATCGTTGCCGTACATCTGGACGATGTTGAGCGCTTCGCCCTGGAACGAGAGCGCGGTGACGAAGCGGTTGCCGCGTTCGTTGGACCACAGTTCCTTGCCGCTGCGGATGTCGTATACGAACAGACCTTCGCCGCCGATGATCGCCACGGCGTCTTCACTGAGCGCCAGGTTCTGGAGCCACGTCGCGTTGCCGCGCGTGCGGCGCTTGCGATCGCGGGGCACGCCAGTGCGCCAGAGCGGCTGGCCGGAATCCCGATCAAAGAACGTGATCTGCTGCGAGTTGGCGACGCAGACGGTCGTGGCGTTGGTCTGGATGGACGTCATCCCCGGACCGGCGTACGACTGCCAGAGGACCTCAAACTTCGGTGAGAGGCGCAGCATGTAAATGGACGTGCCGGTGTACGCCAGGAAACGATCCTGGGGGCCGTCGGCGGGGAAGCACGTCATTGCGCTTTCGCCTTCGAGCTGCCACGCAAACGAGAGCGCGCCTTGCAACCCTTGCGGCGGAGCGGCCGGTGGCGGTCCGGGCTGGCCGGTGCGGGCGTGAAGAACTTCGGCCAGGGTGTCGCGCGAGACGCGCCACTGTTCGGACGGCAGGTCGAGCATTGCGGGTTTGCCGGCCAGCACGCGGTCGACGTCGCCCTGGCCTTCTTCCTTGTGACCCATGCGTTCGAGCGCTCGAATGCGGTCGTTGAGCGCCAGCACGGAGACGTCGACATCGGACGATTGTTCGGCTTTGGCGTAGAGCGACGCTGCGGCATCGAATTTTCCAGCCGCCGACGCGACGCGGGCTTCCTGCACGGGCAGTTCGACTTTCGGCGAGCCGACCGCGCCGATGGCCGCGACGCTGCGGCCGTTGACGCCGATGACGGCGGTGTTGGTAATCGTCAGGTTGCCCAGCGGTCCGACGCGCGGATCCCACGCGTAGATGGTCTGCACTTTTCCGGTTTTTGCATCGACCAGATGGAGGTGATCTTCCGTCGGCAGGTAGATGATCTCGCCGGAGATTCCCGGCTGGCCGTAGATCGATTCGCCGCTGGGGGCGTACTCCCAGGCCGTCGAGCCGTCCTTGATCTGGATGGCGCGAATCGCGTTGCCCACGGTGATCACATTGCCGTTGCAGATGCCGGCGAGGTACGGCGCGTCGAGCAGTTCGTCTTCCCACTTCACCGAGCCGTTGGCGCGGTCAAAGGCGATCAATCCGGGCGCGTCCTTGGGTGCGACAAGAATGGTGTCGGGCGTCACGATCGGAGAAACCGGACCGCGCGACAGCAGCTTCAACGTACGCAGCCTCACATTGGTTCCGGAATTGGAATTGCCAACGTCCCAATTGCCGATGTGGGCGCGCGGGTAGCCGGAGAGCCAGATCACTTCGCCGGTGAGCGCGTTGAGTGCGGCCAGCGAACCCAGTCCGGTGATCGCGTAGACGACGCGTTCGTCGGCCGCGGCGGGGCCCAGTTGCATCGTTGAGCCGAAGTATTCGCCCTGCACTTCAATCCCGGTGCCGCCGGTGGCCAGCGCGTGCTTCCAGCGCAGGCGGCCGGTCACGGCATCCAGCGCGGCGACGCCGTGGCAATTCAAGTCGGCTGGTTCGAGATAGCAGGCGATGCACAGTCCGTAGGCGATCAGCGGGTCGTTGATCCAGACGGCGTTGCGCAGTTCGGGAATGTCGGCGGTGTTCCAGAGCACTTTTCCGCTGTCTGCGGCGATGCATTGCAGCGCCGAATGTTTTCCCAACAGCGCGCGCGCATAGACACGGCCTTCAGAGACCGTCGGGCAGCTGACGGGGAAACCGGTGAAGCGGCCGGGGACCAATGAACCGCTGGACGGCCATGTGGCCTGCCAGAGATTCCGGCCGGTCTGCAATTCGATCGCCTGCATTGATTCCATCGTGGTGATGTACGCGTTGCCGCCGGAGACGGCGGGGAACGGCTGAAGATGGACGAACGGATCGGGCACAAAGCGCCAGCGCGCCACGTCCATGGAGGCCGATGGCGGCAGGGGTCGCACCCAGGAGACTTCGCCGGGCTTGGGCGCCGGCGATCCCGCGGGCGGGCCGCGGCGCTGCGTGTTGCCCAGATGTGTTTCCGTTGGCGCGTCGCTGTTCTTCTGTTGCGTCGCGGCGACACGTTCAATGTCGCCGTTGAGGACCTTCGCGTACTGCGCGCCGGTGACCGACTGGCCGCCGACGGTGAACGACTGTCCGGCGAATTCGCCGTTCAGCGTATCCAGCGCCGCGCGCGCGGAAACGATCTGGCCGGAGCGCAGCAGCGCGCGCACGGTCTTGGCGGCAAGCATCGCCGGAGAAATTCCCGATTCGGTCGAGCCGCGGTTCTGACGCGCCAGCGCACGGAAGGCCGACGCTGCCTGCTGCGCGTCGCCACGGTCGAAGTAGAGATTTCCCGCGAGGTTCAGCGCCTGCATCGCAGCGGGCGTGTACTGGTATTCGGCAGCGACGTTTTCCAGCGCCACGACGTCCTTGTTGCGCGCGGCGGTACGGAACGCCTGGTCGGAACTTCCCGCGACGGTCTTGAGGTAGACGTCGCGGGCATCGTCGTTGAGCGCCGAAATGAAAGCGCGAACGTATTCGCGCACACCGACCAGCCGCGGAAAGAAGCGCGAGTCGGAGATGCTGATCAGGCTGTCGGAGTTGGAGCGGATCATTTCGCCGAATTTGCTCATCGCTTTTTCGATGTCGGCGGGATCGCCAGTCTTCATCAAACGCGAACCGACGTCGACGGCAGCTTGCGCGTCGTCGGCGGTGGAGTAGATCAGGCGGTCGGGCATGTACTTTCGGGAGTAAGCGAGGCCGGGCGCGGCGAAGCGGAAGTTATCCGACGACTGTGGGTACTCGCGGATGGCGCGCTCGAAAAACGCGCGGCTGGCCTGCGTCTGCGCAAAATCCTGCCGCAGGATGCCGCGCCAGACCAGCGCACTGCCGGTGCCGGCGAAGAAGTCTGGATAGCTGGCGATGAAATCGCGCAGCACTTCGTCGGCGGCCGCGGTTTCACCGCAGTTGACCAGCGAATCATAGGTCTGGTTGGTGGCATACCAGATCTGGCCCATCTGGTCGCCGAAAGAGGAACTGGTTTCAATGCGCCGCAGCAGATACTTGTAAGCGTTGGCCGCTTCCGCCTGCTGGCCGGTGCGCTTTAGATAATCGTACGAAAGGTACGAACAGGCCCAGCGCAAATCCGGGCGGACGAAAACCGCGGAGAGCGATTCTCCAAAGTCGCGCAGCACGCCCGGCGGAACCTTGTACTGGCAGAAATTCAGCAGCCACGAGGCATCGCCCCAGTTGGTGAAGAGGTACGCCGGGTTGGGAAACTCGCGCTGGATCCACGCCATGCGCAGCAGATGGATCGCCAGTTCCGGTTCGGTATCGACGCGCACGCGGAAGATGAAGTTGTCATCGCCGGGCGGCGCCAGACGCATCAGAATGCGGTGCGGACCCTTCGTGAGTTCAATCGGCACGCGGTACCCATCGATGTTCAGTCCGTCTTCGCCGCGCGATGCAATCTGCTTGCCGTCGAGCCACGCGACCCAGGCCGCGCGCGCCGAGGCGATGAAAAACGTCTTCTTCGCTTGCGGCGCTTCAAAGTCGAGCGCCGTGTATGCGACGCCGCTGCCGCCCCGGCAATCGCCGATGACCGCCTTGATGTTCAATCCGCCGTCGGCGCTGCACTTGGCCGGGTCCATCTCCACCCAGGCCTTTTCGCCGCCGCGACCAGGATGCTTGGCGTTTAGATCCGGATTCTTTTCAGGACCGGGCGGATTCTTCGGGTCGTAGTCGAAGGGCCCGATCGCTTTCCAATTGCCGTTGCCGATCTGCCGGGTGTCGCCGACCGCTTCGCCGAAGGGTTTCCACAGTTCACCACGGACCTGATCGTTAAGATCGCGCGGCTTGTTTGTTTTCGGATCGATGCTGACCGAAGGCAGCGTGAAGGCCCGCGTCAACGCCAGGTACGGCGCGGTCTCCGGATCCGACGCGGCCATGGAAAGCAGTGCCGCGCCCCAGAATCCGGCCAGCGCGCGTTCGTGACGGCCGGCCTTCAGATCGGCTTCGGCTTCCGCCGTCCATGCCTGAACCTGCGGGTTGGTCGCGCCCGGCAGCACGGCCAGGCCTTTCCGGGCGGCCGCACATGCGGCGGTGAATTTCTCGGGCTCCATCTTTTCGCCGCGGTTGACGCGGTCGTATTCCATGCGGTAGCGGTTGAAGGCCGATTCGAACGCCGCCGTCGCCCGTTCCATCGGCGTCAGCGCGGGATTGTCGGCCAGCCGTTCCAAGGTTGCGAACTGGCGGTCGGTCAGTCCAGCCTCGCCCTGCGCGCCGGCCAGCAGGCGCATCGACCAATCGATCTGCTCGCCCCATGCGCCGCTGTCTTCGACCCATTTCTTCACGCGCGCTTCGGCGGCGTCGACTTTTCCGGAGAGCGTTTCGCCGGTGACGCAGGCGTCGAGCGCGATTTTCGAACCGCGGGCACGGCCGTATTTCGTGAGGTACTCGCCGCCGGTCGCCGCCAGGGCGTCCCAGTCACGCAGCAGCGCCAGCAGCCGGATTTTTCCGGCGAAGGCTTCGACGCGCTGTTCATCGTTGGTGGCGAATTTCTCGATGCCCTTCTGCCATGCCGCGAGCGCCGCGGGAAAATTGTTGAGCTGCTGGTAGCGCCGGGCGATTTCGAAGAGCGCATCCGCGCCGCGCCAGTTGCCGGCTTCCTGCGGATGGAGTTCGATCAGCTTTTCCAGCGTCTTGATGCGGAAGCCCGGATCGGTACGGTCGACGCGGAGAAAAAATCCCCAGTCGCCGCGCGATTGAGCCGTCTTGACCTTGATCACATTCCTGCCGCGGTTCATGTGCACCGGCACGCAGAACTTGTCCTTGCTCGCGCCGCGCATTTCGCGGCCGGCATCGCTGAAGACGACCTTGTTGTTGAGGTAGACGACCGCGCGGCCGTTGTCGTCGAAGAAGAGATTCGCAGGGCCGTCGTCGGGCCATTCGACTTCCGTGCGCGCCCACGCGATCACGGACGTGTTGAGTTCCAGAATTTCGCCCATGTCGACGTAGCAATTCTTGTCGTCGTCGGGACGCGACCATTGCGTCACGCGCAGCGATTTGCCGTTTTCGTCTTTCTGAGGTTTGGACCAGTCGTCGGTCGTATCCGGATCAAAGCCTTCCTTGCGTCCCCACATCGCGTAGTTGACATCGGGCCGCGGGCCGAGCACGGTCCAGTTCTTCGGCACGCCCATGGGCTCCAGGCTTTCTTCCGCCTGTTCCCAGTTGTCGCGCGCTTCCAGCTTCAGATCGTCGCCGGGGATGGTGTAGGGCGTGTCGCGCAGCGAAAAATTTCGGAAGGTGGACGTGACGAGGTCCTTCGCGCCGTCCGGGTAGTAGTCGTTGCAGAGATCCGGCCGCGCATCCTTGTTCGTCTTCTCGCCGGACCAGCCGCGCCCGAGCAGGATCTTCGGCGGCGCGACGCCTTCCTTGCCGGGCCGTCCGCCGATGTCGCCCAGGCGTTGCCAGTTTTCGCCGTCCATGCTCATGGAGACCAGGACGTTGCGCGTGGTCACCGTCAGTCGCAAGTAGACGCCATTCTTTTTGCTGTCCGGGACGATGTTGTAAAAATCGCGCGCCGAATCGATGTTCTTGTTGGTCCAGCGCAGATGGAGATGGTTGTCGACGGAGAAGAGCAGGCTGACGTAGTTTGCGTTGTCCCAGTACAGATGCAAGCCGGGGTGGATGACATAACCGGGCGTGGAAATACAGTAGACGCTCACTTCCAGCGGATTGGCGTCGGTGCCGACGATCTCGTTGGACCGCTTGAGCATGGCGTGGTTGCGCGGCTCGGATTTCAGCACCGCGCCGCCGGCTTCGACACTGACCGACCCGCCGGTTTTCTCGGCGCGGTCGACGATCCAGTTGGGGTGTTTGGGATCGGTGAGCGGATCCTTCACGTCCACGCCGAACGCCGCTGGCATCCAGGCTGCGGCGGTGAAGAAAGCGAGCAGGAAATACAAACGTGTGGCGCGGAAGCGGGTCATGTGCATGGGCGGGTATTTACGTCTCCAAGTGCTGATGCGCGGCCGGCTGGCGGAACGATCACTCTCATGCATTTTTACTGTAATGGCTTGCGACGCAACTAAATACACCTTTGCACGGCGCCCGTTGCCATTTTTTCGCGTAATCCGCGATTAAAGAGGGTATATAAGTCTCCCCACAAACCCGGATGCCAGATACACATGCATAAATTGACCACCCTTGTTTTCGGCCTCGTTTTGATCCTTGTCAGGTGTGCCGCCTATGGCGCCGAGCTCGAGGCGCCGCCGGCTGCTTTGGACGGCCTCGTCGGTACCGATGCCGTGGTGCGCATTTCCGTCGGCAAACGCGAACTCTTCAGCTTCTCGCCCGGGGCTTTTGAGAAGGGCTGGAAAGGCATCGGCGCGTCGGCGTCGAAGGACAAACCGACCGATGCCAGGCAGCATTTTACGATTCACACCTCGTCCGGTGCGGCGATCAATGGCTCATTGGAAGTAGGGACGGATGCGCCCGGAGCGACGCAGTTCAGTTACGAATTTACGCCCAGCGCCGACGTGGAGCTCAATTCGCTTCACGTCAGCATCGACTTTCCGGCCGCGGTCCTCGCTGGCGGAAAATGGACGGCCGACGACAAGAGCGGCGACTTCCCACAGGAACTCAAAGAAGTCGCCCTGACCGCCGGCCCGGTGCAAAAACTCAGTGCCACGTTGCCCAGTGGCGCGGTGCTCTCGTTTGCGTTCGCCGAAGCGACCCCGGTGCTCCTGCAGGACAACCGCAAGTGGGGTCCGACGTTCTGCATCCGCATCGGGCCGCAGGGCGATGGCAAGCAGTTCAAAAAGGGCGAGGCGGTGAAGTTTGGTTTTGCCTTGAGCGTGAAACCGGGACTGAAAATGAGCATCGATAGCCCCGTGGTACTCGTGGCCGGACCCGATTGGATTCCGCTCAATCTTGATCAGGAAATCGAAGCCGGCTCGGCGCTCGACTTTTCGAAATTTGGTTTCCAGGACGCCCCGGCCGGCAAGCATGGCCGTGTGATCGCCACGGCCGACGGCCAGTTCGCGTACGAAGACAGCCCGAAAGTCGGGCAGCGCTTTTACGGGATCAATCTCTGCTTCACCGCGCAGTTCCTCCCGCACGAGCAGTCCGATCAGCTCGCCGACCGGTTGGTGAAGCTGGGCTACAACGCCGTGCGCATCCACCATTACGAACGCGAACTGACGACGGGCCAGGCGGTCTCGACGGCGCTGAATCCCGAGAAGCTCGATCAGCTCGACTACTTGATCGCGGCGTTCAAGAAGCGCGGCATTTACGTCACGACCGACCTCTTTGTTTCGCGGCCGGTGAAGTGGAAGGACATTGGTATCGACAAACCTGACACGGTACCGATGGACACGTTCAAGATTCTCGTCCCGGTTGTGCCCGCCGCGTACGACAACTGGAAAGCGTTCACGAAAGCGCTGCTCGAGCACGTCAATCCGTACACAAAAGTGAGCTACGCCGAAGAGCCGTCGATTGCGTGGCTGTCGATGATCAACGAAGGCAACTTCGGCAATTTTGCGGGCGCGTTGCGTGACGTTCCGGAATGGAAAACGGCGTGGAATGCCTGGCTGGTCAAAAAATTCGCGGCGCGCGATGCATTGGCGAAGCAATGGGGCGCGGAACTGAAAGAGAACGAAGATCCGGCCGCAGGAACGGTTGCCCTGCCGGACAACATTTACGCTGGCGGCGCGCGTGTGGCGTCCAGCCTGCTCTTCTTTGGTGAACTCGACCGCGAAATGGTCGTGAAGATGAAAGCGTTCCTGCGCGACGAACTTAAGTGCAAGGCGCTGATCACCAATTCCAACGCGTGGACGCACTATCTGCCCTCGCAGATCGGGCGGCAGGAGTACGATTACGTCGACGATCATTTCTACGTCGATCACCCCCAGTTCATCGAAAAGCCGTGGCAGCTGCCGTCGCGCTGCGACAATTCCAGCCCGATCGCATCCGGCGCGACCGGCGGCCGCAGCTGCGCTTTTACGCGCTACTACGGCAAGCCGTTCACGATCACCGAATTCAATTACTCCGCGCCCGGCCGTTACCGCGGTGTCGGCGGAATTCTGACCGGCGCGCTGGCGTCGCTGCAAGGGTGGAGCGGAGTGTGGCGCTTCGCCTACAGCCACAACCGCGACAATCTCTTCAAGCCCTCGACGCTCGGCTACTTCGACATGGCTACCGATCCGCTCGGCCAGGCCGCCGAACGCGCGACGCTTTGTTTGTTCGTGCGCGGCGACATGAAGCCCGCGACCGAAAGCACCGAGCTGACCATCGATACGGCCGCGTTGAACGCGCTCGATAAAATGCCCAATCTTTCTCCGAAGTGGAACTGGGCCGCGTGGGTCGAACGCGTCGGCACGCGACTGGCCGACAAAAAGCAGGATCAGGCGCTGGCCGCCAATGTCAGCGCCGGTTCGCTGCTGTCCGTGAAGCCGGGAACCACGGATATCGAAGTGCGCAAGGACGCGCCCGGCGCGGGCAAATCCGATCCGTCGAAAAACATTTTCCAGAGCCAGACCCGCGAGTTGCTCATCGATGGCGGCGCCGACACCATGGTCCTCGACACGCCGAAGACCGCCGGCGGCTTCGCTCCCGCCGGAAAGACTGTCGAGACTGCCGATCACCGCGTGGTGATTGGAATGCAGGGAGTCGAAGCCACCGTGTGGCTTAGCGCGCTCGACGACAAACCGCTGACCGAGAGCGGCCGCGTCCTGGTGACGCATCTGACGGATCTGCAAAACACGGAAATCCACTACGCGGAGAAAGCCTGCAAGACGCTGCAGGCGTGGGGCAAGCTCCCGCATCTGGTCCGCGCGGGCAAGGCTGAAGTGAAGTTCAAGCGCGCCGACGCCGCGACGCTGAAGGTCTGGGCGCTCTCCACGAGCGGCAAGCGGATCTTCGAAGTCGCCGCGAAGTCCGACGACGGCACGCTGACCTTCACCGCCGACGTCGCCGAACGCGCCGCCGAATTCGGCGCGCACTACTGTTACGAGATCGGCCACTAATCCTCTGCCTCGAGGGAGGGGAGAAGGGAGGCGCTACTTCAGCGCGCCGACTTTTGACTTCGCTTGTTTCGCGGCTTCGGTGTCGGGGAATTTTTCGATCAGTTCGGTCAGGATTTCCTTGGCTTCGTCGTTGGCGCCGTTGCTGATGTAATTGTTGGCGCGCTTCAGGAGCTTCTCCGCGTCGCCGGTATTTCTGGCGGCCAGCAGGCGTGGATCTTTCTTCAGGCGTTCGGCGGCGGCAGTCGCCGGAGACTTCTGCGTGCTCTCGGCGAATTCCTTTGCCACGCGTTCGTACGCGTCGGCGGCCTGCATCCATTTGCCGGCGGTTTCAAACGCTTGCGCGTCTTTCATCGCCTGGAGCGCCTTCGCTTCCAGCGCTTCCTTGCGGCGCGTTTCAGCGATGTCTTTCGTGGCGGGATCGGCGGCGATTTTGTCGGCCAGCGCTCGCGCGTCCGTGGCGACCGAGGTGCCGGGGTATTCGCGCTCGACTTTCAGCAGGGCTTCGACGGCGTCAGGACCCTTCAACGTTTTTGCGGCGTCGAACTTCGCGGCGAACTCTTTCTTCATGCCGTCGAGCAGCGTGCCGGCTTCCGTGGCGGAAAGTCCTTTGCCGGAGGCCACGGCGCTCAGTTCCTTCTCCGCGGACGCCCAATTCTTGGCGATGAGCTGCTTCTTGGCTTCAGCCAGACGCGCTTGGCCGATCTTGTCGGCGGTGCTGTCAAAGAGGTCGAGCATCTTCTTGCACTCTTCGGGCGTGACGGTGTGCGGAATGTCTGGGTCTTCGGTCACCAGGTTAAACTTCATCTTGGTGAGCAGGTCGACGGTTTCCTTGTAGAACGCGTGATTGGGATCCTGCTTGCCGATCGCGAAATAAATCGCTGTGTTGGGCACGGCCTTCTCGAGGTCCTTCTTGTTCACGAAATTTTCGACGACCTGCGCGGTGCCGCCGTAGCAAGCGAACATGTCGGGATGTTTGGAAAGGACGAGAAAGCCGATGGCGCAGCCGGCGGAATGTCCGGTCAGCAACACGCGCTTGCGATCGGCGCCATAGGTTTTGATGCACTCTTCCACGGTCGCGGCGACGCGCACTTCGTCTTCGCCGGACCACGAATACCCCGGCCCCATCTTCGCGGAACCTTCCGGCACGGCGAGAATCGCTTCGCGGTTGCCGAGCCACGACGTCCAGCAGCGCGCGTAATTTTCAGCGGTGTCGCCAGCGCCGTGCAACGAGACGATCAGTTCGTAAGTCTTCTTCGGATCGTGACCTTTAGGGAGCACTAAGATGTAGGAACCTTTGCCGTCGGCGAGTTCCTTCTTCTGCGGCGCGTCGTGCGCGGCGAAGGTTGAAGACATCCACGCCACTACGCAGACCATTGCAAAGCGAGACGCGTGCGGAGTTTTCATATCTGAAGTCCCGGAGCGGCCAGTTCAGGAGAGCACATGTGCCGCAGAAAAGACCCCGCCTGCCGTCGAGTGTTACGGGAAATTTTGTCGTAACGCGTTTAAATGATAGCAATATTGATTTTCACGGCTTAAGAGAATGTCGAGTGGCGGATGGATAGTACTTTCTCTTTGTTGTGAGGCGTACTGGATAGGGGCGCAGGTGTGAAATATTTCACGGCGGAGATTTGGGGTGGATGGCAGAATGAGAAGACCATCAATGTTGCCAACAGGACATACGACTCCAACCTCAAGCGCTACTATCGAAGTCTTCGTACACTGGCTCCGCGACTCGGAGCAGCACCTGGGAAATTTTTTACGAAGCATTCTTTGCATGATGGACGGCTTCTGCAATTTGTCGTTTCCGACGCGCCGGAATCCATTCCAAGTCGTTCGCCCATTTTGGCCGAAACTCGTGTAAGAATTGTCGTCTGCGTCGGATCAAAGCTGTCGAAGTTTATTTATCGACTCAACTACGGTGATGTGAAGAGCATTGAGTTGAATACAAAAAATGTACTTTTTCCGATGGAGTATTCTCGCTTCGGCGATTGGGGATATGACGAATTGCTTTCAGAAGGAAAGGCGGACTTCAGGCACAACATCCTGTTTCAAACGGGAACTGAAATATCGATTGTGTTTCGCAGGTTTGAATTCAGTCTGCAGAAAGCCACGGCCTCCGCATTGAGAAAATATTCAATACAGTGACCGACTTCATCGTTCGATTCCGCTCACTGGTAAATATTGAACGTTACACTTTCTGCCACACCCCCTATGAGCGAGACGGGCCCTGTGACTTTTACTCTTGCGGCTTACAAATCCGGTGTATGCCATATCAGTCAAAAACGCGTTGTCCCTAATGAAGGAGTATCCATGACGTTACGCCGCATTGCTTTGATCGCCTGCGCTGCGCTGTTTGCCTTAACTTTCACGTCGCGTGCGGCGGAGCGTAAAGAGGTCCGCGTGCTCTATGATTTTGAGGAGCCGGCGGATGCGGAAGACCTAAAGAAGGATGCGGAGAACGTCACCTTTGACACCGTGCAGGACAATGGCGTCACGCGCGGCAAGAATTGTTGCCGCCTGGTCTTCAAGCAGGGGGCGGATTACGGCGTATTTTACATCGGCCGCGAGAAGACCAAGGACTGGGGTAACTTCGACTACTTTGTGATGGACGTGGTCATGGAGCGCGAAGGAAAGATCGGATTTTCGTTTGAGCTGTGGGACGGCCTGACCAAGGGCTATCCCACGCGCTGCACGATCGAACCGATGATTGTGAAGCAGGGCAAAAATTCCATCGTCATCCCCATCAACCGCGCCAAGCGCAACGGCAAGGAAGGCAGGGACTGGGGTGAGCTGGAAGAGAAAGACAAGATCCAGATGAACGCGCTCACCCGCGTCAAGATTTTCCTCACGCCACCCAAAGACGGCGGCAATCTGGTCTGGTGGGTCGACAACATCCGCGTGCTTCAGGAAGACGCGCTGGGCGGCAAGATGAAGGTGGACGTGCCCGCCGGCGCCACGGCATTTCTATTCGGCCACCGCGCCGCGGCGCTGCCGGGTTTTACGGTCGCTGAAAAAGCGGGCGACGACGCGCGCGGTTTCGCCTTGAAGGGGAACTTGGAAAATTGCGGCAAGCACTGGCCTGATCCGCTGACCGGTGAAGGCGTGTTCGATCCGGCCGGCGGCCCGATCACGTTTGAAAAGACGATGCCCGACGGCGAGTACCACGTCTGGCTCTCCGCCGGCATGGTGATCAAGTCGGAAGTCAAGAATCCGCACTTCCTGCTGAAGATCGGCGACCAGACGATCGTCGACGAAAGTCCCTCGCCCGACGAGATCAATAGCGAGAAGTATCTCTTCCGCTTCCTGAAGACGCAGTATTCCGAACGCGAGTACGCGCTGTTCCTCGACTTTATCGACCGCATGTATCCCGTGTATGAGAAGAAGGTGAAAGTCACCGGCGGCAAGCTGACGATCCAGGCCGCCAACCATTACCTCGCGGCGTTGATCGTGCTGCCGGCGGATCAGGAAGCGGCGTTCAAGAAGATGGCCGCGGATATCCGCACCGAGCGCATCCGCACATTCTACAGCACGATCAGTCCCGATCCGCAGAAGAAGCCCGCGAAGAAGGATGGCGACGGCGATTTCCTCTGTTTCATTCCCGATGAAAAAACGTACTTCAATGCGGCGACCGGACCCAGCGACGAGGAACGCAAGCGCACGTCTTTCGATCTCGCGGCGGCGGCGGGCCAGCGCGCGATTTTTCGCCTTGGCTTCGTGCCGTTCAAGGATCTGGGGAAGTGCAAGCTTGAGATTTCCGCGCTGAAGGGGCCGGGCGAGATTCCTGCCACGGCCACGCGGATCTACTTTGAGGACTACCGCGTCCGCGGCGATTCGATGGCCGAATCAGCGCTGATGCCAACGAATGAACTCAACGCAGAGAAAGGCGTCTCGCTCTGCTGGTATCTTTGGCTCAAAGTTCCCGACGACGCGGCGGCCGGCGACTACAGCGGCACAGTGACGGCGACGGCCGGCGGAAAGTCGCTCAGCTTTCCCGTGAAGCTCAAAGTCTACCCGTTTAAGCTCGAGGAAATTCTGCCGTACTCGTTCGGCATGTACTACGGACCGCCTGCCGATAAGAAAAAGCTGGCGGAGCAGATCGCCTTCATGCGCGAGATTGGCTATACCGGCATTGCCGTCGGCGGTGGAAATGTGACCGGCGTTAACGGGAACGGCGTTGACGTCACGTTCGACTCCACCATTTACGAATTGGCCAAAGCGGCGGGTATGGGCCGGCACCCGCTCCAGTTTATGATGGGCAATTCACTCGGCGCGGCGCGCACGATCGGGCGGCGCCTGGGTGCGAAGGTCGACCAGAATCCCGGCTCGGAATTCGCCCTGCCGGGCTTGAAGCCGGCGTATCTGGATTACTGCCACAAGTACGCGGCCTTCATCAAGCAGCAGGGCCTGCCGGTGGCAGTGGAGATCGTCGACGAACCGCGCGAAGTCCCCAATCCGTGGAACCGCAATCTCAAAGACACGAATACCTACGGCGATTGGTTGAAAGAGGGCGGAATCTTCCCGTCGTTCGTCACGCCCATGGGCGACGGCGGCGGCGGCTTAGACTACACCTCGCTGGCCGATCACGCCGACATCATTTCCACTCACGCCGGCAAGGGCAGCGAAAAGTTGATGACCGTGACACCCCAGAAAAAGAAAATGCTCTGGCTCTACAACACCGGCATGGACCGCCTGTCGTGGGGATTTTATAACTGGCGCGTCGGTTCCGTCGGCCGCTGGGAATGGCACTTCTGCTTCTCGGAAGGCGGGTCGAACACCGGCTACATCAACGAAGAAGAATGGTACAATCCGTTCACCTCCGGCGACGGCTTCGCGCCCCACGCACCCAACAGCTATCCCGGCGCGATGCTCTTCAAGACGCCGTTCTTCTCCTGCGCGGAAGGCATCACCGACTCAGCGTACATCACCACGCTGGAGAAAGCGCTCGCCGCCGCCGAAGGCAATGCGGCCAAGGCCGACGCCGTCGCGAAAGCCAAGGCGTTTCTCGACGCGCTCAAGAAGACCATCCCGTTCCTCCCGGGCGTGAAGAACATCGCGTCCGAAGCCGACGGCGCGCTGGTCGGCACGGGTTTGAACGCGGAAGGTGCGGAATGCGAAGTCTGGAGGCGCAAGATCGCGGAATTTATCATGGCCCTCAAGTGATCCGCGGGCGGCCTGGCGGCCTGGCGGGCGAAGGGTCAGGGGCCAGAATAGACGAGCGGTTGCTGCGACGTGGCGGGCATGGAGCAGAGAGGAACAGCAGAACAGCAGAACAGAAAAAGCGTAAGTTTTCATTCACAACTCATCAAGGATTCGATTCATGGCCGATTCGGCTCAGGGTGTTGAAAGCATTCCGGCGCACAGTCAGGCGCGGTGGCGCGATGTGTTTCATAAGGACGAGGTGATTCAGCGCATCCGGCCGGCGGAGTCGTTTGCATATTTGCCCAACCCGCACCGTGGGACGACTACGTTTCAGCGCTTCAACGGCGATGAACTTTATCCTGGACTGCATTGGGACGACAGCAAGGGGCCGGAGACGTTCAAACCCTTCGACGGCAAGCTGGCCAATCCCAACTACCCCGACACCACGCTCTCGTACTGCCGCTGGCTCTGGTCGGTGCTCGAACCCCAAAAGGGCAAGTACCGTTGGGACATCATCGACGGCACGCTGGAAGCGGCGCGCGTGCGCGGACAGACAGTGCAGATGCGCATCCAGCCGTACATCGGGCCGGATATTCCGGCCTGGTTTTTCGAACTTGGCGGGAAGATCGATCCCAAGTCCGATCCCAAACGCAAGGAACCAGAACACAATCACCCGGCGTACTTGAAGCACTTCGGCGACATCCTCCGCGCTTTCGCCAAGCGCTACGACGGGCATCCGTACCTTGAAAGCTTCGACATCGCCTACGGCGGCCCGTGCGGCGAATGCGGCGGCAACACCACGCGCGCGACAGCCAAAAAACTCGTCGACGTCTACGTCAAAGCGTTCAAGAAGACGCCGCTCATCTCGATGCTCGGCACATTCGGCTGCGCATACGCGTCGAAGTTCAATAAGATCGGCTGGCGCGCCGATTGTTACGGTGACATGCGCATCGAAGGCGGCGGACACGTGCCCGATGGCCTGAACTGGAACCACATGTTCGACGCCTATCCGAAGGAGATTGCGGAAAACGGCGTGGCGGAAACCTGGAAGACCGCGCCCGTGACGATGGAGACCTGCTGGACGGTAGGCTACTGGGAGAGTAAAGGCTGGGACGTCGATTGGATTCTCGAGCAGGGCTTGAAATACCATACGACCGTCTTCATGCCGAAGTCGAGCTTTATCCCCGACCGGTGGCGCGAAAAAATCGACGCGTGGGACCGCCGGCTCGGTTACCGCTTCGTGCTGCGCCAGATCAACTTGCCGCTGGAAGCGAAACCCGGCGCGCGCATTCCGTTCTGGTACTGGGTTGAGAACATCGGCGTCGCGCCGATCTACCGCCCCTACGTGCTGGCGCTGCGTTTCCGCCAGGGAAAGCAGAGCCACATCGCGAAAATCAAGACGGACATTCGCACCTGGCTGCCTGGCGACTCGGTTCTCGGCGGCAATGTCGCTTTCCCGAAGGAACTCCGCCGCGGCGAAGTGGACGTGGACATCGCGATCCTCGACGAAAAAGCGCAGAAGCCCAAAGTGCTCTTCGCGATGAAAGCCTGCGGCAATGACGGCTGGCATCCGTTGGGGAAAATGGATGTGGTGTGAGGCGTCGGAGAGTTTCTACTGGCCGGCGATCAGTTCAACGTCGTCGATGTAACACTCGCCGACGCCATATCCCCAGAATTCGAGGCGCGAGATGCGCGAACCGACGGGGATTTTGACGGGTTGTTGATTGTCGTCTTTGAAATCGCTGAGGGTCAATTCCACGGAGGTCCACGCGCCTTTTTTGGGATCGCGGTTGGTTACTTTGCAGTACTTCGCGTCATCAGTCCCCGGTGGAATAAAACCCACCACGGTATCGGTGGACAGATGCGTATTGAAATAGGAAAAGCGCACTTTCATACCTTCCGTAGCCACGGCAAGGGTGGTGGTTTTATAAATGGGTGAGGTATTGGGGTAGGCGTATGGGTAGATGCCGCCGCGGGTATCATTGCCGCTTCCCGCACCCAATTTCAACGCTTTGCCGGGCCGGTTGCCGGGCAGACTTCCCGTGACGGTTCCAAAGTTAATGCCGTATGCAGTGGTCTCGAAGTCCTCTTTGAACGCCGAGGAGCCCGCGGCCACCGCCGCCGGTGGTGCCTCTGGCGTGACTGCTGCAGGCGGAGCTGGAGGCGGTGGCGGAGGCGCGTTCGCAGCCTCTTCGGCTTTCTTCAATCCCGAGAGCATCGCGCGGGCACGCGCGGCAGCCAGCGTATCCGGATTGGCATCCTTCACGAACTGGTCGAGCTGCTTGATTTTTCCAGCGGCGTCTTCCTTGGCGATGGCGAGGAGCACCTTGTCGTAGGCCCCCTGTGCAATCGCTTCGGGATCGGTCTTGGAATTCGAACCACCCATCCCGGCGGGCGCGGCAAGCGGCGGGGGTGGGGGCGGTGGTGGTGGAGTTTGTGGCTGAGGTAATGCGTCACCAGTTTGGCGCGCCGAAGCGGTACGAGTATCTTCGACGCGTCGCGTGTTGGTGGATTCCACCGTGGTTTCCGTGCGGGTGGCCGTGCCGCTGGCCGCACTGCTGGTCGTGCTTGAGGATTGCGCGGCTTTCTTTTCCGTCTTGTCCCCAGAGAACATGAACACCAGGCCGACGAGCATCACAAATCCACCGGCGATGCCCAGGCCGATGATCATGTTGTTCTGCCGCGAGGCTTCGGACGTCCGCGGCGGCGGCTTCTCGGTGTTGATCTGCGTTTTCTTATGCGTGCGGGGCGGTGTCGCGTTGGGCAGCGGAACAGGACCTGGCACGTACCCATGCGCGTGCCCGTGTGCGGGATGAGGTGCCACGGTGATGCCATCGCCCGAGGGCCGTTTGGAAACGCCGGTCAACGCCGGCAATGGAACGGCCGACGGCCGGCACTTATCGCAGCGCACCTTGCCGTCGTCGGTCAGACCGCGCGTGACTTCATTTGTCGGAACGCGGATCCCGCAGTCGTCGCAATACACGATTTCCATGCTTTTAGAAAGCATAGTCGGCGCACGAACAGGCACAATCATTCAACTTCAGAATTTTCCAGGCCGCGCCTCTCCAGCTCTCATTGGATCAACGCACTGGGTTGAGGGGAAAAAAGTAAAATGCAGCACTGCTCATGTGCTCTTTGCAGTCCATTGAATGATCGTTCAGCTCCGGCGTCTATCGTTGTAAGAACTCTGTCCCGGCGCTACAGTGACGGGCCACCGTTCGAAGGAGGTGCCGAATGCGTTTTGTGCTTACGATCCTGCTGGCAGTTCTGCTGCTCCCTGCGTTTTCGCGCGCCGAAGAAGCGCGCATCTCCGAAGAATTCGCGGACGGGTCCGGGTTTTCGTACCAGGCGCCCAGCGGCTGGAAGGTGATGGGTCGCGAAGGCCAGCCCTTCAAAGTGGTGCTGAATGAGGCCGCTGCCGTCGACGGTCTGGCTCCGAACATCATGATCAAAGACGGCGTATTTCCGGGCACGATGGAAGCCTTCGCCGAACAGACGCGCGCGGGATTTAAAAAAGCCTATCCTAATTTCAATGAACTCGGCGCAGACATGCTGCACACCGAAGGCGGCGCTGATTTCATCCGCATCACCGCGACCAATGAACTCAAAGGCCACAAAGTCCGGCAGACCTATTTCCTCTATGATGGGCCCCGCAACATCAAACTCGCGATGACCGTGACCGTGCCGGTTACAGTGGCCGAACGCTTCGATGGCGTGCTGGAAATCACTGCCAAGAGTTTCCGCTTCGAATCCGGAATCGTCGTCAGCACCGTGCTCTCGTCTCACTTCGCCGACATGATGAAACGGATGGTCGATCAAATTAAGACCAGCGGCGAACTGGGTAAGGATCCCACCGACGACGTGATCAAGCTCAAGGCGCTCGATCCCGTTTTCACCGGCCTGACGTCCGAGCATGCACTGGAAGTGACCAAGCCCCAGGAACGCGATTTCGTGGCGGGAAAATTTCTGGAAGAAAGCAATCAGAAGATTCTCAACGACCTCTGTTCCTTCATCGAAGTCTTCAAGACGGAGAAGCCGGTCGCGGCGAAGTTCGTGATTGCGGAGCAGAAGGCCGGCAAGCTCAAAGGCGCCGATGTCGAAGTCGGCATCCGCATCATGAAGTGGAGTTTGAACAAACTGAAGGAATCGCTGAAGGTCAATCAGCAGACGAAGGATCTCGAACATCCCGACCCGGCCGTCGGGCCGAAAACTCCGCCGATTCCGCCGCTGGCTCCGTCCGTGGCGCCTGCGCCGAATGCGCCGCCTCCGTCCAAGTAAGTCCCAGCGCCGCAGCGACAGCATGAAAGGCCGTGAATGCCGTTTCGCCACCGCTTGCGTTTGATGCTGCCGCCGCTGCTGGTGGTACTTGTGAGCCTCTGTCTGCCCGCCGCCGCATTGACACTCGCCGCCGCAAGCTGGAACGACATGCTGCAGATGGCCGACCGCGTTGTCTCCGCGCGCGTGGCCAGCGTGCAGGCTGAAGCGACTTCCGAACCCGGGGCGCACGGCATCTGTACGCGTGTGCGGTTGACGGATGTCTCAGTGCTCTCTGGAAAAGCAGAGCGCACTTCCATTGATCTAATTCTGCCGGGTGGAACGCTCGGCCATCGCCAGCTTCGCGTACCTGGCGCGCCCGCGTTCGTGGCGGGAGAAACGGCGGTGCTGTTTCTGCGCACCGCCGATGAGCCCGGAGCGTACCATCTCTGTGGCTACGGCATGGGCGTGCTGCGCGTGAGAAACGATGGCGTCGTCATTCCTGATCTGCCCGTCGAAAACGGTCCGCCCTCGTCGGGCGAAACGCTGAACGATTTTCTCCAGCGCTTCCCGCTCGCCTCCGGGACTGCCGTGCCGCCCGCAGCGGTCACTACGCCGGCGCATTCGCAATTCGTCGGCTGGAGTGGCCTCGCGGTACTCTCCGCGCTGTTGCTGGCGCTGGGGATCGTGCTGCGCAGACGCCGTCGCTCCCCGCTGATTGCGGTGATACTCGGCGCGCTGCTGAGTGCGCTGCTTCCCGCGCCGCGTATTTTGGCTGATGCGGCCTCGCGAGCCCCGTTTAACTATACGCTCGAAGGCTCGCACTGGGATCTCAACGCGCCGTTGATTGATCGCATCTCCGCAGGGCGTATTCTCTGGTTTCAAGGCAAGACGACCAAAGATCTCAGTGCCGCTGCCGCATTTGGAACCATTGCGGCGTCATTTCAGCAGTGGGAAGACGTACCGGCTTCCGCGGTCGCGTTTCGCATGGCCGGATTATCCGTCGACGCAGGCAGCGCCGACGATCAGCGCAACGTCGTTTCGTTCCTGATCAAACCGCCGCGTTCCGGTTTCGATACCCGTACGCTGGCGCTCACGTATCTGCTCGGCGATGCCTCCGGCACCACGTTTACCGACACGGATACCGTCTTTAACGACAAGGACATTACGTGGGTTGTTTCCGGGGCGCGCTACTCGCTGGACGTGGTCTCGCTCCACGAGATCGGCCACGTCATCGGCCTTGGTCACAGTACGAGCTTATCCGACGCGATGTATCCGGTGGCGCAGGGCGTCAACGTCTTGAGCGACTCCGACAAAGCCGGCGCGGTGGTGCTCTATCCGCTCAACACCGTCGTGCCGATCACCTCGGCATATGCGTGTCCACGGCTGGGCGCAGCACCGCTCTCGGTTGCGTTTTCCTCAGACGGCACGACCGCCGGCACCGGCGTGCCCTTGACCGTGCAGTGGGATTTTGGCGATGGCACGCCGGTCTCGTCGGAACTCAATCCGACTCACGTTTACACCGCACCGGGAACATACACCGCCCGGCTGACGATCCCGGGCGTTCCACTGGCGCCACCCAGCTTGACGTTGATTCGCGTCAACGCGCCGACCGGCAGCCCAACACTCAAGAAATTCCAATATCAGGTCTCGCTGCTGGCGGCCGCACGCGGTAGAGACACGGTCAGCGCCACGGTCGACGGAGTGAACTTCACCTCTGGCGACACGCTAATTGTGATGGTCGGCGGCGTGGCGCTCTCGTCGCAGTCGGTAGCTGGCGGAACGCTCGCAACGAATTTCAATCCCGCCAAACGTGAATTGAAATTGCAGCTCAACGGCGCGGCGCTAGGACGCACGTTTGATTTCCGCGACCGCAGCAGCACGGCGAAAGCGGGGATCGTTACGCTGCCGTTCGACCTTCTGGTGACGCATGCCGATCAGTCCGTGACGCTTTACGACACTACGGTAACATTCAATTTCACCGTGAAGACCGGGAGGACGGCCACTGGCATCGTGGAAAAATCCATTCAGGCGAAGAAGCGCTAACCATGGCCATCTCATCCGCATTGCGCGCCGCCTATGATCGCGCCTTGACGCAAAGCAATGCGAATCTTGCGCTGGCTGCCGACGACGCGCTGCTGACGAAGAAAGTCGACCGCATTTCGCACTGGACCGTCGCGCAGCATCTGGAGCACATCGCGCTGGTGAATCTGGGCATCATCACGCGCGTTCACGAAGCCCTTAAGACCACGCCGGAGAATTCCAGCGGCCGCGTCTCGTTGCTGGGTTGCGTGGTGTTGTGGACGGGCACGATTCCGCGCGGCCGCGGCAAGGCGCCGGTGCCGACGATGCCGCAACTCACATCCTTCGAAGACGTTCGCAAGAAACTGACCGCCGCGCGGGAAACCCTGGTCGCGCTGGAAGCTCAGTTGCCGGAAGTTCAAACCGCGCGAGGCCGGAGTCCTCACCCGGCCCTGGGCATGTTCACCGCCGCGCATTGGGTGCGCTTCATTCCGATTCACACGCATCATCACGATAAAATCGTTCACGAAATCCGCCACGCATGAGCACCCCCGCGCCAACACCCCAACCTGCGATGCGCGCTCGAGCCGGAGAGGGCGGGGGCTTGCCCAAGGGGCTCTCGCTCTTCCGCTTCATTCTCTTCAGTTCGCTGATGCTCGGCGCCGTCTATGGCGGAGTGTCGCTCCATTTCAACACGCCGCCGGCGATCGGCGATACCCCGCCGGGGGGCGTATCGTCGGCCGAGTGGCAGCCCAATCCCGTCTGGCTGCCGGCGTATGTCGCCTTGAAGACAAATTTGGGGGTGTCGCACACCGTCGCCGGCTATCTATATTCCAGCCGCCTGGGGTATGCGCTCCACGCCACGGCGACTCTGGTTCTGGGCATCGCGATGCTGGGGTTGATCGGTTGGTTTGGCGGCGAAGCCGTGCGCAAATGGGCGGTGCGAAAACGCTACGAATAGGCTTGGGTGGAACCCTGGTTCAAATTTGAACAAGGGTTCCCAGAATCGATAGGAGTCTCGCGGTTCAGCATCGGACTCATGGTAGCAGTGCTGAAATTGAGTCAGAACGATGTAAAGGAGACTTGGAAGCGACCGATCTAACAGGTAGGGGACAAAATACGCTTGCGTAGAATCACGTTAAGCGTTTCTAATGAGGCACTTGTGCTCCATATTCAAAAATCAAATAGGTCTAACTGATTTTTTTTATGGAAATGAATACCCATTAAGGTAGCATGAACCTTAGAATGTAAGGCCACGGGTGCCGTTTTGGGGTCCGCAACCCCTGGTCTGGCCTTAAAAAGATAGGCAAGGCAACCTCATCCAACAGGGGGACACGAGCAATGAGTAGTACTTTGGCCGCGCAGCCCGCTTCCGCCAAGTCGAAGCCGGCTGGGCAGCCGATCATCAATGACTTCTCCATTCAAGTCGCAACGATGAATGGGTCCGGCAGCCAGTCTTCCAACAGTGTCCTGATGCGTGCCATCTTTCAGATGGGTATCCCCGTCAGCGGCAAAAATCTGTTCCCATCCAACATCCAGGGTCTTCCGACGTGGTTTACCATCCGCGCCAACAAAGACGGCTACATCGGCCGTAAAAAAGAGATCGACATCCTCGTCTGCATGAATCCCGAGACCGCCGTTGACGACGTCAAGGCGCTGGATCCCGGATCCGTGTGCGTCTATGACGCTCCGTTGCGCCTCAATAAGATTCGCAGCGATGTGGAATTCTACGAAGTTCCCTTCGCCAAGCTCGCTGCCTCGGTGCCGGACGTCGACCCCAAGATTCGCAAGCTACTGGCCAACATGTGCTACGTCGGCGTGCTTGCGCAGCTGCTCGATATCGAGTTCCCCGAAATCGAAAAGGCGCTGGCCAAGCAGTTCAAGGGCAAGGCCAAGGCTGTCGGCGTGAACGTGCTCGCGGCGAAAGCCGGCGTGGAGTACGCCCGCGAAAGCCTGCCGAAGCTCGACCGCTTCAAGCTCCGCCGCATGGACAAAACGGCTGGCAAGATCATCATCGAAGGCAACGCCGCGGCGGCCATCGGCTGTCTGCTCGGCGGTTGTACGGTGGTGGCCTGGTACCCGATCACGCCGTCTTCCAGCCTGCCGGAAAGCTTCATTCCGCTCGCCCGCAAGTACCGCATGGACCCTGTCACCGGCAAGGCCACCTACGCGATCGTTCAGGCCGAAGACGAACTGGCCAGCTTAGGCATGGTTCTCGGCGCCGGCTGGGCCGGAGCACGCGCGATGACATCGACGTCCGGGCCGGGCATCAGCCTGATGTCGGAATTCGCCGGACTGGCGTACTACGCGGAAATCCCGGCGGTGATCTTCGACGTTCAGCGCGTCGGACCGTCGACGGGACTGCCGACCCGCACCATGCAGGGCGACCTGCTCAGCACTGCGTTCTTGAGCCACGGCGACTCCAAGCAGATCATGATGCTGCCGGGCACCGTTCAGGAATGCTGCGAGTTCGCGACCGAATCGTTCAACATCGCCGAACAGTTCCAGGCGCCGGTTTTCGTGCTGCTGGACCTGGACCTGGGCATGAACAACTGGATGGCCGATCCGTTCCCGTATCCGACCACGCCGATCAACCGCGGCAAGGTCCTCAACGCCGCCGACCTCGAGAAGCTCAAAGCGGCCGGCAAGACGTTCGAACGTTATCGCGACGTGGACGGCGACGGCATTCCGTACCGCACGCTGCCGGGCACCGAACATCCGATGGCGGCGTACTTCACGCGCGGCAGCGGACACAACGAGAAGGCGCTCTACAGCGAAAAGCCGCACGATTACGTCAACAACATCGACCGCCTCGCGCGGAAGTACGAGACGGCCAAGAAGGCGCTGCCTCAGCCCGTGGTCACCGGCGATTCCTCCACGGAAATCGGCGTGATCACCTGCGGCACCACCGACTGCCCGATGAAGGAAGCGACCGATCAGCTCGAAGCGCAGGGCGTGAAGATCGAATACATGCGCATCCGGGCGTTCCCCTTCGCGGATTCGATTCAGAAGTTCATCGACCGCAAGAAACGCATCTATGTCATCGAACAGAACCGCGATGGCCAGTTGCTTGGCCTGTTGAAGCTGGAGATGGCTCCGGAATCGATCGTGAAGCTGCGCAGCATCCGCCACTACGACGGCATGCCGATCGACGCGCGGACGATCAGTGACGCGGTCCTGAAGCAGGAAAACAAACGCTAAGAGAGCTGAATTTACTGCCGCAGGCGTTGCGCCTGCCTCAACCTTGACGCTTGAAGAAAAGATGGAGTCTTAAAATGCCCGACACAGCAACACCTCCCAAACCGCCGCCGGCGCCGGCACCGAAGACCAATAAGATCGGTCTGTCGGTCGACGCTTACAAGGGCGCGGAATCCACACTTTGTTCCGGTTGCGGACACGATTCGATCACGTCGCAGATCATCAAGTCGTGCTACGAGACCGGCATTTCGCCCTACCAGGTCGCGAAGCTCTCCGGCATCGGCTGCTCGTCCAAGACGCCGGCGTACTTCCTCAGTCTCGCGCACGGCTTCAACGCGGTGCACGGCCGCATGCCGTCGGTCGCCACCGGCGCCAAGCTGGCCAATCGCAGCCTGCACGTCATCGGCGTCTCCGGCGACGGCGACACGGCCTCGATCGGCATGGGCCAGTTCGTCCATCTCGTCCGCCGCAATACCGACTGCGTGTACATCATCGAAAACAATGGCGTCTACGGCCTGACCAAGGGCCAGTTCTCCGCGACGGCCGACATGGGCTCCGCGCAGAAAAAGGGCGACATTAACGAAATGATCCCGATCGATTGCTGTGGTCTGGCGATCGAACTGGGCTGCACGTTCGTGGCACGCTCGTTCTCGGCCGACATGAAGCAGCTCAACGCGCTTCTGAAGATCGCGCTGCATCACAAGGGTACCGCGGTGCTGGACGTCGTCTCACCCTGCGTCACGTTCAACAATCACGAAGGTTCGACGAAGTCGTACAAGTACGCCAAGGACCATGAAATGGCGCTGCACGACATCGATTTCATCGAACAGTATGAACCGCAGGCGCCCGTCGACATTCCCGCCGGCGAATTGCGCGAAATCACGATGTACGATGGTTCCAAGGTGCGCCTGAAGAAGCTGGGTGACGATTACGATCCGACCGATCGCAATAACGCTATCCAGACGCTGGAAAAGTCGCGCCGCGAAAGCCTGTTCCTCACCGGGTTGCTCTACCTCGACAAAACCCGCCGCCCGTTCGTGGAACAGTGCAATCTGATCGACGAACCCCTGGCCACGCTCTCCGCCGACCGCGTCCGCCCGCCAAAGAAGGTGCTGGAAGAGATCATGGCGTCGCTGATGTAATGGAATGTCGAAGTGCGAATGTCGAATATCGAAAGACTCCCCGCGAAAGCGGGGAGTTTTCTTTTACTCTGGTGCCATGGATGTGCGGCGGCTTGAGCGTAGCGAAAGCGGCCGCTCATCCGTGCGGTAAGCATGGACTTCGCGGAGCGTGACGCACGGATGAGCATATTTCTTCGCTACGCTTAGAAATCTGCACATTACCGTGCGGTATGCATGGGCTACGCCGCGCGTCTCGCACGGATGAACGTATTTCTTCGCTACGCTCAGAAATCCGCGCATCCGTGGCACCAGATCAACGCGCCTCTTTCGCAAGGCAGCTTCATGGGGTATCATAACTACATGGAACCGCGCCTGATCTACATCTGCGAAATCTGTCAGACGGTGCTTGAAGAACACCACTGCAAAGCGCAGTGCCCGAACTGTGGGCGCATGTTCGATTGCAGCGACCTCCCGCTGATCCCAGCCAACGGCGCGATTGATGACGGCGAATATGTGGCTCGTCCAGGTGCGCTGCCGCCCCAGTCCTTTCCCGAAACAAAATCCGGACAGAAACAAACGCCTGGCGCGGACGAGGCCAAGGTTGCGGATCTTCCCTGAACGCGGTAAAATGAAGCGCGTTGTACGGGACTGCAAATTTCAAGGAGACTCAAACGTGTCATTCAACTATTCGGACTGCAAGCAGGAACTCGCATCTGCCAACGAACGCATCACCCAGCTGCGGGGGTCGCTTTGACGTCCCGGGACGCCAGCGCCGGCAGCGTGAAATTGAAAGCCAGATGGAAGGCCAGGGGTTCTGGGACGACAACGTCCGTGCTCAAGCCCTGATCGGCGAACTCAAGAACATCAAGAACATCCTCGGCGACTTCCCCACCTACGAACAGCAGGTCAAGGATCTCCAGGAACTGCTCGAACTGGCGGAAGCCGAAAAAGACGAAGGCACCGCCGAGCAGGTCCGCGCCGAAATCGTCAAGATCAACACCGAATTGAAGAGCTTCGAAATCAAGTCGCAGCTCACGGGCAAGAACGACCACCGCAACGCGTTCATCCGCTTCCAGGCCGGGGCGGGGGGCACGGAGAGCCGCGACTGGGCCGACATGCTGATGCGCATGTATGTGCGTTGGGGCGAACGGCGCGGCTTCAAGGTTCACTTCTTCGACGTCGATTTCAATGAGGAAGCGGGCATCAAGTCCGCCGAATTGAAGATCGAAGGCCCGTTTGCTTACGGCTTCCTGAAGGGCGAAGCCGGCGTCCACCGTCTCGTCCGCATCTCCCCGTTCAACGCCGACGCCAAGCGCCAGACCAGCTTCGCGCGCGTGGAAGTCACGCCGGAATTCGAGCCTGGCGATTCGGAGATCGTCATCCCCGACAGCGACATCGAACGCGCGACCTGCCGCTCCGGCGGCGCGGGCGGCCAGCATGTGAACAAGACCGAATCGGTCGTGATCCTCAAGCACATCCCGACCGGCATCGTCGTGCGCTGCCAGATCGAACGCAGCCAGACACGCAACGGCATCCTGGCGCTGGAACTGTTGAAAGCGAAACTCGCGCGCAAGAAGGAACTGGAACTCCAGGCCGAATCGAAGCTGACCTACGACAACAAGGACGACATCGCCTTCGGCAGCCAGATCCGCTCGTACGTGCTCCAGCCCTACACGATGGTCAACGACCACCGCACCGAGCTGAAAGAGACCAACGCCGCCCGCGTGCTCGACGGCGATCTCGATCCGTTCATGGAAGCATTCTTGCGCTGGAAGATGGTCGAAGACCGCAAAGCCAGCGGCGCCCCCGGCGCTCCGCGCGCCGCTAAAGCGTCGTAATTTTTCCTCGAACAGTGGCGCCCTTAGGCGCTACTGTTTCTCGACTTCCGGCGCATCATGCGCGCTGAAGTCCATGCCGGCCGGGGGAGGAAAGAGACTCCTGCGCCCGAGGATCTGGATCTTATCCCAGTAAGCTTTGAACATCGGGTTGGGCTTCTTGTCGGGACCGTATTTTTTCATCCAGTCGTAAAGCAGCGCGTAGTACTGCCAGCATTTCAGACCGGTGTATTGCGCTGAGTTGAGGACTTCGTAAAGTTCCATGTAATTGTAGTAGGCTTCCGGCGCGCGGGGATGAGCCGGCCCCCAGCCGGTCTTCCCGTCTTCACTGCAGAGCCCGTTTAGTTTGCGGTTGTCGAAGACGGTCTTGCCTTTGGCGTCAGGCTGGATTCCCAGAAAACTCTTATACATTTCCATCGCGTTTTTGGAATCGCCGCAGACATAGCCGCGGAAATACGCCAACTGCAGGTAGCGGTCTGCCCACGGGCTGTCGCGTCGTTCGGCCTCGGGAGTCTCTTTGTACTTTTCAATGACCTTGTCGCACATCCACTGCTGGCCGCCATCGGACATCAGCACTACCATCAACGCCAGCATCGCGCCGATGAACAGTACAATGAGCTTCCATTTCCAACTCAGTCTTCGAAGCCAACCAATCATGACGGCCTTTCTCCGCGCAACCTCAGCGGATGGACTTTCACGGCACGACCTCGATAACCAGCGGGATTATCTCCCGTAATGGAACAGTTTGGCAAATGAAAGTCCAACAATTTTGCGCCAGATGCATTTATTTTAACGTGTTGATAGAGTGTTACTTCTGACATTAGATTCGGGCCGAGCTCACAGTGTGCTCAATCCTGTCACCACACAGGTGTCATTTTTTGTCAAAGCTGCTCAACAACGGCAGCGTCCGGGAGTTGTCGGCGGATTCCTGGGCCCGGAGCGCGATTTCGGTGGTACGAAAGCCGTCATAGAGACTGATCGGCAGCGCAGACTTCGCCTGGATCGCTCGAATAAAATCGACGAACAGATCCCCCGGTGCCTCCAGTGGCAGCGGCGCAGAGGCCTTGGCCGTGATCAGCGTCGCCGTTCCGTCGGCCACGCGCGCCTCGACGACGCCCAGCTCTCCGGCGACGCGCACGCGGTCGTCGCCGTGCGTTGGCGCCGCATCGGGACGCAGATAGTCAAACGTCATCACCGCCGAACCGCCAGATTTCAGTGTGAAGAGAAACGACCCGTGCGTCGCGCAACCGGGAAAGTCAGCGCGCCCCGCGCATACGCTGCCGTGAACATTCGTGAACACGTCGCCAATCATCCAGTACAGCCAGTCGATGGCATGAATGCCGACGAACGGCGCGATCCCCGGAAACGTGGCGCGCGTGCGAAAATAATCCGGCCGCGCATTTCCCCAGCGGTAGCTTTTCTGGCTGAACGCCACGTGCGGCGTCCCAATCGCGCCGGATGCAATCGCCGCACGCACCGCCATGAACTTCGGCACACCGCGCATCATATGCATCGGCACGATTGGCGTGCCCGTGCGCCGCGCGACGGCGTAGAGCTGCTCCAACGCCGGAAGCGTCATTGCCAGCGGCTTCTCGCAGAAAACCGCGACGCCGCGTTCCAGGCATAGGGCGCTGAGCTCCGCCAGCCGGTCCGGCCGTGCGCAGATCTGCACCACATCAGGCCGGCAGCGCTCGAGTAATTCCAGCGCCGTCTCGAAGCGCGGCGTGGTCGCCGTAACTCCCGGCGCCGCATCAAAAGGCGCCAGCGCTTCGTCCGGCCCCGTGCGGCAGACCGCGCAGACTTCCGCGCCAGCAATAACTTTCAGCGTCCCGGCGTAGCTGTGCCAGTGACCTGTGTTCCCAAGCAATCCAATTTTCATGACGTGATTTTAATTCGGTCAGGCGAATCCCACCACCGCGAAACGGACCGGTATGCTTCGCCAATCCGCAATCCGCAATCCGAAATGCAGTTCAGCGCGTGGTTGTGATCGGGTCGCTTTCCGTCGGCTTCGGCGCGGCGCCGGGCTCGGGGATCTTCGGTGAATCGCTGCTGACCTGGATCCAATCCGGGCGCGTGCGTGTCACTTCCCACCAGCTCTTCCATTCGTCGACGCTGGGCTGCTTCTCGCCGGTCAGCACCTGCAGCGTTTCGTCCGCGGCGCGCTTGATCTTCGGCGCGTCGTTCTCCAGTTGTTCGAGCAGAAATTCGACGCTCGTCGCCGACTTGAACGAGGCCAGATGCTTTATGATCTCTTCGCGTCCCTGATGGTAGCGCTGGAACGCCTTGATGATGTAATTGGGCGTCTGCTTTTCGCCGATCAACGCCAGCGAGTTGGCCGCAGAGTCGCGCAGCTTCTCGTCGTGTTCGTCGAGCACCGCTTCCAGCAGCGAGGCGCGAGCGTCCTTGGAATTCGCGCGCAACTGCCCCAGCGCGAACGCCGCGCAGACGCGCGTGTCGGAATCGTAGGCGTACTTCAAGGTGCGGACCAGAGCGTCAGCGGCTTTCGGATCGCCCAGGTAACCCAGCGCCATGCAGACACCGTCGAGCTTGTCGTCGCGGTTGGCCAGGCGGGTGACCAGGTCGTCGCAGGTGTTCGCGCCGGCCAGCTTCGCCACGCACTTGGCCGCTTCCATGCGCACCGGCTTGGAACGGTCGTTGAGCATCAAAATCGCCTGCTTCACCACATTGTCGCTCTTGTCGCCAATCTGGCCCAGCGCATCAAGCATGCCGCCGCGCTTGCGTTCACTTTCCTGTTCAATCTGATCGAGAATGTGCGGGACGATCGGCTTGCCTTCCGTGCGCAGAATGCGCATCATCCGGCCGTACTCATCGGGGTCGGCGTTTTCGAAGACGTTCATCGCACGTGCGACCAGTTCGATCCGGCGGCGCTTGTCACCATCAGCGGCAGCAATCACCGCCTGCTGCAGCACCTTGATGTCCTCGGCCTTCCACGTGCCCTTCTCGGCGGCCTTCTTGATGTCCACGAGCGCATCGAGCGACGCATCGAAATGGCACTGCGAAGTTTTCATCTTCTGCGCGATGACTTCCGGCGCGATGCCCTGCTCCAGGGCGCGATTGAGCTTCTCGTTGTCGAGTAGCTCGCCGCCACGGGCGCGCGGCGCCAGCGACGCAAAACACGCAACCACGATCACGGCGCACACGGCTCCGGTGCGGGCATTTCGAACGGTCAATTCCACAGAAAGTCTCCTTAGCCCAACACAGCAACCCGGCCTCTATCTACGAGGTCCCGTAACCTCAACTCAAATGCCTGTCATCCAACGATGATAGGTAGACGATTGGGTGCCGAATGAGCAACATTAAATTTCGCCGATTTTCCCATCAATTGCAATTTAATTCACGTCTTAATCGACCCTTTCGCTATGCACATAACAACATAACAGGTATTTGACCCGTTAACGGCGAAGGCCGAACAGATGGGATCGGGGATCGGGCATCTGGCATCGGTTAATGGGTAGGATCGGTTTTTAATTCGTGACCCACTGCGAGTTGGCGGCGCTTCATAGCCAACGTTCTCAACTCAAGCAAAACTTCAGACTTCGCACCAAGCACACCCCTTAACCGATGCCCGATCCCCGATCTCATCAGTTCTTATTCTCAACGGGCAGCTGAGGAGGCGGCGTCGTAGCCCCAGCCCCCGCCTTCTGCTGACGGAAGTAAAGGTACGTCGACCAGGCGATGAAACCGACGAAATGCCCGACCAGCAGCGCCACGATTTCCGGCCAGATTGCGGACTTCGGGATCGGTGTGTTCCACGGCGGGATGCGCGATCCGTCGAGCTGCGCCGGCAGCAGAAACTTCAGCGCGATGAAGGCCAGCGCGTTGAACGCCACGATAAAGCCGACCATCACGCCCACGCCGCCGGGAATCTCGCCCTTGCGCGCTTTGCGGACGCTGTGACGGCCTTCGGTTGTCATCGGGTCCTGCTTGGCCGTGCCCGCCAGGCGCGGGCGTTTGTCGTCGACCTTGCGGAGATGATCGGCTGCCGCCGCGACGTCGGCCTTCCGCTCCTCGGCCTTCTTGGCCTGAGCGTCCGGCTTTTTTTCCGTCTCGCTTTTCGGTTCGTCTTTCGATTTCTTCTCGGACTTCTGCGAATCCCGCGAGGCTGCTTTTGGATTGGGCGACGAGGAGGACGGTTCGGAGGCCGCGGTTTTCGCGTCAGCGGGCTCGACTTTGCCGTTACCGAGGTACCGGTATTTCCGGTCGCACCACGGGCACGTCAGAACATCATTCGGCTTTTTATCGCCGACATCGAACAAAACTTGGCCGCACGCGCACGCCGCCGGTTGGGACATGCGTGAGTTTCTACCACAGAGCGCGGATGGAGGAACGGATCATTTTCCATTTCCCGTTTTCCATTTCCCATCGAACGGCATCCGCGATTCTACGCGCTCATCCGCGGCACAAAGTGAACCCGCGAGGGGTACGCGAAGCTAACAAGAACCGCATCGAAGACCACACGTCAGCAAGAAACGGTGCCGAGAAGACGGGTGCGCGATGGCGTCAGATGTCCCCGGTATTTTCTACCCATTCCAGCGCCGGCTTTGTTAAACTTCCGCGCATCTACATGAGGAATTCGAGATGAAAGCGTGTGTACTCGCAGTCGCATTTATCATCTCGGTTTCGGTGCGTGCCGAGGGTCCTCCGCCGATTGAACATATAGAATTAGTTCCGAACAATGTCCGTATTAAACGCGAAAAGCTCGCCCGCGCCGTCCAATATCACATCAAGAATCTCGGAGATTCCGATGCCGATGTGCGGCAGTCTTCTATCGAAATGTTGGCTGCGCTTGGAGCAACTCGGCCCACGTTTCCCGCACTGATTGCCGTGCTTGACCCGTGCCGGCACGAGCAAATAGCGGTGGAGATAGCAGCGCTGAATGCGCTGCGCAAATTGACGAACAACACGCTGGACTTCCGCGACTACGACGCTTGGAAATCGTGGTGGGACGAGGAGTCGAAATTGTCTGATGCAGCTTTTGTAACCCAAGCACTGGCGTGGAGTGGAAAGACCGATCCCCTTTTGCTGATGTATTCGTTCTGGGAGGGCCCGCTCGTGCTGGGAAGGACAGGTAAAGCGTTAAAAATAGATATTCGCGAGTCTGGAGTAACTTCGATTCTTACCTGGCCTGCCCGAGTCGTCGAATGGTCGATGTTTTCTGAAGCGGCGAATTCGAATTGGAATACCGTCAGCCAATTCATCCTTGATGGAAGCGAAATGGATCGATTGTTGTTACTGATGAGGGGCTCAAATCTGATTCAGAATATGGAGACCATTGAACAGGATATCGCACAGGAGATTGTATCGAGCGGCCATTTCAAGTCCGCGGATTACGATGGGGCCGTGGAGATATTAGAGGTCTCCTACAACCGCAAGTCAGCTAAAGTTCGCGAATATCAATTTCCCGAAACAGAAAAAGCCTATCCCAACGTCCCATCCGTAAAGGCCATCGGCGCGACGCTCAAAGAAATCGTGAGCTTCGTCGACAAGCACGCGCCCAAAGCCCTCGGCCAAAGCCTCGCCAAATTGCGCGGCGAAGACGCCAAATCCGAATACCTGATCTTTCCGCTGGAAAAGTAGCCTCTCTAATTCTTCATCGCCTTCATCTTCACCACCTTCGCCGTCGCCGCCGCCGTAAACGTCAGCTGCGCCGTGAAGTTCGTGTTGTCGATCGCCAGTGAGATCGGGATCGTTACCGACTTCGCTGTCGGCGGGCCGTTGGGGAAGATCGGCGCGAGACTCAGGCTCTTCAGGCTGATCGTGAATTTCAGTGCCGTCGTCGTGAACGCATTCTTGCTCATCGCACCCGCCAGCGTCAGCGTGCGCGTGTTGTTGTTGGCCGATGCGGCGCCCGACGTATTGAGCGTAAACAACTGCGAGAACCCGCCGATGGTGAACGTCGCCGTCTTCCCGTTCGGCGCCCAGTTCTTCTCGACGGTGATGTTACCGGTCATCAGCAGTGAATCGGAATTGGCCGGGCTGCTCACCAGTTTGAACTGCAGGCTCGTGAGCTGCAGCGGCTGAGCCGGATACGTGACGGCCACCGAGAGCGTACCGCTGGCTTGTACCGTCGCGTCCTTGGCCGTGACTTTCACCGCATACGTTCCGGCCGCGCCGTAAATGTGCGTCGGCGTCGCGCCGGTGCCCGTTGAACCGTCGCCGAAATCCCAGGCGTAGGTCAGCGCGTTGCCCGCGTTGTCCTTGGCCGAGACCGTGAACGCCACCGACTGTCCGGCGCTCGCGGGATTGGGCGTCGCCATCGGCGCGGAAGCGATGGTGATCGCGTCGGCGGTGATCGTAATTTTCAGCGAGCCCGTCGTCGTCCCGCCGGCGTTCGTGGCGCTCACCGTTACCGTCGCGGTGCCGGCCGTTGTCGGTGTGCCGCTGATCTTCCCCGAATTCACATCCAGCGCGAGGCCCGCTGGCAAGCCCGTTGCCGCGAACTTCGTCGGATTGCCGCTGGCGGTGATCTGGAACGTGAACGGCGTCCCCGTGAACGCCGCTGCCGTCGTGGCGCTGGTGAGCACCGGCGTGCTCACGTTCGCGACCGTGATCACGAGATTGGCATTGCCGGTGCCGACCACGTTGGTCGCGCCCAGCTTCACCGTCGTCACGGCGGCGGTCGTCGGCGTGCCGGAAATCACGCCGGTGGTGACGTTCACCGTCAGTCCCGCCGGCAGGCCCGTCGCGCTGAAACTCTTGGGCGACGCGTTCGCCGCAATCGTGTACGTGAACGGCACGCCGACGATCCCCGACGCCGTCAGCGGACTGGTGATGGCCGGCACGCTGGTCGTCACCGTGCCGGTGAAATTCACGCCCCATTTATTGCCACTGGTCGCCACGCCATGATTGGACGAACCGGTCGTCGCCGATTGCGTTCCGAACGAGTACCCCGTTTTCGTCGCGATCATGCCGAACGTCGAATTCGAGGGCAGCCCCGGAAACGCGTAGATGCCGTTGGCGTTGGTCAGCGCCGTCAAGGTGTTGCTCAGCGTGATCGTTACACCGGAAATTGGCGCGCCGGAGGCATCCACCACGCGCCCGCTGACGATTTCGCCGCGCCCGCTTTTGTAGATGTTGTAGACGCAATCGTAGATGATCGTGAACGTGTACGAAGCGTTGATCGTCGGCAGGTTGTACCAGACGTTGTCGACGCCGCCCCAACCCATGTTGACGTGGTGGTACATCGTCGACGAATTGTAGCCGTAGCCGTCGCAGACCACCGCATGTCCACCCACGTTGCCGCTGATCCCCAGCATCACCGGCAATCCCGCGTCGAGATTCGGGTTAATCATCTCCGTCAATCCATTCGAGAGCGTCAGGCCTGAGCCGCTGTAGTTCTGCCCGTCGATCGCGTTGCTGTATTTGAAAACGGTGCTCATCGCCATCGTTGACGCGTACATCGTTGCACCCGAACCACTCGAACTGTAGCTCATGTTCACCGCCAGGCCCGCGTCGTAGCAAAGCCGGCCGATCTGCTGAAACTGCGCCTGCGACGAGGTGTTGCTCGGGCTCAGCGGCATGTTGGTCCAGTCGTACGCGCCGCCGGCACCATCGCCACCCATCAGGTTCCGCGACTGGCTCTGGTTGTTGACATAGACGTTGAACGCGCCCGTGCCGACGCCGGTGGTCGGCCACTGGTGGTAGCGGATCACCTGCGCCATCGCGGTGGCCACGCAGCCGTCGGGATAATTCGACGCGTTGCCCGGAGTATTAAACGGCGGCGCGTAGTAGTTGTAGCAGGCCTGTCCGGCCACCGACTGCTGGTTCCAGACGCTCTGTATCAACGGCGCAACATACGACGTCGAGACCGAACCGACGCCGCGCGTGACCACGTTGGCCTGGTAGTGCGCCCACTTCTGAGCCGGCACCGAGACGCCGCGCGCTCCGACACCCGGCGCGCGCGCCGCTTTCACGCGCTGTGTCAGATCGGCATCCGCCAGCGCGCCCAGCGGCGTGGCGTGATCGGCGCTGTACGTTCCCGTCCCGACAAACGCGACAATCGGCTCGACTTCGTCGTCGCCCGCGACAATCACAAATCCCGTCGGCCTTAAGTTAACGACGAAATACGCCGGTGTCCCGTCCGCGGCGTTAAAGGTGTCGACCTTCCCCGACACCCGAGCCGCGCCGAAGGGCATCGCACCATTGCTCTCGTTCAGCCACGCATTGGTTACCGTCAGCGCCTGCTGCGCCGTCGTCGCCGCCGCCCACGTGCGATTCATCAAACACGAGCAGAATAAAATCGCGCAGACCGGAACGATCAGGAAACGCCGACCGTCCGAGAAGCCGGAAGCCGACCGAGATGTGGCCGGAGTAACTTTCCGTAGCGTGTCTTGAGAGATGGACAGCAAACCGTTCCGGTTCAGATTTTCATAGGACATGATCGCATTTCCTCCGGGCCTTCATCGGCCACGGAGGAAGTACATTGCGAGCCCTATGCCACATTGTGCGCGAAGAGGATCGTACGATTTCTCAGTTCTCGGAAGACATGACCAGTGGTAGCAGCCCCACCCATCTGCAACACAACTCAAAACTAAAAACTCAACACTAAAAACTCAACACTACTTTCTCATCCCGTCACCGGCACAATCGCCACCATCTCCGGCTCCGATTCACCCAGAACTTTATGCGGAATGTAGCAGTAGCCCTGGTCGCCCCAATCCGTGCCCCACGAATTTTTGACGATATAGAAATTGCCGCGGTAACCCACGATCAGCATCGCGTGGCAGCCGTGCTCGCCGCTGGGTTCTTCCGCCGAGACGAACATGCCGTCGCGGCCCAGGTTCGAAAAATTCGTCCCGGTATTCATCGAGACCTGCACCGGGCAGCCGGCGCTCAGCACCTTCTTCAAGTCGTCGAGCACAATCGGGACGAGCTTCGCCTGCAGGCGGTGTTGCGGCGCGTCCTTGGCCAGCACCGTCTCGCCGGCGACCGGACGCTTCTGATCGTCGGGCCAGTAGCGCTTGTGGCACGTGCCTTGTTCGATCAACACCATGCCCGGCCGCACGCCGCCGATGGTACCGTCGCCACCTTTGTAGGCGTAGATCGGATCGCGGAAGTCGCCCTGCATCTTCTGGAATTCCAGCATCGTGTACGTGCACGACAGCGGCGCTGAGGGCCGCCCGAGAATATTGTCGACCAGCTCCGTCGCGTGCGTCCACGCGAACGCCGCGCAGCGCGATGTCTGTCCCTGGTCGCCGACCGGCGTGCAGTACTTCCGCAAGTCCACGGCTTCGCGCGGTTCGACATCCAGCGCCGGGGGCAGGGGAGGGATCGGCGCGTCGGGCGCCTGTGGATCGTTCTTGCGCAGCACGGTCAGATGCAGCCGCGAGAAATCCGCGTCGGGGTAGAGCTCCAGCAATTCCTCAAAGACGGTGCCGATCACAAACCCAACCGGCGCCAGCTGATCGTCCTTCTCGACAAAATTCACCGTCTGGTCCGCCGACGGCACGAGATTCACAAACGCGTCGAGCACCTCTTCGTCGGTGACTTCCGTGTAGCCTTCGTCGGCCAGCCGCGTGACGATGTCGTCGCCGTAAAATTCGTGTTCGCCAAAGAGCCGGTCGGCCGATTCCGCGTAATCGTCCTCCGTCCAATCGCCCTCGTCGTCTTCGAAGTCCTGCTCCTCCGCGTTCTGAAAATCGTCGACCGTCGCATACACGTCGTCATCGACGCCCGCGAGTTCATCCTCGTCGACGTCCGCATCCGGCCCCGCGACACCAGCGCTCTTCGCCGCCGTATCTTCTTCCGCGTCCTCTTCATCCTGATCCGCGTCGTCGGCCTCTTCTTCGAGTTCCTCGTCTTCAGCCTCGTCGGAGTCCTCTTCGACGTCGTCCTCGTCCGCCGCGTCGTCGTCTTCCTCCTCTTCTTCATCGTCCGCGTCCTCCTCCGCATCGTCATCGGAGTCATCCGCGTCGCTCTCGTCGTCATCATCTGCCATCAGGAAGAAATCCGGGAACTCGTCGGCCTCATCGGGCGTGCTCAAATAGCAAGACATCATCGCAACTCCTGATTCCAGTCAAAGACGCAAGTGATAACGACCCCCGATAGTTAATCGCGAGTGGTGCCGCTTCCAAGCGCCTTTTCCACCGAGCGTGTAGTCCGCGCAGCCTCGTAGTCCGGGCGTGCCACCCGGTCAACGACGGACGCGCAACTCAACCCCGAACCGCATCAATGTAAACGCGCGGGCAATCCTTGCCGCCCCGAATTGTTGAGAATGATGACTCGACACCAAAGTTTCAATATTTATCAAATTCCATCTCTTGACAAACCCATTTCAAGGTCTATAGTAAATATCTGGTAGTTTCAAGCTCTCTGACAACCGCATAGGTCTGAGAAGATCGCCAGAATGAGGTGTGGCGTGACCGGATCGCACTCCGTCCGCACCACGCCGTACCACAACACTGTTGTACCGGAAAACGCCAAGACCCCCGTTTCATGTAACATTTTGTAACATTTTGTAACATCGCCCTATGAAGACCGCGTTGTACTTCACACGGTGCAAACAACCTAAATGTTACATGCGGCAGTGCCGCAGCCGCGGCGACTAGACCTTTGTGCCCAAAGGCACAAAGGTCTGGCTTCGGTACGACTACACGGGGAGCGAAAGCTGGGCGCGGTAGTTGGAATCGTTGTACCACGGCTGGCGCTGAGGGTAGTTGGCGGGCGTGCGGCCGGGGACGGCATCCGCTTTGTAGATCCAGATTTCGTCGTGGTCCCAGGTCAGGATCTCGTCGATGCCATCGCCGTCCAGGTCGCGGGCGTCGGAGCAGAGCACAGGGTGGCCATCATCGGGGAACATCACCACGCGCTGCCCGCGGCCGTCGATCAGGCCGCCCTGCCGCGGGTGCGTGGAGAGCAGCACCAGATCGCCGGGTTGCTGGCCAGCACTAAGAGGGACCCAGTTGACCGGCTGCATCAAACAGGCGTAGGGCATCGGTTCGAATTCGTGGAGCATCGTGCCGCGTTCGTCGAAGACGGCGGTGATCCCGGCCGGGCCCCAGAAGGTCATGGTCATGATTTCAATGCCCGGGCGTTCGGGGAGCAGATTGGCGGCGCAGAATCCCTGCGCATGTCCGATGGGATAATGGGTGCGGACGCGGCCTTCCAGATCGAGAATAAAGAAGCCCGCGTCGCTGCCGGCGATGACCACGCGCGGTTGCGCTTCGCCTTTAGGTCCGTCGGGCCCGTCGTGAAGATCGATGAAGGCGATGTTGTCGGCGTGTTCTTTGTAGCTCACCGACCACATCGGGCGGCCGTTGTGGTCGAGCTGATAGTAGCCCAGCGCGATTTCGTCTTTGCCGTCGCCGTCAATATCGCGGGCGTGCGGGAAGTGGCCGAGGTTCCCGGAGAACTGCCACAGTTCGTTCAGGTTCTTGTCGTACGCCCACGCGTTTTTGTAGCGGTCTTTAAGGATGATCGAATCGTCGCGGCCGCTGCCGGTGAGATCGCAGAAGAAAATCGAATCGCCCATGATGCGGTAGAGATCGCGCGGCCAGCGGTCTTTCAGGACGGGGCGGGGGAGCGTCAGGCGCTGCCGGACTTTCGTGGTCGCGCCGTCGGAGACCCGAAATTCGAAATCCTGGCAATGGAAGAGTTCAGCCTTGCCGTCGCCGTCGATGTCGTGGAGCTGGAAGCAGAGATCGGCGGTGACCGGCAAGTGGCGGATGCCGGGTTCGCCGATCGTCCACATCTGTTCGCCGGACAGTTTGTACGCGGCGAGGCTGGTGATCGACGGGTAGTTGTCGCCGCCCAGCCGTTCGGTGCGGCGCGCGAGCACGATTTCAGGCTCGCCGTCGCCGTCGAGATCGCCGACGCGCAGGTTGCGGTCGGTGCCCCAGCCGGGCGTCTTGATTTTCTTCCAGAGGACAGCTTTGGGGTGGCGGGCGCGCGCGGATTTCTCAACGTTCTGTTCGCGTTCGAAGTCGCGGATCGATTCTTCGGCCGCGTGGCTGGGCGCCGTAACGCGCAGATCGCGGAAGCGTGTGACGTCGTTGGCGGCAAAGGCGAAGCAGCCGGTGGAGAAGGCTCCGGCCGATTCATCGGCGCAGGAGATGGCCCGGACGCCGTCGATGTCGACGACAATCTTCGCGCCAAGGCAGTCGATGCGCACGGCTGTGTAGCGATCGGGATCGAGCGTCGCCGGCGCAGTGCCGAGAACGGTATCCGTATCGTTGTCGCGGCGGATGACGCTGGCGATCCCGTCGCAGAAGGTCAGCGCATAAAAGCGGCGCCCGTGGCGGTAGCGAAAGACGATGGCGCGCCAGCGTTCAGTGGTGAAGGGACGGAGCTGTGCCTCAAGGCACACGTCGCGCCAAATCGGTTGTCCCGCCGCGAGCATCGGCTGCCATTGTTCCGGCGCGATGGTCTGTTCGAGCACGTGGCGCCCGTCGGCTTCAAGGACAACTTGCCAGTTGCCATGACTGATCGCCGCGTAGGAATGGTGGAGCACCGTCTCGCGCCAGCGCCCGCTCTCAGCAAGCGCCGGAACAACATGGTATTCCCCCGCCGGCGAGTAATCCCCCGCGATCACGCCAACGGGAAGCGACGAGAAATCTTCTTCGAAGATGACCACGCGGGGGTTCATGGAGGAAGTATAGGGAAAACGGGCAGCGCGCGCAAAACTAAACCGGGTCAGCTGAAGGGACAATGGAGCATAGCCGGGGGCCGGCCTGAAAGGCCGAGCCCCCGGACACGATTTGCACAGGAGATTTTGCGCCCTGACGGGGCGCTGGATGATTGTCGGGTTGAGGCGCGGCGTCCGGCGCCCCTTCAGGGCGCTGTCGCGCAAGGGAATTGTTCCGGGGGCTCGGCCCTTCAGGCCGGCCCCCGGCTAAGCTCCGTTGTCCCTTCGGGACACGTACGGCATGCGTAGCAGGAAGCGTCTCCGAAATCGGAAGTTTAATTCGTTAGCGTGCGAATTTCTTTGGCGCTAAAATCGTTGTTCTATGACTGAGGCTCCGCGGCGGAAAATATGGCAGTGGCATCTCAGCACGGCGATTGTGATGTCGTTTGTTGCAGGAGGGATCGTTTGGGCGAATACGGTTAAGCATTATGGCGTTGAAATTTGGGAAGGTGATCGCGTTCATCAATATTTCTACGGTTGGCCATTGTATTATTCAAAGTATGTCAGTGACCCACCGCCCGGCCTTTCCGGGTATGTTCAAGCTCCATATTGGAATTATTCCTATGAGTGTTTTGCGCTCGATGTTGCCATCGGGATTGGGATATTGTTGGTAACCGGATTCCTAATTGAGTTTGTTCTGCGTCGCCGTGCCGCCTCATAAGCTAATCTGAGTGCTCTTCGGGAGCGCACGGGCTGGATGCCGCAACCCTTTCAGGGTTGTCTCGCAGGTTTGGTGCCTCACCCCAGGGTAGCCGTTAGCCCTTTGGGCTAAATGACAATGACGAGGACGACTGAGCGCACGACTCGGACATAGTTCGAGTAGTTTGGTAGGCCAGGCGCCACGCATGCGTCTGAAAACGGCCTCAGACGCATGGCACCCAACGACGACACGGGAGCAAGACGAGAGCAATGGTATTGGACAGCGGCCAAGTGCACCGTCTAGCACCCCTCCGGGGTGCCGCCGCTAGTGGGCGCATTGTCCGGTGGTGTCGCTGCGCTCAACCACCGGCTAATGTCTATGAACCCTCCGGGTTCACGGTGGCGAAGTTCGAGCATTGGAGTTGGGCTTGCCGCGGCAGCGAACACAATTCAAAACTAAAAATTCAAAACTCAAAACTGCCGTCAAGCACACACTAAACCCCAGCGCGCTGCCTAAAACTCCGGCTCGTTCGCAAACTTCTCCACCGGCTTCGCTTGCGCGGCGGTCAGCGGCGGGGGGTCGCGGTAGGCCTCCACTTCGACCACGTGGAAGAAACTGTTGACGTTGTTGTACGTGCCGGTCAGCCGGATTTGTTTGACGACTTGCAGCTCGAAATGGATGTCCTGCCAGCCACGGCATTCGTCGTCGTTCTTGGCGGGGTCGGCGACGGTGATCCAGTGGTCGGGCTGGCCGTCGGCGCTGACTTCCAGCTTGTAGTAGTAGTAGCGTTCCTCGGCGAGATTCCAGAGCAGGATGCGGATGCAGTTGAGCTTCACGGGCTGTGCCAGCGTGATCAGGAACGGCTGGGCCGGTTCGATCGTCGACGTGGCGAAACCGCTTCCGCCGGTGTAGCTCAAGTTGCCGTCGATCAGGCAGTCGGGGTTGCGGCCGCCGGTCGCGGTGGCGCCGTTGCTGGCGAGCGCGAAGTTGGTGCCGGGCGCGTATGTCTTTTCAGTCTCAGTTTGGCCCGGTGCGGGGGCGGGTTTGTCGAGGCCATTGGGCGGCACGATCACCACGGACGGGGTGGTCGGCACGGGCTCATCGACTATCACTGGCTTGGGTGCGGGAGGTTCGATGTGCGGGCCGCGGTCGAAGACTCTCGAATCTGAGAAGGCGAAGGCGATGACCACGGCGGCGATGGCGCCGGAGATCAGGCCGAGTGGACCGAACGCGCTGAAACGCGGACCGCCTCGCCCGGGTCCATCGCCGGGTCCATCGGAGGGGTTAGAAGGGCCTGCCGGGTTGGGCTGCTCAGACTGACTCATCATAACCTTTAAACGCAAAAACCGTACAAAGGTCTCGGGAATATTGGAAGAGATTCGGACCTTATACGTCCAACACTCGCGCGCGGTGTTACGGATTGGCCGGCTGGTCGTCGGCCTTGAGTTCGTTCTGGGCGTCCTGGCGTTTGGTGCCGCCGGGTCCGAAAAGTTTCAGAGCCGCGCGGTTGAGGTGGAATTTGCTCTGATGACACGTGGCACAGTCCTGATTCAGACCGAACGACGGGCTTTTGCGCATGATCTGTGCGCGGTTGCCGATCTGGGTGAGGACCAGTTTGTCGGGCGACTGGATGTCTTCGACCTTGTCAGTTGTGTGGCAGAATTTGCAGTCCACGCGGTACCGGTCGGATTCCTGCTGGCATTCGCGCACGACCTTCTGCCGCGGCGTTTCCTTGATGCGGCGGTCGAAGAGCTTGGAATCGCGGATGGAATCAATGGCGCCGCTGGTCGTCGGCGTATCCACCGAGCAGGCGCTGATGACGCAGACGATCATAGCGGTTAAGGTGTAGAGGCAGTACTTGGGTGTCACTGTGGGTCTCCTGGTTGTTAACTTACTTGCGCGTGTCCGGATTGCAAAGGGCGTCTTGCGACGCGGCGTCTGACGACGCAGGGGTCAGGGGTCAGGGGCCAGGGGTCAGAAGTTGGGTGCGTTCATTTTAATGTTGCCTTGTCCGGGTTGGGTGTAGAGGCGCAAGCGGTTGGGATTACCGTTGGGCAGAAAACGAGATTCAGCATGTACGCGCTCCCAACTCTGGCCCCTAACCCCTAACCCCTGCGTCGAAAGACGCCTCAGAAAAAGTTTGCTTCAGGTGCATGTTGCGCATTGAATGGCCGATAATGTTCGTATAGGGTTTTGCTCCTTAGAGTTATGCTCTCCTTAAGGGGGAGCAGTGAAAGGGCTTAAACTGGAATCGATCTTTACTTACATCGGCTACAGAGCGATCACGGCACTATCGAATTTGTTGCCGCGGGGGACGCAATATGCGATTGCGCACCGCATGGCCGACGCTCATTACCTGTTCGATAAGCGCGCGCGAGAGAGCGTGAAGGCCAACCTTCGTGCGATTTTGGGGCCCGATGCTTCTGAAGAGAGCGTGCGCGAACAGGCGCGCTGGGTGTTCCGGTCGTTCGGGATGTACCTGTGCGAATTTCTGGGCTACCGGCATTACGGACCGGCCTTTGTGGACGCTCATGTCACGGTGCAGGGCCGCGAGTACCTCGACGCGGCATTGGCGCGCGGCAAGGGTGTGATTTTCTGTTCGGCGCATTATTCCAACTGGGAACTGGGCGCGACGACGTTCGCGCATCTCGGTTATCCGGTGGTCGCGATCACGCAGATGCATGCGCATTCGAAGGTGAACGAGATGTTCGTCCGCCAGCGCGCGGTGCGCGGCGTGGAAGTGGTGCATAGCGATCGGGGCGCGAAGGCGGCGCTGAAGGCGCTGCGTTCGAACAAGACCGTGGCAATGCTCGGCGATCGGACCACAGGCGGGCCCGTCGTCAACGTGAAGCTCTTCGGGCGCAGCACGGGGATTCCACAGGGACCGTGGCGCATGGCGTACACGACCGGCGCAACGGTGCTGCCGACGTTCATTCACCGCCGCTTCAACAATTCGTACACGATGGAAATTTCGCCGGCGATCACGCTTGAGCAGGGCGACCGCGATCAGGCCATGGCGGTGGCGGCTCAGGCGTGGGCCAACTGCCTGGAAGCTCAACTGCGCGCCGATCCGTGTCAGTGGGCGACGTTCACGCCGTTCTGGGATGCAAACGGGATTGCGGGGACGGCAGGGGCGGGGCAGGACTTGCTCGACGTGGGCGAAAAAGTTGACGCGGCGGCAAATCCGCCGAAGATGTCCGCACAGGACGCGTGAGAGTTCGACACCAGCACGAGCAAGAGCATCAGGAGGGATGAATGGGCGTACGACCGGAACGTTGCGACGAAATTTGTGCGATCATCCCCTGCTACAACGAAGCGGCGTCGATCCGGCGGATTGTGCGCGCGACGAAAGTTCATGTTGGGACAGTGCTGGTGGTTGATGATTGTTCCACCGACGACACGGTGAAGGAAGCCGAAGCAGCCGGCGCGGTGGTCCTGCGTCATCCCAGAAACCAGGGCAAGGGTGCGGCGCTGAAGACGGCGTTCCGCGAAGCGGCGGCGCGCGGTTTCAAAGCCGCAGTGACCATTGACGGCGACGGCCAGCACGACACTACGGAAATTCCGCTCTTTGTGGACGCGTATCTGCAGGGCGATTGCCATCTGGTGCTCGGCAACCGCATGGACGACACGCGTTCGATGCCGTTTGTGCGGCGCTACACCAATCGCTTTACGTCGTGGGCGATCAGTCGCATGGTCGGCGTGCCGATCCGCGATACACAGTGCGGCTTTCGGTTGATCGGCCTGGATTTCTGGCAGGCGACGCGCCTGGACAGCTGCCGCTTCGATCTCGAGTCAGAGATCCTGATCAAAGCCTGCCGCAGCGGCGCGAAGGTGAAGCAGGTGCGCGTGCGGACGATCTATTTCGGCACGGACCGGAGCAAGATCAATCCGGTGGTCGACACGTATCGGTTTTTTCATATTTTGTGGCGCTGCAGGAACGCTTGAACGGCATTTCGGATTGCGGATTGCGGATTGCGGATTGCGGATTGGAAATCGGACGCGACCCGCATGAAGACAGTTGGCTGTGCTGGATACAATTTGAATTTTGCTCTCGAAATAATAGTCGCCTTCTAATCCGCAATCCGCAATCCGAAATCCGCAATCGCCGTTCTCAGTTCCTCCCGGTCGGGTCGTGAGCCGATGAATTTGCGGAGGTGGATCATTTCGTCCATGCCGTGATGGTTTTGGGCGAGGCCTTCGCGCAAGGTGGTCAGGCGCTGGACCTGGCGCGAAGTGAAAGCGGTTGTGTCGCCGGGTGTTTTGGCGCCGAGGAGTTGTGCTTCGAGTTGCGATTCGAGCGTGTCGAGGCCTTCACCGGTTTGCGCAGAAATGGCGATGGGATCGCGGCCGATTAAAAATCCGAGGCCGGCGGCGGTCTCGTCGAGGCCGAGGTCCTTCTTGTTCAAGATCAGCAAGGTCGGGCCGTGGGCGAGCATGGTCTTGAGCAGCTCGACGTGGGCGTCGTCGGGCGGGCATGAGCCGTCGAGGACGACCAGTCGCAGCTCAGCGGATTTGGCGGCTTCAAGCGCGCGGCGCTGGCCTTCGGCTTCGACAGCATCATCTGCGGCGTGGCGCAAGCCGGCAGTGTCGCTGAGGATGACGTTCATGCCGCGGATGTCGAGCGCGGTGTCAAGTTTGTCGCGCGTCGTTCCGGGTTGAGCGCTGACGATGTGGCGGTCGGCGCGCGCGAGCAGATTGGCGAGCGTCGACTTGCCGGCGTTCACGGGGCCGACGATGGCGATCGTGTGCGGGCGCAGCAGGTTCAGGGCGTAGGCGGAATTGGCGATGGCTTCGTCGGCGGCGCTGATGATCTTCGCGCGCCAGTCGTCGCGTTTTTCACGCAGGCCCAGGGCCATGTCGAAACCGAGGCGCTCCCACTTTTCTTGAAGTGCGCGCGTGGCGAGCAGGAAATCGGCCTGGCGGGCGGTGACGGCGGCGGCGAGGCGCACGCGGGATTCGAGCGCCAGCAGTGAGAGCTTGCCATTGAGGTGCGCGCGTTCAAGCAGTTCCGTGCCCCGAGCTGGGCGGAAGCCGGCTTCGAGCAGCAGCGCTTCGAGCGCGGCGAGCGTTCCCACTCCGCCGTGGCAGGAGACTTCGATCTGCGTGTTGCCGGTCCAGCTCTTGGAAAAGTCGACGACCGAGACGACGACGTCGTCGACCACGCGCAGTTTCTCGTCGAGCACGCGGCCGTACTGGAGCGCGCCATCTTCGCGGGAGAGTTTTCGCTTGGAAGCGAAGAGCGGTTCGAAGCGCAGCAGCGTTTCATCGCCATCGAGCAGCAGCGTGGCGATGCCGCCGGATCCGGCGCTCGTGACGCGCGCGAAGACTGGAGAGCGCGACTCATTGGGATCGGGAGGCGGGGCGATTTTCATGGCTGCGCCGCGCGGTAAGCCGCGAACAGACCGAGGTGAACGAGATCAGCCTGCAATTCCAGCTGCCAATTGGGGTACGCTTCGAAGCCCTTGATCAGGTGCGGCAGAAGTTCCTCCGCGCCGCCGCCGGTGAGCAGGATGCGCGCGGTGTCGCCGAGCAATTGGCGCTGCGCGATCGCGCCGGAGATCGCGCCGGAAACGTACGCGTGCCAGGCGCCGCGGGTCATCGCTTCGTCGGTATTGCGGCCGAGCGCGGTGTGGGCATCCAGCTTTTCCGGCAGCGGGACGTGTTCGAGGCGCGGCAGGCGCTGGGTAAGATTCTTGAGCGCGCCGAGCATCATGTCTTGGCCGGGAAGGATCAGGCCGCCTTCAAATTTTCCGGGCGTGACGGCGTTGATGGTCAGCGCGGTGCCGGAGTCGATCACGACGGCCGGGGAATCCGGATCGAGCGCCAGCGCGCCGAGCGCTCCGGCGATGCGGTCGTCGCCGACTTTCTCGGGGGGCGAGGGAACAATCTGAATCGGCGCGGGCAGTTCGGGAGTGCGGAAACGGCGCACGGAATAGCCGCTGGCTTCCAGCCAGATTTTCAGTTCGTCCTGGTAGGCCGGCACGACGCCGGCGAGGACGATGGCTGTTGCGGCGTCCGCAATGTGTTCGAGCCCCGCGTACGGGGTGGGGGAGGCGGCGCGGTTGAGGCGCAGGTCTTCATGATAAAGACAGGCGTCGTGTGTCGACCACTTCACGGAGTCGCCGCTGCGGGCGTCTTCTTCCCAGCCCACGCACTTGGTATGCGTGTTGCCGGCCATGATGGTGACGATCGAATAGGTCATGGTCTGTCGCGCCTGTGGCTAAATTTCAATTTCGGCAGATGCGGGTCGTTGGTCCGGCACCGGGCCGCTGATGAACGTTTTATACCAGAGCTCCAAGGATAACAGAGCGTAGAGCCGTTCGCCATGCTGCGCCTGCATGTCCTGGTGTTCACGCCAGAGTTGCTCCCAGAAGCGCGGTTTCAGGTAGCCATCGCCGACGAGATGCGAGGCTTCAAAAGAGGCGATGGCGTGTTTCTGCAGCGGGCCGCGGAACCAGGCGTCGAGCGGCACGCCGAAGCCGCGCTTGCGGGCAGTGGTGACTTCCGGCGGCAGCGCGCGTTCGGCGGCTTCGCGCAGCAGCGGCTTGGAGCGGTTGCCGGGCAGGCGGACCTTGTCGGGAAGCGAGAGCGCCCACGCGACGAGATCGACGTCGAGAAACGGCGAGCGTACTTCCAGGCCATGCGCCATCGACATGCGGTCGACCTTGTGGAGGACATCGCCGGGCAGGTACGATTCGAGATCGGCGCGCTGCAGCACACCCGGCGCGAGGCGCGAGGTCTGGGCGGCGCCGCTGCTGTCGAGAATCGTCTTGGCGCGCAGGAGCGTGTTGTCGAGGTATTCCAGCGCGTCGCAGCCTTCGGTGGCTTCAAGCAGTTCGGCACCGTAGATACTTTTCTTCTGCTCGGCGCTGAACAATTCCATCGCGGCGATGTAGGGGTGGTGGCCGCGCAATTCCATCTGGCGGCATTTTTCCAGCCAGCGGAGCATGCGGTCCCAGCCCTGCCGCGAGGCGGCCGGACGACGCCACTTGGCGTAGGCCAGCGCCAGCGCGCGGAAGACGCGCGGGACGCGCTTGTAGCGTTCAAACAACTGCATGCCGACGTAGCGGTCGTAGCCCGCGAAGACTTCGTCGCCGCCATCGCCGCTCAAGACCACCGTCGCGTGTGGCTTGGTTTTCTCGGAGAGCACGAACGTCGGCAGGCTGGAGCTGTCGAAGTACGGTTCATCGGTGTGCCAGACCACTTGCGGCAGAATGCGGAAGACGTCGGCGGGGACTTCGAAGTCGGTGTGCTCCGCGCCGAGAAATTTGGCGGAGAGCTGCGCCAGCGCGCGCTCGTCGTATTCGCGCTGTGTGAAGCCGGCGCAGAAGGACTTTACGCCGCCGTCGAGCTTCGAGGCGACGAGCGCCGAGTCGATCCCGCCGGAGAGCCACGCGCCGAGCGGGACGTCGCTGACGGTGCGGCGCTGCACGGCCTGCTGCAACCGGCCATCGAGATCCGCGGGGTCCGCTTCGGTGCGCGTGAGTTCCCACCAGGGGCGGTAGTCGAGCGTGCCTTTTTGCGCCCAAGCGAGATGGCCGGGCGGCAGCTTTTCGACGTCCTTAAATCCGCTGCGGGGCGGCGGCACGTAACGCCAGGTGAGCGCTTCGTCGATGGCGACGGGGTCGGGCTCAGGTTTGACGCCGAGAAAAAAGAGCGCTTTGGGTTCGCTGGCGAAGGCGACGAAGCCGGGGCGTTCGCAGAAGTAAAGCGGCTTGACGCCCAGCGGATCGCGCGCGAGCAGGAGCCGGCGTTCGTTGGAATCCCAGATCGCGAACGCGAACATGCCACGCAGTTTGGGCAGCAGCGCTTCGCCCCACTGTTCAAATCCGTGGACGAGGACTTCGGTGTCGGATTGGCTATTAAAGGTGTGTCCGCTGGCGCGGAGTTCGTCGCGCAATTCGCGGAAGTTGTAGATCTCGCCGTTGAAAACGACGTGGACGGATCCGTTCTCGTTGGCCATCGGCTGATCGCCGGCCGGCGAGAGGTCGATCACTTTCAAGCGGCGGAAACCGAGCACGATCTGGGTATCGTGCCAGAGTCCGGCGGAATCTGGCCCGCGATGCGCAAGAACCGAAGCCGCGCGCGCGACGCGAGCCGGGTCTTCGCTTTCCAGAGAATTCCACCGCAGCAGTCCGACGATTCCGCACATGGGGGTATGGTAGCAGCGCGAGGAAAACTGTAATGGATAGTTTTGAGTTGTGAGTTTTTAGTCTTGAGTTGGGCGCGACGTTGGCCGCACGCAACTCAGAACTATAAATTCAATACTCAAAACTGCTCCGTCAAACCACCTGCAACAACAACCCCTTCAGATATCGTCCCTGGTCGAATCCGGGCGGAACGGCGTGATCGGGGCCGGGACCGCGGCGGTCGAGAAGTACAGCGCGGCGGCCGGTGGAGCGGAGCGCGGCGGCGACGGTGCGTTCGAAATCGATCTCCGAAACGCTGCCGGAGCAGGAGCAGGTGAACAGCAATCCCCCGGGCGCGAGCAGGCGCACAGCTTGCGCGTTCAGGTCGCGATAGCCGGAAAGGGCTTGCGGTACCGAGTCGCGCGTGCGCGCGAACTTCGGCGGGTCGAGGACGATCAGGTCGTACTGGCGGCCGGCTTCGCGCAGGTGCTTGAAGCCTTCGTTCCATTCGGTGTTGACCAGGTCGCCGTCGTCGATGCCGTTGTGTTCGAGATTCAGTTTCGCCAGTTCCAGCGCCTCTTCGCTCGATTCAATCAGCGTGATGCTCTTGGCGCCGGCCTTGGCGGCGTGGAGTGCGAAGCCGCCGCTGTAGCTGAAGACGTCGAGCACGTTCCGATCAGGCGCGAAGGAGGCGATGTAGCGGCGGTTTTCGCGCTGATCGAGATAGAGCCCGGTTTTCTGGCTCTGTCCGGGGCGCAGGTCGCAGCTCATTTCGACGGTGTGTTCGCGCACGAAGAACGGCGCATCCGGCGCCTTGCCGCGCAGCGGACCCTGGCGCGTGGGTGAGAGCTTTTCGATCTGGCGCGATTTGGCGTCGCTGCGGTCGAGAATTCCGGCCGGGTGGAGCAGGTCTTCGAGAATGTCGAGAATGTCGTCCTCGCGGCGGTCCATGCCGACGGTGCCGACCTGCACGGTGATGTAGTCGCCGTAGACATCGACGGTCAGTCCGCCGAGTCCGTCGCCTTCGGAATTGATCAGGCGGTACGCGGTGGTGCCGGAGAGTGTCGCGGGCGCGGCGGACAGCGGAGCACCTTTGAGCAGCGCGTCCTTCTTTTTGCGGAGTTCCGCGGTCTCTTCCAGCGCGTCCATACCGTACTGCTTGGCGAATTCCTGGATGCCGCTGATCTGCTTGTCGAGTTCTTCAAGCTGGTCCTGATCTTTGGTGCTGATGTTCGCGCTGGCCTGCACGCCCCGGACGACGCCAAGGCCAAGGACATCCCGGCGCAAGCGATACGCTTCGCCAATGCGCGTTTTCAGGAAGTCGGTGGTGATGGCGGTGTCGGCGCGGGTGAGGATTCGCACGGCGATCGCGGAATCCGGCGAGTAGAAGCCGCGGCCCAGGCAGGTGCCGCGATCGTCGACGATGCGGACTTCGTCGCCCGGAGCGGCTTTGGGGCCGTCGATGCCGGCGACAGCCTCGGCGAAGACCCAGGGATGGCCGGCGTGAATCGGTTTGGCGACGCCTTTTTTCAGGTGGGCGGTCGGCACGCGTTCGGCGCGCGGGATTGGGAATTGTTCGCTCACGTGGAGATCCTTGCAGCCCGGTGACAAAACCGTTGACCTGCGCTCGAAACGCCTCAACTGGCGATTCTTACGCCTCTTGTTCAAAAAATAAAAAGGGGAAAGGCCGTGAGCCTTCCCCCTTTTTTTCAGACAGCTTGAGCTCGGAATCGTCGCTTACTTGGCGGTGCCGGTGCCCGTTCCCGTGCTGGTGGTCACTGCGGTTACCGTGCCGGTAACGACAGTCGTGGCCGTACCCGTGGCCGTTGCTGTCACCGTGGCGGTCGTTGCCGGCTTCGCCGGTTCACCACAGCCAACTGCCGCGATCAGGCCCAACGTTGCGACGAACATACCAATCTTACGCATGCTTCCCCTCCTCCAAAGATTAACTGCAGTTTAACGACGCCCCACAACTCTGTTAACGACTATCACGCGTGCCGAGGAGCCGCCGCGGGGCTCTGTTGGCTTGTTCTCACCTGAAAAGACTTTGCTTTGGTATTCAGAATTTTACCAGTGCTGGGCTGTGCTCGTTCCAATTCTAAAATGACTGCATGGGACTCAAACGGATAACAGGCGAAGTATATATCAGTCACTCTTGCCGATGTAAAATTCATTTTCCGCAAAGAACGGGCATTCACGGGAGTCCTATTCAGAACAGTTCTGGCGGGTGAAGTAATCGCACATTGTGGCGTAATCTAGTGGGCTTCAATTGAAGCCCAGTCGAAACAGATGTTTCCTCGAGGGTTGGCTTCCAGGAATTCCCAAAAAGCTTTCCCTTTTAATCACAGGATGGACGATCTATACTCTTAACCCTGCAATGATCACACGACTGCTCAACCTCCGCTTTCTGCGCATCCTCTCGGCTGGCCTGTGTCTGCTGATGCTCTCCTCCTGCTTTGAGGAGGCACGCAACGCCATTCCGTTTCTGCCACCGTCGCAATACGTGGTGGTGGGCGGACGCAAGCTGACGCGCACGGAAGTGGCGTACTACAAGAAGATCAAGGACTTAAGCTACGCGACGAAGATCAATCCGAAGGACGCCGTCGCGTTCAATGCCATCGGTGAACTGTTCCAGGCCAAGGGCAACTACAATCTGGCCAAGGAGCTGTACCTGAAGGCGATCGACATCGATGCCACGCTCTCCCAGCCGCACTACAACCTCGGCTTGATCTACCTTTATGAGGACCGCTTTGCCGGCGCGACCGATGAATTGCTGAAAGCCCGCAAGCTCAGCCCCGACGACGCGCGCATTCGCCATCGGCTCGGGCAGGGACAGGCTGGATTGGCCAATTCGAAGGGTGCGCTGAAAGAGTACGACGAAGCCATCTCGCTCGACCCGGAATACACGCCTGCCTATCTGGAAAAGGCAAAGCTGCTCTACAGTCTGCGACGTTACGCGGAAGCGACGGCGACCTGCCGCGCGGCGCTGACCAAGGCGCCGAAGGTTGTCGCCGCCACCGTGGCGAAGGAAACCCGCGGACCAGGCATCATCGACAAATTCCTACCCACCGGCCAGGAAGAAGAAGCGCCCAAGACCTACCGGCAGGAAGCGGCGTATGACCTTGCACTGTGCCTGAAAGCTCAGGGCCAGTTCCGCGAAGCGCTGACGGTGCTGGTTCAGGCCGAGGACGCGCCCGTGGGCCAGGCGGACGTGCAGATGCTGAAAGCACGCTTGCTCGACGCGTCAGGCGACACGGCCACGGCGGTCACGACACTGACGACGCTGCGCATCGCGTTCCCTGACATGGCCGAGATTCCCAAGCGCCTCTCGAAGCTTTATCAAAAATCCGGGCAGATGGATCTGGCGAGCAAAGCGCGGTTGGAAGCGGCGGAGCTCGATCATTCCGACCGTGAGTTGCAGGAAGAGGCCGCACGTTTCGCCGAGCAGAAGAAGGACACCGCGCGGCTGATCTCGATCTACGAACGCCTCGTCCGCGTGGATCCTGAGAATGTGAAGTACCGCCGGCAACTGGCCAAGGCGTACGACATCAACGGCATCAAGCGTTCGGCGGCGCTGGCCTACCAGGAAATCGTCAACCGCGATCCCGACGACGTGGCGACGCGCCGCCGGCTGGGCATCCTCTACGCGGAACTGCCTGGATTTGCCGGACGCGCGCAGCTGCAGTTCAAGTTCGTGCTCGAAAAAACGCCCAACGATGCGGAAGTGCACCGCAAGCTGGGCGAACTGCTGCTCGGTTCGCCATCCACTTACGCGGAAGCGGAAAAGCACATCCAGGCGTCGCTGCAATTCAATCCCAACGACGCGCAGGCGTATCAGAATCTCGCCACGCTGCAGGGCGGGCAGCAGCGCTTCGAAGACGCCGTCGCCAACTACAAGAAGGCGCTGGTGATCGATCCGAAAATGGGCCTCGCGCAGATCAACCTCGCGAAAGTGCTGCTGACGCTGAAGCGCAACGAAGAAGCGCTGGTGCCGCTGAAAGGTTACCTCGCCGCGCACAACGACGACGAAGACGCTCACCGGTTGCTGGCGGTGGCGTATAGCGACCTGGGCCGCAAGGAAGACGCGGTCAAGGAATACGAAAGGATCGACGCGATCAAGCCCGCGGAAGTTCAGTCGAAGATGGAACTCGCTTCGTTGCAGACCGGACTGGGCAAGCAGCGCGTGGCCGTCGGACTGTACGAAGCGATTCTCGAAAAACATCCCGCCGATTTGAACGCCCTACGCGAAGCCGGGCGGCTTTACGGCGAAATGAAAATGCCGCTGCGCGCCATTTACTGCTGGCAGCGCGTGCTGTCGCTGAAGTCCGGCGATCTGGAAGCGCAAGGCAAGCTGGCGGTGGAATACCGCGTGATCGGCGACGAAGAAGCAGCGCTCGTCCGCTACGAAGCCGTGGGCAAGTCCGGCGACGCCGAAGCGTGGAAGGCCGCAGCGTTTTTGCGCCTCAAGCGCAAGGAACGCGACCAGGCCATCGAAGCGTTGCATGAAGCGCTGAAGATCAAAAATCAGGACGTCGAAGCGCGCCGCGAACTGGCGACGCTGCTGATGGGTTCGCAGAGCCCCGAAGAGAAAGACGAAGCGCTGCGCCTCTGCCAGGAACTCACGCAGCTCAACCCCAAGGACAACAAGGCGCATTTGAACCTGGCGAATCTGTACAGCGAATTCAACCGCCTCTCGGAAGCGCAGGACGAATACGAAATCATCATCCGCGACGAACCGACGAACGTCGCTGCAAACCTGGGCGTCGGCGTGGTCTGGCGCAAGCGCGGGCAGTATCCGAAGGCGCTGGAGAGCTACAAGAAGGCGCTCGAAGCTGATCCGAAGGCCGCCGTCGTTCATTACAACATCGCTTTGACGTACGATTTCTACATGAAGGACCCCGAGCAGGCGAAGGCGTATTATGCCAGCTACGTTAAGTGCGGCGGCGACCCGAAGAAGGTGCCTGACCTCTCTACGCCCGGCGATGTGCCGCAGCGTTCGGCGGGGACGGAACCGAAACTTAAACCGCCGGCCGGCCGCTAAAATTGAGCTTTCATGTCTGATTTCATCGAAGTTGGCCTGATCATTCCCGCAAACCCCGACGCGGTCTGGAAAGTCGTCGCCGACTTTCAGCGCTTCGCGGAGTGGCTGCCGGTGAAGGCCGAGATCAAATTTCCCGACGGCATGGAAGCGAAAGTCGGCGTGGTGGTTCAGGTCGAGCGCGAATCGGGGATGGGGCGCGTGCATTTCGAGCAGGTGTTCGACCGCGTCGATGCGCCGAAGTTGCTGGGTTGGTCCAATCGCAACGAGAGGCTGGGCGGCAAGCCGATCACGCAGATCAAGGAGTTCAAGACGGCGCTGACGCTCGATCCGACGGCCGATGGCAAGACGTTGTTGAAGATCCGCAGCGACTGGACACCCGTGGGAATGATGGGCGCAATGGCCAACAACTTCATGAAGCCGCGCCTGAAGCAGGAATACGAGGCGGCGTTGAAGAACATCGCGCGACTCGCGACGGCCACATCATGACGAAAATCGCGGCGGTCTTTTTGGCGCTTCTCCTTTGCTGTGGAGTGCGAGCCGAGCAGTCGGTGGACGCGGCGGTGCGGGATCTGGGCGACGCGGACACACTGAAGCGCCTGGCCGCGACCGATACGATTCTCGCGGCCGGTGATGGCGCGCGGGCCGCGCTCGAAGCCGCGGCGAAGTCAGGATCCCCTGAAGTTAAAGCGCGTGTCGCGACGCTGCTCAAGGCAATCGAGGTCGAGCCGCAGCTGGAGAAAGCACTGTCGGGAATCACGACGGCCAAAACGCTGTCGTGTGACTTCGACGTCACGCGGACGAAGGGCGTCTTCAAAGGCCATTTCAGCGGCCACACGGATAGCGAGCGCTACCTCAGCGAGGTGAAAATCCCCACGCCGGCCGGCGACATCGACATGCATATCGTCGCCGACGGGACGAACGTCTGGTCCGAATGGGCGCAGCCGGCGGGCGAGAAGGTGGTGCAGAAGTTTCTAGCGGCGACCATGCTGAAGATGGGCTCGTCGCTCCATCTCAATCCCATCGATTGCCTCCACGACGTTCGCGCGCGCTATTGCTTCACCGACGTTCGTGCAGAGAAGGCTGGCGGCGCGGACTTGGTTGTGTTTGAAGGCGTGTTGAAGGACGGCGCACTTGACCGTCAGACGAAAGCGATCGAAGCGCTGGGCGGCCCGGCGATGGCGCGGGGCATGCGCGCCGAGCAGGAACTGGCGATCCGTGCGCGCATCACGTTCAACAAGGACGCGCTGCAGAAAATCGAATTCATCGGCACGGGCAGCGAAGCGCGCTTCGCGCTGACGCTCAGCAACACGAAGTTGGGCGTGAAGCTCGACGAGAATAAATTCAGCTACACGCCGCCGAAGGATCTTGAAATCTACGACATGGAAGAGCAACTCCGCACCACGCGCGAACATGACGGTGCGAAGCCGTAACTACTTCTTGATCTCCGATGTGAACAGCCGCACCGGATTGTTCTGCTCCATCAACTTCTTAAATGATGCATGTTCGCGGTACGCGTCCATGTCCTGTTCGCGGACGAAGTACTGGTACGTGTCGCCGGACGCGTCCATCTTCAGCGCGGCGGTCATGTGCTCCAGCATCTTGTCTTCGTCTTTCACATTGGCGAAATAGAAGGCCAGGCAGCGGTGCCAGTGGAGCTTATTGTCGCGCGGCTCTTCGAGCTTCGCGAACATCGCCTTGCCCTGTTCCTTCTTCCCCACGCGATCGTAGAGCACGGCCAGTTCAAGCTGGTTGTAGAAGCTTTCCGGATTCATCTTCAACGCCTGCTCGTACATGCGCACGGCGTCCTCGTTGCGGCGCGCTTCGGAGAACACACTGCCCAGCGCCGCGAAATTCTTCTCTTCCGGCCGGTTCTGCGCGACAAACACATAGAAGGGAATGGCCTTATCGAAATCGCGCTTGTGTCGATAAAGCAGGCCGACGAGCTTGGCCATCTGGATCTTCATGCCCTGCGGCGCTTCGTTGAAGTCCTCGCGGAGCAGCTCCAGCGCTTCGTCGATCTGGCCGCGCATCTCCAGGTAGCCGGCGTAGTAGATCTTCGACGACGCCCGCGCCCACGGTCCCGACGCGTTTTTCGCGATCGTTTCGAAAATGTCCTTCGCCTTTTCGATCTGTCCTTCGCGCATGCGGTACGAGGCTTCCTGCAAGAGCAGTGTCGGGCACTGTGGATCGGCGGCGCGCGCGGCGTCGAGGAACTTCCAGGCCTCGTCACGGCGGTCCAGGGAGTAGAGCACCGTCGACCAGAGCGAGCGCATATGCGCGCGGATTTGCGTGGCCGTGAGCGTGATCAGGAAGCGATTGGGCTCCAAGTCTTCCTCGGCGAGGTCGTAGCGTTCCATCAGCTTGTCGCGGCCGATCTCGATGCCTTTGTTCGTCGTCTCGATGTTGATCACCGTCTTACCGTCGTCCCAGCGCGCGAAGGCATGTTCAGGGAGGAAGGTCATCACGATCGGCAGCTTCAGTTCCTGGCCGACGAGGTAGTAAAGCAGCGCCGTCGACGCGCAGTTTCCGCGATTCTTCAGCAGTGCCGACGTAAAGATGCTGTCGCGCCAGTATTTATTCGAGATGTAGGAGACTTCGCGGCCGAGCAGGATTTCCTGGTTGAGCACCGCAACGGTGGCTTCGGGCGTGAGCTTCTGATCGGGTTCTTTGGCTTTTGCGGCGTCGATTGAGGCGCGGATCTTGGCGGTCAGGTCTTTGAACGCGCGTCGGCAGGCGTCGGCGTCGGTATCGGGGTCCATTTGCTTGGATACGGCGAGGGCTTCATCGAAGAGCGGTATGTCAGGTCGGATACTTTCAGCGGAATGTGTGGCAAAGGCGATGAGGAGGAGCGGTGGGAGCCAGAGTCGTTGCGTGCCCCTTAATCGGTGTATTCCGATGGGCACGCGTGGTCTTGGCCGGGGTGGGCTGGGGCAGAGGCTCTGGCGCATGGCTCGATCCTCGCTGAAGTTGTGTGCGCGTCAGTTCATAAACTCACACTACATTGGTTTTCGTCTTGAGCTAGAACTATCACGAGTGCAACCTTCGCAATTGTAAAAATTTTTTTCAGAGTCGGGAGTTTTCCAGACGCCATGCTCATAAAGGGGAATTTATGGCGTTGGCTTGGTCAAAAATAATTCTTCCTTCTCTTTGCGATCACGGCGATCTCACTACACTCGGTGGTGTCCCATTGATTCGAGGAATTTAATGGCTTCAGACGCACCTTTTCACGGCACGACCATCCTGGGTGTCAAACGCGGCAATACCGTCGCCCTCGGCGGCGATGGCCAGGTCACGCATGGCACGATTGTCCTCAAAGCAACCGCGCAGAAGATCCGCAAATTGAAGGGCGGTAGCGTCCTGACCGGTTTTGCCGGCTCAACGGCCGACGCCTTCAGCCTGCTCGAACGCTTCGAAGGAAAGCTCGACCATTTCAAAGGCAACCTGCGCCGCGCGGCGGTGGAGCTGGCCAAGGAATGGCGCACGGACCGGGCCCTGCGGCGTCTCGACGCCATGCTCGTGGCCGCCGACCGTGAGGCGATCATCCTGCTGACCGGGCAGGGCGATGTCGTGGAGCCCGACGACGGCGTAATCGGGATCGGCTCCGGCGGCGCGTATGCGCTTTCGGCAGCGCGCGCGCTGATCAAGCATTCCAAACTCTCACCCAAGCAGATCGTCGAGGAGTCGCTGAAAGAGGCGGCGGCGCTCTGCATTTACACCAACAGCAACTTTGTCATCGAAGAGATCGCGTAACGAATGGTAAAAAGCCAGAGCCCCGAAACCGTCCCAGAATCCGCCGGTGTGATGATCGCCGACGCCTCCAACCTGACGCCGCGGCAGATTGTCGCGGAGCTCGACCGCTACATCGTCGGTCAGGCCGCCGCCAAGCGCGCAGTCGCCATCGCGCTGCGCAACCGCTGGCGCCGGAAAAAGCTCGACCCGGCGATCCAGAACGAAGTTGCGCCCAAGAACATCCTGATGATCGGACCCACCGGCGTCGGCAAGACGGAAATCGCGCGGCGCCTGGCGTCGCTGGCGGGCGCGCCGTTCGTGAAAGTCGAAGCGACGCGCTACACGGAAGTCGGCTACCACGGCCGCGACGTCGAAAGCATGATCCGCGATCTGGTCAAGCAGGCGATCAACATGACGCAGATGAAGGCGCAGGCCGACGTCCGCGTCAAAGCCGTCGACGCCGCGGAAGAACGGCTGCTGGATCTGTTGCTCCCCGCGCCCAGCTCCTGGTCGGGCGACAAGGACAAAGAAAAGGATAAGGATAAAGAAAAGGACAAGGACAGCGGTAGTGCGGCCGAGCTGCATGAAAAGACGCGCAACAAACTCCGCAAGAAGCTGCGCGACGGCTCGCTGGACGCGCGCGAAGTTGAACTGGACGTCGCCGCCAGCGGCGATGCCGTCGCCGGAGTTTTCGCGCCCGCGATGGGTGAAGAGATGGGCGCGGAGTTGCAGGACGCGCTGTCGAAGATGATGCCCAAGCGCACCAAGCGCCGCAAGATTACCGTGGCCGAAGCGCGCCGAATTCTGGAAGTCGAGGAAGCCGAGCGCCTGATCGACCAGGACGCGGTGACCAAGCAGGCCATTGACGCGGCGGAAAACCTGGGCATCGTTTTCATCGACGAAATCGACAAGGTCGCCGGCAGCGGCCGTGGAGCCGGGCCGGATGTTTCGCGCGAAGGCGTGCAGCGCGATTTGCTACCGATCGTGGAAGGCGCGTCTGTCAGCACGCGCTGGGGGCTGATCAAGACCGATCACATTCTATTCGTGGCCGCGGGCGCGTTTCACATGTCCAAGCCCAGCGATCTGCTGCCGGAATTGCAGGGCCGCTTTCCCATTCGCGTCGAGCTGCAGGACCTGACGGAAGAAGATTTCCGCCGGATTCTCACCGCGCCGAGAAATGCGCTGACCAAACAGTATGCTGCGCTGTTGGGTACGGAAGGCATCGAGCTGGTTTTTGCCGACGATGCGGTCTCCGCAATGGCGCGTATCGCCGCGACGGCGAACTCGCGCGGACAGAACATCGGCGCGCGGCGGCTCCATACGGTGATGGAGAAACTGCTGGAAGACATCAGTTTCGATGCCGCCGGCGGCGAACCGCGCAAGATCGTGGTCGATGCCAAGCTGGTCGAGGAGCGGCTCAAGCCGATTCTCGAAGACGAGGACCTGGCGAAGTACATTCTGTAACCGCGCCGCTGATTGTTCACGCGGCAGGAGCGCAACATGTCGCGAACGACCACGATTCTTCCGCAGATGCCCTCGCCGCTCTATCTGCTCGAGCAGATGGTGACGATCCGCATGTTTGAGACGGTGATGGAAGAGGAGTCGAAGGCCGGCCGGCTGCCGGGCACGTTTCACAGTTCCGCTGGCCAGGAAGCCGTCGCCGTCGGCGCGTGCGCCAGCCTCACGCATGACGATCTGATCATCAGCAACCACCGCGGCCACGGCCACTTCATCGCCAAGGGCGGCGATCTGGTCAAAATCATGGCTGAACTTTTCGGCCGGGAATACGGCTACAGCGGCGGCAAAGGCGGCACGCAGCACATGGCCGGCGTCGAAGTCGGCTTCATGGGTTCCAACGGAATCACCGGCGGCGGACTGCCGATCGCGGCGGGGCTTGGCCTGGCGTTGCTGCGCCGCGAGAAGCCGAACGTGGCCGTCAGTTTCTTTGGCGACGGCGCGGCCAATCAGGGCAGTTTCCACGAAAGCCTGAACATGGCGGCGATCTGGAAGCTTCCGGTCATCTTTATCTGCGAGAACAACGGCTGGGCGATGTCCACGCCGATGCGCGACGTCACCTCCGGACCCAGCGTCGCCCACCGCGGCGAAGCGTACGGGATGCTCTACAAGACCATCGACGGCAACGACGTCGAGGCGGTTCTCGACCACATGCGTGGCGCCCTGACCATGGTCATGCACGGCGAAGCGCCCACGCTGCTGGAATGCCGGACGTGGCGCATGAAAGGCCACAGCCGCAGCGACCAGAATCTCTACCGCGATAAAGAGATCGAAGCCGAATGGCAGAAGCGCGATCCGATCACGCGCTTCAAGCAGAAGCTCCTCGACAAGAGAAAAGCCACGCCCGCGGACTTCGAACGCCTGGACGCACGCGTAAAGAAGAAGATCGACGACGCATTGCAGAAGTGCCGCGAACTTCCGCCCGCGCGCCCCGAGACCGCGTTTGAAAAGGTGTACGTGGATGTGCTGGCGCTGCCGGGCAACTCGACCTCGCGGCGACTGGCGATCATCCCCGCCGAACCGGAATTCGAAACCAAGGCGTACTGGCAGGCGATCCAGGAAGCGATGTGCGAAGCGATGGACCGCGACAGCCGCTACTTCGTCTTCGGCGAAGATGTCGCGGAATATGGCGGCTGCTTCAAAGTCACGCGCGGCATGTGGGAGCGCTACGGCAAGGATCGTGTGGTCAATACGCCGATCAGTGAGGAAGCGATCGTCGGCATGTGTATTGGCGCGGCGATGGGCGGACTGCGGCCGATCGGCGAAATCATGTTCATGGATTTCATCCTGCTGGCCTTGGATCAGCTCGCCAATCACGCCGCCAAGTTTCACTACATCTATAATGGGCAGATCAAAGTCCCGTTCGTCCTGCGCACACCGATGGGCGGCTACCGCGGCTACGGCGCGACGCACAGCCAGTGCCTCGACACGCTGCTGATGAAAATCCCTGGCCTGCGCGTGGTCACGCCATGGAGCCCGCGCGACGCCAAGGGACTTTTGAAAACGTGCCTCGTCGGCGAAGACCCGGTGGTCTTCATCGAACACAAGGCGCTTTATGGCACCACCGGCCCCGTGCCGAAAAACGAGGAAGCGATTCCGCTGGGCAAAGCCAACATTGTCCGCCCCGGCAAGGACATCACGATCTGCGCCAATTCGTACATGGTCTCGCTCTCGTTACAGGCCGCCGAGCTGCTTTCGAAGGAAGGCATCGAAGCCGAAGTGATTGACTTGCGCTGCCTCGCGCCGCTGGATCGCGAAACCGTCGCGCAGTCTGCCGCGCGGACGCAGGCATTGGTGATCGTGGAAGAAGGCCACCTGACCGGCGGACTCGGTGCGGAAATCGCCGCGAGCATCCAGGAAATGGCGTTCGGCTACCTCGACGCTCCCATTTTGCGCGTTGCCACGCCCGACGTACCGATCCCCAGTTCCATGGAACTGGAGCGCGCGCTATTGCCGAACGTCGAGAAAATCGTGAACTCCGTCAAGCAGGCACTGAAAGCGCGCGGGTAGTTTCCCTCTCCCTCAAGGGGGGAGGGGAATGCGTTTGAAAACTGTCCGCGCGAAGTATGCTTAAGAGTTCATGGACACCGAAGGCAACGAGATTCTCTCCGAAGTCCGCTACGGCGAGACCGACCAGATGGGCTATGCGCACCACGCCAACGCGGTGCTCTGGTTCGAAATGGGGCGCGTCGCCTGGCTGCGTCAGCGCGGACTCTCCTACCGCGAATTGGAATCCAACGGCATCCTGCTGCCGGTTGTCGGCATGAACATGCGCTACCACGCGCCGGGACGGTTTGAAGATCCGCTCGCGATCCAGACACGCCTGATCGAACTGGGCAAGACGCGCGTCACCTTCGAAAATCGCGTCCTGCGCGTCGAAGCATCGACGGAGCGCACCCTGCTGGTGGCCGGCACCGTGGAACTGGCCTGCGTCGACCGCTCGGGCAAGATCCGCCGCGTTCCCGAAGCGTTTCAGCGCATCTGGGAAGAGATTCAGAAGCGCGCCACATCCACATGAAGCCCAACGATTCGCCGCTGCCACCGCTGCTGCGCTGGACCGGGCCGGTGCTGGCGGCGGCCTATGGACTGGGCGTGCGCGTCCATCGCGCCAGCAGTTCGCCGCAGCCTTCACCGCTGGCGACGCTCTGCGTGGGAAATCTCACGGCCGGCGGCACAGGAAAAACGCCGGCGTCGGCCTATTTCGCGCGAGGACTGGCGCAGCGCGGCCGGCGACCGGCAGTGCTGATGCGCGGCTACAAGGACCAGGGCCGAGACGAGGCAGCGGAGCTGAACGCAGCGCTGGCTGATTTGAATCTGCCCAGCGCCGTCATCGTCAATTCCGACCGGCTCAGCGGCGCGCGCGCGGCGCATGAAAAAGGCTGCGACACCGTGGTCCTCGACGACGGCTTCCAGCACTGGCGGCTGCAGCGCGACCTCGACCTTGTACTGATCGACGCCACCGATCCCTTCAGCGGCAAGCGCCTGCTGCCCTATGGCAAACTGCGCGAACATCCAGCCGGTCTTTCGCGCGCTGGTGTGATCGTGATCACGCGGTCGGACTGCATCTCTGGACAAGTGTTGCAGAACTTGAAGCAGGAACTCACCGGCCTCGCGCCCAGCGCGGTCCTGGCCACGGCGTGCCATCGGCCGAGCGGGCTTCGAGCGCTCGGCACGTGTCCGGCTCCGGCGACGCTGAGCGGAACGAAAGTCGTCGCGGCCTGCGGCATCGGCAATCCCGAAGCATTCCGGCAGACGCTGATTCAGCAGGGAACGGCGCTGCTCGACTTTGCAGCCTTCCCCGATCACCACGGCTACTCGCAGGGCGATCTGGATGGCGTCGTGACGACAGCGCGAAGCCTCGGCGCATTGGGCATCGTCGTGACGGAGAAGGACGCCGCCAAGATTTCCGCGCTGAAACTGCCTGCGGAACTGCCCGTGCTGGCGCTGGCGGTGAAATTTGAGATGACCGCAGGCGAGGCTGCTGTGTGGAAGCGTATAGATGAAGCCCTCAACGCTGCCGCTGCCCGACTCCGATTACGGACGTGACAATCCCTTGTCCGTGCGTCGCACTTCACTTAAGCTGCTGCCGGCAAACACGAACCACGGAAAGAGGCCGATGGGCAGCCGTCACTCCCAAGCAATCGCAAGCGTCGCACTTCTCACAGTGGCGGTCTATCTTCTTCCCGGCTTTCCGGCGTTCGCCGCTCAGCCCGATGCACCCACGCAGCCTAAAGCTCTTCAGGAATGGAGCGACCCGGCGTATTCCGAGCGCTACTACCTGAAAGTCGAACCGCCGGGCGAAGCGGGCAACGTCAACATCCATCGCGACGCCTTCACGGCGGTAATTGTGCTTCCGCTGAGTTCCTCCAAAGGCCCCGACGGCACCTCTGTTCCCGACCACATACTATTAATGGGTGAGGACGGGCATCCGCAGTCGGTGCTGGTCCGACCGGCGGCGTCCGGACTGGGCATGGAAGTGCTCTTTCGATCGCAGCCGGGCTTGCGCCGCTTCTGTCTCTACGCGGGCGATTCCGGAAAAGCGCAGCGCAGCAGCCCGACGGATTTCTGGCCGACGGAAACCAGCGTCGAACTGCAGGCGCGCACGGCCCCCGCGGATTTCATCGCCACGCCCAACAATCCCCTGACGCTCACTCGCTTTCTCAAGATGGAAGAGACGGTCGGCGACCTGCTCGGCGGCAAGCAGGTGGTGACGATCAATCAGCGCGAAAATCCATTCATCGAAGTCTACGTCGATGCTCTGGGCCATGTTCAGCGCGTCCAGAATCCGCCGCGCTACGCGGCGCTCTACGAAGCATTTCTGCGCGCGCCGGTCGCCGGAAAGTACGTTTTTTCGGTCGATACGCCCGGCGCGGCGCAGTTGCAGATCGACGGACTTTCTGTGCTCTCGCTCGACGCGCCAGACGCGGCGCGCGTTCCGTTCGCTGAAAAGAAATCCGTCGACCTCACTGCCGGTCTGCATCGCGTCGTGCTCCATTATGCGGAAGCGAACGCGAACGGCCGGACCAACGCGGAGCAGGCGACGTTCGGCGTGAGACTGCACTGGCAGCCGCCGTGGGCCAAGTCGCTGATGTGCATCCCGCCGCAGGCATTTCCGAAAGCGATGCCGGCGGTGGTCACGCGCCACGAGATTTCCGGCGGCAATGCCGCGCCGTACCTCCATCTGGAATTGCTCGGTCAGGTGCGCTGTGCCTCGCATCTCGGGCCGCGCGGCGTACAGGACCGCGCGCTGCTCTGCGCGCGCATGATCGATGGCGACGGTGCGTTCGCGATCCAGGCGGCGAATGCCGAGATCGCGTCGGAAACGATCAGCAACGTCGCATTCGCGTGGGTGCCGGTCGGAGCGGACGTGACCGTCGGCGGGAAGTCGGCCGGCCAGCAGCCCGCGCCTTGGACGCGGACTCTAAAGTTCGCGCCGCCGGAGGCTGCCGACGTTCTGGATGTGCAGGGCGAGATCGAAATCAAATCCGCTCCGGATTTTCTTTACGTCGACGATGTCAATCACGACCGCGATGAGACGGCGCATTTCCATATTCAATCCGCGCTGAGCCCTCCGCCGGAAATTGTGCCGAAGGAGCGCATCGAATCGAAGTTGCTCCCGCCGGCGGCGCGGCCGATGGGTGAATTTTCACTGCGCTGGCAGTTTGCATGTGACGGCGATGCCGCTGCGCTCAAGCATCCGGCCGACGATGTCGTCGAAGCGACGCCGTTCGAGAACGGGCGGCGCCGCCAGCGCGCGTCGTTCAAGGCGGCGGCGCTGGAAGAGCTGGCGAAGAGCGGCCAGTGGAAGCTGGTCTTCACACTCTCGATCGGCGGTGTGGATTGTGAATCGATTGTCGTGCGTCTGCTCCACGCGGAAAAGCCGTGGCCGGGGAAAGTCATTGCCGGGCCGGGAGAGCTGTTCTTCGAGTCTGCCAAACCCGCGCCAGCACTGCAGACGGTGTTCCCGCCAGAGGCCGATGGCAGCGCGTCGTTCTGGAAATTCGAACACGTCTTGATGCTCGTGCGGCGCCAGAGCGAAGCCGAGCATCGCAATTTCGCGCCGCTGAAAGCATTCACCAAGCTGGTGCGCAGCGCGGACGGCGTTTTTCTCGGCGACCCGCTGGTGGAAGGATTCACGGGCGGAATTTCCAAAGAGCCAATCGGCGTGGCCGCAACGCTCGCGAAAAATGCGCCGGGCTTTGTCTGGAAATACGATTACGTGCCCGGCCCGCACCGCTACCTGCCGATCTTTAAAATGCTCAGCGAACTCGAATCGATTCAGCAGTCCCAAAATGGAGCGCCGTTTCCCGGAGTTGTCGTGATCTGTCTGGGCAGCGGCGACGTCGCGCGCCAGACGCCCATCTATACGTTCGACCGTGCGCTCGATGCGCTCCTGGCTCGGTTGAAATCGTTCGGCGCCAGGAAAATCGTGATCGCCGGCGTGGTGCCCGAAGCCGGCCGCGACGCCAACGCGGAACCGTACCAGCAGCGCGTGCTGGATTTGCAGCGCCAGCATCACGTCGAATCCGTCGATATACTTCACGCGTGGACGGCCGAAGCCAACTGGGTGCGCCGTTACGCGCTGGACGGAGGCGCGGCGGACGCCTCTTCCTATGGACCGCTGCCCAACGGCGAGGCGCTCGTTGAAATCGCTAAAATGATAGAAGAGAGACTTCACTAGTGTTCATTGTCGGCATCGATCTCGGCACCACCAATTCGGCCGTCGCTTACGTGGATTCGCGGACGCTCAAAGGCGGGCTGCCGAAAATCCAGTCGTTCGAAATTCCGCAACTCGTCCGGCCCGGTCACGTGGAGTCGCGGCCGCTGCTGCCGTCGTTCATGTACCTCGCCGGCGAAAAAGAGTTGCCGAAAGGCAGCACCGCGCTGCCGTGGGACAAGGAGAACGACATCATCGTCGGCGAACTCGCGCGCGAGCTCGGCGCGAAAGTTCCGGGCCGGTTGATTGCCAGCGCGAAATCCTGGCTGTGCAGCCCGAGCGTCGACCGCACCGCCTCGATTCTGCCGTGGGGCGCGCCGGAGGGCGTAAAGCGCACGTCGCCGGTTGAGGCCAGCGCGCACTACCTCGCGCACATCCGAGCCGCGTGGGATCACGTCATCGCCAAGGGCGACAAGGCAAAGGCGCTTTCCAATCAGGAAATCGTCGTCACCGTTCCGGCCAGCTTCGACGAAGCCGCGCGCGAATTGACCGTCGACGCTGCGGACCTGGCGGGCCTGCCGAAAATCACGCTGCTGGAAGAACCGCAGGCCGCGTTCTATGCGTACATCGCGGAAAACTTTCTCGATCTCGACACCAAACTCGCGTCCGTCAACCGCGTGCTCGTCTGCGACGTCGGCGGCGGCACGACTGACTTCTCGCTGATCGACGTGAAGCGCACCGGCGACGAGAAACAGCCCGTCGAACTGACGCGCAGCGCGGTCGGCGACCATTTGATGCTCGGCGGCGACAACATGGACCTCGCCATCGCGCGCCATCTGGAAAAGAAAGTCACCGGCCATCTCGATGCCCATCAGTTCAAGGCGCTGACCGCCGGCGCGCGTGACGGCAAGGAAAAACTGCTCGGCGAGAAAGCTCCCGAGAAGCTGACCGTCTCCGTGATGGGCCGTGGCGCCGGCGTGATCGGTGGCAGCGTAAAAATGCCGCTGCTGCGCGATGAAGTCGGACAGATTCTGATCGACGGTTTCTTCCCCATTGCGAAAGTCGGCGACGAACCCATCGTGGGCCGCAGCGGCATCCGCGAGTGGGGTTTGCCCTATGTCCACGACCCGGCGGTGACGCGTCACATGGGCCAGTTCCTGCGGCGGCATGCGGGCTCCGGCGGAATCCCCGGCGTGCCGAGGCCCGACGCGGTGCTCTTCAATGGCGGCGCGATGAAGCCGGTCCAGTTCCGCCAGCGCGTGCGTAAATTGCTCTTCGATTGGTTCGCCGCGCCGGGTTCGGCATCGGGTGATGGCGTAACGGAACTGGAAAGCCCGTCGCTCGATCTGGCCGTGGCGCTCGGCGCAGCGTACTACGGCTGCGCGCGCAAGGGCGCGGGCCTGCGCATCGGCGGCGGCATGGGGCGGTCGTATTACATCGGCATCGAAACCGATACGTCCAAAGCGGCGATCTGCATCGTGCCGCGCGGCACGCTTGAAGGCGATCAGCTGGAGCTGGCGCAGACCTTCATCCTGCGCCTCGCCTCGCCGGTGGTATTTCCGCTCTTCTCGTCCAGCGTCCGCAGCACCGACAAGATCGGCACGATCATCGAGGAGAGCTCGACCGATCTCGTTCCGCTTCCGCCGCTGGAAACAATTCTGCACGCCGGCCGCCGCGCGGTGAAGAAGGACGTGTCGGTGCGGCTGCAGTCGAGTCTCACGGAAGTCGGCACGCTGGAACTGGCGCTGAAATCGGTCTCCGACGAACGGCGCTGGGAAGTCCACCTCAATATCCGCGCGCGAAAAACAGATGCCGCTCCGGCCGCTGCCGTCGATGCACCGCAGACCGTCAGCGGCACCGATCCGCGCAAGCTCGAAGCGGCGCTGGCGCTCGTGCGCCGCGCGTACGATCCGCAGAATCGCGAACCGATTCCCGCGGAGATCCTGACGCGCCAGCTTGAAGCGGCGTTGCAGCTCTCCAAGGAAGCCTGGCCCGCGCCATTGGCCCGGCGGCTGGCCGACGCGCTGCTCGATCAAGCCGCGCACCGCGGCCGCAGCGCGGAGCACGAAACGCGCTGGCTGAATCTGATTGGCTATCTGCTCCGTCCCGGCTTCGGCGATCTCGCCGACCCGGAACGGATGAAGCGGCTCTACAACGCGACGCGCACGCCGCTCAACTTTGTCTCCGAACCCAACTGCCGCATCGAGTGGTGGGTGCTCTGGCGGCGCGTCTCGGGCGGCTTGAAAGAAGATCAGGAACGCGAATTGTTCTACCGGCTGCAGCCGTTTTTGTTTGAAGACCGCGACGTCACTAAGCGCGGCGGCTGGCCGCGGCCCAGCAAAGGCGAAGTGCCGGAGATGTGGCGCTCTGCCGCGAGCCTGGAATTGCTCGACCACAAGATCAAGCGGCAACTCGGCACGAAGGTCTCCGACGAACTGACCGACGAAGGCCCGACCACGCCGCTGCTCTGGTCGTTGGCGCGTCTCGGCGCCCGCGAACCGGCACACGCCGCGCCGCATGTCGTCGTGCCGGTCGACGCGGCCGAAGCGTGGCTCACCGCGCTGCTGGCGCTGGAATGGGCCGGCAACCCCACGGCGATTTTCGCGGCCGTCAGCCTCGCCCGTAAAACCGGCGATCGCACGCGCGATATCTCCGACGGACTGCGCACGAAAGTGCTCGCGCGGTTGAAGAAGGAGAAGGCCACCGAGCACGACATCGCCGCGGTCAAGAGCGTCACCGAATTGGAAAGCGCCGACCGTAAGCTGATCTTCGGCGACGCGCTGCCGTCCGCGCTGCAACTCAAGACCGAAACCGAAGAACCCGTGGCCGACGCGTAACGACTAAAACGCGAAGCGCGTCGTAAATTTCTGCGGCTTGAAGGCCGGAACAGCCAGCGGAGTCAGCGTCGCTCCTTCACCGGGGCGGAAGTGCTGCTTCGTCTCGGTCTTCTCGCCGGTCAGGTAGAGCTTGCGCAGGAAGCGCCAGTCGGCGTAAAACCAGTCCGAGGCCCAGCGGTCGAGATCGGTGATGCCGATTTCGTGGAGCAACGTCAGACCGTAGCGCGTGGCGTCGCATTCGTACGTGTAGATCGGCGCGAGCTCCGCTTCCGTTTTTCCGGTCTGCGTGTCCAAGCCGATCTTGCGCAGCGCTGCCGACGTATTCCACTGAACGGTATGGCCGAAAAGATGTAGCAGCACGAACAGTTCGTTCTCGGTGTCGAGCGCGAAGTCGACGAAGATGTGCTCGCCGTCAAAGTCGCCCGTGTTCGGGTCGAGAACGTCGCAGACTTTCACGCGCACGCCGTAATGCTGTTCGATTCGCTCGGCCGCGGTACGGTAGGCAAGTTTTAGGTCGGTCATGTGCGAATCCGTTTCTGCTCGCCGCCGCGCCGTTCCATGATTTTCGGCGCGACTTCGTCTTCGACCGTCAGTCCCGTGAACGCGCGCAGGTCGCCGATGGTCTCCTCGGTGCTCTCCACCGATTTGGCGAATTCGTCGACGCCGCTGGTGATCATGCCGGGGTCCTGCCGGTTCACGGCCAGTTCGGAGAGCGCCGTGACTTTCGTCGAGATGCGGTCGAGCTCCAATCCGACGTACTCAAAATTTTCCCGCGCCTTGGCGAGGTTGGCTTTGCGCGTGTCGATGGTCTTCAATGTGTCTTCCAGCGTGCGGCGCATCTTTTCTTTCGTATCGGTGTTGTCGCCTTCCAGCGACTGCAGGCGCTCGCGCGCGGATTTCTCCATGTCGAGAAACTCCGCCTCATTGGTGCTCTTTAAGAAACGCTGCAGATTCATGCGTGTGTGGAGCAGCTTCAAATAGACCCAGAGCAGCTTGTTGACGCCCTGCGCCTGGTACTCTTCCATCGTGCCGATTTTATCATCGGTCTCGCGCGGCACGACTTCGTTGATAATCTCACAGCGCTGGCGCAGTGTTTTGAAGAGCCGCTGCGACTCCGCGTCGAGTCCATAGTAAAGCTTGTTGAAGCGCTCAGACGCTTCCTGCTGCCGCTTTTCGTTATCGACGGCTCCCGCGCGCGCGTCGACGGAACGTTGGAAGCGCGGGTTGGTCGAGATTGTGCCAAGAAAGATGAGCTCCGCCGCGCAAATCAGCGGCAGCGAAACGTCGCGCATCGGCCCGATCAGCGCCGCGCACGTGAGACCGCCGAGCACCAACAGGTGCCAGTGATCGAGGAACGCGGCTTTGGCGTAGGCGAGCAGGCGATGCATGGCAGGATATTACCACAAAGATAACAACCCGTGAAGGACTGGGGGAATGTCGAATGTCGAATGTCGAAGGACGCTGACGCGGACGCGGAGGGGAGTTTCATTCGACATTCGTCACTCGACATTGGTCATTCAAATCACTCCTTTTTCCGCTTCCATCTTCGCGATTTTCACGCGGATGTTTTTCACTTTCTCCTGAAAGTCCATGTGCTGATAGGCGTCGACGGCCGGCTCTTCAGGGCGCGGTGCGTGGACTTCTTCGACAATTGTGCCGGGTGCATTGGAGAAGAGATAGATGCGGTCGCCGAGGAACACGGCCTCGGTGATCGAGTGCGTCACGAAGAACACCGTCGTCTGCGAGGTCTTCCACAGATTGATCAGCAGGTCCTGCATGCGCAGACTCGTCATCGGATCGAGCGCGCCGAAGGGTTCGTCCATCAGCAGAATGCGTGGCGAGAGAATCAGCGAGCGCGCGATCGCGACGCGCTGACGCATACCGCCGGAGAGCTGATGCGGATACTTCATCGCGTCCTTCGACGGCGTGAGCCCGACTTTCTCCAGCCAGTGGTTGGCCTGATCGTAGCGCTCCCCGCGCGGCACGCCGCGGCATTCCAGCCCGAAGGCGACGTTATCGAGCACCGTGCGATTGGGAAACGCGGTGTAGTCCTGAAAAACCATGCCGCGATCCGCGCCGGGTCCGGTCACCGGTTTTCCGAGCACCAGCACTTCGCCTTCGGTTGGCGGGTGTTGCGGCTCAAGGCCCGCGATCAGCTTCAGCACCGTCGACTTGCCGCAGCCCGACGGTCCGAGCACCGCGATCATCTCGCCGATGTTGGGCAGATCGGCGACATGGAACGTGACGTTCTTGATCGCCGTGTACGGCCGGCGTCCGCCATAGGTCTTCGTCACGTTTTTAAATTCGACGACATGCGGCGGCCCGGCCGGCGCCGCGGGCTTCGCGGGTTCGGGTGCTTTGACTTCCGCGGGCGCTTTCATGGGCTCCGGCGGCAAGGGCTTTTCGGCGGTCGGTTTCTCGTCCATCGTGCTCTTTAAGCCTCTTCCTCGCGGTAGGCGAACAGTTTGGATTGGATGAATTGGAGGACGCGGTCGAGCGCGTAGGCGATCAGCGTAATCACCATCAGAATGATGTAGATGTGCTCGCTCTTGCCGCGGCGCTGCGAATTTTCAATCAGCTTGCCGAGGCCGCCGATGCTGTCGGCTCCCTGCACGATTTCCGCCAGGATGATGTAGCCGAACGCCAGGCCAAAGAGCAGCCGCAGCGAACCATAGATGTCGGGCAGCGCGAGTGGGATCAGCACTTTCAGCGTAATCTGCGATTTGCTCGCGCCGAGCGTCAACGCGGACTGCACATACTGTTCGTGGACGTCCCGGATGGCGCGGGCGGAATCCAGGATAACGAATGCGACACAGGCGATGAAGATGAACATCACTTTCTGCTTCTCGCCCGTTTCAAACCAAATCATCGTCAGCGGCACCAGCGCGGACATCGGCACATTCTTGCCGAAAACAGTGATCGGCGCGAGGAAGGCGTTCACGATCGGCCACGTTCCGCACAGGATGCCGATCGGCACGCCGATCAGCGCCGCCAACCCGAATCCCTGCATGATGCGCCACAACGACATGACGGTGTTGCGAGAGAGCTCACGGTCGAACCAGAGCTCATGAAACGAATTGATCGTCTCGCCCGGGCTGGGAATCATCGGCAGGATGCGATCTTCGACGCGTCCGTGCGTCAGGAGATTCCACGCCAGCAGCACCAGCGCCAGACAGATGCCGCCGGCGATGATGCGATTGGGTATGGAGGGTTGTTGACGGAGTTTGAAGAGGCTCATTGGTAATATGGGTTTCTCTGGTCTGTAGACTGGGTCCATCCGGCTGAGGTGGCCCCGTTTTCAGGGGGAGGATTTCGGGGGCGCTTCGCGCCCCCTCTGCCTTTTGCCTTCTGCTACTGTCCCTACTTCTCCGGCACGGCCTGCTGTTCGAGCGGGTAGACCTTCACTTCCACGCGGCGGTTCTTGGCGTGATTGTTCGGGTCCTGCGGATCGGCGGGGACGTCCCAGCCTTTTCCAGTCGATCCGATCTGATTGGGATTGATCGACGGGAACTTCTGCAGCAGCGCCTGGCGCACGGCTTCAGCGCGGCTGGTCGAAAGTTCCACCACCGACGCCACCGGCACATTACCCTTCATCGATCCGTCGGTGTGTCCTTCGATCACGATACGCGACGCGCCGTACTGTCCGGCGAGCTTGCCGATTTCGCCGAGCACCACGTCGACATTCGGGTCGTACAGTTCATCGGCGCCGCCGTTCTTGGGGATCTTCTTGTGGACGTCGGCGCTGTTGGGGAAGAAGTGAATCACGACGGTCTTGGTCAGAATTTCACCCGACTCCGCCTGAATCGACGAGACGCTCTTCGCCGCGAAGTTGACCTGATACTTGTTGACGCTCTTGGCATATTTCTCTTCCGAACCGAGCTTCTGAATCACGGAGAAGTCGGCGACCTTGTCCCACGCCACCTTGTCGCCGGCCTTGCGGATCTGACCGTAGAGATAGTACGCGGTGTCCCAGGTCCGTTCGAAGTTCGTCGGATTATTCTGATTCAGGAAGAAGTCGCGGTTCTCAGCGTAGTTGGTCCAGTGCGCGTCGCCGAGCATGCCCAGGGCATCTTCCGGCGGCAGCTTGTAGCCGTCGGCCATCAGCTTCGAAACCTTCAGCTTGTTCTCCTGATTGTCCAGCGCGTCGGTCGCATCGAGGAATCCACGGACGAGGCTTTCGATGATCGGGCCGTGGTCCTTGGCAAAGTCGGCGCGCGAAAACCAGACATCGGCGATCAGGCGGTTGGCGTCGGCCGTCGAGACGATCAGCTTGTTGCCCTTCACCTTCGCCAGATTGTAAATGTCCGGCGACCAGGAGACGCAGGCGGAGATCTTCTTGTCCGCGTTGAAGGCCGCGGCGGCCTGGAAGGCGTCGCCGGTGTACATGAACTTCACTTCCGACGGCTGCACGCCGCCGTTGATCAGCGCGTTGAGCACGAAATACTGCGAGGGCGAATTCTGCGAGAGCACCACGGTCTTGCCGCGCAACTGGCCGATCGAGGTGATGCCATCGCGCGCGACAATGCCGTCGCCGCCATTGGACCAGTCGATCTGTTCGTAGACGCGCGGCATGGTGCGGGAGTCGTTCTTCAGTCCGTCGATGAGCAGCGGCAGCATGTCGACGGTCGCCCAGCCGATCTGGACATTGCCCGACGCGTACGCATCGCGCATCGCCACGGGGTCGTCGATCAGCACGAGTTCGACTTTGAATTCCGTGCCATCGGCGGCCTTCCAGACCTTCTCCGGCTTGAAGCCGTTGTTGGCGAAGATCACCGGCGCCCATCCGGCCCAGACGTTGAGCGCGAACTTGACGGTGTTGTCGGTGAGTTTGTAATTCGAGGTGCCGGCGACCGGCGGCAGCTTATCGCTGGCGACGAATTTATATTCCTTGACGGTTGTCGGCACATTGGCGTCGGCGGCTTCCACGCCGTTCATGCCCTTGGCCTTGTCGAGATCTTCCTTGGAAATATTTGGAGCTGCGCCATCGGTCTTGGCCTTGGGGAACAGGATGTCGGCGCGCATCAGCGCGAACGCCACCAGTCCCGCGACGATCGCGAACAGAGCGATCCAAAATAGGGGTTTGGGTTTGCCTGCTTCTTCTTCCATGGTCTTACCCTCCGTGAAATTAGACTGCTCTCTCGTGTGAATGAATTAGTACCATGCATTTTTGGTATTGGGGGAACTTTTGCGAGTACAAATTTGGAGTTTGATTGTAACGGCCTAAGCGGTGCCGCTGATTCAGCTTCCGATTTTGAACACGCGCCGTTATCCGCGTCCGTTTGCGATCTTCGCGCGGTTTGGAAATTAGGGAGTGGATTCGGCATTTGTGCTCACACTCAATTGCGCCGATGGCAGTAAACTCAAGACTCGAACGTCTCCCTAAGAGATGATGCGTCGCCACGGAGGTGAAATGCGGGTTTTTGGAATCGTTCTGTTCTTTCTGACTCTGACGGGATCGGCTTTCGCCGGTGCGGCCAGCCAGATTGCGGTGAATGCGGGTAACAACCAGACCGTGCCAGCGAACACCGCGGTGCCGGTGCTGCCGTCGGTGCTGGTGACCGATTCCGGTGGGCAGCCGGTTGCCGGCGTGTCGGTGATGTTCGCGGTTTCGAGCGGCGGCGGCACGATCACGGGCGCGGGTCCGGTCTTGACCGATGCCAGTGGCATTGCGATGGTGGGCAGCTGGACGCTGGGCGTAGCTCCGGGAAGTAATTCGATCATGGCGACGTCCACAGGACTGACGGGAAGCCCGGTGCTCTTCACCGCGACGGGGACCGGAACTGCGGCGACCATCCAAATCTACCTCGGCAACAACCAGACCGCTCCCTCTGGCGCGCCGGTGGCGTTTCCACCGTGTGTCATCGTCAAAGATTCCGGCGGCACAGCCGTGGCGAATGTGCCGGTGACGTTCGCGGTGACCGGCGGTGGCGGCTCGGTCTCCGATCCGCAAGCCGTCTCGAACGCCGGCGGCATCGCCATCGTGGGAAGTTGGACGCTCGGCACCACGCCCGGTACCAACACGCTGACGGCGACCTCGCCGGGCCTGACGGGAAGTCCGGTGCTCTTCACGGCGACGGCCACCTCGCCGCTGGCGTTCATCAGTGGTCCGGTCGCCACGCCTTCGTTCGCGAATGTTGGGCAGGTCGTGACGTTCACCGTCGTTTCGAACGTCGACCCAACCACGTATACGTGGAACTTCGGCGACGGCACCGGCGACAACAGCGGCAGCGGCAGTGTGCAACACAGCTACGCCGTTGCCGGTACGTACAACGCGACGGTGATCGCGACGACCGCGATCAGCGGCGGACAGGTGAACTCGGCCAGCACGCCGGTCCTGGTCTTCTTGCCAGTTCCGATGACGCTGACCAAGAAAGCGTTGAAGGCAGCGAATCCTTCGGCGAGCAAAGACACCATTCAGCTTCAAGGTTCACTGGTCCTTCCCGATGGTACGACGCGCTTGCCCGGAGCGGCGACCGTCAACTTTGGCGGGCTGAAGCAGTCGTTTGCGTTGACCAAAGGCAACGGCAAGTCCGGGCAGAGCACGTTCAGCATTAAGGGCAAAGTCGTGAAGAACGTACTGACATCGACGGCGGTTACGTTCAAGATCAAGCTGATCGGAAATCTGTCGAGCGTGCTGACCAACGCGGGTCTGGCCGCCGGCACCAGCGGCTCGGTCTCCATTCCATTGCAGATCCTCTTTACGAGCACGACGTACGCTGCGAACGGAACCATCAATCTGGCGATCACGGCGAATGGGAAGTCTGTGAAGGGGCTGTGACTACTTCGCACTCGCAAGATGCTCGGCCAGCCGCAGCGCCAGCGCGGCGGTGGTGAGGCTGGGGTTGCCCGGTCCGGACGCGGGAATGACCGACGTGTCGCAGATGTACAGATTGTCGCAGCCGTGCACTTTCTGATGCGCATCGACGACGCCGTGTTTTGGGTCGTCGTCCATGCGGCAGGTGCCACGCATCTCCGCGCCGCCGGGCGGTGAATCGTAACAGCATTCCTGTTCCACGATCTTGCCGCCACTTTCTTTGGCGATGGTCTGGCCGACCTTCAGCATTTTCTGGAGTAGTTCCAAGTCGGCGCGGCTGTGCTGCGAACTCAAGCGCGCAGCGGGTCGGTCGTGCGGATCGCGGACGGCCGGGTCGAGCGTGATCCGGTTGTCGGGCGAGGCAATCGTGCCGGTCTCGATCAGCACGCCAACGGCTCGGCCGAAACGCGAGAGCACTTCACCAACGCGCGCGGCGCCGAAGGGCTGGGACGTGAGGCGGTGCGCGTAGTCGAGCGGACGGACGAGGCCCAGCGCTTCCTGCGTGATCGTGATCATGTAGTTGCGGCCGCCGAGCTCGCCTTCGGCGATCGATTCCATCGAGGGGCCGATGTCCGAGCGCAGCGGTTCGTCGAAGAGGAGCGTGTGCGCCAGGTCGAGTTGCTCGACCACGTAACGTCCGACCTGATCGTGAGCGTTGCCGATGCCGTCGGGATAGTTGCGCGAATTGGAGAGCAGCAGCAGGCGCGGCGTCTCGACCGGACCACACGAGACCACGAACAACGGCGCTTCGACGCGCTTGTTTACGCCTTCGGGATGCAGCGGATCGGAGTAGTCGGCGTACTCGATGGCGGCGATCTTCTCCGGCGACTGGCGGTTGGGGATCAGCTTCAACGCCTGCGCATGCGTGATGATTTCCAGGTTGCCGGGGAAGAGTTGGGCTGCGGGCGCGAGCATGGCGAGGTCGTAACTCGACTTTGCGCCCGTCGGACAGCCGGAACTGCAGCGGTTGAGCCGCGCGCAGCCGTTGCGTCCGGTGGCTTCGTCGTTCTGAGAACGGATCGCCAGCGATGCGGGACCGAGTTTCAGTCCGGCGCGTTCGAACGCGGCCTGCATGCGCTTGGAGGCGACGCCCAGCGCGTGTGGCGGATTGTGGTGATAAGGCTTGGCGCCATGAACGTTCAGGCGCTCTTCGGCCACGGCGTAATAGGGAGCGAGGTCGACCTTCTCCAGCGCGGTGCCTTTGAATTCCACCGGCGTCCAGCGGTCGCTGCAGGCTTGAAAGTGGAGCGTCGAACCGCCGAGTCCGAGCACGCGGAAGAGCGTCGCGGACGGTCGCGTGGTGAGCTTCGGTTTCTGTTGATAGACACTGAAACTGCGCAGCTCGTCGAAGCCTTCGAGCAGTGCGCTGTCCTCCGGAGAGGTGTACGGCGCGCGCGGATCGAATTCGTGGAAGGCGCGCGGCACGCCGTCATCATCGCACTGTTCACGGACGAAGTCGGTCTTGGCGGCGATCTTCCGGCCAAATTCAAGCAGCAGTACGCGCTTGCCGCGGCGGGCGAGTTCGCCGGCAAGCGTCGCGCCTCCAGCTCCGGAACCGATCACGCAGACCTCGGGCGTCATCGCTTGACGTCCGAGAGTTCAATGACGCGCAGCGCCAGCGGCGGCAGTTCCCAGAACGCGACTTCCAGATCGCTACGCAGCCGCAGGAGGTAGTTCTGCAGAGCCGTGTGGGCGGCGGAGTCATCGGCCGTGGCGGCGGGATCGGGTGCGGCGAATAATTGGGTCAGCCACGCGTTCCGCTTTTCGGCGGGGAGGTCCTGCCACATTGCCTTGGTCTTCTCCGTGAGCGCGTCGAGCTGCTGAATGTGCCATGGCGCAAAACGTGGATCGGCGCTGAGCGTGCCGCCGATGCGCGCTGCTTCCGCCGCGGCGAGCTGGGCGAGCGTGGCATCGTCGAGTTTCAGTGCGGCTGGTGGAAGCAGATCGGCAGCGAGCGCCGCGAGCGTCTGGGCGCGGACTTTGCCCAGCGGCGCACAGGCGTCGAGCCACGGCGAACTTCCGGCAAGCTGCGGGGACTTGCCGTCGTCTTCTGCCAACGCGCGCAACGGACTGACCGCGGCGAGCAGGGCGGGGGAGAGCAGCAGGGCGAGGAAACGGCGGCGTTCGATTCCGGACACCTCGCCACCGGTGCCACCGTTCATGGACGGACCTGGAGCAGCCCATCGGGCGGCGAGAAGCTGCCTTCGCCTTTGATCTGACCGAACGGTGCGAGCTCGAGCTTCAAGCTGATCTTGTAGTTTCCGTTTTCCATGCTCTTGGGCGGCAGCACAAAGTAGAACGGCAGGAAGCCATCTTCCGCGGGATTCCACGCGCTGGAGAAAAGCTTGCGGCCGCTGGGCGCTGTGCATTCCACCGTGACGCGCGCGAGCTTGCTGTCGAAGCGGCCATACGTCTGCTGTCCGCCATCGTCGATGTGCGGGACGTGGATCTTCAGCACCTGGCCGCCCTTGGGCACGGGGTACTTGCTCTTCAGTGAACAGATGTCGCATTCGTCGATCACTTCCGGTTGAACCTGGACGGTCAGCTTGTCGGCAAAACTCTTCTCGGTGACCTTGTTCGCTTCGACCTCGAAGAATCCGCTCGGCCCTTCGGTGACCAGCGCGCGGCTGCTGGCAACGGCAACGGCGGCGTGGACGATCTGGTACTTTCCGACCGGCAACGGCATAGGCATGTTCACCGCGCTGGTGATGTCGAAAACGCGCGAGCCGGACTGGACCTGCAGGTTGATCACTTTGAAGCCGTTCAGTTCGGGCTGCTTGATATGGATCGAACCCAGCGCCCCTTCGAAGGGCTTGACCCACATCTTGTCGCCGGAGCGGCTGACGCGGAATTCGAAGAACGACTTGCCGACGTTCACCGTTGAAGAGAGCAGCGTGGCGTAGCGTTGTCCGGCGAACTGGAACGCGTCGGAACCGTAGTCGTTGAAGTCGCCGTTGTTGTCGTCGTCGTAGACGCGCAGCGTAATGTCATCGTAGTTCGCTTCAACATAACCGGCGCGCATGTACGGGACCGTGCGCGTGGATTTCTCGTACGTGGCGAAACTGTAAGCGCGCGCGGCCGGCGGCTGCGGCGCGTAGTCGAGCTTGAGCATCGCGCAGGGCTGTTTGTTGCCGAGATTCACCGGCGTCGTGGGCGTCGGCATCGCCGCAGTCAGAATGCGTTCGAAATTGACCGGCTGGTTGGTGCCGTCCTTCACTGTCGCTGTGCTGACGATGTGCTTAACTTCATCGACGCGGAAGAGCATGGAACTTTGCTGATCCAGATGCAGCGGCAGCTTGCCCAGCGCGTTGGAGATCGCCACGGATTCCCAGCGGCCTTCGACGACGCCGGGCGTCAGGAAGTCAGTGCCCGCTTCTCCGAGCGCTTTAAACGCGGTGTCGGTGTCGAAGAGGACCGAACGCGGTTCGGTGACGAAGTGCGTGGTCAGTTCCTTCCAGCCTTCGCTGGCTGGATAGCCGGCGTCTTTCGATGCATTCTTGAGGCGGGCGAAGCTCAACCAGCGCGCCACACCCTTAACGCGTTCGGCGCGGATCTGCGCAAAGTCGTAGTCGAGCGTCGTGCCGGTCAGATCGGAGAGCGCCGTTTCGGCATCGCGCCGGATGTCCCAGCGGTCGCTGCCCAGGTAGTCGATCAACGGGATCAGGCACTCTTCGTTGCGCAGATGGGCCTGCGCCGTCAGGCCGTAAAACGTAACCTGCTCGTCTGACTCGTGGGCCATCGCGTCGATTGATTTGGCCAGTTCCGGGCGCGCCGACCAGGCCACGGCCATCGCTGCGATCTCGCGAGCGAGCATGTCGTCGGACGCGCCGCTCTTGGCCAGCCCGATGGAGATGTCGTCGTCGTTGGCCGCCGCAGCCGGCTTCTCTTCACCGAAGATTCTGGCGATCTTGCGCTGCGCGTCGGTTTCGCGGAGTTCCATCAGGGAGAGAAAATCCTTGTCACCATTGACTTGGACATCGGCGAATTTCAAGACGCGGCGCCAGAGCGCCGGAGTCTGCAGCTTCCAGAGGATCGGGCAGATTTCTTTAACGTACGCGGGATTCTTTTCCGTGATCACCAGGCGGACCAACCCGGAGAGCGTGGAGGCGTCGGCGTGTTTGGCAAAGACGCCCAGCGCCGCATCGCCGAGGTCCTTGGGCAGGTCGCCGCGGGTCTCCAACATGTTAAGCAGGATCGGTTCGTAGCGGACGAACGAGGCCTTATCCATGACCTTGAGGCAGTAGACGGCCAAGGGCGCGTCCTGGCCTTCGGCGTACTCACAGATTTTGATCGACGCCTGTTCGCCCATGTCAGCGAGCTTGTCGACGGACTGCTCGGCCTTCTGCTTGCGGTCTTCGCTGCGGACGCCGGCCATTTTTTCGATCAGGTTATCGATGGTGGCCTTGACCGCGCCGGGGACGTGCGGGCGTTCGAAAAACGGATCTTCTTTCACGCGCTGCTCGTAGTTGACCTGGTCTTCGTTCTTGTCGGGAGAGACCGGCGCGCGGTAGGCCGTTTCGCCGTAGCGGTGGCCGTGGCCTGCGCCCCAGCGGTAGCCTTTGAACCCGCCCGTGGAGGTGCTGTTGAATCCGGTCTGCGTGACGCCCTGAATAATGCTGCGATCTCCGGCGGCAGTGCCGTTGACCGGCGGAGGCGGACCGCCACCGCTGCTGTGACCGTGGCCGGCCAGCAAGCGCGATTGAAGCTCCATACCCCCCAGCAGAAGCAGCGCGCAAGCGACACACAATCCCCATCGCTTCAGCTGTTTTGCCATCGCTGTAGGCCTCTCGCCACTATCTAAAGGTACGTGTTTTACCGCACTAGCACGTCGTGTTGTACTCGGTTTTGCTGCACGGGACTGCCGGAATTGTAGTTATGGGCGTAAACTGTCTTCTGTACAAGGGTTGTGAGCCGAATTTCTGTTCTCTGATTGGCCTAAAAAGGCTCACGCAAAGCCGCTAAGACGCAAAGAACTGCAGGTTGGTGTTGAGTTCTCCTTGCTCGGCGATGTTTCAAAATGTTACCGAATGTTACATGGTTTGGGGTTCGTTTTTCTGAGCGTGTGCGAATCGGCTTGAGCGCAAATCACAGGCAAGAGTGCGGGTTGGACGTTGCGATTGCAATTTGGACCCGCGCTTTTCTTGCATGAGAACCGCTGGAGTGTGCCACTGGTGGCTTGTCCACCAGTGCGAACTCGCGGACGAAGGTGGATGGTTCGTGAGGGGTTGAGATCGTCTGAGACCTGGAAGGACGACTGTGGCGGCGTGGGAATCGGGCGCCCTA
>JBBRPR010000009.1:0-207330 GCA_038227875.1 Planctomycetota bacterium
ACGCCGCCTCGTCAACGAAGAACCTGTCGAACTCGCTGAAGTTGCGCGGGTAGTCCCCGCCGCCAATCGATAACTGCAACTCTCCCATAGTAAGGGAACGCTATATCCTGGAGCCACTTGCGTAAAGTGGATACCCCCCTAGTTTTAGTTTTATTAAGGCGACCGCGATCCGCCCCCGTTATACTTAAAGCCTCACCCCAGAGGATGTGCATGCAAACAGATCTGATCGTGGAAATCCGGCGGCGCATGCCGCGCTTCAGCGAAGGCCAGGCGCGCATCGCCAAGTTCGTCCTCGAATTCCCCGAGAAAGCGCAGGACATCAGCCTCGCGGAACTCTGCCGCCGCTGCAATACCTCCGAGCCGGTCGTCTTCGCCTTCTGTGCGCTCGTCGGCTGCGAAGGCTACAAAGCATTCAAGACGCGGCTGGCCGGATACCTCGGCGCGCGCGGTGCGCGGGAACAGGCCGACGCCGCCGTCTCCGAAAAGGAACTGACGCTCGACGCCCGGCCGCGGCAGGTCCTAGCCGCCGTCGCCGCTCTCTACAAGCAGTCCGTGGATGAAACAATCTCAAGCATCGATCCCGATGCGTTCGAAGAGGCTGTCGACGCCGTCGCCGCCGCCGCGCGGGTGGTCTTGTTCGGCGTCGGCATCTCCGGAAACGCCGGCTTCCTGCTCCAGCAGAATTACCTGCGCACCGGCATCCCAGCGACGTGGGCCAACGATCCCAACTTGTTCTTCACGCATCTGGTGCCGCTGAAGAAAACCGACGTCTGCATCGCTCTCTCCCAGACCGGCAGCCAGCGCGACACGCTCGATGGCATCCGCTTTGCCCGCAAGCGCGGCGTAAAAGTGATCGCGATCACCAGCGATTCGCAGAGCCCCATCGCCACCGAAGCCAGCATCGTCCTGCTGACCGGACCGGCACCCGTGCGGACGCACACGCATCTCAGCGTCGGCGCGCGCCTGGCGCTCCCCGTGATCCTCGTCGCCGACACGCTGGCCGTCTGCGTCGGCATGAAGGACAACGAGGGCTTCCAGGAACGCGCCCGCGCCACCGCCGAAGCGATGAAGCCACGCAATTTGTAGTCCGGGCGTCTCGCCCGGTCTGACCACACCCAGGTCATTAAAATCAATATTTCTAAAGAGACATGTGCTCTACCGCGAAGCAATCGCCGCTGCTTCGCGGTAGACGAAATCCATCGGACGAATTGCTCTTTCCGCTCGTGCCAAGGTTGGACCGGGCGAGACGCCCGGACTACAACGGCACCGTCTGCACCTCAATGTTCTCTTTGTTCACCGAGTAGATGACATAAAGGTTCCCGCGCTCCACGCAGGCGTTGGGATATTCAAAACCCGGTGCCTTATGCAGACCCGAATACCGCGGCTCCACCAGCGGGTTGAAGCGCAGTGGAAGCATCCGCGTAAACGCGCCGTCGCCGCGCCCGTCGCTCAGCGCCAGGGCCAGCAACTTGCGCTCGAAGCCGGGACTCGGATTGCAGATCAGCGCGTTGCACAGCTCGCCGCCGCTCGCCGGTAACTGCAGCGCGAAGAACTTCGCGCGAGCGTCCGTCAGGTCCGTGATCACCGGCGTGGAGAAGGTACGCCCGCCGTCGCGGCTTTCGCAGCACCAGATCCGCCGTGACCCGCCGTCGTCGCGCAGCAGCACCCGCAGCGTGCCGTCGGCCAGCGTCAGCCAGGATGGTTCGGTCAGTTTGCGCGTCGTCGAACGCGGGGAAAGCGTGACGCGATCCCAGCGCGTGCCCGTGGCATCAGAACTGATCCGCGCCACGGCGTCGTGCCGGCCGTTGACGCCGACGGTCATCCAGCGTCCGTCGCGCAATCGGCGCGGACCTTCGTTGGCGTAGTAATCGTCGGCGAACAGTCCCAGCGCTTCCCACACGCGGCCGTTCCAGCGGTAGAGATCCGTGGCCAGATCTTCCCAGCAGACGCCGGGCGTGCGCTCGCCGTCGACGTACCGCGCGAGCGTGTAACGCGTGCAGAGCAGGTAGAGTCCATCTTCGCGAGTCCACAGGCCGGCGGCGGTCCAGCGTTCCGGCGCGTCGCTGCGCGCCATCACGTCCTTGGGTTCGCTCCAGGTTTTTCCGTCCGCCGAAGTGGCGTACTTCACGATCTGCCCCGGGCTGTCTTCGTGCGTCACGCCGCTCGACCACGCCGCGAAAAACGTGCCCTCATGTACGGTGATGCACGGATGATGCGCGTAGCGGTCGCTCGCGTCCCCCGCGCGGTACAGCGGTGTACCCACCGGCGGCAGCGCGCCTTTGATGCACTCCGCCACCGACGTGTTGCGCAGCAGCGGCATCGGCACCGGCGGCGGTGTGACCGGAACACTGACACGGGTCCGCTCGGCAGCGGTGAGCGGCACGTGCAGCGTCTCGCACAGCGCCGCGACTTCCGCCACGTCCGCTTGATCGAACGGTCGGCGCGGCACGCCGCAGGGCCGGCCGAGCTTCGCCAGCGTTGCTTTGATCAGCGCGATGTAATTGCCCGAGGTCTCCAGGCAGCGCGAGGCGGCGGCGAACTGCTCCCGACCCTCGCCGCTTCCCGCCAGCAGCTGGCTGGCAATCGCGGGGAGTAGATTGGCGGTGCCGTCGATACTCCCATCGGTGCCCGCCCGCTGGAATTCCGGCCACTGGTGCGGCGCGCCGCAGAATATTTTGAACGACGCCGGCACCAGTTCCCGCAGCCGCTGTACGCGCCCGACCTGCGCAAACGAATCCTTGATGCCCATCAGCTTGCTGCCTGCCAGCGCGGTGACCACGCGCGCGATTCCCTCCGGTTGCCACGCCACATGGGTGCGCGACGGATTGTGGTAGAGCAGGATGGGCAGATTCGCGTGCTCCACGACTTCGGCGAAATAGCGAAGGAGACTCTCCTCACTCGGCACTTCGAACCACGGCGTCAGCACCAGCGCCGCCGAGCAGCCGCAGTCGGCGGCGAGATTCACCAGCCGCCGCGCTTCGCGCGTGGTCGTGGCGCCCGCGCCGGCGACGACAGTGGCGCGCCCCTCACAGACTTTCGCGGCCGTGCGGAACAGCTGCGTGCGCTCCCCGCTCGACAGCGTATGCGCTTCGCCGGTGGTCCCGGCCACGCAGATTCCGTCCACGCCGGATTCCAGCAGGAATTCCAGGTGCGCCGTGAACGCCGGCAGCGACACGCCTTCTCCGTCGTCAAACGGCGTGACTGCCGCGACGATCAGGCCTTTCAACGAAGTCTTCGAGACGGGCTTCGCAGCAGGTTCCAATAGTGATTTCAGAGGCATGGTCACGCTCCAGGGGATGTTGGCTCCGGCGACACTTCATGAGCAACAGTCATAATGCATTTAAACTACAGAATCAATAAATTAATTATAGTTTTACTATACTTTCGCGAAAAGCCGGTGTATCTTCACTGTCCACGGAGGAGCCAGCCATGCACAACAATGCTCGAAACCTCGCCACCGTCCTGTTCGCGATGCTGGCCTTGAACGCCGCAGCTGGGGAAGGGGACTCTCCGCCGGCGATCAAAGGACCCGACTGGTTCGTCAAAATCAAAACCGACTACACCAGGCCGGTCAAAGATCCCAAGGATCTGCCGCCGCTGCCCGTGAAGGCGCGCGTTCCGTCGGCGGAATATGGATACGGCACATTCAAATTTACCTGGAACGGTGAAGCCATCGTCTGTGACGAAGTCAATAAGGAAGCGCTCTTTCTCTGCGGCCACAACGGCGGCATGCCCTTCGGCACGCTGGGATCGTGGGCGTTGTCCGCCGACGGAAAAACGTGGCGCGAACTGAAATTCGCCTCCGCGCTGCTCGATCCCCTGCGCGAAAAAGCCGTTGCCGCACGCAAACCGGCGAAGGATTGCGAAGGCCTCGCCCGCGGGATTTTCTACGCCGCGCTCGATGCCTCGAAGGAAGCCGAGGCCATTAAAGGTGAGCCCGCCAAGCGCCTCGCCGAATCCGTCAAACTCGCCGAAGCGCTCAACACGGAACTCAGTTCCGCCAAGGCCGACGGCTGGGAGAAGGACGCCCTCGCACACGCCAAACCGCTGCTCCAGAAAGCGCTGGCCGCGCTGCAGGAAGCGAAGACCGCGCTCGCCGCCGGAAAAATCGACGCCGCGACGTTGAAACTCTGCTTCGACGGACAGTGGGCGCTCGACGAAGCCGCCGATTGCCTCGCCAGTTCGCCCACGCCGCGCGAAGGACCCGCTGCCGCGTGGGATCCGGCGAGCAAAACCGTGGTCCTTTTCGGCGGCAGCCATCACGACTACATGCTCAACGACACGTGGATCTACGATCTCGCGAAGAAATCCTGGCGCCAGGTCTGGCCGAAGAATGCCCCCACCGCCCGGATGAGCGCCACGTTCGATTGGAACGCCGACCGGAAAACATTCGTGCTCACCGGCGGCCTGACGGTGCTCAACAAGATGGTCTACCAGCAGGGCGAAATGCCCGCGCCCGCCGGCGAATTCACGTTCGACCTCAGCAGCGGCGAGTGGCAGGGCTCCGGCGGCGTGCCGTCCGGCACGCGCATCTACCGCACGATTGTGACGGGCTACAATCCCAACGTGTACGACGCCGCACCCCGCGGCGACGTCAAAGCCACGGAAGCCTGGTTCGCCGCATTGCCCGCGAATGTCTGGACCAAAGTTCCCGTCCAACCCGCGCTAGCTCCCGAACGCGATTGGGGCACCGCGCGTTACGATGCCGACCGCGACCAGATCTACCGCTGGACCGGCGGCCACTGCGCCGATCCGTCGACGATCGTCAGCACGTACCATCCGGCCATCAACCGCTGGAGCATCCCCTTCGTCGCGGAGATCATCGGCGGCCGCAAAGGCATGACCTTCAACGGCCGTCCGGATTGCGCCAACCATACGTACAATCACTACGCCTACGATCCCGTCTCCAAGCGCCTGATCTGCCCCTCGACGGGCGGCACCGGTGTTTACAATCCGGACACCGGAGATTTTGAATTCTCCGTCGACCAGCCCTTCAATTGCCACATCTACAGCACCTGCTCCTGCGGCACGCCCAAAGGCGTGATCCTCTGGGGCGTCTACGGTCAGACGTGGCTGTTCGACTACAAAGAAAAAGCGTGGAAGCCCTTCGCCGTCAACGGCAAGCTGCCCTCGCCCGGCTGCGACGCAGCGACCATGTGCTACGACGCCAAGCGCGACGTGGTCTGGATGGACGCTGGCGATTACGAGAAGCCCTTCGGCAACATCTGTCGCCTGGACCTGAAGACCAATAAGGTGGAAACGCTGACCCCCGCCAACGCCGACGCGATCGGCAAAGCCAAAGCGATGAACAACATTCGAGAATCAACCTACGTCGCCAGCGTCGACCTGGTGCTCTTCAACAACCTGATCAACGGCAAAGAAGTCGCCTACGATCCCGCCAAGAACCGCTGGGTGGTCCTCGCCAACGTCACCGCCAAGCAGGAGCGGCAGGGCTCCGTCAGCGACACACTCAACTTCGACGCCAAGCGCGGCCTGGTCTGGAATCTGAACTCGTACCAAGCCATCTACGTCCTGAAACTCGACCCCAAAACCCTGGAGCTCTCCGAAACTCCCAACAAGTAATTCGTGAATCTTCGAATAAACGATTACCGTTGCCGTCCCCCCATTATCTTGCACCCATTCACAAGCCAGGGTGCCACTCGTCTGAATCAGTTCTCAGACGAGTGCGAGATGGACACCGCGTTTGCAATGTAGGTCCCCCTCTCCCCTCCGGGGAGAGGACCGACGCGAGCCCGCCGTTTGGGCGAACGCGGGGTGAGAGGATTCGCGCGATCCGGCCGAGAAAGACATCGCGTTTGCAATCTGGACCCTAACGCGTCTCATGCAAGTGCGGAGTGTGCCACTGGTGGCAGGCCGTTATGCCACCAGTGCCGACCTCGCGGACATAGCCTGCGGGTTCGTGAAGTGCTGAATACGTCAGGCGCGAGTACCGTTGCAGTACGTGCCGTCACTCGGCCTGGAAGGCCGACCGTGTCGGCTCATCACTCATCAATCGCCCATCACGTGATCGCGTAGCACGAAACCACCTCCCAGTAGCAATCGCTCATTCGTGCTCATTTACGCTCATTCCTGCTCAAACACGCTCATTTTGAATCATTCCTGCTCATTCGCGCTCATTTGCTCTCATTTGCTCTCATTCCTGCTCAAATTAGCTCATCCACCAGATTTCCCTTGATTTTCAGTGTCGAGAGTTGCTTTATATATAAGGGCACTTTTCACACGACCAATCGAGTCCTCGTCGCTTCCCGATACGGGACATGCGCCATGCGAACTGAAAGACAAAATTCTCATAACTCTATAATTTAAAAAATACTTAACTTTTATACACAAATATTCAAGATATTACTTGACTTTTGCATTTCTCAACCGCATAGATATGTAAAGGAAATCCACAAACCCGCACCACCGCCCAAACGCCCCAGTCTTTTATTACTGCAACCGCACATCCTATCTGCCAGGAAGCCCTCCCCATGAACACCCCATCCCCAGGCGCACCCACGCCCGGCGCCATCTTGCTCCATTCACAAGTCAGGGTGCCACCCGTCTCGCCGTTGAGACGGGTGCCTGCCCTGAGCATGTCGAACGGGCGAGAGACGCGCCGCGTTTGCAATTTGGCCCGCAGTTGTGTGCCACTGGTGGCTGGCCGTAAAGCCACCAGTGCCGACCTCGCGAACAAATCCCGCCCGTCCGAGTCGCCACCCATCGCGCAAGGCGCCCCCGGCCGGGAAGGCCGCCCGTCAATAGCCGAGGGCGGCAGCCCTCGGTCCGGCCGACTCGGATGCCCCGCGCCCTGAAAGGGCGCCCGATTCCCGCTCAACCCTCGCCACGCGCCCAAGCACCAGCATGAACCGTAACCGCACGCGCCCCGCGTACTCAACCTCTCACGAACCATCCACTTGGATCCGTCCGCCCCCGCATTCCTCCACGCCCCGCCATCCGCCCTCGTAAATGAAAAATGCCCGATGCCCGATGCCCAATGACTCCGTAACCGCTCTTTGACAACTCCATACGCCTCACAGCGGACCCCGAGCGCAACGCCGCGCCCGGCCAACCGTGTTGGGTCGTCGCATCCCTGCTCCGACCGGGCACCTTGGCCGGACGGTCCGCGCGGTACATCAGCGTTGTTGTACGGGAAAACAGTCCAACCCCCGAAACGCGTCGCATTCTGTCATATTTTGTCGCATTTACCTATGAAGGCGCTGTTGTACTTCAGCGCGAAAATCGAACCCAAATGTTGCCTCCGATCTGATCGCGCTCGGAATACAAATGGGATACAAATGCAATTCCGTCGATCTGCCCCATGTTCATTCGCCCTGCCTCTGATATCCCTGTTCCCGGCGGACCGCAGAAATTTGAAAACTTTTTTCACCCCGGTCCACGAAATTCCCCGTCGGTGTCGTACGGAGTGTAGAAAGAGGGATTCTCCACCAGTGTCGATTACGACCTCCTGCAACCAGATCCAGCGCGCCCACGAAGGCTCCGGCATTCCCGAGCAGTATTGGGAACTGGCCTCGCAGTACCGTGCCGAGCTGATTGCGCAGGCCTGCGGGATTCTCGGCAGCCGCGACGACGCGGAAGACGTGGTCCAGGAAACGTTCTACGAAGCCTTCCGCGACGTCTCCAAGCTTTCCCCGGAATCCCTGGGCAGTTCCCTGCGCCTGATCAACCGCTCCAACGCGCTGGACCGACTGAAGACCCGCGGCCGGGCCCGGCAGCGCGATCAGCGGTCGATCACGCGCTCCTTCACCACCGGCGGCTTCAGCGGCATCGAGTTGCGTGAGACCGTCGAGGCCGCGCTGCTGACGCTGCCGGAAAATCTGCGCGCGGTCGTGCGGCTCCGCTACTTCGAACATCTCTCGTACAAAGAGATCTCCGAACGCTTGAAGATTCCCATGGGCGCCGTCGGCCCGCTGCTCTCGCAGGCCGGCCAGAAGCTCTACACCCATCTCGTGCCAACAGCACCTACCGACACCGGAACAGGAAACCCGTCATGAAAACGCCGCTCCAGACGCACGACTGCGATTTCGTCAGCGCCAACTTGAGCCCCTATGTCGAACGCCTGCTCGATTCGCGCGACGTTCAAGGTGTCGACGCGCACCTCAAGGAGTGCGGGACGTGCCGGCAGGAAGTGAAGAACTTCCGCGTCGTCCATCAGATCCTCGAAGACGTTCCCGCCGGAATGGATCGCGAGCCGGAAGCGGAACTCGCCGCCGCCGGACCCAGCGCATGGGAGCGCTTCAGCGGCGCGCCCTGGTGGGCCGTCTCGCTGGCGCTGCATGTGCTCGTGATCGCGCTGGCCAGCATCGTCAGCATGGCCATCACGCTGCCCAACTCCGACGACGCCGTGGTGATGATGACCGAACTGCAGGCGCGTCCGGTCCTCCCCGAAGAAGAGAAGAAAAAAGTCGAACCTCCGGAAACAGCGCTGCTCTCGAAGAGAGACACCGAAGCCACCGATCCCACCTCGAAGGAAGCCAGCGAGATCACCGTGCCGCCGGACATCCTGGCCAAGGCCGAACTCGGCGACCATTTTGAAACCGTGAACCTCGATCGTCCCGACACCGCCAGCGCGTACGGCAACGAAGACTCGAAGTCCTTCCACTCGGTCACCGGAAATGCGGAAGCTCCCGGCGGCGGCGGAACTGGCGGAGTCGGGATGGAAGATCTGATCGGCGTGGGCGGAGGCGGTACGCGCGGCACCGGCGGTGGTTTTGGCGGCGGAGATGGAACCGGCACGGGCGTGCAGTCCGGCGCGGGTCACGGCAGCTTCGGCAACCGCAACGGCGGCGGCCGACGCCTGATGGTCAAGAAGCACGGCGGCTCGAAGGCCACTGAATCCGCCGTGGACGTCGCGCTGCGCTGGCTGGCGTACCATCAGGAAGCCGACGGCCACTGGGACAGCATGAAGTACGGCGCGTCTAAAAAGTGCGACACCGCAATGACCGGCCTGGCGACGCTGGCCTTCCTGGGCGCGGGCAATACCGAACGCGTCGGCCCCTGGAAAGACAACGTCAAGCGCGCGATCGGCTGGTTCAAAGGCATGCAGGCCGACAACGGCATGATCTACGACAAGAGCGACACGGCCAGCTACGGCCCCGGTTACGGCGCCGCCATCGCGACACTCGCCGTCGCCGAAGCCGCCGGCATGGGCAACGTGAAAGAAACCCGCGAGATGGCCCAGAAGGCCATTAACTACTGCACCGAAATCCACCAGACCGGCGAAGGCTCCGACAAGCTCGGCTGGCGTTACGGCGCGAAGGACAAGACCGACGACATCTCCGTCTCCGGCTGGTTCATCATGGCGCTGAAGTCCGCGAAGGTCGCCGGCCTGCACGTCGATGCGATGGCCTTCGAAGGCGCCATCCGCTACCTCGACAAATGCGAAAAGAAAAACGCCGAAGGCGGCGACAGCGGCTACGGCCCGGCCTCCGAGTACATCTACAATCCGCTCGGCGGCCAGACCGGCATCAGTCCGTGTACCTGCGCGATCGGGAATCTCTGCCGCCAGTTCACCGGCGTGCCCAAGGAGAATCTGCAGAGCAGCGTCAGCCTGTTCGTCAAGAAATACCACACGCCCAAATGGGAAGCCGCCGGCGGCAACAATCTTTACTACTGGTACTACGGCACGCTCTGCGTCTTCCAGCAGGGCGGAGATCTCTGGAAGTCCTGGAACGAATCGATGAAGCCGGCGCTCTGCGACAGCCAGTGCAAAGCCGGGGACGACACCGGCAGCTGGACGCCCGGCACGAGCGAACACGAAAAGTGCTGGGGCCGCGTCGGCGAAACCGCGCTCTGCACGCTCTGCCTGGAAGTCTACTATCGCTACGTCCAACTCGCGCCCGACAAGCAGTAACTGAACTCAAGACGGACCATGGAGACTACAGTCTCTATGGTCAGAATCCACCATGCGATTTGAGTCGTCGCGTCTCCGATTTTCAGTCAGCGCCACCGCTATATATCGCCCCTCTCCCATGACGGCCTGCATACATAGCGATGGAACAGGCTTTGCATATCACCCGATGCGCTTCCTACTGAGGAAGTTTGGTTGGGTCTATGTGAGGAGACAAAGAGATGAATGGAAAGATGATTCTGGCGGCCACGTTGGCGCTGACGCTCGGCACTGCTGCATTCGCGGCGACGGATGTGCCTTCCGGTAGCGTGGAAGTTACCGTGAAGGGTATCATGCAGGAAGACAAGGGCGGTATGTTCATCGTCGCGGACGGTGAATACTACGATCTCGTTTTCGGCGACGAGAGCAGCGCCGACATGAAGAAATTTTTCGGCGGCCTTGAAGGCGATCTCGTCAAGGTGAAGGGCAACCTCGTCGTCGAGAAGTCCAAAGAAGGCAAGACGCGCCTGGTCGTCGTGACCAACGACGTCGCCCGCCTGCGCGGCGAACGTCCGGCCGTCGTCAAGTATGAACCCCGCGTCATCGAAGAACGCCCCGTTTACGTCGAACGTAGCCGCGGCATCCATCTCCCGGGCGTGCACATCAACTGGTAATTCATTCGGATTGCCCGAAACAAAAAGCCCGGAGCAGCAATGCTCCGGGCTTTTCATTGACTGCTCTCTTCTGCCGTTCTCTAACCGCCCCGCGACAAAAGTAATCGTTCGACTTCACCCTGCGCAATCCCAACTCTGACCCCTGACCCCTGACCCCTCGGCCGCGAGGCCTAAGGCAACGTCTGGACGCGCGACAGCATATTCAGCGCGCTGCGCCACTCCTTGCGTGCGTGACGGGCCATGCGCAGCGACGTCTTGCGCTTGGCCTTCCAGGCGCTGCTGGCATCGCGGGCGCGTTCGGCGGCCTGCTGGCGCCAGAGCGCCAGGGACTGTTCGAGCTTCTCCAGCGCCGCGTGCATGCGCTGACGGATCTCCGCGCCGTACGCCGGTTCGATCTTGGTCAACTTCGATTCCACCTGCTTCATAGCCACCTTCAGACGAACGTGATCGATCTGCGGCTGCGGCGTGGCGTGAAGTTCCGAGGTCAAGCCGATCAGGCGCATCCCGCGGATGAACCACTTGGCCGGGTCCCACTGGTACCAGCGGATGCCGTTGCGGAAGTCCGACGGAAAGCGGTGGTGGAAGCTGTGATAACCTTCGCCCAGCGTTACCAATGCCACCATCCAATTGTCACGCGCGGAGACTTCACTGTCGAATTCCTGCGAACCGACGTGGTGCGCCAGCGAGTTCACGAAGAAGGTGGTGTGATGAATGATGACGATACGCAGGAAGCCGCCCCACAGCAGTCCGGCGATGGGATTGCCGAAATACGCACCGATCAGCGTCGGCAATCCGAAACCCACGATTAGACCGATGGACTTGTACCAGCGGTGCTGCCACTGCACGATCGGATCGGCCTTCAAGTCGCGGACATTGTCGAGATCGTAATGAGACTCTTCGAAAATCCAGAGGATGTGCGCCCACCAGAATCCGCGCTTGATCGAATACGGATCCCAGTCGCTGTCGACCTTGGAATGGTGCACGCGGTGGCCGGCACACCACAGCAGAATCGAATTCTGCACGGCCATCGCACCAAAGATGGCGAAGAAGCCCTGGATGAGCGGCGAGCACTCATAACTTTTGTGCGAGTAGTAGCGGTGGTAACCGGCGCAGATCGACAGGCCGACCAGCGTGTACATGCCGAGGGTCAGCAGCGGCATCCACCACGCAAAGCCGTAGTGAACCGTATACAGCGCGGTGCCAACGATGCCGATCAACGGCGTCAGCGACAAAAATAGAATGTTGGTCCAGTCTTTCTTCCCGGTGCTTAGGACGTTCATGCAGGATCTTTCTTTGCAAGGCTGACGAGTGAGGTGATGGTGGGCTTTGCGCGGAGGCGAAACCGAACTATCGAACCTGATGTTTACACTCTTATCTTATGTGTTGTGTACACGCTTCTCAATTCCTTATTGTACAAAAACATGGTAATTCCAGCGAGTATTTTTGCGTCGCACATTTTTGTTTCGCAGGATTAAAATGGACTCGGCTTTTTTTCGCACAGTTAAGAGCGCGTGAGCAAAATTGACGTGAACCGAACAGTCCTTCTTACCTTGGCGATTCTGGGAAGCGGCGTTGCCTTTTTGATAATGCAACCCGTCGAACGCCATCCTGTGGAGCCGCCTCGCACGGAAAGTCTTCGCGACTTCCTGAAGCGCGGGCCGGCGTGTTACCACTGGAGCGAACTCTCGAACGATCCGCATCGGACCCATTCCGGCGGTCTGCTTTTTCTCCTGCACGGCGATCGCGTATTCAGCACGGCGTGGTATACCACGGCCCATCCGGCGCGGGCCTGGCCGGTCGTAGCTGGGATCGGATTTGTCGAAGGTAACACGATCCAGATCGCTTACCGCAACGCCACCGGCGATCCTGCTCACGCTTTTTATCACGCAGCGTGCCGCTTCGAGATCGATCCACGAATGCATACGTTCCGCTGCTGGTTCACGCAACAGGCTCAGGACGGCGACGAACCGTCTCCCGGCGCTGCCGAGGGCACGCTCGCCGACGCCGATGATCCGGAGTTCGATGACTACCTGCCGATGGCCAGGACTCGCGCCGAACTTGCGGATGAGCCGGTGGAAAACGACCGCTGTCCGGTCCTCTCCGAAAACCCGGGCAAGGTTGAGTTCGAATTTTTCTTTCAAGGGAGGTACTTCCACTTCTGCTGTCCCAGCTGCATGAACGTCTTTAAGGCGCGGCCGGAGTCGTTTGTGAACCGGCCCGGACCGTAACGCGTTCACGGCTGTTGCGGCTGCTGATCGGCCAGCAGCACATCGAAATGACTTTTCCACAGCGCATCGATGAAACGGTCGACCGAGTCGCCGCGCACACGCAGAAAGACCAGATGATGATCCTTGTCGACCGGCTGCGTCGTGAGGCTCAGCACTTCGAGATTGTGCGTCTGGCAGCGCGCGATCACTTCGTAAAACGTTTTGGTCTTATTGGCGATCACCATGCGAAAGCAGACGCGGCGACCCTCGCCGATGTGCGCGAGCTGAGACATCGCCTTCAGGTAATCGGTCTCGGTGATGATGCCGACCAGCTTTTCCTTGTCGAGCACCGGCAGCGCGCCGATCTTATGATTACACATCATCACGCCGACGTCCTCCAGCGTGGTTGCGGGCGTGCAGGTGACCAGTTCCTTGCGCATGACATCGCCGACGGTCGTCTTCACCAGCGTGTACTCGACGCTCATCGGCAGCGCTACTTTGTCCTCACCGCCCGGTGGCAGAAAGCGGTAGAGATCGGAGAGCGAAACGATGCCCACCAGTTTCTCGTTCTGAAGCACGGGCAGCCGGCGGCAGACCCTCCGATGCAACAGTTCCATCGCCGCCTTCAGCGTCGTCTCGGGTCTGGTCGAGCAGACGTTTTGAGTCATGAAATAGCGCACAAACATAAACCGTCCCCCGCCGGAAATATTCACGGTCCCGGCATAGCATCCGTTCTATACTCAAAGCCCATGCCATAACGCGGGCCTGAAAAGGGGTCTATATGAGGCGTGGCGCGGCATATCTTGCCGTCTTCAGGTCTTTCGCGTAACCACAGTCATCTGCGCTGTCTGGGCGAAGTCCCGAGGCGGGACGACGGTCGCTTTTACGCCCTTGGGCAAAGAGATATAGAGCTGCAGTTGCCCCGCGTCGATGCGCCAGTCCACATGAATCGAACCCTTGCGATGCGGCGCCGAGCCGCGTGCCCAGGCCACATCGGCGAACTGAGGCGCGATGATGAGTTCGTCCGGCTTGCCGGGTTTGGCCGGCCGTACGCCCAGTGTCCGCTCAATGAAAACTTGCAGCGGCGCGCCGCTCCACGCATGGCACAGGCTGCCGTGGCCGTCGAACACTTCCCACAACGTCCACGCGCCGCCGCTGCGCATCAGGCCGTAGTTGTTGCGAATGGCGCGCTCCGCTTCGCGTACTTTTCCGGCTCCGTAAAGCAGGTTGAGCAGGTAATAGAAGAAGTACGTCTCGGCATGCCCCGGCTTCAGCGCGTGATTGGTCTCCGTCTCCACGAGCACGAACTTCAGCGCGGACGCGTGTTGAGCCGGCGAGGCCAATCCGAATAGCAGCGCCAGAATGTTGCTGTGAATCGCGCCATCGGTCACGAGCGCACCGGCCGCGCGTGTCGCTGCGAAGCGTTCGTGCTCCGCATCCCACAACGACTGGAAGGCCTTGCGGACTCGCGCCGCTTCCTTTTTGTACGCAGCCGCTTCCTTCGTCTTGCCGAGAACTCCCGCCAATTCCGCCGCGCAATTCAGCGCGTGATAACGGAATGCGTTGAGCGGGCCGCTCTCGCCCTTCTTCGTCGCCGCCGTTGCGCCCCAGTCACAGAAGACGCTCAGGCCGTCGGCATTCCACAGTCCCGACGCTTCTTCCTTCCAGAGAGAACTGGCGAACAGTGGTTCCATCGACGGCCACAACTCTGCCGCGAGCGCCTTGTCGCCGGTGACGCTCCAGAAATCGCGCAGCGCGATGACCCAGATCAACGTGTAGTCGGGCAGCGCCGTCCAATGGTACGACGGCGCGACGTCTTGCATCTGTCCGTTGTCTGTCTGCGCTTTGGCCCACAGCCACAGGCAACGCCGCATCAGCGCAAGGTCCGACGTGACCGCGCGCGTTGCGTGCAACTCCGCCAGCGCGTCGCCGAGGTAGCAGCCGCGCTCGCGCCACGGGCAGTCGGTATACGAATCCTCCATGCACGCCTGCAGCGTCGGGATTCCCGTCTGGTAAATCCAATTAAAGAGCGGATCGGAGCTGGTGAACGCGCCATCAACGTGGAGCGGATAGGCCGTCTGTCGGATCGCCACGCGTTTGAGCGTGACGGGTCCCGTCGCGCCGCGCACGGTCACTTGCAGATACCGCCCGCCGCGCGGATGGAATCCTTCGAGCTGCTCCGCGCCGCCGCGCGAGACAAAGCGGTCGGCGGAATTGATCGCCCAGTTGGTTTCGAAAATGTTGAGCATGCCGTCGGCGCGCAGGCGTTCGTCGTTAACCACATCGAAGACCGTTCCCGTGGGCGCATCAATATCGAGCAGCGCGTGCCCGATGTACTCGCCGGCGAAATCGAAAACGAGCGTCGCGTCTTTGCCCGCGGGAATCCGCACGTCTGAGACCGCGTACGGATCGAGCGCCAATTTTGCTCCTGCGCGGTCCCAGCCCGCTTCGCGAGCGGGGAGGGGGAGACGTTGTCCGCGAGCGACATGAGTCCACTGCGCGCCGCCTGGAAGTTCGAACAACTCCTGCACGGATTTGGGAATCGCTTTGCGCCGCGCCTCCAGTTCGTCGCGCGAGATCGCGCCGCTGTGCAGGCACGTCTCGGTGGCGTTCTGGTCCGGCGATGCGGCGAAAATCAGGCCGCGATCAGCGGGCAGTCCCAGCAGCACGCCCCAACCCTCCTCGAGAATTTCGGGCTCGCCGTAGAGGAAATTCCAGCCCTGCTTCAACTGCAGCGTGAAGTTCTCGCGGTTGCCCTGGCCCGGCGCACGTTCCGCTTTCAGCGCAACGCCATTGAGATAGTGCGGTCCCCAGAACGCGCCGAGCGTCGCGTCGTGTTCGGACGGAGCAAAGATGTGCGTCGCGTAGCAGACGCGCACCCGATTTCCGCCCAGCGGCGGCCGCGCGTTGTTGACCATGAAGCCGACGCGCATCTCGCTGGCGTCGAGCTCCGCGGCCAGCAGAATCCTTTCCGGCGTGCGGATCGTCCGCGTCAGCAGCGGAATCGAGCGCCCGCGCATCGGACCCCAGCTGTCCTGTTTCGCGAGCACCACCGGCGCCTGCCAAGCGGCGTCGCCATCCGCGCCGTTGAACCAATCCGGCGGAACCTGGCGCAGATCGACAATCTCCGTCGGTCCCTGCGCGAAGCTGAAGGGCGGCGATTCGCTCAGCCACGCCTCGGCGCGCCGCGCTTTCCAATTTCCGGGAGTTTGAAAATCGACGCGGCCTGAACCCGCTCCAATCGCGCCCCACGCAATGAATCCGCCGATGCTCGGCAGCGATTCAAACGAACTGGCTCCCTTACTGTTGGCTTCGACGACCACCACGTTGCGTCCCTTCTTCAGGAACGGCGCGAGATCGACGCTGTCGAACTCCGGCGCTTTTGGCGTGAAGCGCGCTGGACCATACGACGCCACCGCGCCGTTGACGCGCAGGCGGTAACGCGTATCGGCGAAGAGATGGAGCAGCGCCGCCTTCGGCACGGTTTTCAGCGTGAACGTGCGCCGGAATATTGCGAAGACGTTGCGGCCGGTGCCATGCGCGTCGGTCCAGACAAACAAGGGCGTGCTCATCGCTGCGAATTTCCTGGAGGCTCAAATGTGAAGGGATGTGAGGAAGCCTAGCCGAAGAATGCGGACCCGCAATTCCGGACTGTCGCCTGTCTCAACGGCGGGCAGCGCAGTTTGTAGTCCGTGTGAACGCTATCGAATCGGGGATGGGTAAGGCGGAGAAGAAAAAGAGAGCGGTTTAGTTTTTCTCTTTGCTGTTGGGATTCGAATCATAGACGCGCGTGAACGTGCAGATTCCGTTGGCGTCTACGTGGAGCTTGTAATTGGTATCACAGGCCTTGCAGAAAAGGATGCTGACCATGTTGGGAGATGCGTTAACGACCTTAAACACCTCCGGAGAAGGGCAATCGGGATTGTCGCATCGATGGGTAACAGTCATGGGTGGGAGTTTAATAAGTGTCATCAAAACGCACGGCGATTTCTCAGGATTGAGAATTATAAGTCAATGTCTGTCCCGGGTTTGAGAAAACAATAAATAATCATATCCAGCGATTAGAACCAAAGGCTATATTATCAGTATGGAATCTTGATTACGGGATGTGCTCGCGCCGATCGACGCGAGGGTCGCAATCAAAATCAATAGGTGCGTGCCACGCGATTACTCTGGAATGCGAATATGCTGTGGCGTTTTCTTCTGGTACGCGGCGGCGATTTTCAGCAGACCGACTTCATCAAAATGCTTGCCCATCAGCTGCATGCCCACCGGCAGGCCGGCCTGTGTGAAGCCGCAATTGAGCGAGATGCCCGGCACCGCCGCGAGGTTCGCAGAGATCGTGAAGATGTCCGAGAGGTACATCGCCAGCGGATCGTCGGTCTTCTCGCCCATCTTGAACGCGGCCGTCGGCGAGGTTGGACAGAGAATCGCGTCGACTTTCGTGTACGCCGCATCGAAATCGGCGCGGACCAGCGCGCGCACTTTCTGCGCCTTCAAATAATACGCATCGTAGTAACCGCTGGAGAGCGCGTACGTGCCGAGCATGATGCGCCGCTTCACCTCCGAGCCAAAACCTTCCGCGCGCGACTTGGCGTAGAGATCGACCAGGCCGACTTTTTCCTTCGTGCGGTGCCCGTAATGGACGCCATCGAAGCGCGCGAGATTGGACGACGCTTCCGCCGTCGCGACGACGTAGTACACAGCGGTCGCGTAATCGGTGTGCGGCAGCGAGATCTCAATGATCTCCGCGCCGAGTTCCTTGTACACGGCGATCGCGGCCTTGATCAGCTGATCGACTTCCGCGTGGGTGCCGGGGATGAAATATTCCTTCGGGATGCCAATCCGCACGCCCTTCAGCGCATCGGGGCTGGGCAGATTGTACAGTTCGTCGGGCACCGCGCGCTTGGCGCAGGTCGCGTCTTGAATGTCCGCGCCGCTCATCACGCCGGTGATCAGCGCCGCGTCGTCGGCGTTGCGTGAGAACGGGCCGATCTGGTCGAGCGAACTGGCGAAGGCGATCAGACCATAGCGCGAAATGCGGCCGTACGTCGGCTTCAACCCGGTGATGCCGCAAAACGCCGCTGGCTGGCGGATCGAACCGCCGGTATCGGAGCCCAGCGAAAGCGGCGCAATTCCCGCGGCCACGGCCGCCGCGGAGCCCCCCGACGAGCCGCCGGGAACGCAATCCAGATTCCACGGATTGCGCGTGGTTCCGAACGCCGAGTTTTCCGTCGAGCTGCCCATCGCGAATTCGTCGAGATTGGTTTTGCCGAGCGGGATGCCGCCCTCATCGAAAATCTTCTGCACCGCCGTGGCCGTGTAAGGTGGGACGTAGTTTTCGAGAATCTTCGAGGAGCAGGTCGTGCGAGTGTTGATGACGCAGAGGTTGTCCTTGATCGCCACCGGCACGCCGGCCAGTCGTCCCAGCTTTCCGCCGGAAGCCACCGCCGCATCGACGTTCTTCGCCGCCGCCAGCGCCGCGTCGTCGAGAATCTGGTTGAACGCTTTCAGCTTGGGATCGAGCGCGTGCGCGCGTTCCAGCGCGGCCTTCGTGATTTCGGTGGCCGAGAACTTTTTCGACTTCACGCCATCCGCAATTTGCCGGGCCGTGAGCTGGCTGTACGTCTTTGAATCCACGTTCGTCCTCCATCGGTGTAGGCATATAGTACGGATGGCGCGGCGGTGAGCAAGTGACACGGGGCGACGGAATTTTCTTACTTTCACTTCGTCCGCGTTGTATGCAGGGCTGGTCTATTAAAAGGTGGGGACGCCAATGAGTTCAATCGCCATACACACCGTCGGTCAGCCTTTCATCATCGCCAATGCGATGGCATACATGGCCTTCACCGATCTGGAGTGGCTCAGCGATGCGGAATTGGGGCTCGTCTGTTACGCCGGCAAAGCGCACGCGATTCCTTACACGCAAATCGAGCTTCGCCGCTCCCGCGACAACGGGCGCAGCTGGACCGGCGGCAAAGTCATCGTCAATCCACAGCAACTGATCGACGTCCGCGATCCGCATCTCGTGCGCTTGAAGAACGGCACGCTGCTGGTCAATTATTTTCTCTTCCGCGACACCACCGACGGCATCCGCTCGAAAGTCATCGCGTCGACCAATGGCGGCAAGACCTGGTCGCCGCCCGTGACCATCGAAACGCCGCTGACCTGGAACGCCACGAGCGGCAAGATTTTTGAAGCCGACGACGCGCTGCTGCTGATGACCGTCTACGGCAAGAAGCCCGGCGGCAAGCACGACGAAGCCGGCCTGCTTGAATCCCGCGACGGCGGCGCGAGCTGGTCGAACTTCCGCGCGCTCGCCGCGCTGCCCAATGCCGACGTGAGCGAAGCGGAGATCGCACGCGTGAGCGACGGATCGCTGGTCGCGCTGATCCGCGTCGATCCTTCGCGCACGGGACTGCGCACGACGTCCAGCGACAACGGCAAAACGTGGAGCGTTCCCGAGGCGTGTCCGGTCGGCCATGCGCCGGGACTACTCGTCGACGGGCCGCTGCTGCTGATCAACCATCGCGGCGCCGCTGCTGATCCGAAAGTGATCGACTACGCCGGACGCGCGACGACGATTTCCGTGAGCTCCGATGGCGGAAAGACGTTCGCGGCGAGTCTCGCTATTGGTCCGGCCGCGGGCGCGGACTGCGCCTACGGCGGCATCGTGAAATTGCCCAAGGGCGCGGCGGCGCAGTACTTCACGTCCTTCTATGCGCCGGCGGGCCCGGAAGTTTACGTCTTCGGACAGTACTTCAACGTGACGGTGGTTTGACGCCCGATCCGTTTTTCGGCGGTCGATTGCCGTTCAGCGGGCCGTTCGGCGGGCCGTTCGGCGGACCGTTAGGAGGACCGTTGGGCCGCTCATCTCCGTCTGGAGGCGGGGGCGGATTGTCCATCGGGTCGTAGTCGTCACGCGGCGGCGGACCTCGGCGCGGTCGGGGATCGCGCGGATCGCGGGGATCGTCGGGACCGATACCCGGGCCGGGATCGGGATCGGGCGGACCGTCCGGGCCCTGGTCGCGGTTCTGTGGCGGCGGAGGCGCGGCCTGGATGGAGAGCTGCAGAAATTTCGACGCGCCTTCCTGATCGCCCAGCGCGGCCAGCACCGCCGATTTGCCGCGGTACGCAGTGGCCAATAACGGCCGCGTGCGCTGCGAATTCTGGATCCGCGGCTCAAGATCGTTGATCGCGTTGTCGACCAGTGTTTTCGCTTCCTGCGGCCGCTTCTGCAGCAGCAGGAATTCCGCCATCGACATCCGCGCGTGATTGAGATCGAGGTGATTGCGTTCGTCGTCGGGTGCGAGCGCCAGCAACTGGCGGCCGATTTCGACGGCGCGGCGGTGGTATTTTTCGGCATCGGCGCTGTTGTTCTGTTTCCGGAAACCCGTCGCAAAGCCTTCGTACATCCGCCCCGCGAACGAAAGGTACTCGCCGTTTTTTGGATCCTGTTTCAGCAGCGCTTCCACGGTGCTCTCTGCGCGGCGGTACGCAACAATCGCCTTATCGAACGCGCCGAGCTGCTTTTGAATATCGCCGACGCGGTTGTGCGCTTTCGCGGCTTCGAATTGCAGCGTGATGTCGGTCTCGTTCTTCGCCGCGAACTGATCGTAGAAAGTCAGGACGCTCTGCAACATCGCCAGGTTTTCCTTCGACTCCTTGGGCGGCTGGCGCACCGGTATGGTCCGGTTGGGATCGTACGGGCGGTTATCGGGCCGGCCAAAGGGCACGTCCGGCGGGCCGCCGCCGGGCTGCGGGGCGGAATTGGGTTCGAGCTTGTTGAAAATCTGTTCGAAGGCCTGCAGGCACATCTGCACGTTATCTTCCGCGCGTTTTTGAGCGGCGTCGGCGTCGGCGCGGCGCTGGGATTCCCGGGCCAGCGCGTCGGTGGTCTTGACGTAACCGACCCAGCCCACGATCAGCGCGAGCACCAGCGAGGCCGCGACGGCGGCGAGCAATCCCGCAACCGCGCGATTGCGCCGGCACCAGCGCAGCAGCCGTTCGGCTGGGCCCACCGCGCGCGCGAGCACGGGGCGATCGTCGATAAATCGCCGCAGATCGTCGGCGAGGGCTTCGGCCGAGCGGTAGCGCTGGTTGGGATCGTGTGCGCCGGCCTTCAGTATGATATTTTCCAGATCGCGCGGCACGTCCGCGTTGATCCTGCGCGGCGACGACAACTCGCGCTGGTCCATCTCGCGCAGCATGTTCACCGCGCTGGATTCGCCGAACGGCTGGCGCAACGTCAGCAATTCAAAGAGCACCAGCGCGAGGCTGTAGACGTCGCTGCGCGGATCGGCCTTGTTCTGCACCGTCTCCGGCGCCATGTACTGCAGCGTGCCGATAATGTCGCCGGTCTGCGTCAGGTCGTCGTGCGCCGCAAGCTTGGCCAGCCCGAAGTCGGCGACCCACGCCGCGCCCTGCTGATCGAGAATGATGTTTGCCGGCTTGACGTCGCGGTGCAGCGTCCCTTGCAAGTGCGCGTGATGGAGCGCCTCCGCGACCTGCACGCCGACGCGCGCGACCCACTGAAAGTATGCCGACGTTTTGGGATTGGGCACCGTCGACGGCACGGCCGTCTTCTTGCGCAGACCTTCCAGGATCGAATTGAGCGCCTGGCCATCGATGAACTGCATCACGTAGTAATGCAGCCCGTCGTTCTCGCCGTTGCCGAAGACAGGGACGATGTTGGTGTGATGGAGCTGCGCCGCGGCTTTCGCTTCGCGTTTGAAGCGCTGCAGTCGCGTGTCATCCAGCAACGAATAATGTGGCAGTACTTTCAGCGCCACGCGCCGCGAGAGCGGCACCTGCTCCGCTTCGTAGACGATGCCCATGCCGCCGCGGCCGACTTCGCGGATGATCTTGAATTCGCCGAGTTGCTCAAGCGTCGCCGTGTTGCTTGCTTGAGCAGTGACATTCAGTCCGCCGACCGCCATCCCCGCCGGACGTCGCACAACCGTCGGCGCGTCGCGCTTGCCTTTCAGCTGCTCCATCATCTGCACGGGCGGGAAGAGCATCTTGATGTCGTCGGCCCATTGCGGGTACTTGGCGACGTATTCGTCGATGGTCGGATTTTCGCCCAGCCGGCAGCGCCGCGCGAATTCCTCCGCCAGCAGATCGATCGGGTTGCGTTCCGATGAGTTATCGGTCATCGCTCCGCTCTCCGGTCGGAGTGATGGAGCCGCTGCCCTGCAGGCCGGCGAGCTCTTCCTTCAGGCGGCGCAGCGCGCGGATGTAGCGATTGCTCGCCGCCGATTTCTGCAGCCCGAGATACGCCGCGACTTCGTCGTTGCTCAATTCTTCGAAATGGCGCAGCGCGAGCACTTCACGGTCGAGCGGGTCCATGTTGTTGAACGCGTGCTCGACCTGCGCCAGCAATTCCTTGCGCATCATCGCCTGGCTGGGCGATTCCATCTGCGCGGCCAGGCACTTGGCGAGGATCACGGAACTGACCTGCGGCAGGACGGTGTCTTCGAGATGAACTTCGTTTTCCGCGCTGCGCATCTGCGCGCCGAGGTGCTGGCGGTGGACATCGACGATGCGCTGGCTGGCAACCAGGCGCAACCAGACATGAAAGGGGAGATCGGGCTTCTTCAAGAAGTGTTCGAGGCGCTGCAACGCGTCGAGGTACGTTTCCTGGAGCACGTCGGAACACGACACGCGCCCGTTGAGCCGCGCGTCGAGCCGGAAGTCGACCATGCGCCGCAGCTGCTCGCGGTAAATGTCGAACAACTCGCCGAGGGCGGACTTATCACCGCCGCGCAGGCGCTGGAGCAGCGGTTCGAGTTCGGCAGGACTTTCCACGTTCCATCTCCAGGCACAATACAGGCATACGCTCTCCTTAAGTTAACGGAAAATCGGGCGACTCGTACACCAGAAATGCCCGCCAAATATTTTACCGCAAATCCTGTGTACGGCGGGGATTTGTCACGTTTGAAGAAAGAGAGAGAGCCAAGAGCCAAGAGCTAAGCGCCACACTGCAAAACAACATTGGAGGATCACAATGACGTACCCAACAGGCACGAAATGGCTGAGCACCCTTGTACTGGGACTCGTGACGACCGGCTGTGTGCTGGGCGCCGATGTTCAGCCGCAGGATAAGAAACGCCCGCCGCCGCCTGGAAACCGCGACAACGGCCAGGGTGGGCAGGGCGACCAGGGCGGACAGAATGGCGGCGACAATCACCGTCCGCCGCGCCCGCACGGTCCGCCGCCGCCGGACATTTTCTTTCAGCACTTCGATGCCAATCAGGATGGCGAAGTGACGATGGACGAATTCGTTCAAGGCCATCAGCAGCCGCCTCCTCGTCCGCCCCAGGATGATGCCAACAACGACGGCCCGCCGCCTCCGCCACCGGACGGCGACAACGGAGACGCGCCGCCGCCGCCGCAGGGCAAGAAAGGCAACGCGAACAACGGCGGACCGCAGAACGGCCCACCGCGAGGCGGTAATCAAGCCGGCGGCGGCGGACACCGACCTCCGCCACCTCCACCGCCTCAAGGCAATGATGGTGCAGCAACTGGCAACGGGAATGGAAACGGCAATCGGAAGGTCGGTGGCCGCCAGCAATCCGCCGACACCACGACGACCAACGCTGGCGGGAACAACCGTCCCGCTCCGTCGCCGCCACCGCAGGACAATGGCGATCAGGCCGATCAGCCCGACGAACAGCGCCCGCCGCCGCCGCCGAAAATGAGCGCCGACGAACTGAAGCGCCGCTTCCAGCACCTGGATACAAACGGCGACGGCAAAATCACCCGCGCGGAGTACGAGCAGGTCTGGAATCAGGACAAGGACAACCCGCCGCCGCCTCCGCAAGACCGCGGAGCTCAAGGCCCGAAGCCGGCGAAGTCGGGCGGCGGAACGGGAGGTCCGGATAAGCAGTTCTGAGGAATGTCGGGAATGTCGAAAGAGGAATGTCGAATGTCGAAAAAACGCGCCGCTAAATGCGGCGCGTTCTTTTGTCCTTGGGAAGCATCTGGAAAATTTTCCCTATGTTGGCTTTTGACCACCTGGCAAATTTGCCAGGTGGTCACCTCGCAATATCCTGTCACGAATTCGCGACAGGGTTCAAAACAGAGAGCAGCAAAAAGAAACTCCCCGCTTTCGCGGGGAGTATCATTTCAGTCCTCAGTCCTCGTCTGGCCTCAGTCGCCGAGCGAGCGCTTATCGCTCAACTGGCTGCGCTGCCAGAGGACTTCGTCTTTCAACGCGTCGTAGACGGCTTCGAGTCGGCGCTCGCCCAGCGAGCGCGGCGCGGTCGCGCCTTGCAGCAGCCCACGGCCCAGCACGTAGACGCCGTAGTAGCGGGAGCGGAAGGCGAACTGGGGGGACCAGTTGGCGTCGCCGTTGCCTTTGAAACCCGAGCCGTCGGTGCTCCCCAGCGCGGGCGTGCCCAGCGTGATGGGGTTGTTGAGCGTGGGGGCTTTCGCGGTTGAGTAAAGACCGGTGGTGTCTTCGGGGTCTCCATGTACCTGTACTGTGCCGTAGTCATAGCTCGTGTCGGGTGTGGTGAAAGTCCAGTCGTCGAAGGACATCTGATAGAATCCCGATCGGCCATCGGTGTAGACGCTGTTGTAGGGCCGGCAGCGGCAGCACTTGATGTCGGTCACGTGCTGGACGCTGTCGATCGTAGGCGGCACCCAACCGTGAGCGGCATCTGGCACCGGCGCGGGGTTACCGGGTGTGATAGGAAGTTCGTAGAATAACTTCAACTGATAGAGCGCGCCGGTTCTGGTACTCATATCGCCGATGACTTTGCCGATGGTCATTCCTGTATAGGGGCCGGTGGTGATAGGGATTTTGCTTATGATTGGCTCGAATACTGAAACAGCAGCATGGAGGGTGGCGTCGTTGGAGTGGAGCTTGGCGTATTCGAAGATTGCGTTGTCTATTTCCGGCCAGATGCTCTCGAGTAAATTAGCGTCGGCAAAATAGCTGTAGTAGCTGGGGCGGTTGAGCGACGTCCAGGTCTTGGCGATGCCGTCACCGGTCGGATTGGTGATGATCTTGGTCGGATTGGCCGGATTGTCGTAAACGTCATCGCCCTGCGGCGTGGTGTTCATTTTCGGATGTCCGGCACCGTCGGTGCCCATCGTTATAACCGTCGCGCCGGGTCCGACGTTATCGCCGGGAAAACCGACCTGCGCGTCGTCGTTGACGTAAATCGTTGTGATGCTGTTGATGACGTTGTTGAATTCCTTGGCAGTAAGCAACGAGCCTTCAGCAATTGCCTGATCACGTTCGGCAACGGAACCGAAGAAGTAGCGGAAGCGATTCTTCTGAGAGGAAGGCCAGTTTGCGCCGTGAAATTTCGGATGCAGATCGTAGACGCCTGGAATTTCCAGGAACTGTGAGAGCGTCAATTCCGGCGTCTGAACCAGCGTCCACATCGCGTACGTCGGATCAGTGGCAGCAGGAGCGGGCGTTCCCGTCGGGAAAGTGGTGTTGCCGGGTCCGTAACGTCGGCCAATGTTCAAATAGATCATGTAGACAATTGGGGCCGGGTCGTTGGCATCCCACCAAGTCGGATCGTTGGTCCACATGGGATCCGTGTCGGGCGGAAGAATGTCGGGATTCGCAATGCCCGCCGACGCATCCGTCTGGTCGCCGGAGAAGCCGCCCGTGCCGAGGATCTGCGCCGCAAGGAAGTCTTCGAAATCCATGCGGCAGAGGAACGGCCGCTTGGAGACGATGCGCTGCGCCAGCCGCGCGGCCTTGTTGCCGGCCGTCAGGCCCAGTGGCGTGGTGGAATCGTCCGACGGAATCTGCGAGAGCGCCGCGGCGATCACTTCCAGTGGCGCGGTGTTGACGTTGATCGCGGAACTCCAGTCTTTGCAGAACTTGAGATTCAGCGGGAGAGCGAAATCGGCGGTGTCCTTGTAGGGCGTGATGTACGTGTCGAGCGTGTTGCGCGATTTTTCGTACGCGGGGCTGGGCGCGGTGCCGTTGGTCGAGGGCATGTTCAGCGCCAGTTCACTGTTCGAGCGGACGACAGGGTAGCGCGAATCGTTGGTGACAGCTGAGGGCGAGAGACTGTCCAGGTAGGCGATGTCACCGGCATTCACAAACACGCCGAGATTGGTAAGAACATTCTGGCGAATCGTGGACGGCGTCGGCGCATAGAACGTGTTCGTGTTGTCCACGCCCCAATCCTGCAGCACGGCGTAGAACTTCGCGTCCATGTCCGTGATCCATGTGTAGTATTCCCCGCGCGGCGCCGTTGCGCTCAGGTGGCCGAGTTCCTTGATGTTGGCGTTGGCTACGGGGAGGTAAAAATCGCCGACGCTGCCGTTTCCGGTGGCGACGACATTGCGCCGGGCGAAATCCAGGACGCCGATCTGGACGTTGGCCGTGTGCGTCAGCGTAAAGTTCGCCTGAAAAGATGTGTGTCCAACATCGACGTCGAGCACTGTCACGGTCTCGTCGTTCGGCGCGGTGTCGATGACCAGCTCGGTTCCGATTTCGATATGCAGCATCGACAGCGGCGAAACGAACTGCGTGCCCGCCGTCGAATTGCCGGCGGGGATCTGCGTTCCCGTTGGGATGCGCGTGCCACCCAGCATTTCCGTGGTGTAGTGTGGGCCAGAGTAGTTCCACGTGTCGCCGTTGTAATCGGTCAGCGAGAGCAATCCGCGCACGCCGGTCTTGTCGTAGCCGCGGAATTGTGCCAACGGGCTGATCGTCGGCGCAGTGTTGGCGATGACTTCCGCGTCGGTCGACGGCTGTACAGAGTATGTCGCGCTGGTTGGTTCGTAAACAGCGCGGTCCGTGCAGATCGTGTAGCGCAGCACGTTGGATCTCAGCGTACGCAGGGCGATTTCCATGCCGGACTTCGCCGCGATTTCGTCCTGCTGGTTAGTCAGCACGCTCGTCGACGCCTTGCTGCTCTGCCGTACGGAAAGTAAGAACGCAGTACCCAGCATCGCCAGGATCGAAAGCAGCACGATCGCGAAGATCAGCACACTGCCGCGCGGATGGGGCTGTCGGCTGGAATAGGTTTGCAACTGGCGCATCAACACATTCCTTCTTTTACGACGCTGCAATTAAGGTGCGCGGAAAACGTCGGGCACCGGGATCGTTTTTTCGAACACACGCTTGGTCTGGGCCAGGTTGTCCACAGCCAGATTTGCACCATTGTAGCCAAACAGAAACAGCTTCACTCGCAAATGGGTCGTCGCCGGCGAGCAGGGCGGGGAGGCGCTGACGAACATGTTCTTGGCCGTGTCCTGCCACTGGCAGGGCGAGACGAGAATCGCGAAGGCCTGGTCGAAGAGAGCGGAATCGTCGTTGCTGAAGTCGATCGGGTTGGCGGCAGTCGTCGGCGACTGGAAGGTCTGGCGGCAGAGATGTCCGAGATTGTTGATGTAGTAGCGCACGAAAATGTACTGGTCGGTCAGACCGCGATTGTCGGCGCGCATGAAGAATTCGATGCGGTCATTGGTCACAGCGATCGGGACTTTGTTCACGGTCATCGGCTGGCCGGGTGTTTCGGTCACCATGTTCGGCAGGTTGACGTTGACGCTGTCGATCGGGTACGCCGAGGCAAGGTCCTTCTGCAACATGTCGAAGAACAGCCGCGCGTTTTCGGTGGCGTGAATGCGTGCTTCGGATTCGCGCCGGGCCTGAATTGAGCTGCTGATCGCGGTGAATCCCACCGTGAAAATGATCAGCCCGATGAAAATCGCGACCATCATTTCAATCAGCGTAAAGCCGCGACTGCTGCGCGCGTGAGGTGTAAGGATCATTCGGCGACCCTCGAGCGCAGGAAGACGACCATCGGATCGGAAATCTGTTCGAGCTTCTTGTTGCCGTTGGAACAGAGCACGGTCGGGTTGAGGTCCTTGTAGACCGTCGCGGTCAGCACGTACATGCCTTCATAGGAGAACGACGTCCCGGCGATCCAGTCGGGGTGGCGTTCGAGCTTGTACAGCACGCGAAAGCCCGGCGCGCCGCCGCTCGGAATCGCACCGAAGCCCAGCCCGTAATACTTTGGCGAGGGCGTGAACGGCCAGGCCAGCACGTTGGTCATCAGCACCGGCCGGTAGGTGTTCAAGACCACGCCCGGTGAGCCGTTGGCGCTGGTCTGCGTGCCGGCAAAGCTTCCGGCTTTGCAATTGGGCCAGGTGCCGTCGCCAGTGGGCAGGGTCTCGACATACAGCCCGATTTCGTCATCGGCCACGGTGCCGACTCCCGGCATCGGACGGGTGATGAGATGGATGCGCTTGATGTCTTCGATCGCTTCCTGAAGCACGATGGCCGCGGCGTTGCGGTCCGATGTGGACTGTGCGGCGCGCGAACTGCCATAGACCAGCGACATCGCTCCGGCCAGTCCGATCGCCAGCACCATCATCGCCGTGAGCACTTCGATCAACGTGAAGCCGCCGGCCGGGCGCGAGGCACGGAAGGGGTACGAAGTTGACGTGTGCTGAACTAGGGACATTCGCTATTCCAGTTTAATCATGCCGCCGCCGTAAACGGCGATGGATTTCAAATGCGGATCGTGGCCTTGCATGCCTGTCAGCACGGTCGTGTCTTTGTTGTAAAATCGCGGGACATCGTCGGTGACGTAGAGCTTGGCCGCGGGTGTGCAGCAGGTGCCATCGGCATTGAATCCGATCAGCACGGGCGATGTACCCGTCACCGGATCGGCGGGGGCAATCATCGGGTAAATACCGATCAGCGTTCCCGGCTCGACGAGCATCGATTCGGCGACGTAATTATTGTACGACTGGCCGTAGCCGGGGATCGGCGTGGACGGGGACGCATCCTGATACGGAATCGAGAGTGGTTCGGTCCACGGGAATTTCACGGTCGGATTCCACGCGTTGGGGGCGAGCACTACCAGATTGGCCGGAGTGTTCGAGATGGGATTGGGGACGGTGGTGTTCGCCACCGGTTCTCCGGCCACAGTCAGTGCGTCAGCCGAGTTAGGGAAGAGATGGATCTTGAGCGTCTGCTTCGCGCCGTTGTTGACCGGATTGGCGGGGTTGACGCCGACGACTTCGACATACGCCACGGCATTGTTGCTGATGGCCAGATTGCGCGCGAGGTTCAGCGTCGAAATGAGCGATTCGGTCGACTTGTTGATCCGCTGAGCCCGCCGCATGTTGGTATAGCCGCTGACGATCGCGGAAGTGAGAATCAGCATCACCGCCAACACAACGAGCAATTCCATGAGGGTCACGCCGCGCGCGGAGGGCGTGGTCGCAGACGAACGATTGCAGTCTGGACGCCGAACCACCATGCAGATCCCCCTCATTCCCACTACCTGCGAACTCTAAAACCGCACCGGCTTTATAAGGTGCCTATTCAGCTTAACCTCCATGTGGCAGAAACGTCATCATTTTCAGACAATTTTAGCGAGTACAACGAGTTTTGTGTCACGCAAAGACTTCGACGGGCTCGTCGAGTCGCCGCTAAGACGCAAAGAACTGCATTTTTGGGGGGACCTCGCCGCCAATTGGCGGCAGGGTATGTCATTTTGACCCTCGGGCCAATTGGCCCGCGTGAACCTTAGTAGCCATGGCTACTAAGGTCTGCTCGTCTGAATTGGAAATTCCGCGACGATCACTTATTATCTTGCTCAATGACAACTCGCTCCGCATCACCGACTGCACCCGCGCTTCCGCCCGAGCTTCGCATTGAACCCATCGGCCGGCCGATCGATCTGGACATTGCGATCCCGGGTTCCAAGAGCATCACCAACCGCTACCTGGTCATGGGTGCGCTGGCCGACGGCGACGTCTCGCTGTCGGGCATGCTCCATTCTGACGACACGGTCCACATGATCGAAGGCCTGCGCGCGTTGGGCTTTGAAATTCAGGAAAACTGGGCCGAACGTCGCTGCACGATCCGCGGCAAAGGCGGCGTGATTCCCGCTGCCGGTGCCGAAGTCTACGTGGGCGCGGCGGGCACGGTCATGCGTTTTCTTTCGGCGTTCGTGAGCCTGGGCAAGGGCCGCTTCCGCCTCGACGGCACGCCGCGCATGCGCGAGCGGCCGATCGAAGACCTGCTGTTGAGCCTGCGCGAAATCGGCGTGAAGGCGGAGAGCGAATTTGGCAACCAGTGTCCGCCGGTGATCGTCAATGCCGACGGCCTGCCCGGCGGCGTGGTCTCCATCGACGGGTCGCGGTCCAGCCAGTACATCAGCGCGATGCTGCTGATCGCGCCGTACGCGCGGACGCCGATGCGCATCAACGTAACGGGCAATTTCGTTTCACGCCCGTTCGTGGAATTGACGCTGCACGGCATGTCCGATTTCGGCATCGGCACCGACACGGAGGGCGAGCGCCTTTACCGCCCGACGCATGGCATCAAGTACCGGCCCGGCTCGTACGAAGTGGAAGGCGATGCCACGGCCGCCAGTTATTTCCTCGCCGCCGCCGCGATTCTCGGCGGGCGCTGTTGCGTCACCAACATCCGCGCCGATTCGGCTCAGGGCGATGCCGGTTTCGCCGATGTGCTCCGCCGCATGGGCTGTCGCGTCCGCCAGGGATTTTTGCCCGGCAACCGCGGCATCGAAGTCTCCCGCGATCCGAAAACGCCGCTGAAAGCTATCGACGCGGATTTGAACGACATGCCCGACGTCGTGCTGACGCTCGCCGCCGTCTGTCTTTTCGCCGACGGCCCGTCACTGATCGAAAACGTTGGAAATCTGCGCATCAAGGAGACCGACCGACTCACCGCTCTGACCACGGAGCTCCGGCGTCTCGGCGCGAAAGTCGACGAGGGCCAGGACAGCCTCGAGATCACGCCCGCTCAGACTTTGGACGCCGCCGTTGAAACCTACGACGATCACCGCATGGCGATGGCCATGTCGCTGGCCGGACTGGCGCGGCCGGGCGTGACGATCAAAAATCCGTCGTGCGTCTCGAAGACGTATCCGGAGTATTTTTTGGATCTCGAGAAGCTACGCGCGAAAAAGTAACGCGGCTACTTAGGCAGCGCAGCGAGTAGTTCTGCGATCGTTTTTTTCAAGACGGGATGGACTACGTCCGGCGCGATGCTTGCCAGCGGCAGCAGCACGAATTCGCGTTCGTGCATGCGCGGATGGGGGACGGTCAGGTTGGGCTCGTTGATCACGTCATCGTCGTACAGCAGCACGTCGAGATCGATCTGCCGCGGGAGATTCCGTTCGGCCGACGACCGGTCGCGGCCGAGTTCCTTCTCGCTCCGCAACAACAGCGCGAGCAATTCCTGCGCGGAGAGCGACGTCTTTAGCGCCGCAGCTCCATTTAAATAGCGCGGCTGTCCGGCGGGTCCGCCGACAGGAAGTGTTTCTATCCAATTCGAAACGCGTTCGACGCGCAGTGCTGGTTCTTTCTTCAATGCAGCGATGGCCCGCTCCAGCGATTCCGCGCGCGAGCCGAGATTCGACCCGAGCGCGATCCAGGCGCGGTGCTTCAGTGGTGCGCGCTTCATGCTTCCGGCGGCGGTTCTGGTGGCTGGGGCGGTTTCTTTTTGGGGCGGGCGTGATAGGTCACCGATTCGGTGACGCGTTCGGCGCGCAACGCCGTGCGCAGCGCTTTTACGGAGGCGGGCAGCAGTGCGATCATCACCGCGCCACAGTGCGGACACGCGACGTAGCGTCCCGCGAGGCGCTTGACGATCCAGCCTTGAGGACGAAAGCCGACGCCATCGTCTTCGCCGATGACCAGACCTTTTTTCGAACAGACGGGGCATTTCTGCCCGAGAATATGCAGAGCCATGGAAGCAGATTACCGGAAGCCGACTCCGCCCGCAATGCGTGACAGACGCGCTTACAGCTGGTCCAGCTTCTCCTCATATTCACGCGTGGTGATCTTGCCCTGCTGCAGGTCGAAAGCGAGTTTGCGGATGTCGTCGTCGTGGTGCTCGTGTGCTTCGGCCAGCGCGTCTTTGTGTTTTTCGTATTCGGCCTTGCCGCGCTTCTTTTCCTCGAGGTACACCGGCTTCAGCGACTCGATTGAGCGCGAGCCGTCGCTCTTGAAATAAATGTACGCTACTTTTCCCAGCGCATACGTCGACGCGAACGATCCGGCCGCGCCGATCAGGCTGCCGAGTCCGGGGATCAATTTGCAGAGCTCGATGATCGCGATCTGGCAGCCCGTGCCGACACCGAGCGTTTCAAACATGAGTTGAACAGTGTCGCTGTCGGTCTTGTGTCCGACGATTCCCGCGACCGCGTGCACCATTTTGACTTGCAGCGGTACAATCAAGAGCGAGGGCACCAGTGGCACGGGAATCGCGCCGGTTACGCCCGTCAGCAGCGCGTAACGGAGCAGCATTTTGTTGAACGCGGCATCGCGTTCCTTCTCCGGAACCGACGCGTGCAGCGGCGCCGGGACGTCGTGCGTCGCTTCGTGAACGGCGTCGAGCGCCTTGGCCAGATGCTTTTCTTCTTCGGGATGAATATTCCACGCGGTGCGCAGCAGCGTCAGCAATTTGTCTTCGGCTTCGGCGATTTCCAAATCAGCATGAGCCATCGCGAAGACGCTGGCGTAGATCGAATCGCGCGCCTCGTGGCTGGCGACGAGCTTCGCCAGCTCCGCGCAATCGTTCTTCTCTTCCAGCAACTTCTCGCTGGTCAATCCGTCCGGGAACTTCAGGCCGCGCAGCACGTCGTCCAGTTGATGCCGCTCTTCGTTGCGCATCACACCGTCGGCCTTCGCCATGCAGATCAGCAGGCGGATTCCCGCCAGCGCTTCACCGTTGACTTCACCCATGGTTCGTCTCCTCGCCAATCCACTCGTCACGGTTAAACTATAAGAGGTGGGCGACGCGGTCGATACAATTTACGCCCTCTTTACGAATCACCCAGACGGCAAGCGAGCGAGACCATGGCAGAAACCATCCGAAAAGCAAAGACGGGCATCGTTTTCATGGCGCTGCTGGCGATTGTCGGTGCGGGGGCCGGCGGCGTCTACATGGCCGACCAACTTTACTACAAACCGATGCGCGAACAGAAACAACTGGTCGAGAACCTGAAGACGATTCTCGACCGCCTCACCAAGGACGTGCGCATGGCGGAAGTGATGGTCTTGAGCCAGACCAAGGACCCGCTGCGCACGACGATTCGATTTCAGGAAGTGGACGAACAGGATAACCCGCTGGGGCCGGCGCGGGAGATGGCCTTTGACGGCGATGAAATTTATTTCGATACGCTGGTGATCAAGTTCGAAGAGCAGTTCAAGCCGCTCGACGACGAACGCTTGAAGCAGAAGGACGCCGGCGTTGAGCTGGCCGGAAAATCGATCATCATTTTCCGCCGCGTCTTCAGCGATAAATTGCAGCCGGAAAAAGGCGAGCAGTTGGACATGCAGGGCCAGGAACCGCTGGTTTACGCCGGCAAGACCGCACCGACGAAATTCGAACGCGAACTGTGGCAGGACTTCTGGAAGCTGGCCAACGATCCCGATTTGGCCAAATCGCGCGGTGTTCGTGCGGCGCACGGGCAGGCCGTCTCATCAAAGGTTCAGCCCGACAAGATTTACGTGATCGAAAAGCGCGCCAGTGGTGAACTGTCCATCAAATCCGAAAAAGTCCGGCCCGTGATGCGCAACCCATAGGCAAGTCTGTCGCGGTGTTCCATCCACGGGACACCGCACAAGTCCGCGCACCCTTTCCTCCCGGCGCCGCAATTCCTCTGTGGAAAACGGAGGAACTGTTCATGCTGACACGTATCGCGGCGCTGATGCTGTTAACTTTAGGGGCCGGTGCACTTCGGGCGGGGGAGAGCAAGCCCATCACGGATCCCACCGCGCCGGGCAACCACGAATCGTTGCTCGCGGTCGGCACGTTGAAGCGCGATTTCTGGTATCACGTTCCGGTTAAATATTCCAAATCGACTGCAACGCCGCTGCTGATTGTCCTACCCTACGGCTGTGGCCGCTTGCCCTTTGGCGATGACTACTCGCATTTCATGCCGCTCTCCGACGAACACGGTTTCATCATGGTTACCGCCGAGTCTTCCAGGGAATGCGGCTGCTGGGCGCCGTACATGAACTGCGATCCAAAGCTGGAGCCCAAGGGCAGCATGGCCGGAAAGGTGAAAGCATGGGCCGACGAGGCCGCGTACTTTTCCGCCTTAATCGATGAGATGGAGAAGAATTTCAACATCGACAAGAACCGCGTCTTCATCTGCGGCTCTTCGGGGGGCGGGTTGATGACGTACCGCCTGAGCGTCCTGATCGCCGACCGCATCACCGCCGCGGGAATTGCGTGCGGGAATTTTGTCTGGCGCAACGAATACGAACAGACGCCCATCCCCACGCCCGCGCGTCCCGTCTCGATCATCGCTTTTCATGGTGACGCCGACAAAAATGTTTCGTACGGGCACAGTGCCAACGCCAATATCACCGTCTGGTCCGCGCACGAATCCGCCGGCTTCTGGGTGAAGTTCAACGGTTGCGACGCCACGCCGCAGAAGAGCACTGTCCCGGCCGCGCAGGTTCACAACGCGAAAGTCGAATCCGAAACGTGGATCGCAGGCAAAGGCGACGCCACCGTGGCCCTCTACACACGAATCGGCGGCGGCCACGAATTTCCCGGATACGCGCCGCCGATGATGTGGGATTTCTTCATGAAGGAAGCCGACCGACGCTTCCCGAAGTAAGAAAACCCCTGCGCAAATTTGCACAGGGGTTGCAAGCATGAGGTTAGACCTCCACTTCCTTCAACTGCCGGCTTTTCGCCGCCGCCACGATCGGGCCGGCGATGTTCGGCGGGACGACGTCGTAGTGCGAAAACTCGACGGTGTAGAATCCTTCGCCGCCGGTGATCGCCTTCAATTCCGCCGAGTAATTCTGCAGCGCCGACGCCGGCACCTGCGCCCGGACGACCTGCAGATCGCCGAGCTGATCCATGCCCTGGATGCGCCCGCGATGGCCGCTGAGGTGGCCGGTGATGTCGCCCATGAATTTTCCCGGCAGCACCACTTCCAAATTCACAATCGGCTCGATCAACTGCGGCTTGGCCTTTTCGAATGCCTCCTTAAAACATTCGCGCGCCGCAATCTGGAATGCGATGTCTTTGGAATCGACGTCGTGATACTTGCCGTCGTTCAAACGCACCTTGACGTCGACGACCGGAATGCCCGGCCACACGCCTTCGGCCATCTTGCTGACCACGCCCTTTTCGCAGGAAGGAATGAACTGCCGCGGAATCACGCCGCCGACGATCTCGTCGATGAATTCGAAACCGTTGCCCAGATTCGGTTCGATCTTGATCTGGCAGCGCCCGTACTGTCCCGCGCCACCGCTCTGCTTTTTGTGCGTATACGCCACTTCCGCGACGCCGGCGATTGTCGAGCGGTACGGAATCTTCGGCGCATGCGTCACGACTTCGATGTGCTGCGCCTTCAGCCGGTGGAGCATCAAATCCAGGTGCGTCTGCCCCATGCCGCGGATCACGAGCTCGTGCGTCTGCGGGTCGACTTCGACGACAAACGACGGATCGCCTTCCGCGAACTGCCGCAGTCGCTGGCCGACCTTCGCTTCATCGTTGCGGTTCTTCGCCTCGATCGCCAGCGCCTGCATCGGCGGCGAGACGGGAATCGGCGGCAGGTACCAGCCCGTATCGTCCGTCGAGAGCGTGTCGCCAAAGTTCAGACTTTCGCACTTCGGGATCGCCACGATTTCGCCGCACGAGACGCCGTCCTGCTCCTTGGTGTCCTTGCCCTGGACGCTGAGCACATGCATGAACTTTTCCGGCTTGGCCGCGGAGGAACTCTTGGCCACACCGCCCACTGGCAGCGTGCCGGAAAAGACGCGCAGGTAACTGATCTTCCCGATGAACGGATCGCGCTTGCTCTTGATCACCTGCGCGAAGAGCGGTCCTGATGCCGACGGCGTCACGATGCGTTCTTCGTAGCCGCCAGGCTTGTCCGTAGCCTTGCGGCGCAGATGGATCGGCTCGTCGAGCGGCGAGGGGCCTTCCTCATCAATGAAGTGGAGCAGTTCCTTGATGCCGATGTCCTTCTCCGCTGAGACGCAGACAACCGGGACCATTGCTCCGCTGGTCATGCCCTTGGTGAAGCAATGTGCGATCTCTTCGTGCGAGATTTTTTCGTCCGCGAGGTAACGCTCCAGCACTTTCTCATCGGAGGAAACCGCCGTCTCCACGAGGCTGGCGTGCATCGCCTTCGCCTGTTCCTGGAGGTGTTCCGGCACCGTGCCGATCTCATCAAAGAGGTTGATCACGCCCTTGAAATCCTTGTTCTCACCGACGGGCAGAAACAGCGGCGCGACCGTTTTGCCGAAGACTTCACGGAGCTGATCCAGCACTTGCTCGAATTTCGCGCGTTCGTGATCCATCTTGGTGATCACGAAGACCTTCGGCCGTTCCAGCGCCGTGGCCATGCCCCACAATTTGCGCGTCATCACTTCCACGCCCGCGACGGCGCTGACGGCGATCAGCGTGGTCTCGGTTGCCGCCATGCCTTCGGCCGCGCCGGAGACAAAATCGGGCAGGCCGGGGCAGTCGAGCAGGTGGACGCGCTTGCCGTGAAAATCGAAATGGGCGATCGACGTTTCGATCGAATGCAGGCGTTCTTTTTCATCCGGATCGAAATCGCTGACAGTGTTTTTCTCGGCGATCGTGCCTTTTTTGCGAATGGCGCCCGCCGCGAAGAGCAGGGCTTCGGTCAGCGTGGTTTTGCCGGTGCCATTGTGTCCAACGAGAGCCACATTGCGGATATTTTCGGGGGCGATTTTAGCCATGGTCGAGCACCTCCTGACAGTCCCTGGATCGGGCGCACTTCTCATTGCAAGAAGTGCGATAAAACAAAAAAGCGAGACCTGCAGGTCTCGCTTTTTACTTACGTTTTGGTTCAACCCAGCCGCAAGAGCAGTCCCCCACGGAAGCTCTTACGGCCCAGTCATCAGGCCCGGTATGATCCCCAGTACCCATACCTCTTCTATACCCCTGTTTTAAGCCTGTCGCAAGGCCGAAACATAACACTATCACAGGGATTTGACCCGTTAGCTGCGTCGTTGCTGTTTTCCATTTCAACATTCTTGTGAATGCGAAATTCAACGCGAGTGAAGGCGCGCTGGCCTTCAATAAAAAGTGAAAATTGAGAAACGGAAAATCGAAGATGCACTTTCGTTCACGGGTCAAAAAACTTTCCAACTTAACTCTTGCACAGGGACCCTTCGTATGATTAGATCAGGCTCATGGTGCTGAGCTAGGACGCTAGTCAGCAATGACCGATTCACATCTGGTTTCGCCGCAAGCCGGCTGGTCTCGCGTACTTCAGTGTACGCCCCCGGTTGCTACCTTCTCCAAGGTGGCCAGGCCCAACCAGAGGGGCTCGCAGAACAGGAGGTGATCCAGTGAGTAGTTGTAAACCCTACGGTGACCGGAGGTGGCTGTCCGCGTAAGAAGGGACGGTACTTGTTGGTGCCACTGGAACCTCTCGATGCACTTCATCAGTAGTCGAAAGAGTTCTGCAAGTGAAGACCGCCGCGTTCATGCGGGCCTGATCTTTAAGAACCGTTGATCATGGTCCTTGACTGACGCAGTTACCGAGTAAGTCTCTCGGGGCTGACGGGCCTCATGCGCGTGACAGCCTTTGTAATCACCGCCGGCCTCCACAGTGATGTGGAGGCCGGAGTTTTTTTATCCCATCGCCAAGCCCATCCGCCCTAATAATTTCGACTTTTCATTGGTCACCCGCCACGAATCGCTTTCTTAGCCGCGTCAGCAGGAGGTCACGCCTCCTCCGCACATCCAAGCTAAGGAGCGACCCATGGCCGCGTATCGGTTGGAATCCCCCACTAGATTTCTGAACGCCATGTGCTCGATCACGCAGAGCGAACTGCATCCGCAAAATACGGTAACGTTGATTTCGGAAGTAGACCTGACTGAAGTGGAAAGCATTCGTCGTCGTTCGCTGGCCGGATCCAAGCCTTCTTACACGGCCTTCGTGGCCAAGGCGGTTGCGCTGGCGCTGCGGGAATTTCCCTACGCCAATCGGCGGCTGGCGCGTCTGCCCTTTCTGGGCCTGCGTCTGCAAACCTTTCAACGCATCGATGCCGCGATCCTTTGCGAGCGGGAAATGCCAGAAGCGCCCATGTTGGCTTTCGTGGATGTGATCCGCAACGCGGACAATCTTTCGCTATCTGAAACCACGGAGCGCCTGCGAGCCCTGGCCACGTGCGACGAATCGAACAACAAGCAATGGCGCGAATTCAAAACCATCATCACCACGCTGCCGTCGTGGATTGCTCAGCGGATCATCGGACTCCCGCTGCTCTTTCCCAGCCTGTGGATGAAATATCGAGGCGGGGCGTTTTCGATCAGTTCGCCGGCGAAGTATGGCGTGGATTCAATCGTTGCCACATGGCCCTGGCCGTTGGGCGTGTCGTTCGGCCTGGTCAAGCCGCGCGCCGTGATACGGAACGGGCAGGTTGTCGTCCGGACCACGTTCAATCTCACACTCAATTTCGACCGGCGGATCATGGCCGGCGCACAAGCCGCGCGTTTCTTCAAGCGCATAGTCGACATCCTGGAAAACGCCACTATCGAGATGGAGCCGTATCTCCCGGCAACGGCACCCGTAAGCAACGGTGCTTCTGCTACAAAGGCCGCCGCGTTCGTGCGGGTCTGATCTCTTTAGCCTTGACTCTCTACTTGCCCTTGAATGGAATCGGTGCGATTCCGGCCTTGCGCGCTTCGTCAATTTCGATTCGAACGAACATTGGATTGTTAGTGTTCTCTTCCATGCGTTGAGTCGCCGAATTAATGGCGTACATCAAGACTTGCGAGGACATCTCGGTCCGTAGTTGTTCCGCGCGTTCTGAATCCAATTTGGCGTAGTTCTTGTTCTTCAGATCTGTTTCACCGAGCACGGTGGTCTCGATGCAATAGCTGCGTGTTTTTGCTGCGTCCAAGTAGAAGCCAACGAAGCAATGATTTGGCGTCAGAACGAGGTAAACGTCGATTCCCATTTTCTTGAGAATCGACGCGAAGAGCACACTGCCGTCGACGCAGTTTGCCTGTTCCGACGAGAGCGAGTCTTCGAGCAGGCGCACGTGTTGACTGATGATTTTGTCGGAGCGGCCCGCGGTGCTGGTGATGCTGCTGTATTTGATTCCCCGATTTGCCAGCGCGTGCCAGACAGCTTCCACCTGCTCAAACACCTGACCATTTTGATAACCGGTGATGGACTGGATGTGATTGGTCTTCATCGCTTCGACCAGAATTTTCTGAACCTCAGGATGATCTTCGTTGACATACGCCGCGACCATCCAGCCCATATTGATGACCGGCACACGAACGTCGGTGCCGCGCATGCGAATGGGGCAATCGTTAATCGGCCTGAGCGACAGCGTCTCGTTCCGCTCTCCAATTTGGACCCCGTTTTCAAACACGGTGATCGTGAGCGTTATTGGCGTCAATTGCTTGCACTGTTGAAGCTTGTCGAATTTGTACGTAATCTTTGGCTTGATCAGATACGCTTCGCCGGCCTTGGGTAGAACTTCCTCGCACGTGCTGGGTTCGATAATTCCATCCGCTTTGAATTGAACTTTTATTTTAGCTCCGGCGGCCTGTCCTCTGACTCGTATGCCGAACATTCCTTCCATTTCGCCCAGCTCGTGAGGATCTCCGGCCATCCGGGTTTTCTTTTTGTTGGCGGTGGCAATGATGTAGGACGGGAAAATGTTTCGATCCATTTCCAATATGGGTTGCCATTCCAACCCGGCCGGCGTTTTTGATGTGACAGATGGATTTTCCACCCAGGCATGCTCAGCGACGGGAGGCATCTGAAGTTCGCCCTGTTTCACATTATGAGCAAATTCAAGCGGCGAGGGCTTCGCCATATGCTGCAAGTGCGCCCGAGCCCGGGCTTCTCCAATCATATCCGCCAGGAACAACGGAGCCATCCAGGCCATGTGGCCCATGTCATTGCCTTCCACCTGTGTGGATACGATCAGTCCGGAGCCGCCATTCTTCATGGTTAACGAGACACGCGCGTCGCCTTCGGAGAGTTCGTCCATGCGACGCAGAATGAGTTCGGATCCGTCGCTGCCTTTCATGTGTTCGATGAAATCGGGATAGGATCGCAGCACGCGCAGGCATTGCTGCATCGAGCATTCAATCGCGAAGATCTGGGCTCCGCCGCATTGCGGCGTCCACGTGGATTCCGTAGTGGACGCGACCCGGCGGATGATTTCGACGTCGTTGCTGACCAGCAGAAAGTCATCGACGATGCCAAAGGACATGAAATCGGCAGCGCTCGAACTCAGCACGACGTTCTTGCCGCTATCCGTCTTTGGATTTCTGCCGTAATCGTTCCGTTGCACGGCGCCGAATTTCTCCATGGACTGTTTGGCCAGCGCCAAGGCCGCGTTGGAATCCGTGTATCGAATAAAGAATACGCTGCGTGGCTCCTTGACCGATCCCGTCGGGCTATACAAAGCCAATCCAAATGTTCCGTCCGTCAGTATTGTGTTCAAATTTGACGGCGGGATGCCATAGCCTTCGCAGAATCCACGCTTTACGGCGTCCCAGTCCTGACCCATCGTGCGACGCCCGAAATCATCAAGATTTTTCAGGCTGAACGTCATTGCCAGCATGGGTTTTCCCATGCGACCCAGCAACCCGGCGCTCGACTGTCGTCCGTCGATTTCGCTTAGGAGGTGGGACGTCTTTGCGAAGAGAACGTGCGCGGCGCTGGTGAGCTTTTCATTTGAAAAGGCAATGCCCCGGACCTCATCAATCACTTTTGGTGGTTTGATCCATGACGGCAGCATTTCAAAGGTTCGGGCCAGGCTGAAGTACCCTGAAAACTCGCCGTTCTTCTGAAGCGGCGCAACGGCAGACTTGAAATCATCCATGTCCGACAACGGCGGGTTATCGCGCTCTTGGAGAAAGGGCTTGATCACGCCATCGACGGCAAATCGGCTCAGAGGCAACCCGATCAGAATCCGTCCTTTGACGACAGTCATTTCGATCACATCGGGCACGCGGTATACGATCTGGCTGGTGCCGGTTTCGGTAATTTTCGCGCCCTGGGCTTCGCAAATTTTGCGAAATGTCGTCAGCGGCGTGGCTTCGTCCAACGCCCAGGCACTGATCACGATGCCCTGAACTTCACGCTGGACCACAATTGAAATTGGATGGGATAAATCAATTCCGGCCTTGGTGTAGTCCTTGGGATTGAAAATGTCGAAACTGGTCGATTCTTTCACCTGCGCCGCCGCTGCTTTTATTTCTTTCGCGCCTGGGCTGGAGGAGTTTTTCGCAACCTGCTCCACGAAGGAAGTCAGACTTTTGTCCGGATGCGAAATGGAAAAGACGGCCAAGCTGTCAGACGGTGCATGAGCCGCTTCGGTCAAGGCGTCGGGTTCCGCAGCGACAACCACCGGAGGCGGCGGAGTCAGGATGCTCATGCCCACAAAGAGGGCCACCGCCAGGATGGCTACGATTCCGCCCGCAATTAGATATATTTTCAAACCGCGGCCTTCAGGCGCCGGCGATTCTGGCTCTGTGTAGACGTGCGAGGAAGGGGCAACAATGGCAGGCGCCATGGGTTCCGGCACCGCCGGTGAAGCGACGGTTCCCTGCGGAACTTCGACTGGAGCGGCCGCGGGTGCGGGAGCGGCGGATCGGTTCAGCGCCGCCATTTCTCCGGCCGGCGTCCACACCGCCTGGTCCGATGAGACCGAGTGAAATTTGGTGACTTGCCCCATTTGGTAGAGGCGTCCCAATTCGTCCAGCGAGTAAGGCCCTATGATTTTTCCACGCCAGCGGACAAAGTACGGACCATTACTCATCAGCTACAATCCTTTCTCACTCTTCTTGATGTCGCCGATGTTCGTGGGCCACAGCGCTGGCACAACGGGGGAATTCTTGAGGTAGCGGTCATACAATTCCTCCGTGCCCATCTTTGCATCGACAGGCGAGAGGAGCGGCTGGCCCAGGGTAAGTAGTTCTGGATGGTACCAGACCAGAGAGCCATCACTGCCCACGGCGGCTGCAATGCGAAAATAGGGAATCTTGTCCTGCATGACGAGAGTCCAATATTCCCGATAGCTCTGCCCGCCAATGTCGTGCGCCACGCGATTACCCTTCTGGTCGCGCATGAATACTGCACTGAGGCACAGGGGCCGCGTCAGCGCGATGCTCTCCGCTTTGACACGCGCGGGCTGTCCGGCAATGACGCTTTCGAGATGCTTTTTCAGCTTGGGCGTCAACTCGGCAAGGCGCTCTGAAATCTTTCTCAGCTCCGTCTGAATCGAGGGGTCATCGGTCATCCAGAAATTGAGCTTATCTGCGGATAGTGCATCAATTTCCGTTTGCAGTGCGGCGGGAATGGCAAGACAACAGAATTTATCCTTATCCAGGACGGTCAGCTTCTGCAGCAACAAAACATGGACCCATGGATTTACATCTTTATATTCCAATACGTCGCGAACGAGGGTGGGGAAGTCCTGCTCCCACTCCATTTTTTCAGCCGAGGCCTTCAACTTTTTTGCTACTTCGCTTGCGAGTTCGCAATGCCGCGCAGGCACGATGTCGGAAACGTCACCAGGCTCCTGCGGCATAAGTGATTTGGGTTTCATGGTGTCGTCAAGGAAAGCTTTGATCTGGATTTTTCCATCACCCACATTGAGCTTGGATTCTCCATTGGCGGTGTAATAAATTTTTCCACCCATTTGAAATTGATTCATTTTTGTCAAAAGGTCGTGATTTAAAACTTTAAATAGATCCGCGAGTTCATTCTTGTAGTCCGCATGAAAAGCCGCGCGAAACCGGTGTAATTTCAATTGATCGCTGTAAGGAGAAATGGGAATTTCCGGGCGAACTCTGGCCACAGCGGCGGCATATTTTACGTACGAGGGCGATTCCTGACCGGCAACCGACTTGATCGCATCCCCGTATTCCGCGACAGCCTTGTACGAAGGGGCCATGATTTTCCACTGCTGAAGCCCCTGTGTCTCGGGGATTTCGCCGTACGATTCGGCGAGCTTGGCGATCTCTTCAGCGTAGGCATTCAAGTCGGGCATTTTCTGGCAGGCTTTGAATAGATCCTTCTGCACCTTCTCAAGAGTTGCGCGCTCCTTGTCCTCCTTGGAGATTACTTTTTCCAAGCGATTCTTTTCGTCTACGTAGCGCTTGCGAAAGTCCTGAACTGTACGCACGAGCTCGGTTTCTTCCTTCAATCCTTTGTACGCTTCCAGGCGCAGTAGCAGATCGTCCATCTTGACAAGCCGTTCCCGTAAACTATCGGAGGTCACGGTGCTTTGAACGGCCTTGTAAGCTTCGGTCACTTCGCTCATCAGTCCCCGGGCCGCTTTAACGTTTTCATCTTTGCGCTTAAAGCGCACGGCCTCCACGTTTGCTCTGCACTCCGCCAGGCGTGCCTTCTCTTCATCCGAGCGTACGAGTGTATTGGCGTCGGAAATCGCGGTGTCGAGCGTCGGCGAAAATGGCTCTTCCAACTTTCCCGCGAGTTCCAAATCCGTTTCGAGACGCTTCTGGCGCACCCCTTCGTCAGATTTCGCCTGGTTGAATGCCAGTACCTCGCGATGAATTCCCCCGTCGTCGAGCAGGTCCGGCGCGTCGCGTCCAATCGAGCTGATGAAGGTCTGCCCGCCTTTAAAGTCAGCGGTATCGGTATAGCGATGAATTTGCGCGGCGATTGCGCTGCGTTTCTGGCCGGCGGAAATCGCGACCACGATCCACAGTACCAGAAGTATTCCGGCCAGTACTCCGCCACCGATGGCCGCCAGGCGCAGGTTCTTCTTCAGCGACACCGCGTTGTCGCGCGCTTTGACGTAAGACTCTGCCTTCTTTCGCAAATCGTCTGGCAACTCGCGCTTACCCAGCTTATTGAGCAGTTGCCGAACTTGCGCCGGATCTCCCGCGCTCTGAATCAGTGTGCGCAGTTCCTGGCAGTCCGCGGCGAAGGTGACCTCCTGTTCGCGCTGCGTTTTCTGCTCGGTGTGCCAGTACCGCGCATCTTCGACGACGGCGGTCTTGTCGGGCGCAATCGATACGCCCTCGTTTTTGGAAAGCTCATCCAATTCTTTAAGCGCGGAGCCGACCTGATCGTAGTCGTTGGCGGCAGTGCCGATGTTCAAGCGATTGATCAAGTTCTCCATCGCCTGATGCACGCGCGCGGATTTCAGCCTTTGGTGAATTTCTTTTGCAAACGTAATCAATTGATCGCCGGGAATGACGAGCAGCTGTTTGTCGGTCAGTTCCTTTACGTACTCCGCCGCAATATCCTCGGTCATGCCTTCCGGCTTGCGCAGCAACTCCCCGATCTCCTTGCAGCGGGCGACTTCGAGTGCTTTCAGGTCGTCGGGCCAGTTGGGATTGGCCGGATCCAAGGCACGAATTCGGCGTACGATGGAGATTTTCTCAGCGGTGCTGCCGCCTTTGACGCTGAGGCGCCGGTAGACCTTTTGCATCGGCTCGAGTGCTTCGTGTTTTCCGTAGGCTTCCTGCAGCGTCTGGATCCGGCCGGAGTTGATGGACGGCGGCACCGGCAAGTTGTTGGAAACGGTGTAGCTCGTCCAGACATCGAGACCTTCGAAATCGAGCGCTGCGAGAACGTCCAGCAGGGGCGGGGGCGTTTCGGCGAGATGGATGGCTTCCGAACGCAGACCGCGGTTGATGTGCTCGTAGATTTCATCGAGCCGGCGCACGGCTTCGTTGGCGATGACGGCATAATCTGTGGCCAGAGACGAAGCCTCCGCCGGATCGACGGGGATCTTGCGGACGACGATGTCTTTGATGCGGTTAACGGTGGTTTGGTAATTGGGCACGGAAAATTAGCTCCTCTTATTTACCATTGAATTCAAACTGAGCGGCGTCGGAGTTAAAACTTACCATCGGAGCCATTAATTTGACTCTTTCTACGATCAACTCCTTTTCAAGTTTGTTTGTATTAATAAAACTATTTAAAGCATTTATTAACGCGACCTTCGCACATTTAAGACTATTTGTTTCATCGTTCACAAATGCGTCAAATTTCGCTTTTTCAGCCGGGACTACATCATAGTTTTGAAATTTTAAACTGGCTTCCGCCAATTTTCTTCGATAGGATTCAAATTTGGTATTAATGTCTTTGACTAATAAGGGCACTGAAATCTTAACTAGCTGATCATCAATTTCTTGCCGGCGCAGGTCTTTTTCTGCGACCTTTGATTTGATCTTTTCGACTTCGATATCGATTGAATCTACAAAAACAACTTTTGCCACTAGGGACCCGTTAGCATTTATTACTCCAATCTCTATACTTGCGATATTGTCTGTTGAGTTCTTTTCGACTACCGATGACGTTAGCGTGCCTTCGGAAATAGATAAAGACAAAACTGGCTCCGATTTTATTTCCATATCTAATCCTAAATGTTTAGATATATTTCGATTTAATGTCCAGCCGCTTTTCTTGCTAATATTTAAAGTATATCGTTTGCTGGCTCCGACTGGACTATACACTAACTCACTAGAATCCTTTGGAATTTGACATTTTCCTATTGGGCTAATCTTGCATTTTTGATACAGGCTCCATACGTTGTCTCTATATTGCAAGCCCAGTTCAAGGATGGGTCTATCAGAACCCCTTGGGGGGGATATTTTTAGAAGAAAATCGGACTTTAGAATAGACGCTACATCATTGTCGATTGAATTTTGTTTGCTTATTCGAATTCGTTCTTGGTCAAGTGAAATTGTAAGCAAGTTATTTTCGCGCTCAAGAAGCTCGTAATCTTCGGTCCCTTTTACATTTCGAAGCGTCAGTTTGTGGCCAGCCATGCCATCGCCACTTGAGACTATTTCAGGATTTTTAAGTGGCATGTCTAAATTTAACCACTCATCGATCTTCTTGGTTTCTGTCTTTGCTTCTACTACTAACTGCGGAGTGATCTCGACTTGCGGGAGACGGGAATTGTCGATTTTTGGAGGATTTACATTTATTGAAATGACTCCTTGTGCTGCCTCGCCATCCTCATTCTTAATGCTGTAATTAAGAACCGTTTTTCCAACGTTAGACAAGGTGCCTTTTAGCACACCGGATTTCTCCAAGGTCAATGTGTCGGGCATCGATCCAGCGGGTTCATACGTCTGATTTGCTTCTGCGAGTGCCAAAGAATGCTTGAATGGCGTTCCGGCAATTTCTTCAAAGGCAGGGTCTGCTATTGCAATGGGCAATTTCGCGCGAATTCGAAGTTTCAACACGCGTGACGATTCTAGATTTTCTCGCGTTGCGCGGAATCTAACCTGACCATCGAAGTGCTCTAAAGGCGTACCTCTTAAGACGGCACCCTCAAGGGTTAGGCCCTTTGGGAGCTCGGATTCAACGGATATTTTTGCGAATTGGTGGTCTCCTAGTTCGATTGAACACTTATAAAACTCGCCGATTCGTCCCGCTGGAAGCATCGTTGTCGCAATTTCGGGAGAATCGACTATGCCTTTTGATATGGTTTCGCCGGGTACATCAATCTGCGGAATCGCTTTTGCTTGATTGATCAGGCAATAGATGCCCACACCCGCGCAGAGAAAGGCCGCCCCCATAATCACGAGCGGAACCCACGGTACGCCTTTACTTTTTTCAGCCACCAGAGGCGTAGCCTGAGCCTTGGACGGGCCGTGGATCGCATGTGGTACCATCGCGGGATCGATGCTCGGGGCCGCAACGGCGGCGGCTTGCACCACCACTTTTGCGGGCGTCGCCGCACTAATCACGACTTTCTTTGCAGCCGCGCCAGACTTTGCGGCCTCGGCGGGGCGGGCTGCAGCTGCGGCGGTTAAACTCGCCGGCGCGCCAGCGCGTGCCCAGCCAATCCGTGCCTCGGCGTGCGCATCGGTCAGGCTTGCTTCGCCCTTGATCACTTTCACGCCGCTTCCGGAGACATCCAGGATCCACGCCTGCGGATTGCGACGAAGATCCGTGAGCAGCGTCGAATCCGGCAGGATGCATTGAATGTTGCAAAGAGCTGTCGGCCGGTCGGTCAAGTAGGTGCTGAACGTTGTGGTCCAGCGTTTTTCGGACGGGAGCAGCGCCAGGACATCGTCGACCAGATTCAGAGTCGGCTGGCCAGCGTTGAAGATGAGTCCGATCTGGGTCGCGGGTTGATCGAAGAGACGCTGGGCGATGACGCCAGCCCAGCCCGCATCGCCTCCGGGCAACTCCTGCCACGCGGTGGCGGGTTTACTGGGACGCACCGCCGCCCGAAATTGCTTTCGGTTGGGCGGGAATTCAACGGGCTCGCCCTGCCATTGCGTTTCGAATAGACCGGGCTCCAAGGCGGCCCACGCCGGTCCGCCGGGCGGCAGATCTCCACCGTCGGCCATCGCGAAATGATGCGCGCACTTATTCGTGCGTCCGGAATAATCCGCGCCGGCGTCACCAATGCGTGAGAGCACGCGGTAGGTTCGGCCACCGGCCTGAACCTGGCTGCAGAGAATGTTTACGGGTTGCACCAGCGGCTGCTGGGCTCGCGCTTCCAGCCACCGATAGCCGCTCATACTTTCGAGCGCCTGATCCAGACTCGCGGGAAAACCCGCGGTCCGGGCAACCGTGCAGAAACCACGACTACCCGGTTTCAGCCCCTTGGGTGCAGAAGTATAGATGAGTTCATAAATCATAATTTTTTCGTTCTAGTCTCTAAAGAACATCACGAAGGGCGCCTTAACTTTCAAACGCCCGGTGTTGGCGATTCCGGCTTGGGCACGACAAACGGTTTTCCAGTCACAGGGTGATGCAGGGTGCGACCGGCATAGCGTTCAGGAATTTGCAGCAGCGCTCCGGGATTGCCCGAGCCGTCCGGAATTTCGCAGAACAGCAATCCGCCCGCCTTGCGAACCAGGTTCGCGGACTCTGCTCCAGGCGTCTTGCTTGATCCTGCCAGGAGCATTCCCCTGCGAGCAAGGGTGTACAAAAAGGGCACGTTCACCCAGACCGGCTTGATGTCGGCAGGCCGGATGCGATTGAAAAACAATTTTCGCCGGGGCGAATTGGGCTTGAGATCTTCAGCCGTCGGGAAATTACCATCGGCATCCATCAGCGTCGGCGAGTGGCCCTGCGCACTGATCGGCATGTACGAAACATCCGCCGCAAAGTCTTCCGCGGCCGAAACCACTTCCGGGCACGTCTGCTGCAAGAGCGCGCGCAGCGAAAACGAGACGTCCTCCACGTGCCCGACATCCAGCCCCGTGACGGCATGTTTCTGGGATTGCACGTAAGGCGGCTGCCTCAAATTAATGGACAGCAGATTGCCCCAGATATCCATTTTGCCCACGATGACGATGAACAAGCCCTTGTATTTGTCCCGCTGGCTAAGCCCCAGGTAGCGGCGCACGCGGCGCGCGACTTCATTGAGGATCACATCCTGGCGCTGCAACTCCGCGCCCGGTTGAACCTGCGGGTCGGTGCTGGAAACTTTGGACCGGAAGCGCGGATCCTTGGTCGGATCAAACACGAAGAATATACAATCCGAACGCGCCATATGCTGCGTGGTGGGCGCATTCACCTGCTCGGATCCCGGTTGAAAATGTTCTCCAGCATTGTCGTAAAGAATGATGCTGCGTCCGCTGTTTTGCGCGTTCTGGGAGAGCGGGTTGTGATCCAGCGCGCGGAGGCTGAAAATAAACGGTTTGGGGTACAGCGTGATCTGACCGTTGAAATTCACCGCGTTGTAAAACTGATCGCCTTCGCCCTGCGTCTTTTCCAGTCGCACATAAGCGTCCGGATCCTGGGGAAGAAAGAGTTTCTCTTCGTTTTCCTGCAGGCTGATGTTCATCGTCGCGTCGGCGTCGGTGAAGGCGAAGCCGAATTCGTTGTTCAACGAACGGCGCAGTTCCCAGGTCAGCGTGGCCAGCAGGTACGACTTGCCGCTCTTGGGCGCACCGATGACAGAAACAAAGAGCGGCTTAAATTCCGCGAGACACTTGGGTACTTCCAAGTGACAGTTGGGACACGCCATTTCATGGCTGGGCATGCCGCCTGGATCGATCGCCTGACCGTCCGGTGTAAAACGGGTCGGTTTGAAACGCTGCGGCGCATTCCCGCCCAGGAAGGGATCTCCAATCAAATCGGGATGGCGCGCGATGTAAAGCCCGTCTTCCAGCGGAAACACCGTCATGCAGTGCGGACAGGTACAAGTGTCCGCATCGCCGTGCTTCAACGGGCCGGGTTTATAACGCTCAACCAACGGTGCGGAGATGGGGGCGGCCAGCGGCACCGTGGATTGCGCCGGGGCGGGTGCGAAATTCGCAACATTGGCCGGCGCGGGCGCTGGCGCCGGCGCTGGCGGCGGCGCGGCCGGTCGAGCCATCATTTCTCCCAAATCCACGACGATCTCTTCGCCATTGGATGAGGACGTGGGCGCAATTGGCGATGGCATGCTGACGGCGAAGGCCGGAGTTTTCTGATCGTTAAATGACACTGGCGGCGGTGAGGCCAGAGTTGCCATGGGCGTCAAAGGCGGCAACGGCGCACTTGGCGTCAACGGTGCTGTGGAGAGCGGCTCCGACGTATACAAGTCGCCCACATCCAGGGATAACGCCTCTCCACTGGAGGCCACAGGAAATTGCGCGAAGACATTGGCGAACGCATCGCCTGCGCGAACGAAGTTCTTTCGGTCTTTGCTGACCGGAGTCTCTATAGTGATCAACCCGGTTTTAATGCGCTGAGTAATTTTTCCTAAATCGTACGGTCCCTCGGTGGGATTGTTGGGGCGTACGATGTACCACTTATCTTCACCGCGAAGCAGCCGAAACATGGGGAAACCCTTCTAAGAGTTGTACTTACAATAAACGTAACAGTTCATTTAGAGCTACAATTTAATTCGAACGATCGCAAAATCAACGACTTTCTATGTTTCGTTGCTCATAGTGCGTTTTTGAGACTCTATTGAGCTTTTACGTGATCCCAACTTCGATTACGACACTTTTTTATAATTTGTGCGCGTTTTCTACCCGACCTCACGTGATCCACTGCTCGTGTTCAACCGCGAAGACTCTTGTGTCAGGTGGGGGACGATGGTTGAGCGGAGGCGTTAGAAACGTCTTGAATCTACAAACCGACGGGCGGAACCTGGCAGAGAGTTACTTTTTATAATACGCGAACGCTTCGTGCTCCGCCTTCGTCCGACTTTCCAACTCGCGCATGTTCGCCGCGTCCAGCGGCTTGAAGGCGCGCACGATCCGCGCGTTGTCATCGACTTCCTGCTCGGTCTTGCAGCCGATGATCGCGTGGGTCACGCCGCCGAGCGACAGTGCGTAGCCGACCGCTTCGTTCATGCTCAGCGTGTCCAGCAATGCGCCCTGCGAGCAGGTCTTCATCGCGATCACACCCAAGTTCTGTTTCACAGCTTCCGGCAGCACCGTTTTTATGAAGGAATCCCGATGCACATCCGCCGCGTTGAGCGCTATCAGGACGGTATCGAACTGAAACCGTTTCATCGCGCTAAGAAGAATGCGCGGATCGTGATGCCCGGTCAGCCCCAGGAAGCGCACGCGCTTTTCGCGCTGAGCTTGCAGCATCCCCTCGAGCGCTCCACCTTTCGCGAAGATTTCGTCGAGTTCCTCCTCTTCACGCAGGTCGTGCAATTGCCACAGGTCGAGGTGATCGGTGCGCAGGCGCTTCAAGCTGTCGTCGAGCAGCCGCAGCGAACCGTCGCGCGTCCGATCGTGCGTCTTCGACGCGAGAAACACCTGGCCGCGCCGCTCGCCCAGCGTCGCGCCGTAGTAATCCATGCTGCTGGCGTACGCCGGAGCCGTATCGCAGTACGTCACGCCCTGATCGAGCGCCCGCGAAATCACGCGCGCAGCGGCCTTGTGTTCGCCATGCGTCCGCAACACGCCTTCGCCTCCGAGCCCGAACAGCGAAACTGAAACCCCCGTGCGGCCGAGCACGCGGGAAGGCAGGGGAGGGGGAGTCGATGGAGTTATCATAGCTGCAAACGTAGCCGAATCCACGCGCTCGTCAAAATGTAACGCCGGTACAAAAAAGTGTGACGAACGCGCATCCTGCGTGGAATTTCTTTCGACGTTCGGCCATATTTATCAGCTCGTCATTATTATCAGGAGGTGCTCATGAGCAAATCCTCTCGCTCGTTTCCTATCCTCGCGCTGGTCATCATCCTCGCGTCCACCGCGAGCGGCGAAGACAGCGACTATGCGTTCACGTTCGGTGGCGAGACCATTCATCCGTACATCATTTCGCTCAGCGGCGATGCCAAGCACCCGCGCCCAGGCGATCTGGCGATGGTGGATAACCATGTACTCATGCTGGACGCCTCGAAAAAGTGGTCGCTCAAATCCCTGGAAGATTCCGACGATCTGCTGATCGAAAACCAGGGCGTGTGGCAGCCGGTTTTCGTGCGCATTACCGAACATCGCATTGACGACAAGATGACGCTCATCAATCCGCTGGCGAAGATGAGCAAAGAGCAGATCCACAATCTACGCGGCGTTTCGATCGATGCCTGGAACGACCTCATCGCCGAAAAACTGAAAGACGTCGATCCCGCTCAGTGCTGCGTGTCCGTTTCCGACCGGGTTCAGACGGGAAAAGAGAAGGCCCTGCCCGCATTGCCGGCAGCCTTGCAGGCCCTGCGGATCGATGAACGTTCGTCAAATGGCATCAAGGATTTCTCGGCGCTGAAAAATCTGACGGCGCTCCGCTACTTCGAATGCTACACGCTCTCGGGCGATCCCATTGACGTCAGTCTGTTGAAAGCCAACCACGGCATGCAGAACCTGGTCTTGAGCGGTAACAAGCTGACCCAGCTTCAAGCGCTCGCGGAATTCACCGACTTGCGCGTGCTGGATCTGGCATACTGCCGCGACCTCTCCTCCATCGATTTCGCATCCGCAATGCCCAACCTCGCGCAGCTCCGGCTCAATCGCACCGACGTCACAGACCTCAGCCCGCTCGCGAACTTGAATGCGCTGACCGACGTGAACGCCAACGAATCGAAAGTCGCAAAGCTTCCCAATGGCAAGCTGCCGGCATTGAAGATTTTGAGACTGATCTCCGCTCCGGTTACCGACGAGTCGATCGCGACTTTCAGGCAGGAGCATCCGGCCTGCAAAGTCACGCACGGCTGGGAACAGGCGTTGAAGAGCGAACTGGCCGATGTCACGCGCTTGCGGATCCGCTCCGGCGGCACCTGTCATCGCAACAAGGACGAGGAGAAGACGCTCTACGAGGACAAGGACCCGGCCTCGATCCAGAAGCTCGTCGCCGCCATCGCGATCGACGAAAGCCAGAGCGGATTTCACTGCATGTGCTGTGGCACGCCCAGCCTGGAATTCTACACCGGCGACGCGCTGACTCTGACGCTCGGCTTCCATCACGCCCGTAGCCTGCGCTGGCCGAGCGGTTGGCCGGCCGATGGTCTGTTGAAGAAAGACAGCGCTACATTTCTGGTCGCGTGGATGGCCGACCGTGGCGTCAAAGGTCCCTTGAACGAAATCGAAGCAGCGAAGGCACAGAAGGATGCCGATCGGCGCAAACTCGAACTCGCCACCGCCGGCATGTCCGCGGAATTGCGCGACGCGTTCAAAAAAGGCGAAGCGGAATTTGGCGTCGCGCTGAAAAAGGAAATTCCCAAACCCGAAGATCAGGTCCGGATCCTCTTCCGCGCGTTCGGTGCCAGCAACAACAGTTGGACCATGCAGGAATGGATCGAACAGGTCGCGGAAGCCGTGCTCAAAACGTACGACGTCAACACGCTCAGCACGGCCGCGCACGACGCGCTGCTGAGCAACGATCGGCAAGTCCGTCGCGGCGCCGCACGATTCTGGGAGTCGTGGCAATCGCCGCTTCTCGACTGGAAACCCGCCGACGCGCCGAAGCTGCACGGCATCGTCATCCAGATCCAGCAGGAATCGCGCTACTATCCGCTGCGCCAGGACGCGTTAACCAACCTCCGCGCTTGGGCCCGGGAACTGCCGCCCCCGGAAATCGATAAGCGTCTCGCGGCGGGTCTTCACGATCCGGAGCCGAGCGTGCGCCGTCAGGCCATGCTGGTGGCCGGCGAACTGGAGCATCAGCCATCCGCGCCCGATCTGATGAAGGTGTTGAAAGGCGAGCCGCTCGACATCGCGGCGCTTCCCGATGTTCCGCCTGCGGAGAAAGCGGATGTGTCGGAGGGTTTCGACGAGATCGCCACCAAGCTCCCCGAGCCGCAAGTCGCCGCTCTCGCGCTGGGGTATATGAGGCACGCCGACGCCAAAGCACTGATCGAAGCGCACGAAAAAGAGTCGCCAATGTATGCTGTGGCGCTGGCCTTACTCGGCGATGTCGCGAAACTGAAACCGGAACACTTTCGCGGTCAGCGCAACAATAAGGAACTCCAGTTGGCCGCCGTCGACGCCGTGATCCGATGCCGCGGCGCGGCCGGTCTGGAGTTTGCCTTGAACTACCAACAGGCTACACACTGGTGGGAAGAAGAACGCGTGGCGGAGAGGTTGAGCGCGATGCTGCTGAACGCCAGAGCGCCCGGCGCGGATCTGCTCCAGCGCGCCAAGTCGTTGAAAGATTTAAAAGCGTGGTACGCGCAGCACGGCGCCGCGTATTTCGATTCACTTCGCAAATAAAGCAGAGAGGACTTCATGAAACTCCAGCTCAAACGCGTCATCATCTTCACGCATCAAATGGCCCGCATGACCGAATTCTACCGCGACCAACTCGGCCTCAAGGCGCTCATCGATCCGGAATACGACGCCAGCGATTGGATCGAATTCGACGCCGGCGACACGCGCATCGCCCTGCACAAAGGCCACGGCGGCGGCGCGAAAAGCGCCACAAAAACCTGCGCGCACAAACTCGTCTTCTACGCCAAGGACGTCGCCAAAGCCCGCGCCGCGTTGCTCAAGAAGAAGGTAAAGATGGGCGACGTCAAAAAATTCGGCACGCTGGTCCTCTGCGACGGCACGGACCCGGACGGAAATAAGATTCAGGTGTCCAATCGCATTTAGCATTCCCACAACGCCATACGCCAGCGCCGCTTGCTCATTTGGTTTCAGCGCCAACTATGGTGTATAATCATATCATGAAACTCATCCCGTGCGACAACCCGGAATGGATGCTCTTCGACTGCAGCGCGTTGCGCGAGGATGTCATCGTTACTTGTGGTTTCGGTTTGGGCATGCTGTTCCTCGTCACGGTAACACCGGGCACGTTTGGGTTGATTACCATCGGCGTCGGCGCGATCCTGATGCTTGGCGCCAGCGCGTTTATGGGATTTTCGCACCATGGCGTGTTGATCGACAGAGCAGCGGGAATCGCTACGGACTGGCGGGAAGTCTTCGGCTGGCGCTTTTACTCGCGTGAGTATCCGCTCAATAAATTCTGCCGAGTCGAATTCACCAATACATTTCAAGATTACAATCGCATTCAGTTAATCGCCATCGCGGGCGATCTTGTTTTGGGGAACGCAGATAGCCCTGAAGATGCCCATACGTTCGGGACCGCGATTGCCGACTTTCTTCAGATCCGCTATCGCCATGAACTGCTGTGGCTGGAGACTCCGCCGAAAAATAGTGTGAGTCTGAAATAGTCCCTATGGAACGCATCGACTGCGACAACCCCAACTGGCGGCTCTACGACTGCAGCCCCGATCGCGTCAATGCGATCCCATTTTTGATCTTAGGATCCGTGGGTTTAGTGGCGTTAATGGCTGCTCGCGAAGTGTGGCTATTGAGCTTCGTCTCGCTGGGGTTTTTTGCCGCTGCGTATTTCATGCTGTTCCAGCGCGGTGTTCTGATGGACCGCAAGGATGGCAATGCAACTGAATGGTGTGAATTTTACCGCTGGCGGCTGTTTAGCCGAACACACGATTTGCGCGCGGTAGATTCCATTCGTGTCATGCTGCACTCTGGCTCTCGTAGTTCCTCCTACGACATTGGGCTGCGCGGCGCGTCGTTAAGTCTGCATATCGGTCCGTTCTTCGGCCAGCACGAAGCTGAAACCGCTGCTGTCGATCTGGCAGAGTTCCTTCATATTCCGTACGGCCCCGCACAGCGCGAGGAACTCGAAGACATCATTCAAACCCACAGGCTAAAGCGGTCCACGCCGATGTCGCCCGAATGACACCGCTATGATTGCGATCAATCGGTGCACGCGCGTTCGCGGGTGCTCGATTGCCTTAGATTGACACGCCACCAAACAGTTCTACAGTTTGCCGTCGATGGGCTCCGCCGTTCACGTCAATTCCCCAACTCACTTTCAGCAATGGAGCAGGCATGTGCTGTCGTAAAAATGCGCGCCGTTTAAGTGGGAATCGATCCACTCACATCTTGTCGCTGGTGCTGGTTGCGGCCACGGTCGCTGGTTCTCTCCGCGCGGCTGATCCCTCCGAAATTACAGGCGCTCCGAACGGCGGCCTGCACATTCTCGTGGATGGCAACGAGCTCTGCGGTCTGGAACCGTTTGTCGCCGACGGAGGATGGAAATTCCTCGCACCCACGGCCGTGAATGCGCCCGCAGGTTCACCAACGCGCTTTCAGTTGAAAGTGGGCAAGGATGTTATCCCCGGCTCCGTCACTGTCGCCGAACGGGAAGGCAAGACGGAAGTGGTCTGGTCCTTCACGCCGGCCACGGACGTAGCCTTCAATGCGTTGGCGGTGGGCGCCAATTTCTCAGTGGCCACCATGGCCGGAGGAAAGTGGGACGCGGACGATCACCACGGTGCCTTTCCAGAGGTGTTTGCCGGCGCAGCGGTGCTGGGCGCTGATGTGAGTTCGTTTGAAGTGACCTACCCCGATGGCCGGACGATCAAGATGACGTTCCCGCACCCGACGCGTGTTTCCATTCAGGACAACCGCCAATGGGGTGGGCCCTCGTTTTCCCTCCGGATCGGCAAGGGTATTGGAAAATTGGCCGCCAATGAGCACTACGAACTCGCGCTGACCCTTACGAGCCCCGCCGCGCTGCACTACCGGCCCGAGCAACCGATGATCATCACCGCCAACGACGAGTGGATTCCGATGGTGGACGAACTCGATATCGTTCCCGGCTCCGCGTTGGACCTGTCGTCCTGCGGTTTGATCGACGGTCCGTGCGGTACGAAAGGCCGGGTCATCATTACGCCTGAGGGCCATTTCGCCTACGCCAATGATCCGGCAACACCGCGCCGTTTTTATGGCGTCAACCTGTGCTTTTCCGCTCAATATCTGCCCAAAGAGAACGCCGATCAATTGCTCGATCGCCTGGTGCGCCTGGGCTACAACGCGGTCCGCATTCATCACTATGAATTTCATCTCACCAAGACCGATTGGAAACCGGGGTTCGACTGGAGCCCCGAGCACGTAGATCAGTTGGATTACTTGATGGCCGGCTGCGCCAAGCGGGGACTGTGGCTGACCACCGATCTCTATGTCTCGCGCTTGATCACCGGCGAGCAACTGGGACTTCCCGTCGAGAAGCCGGATTTTAAAATGCTGGTGCCGGTCTACGAACCGGCCTTCAAAGACTGGCAGACATTCGCGCGCAAATTCCTCGACCGGGTCAACCCCTACACGGGGAAGCGCATAGCCGAAGAGCCTGCGCTGGCTTGGATCTCTCTGGTCAACGAGGGCGGGCCACCCGGCGACAATGTGAAGCAATATCCCCAGTGGAAATCCGCCTGGAACCGCTGGCTGGCCAAACGCTTCGCGGATCGAAAGTCACTCCAGGCGGCGCTGGGAGATCTGAACGACAAGGAAGATCCGGCCGCGGAAACCGTCGCGTTCCCCGACAAGATCAAGAGCGCCTCGCCGCGCTCTCTGCTCTGCCAGGCATTTCTTGCGGACACCGAACGTGCCATGTTCGAACGCATGCGCCAGTTTCTGCGGGAGGATTTGAAGTGCCCGGCATTTCTAACGGACATTAACAGCTGCGGCCCCACTCCTGTGCCCATGCAGGCGGCGCGGGCTGCGTTTGATTATGTCGACGATCACTTCTACGTCGATCACCCGGTGTTTTTTGAAAACCAGTGGCATCTGCCCAGCCGCTGCAACAATACCAATCCCATCCGCGAAGGCGCGCCCGGTGGGTGCTCCAGTGCCAGCCTACGGGTGTGGGGCAAGCCGCTGACCATCAGTGAATACGATTATGCCGGTCCTGGCCGCTTTCGCGGAGTGGGTGGCATCCTCACCGGCGCCTTGGCGTCGCTGCAGGATTGGGACGCCATCTGGCGCTTTGCCTACTGCCACAAAGACAAGGACATCTCCACACCTTCTCCCATTGATTACTTTAATCTGGTCAGTGACCCGCTGAATCAGGCCGCCGACCGGACTGCGTTGTTGCTTTATCTGCGCCGCGACCTAACCGTGGCGCCGGGCCGGCTGGCCGTCGCGTTGCCCCTGGAAAGTTTGCGCAATCCCTCGATCCTGTCGGCGCTGAGCGGAACCGAAGCCTTCGCGTGGAACACCCGCATCGGTTGTGCGCTGCTCGATGAAAAGGCCCAAATCCCTCAGGACGCCGTCGCCATCCCGCTGGAGTCCGCCGGTGACCGTGCCGCCGTTGCCACTCGGTTGCGCGAACGTCACCTGCTCGGAGCAGGTCCGGACACGCTGATCCGCTCGGAGACTGGTGAGATCGCCTTGGATCGCAAACTCGGCGTGTTGACCATCGACACGCCGCGCGCCGCCGGAGGGTATTCCGATCCGGGTCAGAGCATCGACGCGACCAAGGCGGGAGTGCGCATCGACGGATTCACCACAGGGGCGACGGTCTTTGTCAATAGCCTGGAGCGGGTGCCGATCAAGAACGCCAAGCGGATTCTCGTCACACACCTGACTGATCTGCAGAATCAGGGCGCTCATTACGGCGAGTCCGCCCGCCAGACACTGCTGGAATGGGGCACGCTGCCCCACTTGGTCCGCGACGGAGCCGCTGTGGTACATCTGGCGATGGCCGATCCGGCCGCATACGAAGTCTGGGCGTTGTCGGCCGGCGGACGACGGCTGGAACGCATTCCCGCCACCGTTGACAATTCTGGACTGGTCTTTCCGGTTCGTGTAAAGGCGACTGATGGCGCACGCCTGTTGTATGAGGTCAGTGTTAAGTAACCTGTGCGCCAGTGGCCTGCGTCTGCGAGTTGCGAAATGCGGCGCACCTCATAAAGTAGTGTTTCACATGAGCTTCAATGATTCTTCCGCGGGCGCGAAGATCCCCGCTGTTACGCTGCGCACCCCGGTTTCGCTGGAAGGCGTCGGCCTTCATTCCGGCAAGACCGTCAAGTTGACTGTGTTTCCTACCTTAATAGGAGCGCTGGAAAGCGGGATCGTCTTCGTCCGTACCGACCTTCCCGGCGCGCCGGAAATTCGCGTCACCGACGTCGACCCCAAGGCGCCGCCCTTCCGCACCGCGCTGCGCAAGGGAGAGGCGGACGTGCACACTGTCGAACACCTGCTCTCCGCGCTCTCTGCATTGGGCGTCACGCACTGCCGCATCGAACTCGACGGCCCTGAAGTGCCCGGCATGGACGGAAGTGCGAAGAACTTCGTCGACGCCATCCGTGCCGCCGGAACCACGCAATTGAAGACTGACAGTGTCGCGCCGTTGGTCATCGCATCGTCAGTGACCGTCGAAGAAGGCATCGCCAAACTCACCGCCACGCCGGTGCCAGGGCAGCGTAGTCTGACCATCGACTACACGCTCCATTATCCCGGCCATACCCTGGCGCAGGGGCAGTACCGCTTTGAAGTCAGCGCCGACGCGTTCGTCCGGGAGATCGCACCCGCGCGCACCTTTGCGATGAAGCCGGACGCCGAAGCGATGCGCGCGGCGGGACTCGGAAAAGGCGCGACGCTGCAGAACACTGTGATCATTGACGGCGACAAGCCCGTTGATACCACGCTGCGCTTCGACAACGAACCTGTCCGCCATAAAATCCTCGATCTGATTGGCGACCTCTACGTGCTCGGCCGTCCCGTTTACGGGCACATCGAAGCCCGCTGCTCGGGACATAAAACGAACCGCGAACTGGCGAAAAAACTGGCCGCAGCGCACTAAACTGATCATCAAGGGAGTGGAGAAGCGCCGATGATGGACGTCAATGAAATCAAAACGATTCTGCCGCACCGCTACCCGATGCTGATGGTCGACCGCATTGTCGAAATCGAACCCGGCAAGCGCATTGTCGGCATCAAGAACGTAACCAGTAATGAAGCGATTTTCGAAGGCCACTTCCCGGGCAAGCCCATTTTCCCCGGCGTGCTGATCCTGGAAGCGCTGGCGCAGGTCTCGTGTGTGCTGGTCCTGCGCGACCTGAACGTTCCGGGTTGCATTGCGCTTTTCACCGGCGCGGATAACGTGTCATTCCGCAAGATGGTGCTTCCCGGCGATCAACTGCGCCTTGAAGCCGAAGTCGAAAAGATCCGCGCGCCGTTTGGCCGGATGAAAGTGAAAGCGACAGTCGATGGCGCACTAGCCTGCGAGGCCGTCATAAAGTTCATGATCCAGATGCCGGGAAAGACGGACGAGAAGGCAGAAGGTTGATGACAGTGAGCGGCATTCGCGTGAAGACACCTTACTTGGATTGGCACACAAACCTCTGAACCATGCGAAACATTCATTCCACAGCGATCATCGATCCCAAGGCCAGGCTGGCTGACGACGTCAGCGTCGGACCGTACAGCATCGTCGGACCGGATGTCGAACTGGGCAGCGGCTGCAACATCGAAAATCACGTCACGGTCACCGGCTGCACGACGCTGGGCAAAAACGTCCACGTCTTCCCCGGCGCCGTCGTCGGCGGCTCGCCGCAGGATCTGAAATACAAGGGCGAACGCACCACGCTGACCATCGGCGACAACACCGTCATCCGAGAATGCTGTACGCTCCACGTCGGCACGGAACTGGGCGGCGGCACGACGGAAGTCGGCGCCAACAATCTGATCATGGCCTACGTCCACATCGCTCACGACTGCCGCCTGAAGAACAACATCGTCATCGCCAACGCCGCGCAGCTGGCCGGGCATGTCCACGTCGAAGACGGCGCGCGCATTTCGGGTCTCGCCGCGATCCATCATTTCGTGCGCATCGGTTCGTGTTCGTTCGTCGCCGGCTGCGCGAAGCTCTCGATCGACGTGCCGCCGTTTACGCTGGCCGAAGGCCACCCCGCGCGCATCCGCGGACTGAACCGCGAAGGCCTCAAGCGCCGCGGGCTGACGCCGGAAGCGCAAGACGCGATCAAGGAAGCCTATCGGCTCTGCTACCGTGAAGAGATTTCGCAGGAGCAGGCGTTCGTTCGGATCGCGGAATCTGGCGGCGACAAGTTTGCTGAAGTGAAGTACTTCGTGGATTTCCTGAAGGCGACGGCGCGCGGCAAGCACGGACGGGCACTGGAAGCCGACCGGGAAATCCTGCCGCCTGAAGAACGCGACGGCCGGCTGGCCCGCGGAACCGGTATCTCGGACTGAGACTAACTACAGATGACACCGACTTTCACCAGCCGCGCCGCGGCAGTGCTGATGTTTGTTTTCGCTGCCGCAGCTGCGTTTGCGGCAGAACCGCCGGCGAAAGAAAGCGCGGAACCTGCGGCGGCCGCCGGAACTGCTCTGCCGCGTGTGCGCATGTCGACCTCGCACGGCGACATCGACATCGAACTCTACGAAGACGACGCGCCGAACACCGTCGCCAACTTCATCGAGCTTTGTGAAAAGCACTTCTTCGATGGCTTGAAGTTTCACGACGTGATCAACAACCGCTGGGTGCAGACCGGCGATCCGACGGGCACCGGCCGCGGCGGTCCCAGCTACAAGTTCGCGCACGAAGTCAACGCGGAGTCGCTGGGGCTGGATAAGATCATGGTCAAAGACTTCGTGGTCCGGTATAAAATGACCCCTCCGGCGGGCACGGAGCAGTTGACGCTGAAAGAGTTGTATGAAAAGCAGGGCTTTCATTTCGTGTCGAACTTGAAAAGCCATCCGGTCGAAAAAGGTGCGGTGGCGATGGCGTACCGGACGCCCGATTCGAATGGTTCGCAGTTCTTTATCGCGCTTAACGATTGCCCGTGGCTGGACGGAAAACATACAGTGTTCGGGCACGTGACCGGTGGTCTGGAAATTCTGAAATTGGTGCAGAAGGGCGACATCGTCGATAAGATTGAAATCATCAGTAAACGAGATCATCCCTATCATGTGAAAACTCTGGAAGGAAAGGTGGAGCCAGCCAAATGAAGAGTACTACGTCACTCAATGTCGTCTCCGGACGAGCCCTGTTCGCGCTCGTGATTGGAGTGTTCCTGTTGTCGCTGACCGGCTGCGGTGAAGACGCGCAGAAGCCGTACTCGGGTCCGTCGACTGGACTGCCCTACACGCCCACGCCGCCGCCGCAGAACCCGACCGCGGTGATCAGCACCGATGCCGGCGACGTGACGCTGGAGCTCTTTGAAGACGACGCGCCGAACACGGTCGCCAACTTCATTACGCTTGCCGAAAAGGGCTTTTACAACGGCCTGACCTTCCACCGCATCATCAAGGGTTTCATGATTCAGGGCGGAGATCCGAAGGGCGACGGCACCGGCGGTCCCGGCTACAAGTTCGGCGACGAAATCGACGGCAATCCCAACGACTTCGATCACTACGCATTGGCGATGGCTAATTCCGGCGCCGATACGAACGGCTCCCAGTTCTTTATCGTCACCAACCCGAAGGGCACGCCGCATCTGCGCCGCAACCTGCGGGCTCAGCCGCCGGTCAATGGCCACACGATTTTTGGCAAGGTCACCAAGGGCCAGGACATTGTCGACAAGCTTGAGAATTCTCCGGTCGTCGGTGAGCGCCCGAATCCCGTCGTCAAAATCAACTCCGTCAAGATCACGCAGAAGCGCAAACACGAATACGAAGTGATCGGCAAGGTGATGGATCCCGTCCCGGTCACGCCGCCGCCGGCTCCGGGCGACAAAAAGCCGGACGACAAGAAGACGGACGATAGGAAGGTGGACGACAAGAAGACCGACGCCAAGCCGGAAGTGAAACCCGACGCGAAGGCCGACGACAAGAAGCCCGCTGAGAAGAAGTAACGCCGCGACCCTGTGTCCTTACACGACACTAGATAAGGAGCCAAACATGGCTGAAGCAAATCCGGTAGTGACCATGAAGACGACGCTGGGCGAAGTGGAACTTGAGCTGTTTGAAGACGCCGCGCCGAACACGGTCGGGAATTTCGTCTCGCTGGCCGAGGCCGGTTTCTACAACGGCAAGACGTTTCATCGCATCATCAAGGACTTCATGATTCAGGGTGGCTGTCCGAAGGGCACGGGCACGGGCGATCCGGGCTATCGTTTCGCCGATGAGTTCAAAGGGAATCCGCACTCCTGCGACCGCTACACCATCTGCATGGCCAACGCGGGACCGAATACAAACGGTTCACAGTTCTTCATCGTGACCAAGACCGACGGCTGCGGCTGGCTCAATGGCAAGCACACCGTTTTCGGCAAGGTGACCAAGGGCCACGACGTGGTCGACAAGTTGGGCAATACCAAGACCGGTCCTGGCGATCGACCGAATCCGGAAATGAAGCTCGAAACCGTGACCGTGACGTCCAAGCGTGCTCATCCCTACACTGTCAAAAAGCTCTAACCTGCTGGCACGCGGCACGGATTGAAAAATCCGCGCCGCGTGCTTTTGATCCGACTCGCTGCGAAGTGGCTGCGCCATGTTTGACACGAATGCCTACTTTCGGACGGAGATCGAAAACGTCGGCCGGCACTGGCGCGAGATCATCGACGCGCTGGATGCCCCGCTGGTGTTGCGCCGTCCAATACCCGAAATGAACCACGCCCTGTGGCTGACCGGCCACATGATCTGGGCGGAGGACTACCTGCTGTACGAAGTGCCCACTGGAAATCACACCCGCCGCACCGAGTGGGACGGCTGGTTCGACCACACCAGCGAACGCCTGCCGGATGCCGTCTATCCGCCGTGGGCGGAAGTCCGCGCGGAATACTACCACGTCCACGAACACGCCGTGAAATTTCTCTCACATCAGACCGTCAACGCACTGACGCGCCCGTCGGCACTCAACCGCCAGTGGTTCCCGACTGCCAATCACAGCATTGCCCACCAGGTCACCCACGGTCACTACCACCTCGGCCAGCTCGTCTACCTGCAGAAACTCCTGAAAGCGCCGGTTCATGCCGACAAGTAATCAAATTCGCGTCGGTGTCGTAGGGCTCGGCCATCTCGGCAAGTTCCACGCGGAGAATTACGTCAAGCTGGCGAAGCAGAAGGACGCGCGCTTTACGCTCGTCGCGCTCTGCGACGCCACGCCTGCCGGCGAAGCCGTGGCCAAGGCCTGCAAGGTGCCGTTCTTCTCCGACTACCGGCAGCTGGAAGGCAAAGTCGACGCGGTCTCCGTCGTCGTGCCGACCACGTACCATCACGAAGTCGGCTGCTATTTTCTCGAACGCGGCGTCGCCTGCCTGATCGAAAAGCCGCTGGCCAAAACCGTCGCCGAAGCCGAGCAACTCGTCGCGCTGGCCAAGGCCAAGGACGCGATCCTGCAGGTCGGCCACGTGGAGCGTTTCAACCCGATCGTCCGCGCCGCGTCGCAGTACTTCGGCAAGCCGCGCTTCATCGAAGCAACGCGAATTTCGCCGTACCCGTTCCGCTCAACCGACGTCAGCGTCACGCTTGACCTGATGATCCACGACATCGACCTCGCGCTTTCCGTCACGCGCGAAGACCCGACCGAAATCCGCGCCGCCGGGACGCCGGTCTTTTCGAAGTCCGACGACATCGCCAACGCGCGCCTGGAATTCCCGACCTCCGTCGCCAACGTCAGCGCCAGCCGCGTCTCGCTGAAGAAAGAGCGCAAGTGGCGCATTTTCCAGGAGCACGGCTACCTCTCGCTTAACCTCCTCGAAAACGAAGGCGTCTTCATCGAGAAGTCTGAAGCCTTAAAGAACGGCGAGATCGATCCGTCGAAGCTCAGCCTGACGTCGATCGGCATCGCGGCGCTTACGTTTCAGCTCGAAAAGCTGGTCAAGCGCGTGGTGCTGAAAGGCGACAAGACTCCTGCGCTCGAAGCCGAACTTGCCGACTTCGTCGCCTGTGTCGTCGAACACCGCAAGCCGCTGGTCGATGGGTTCGAAGGCCTGCGCGCGCTCCGCGTTGCCGACCAAGTAATGTCCGTTATGAAAAAGCTGTGATTCATGAGATTGCTCCTGCACACCGCAACGACTCCCGCCGCGGACCTCGCGCTTGAGGAGGCGATTCATCTCGCGCTTGAAGACGATGCGGCGCCGGACACGTGGCGGCTCTGGCAGGCCCGCGTGCCGGCGGTGATTCTTGGCACGGGGCAGGAGTCCGCGCGCGAAGCGAATCTGGAACTCACGCGCCAATTGAATATGCCGGTGCTGCGGCGGCACTCGGGCGGCGGCGCGGTGGTAATCGGTCCGGGGGCGATCAACTTCTCCGCGTTCTACCGTTTCAGTACGCTGCCGGGCTCGGAGACCATCCGCGGCGCGATGTCCGCGGCGCTTTCGCCAGTCGTGAGCGCTCTGGCGCGGAACGGCATTCAGGCCAGGGAAGCTGGGTTGTCGGATCTGGCAGTGCTGGGAACCGACGGGACGCTGCGCAAGATCGCGGGCAATTCGCAGGCACGCAAGAAACGCGGCGTCACGGTTCATGGCACGCTGCTGGCCGATCCGGATTTTCCACTGATCCAGCGCGTGCTGAATTTCCCCTCGTCGGTGCCCGACTACCGATCCGGCCGCGATCACCGCTCGTTCCTGACCAGTCTACGCGAACTGAACGCGCCGTTCGATTTGGAATCGTTCACGAAGGCGTTGCTCGCCGTCCTGCCTGCGGATATTTTGGTGGCGACGGAACCGAGTTCCGACGAGCAGGCCCGCGCGGCGCGGCTGCTTGACGAAAAGTACGGCACGCCGGCGTGGAACCTGCGACGATAGCATGAAACGCCCACTGAAAACGCTCGTTCTTTCCGACCTGCATCTCGGTCGCGTCACCACGTACGCTCATGCGCCGGAAGTGATTGCGCCGCTGGTTGAAGGCGTCGATCGTGTGCTGCTGCTCGGCGACATCATCGATCATTGGTACACGAATCGGAATCAGGTCGCCGATCTTGAAGCGCGTATCCACACCGTCTGCAAGGCCGGCGGCGCGCGCGAAGTTATTTACTTCCGCGGCAACCACGATGCCGGCTGCGAGTCGGGCGAGGAATTCAAAGTCTTCGACGGCATGCTCTACCTCCACGGCCACGCCGTTTACAATAAGCTCAATGGGGACGGCTGCCCGACGACGCGCATCAAAGCGCTGAACCAGCGCAAGTACGGCTCGCACCTCACGGCCTCGCGGCTCGATAAGCGGGTCTGGACGGTGATCGACCGCATCTACGGCACGATCCCGATGGCGATGATCAGTCCAATCGCGTGGCCGCTACCGGTGCTGTGGCGCATCCGCACGCTGGTTGACGAAGTTGCACCCAACGGCGGCATTCACGGTGTGGTGCTTGGCCACTCACACCGGCCCGGCGTGCGCAAACATAAGAACCTCACGCTCTTCAATCTCGGCGGCTGGATGAAAAACACCCGCGCCTGCGCGTTCGTGCGCGAAGGCGAGCACATCCAGCTGATTCACATCGATAACCGCCGCAGTCAGTTGCGTCTCGGCAAAGTCCTGTTCGAGGGCGGACTCAACGAGAACGGCATGGCTGTAAAACCCAAAAGCCGTTAGAAACGTATTATGCCCACGCCGCTTCCTGCCAGTCCGCAATTGACTCTGATCGGTGAGCGCATCAACACGCACCGCGAGAGCCTTCGTGTCAAAGTATTCGAACGCGACACGGCGGCGGTGCTCGAGGAGATGCGCAAGCAGCAGCGCGTCAATGTCACGCACCTGGACGTGAACGCGGGCGGCAGTCCGAGCAAGGAGAGCGACGACCTGCTCTGGATTCTGGAATCGATCCTGCCCGAGCTCGACGCGAAAACGGGGCTCGTGCTCGACTCCACCTCGGCCGAATGCCTTTCTCGCGCGCTCTTCCGGATCCAAGGTCGCCCCGGAACGATCATCAATGCAATTACCAATGACGCCGACAAGTTGAAAGCGATCCTGCCGCTGGTTCAGCAGCATCGCACCAGCGTCGTGGCGCTCTGCGGCAGCGCCAAGGCCTCACCGCGGACGATGGAAGAACGCCTCAGCGCCGCCGAGCAACTCCACAGCGCGCTGAGCCTCGGTGGCATCGCCGATGAGCAGATTTACTTCGACCCTTTGATTCTTCCCTTGGCGCATGATCCGCAGCAGCCCTCGGCAGTGCTTGCGACCGTGCGCGAACTGCGCCGCCGCTGGCCCCGCGCGCACACGCTGGTGGGCGTGTCGAACATTTCGTTCAACATGCCCAAACGCTCGCTGCTCAACCGCACGTTCCTGGCGATGTTGCTGGCGAGCGGCGTCGACTCCGTGCTCTTCGATCCCTGCGACGCGGAATCCGCCAGCACTCTGATCGCCGCCCGCGCGCTCCTCGGCCAGGATGACTTCCTGACCGACTACCTCTCACACGCGACGTGATGCTTTTTAACCATGTGACCAATTGGTCCTAAGGTCCCTACATCTTGCCCGCTAATTCCAGCGCCTTGTCGATGCGGCGCAAGCTTTCCTGCTGGCCGAGGACATGCAGCGTGTCGTGAATGGGCGGACTCACGGTCGTGCCACTCAGCGCGACGCGGATGGGCTGGGCGATGATGCCGAGCTTCAACTGCCGCTGCTCGGCGAAGCCCTTGACCAGGCCGTCGAGCGCCGGGCCGGACCACTCTTCGATCTTGGCGAGTTGGTCGCGGACTTCCTTGAGCAGCGCCAGGCCATCGTTCTTTTTGAGAACCTTTTCGACGGCCTTGGGGTCGAGCGCCTCGGGTGCTTTGAAAAACAGCGCGACGTTCTCGGCCAGTTGCTTCAGCGTCTTGGAGCGTTCCTGTTCCATGCCGATCACGTCCATCAGCCAGCCGCGGGAATGCTGGGTCAGGTCGTAGTCCTTCTTCTGCAGAAACGGCGTCGCGCGTTTCAGCAGTTCTTCGCGCGAGAGCTTCTTCAGGTACTCGCCGTTGATCCATTCGAGCTTCGAGCCGACCATGCACTCGGACAGCCATTCGACGATCTGACTCTCAACTTCAGGATCGGTTGTCGCGCCGCCCGCTGAAACCGGCGGCGGTCGCTTGCGCGAGAGCGTAAATTGCGCCGCAGCACTCTTGATGCGCTCGAAGGAGAATTCGCGGATGATCTCGTCGAGCGGCATGATTTCGCGGCCGTCGCCCGGCGACCAGCCCAGCAGCGCTTCAAAATTGATCAACGCCTCGGGGAGAATGCCGCACGCCTGGTAAAGCGTGATCGCGACCGGATCGCGGCGCTTGCTGATCTTCTTTCCTTCTTCGTTGAAGATCATCGGCAAGTGCGCGAAGACGGGAATCTTCTGATCCCACGCTTCGTAGATGAAGATCTGGCGGAACGTGTTTTCGACATGGTCGTCGCCGCGAATGACGTGACTGATCTTCATGTCGACGTCGTCGACCACACAGGCGAAGTTGTAGACCGGCATGCCGTTGCTGCGCAGGATGACGAAATCGCGCGTTGAGCCGTCTTCTTCCTGATAAGTTTCCGCCGGCTTCGATAGATCGCCTTTCACCGCGTCGTGAAACGTGATCTCTTTACGCTCTTTGAGATTCACTTTTAAATACAGTGCGGGATTGGGATCCTGAGCGGCCTGCGCCTTCTCGTCATCCCACTTGCCTTGTTTCTTGAGCTTCTCGATTTTCCAATCGGGCAGGGGGCCACCGGCATCCTTTTTGGCCCAATACGCCTTGCCGGATTTCTCCAACTCCGCGGCGACCTGCTTGTAGCGGTCCATGCGCTGGCTCTGATAGTAAGGCGCGTAGGGTCCGCCAATATCCGGGCCTTCGTCCCAGTTCATGCCGGACCACTTCATCCCGTCCATGATGATCTGGGTGCCTTCTTCCTTATTGCGCTGAATGTCGGTGTCCTCAATGCGCAGAATGAATTTGCCCTGCGTTTTGCGCGCGTAGAGCCAGTTGAACAGAGCGGTGCGGACGCCGCCGACGTGGAGGTAGCCGGTCGGACTGGGCGCGAAACGGACGCGGACGGATGAATTGCTCATGTTGAGTTAAAGCTCGACTTGTGGCCGAAGCTTAATTTCCTTTCTAGTGTGAAATGTTCAAAGAACATTTTCCATTTTCGGAAGCGGAGTGCAATGTCAGTCCGAAGAACACGACTTCAGCGCCTGCGCAATTGAAAATCGAAAATCACCAATCGAAATTGGAAAATATCCGTTCCATTACGTGGCATGCTGATTCCCGCGCTTCGCTTTCACCCAGCCTGCCCAGTGTAGTTTGTCGCGAATGATTTCGTAGCGGCCTTTCTTGCCGATGGTAACGAGATTGAATTCGTGCGGCGCGCGGGCGATGCGCACTGACATGCCGCTCTTCAACGCGACGCTGGTCTGGCCGTCCATCACGAGCTGAATCGGCGCGCCGTTGCGTGATTCGGCGGCAATGGTCAGGTGTTCGTCGCCGGCCAGCACGATTGGGCGGTTGGCCAGCGTGTGCGGGCAGACAGGCGTCACGATCATTGCCTTCAACCGTTCGCTTAAGATCGGCCCGCCAGCGGAAAGGCTGTACCCTGTCGATCCCGTCGCGGTGGAGACGATCAGTCCGTCGCCCTTGTACTGCGCCACTTCTTCGCCGGAGACCGTGACGCGCACGCCGATCGTGGAGGACATGGGCTGGCGGAGAATCACGGCGTCGTTGAGGGCCGTGAAGCGCTCGGGTTTGCGCGAGGGAACATCGACCTGGAGCATCATGCGTGGCGAGAGCACGCAGTCGCCGCCCAGCACGCACGGCAGCGTGTTCTTGAGATCTTCCGGCGCGGTTTCCGCGAGGAAGCCGAGTTGACCCATGTTCACGCCGAATACCGGCACGGGATTGCCGTGCAGCCGCCGCGCGACGGACAGGATGCTGCCGTCGCCGCCGAAGACGAGCACCAGGTCGGCGCGGATATCGGTGAGATCGGTCGTGTCATCCTTGACAATCTTGACGACCGTCGCGATTTTGCGCAGCCACGGCAGCAGGCGATTGAGAATCGCCACGACGCCAGGCTTTCGCTTCGGATTTGCCACTACGTAAATGCGGGCCATTGTGAGAATCAAAAATACCACAGCTGGAGCCAAAATGCCAACGGAACGGGGCTGCGCAGCGGCTGGCAGTGATTACAATCAGGGAATTCACGGCTTGGAGAATTGGGACATGACCGACACGCCTCCGCAGCAAAGCTGGATCGCGCGCAACCCACTGAAATTTGTGATTGGATGTGTGGGAGCCTTGGTTGTGGTTACGATGTCGTTATCGATTGGCATCATTTGTTTTGTACTTTACGTCATGAAGGCCAGTGATGCGTTTCAACTTTCCTTGAAGCAGGTCCAGGCGGACAGTCGAGTGCAGGCCGAGTTGGGCGCCCCGATCAAAGACGGCTGGTATGTGTTGGGCAATATCAATACAGGTGGCGACGGTGGCAATGCGAATATTTATTATCCCATTTCCGGATCAAAAGGTTCTGGCACCGTTCAGGTTCAGGCGACTAAAAATATGGGAACATGGAGTTTTCAAAAATTGGTTGTGACGGTGGACGGCCAGAAAACTGTCGTAACGTTGATTCCAGCTGGAAGCACGACCGGACCCGACAAACTCACGCCGGAAAAGCCAACTGAGACTGACGGTGAGAATCCGTGACAGCGGCGCTGTCCAAATGACACGGCCTACTTCGTCTCTTCAAAATTCGCAACGGGTTCATTCTTCGCCGGATCGCCACGCGAGAACAGGTCGTAGCCTTTCGAATTGCGCGGCTTGCCGTCCGTTCGGATGTCGTCGGCGCCGTAGGAGGTGAAGCCATTCGGCGTGGATTTGTCGTCGCGGATATTGTCGTATTGAATGGGATTGCCCCAAGCATCGACGATCGCGACGCTTCCGGTGGGCATCGTGACTAGCTTGTGTGGAGCGAGGTCGAGGTAAGGTCCCGTATCTTTTGTGGCCCAAATCTCGCCTTTCGTCGGCAATTTCCGAAAACTCATTGTGAGGTAATATTTAAGCGCGCTGGAACTTTTTTGCCCCGCTGGTCCCACGTCTGGCGGGTATTCACCCCAATCGAACTCGTAAGCGTCACAGGCAATTTCGATATCTTTTAGAAGAGCATAGGATGCGGAGATTCTATGGCTATGCTTGCCGACTATAAGGCGCCAGAGTTCTATACTACAGGCAAGAAGAACGCCGGCCGCCAGGGTCAGCAGAATCAGTCCTCGCAGAGAGAGTTGGAATGGCCGCGTCGTCGGCATATCGTTCTATGCCCTTTCTCGTTGACATCGACTTGCTACAACGTCGTCCACATTTCCCACGACCGTTCGTAACCCAGCTTTTTATAAACGCCGCGTCCCATTTTCGATGCATGCAGCGACACTCTCGGGTAACCGCGCTCCTTGCACCAGGCGTGAGCGGCCTTCACGATCCGCGTCGCGATGCCGCGGCCGCGGAATTTGTGCTCGGTGAACATGGAGAGCAAGTATGGCACTTCCACGCGCTTCAGGCCGGGCTTCGGTTGGCGATCTTGAAGCCAGACGCAGCCGCTGGCGACGGGCTTGCCATTCACTTCCGCGATGAACCCCGCGAACTCGCCGCGCCGCATGCGCACGCGCGCCCAGCGTTGGTAAACGCGATCGTGGGCGTCGAGATCCTTGTCGTTCGTCGTACCCAGGTCCAGATACATGCCGCGCCGGTGTTGCGCGAGCAAGGGCAGATCGCGCACGGTCGCGAGTCGGATGCGGATCTTCATCGCTTCTTGCGCTTCTCGAAGTACGCGGTGATCTCGGCGAGCGTCAGGCAGTTGAGCACGCGGTTGGCCGGCACGCCGCCTTTGCGCGCGACGTTGACGCCGTACTTGACCAGATCGATTTCCGCGATGTCGTGCGCGTCTGGATTAATGCTGAGCATGCACCCCAGCTCCAGCGCGCGCTGATGCCAGCGCCAGTCGACGTCCAGGCGTGCGGTATGCGCGTTGATCTCCACGGCGACGCCGTGTTCGGCGCAGGCTTTCAAAATGGCGTCGATATCGAGCTCGTAGCCTTCGCGGCGCAGCAAAAGGCGGCCGGTCATGTGGCCGAGTATGGTGGTGCGCGGATTTTTGACGGCATTGATCAGGCGCTGCGTCTGACCTTCCTTGTTCAGCGTAAAGCGGCTGTGGATGCTGGCCACGATGAAGTCGAAGTGCATCAGAAAATCGTCGGCGTAATCGAGCTCGCCGTGCTCCAGAATGTCGGACTCGATGCCCTTGAAGATGTGGAATTTCTTCTTGTCGTAACCCGCATTGAGTTCGTCGGTCATCTTCTGTTGTTCGAGAACGCGGTCTTCCTTCAAGCCGCGCGCGTATGCGGCGCTCTTGGAATGATCGGCGACGCCGTAGTATTCGTAGCCGCGCTTGCGCACGGCTTCGGCCATGTCGTGGAGGCTGCGCGTGCCGTCGGAGAAGACGGTATGGCTGTGAAGGATGCCGCGCAGATCGGTGAGCTCGACGAGCTTGGGCAGCGCCTTCTTTTCAGCGAGCTCGATTTCGCCGCGGCCTTCGCGGAGTTCGGGCGGAATTACCGGGAGCTTCAGCGCGGAGTAGACTTCAGCTTCGGTGGGGCAGGGGAGTTCAGTATCGCCCTTGAACAGTCCGCGCGGCGAGAGCAGCAGGCCCAGCTTTGAAGCGCGTGCGGCGAGCGCTTCGACGTGGGCGTCGGAGCCGGTGGCGTAAAGCAGCGTGACGCCGAAACGTTCCGGCGCGGAGACGCGCAGCGCGACGTCGGGCGGCAGGTCGTGAGTGGGCGGCGCCCCTTTGACACTCGCGGCAAGCACCAACTTCGTAACGACTTCGCAGCCGCGGCGGACATCGCCGGCGATCTCGACGGCCTCGTACGCGTCCGCTTCGCCCGATTCGCGTAGCAGGTCCTGCGCGTCGACCACGCGTGCTTCCGCGGCGTCGGCCAGCAGCGCGCCGGCGCTCTTGGTCCGCATCTCGAGGCCTTTGATGATCTTGGCTTCGAGCGCTTTGCCCAGGCCCTTGCACGCTGCGACCTGACCGGACTTGCAGGCGGAAGCGAGTTCGTCGAGGGTGGTAATGCCCAGTGTCTTCCAGACGATCTCGATTTTCTTCACGCCCAGACCGGGAATTTCGAACATCTCCAGCAAACCGGCCGGGTATTGTTCGCGTAGAAATTCGAGCGTGGGGTGCGATCCGGTTTTGTGCAGGCGGATGATTTTCTCGGCAATCGCTTCGCCGACGCCGGGGATCGTTTTGATTTTGCCTTTGGCGATGAGGTAAGCCAGATCACCGGAGTGCGCGGCCAGATTTTCAGCAGCCGTGTAATACGCGCGCGCCTTGAACGTCTCTCCGGAGAGTTCCGTGCGCTTCCCGATTTCATTGAGCAGAACGGCGACGTCGTGCGCGTTGAGAGCCATGAGTCCTCACAGAAAGTTTTGAGTTTTGAGTTTTGAGTTTTTAGTTTTGAGTTGCGTTGCGTAATGCCATGCCGAGTTTGTTCAACTCAAAACTCAAACCTGAAAACTCATAACTGCCTCACCTACGTTGGCATGGAAACATAGAACTTCTGCCTGCCGATGACCAGGAAAATCAGGTGCGGGAACAGCGGTGCCCAGAGCGGCAGCAGCAGCGACTTGGCGCCTTCTTCAAAGAGGATATTTAACACCCAGTACGCCAGCGCGGCGAGAATGCTATAGCCGATGCCGGCCAGCGGTCCGCGGGTTTCATCCAGCAGCATCGGAATCGCAGTCCACAGCAGCAGCAGGCCCATCAATACTTCCGAGACGCGGCGCCACCAGTCGACGGCGAACTTGGATTTGATGCCACTGGCTTCGTTCAATTCACTCAACCGCATCACGCCGGAGCCCAGGCGTTCGCTTTCGAGAAACGAAGGCGTGACCGTGCCGCTCCAGACCGCGAGGGGCGTCTTGGTGTTGCGCACCTGCACGACCTCGTTGCTCGCTTCGTCGGCTTCGCCTTCCATCTCCGGATTGATGTAGAAGCCGTGTTCGATCAGCGGCAGTACCTTGGTGACTTTGTTGTTCTGCTTGTGTTTCTGCGCTTCCAAGGCCTTGTTGGGATCGGTCTGCAGCCGCCAGCCCGTGCCGTTCCAGGAGGCGATATCGGCGACGATGCTGGGAATGCGCTTGCCCGATGGATCGAGGAGGAAGACGCGCAGGTCTTTTCCAGACTGTGAGGCTGACGTGTACTCGCTCATTTCAAAGACGACGGGATGCTTGTCGGCGTCTACGGTGTACAGCGCAATCGCGTTGGGCGAGGGCGTGCGATGATAAACCAGCGGCTTGAGATAATCGCGTTGCATGAGCAGCTGTGGCATGACCGTTTCGCGCACGAGCGTGACGGCAGCAGAGAAGAGCAGCGTGAGAATCATGACTGGCCGAAACGCACGCTGGAGCGGCAGCCCGGCGGATTTCATGATTAGATGCTCGTTGTTGCGGATCAGCACAAAGACGCAAAGCAATCCGGCCACCAGGATGACCAGCGGCAATAGGTCGCAGATCTGGCTCAGCGCACAGATGCCGTAGTAGGAGACGGCGTCCACGATGGCTTGCGTACGCGCGCGCACCGGCACGCCCGGATTGGGATCGCCGGCCCTGACGATGCCTTCGACCACGTCGCCGCCGTGTTCGGCCAGATCGAACGCGGTGATGACCGAAACCAGTGTCAGCAGCACGATCAGGAGCGGCACGATGAACGATCCCGCCACGTAGCCGTCGGTCTTGCGGCGGAAGAGCAGCGCGCCGATACGGCGCAGGCCGATGATGGTATTCCAGATCATCAACGCGATATGGAGCAGATCTTCGCCGATCGTCGTCAGAATTGGCGGCAGTCCGCTCGATAGCGAACCGTGTTCGTACGTGAAGCACAGTGCGTATCCAGCAATGAACAGGAAGATATTGGGAAACCAGAGTGCGATCATGCCGATCTTGCCGGCGAGGGCCATTTCTTTGCCAATCAGCATCATCGGGTAGTAGATCAGCGCGTAGATGACCAGTGAACTGAGCAATCCCACGAGGCGCTGGCTTTTTTTCACGAGCAGACCCAGTCCAATGCCGAGCATGGCCATGGTTAGCGGCATCAGGCTCATCGCGACCTTGCGCCAGCATTCGACGTTGTCGCTGTGTTCCTGATCGCGGGCGCCGCCGGAAGAGTAAATTGCGTCGGCAGAAATTCGCGTTTCGCTCCAGGTTCGCGCGTCCAGGAACGGTGCATCGGGCTGCGCATATCCGCCGCCGACGACGCACGCGGAGAAATCCGCGGCGCGGTCGAGCATGAACAGGTTGCGGCGCTTGTAGTTCTTACGGATGGTTACGGCGGCGTTGTAATTCTCCAGCCAGCCGATCTGCCCGCGCGATTTGCCCAGGTCGAGCATGCTGGCGATGGGTGGCTGCGGAATTTCCATGGTCACTTCGTCGAAATACGCCGGCGAATCGCCCAGCCGCTGGGCCTTGGTCAGTGTCAGACGCAGGATGCTTTCGCCATCGCGGACCACCGGATCGTACGTGAAGTCACTGGCCAGCACCGTTTGCGCCACCTGCTGATTCTGGAAGATCGCGATGTGAATCGGGCGGTGTGACGTGTGAGTTTTAGGATCGGTGACCAACGGCAGACAATTGATGTGGGCGGTTGCGCCGTTTTCAGACTGGAAGGACAGGCTGGCGCCGGGAGTACTCAGGATGTCGAAGAATTTCTTGGGATCGTTGACCTTGAGGATTTCATTGCGGATCATCGAATTGCCCCACGCCAGTCCCCACTGGTTGTTGAACAAACAGAACAGGGACAGCAGCGCGCCGCTTAAAATCACCGGCACGGTCATCGCGCGCAGCGGTGCGCCGCCGGCCTGCGCGGCGAGCAACTCGTCGTCGGCGGACAGCCGGCTGAAGACCATGGTCGCGGAAATGAGCGTGGCCATGGGAATCGACCAGCCCAGCGTTTTGGGAATCAGGAATGGAAAGAGCAGCGCGATCTTGCTGCCCTGGCTGTATTCGTTCTGAATCTGGAAAAGAGTGACGATGAGGATCATCATCGTGCAGGCGGCGACGGCGAGTGCGAAAATGATGATGAATTCGCGCAGGATGTAGCGCTGCAGCGTGCGGCCGCGGAAAATATTCAACATGCGGCGGCAGTTCCGTTCCGGCGTGCGGAATGTAAGAAGCGCAAGTCGTTCATTCTGCCGCGGGGCATGCGAAAAAATCCAACCGTCATGAAGTTCATCAAGACCTGTTTTCCGACGGATTCTTGTACCGCATCAACCCTAAAATGGTACGTACTTTTCGACGTGAGGAATCAGGAACGTTGCGGGTTAGACGCGCGGTTTGATCGAGACTTCATAAGTGTCTTCTTTTACCACCCGGCAAATTTGCCGGGAGGCAGGCTACGGCTTCACGGGCGAGAGCTCCGCAGGCAGTGGAACCAGCCCGCCGCTCGTCCCGGCCTGAAGCGCGTAGAGGTTGCGCTGGGAGGCGTAGTAAAGCACGCAATTGGCGATGGCCGGCGAACCCACGATGTCGGCATTGCCGAGATTCTCGGCAATAATGTGTTTTTCCCTGCCGTGCGCGAAGACCATCACGCCACCGTCGTGAAGTCCTATATAAACTTTGCCATCGGCGATCAGCGGGGAGCTCCACACCGGATGCTTGGCGGTGTGGCGCCAGAGCAGGGCGCCGGTCTCGGCGTCGAAGCAGTAGATGTTCCCGACGGCGTCGCCGGTGTAGAGAATGTCGTCGGCGATGGCGACGGTGCAGGAACTGGAACGAATTTCGTCATAGGACCAGATTTTCGCGGAGCTGGTGACATCGCCACTCTGGGTGGCGTCGATACAGACCAGGCGTCCAGGACCGGCCGACGGACCGCTGCGGGCCAGGTCATTACCGATCGCGACGTAGACGCGGTTTTTGTAGAAGACCGGCGTGCCGATGATTTCGGCATGGTTGATACGCTCACTCAGGCAGTTGAATTTCCAGACGCAAGTGAGATCAGCGGCCGCGCCGTTTGAGGCGGGCGTGAAATCTGGATCAAAGGCGTAGCAGGTGCCGTTGCCGCCGCCGTAGATCAGCAGGTCTTTACCGTTGATGTTGCCCAGCGTCGGCGAGGCGTGAGCGCCGTGAAATGTGTGCGCGAAAATATCTTCGCGGTCCCGCGCCAGCAATTTTCCGGTGGCCTTGTCGAGGACGATGAGGCTGGGGGAATCGAAGGTGGTCTTGCCGGATTTGGCCATCCATGCATCGATTTTCTTGGCGGAGCTCTCGTCGCCAAAATACGGATCGCTGCGCACGGAGGTCGTGCCCACGAACAGGTTGTTCCCGCGGATCAGCACGGCAGAATTGAGCGCGTTGAACGGATACGCGTTGACTTCGCGCATGAGATCGAAGCGCCAGACGATGTCCGCATCGAATGGCGTGAGCGTCGCGGGTGTGCCAGGCGTGCATTCGAAAACGTGGCGGCCTTCGGGCGTGATCTCGGACTGCTCGATCGTTCGTCCTCGCGCAAAGTAGTGCGCTTCATCTTGAAACGGTCCTTGATTGCCCTTGGCCAATCCGTCGGTGGTCAGGCAGAGCACGTCGCCGAGATGGTTGCAGGTGTAGAGGCGGTCGCCTTCGACGGTGGGGGTGGCACAGTTGCCGTAACTGCGTTTGTTGTAGAGTGCGGGAATGTACGGCGAGACCATGCGCCAGAGCAGTTTTCCCGACGCTTCGTCGAAACACCAGAGCAGCGCGTCTTCCTTGCCGCCTTCGATGTCTTCACCTCCAATGAATACTTTTCCGCCGGCGATCACCGGGCTGCCAAGCGTGCGCTTGGACAGCGGCACGACCCACTTCACATTTTTCAGGCCTTCCGTTTTTGTTGCCGTGACCGCTTCAAATTCCGACGGCAACCCCTTCTCGTTCCAAACCATGTTACGGTCGGTTGCTCCGCACCATTGCGTCCAATCGCCAGTGCGTTTGGCTTCAGGGGGCGCTGTCGGAGCTGTGTTCTTATCGAGCGCTACATTGTGTGTGGTGTGAGCGTGGGCACGCGGCGTGTGTTGCAGCGCCGCAACAGTGCAGATTGCAAGCACTAGCACGCTGCTCGACCCGAGCAGTGCATGACGGTAGCGCAGCGAAAGGCCGATCAGTCCCTCCACCATGATGAGCAGTGCGCAGACGACGATGATCTCGGTGTTGAGATATGCAAAAACATCGAAGGCCTGTTCGCGCACGAATAGCTGCTCGATCAGCGGAATGAAAACTCCGGCCATAACGAGCATGCGTCCCGCAGCGACGCGGCGGGTGAAGCTTAGGAGCGCTCCCACGGCGCACAATCCCAGCGCCAGTAACGCTACCAAGACGGGACTCGCGGGCCTTTCGGAACTTGAACCGGCAAGTTCGCTGAACGCTCCAAATGACGAAAGTCCCACGATCAGCAGTGCACTGAATCCTTGCACGACACTGCCGTTGGGATTGGACGTTGAACGTTCACGTACGCCGGTGGCGAGCGTGAAGAGCAGCAAAGCAATCAGCGCGGCAGCGTGGATCCAGATTCCAGATGCCGCAAAAGGTTGAAAGCCGGTCCACGCAACCGGATTTGCTTTGGTCAAATGGAGGTAGAAGGCAAGGACTGCTCCTGACGCCGCAAAAAGAATGCTGCGCTGAATGCCGCGCAATTTCAGCGCAGCGAAGAGCTCCAGCAGGCCGGCGACCCACACCACAACCATGATGACTTTGAATGGCAGCGTGTAAAACGTGCTGAAGAAAGAGAAGGACCAGAGAAATTTCTCGTCGCTGCCGCCCCACGGAATAAGAAATGTTGCAAAGATCAGCAGGCCGCAAATGGCGCACGTCCAGTTCACTGCTGTCGAATCGTTTTCCCGCACTTTGGCTGGAAAATTCGCTTCTATTCCTGCGTTCTCGCCGACGCTGCTTACGTTGCTGCTCAAATTCGACTGATCCCCGTAAAGGTAAAATCTATTTGCGAATGCGGACGCGATAGTATTCTCGCCACTTCAATAAATCGCGATTAATGAACGCTTTGTAATAATTATTTGGAGTGATTCGAAATCACGAAATAACAAAAATAATTTGTCTCATTTCTGGTAATTGAATTATTTGAAATGATACAAAATCAATCTGTATTACATCAAATATATTATTTAATTCGCAGCAGCGCTGCCGTTCTGGGGCTGGCGGCGGCGCAAGCTGTGATCGCAACTGGTGAGCACGACTTCCGGCTTGACCCACGTGAGGCACGCGCGGTCAGTGCGTTCACAGGTGGTCTTCCAGCAGGGGTGGCAATCCACGCCGCCGGTCTGGATGCGGTGCATGCTGCCGTAGGGACCGTTGCGCAGCGGATCCGTCGCGCCGAAGATCGCAACCGAATTTACTTTCAGTGCGACGGCCAGATGCAGCGGGCCGGTATCGTTGCCGACAAACAACACGGCTTGCGACGTCAGTGCGGCAAGTTTGCGCAGATCGGTTTCGGGACAGAGGTACGCCTTGTCGCCGGCGATGCCACAGATGGTTTTGCCGGAGGCCAGTTCGTCGGCGCCAGCCCAGGTCACCAGTGACGGCAGATTGTGCTGCTCCATCAGCCCTTTCGCCACAAGTCCGAACGATTCCGGTGGCCAGCGCTTGGTAAACCACGTCGCACCCGGATTGATGATGCAGTAGGGCCGCGCCAGTCCGGCGTCGTCGATCAGTCCGCACGACTTGAGAAACGGCAGCATCTCCTGCTTCTCAGCGGCGTATGAGGGCATCGCCCAATCGGGCTTGTTGGGCAGTTCCACGTTGAGTGGTTTGAGCAGCGAGAGATTTTTCTCGACGACGTGAACGGCCTCTTCCGGCGGAGAGACACGTTCGGTGGTGAAGACGCGGTTGAGTTCCCGGCTTTCGTCGCCCTTGAAACCAATGCGCCGTTTCGCGCCGCTCCACCACGAGACCAGCCCGCTCTTGGCCAGGCCTTGCAGGTCGATCGATGTTTCATAGCCAACCGCACCCAATTCCTTGCGGAAGGTGCTCAGGCTTTTCATGCGCGTCATCAGCGTTCCCGAGCCGCGCTTGAAGGCCTTGCGTGGAAAGACGTGAAAACGGTCGACCATCGGATGGTCTTTGAGCAGCGAATAGCCCATGTCCTCGATTGCCCAGCCGATTTCCGCCGACGGGAAATGACGCCGCAGCGCCACCAGCGTCGGGATGGCGTGGAGGCAATCTCCTAGTGCGGAGAGCCGGACGAGCAAAATTTTAGGACTGCCGCCAATCATTGTTTCGTGTTCACCAATTCCCGGTACGCGTTCAGCACCCCATCTACCATACGCTCAGCCGAAAATTTTGCGCGTGCGTTCTGCGCCGCGGCCTGGCCCATCTTCCTGCACAGTTCCCGGTCGCGGGCAAGAGCTTCCATCCCTTTTGCCATCGCCACGGTATCACCGATCTCCGTAGTGACGCCGCTGACTCCGTCGTCCACAATCTCCACCATGCCACCGGCCTTTGTGATCACGGCCGGAAGTCCGGCGGCCTGGGCTTCAATCAGCGCCGTGCAGAGCCCTTCGGCTTCGCTGGCGAAAATCGCGGCATTGCTGGCCGACCAGACCGGGCGCAGATCCTGCACAAATCCCAGGAAATGCACGCGATCATTCAGCCCCGCCTGCCGCACACTTTCGTGCAGCGTCTGCTCCAGCTTTCCCGTTCCAGCAATGAGCAGCTGAACGTCCGGAACAGCCGACAGCGCGCGAAGTATGTCCTGCTGGCGCTTTTCGCTGGTCAACGCGGCTGCATGGGCGAGCACAAACGCATCCGCAGCAATGCCCAGCCTTTCGCGCAGCGCTTTGCCTTCCATTCCGGCCGCTGCCATTTCTGGAAATTCCATGCCGCTGAAGACCACGCGGATCGAATCGTCGGAAATGCCATCGGCCAGCAGTCGTTCCCGCACTGCCGCACTGATCGCGATAATCCTATCCACTCGGCCCTGATATTTCCACCGACCCTTTAAGGCAAATACGGTGCGGCGGTGGACGACGAGTTTAAGGTTCGTGCGAGGATGGAACCACGCCGCGAACTTCGCCGGCAGTACGGCGTGCCCGTCATGGGCGTGGAGTACATCCGGCTTTTCCCGGCGCAGTAACCGTGCCAGCCGCGCCGTGCCGACCAGATCCAATTCGCCAGACGGATGAATCGCGCCGGTCGGGATGCCTGCGGAGCGACAACGTTCCAGCAGCGGAGCGTTGCGCGGTGCGATCACCAGCGCCCGCTGTCCGCGCGCGATCAAGCCGCGGGCCAGCAGCCAGATCTGATTTTCGCCGCCGCGCCACGATTTTGCCGTCGAAAGATGTATCGAATAAATCGGTTGCACACTCGGCGTAAATCTACGGCACGCGGCCGGCATTTAAAGGGAAAGTTCAACTCTCATGTGCGTATAGCGCGCACGTAATTTGAACGGAAATGCTGAAATACATTCTGAATCGCACCGTCATACCGGTTGAAGCGCTTCCTGAGACAAAGATGGGCCCAGTGCCGCCTGAGCGGCAACGGGTTCGCGGATCTTTTCCACGGAGGTGTTTCATGCCCGGCCAGGAACGTTCGCTTTCGTACAAACTCGCGCTGCTTACGCGCTACGTCATCATCGCCTTATTTGGCGTCCTCGTCTTCAGCGGTCTTTCCGGAGAACACGACGCGGGGCAACTGCACGCCTCCGGCATCGCGGCGGCGCCGGGCCATCTGTGCTTCAATGTGAAGGCCAGCCAGCGCTTCTATGTAGTCGACACGGTCGCCAGCCCCCGGCGCATCTGCGTCTATTCGCTCAACACCGACGAACTGCGCTTGGTCAGCGCGCGGCGGATCGAGACCGACCTGAACATTTTCGATGGCAGCATCAAAGCTCCACGAGCGATCGAAGGCGGCAACGGCGTCACCGCCGAAGAAGCCGAACGGTACTTGAATACCATCAAGCAGGATCCCGAAGTTAAAAAAGCAGCGGCTCCGAAATACGACAAATAGCTCCCATTAAATGGAGAACCTGAACATGAATTCTTTCAGTACGTTCAATGCCTGGGCGCTCAACGTTGCACTCCTGATTGCCCTGATCGGCGCGGGTGCCACGGCGCATCTGCGTTCGAAAGCGAATGCGGCCGGCGGCGGCTGGGCCACCGACGGGATCATGGCTAATTCGATCGACGGTGATAACGATCGCGTGGTCGTGATCGATACGGATAAAAAGCAGATCGCCGTTTATAAGATTCAAGGCACCGGCCAGTTCCGATTGATCAGCGCTCGCGACTACAAGTACGACATGCTGCTGGAAGACACGTCCGGCGTCTCGGAGATCGAAACACGGAACGGCATCACTGCGATGCGTGCTCACGAGCTCTGGGAAGAGCACCGCAATCGCAATGCATCGCAGCATCCGTAGCAACCTTGGACGAAGACTAATTCGAACTCTCAACGCGGAACGATTCGATCTTTACTTCCCCGTTCTCGTTGAGATTGTAGAGCAGGAAGTCGATGTGGCCGATGCTGGCGCGCGGCGTGAACGGCTGGTCGTAGACCTTCCAGTCGTTCTTGGCGGTCTTGAAGTCGTCCAGGTTGAGCGGGAAGCGCACATTCCGGTTCCAGCCGGGGCGGATGAAAATGGGGCGGCTTTCGTAGCCCAGCCATTCAGGTTTCGTTGAGAACAGCAGCGCGACGTTGAAGCCGTGGTTCAGCGACGAGTGAATGTCGACCACGATGGAATTGGCCGCGGCGAGATTCAGTTCAACGTTGCGCCCGGCCGCGGCCTTCATCTTGTCGCCGGACTGGAACGCGATCTTGATCGCCTTGAGCCCCGTCGCGCCGCTGGGGCCATCGACCAGCTCGAACTTCGCCGGATTGCCCCATTCCTGAATCGCCCAGACTGGATTGCCATCGTCGCCCACCGCGGCGCTGAAGGCGTCGACAATTTTTAGCGGCGGGCCATTGTAGCGATAGATTTTCTCAAACTGCGCCGCGCTCTCCGGGGGCGGCGGCATCTGCGGCGCGTCAGACCCGAGCGAATAGGCCAGCAGGTTTATGCCGAAGCGCAGCGAACCTTCGAGCATTTCGTCGGCGGTGAGGTCGGTGAGCGACGGTCGGCCGGCGATGTTGCGCGGATCGATTTCCAGACCGTCGGCGTAATCGTTGCGCGTGTAAATCAGCGCCGCGCGCGGCTTGCCGTCGCGGCCGGCGAGCGTGATGCCTTCCATGAATTCCTGACGGTACTTGTCGCCCGGCGGAACGCGGTAGCCCTTATAGCCGTGCGTCAGGTCGTAGGCGGAATGGAAAAGCGGGTGGGTCATTTCGAGTTTTTCGAGTTTCTGGCCGGGGAAGAGGCGGACCATGTCTTTGCGCAGCGCGAGGTCGAAGCGTTCATCGCCGCTGGCGCCGGAATCGTTGAACCAGAGCGTGCCGCCATTTTCAACGTATGCGCGCATCGCGAGAAGTTCCGCGTCGCTGAACGGAATGGCGTAGTTGGCGGTAAAGAGCAGGAAGCGGCACGACGCCATGGCTTTGGGATCATCGAGCTTCACGGTCCTGACTTCGGCTTCGACGTCCGGCAGTCCGCAACGTTCGCGGAAGGCGGTGGCGAGATTGAAGAGCGCCGTCGGCGAGGAATTCCAATCGGCCGCATGCTGCGCCAGGCCGAGGTTGACGCGCAGCACCGTGCCGCCAGGAGGACCCCAGTGCGGCCGGTCGTGAGATTCTGCGCCGCTGTGGGCCAGCGCCGCGCTGGAATTTTTGCCGCCGCGGTCGAGTGTCAATCCATCGATCGCCGCTTGAACGCTGGCCTTGCCGCCGGAGCCGCTGCCGAACCCCGAGGCGCCGTGGCCCGACCCTGTTCCTGAAGTGCCGCTGCCCGCAGGTCCGTGTCCACCGAGACCGCCGGAGCCCAGCCCGAGTCCGGCCAATTCGGTTCCGCCACCGCCGGTACCCTTGCCGTTGGTCAATCCGGAGACGCCGAGCGGTCCATTGCCGCGCGGACCGGGCGGACCTTCATCGCCGATGCCTTTGCCGTTTCCGATTCCCGTGCCGTTGCCGTGCGCCTGCGCGACGGAGCCCGCGCCCGATCCGGCGCCGAGCGGATCAGCATCGAGCGGCGCATCGCCGGGGCCGGGACGTCCGGAGCCGGAACCTGTGCCGCGACCGTTGCCGATGCTGCGCGAGGTCAAACTTTCGCCGTTGGAACCTGGCAGCCCATTGCCGAGTCCCGAGGCCACGCCGCCAGTCTGCGAACCCATGCCCAATCCATGCCCGGAACCGCCCGACGCAATACCGATGTCGTTTCCGCCGGTGCCACGTCCGCCTAATGTGCCGATGCCGCCGGGAAGTCCGCGCGGCGAACCCGGACCGCCGTCGCCATTTCCAGAGGCGATGCCTGTTCCATTGCCGCTTCCCGCGCCCGTTCCTGCGCCGTTGCCGGCGGCAGCGGTACCCGTGCCGGAACCGTTGCCATTTCCATTTCCGCCCGTTCCAGATCCGTTGCCACCGAGATCCAATGGCGCATCGCCGATGCCGTGTCCGTTGCCAAAACCCGCGCCACCGGTTCCCGTTCCACTTCCGCCGCGTCCGGAACCGATCGCTCGACCTGCGATACCCGAGCCGTCGCCCTTTCCGCCATAGCCGTTGCCGAGTCCGCCGGGTCCGCCAAATCCGTGATTGCCCGGACCCGCGCCGCGTCCGATGCCGTCGCCGGTTCCGTTACCGCTCCCACCCAGTCCCTCGCCACTGCCCAGCCCGCGGCCGGTTCCGGTGGCGGTCGTCAGTCCGTGTCCGCCGCGCGGCAACGTGCCTTCGCCGCGCGGCAACGTGCCTTCGCCGCCCAGTCCATTCGCGCCAGCGCCGGAGATCGACGCGCCGTCTTTGCTCCCGCCTGCTCCGGAGCTGGTGGTCGTTTTGCCAGAGTTTCCGGAACTCGCGAGACCTTCGCCCAGAACCGGGCCGGCGTCGAGTGCGTCGTCATCGCCACGGCCGACGAGCAAACCGGTTTTGCGATTCGATTCGGTGCCTGCGACGGCTGATCCGCGTTCCGCTCCGCTATCGCCCCAGGCCTTGCCGTTTTCCGGAACCACTGCGCCGCTGGTGCCGGAAATGTAGCGCGTGGCCGGTGCGGAATTTTTGATCTCGGGTCCCAGCGCCGAAGCCCCGGGATTGGAGGTCGCGGCAATCGACGTGACCGTCGCTGGCGCGGAGGGTTCGCCGAGCGTCGACTTCGCCGGCCCGCGCGTTTCGAGTTTGGGAGCATCGGGCGACGGCGCGCCAACCGTGTCCGCGATGAGCGGGATGTCGTCCATTGCCAGGGGCTGACCGTCGCCGCGGGCCGCACCAGGCGCGCCGACGAGGACCACCTTTTCATCCGGGTTGCCGCCGCCGGCTTCCGTTTTCGCCGCGGCCGCCGACGAGGCTTGTTTCGTGCCCGGACCATTGCTGCCGGCGGGAAGTTCGATTTTCGAGGTCGTAAGCGGAACGTGCGCGGCAGCGGGAGCTCCGGCGGGTTCCGGCTTCGCCGCCGGGACCAGCGGTGCCACGCCGCCGGGGTCGTCGTTCATCGCCAGCGCTTCGTCGGGTCCGCCCGTGGACGGACCGCGTTCGAAAGCCGGACCGCCGCCCGCGGGGGCCGCGTCACCCGCGCCTGCTTTTTGAATCGCTGCCGCCGCAGCCGGTCCGCCGGGACCGTTGCCGCCGTCCTTCAATCCTGCCAGCGCGCCATTGGCGTTTTCTTTTCCGCCACCGAGCGCCGCCAGGCCGTCGCCGCCGCGCGGACCGGCTGCGGCAGGCGTGTCGTTGACTGCGCCGGCTGCTCCTCCATCAGCCTCTGTCGCGCCTCCGCCGTCGTCGAGCTTGGTCAGATCGATGTCCATGCCTTGCGACGCTTCGACCGAGCCAAATGAATCGTCTTTGCGGGACTGCGGGATGACGATGAAAAAGAACAAGCCAAAGTGGAGCAGTCCCGAGTACGCGGCGACGCGCACCCAGCGGCGCTTGACCAGTTTGCGCACGAAGACCGCGCAGATCATCAGTGGGATAATGATCAGCAGTGTCCACCAGTCGAAGCCTTCGGTGTGCGGCGTCGGCGTCGCGCTGATCCGGTGCGAGTGGACGACCGTGGCGTGAATTGTCTGCCGTTCCGAGCCGCTCTCCACGACGATCAAAGTCTGGTCGCCGTCCTCCGAATCGGTGAGCGCGCGGATGTGGAATTTCGCCTCGCCGCGTCCCGGCAACACGAACGATTTTTCCGGAGCGGCTTCGGCGTCGCGGATCAATTCGGCGCTGATATGCGCCATCCCGGCGGTCGGCTCGCAGTGCGCGCGGATCGGCAGCGGTTCGTCGGACTGCGAAAAGACCGTCACGGTCACCGGCTTGTCCGGCTGGCCGTCGTAGACATTCAAGACGACTTCAATCGGCGTGACGTGAAACGGCGGCAGCGGAATCGGGTAGACGACCTGGAACGCGACTGGAATCTCCACCGCGCCCAGCCGCGAGACGACTTTCACGCTGGTCTTGTAGATGCCATCCTGCGCCGAATCTGGCACGCGCAGTTCCAGCGCGACCTCCGCGTCGCCGCCGGGCTGCAGCGTTGTGGCGCGCGTCAGAATTTTCAGCGCGTCTTCAGCGAGATGGATGGTGCGGACGAGCGGCTTGGTGGGCGGCGCTTCGATCGCGGCGATCAGCGACGTTGGGCGCACTCCCTTAAAGGTAGCGCGAAAGGCGAGCTTGCGCGTCTGCCCGGGGAATATCGATCCGAAATCAAGCGCGGTGGCCGAGAGATTCAATTCCGGCTGAACGACATTGGCCGTCCAGCGCACAGCCGCGTCGGCAGCGTTTCCGTGGAGCGTGATGGTTCCCGATGTCGAGCCGGCTGGAGCGTCGGCGGGAAGTTTGAGCGCGACCCGCGCATCGTTGGGCTTGGATGCATCGACGATGACATTCGACGCGGCGGAATTCACACGGACGGACTGCGCGTCGCCCCCGCCAAGTTTCCACGACAACGTTTGCGCGGCCGCGTCACCGGGTTCGAGTTGCCCGAAGTTGAGATCGCCGCCGAGTTCGAACCACTGCGGCTGAACGTCGACGCGGACCAGAACGCGGCCGAGTTCCCGCCCGCTGCCACGCAGCACGACTTCGCGCTCCAACGTTCCGGCGCGGCATTCGGGACTTACGGTAAAGGTGAAGTTGGCCGCTTGACGGTGTTCATCGAGAACGAACGGTTCCGGAGCAGCGGTCAGTTTCAGGAGCTCGGATCGGGGCACGCTCAGCGGTGCCGCATGCCCGCGGGGCAACCGCAGCAGCGAGGTCCAGTACGCGCAGTCGTTCAGTTCCACGCCAGCCAGCCGCGTCCGGCCACCGCGCGTGGCGAGTGGCAGCGACGCCTGGATTTGCGCACCGGGCGCGACGGATCCGAGATCGAGCAGCGCAAAGCGGTTCAGCGCGAGTTCCGGCAACTTCACGCGCACATGCCACGGTACGCTGGCCGTGACCTTCGGCGCCTGTTTTTCGCCGTCGAGTTCCAGTTCGATCAGCCCGCCGTACGAGCCGGGCCCGAGCTCATCGGGAAGCGTGAGTTGCAGCGGCAGCGTTGCCGCTTCGCGGCTGGGGAGCGCGTGTCTGTCGTCGAGCAGGACAAGTTGCTTGGAAAGGTCGGTCATGTTCGCCGCAGTTTTCGACGTGAAGCGATAATTGCCGCCGGCGCCGCGCACACGGACGAGCAACTCGCCACTCACGCGTTCGCCGGCGAAATGAGTACCGAGATCCAGCGCGTGCGGCACGACCAGCCCGCGCGCGCTGCCGCGGACGAGCGTCCAATGCGCGCGGACTTCGCGGCGGAAATCTTCGCCCACGGCGCGCTTTCCCGACACTGTAGCCGTAATCACGCCGGTGGTCCCGACAGGCAAATCAAGCCCCGCGAGTTTGGCGACGAAGCCGGCGTAAATTCCATCGCCGGCCGTGCCGTCTTCGTGTGTGCCGTCGTCGAAGAGTATGGCGGCGAGTCGCTCGGAACGGTCGGCGATCTCCAGCGAGACGTCGACGGTGGCTCCGGCCAGCGGCGTCGCGCCGTCGGTCAGCGAAAGTCCGATGCGCGGGTCGTCGGGATCGATTTCGACGGTGCCGGTGGCGTCGGTCGCGGCGCGGAAGAAGAGCGGGTAGAGCGAGGTGTGCGCGGAGGCTTCCAATCGCGCGGATGCACCGGCCGGCCACTGTGCGGTCCACGCGCCGGGCGGCGGCGAAATCTTGTGAAAGACGGGGTGTTCGGCGGCGCTGGTGGTCTCGGTTTCGCCCTTTGGCGACTTTACCGTCAGTGTGCCGCTGGATTCCGACGAGACGGACGCGACCAGTGTGCGGCAGGTGCTGTCGGTCGGAAAAACAAGCGCGCGGGGCGCGGCAGCGGGGAACGGGCCGGAGAAAATCGTCCGCCCTCCGGCGATGCCCGCAGCGATCGCGCCGTAAATGCGGATCAGTTCGCCGCCGCTGGCCGCAGCGGAGAACGTGCCGCCCGTATCGTCGGCGATGCGCTGCAGCAGATCGCGATCGGCATCCGGTCCCAGCGCAACGGTGTGGATGGGAATGCCCGCCGCGCGCGCCAGGCGATGCGCGTCGCCGTAGATGCCGGGTTCCTGCACGCCGTCGGTGAGCAGCACGATCGCGCCGGTGCCGGAGCCCTTCCCGGGACCGTGGAGCATCTCCACGGCCTTGCGGATGCTGCCGTCGATATCTGTGAAACCATCGGCCGTGATGGCTTTGAGCGCGCGTTGAAATTTGTCGTCGTCGCTGATCGGTGTGAGCGGGAGCAATTCATGAACCTGCGAGGCGAACTGGATAATACCGATGCTGCCGATGCCGCCGGACGTTTTTCCCGTCGCGATAAAGCGCCGAGCCGCTTCGATGCGCGACTTTTCCGGATCGGACGTCGTCATCGAGCCAGATCCGTCGAGCAGCAGTACCACGCTGGGTAGTCCAGTACGGAACGAGACGGCTTTGCTCAGCCGCGTTTCGCCGGCTTCGTTGCCTCCCGGGAACGACCAGCGCAGCAGAATGTCGTACGCCTGCTCGTCGTCCTTCTTGAGCGACGTGAGTCCGCGCAGATGCGCGATGAATTCATTGGCGCGCGTCGGAGAGGGCCAGATCAGCGCGCGCGCCGACTCCGGAGCGTCGGTCTTTGGCGCCGGCTGTCCCGGTTCGATCAACCACGCTCGGAGCTGCGGCAACACGCCTTGCGCGCCGTCCGTTTTCAAATTCGGCTTGAGGATCAGTTCCAGCGCATCGTCCTGCCCGAGCACGACCGTCCCGCTGCCGGGAAGCGTAATTTCGTCCGCGCAGAACGCGTGAACGCAGCAAAGCACCGACGCGAGCGCCACGAGACGCAGCAGGACTGTCGCTGGGGTTCGTTGCGCCATACGGGTCTCGCTACTTTTCGTTACAGATGCATCCGGTGCTCATTCGACATTCGACATTCGTCACTCGACATTCAACTCAGTCCTTCTTTTCCGCCACGGGCGCACCCAGCACCTTTAAGCGCTCGCGGGCCACTTCGGCGCGGTCGCTCTGCGGGCGGTCGGAGACGACCTTACGGTAGTAGCCGATCGCCTGGCTCGGATCGTTCATCGCTTCGCTGGCTTTGGCGCAGAGCATCAAGGCCTGGTCGAGCAGCTTCGATTCGCCGCGATCGATGACGATGCGCAGCGCGAGCTTCTTGGCCTCCTCGGGCTTCTTGGCATCGAGCGCGATCTGCGCGAGTCCGATCACGGCGCGTTCGCCGATGTCGTCGAGTTCCGCCTCGAGGCCCTTCTCGCCGAGCGCATTCATGTACGCGTCGCGCGCGGCGTCGGGCTTCTGTTCGCGCAGGCGGCATTCGGCGATGCCGCAGTACGCATCGCGCGCGCTTTCACCGTTGGGAAATTGCTTGAGGTACTGCTCGAACGCTTTCGCCGCTTCCGGGGCTCGACCGGCTTTCAACTGCGTGTCGGCGCTGGCCAGCAGCGCTTTTTCGGCAAACGGCGCCGCGGGTTGTTTGTCGAGGAGTTCCTTCCAGAGACCCAGCGCGCCATCGAGATTGTTGGAGTCGGCCAGGATTTTGGCGCGGTGGTATCGCGCTTCCGCGGAGAACGGGCCGGTGGGGTCGAGCTTGATCAGTTCGTCAAATGTGCCGTCGGCTTTCTTGAGCTCGTTGGTGCGGCGGTAGCACCAGGCCATGTTCAACCACGCGGCAGAGAGCGCCGGCGTCGGGATCGGCGGATCTTTGATCTGCGCGGCGGCGTCGAGCGCCTTGCGGTAGCTGGCGGCGGCCTCGGCGTGTTTGCCGGCTTCGTAGAGCAGATTGCCCAGTTGGAAGGGCACTTCGAACGCCGCCGGACCCGTCAGTGCCAGCTTGGCGATCTTTTCGAACTGCGCCTGAGCTCCGGCGATGTCTTTGAGCTCCTTCGCGCTCGCGGCGATGAGGATCGCTGCTTCCAGTTCGGCAGCGTCGGATGCGTTCAGTTCCTTCGTGCCGATAAAGTCGCTCAGATCTTTCTTCGCTTCCTCAAAGTGCTTCGTATTGAAGCGCAGCTTGCCGCGTCGCAACAGCCCGATGCGCACTTCCGGCGCGTCGGCGGGACCGGCCGCGATGAGATCGGAGTACGCCTTCTCAGCGTCGCCTTCCTTACCAGTCGCAGCTTCGAGGCAGAGTCCCCTCACGACGTATGCAGCGGTGGTGTGTTCCTTGGTTTTGTCCGCGCGCTTGAGCAGCGCGTCGACATCCGCCAGCGCTTCGGCGGTCTTGCCGAGGGTGAAGCGCATCCGTGCGCGCAGCAATAACGCATCGGGGATGAGCGTGGGATCGGCGCCGGTGGCGCCTGGCGGCGGCGGATTGTCGAGCAGCTTGTCGAGGAATGTCAGCGCTTCGGCTGGCTTGGTCTTGCTCAGCATCTGCGCCGCTTCAAAATTCGCGTGCGCGGCGAAGGTTGAGCCCGCGGCTTCTTTCAGCAGCGTCGTGTAGTCGGCCAGCGCCTTCGCCGATTCGCCGGCATCGTTCGATTTCGCAGAGCCATCCAATCGCGCGCGGCCGCGCAGGTAGAGCATCTCCGCGCGGAGATCTGCGGCCGGGGCGGGCGTCGCAGCCAGCGCTTTATCCAGCTGCGCGATCGCGCCGGGAAAATCCTTCGCCGCATGCCGGCACCATGCCAGGCGCAGTGCGACGAGGTCCAGCTGCATTTTCGCGGGTTCAGCTTTCACGGCGGGAAGTTCGCTGTACTGCTTGAGCAGCGCTTCGGCCGGTTCGTATTGATTGGCGCGGAACGCGTAGTCGGCGGCGGCGAAGAGCGCTTTGCGGCGCAGCTCGGCGCGTTCGGTCTGAATCGCCGGCGTCGCGTTGGCTGGCGCTTCGTCGAGTTGCTTAAGCAGCGCTTGCGTCTGCGCGAGCGCTTCGGGCAGCTTGTTGGACTGCGCCTGCAAAAATGCGAGCTGATACCGCGCGGGCAACGCGAAGCGCGACGCTCCGTAGTCCTTCACGATGGTCTCGTAATACTGCTGCCCGGCGGGGCCGGAGAGATCGGCGAGCAGAATCAGCGCGGCGGCGCGCTGTTCGGCGTACTCGGGCGCATTGGAGCCCAGCGCTTCGGCTTCCTTCAACGCAGCCTGCGCGGCGGCGAGCGCGGCGTCGTTCTGCTTTTGCGCGGCGAGCGTGCGGGCCTTGATGCGCGCGACGAGCGGCCGGTCGGAACCTTTCGGAAACGACGCGAGGTAGACGCTGGCGAGTTCGCCGGCTTCCGCGTTCTGGCCCTGGTCTTCGAGCAGGCTTACGCCTTGGAGCACGGCCGTTGGCGTATCGGGATGGTCGGGGTAACCCTGCGCGAGCGCCTTGTACGCAGCGATGGCCTTGGCGGTGTCTTTCGCATGCAGCAGAAATTCAGCGCGCCAGAGCGTTACGTCGCGGGCCTGATCCTTGCCACCGGTGAGGCCGGCGACCTTATCGAGCGCGCTGAGCGCGTCCGCGGGCTTGCCGAGCTGATCGAGCGTACGCGCGAGCATCAGTTCGCTTTCCGCGGCTTTCGGATGTTCCGGCGTCTGCGCGGTGACGGAGAAATTCGCGGCGGCGTCTTCGTACGCCTTCGTGTCGAACGCGACCCAGCCCAGTCCTTCGGAGGCATCCGGAATCAATTCCGACTTCGGAAATTCGCGCTTTAAGCGATCCCAGTAGGTCTTGGCCTGATCGAATTTCTTCAAGCCGTACGCGCTATCGCCGGCGTAGTAGAGCACCGATTCAAAGAGCTTCGGCAGCGACGGCGGCGCATCGGCCTTGCCCAGGCGCGACTGGTTTTCGCGTAGAAAGATTTCGCCGCACTCGACGCTCTTGGGGAACTCTTTGAGGTACCAATGAACCTTGACCGCACGTTGGAGCGCGTCGATGCGGCGCGGAGAGGCCGGGAAGTCGGCCAGGAACTTGTCGAGATCGCGGGCGGCCCGGGCGTAGTCCTTGAGCTGGTATTCGCTTTCGGCCAGCAGGAGCCGGGCCTGTTCGGCGCGTTCGGACTTGGGGTAATTATCGAGGTACTTCGCCAGTTCTTCGGACGCAAATTTGTATTCGTGGAGCGTGTAAAGATGCTGCGCGTGCTTGAAATCCGCATCTTCGCTCGCGGCAAACACCCGGCCGGCCGCCGGCCCCAGGACAACCCAAACCACTCCGATCGCGACCAGCTGGACGGTTCGATTCACGCAATTGCCTCCGGCCCCAGAGCTTTCCCTAATATGTATACCGCTATCTCGGCGCAACGTTGCGCGAAATCGGGGTTCGTACCTTATATAGGAAGACGCCGCGAAACGGAGTGTCACGATGGAAACTTACTGCGGCGGAGCACCCTAGGACCGAATTCGTCCTAGGGTACCCAGTGGTGGATTATAACCATAGAGACTACAGTCTCTATGGTCAGGCAAATTTGCCTGACCCTGGCGACCCTTGTCGCTAGGGTAACTTTTTTCCCCATTTGAGTACTAATTCCGACGCCACCGCGACGGAGCGCAGGTCGAACGTCTGCGTATAATCGCGATAAGGCTCAAACGCGGCATCCGCTTGAAGTTTACGCAGCTTTTCCTCGGCCGGGATTGGCTCGCTGAGCAGTTCGAGCAACGCGGTCTGAAAATCCCAGAGCGATGCGTTGTCGTGTCCTTCCTGAAGCAGCGCCGGCGACGGAATGAGCCGCGGCCGCCGGTTTTTTGGCGGAGTCCATGTGCGGACGAGCTCACGGAGCCGCTGGTAGTCCTCGCGAAAGCTCGCGCGCTGGTCTTCGCTTGGCATTGTGCCGCCAAGGCGCTCGAAGATTACCGATTCGACGTGGGGGCAGCGTTCGAGCGCGATGGCGACGAGGTCGTAAACTTCCTCCGGCACCGCGCCGTCGTGGGTATCGCGCCGAAACTTTCCGAATTCGAAGTTCGACCACGATCCGCCGGAGACGTGAAGTTCGCGCACGCGCTGCAGCGGGTAGAGATCGAGCAGCGCATCGGCGCGGATGTCGAAGTTGAACATCTGGCAGAAAATGTTGTGAAGGTCGAGCAGTAGAAATCCGTCCGACGGCGCGAGCAGTTCGTCGAGAAACGCGCCCTGTTCGCGGACGTCGTGCGGGCCGAAGGCGAAGGCAAGATTCTCCAGCCCGATCGGCACGCCGGCCGCTTCCCGCAACGTGGCCAGCCGAGCGCGGCCGAGTTCCAGCGTCTGCCGCGAGCGCGGAACGGGCAGCGGCGCGGAGTCGTGAAACGACGCGGTGGTCATGAAGCCGAAGTGTTCTGAAATGTGCGTGTAGCTCCGGCGACCCACTTCGCGGCCCAGATTTTCAAGCCAATGGTCCTGCTGCGGATGGTCTTTTCCGGAGAGCGCGGAGAACTGGACACCGTGGCCGAGGAGTAGTTTGGATTCAGAATAAAAATTGACCAGCTCGGCCAGCCAGTCCGGCTCGCCGGCCCAGCCGGTATCGAAGCTGTATTCGAGAATCTCGACCTGACCGGCTTCGAACAGTGGCAGTGATGCGGCGCGGAAATCGTCGTGCGCGTGCAGATTCAAACCGACGCGCACAGCCATCGTCAGCCTCTACCGCACGGCGGACAGTAATCGGGGGAATTTTCCGGCTTGGCTTTCGGCGTTGCCGCCGGGGCCGGCGTGACGCACTGTTTGGGCTGTGCGGTTTCGATACGGCTAGGGAGCACCTTCGGATTTTCAGTGATGGGTTGCTGAGTCGTGACAGTTGTCGCTGGTTTGACGACAATCGGCGCGGAGGGCGTCGTGTTCGGCACGTCGGCCGATTGCGCCTGCCCGCAGCCGCTCAGGAAAAGTGCGAGTCCCGCGCCGCCAATGATCTGGCCGATGTGGCTCGGGCGCATTTTCGACAGGATCGAGTTGGGAATCTTCATGTTCAGCTCCTCCGCTTTTCTACTGTAGACCTCGCGGAGCGCACCTGGTTTCTAAGAAAATATGATTCTTGATATCCGTTCATCCCATCGACTAACATCATGACATGCGTCGCAATCGAGTGAAAGTGAATCCTGAGAACCTCGTGCCCACCAATAGCTGGGGCATTCCTGACTACTACGAGGATCAAACCTTCACGTGCAGAGGCTGCCAGGAGAAGTTTGTCTTCACGGCCAGTGAGCAGCGGGCCTGGTATGAGCATTTCAAAATTCCCATCCATGCCGGCCGAGTGCGGTGTCCCGATTGTCAGGACGAGCACAAGGACGACATTTCGCTCAAGCAGCACTTTGACGAGGCCACGGAGCAACTAAAAAGTCATCCCGACCACTGGGCCATCAACCTTGAGTTTGGCCGCCTGGCCGTGATGCTTCATGAATCCAGCGGCGGCGGAAAATATATGGATCGAGCGATCGCAGCGTTGAAACGTGCGCACGATTTGAACTCAAAAGCGCACGAAGCCGTCTACTGGCTGGGCCGCTGTTACGAGTTCACCGGAAACATGAAAAGGCAGAAGGAGTGCCTTTTGTCGTTTCTGGCGGCGACCGAATCGAAAAAGAAAGGCGAATTGAAGCGCCTGCGCAAAGACGCGGAGAATCGGTTGCTCAAAATCTCCGGTGCGTGACGGCCTGTTATTTCGCCGTGCCCATCTTCCCCGATTTATTACTGTACGTCAGCGACTTGGGCGTTTGGTAAATCGCGCCGTTGAAAATCACCGTAAGCACCACCGCGACGTTGGTCTTGGCGATGGGCAGGCTGGTCAGTCCCACCGCCGCAAGCGGACGCGTGAAAAATCCTTTCGTCAGCTTCACGGTGAACTTTGCCGTCTGCGCGGCCGTGCTGCCTTTGGCGCTGCGGAATTGCAGCTTGAACATGTTGGAGCCGCGCGGCGTGTTGCCTTTGGCGTCGAGCGTAAAGGCCACGGTGACCGCACTGACGTCGACGTATACTTTTTGCCCGCTGGCGGAGAAACCGCTTTGTATCGGCAGCGTTCCGGCGAAGGAAATCGTATCGCTGCCGGAGCGGGTGAAGTTGAGCTTGATCGATGTCTTCGACGCATCCAGACGGCTGAACGTCGTCGCGGGTTTGTTCCCCAGCGGTGTGGAATTGGGATCCAGCGGGTCGGTGCCGGCTGCCGTCTCGAAGGAATCGGAGAAGCCGTCGCCATCGCTGTCCTTGCCGCTGCCGACCAGCGGCGCTTTGACCGTGACGTTCACGCTGCTTTGCACCGTGTTGCCGTTCACGTCGCTCACGGTCACTGTCGCCGTGAAAGCGCCGGCCGTCGCATAGGAGTGCGAGATCGTCGCGCCGCTGCCGCCGACGCCATCGCCGAAATCCCATGTATAGGTCAGCGTCGCATTGCCTTCAGCAGCAGCGGACGCGAACTGAATCGCCTGGCCGATTCCCGCGACGCTGGGTGTGGCGGTGGCCGGAGAAACGAGCGACGGCTGAGCGGTGACCACGACCGTAACGTTGGCGGTGACGGACGACGTGCCGTCGGACACCGTCACGACGGCAATGAAAGTTCCGCCGTCGGAGTAGCTATGCGACACCGTGGCGCCGTTGCCGTTCGTGCCGTCGCCGAAATTCCAGGTGTACGTCAGTGGCAGCGAAAGATCGCTGACCGCGTTCACCAGGAACGCGACGGGTGCGCCGGCGCTGGCGGGATTGGGCGTGGCGGTCACCTGGCTCAACACACGCACGGGAACTTGCGGCCCGATGTTGACGACCACCGTCTGCATCGACGTTCCGGCGACATTGGAGGCCGTGGTGCCGACGTTCGCATTGGTGGTGATGGTGGTCGGGATGCCGGAGAACGTGTCGCCAGCGAAGTTCAATCCGGCCGGCAGCGGAGCGGCAGTGAACGTGAACGGCCCCTGGCCGGTGGCGGTGATCGTGTAGCTGAAGAAACTGCCCACATTTCCGCTCGCTGTTTTGGGGCTGGTGATGACCGGCGGGGGAACGAGTTTCCGGAACGCCGCATCAGCATCCACCAGCCCGTACCCCGAAAACGGATCAGGGCCCGCGAAGGCCGGCGCGACGGTTGCATCCCGAGCGGTGGACTGAAATGTCGAGGCCAGTACCGCCGGCGAGGTTTTCGGCGCGGCTTCCATCAGCAACGCGGCGACGGCCGCGACATTGGGCGCGGCGCAGGACGTGCCGAGAAAATTTGGGAAAAACGTCGTGTCGACGCCATCGGGCGCGGCGATGTCCGGCGAATTGCGCAGCATCGGCGCGTTGGGAAGTGGATTGCCGGCCGCGTCGAAATAGAAGGGAATGCCGTTGGGGCCAAAGCCGCCCAGCGACGAGAACGATTCCGGACGCAGGGTGTTCGCCTGCAGGTCCGCGAAATTCATCGCGCCGACGGCGATGCAGTCCTTGCAGGTCGGATGCCCAAAGGCGCTCATGCCATTGACCCCGCCAGACGGAAACGAGACATCAAGATTGGTGTCGCTGATGACCAGGCGGATGACATTGCCGCGCACGCCCTGGAAATGATCGAGCGCCAGGTAGACGGTGGTGTCAGCGCCCTTGTTGACGTAGTCCAGGATTTCCACCGGATCGCCCTGCGGCGCGCCAACTGTGCCCTGTGGTGCGGTCGAGGAGGCCAGCGGTTTTCCGATGGCCGGTGTGGCATAGAGGTATAGATCCAGATCCGCCTGCGATCCGGAGCCGAGATTGAAACTGGAGTACGGCTGATTCCATTCCAGCACCACGGTCAGATCGTTGTTGTGCGACAGACGGATGGGCAGAAAGCCGGGCGTCGAGGTGCCGATGCCCCAGTTATGAAAATCCTTGCCGGTGGGCGTCGAGGCGGAATCGTCGGTGGTCTGTGCCGGATTGACGGTCGTGTACGTGGCGATGATGCCATTGGTGCCGTCGTTGCCGGTCGCGGAAAAATGCGGAACGCCGTTGGCCGCGTTGGTGCTGATCGCCTGCGCGAGCGGGCCGTCCTGAAAATAAGGCTCATCGAGGAACCCGATGTCGTCGACGGTGATCGTGGATTTGGCTGCCGTGCGCAGCGCGAGCAGATTCGTCGCCGCGGCTGTCTGCGTGCCGCCCGCGCTGGCGAAGGCCAGCTTGGAGCCGGGGGCGATGTCGTAAATCAGTTCCATCATCGCTTCGCCTTCGTCGGAGCCCTTGCCCGGACCGGCATCGACGAGCTGAAACGTGGTCGGCAGATCGCCATTTTTCTGAGGTGTCGTTCCGGAGACAAACGCATTGGGAGGCGTGCCTTGAACCAGCATCGTCGAGCCAATGACCGGGTTGGTATCGATGACCGAATCGGAGACGACGCCCACCGTCTGTCCCTTCCCGGAAACGCCGAACGTGGAACGAAGCTTCGCCGCGTTCAGCAGCGGGTCGGCGGCGTTGTCCACCTTGCCCTGACGGCGCCGCTTGCCGGCCTGCAGCTGGATCGATTGAATCGCATCGATCTTCGCCAGCGCATCCAGCTGGGGAACGGTCGCGATGGCATTGATGGTCCGCCACTGCGGCGCGGTGTCGGTAACCGTCGCGCCGGTTGCCTTGATCTGCGTCACGATGTCCGCGGTGACCGCCGCGTCGATGCGCACGGCAAACGTTTCCGGCGATGAAGTCGCCGCCAGCGCGCGGCCGTGCGCTACCTTCACGGATTGCGCCGCGAGCGCCGCGGTGACCGTGCCGGCACGAAAATCGTTGAGCGCCGGAATCAGCCGGGCATCGACCTTGAAGGCCAGAGCGCCGAGCGCCTGGGTCTTCGGGTTCTCCGCGTGGTCGGCGGCGGAAACGCCATTGAGCAGAACGGTCAGAAGCGCGATGACGAAAAGGATGCGAATGAACAAGCTGAGACCTCACTAAAGTTGCAGGACACTCGTGCGTATTTCCGAATCACCCGTACTGGAAACAGGCTAAAGCCCTGTTGGCGAAAGGCGAATGGAAGGCGGCTCAATCTGAGCACCGCAAGTATAGAAGAACCGGCGTTGCAATTTGCTGCTGCGGATTTTTAAAACTGTAATTCGTATACCTAATGAACACGCCGCGAGAGCGGCGTGTGACAAAAAAGTGCTTAGTGCCAATTGGCACGCAGCAGAATATTTAGTGTTTCTTCGCGTGCACCGGCGCGGGCTTGGCGTGGTGCTGGACGTAATTTTTCAGGATCTGCCACTGCTTCCAGAAATCGTGCGTCTCGCCTTCCAGCGGGTCTTTGAAGAAACAGGCCATGTGCTTCATCGCGCCGCCTTCACCGTGACGGTGCGCGTGATCGGCCAGGCGGATCATGTCCAGCGCCAGCGGCGCGGCGAGCATCGAGTCGCAACCCTGCCAGATGAACTGCATGATCATCTTGGTGCCCAGGAAGCCCTGGAAGTGGATGAAGTTCCACGCCGTCTTCCAGTCATCGAGACTGGGGCAGTAGTCGATGCGCACGCGGGTGTGCAGGTCGGGATCGTCGCCGAGAATTTCGCGCAGCGCGCGGTCCTTGCCGCGGGTTTTGGCTTCGTTGTTCTTCGGATCGTTGAGCACCACCGCGTCGCGGTTGCCAAAAATGTTGTGCCCTTCCCAGCTCATCACGTGCAGGTTGCGCGCCATGAACATCGGCGCGAGCACGGTCTTCATCAGCGTCTCGCCGGTCTTGCCGTCGCGGCCGCAGTGCGGGAGATTCTTCTCCAGCGCCAGTTCGCTCAGCGCCGGAATATCGGAACCGTGGCTGGGCGTGAAGTTGATGTACGGGCAGCCGAGGTCCAGCGCCGCGTACGCGTAAATCGTTCCCGCCGTGAAGCCATCGATGCCGTCGTTGAGCGCCTTGCGGAACGCCGCGAGATTGGCGTAGAACGGCGGCAGGTGTTCCATGTACGGTTCGGTCGAGGCGAGATTGATGCAGACGACGCGGCGCAGTTCGTGGCGCTTTTTGAAGTCGGCGATGTCTGCCTGGATCTGTGCGACGACGAGCTTGGGCGTCATCGAATCGTCGAGCACGCCCGAGCCGCTTAAGCCGCGGATCGTCTTGCCGCAGCCGATCGTGGTCGCCTGGCGGATGTTCTGATCGATCGCCGTGTAATCTTCCTTCAGCGCGGCGACGAGTTCGTACGACAGAATGCGCGGGCCGTCGCGAAGTTCGAGCGCGGACTTCTCCAGCGTCGTCTCGGAGCGCAGTTCATGTCCGCCGAAGACCAGCCGGTCGAGCGGTGCGAGCTTCAACGCTTTGAAGTCGCGCAGTTCCGTCACCAGCCCCGTGGTCGGCGACAATCCCCGCGCAATCGCACGCGCGCCGGAGATCAAACACGTGCTGACCGCTCCGCGTGCGCCGAAGATCCAGACTCCGATTGATTCTGCCATTGTTGGTTCTCCGTTTACGTCCTGGTTCGATTACCCGCGCAGGCTTCGTAGTGTTGGGATCGGGGATCAGGCATCGGGCATCGGTTAATCGTAACGCCCGGTTAATGTGCCCTGCGCCGTTGCGAGTTGGCTGCGCAGTTTTTAATCGTTCACAACTCGCCGCGGATCAAGGGACTCCAATCCGGGCACACCCATTAACCGATGCCCGATCCCCGATCCCCGATCCCCGATCCCCGATCCCCGATCCCCGATCCCATCTGTTCGTGTTCTCACTTCACATCGACGCTCGTAAACTTGTAATTGTATTCCTTGTATCCCGCGGCGGCCGGCGTCTTGAGGACAAAGTTGCGCTGCTCGCCGGGTTGGATCACGTCGGAGAGCGTTTTCTGGCCATCCAGGGTCTTGCCGTCGGGCAGCGCGAATGTGACGGTGATCGCGACGTCCTTCACCGGGCCGCTGCGGCCGTTGCGCATCGCGCCAATCAGCAGGACCGACTTGTCGTCGTTGTTTGACGCGCTGGTGAAAATGACTTCGACGTCGGCGACCTCTTTGAACTTCGGCGTCTCCACCTTCGCGGGCGCTTCAGCCACGGCGGCGGGAGCAGCCGGCGCGTCTTTGCTCAGCTTGAGGTACGAAATCTTCTGTTCGAAGTTTTCGTACACCGGCACGGCGGGAATTTTGAAATCGAGCGGCCGGACTTCACCCGCGTTGAGTTTGCCGGGTACTTCGTAGGTGAAGCTCTTGACTTCCTTCTTCGCAGCGTTGGTGAACGTGAGCACCACGGTTGCTTTCTCGACGGGCACATCGAAACCGTTGCGCACTTCAGCGATGGCTTTGACTTCCTGCGTCTTGGGGTCGCGCTTGAAGCTGAACTTGGCGAATTCCACGTCGGCGATACCGGTGAAATCGGCGGCTTCCGGAGGCGTCTCATCGCAGACGACCTTGATCACGTAGCTGCCCGCGATTTTCGGGCAGTTGGGCGCGGAGAACGGAATGAGCTGCTCGATCCCGCCGCGGAACGTGCCGTCGCCGAGGCGGTCGGTGACTTCCGCGATCTTCTTTTTCTTGTCGTCAAAGAAGGTGAGCACGAACTTGACGTTCTTGGCGTCGGCAGTGCCGTTGTTTTTGACGCGCAGATTGCCGTTGAAGCGGCCGGTGCGGTCGACGCCGCCATCGCGGCCGAGGATCACCAGGTCAGCGATGCCCTTAATCGGCTCCGCGTTTTTCGCCTGTGGCTGGCCCGCGTCGGAACTCGAGAACCACTGCTCCTTGCCCGCGCCGCTGATGCCATCGTATGTCACGGTGATGTCGTAGGATTCGAACGCGGGAATGAAATCGCCGATCACTTCCAGCTTGCGGGACTCGCCGGGTTTGAAATCGCCGAGCAGTTTCTTGACCGGTTCGGCAGCCTTCTCGCCGCTGGCTACTGTGTATTGGATGACGATGTTGACGTTCTTGATCGGCGCACCGCAGGTATTCTTGGCCGTCATGTTGGCGATGACGCGGTTGCTGCTCGTGGTTGTCTTGCGGATGCGTCCGTACGACCAGTCGCTGAGCTGCAGCTTGAAACCGTTGTCGTCTTCGGCACGAACCTGCAGCGCGAGCACGATCGCCGCGAGACAGAAACTCAAGAAATACCGCCGTGCTGTCATCGTCGTGGTTACTCCATTTTAATGTGGCGTGGCGCCCGATGGAAAGGGCGCCACGCCCGGGACACTATTTTACTTCATCGCGTTGATGCAGTTGTTCAATGCATCCAGCGCGTAGGACGTGGCGAGCACCGGATCGTTTTCCATCCACGTTTCGTCGGCGTTGGCCCACGAACCGTCCGGCTTCTGCAGGGAGATCAACTGCGCGGCCATGTCCTTGGCCCAGTTCACCTTCTTGCCATCGGCGAGTTCGAATTCCTTTTCGCCCATCGCGGTGAAGGCCTTGCTGAACGCCAGACAATAGTAGTAGTAGCCCATGGTGCCCTTGCCGCCCGGATTCTCCGTGACGGAGTAGTTGGCCTTGACCCACTTGTACGCGGCCTGCATCGACGGATCGTTCTTGTCGACCTTGGCGTAGATCAGACCCTTGATGCAGTTGTACGTCATGTTGCCGTAAGGGCGGGGGACGGTCTTGCCGGTGCGCTTGGCAACGGTTGTGCCGAAGTCGTCGGCCACGCCGGGCGCATAGATGAAGCCACCGCCGTTGTCGCCGTCCTTCATGACGTTGTTGGCGCCGGTGAAATCATTCGTTTCGGCGTTGTCCTGGCTGCGCTTCATGAACTTCACCGCGTTCTTCCACGCCGGCGAATCTTCCTTGAGGCCCATCGCCTTCAACGCTTCCAGCGAGAACGCGCCGTTGCTGTTGTCGGGGTTCCCGTTTTCCGGGCTGTAGCCGAAGCCGCCTTCTTTTTCCGCACCGGCCGCCGCATCGCGCTGGCAGGCGAGAATGAACTTCTGGCAGTTTTCCAGATTGGTCTTGTACGCGGGATTTTCGAGCGACACGAGCGCGATGGCCGCGATGCTGGTGTTGTAATTTTCAGTCGGAATCTTCGGCAGCGTGATCGAACCTGACGGCTGCTGCAATCCGATGATGTACTTGGCTGCCTTGGCCAGCGCGGGCGTGTTGGCTTCGCGCGGAGCGCCGGGGCTCGACGCGATGGCCTTCACCGCCAGGCCGACGACGCCGGGCATGGCATCGGGCTTGGCCTTGCCGAAGACGCCGTTGTCGCCCTGCTGGCTGATCAGGTACTGCGCGGCTTTCTTCGCTGCTTCGCTGGCGGTCGTGGCATCGACTTCTCCGGCACAAACCGAACCGATGGCGAGCACCACTGCGAGCGCAAAACATTTTCGAACGATCACGGGCTTACCCTCCTGTTACCTTGGACGAAATACATGCGACACACTTAGAGTCATTGTCGCACATCCTTCCATTACTGTGTAGCGACGATCATGCGATCCGCTTCATTGATGGTGCTCGCTTCTCCGGTAGTAACTTTCCAGTCGCAGTTGCAGTTCCGCCGGCAACTGCGTGCGGATCGCGGTAAAGGCCTTCGCGGGATCCTGCGGCAAGCTGGCCGAACTCACGGGTCCCGGGGGATGCGAATCCTCCTGCGGGTTGGTGGCCTTGCCCGAGTTGGTCGTGGAACTGTCGGATGCTTTGGGATCGGGTTTGGTTGTGTTCGCTGACGCGGGCCGCAACTGGCTGAGCAACTCCCGGTCGAGCGGCGTGAGCTGGCTGTCGGGAATACCGGCGAGCTTCGCCTGCAGATCCTTGTACGCGTCGGCCTTGCGCGCCTCGGAGAGCATGGGGTTGGACGCCAGTAACTGAAGCTTCAGCTGATCGGTCATCGAGAGCATTTCGACGGACGGCATTTCGTCGGCCGCGTTGCTGGCGGCGTCAGCGCCTCCCGCCTGGCCGGCGTTCTGTGTGCGGTGGCGGTGAGTTTCTTCGGTGTAATGGACCGGTGCTTCCGGCGGCGGCGTCAGCCACGCGCAGCAGAGCAGCAAAAACGCCAGCAGTACGATGCGACTCCATTCCGGCAAGCGCACCGGCACCAGCATTCGCGGATCGATCGCCGCGGCCTTCTGCAACATGGCTTCGCGCTGCGCGGTCAGGAATTCACGCTGCGTATCGTTGGTGGCGTGCGCGGGATTGGCGCGGAATTCATACCATGTGACCAGATGCTCCGACGACCCCGCGCGCTGGTCGAGCAGCAACGCGACCTGATCCATCGGCGGGTTGTCGCGCAAGTACGCACCAAACAGAGCGACCAGTCCGATCAGCGGCGGCAACGCCAATCCCACCGCCAGGAGTAGATCGTAATTTTTCAGGCGCGACCAGAGCACCACCGCGGCGGCGAGCAGCAATCCCGCGCCGAGCGCCGCCAGCGCCGTGCGCAGCGCGCGCTGCAGTCGCAAGCGGCGGGCGGTTCGGGCGAGAAGTTGGTCGACGTCAGCTTCGGTCATGAAAGCAGAGGGTACCTAAAGAGTCGCCAGACCTAATGGCAAGGCTCGGGCCAACTGTGCAGACGGATACTTCCCTATGAGCGGCATTGAGTTACGTGGGCGATTGTGCAAACCGTGTACACGCGATGCGCAGCCGATGACTTTGAACGAATGAGGTAAAAATTAAGGTATAATTTTCTGCACGTGGCGTCTTCGACGGACGATACCTGTCCAGCAGCTTCCTTTCGGACCGTGCCGGACCTGCGGAGAGCCTCGTGTTCTACTACTTGAATTTGCTGTCCAAAGATTGGTGGTCGGCGCTGGCAGTCTTCAAGTCAGTGTCCTTCCGTGCGGCGTTTGCGTCGGTGACGGCGTTCACGATCTGCGTGATTTTTGGACCGCGCTTCATCAATTTTCTCAAGAGCCGCAAAGTCGAAGAGAACGTTCAGAAGAAAGACTCGGAATTCCTGATCGAAAAACACGCGGTTAAGAAGCACACCCCGACGATGGGCGGCGTGATTCTGCTGGTTGCGACGCTATCGACGATTCTGCTGTGGTGCCGGCTGGATGTGCTCTTCATTCCACTCTGCTTTTTCACCATGCTCGCGCTGGGATTGGTGGGCTTCTACGACGACTACATCAAACTCACGCACGCCAAGTCCGACGGCCTGACCAAGCGCGAAAAGTTGCTCTTCCAGTTCATCGTCGGCGGTGGCGTGGGACTCTGCCTGACCTGGTACGGCGATCCGAATCTCGCGACGAAGCTCGTCATTCCGTTCACGGACGGCGCATTCTGGCCGGTGCTGGGTCTCGGCTTCATTGCGTGGGCCGGAATTGTGATGACCGGCAGCTCCAACGCCGTGAATCTGACCGACGGACTCGACGGCTTGGCGACGCTGTGCATCACGACCGTGGCGGTGGCATTCGGATTGATCGCGTACTTCGCCGGTCATGCCGGTATCGCCGAACATCTCGGCCTGCCGCACGTTCACGGCGCTGAAGAACTGGCCGTCGCCTGCGCGGCGCTGGCCGGCGCGTGCCTGGGCTTCCTCTGGTTCAACGCGCATCCCGCGGAAATCTTCATGGGCGACACCGGTTCGCTCCCGCTCGGCGGCATGGTGGGACTCGTCGCGCTGTGCATCAAGCAGGAACTCCTGCTGGTGATCATCGGCGGTGTCTTCGTGGCCGAAGCGCTTTCGGTGATGATCCAGATCTTCTCCTTCAAGTACTTCGGCAAGCGCGTCTTCAAGATCGCGCCGCTGCACCATCATTTCGAGAAAGTTGGCTGGTCGGAAACGAAGATTGTGACGCGCTTTTTCATCGTCTCGGTGCTGCTGGCCGTCTTCAGCGTCGCGGCGCTCCGCATTCACTAAAGACTCGAGCTTACTTTTATGGATGGTGCACGCCGCACGCTACTCATCGTCACCGGAACGCTTCTGTCGCTGGGCGTGGTGATGGTCTACAGCGCCAGTTTTGTCTTCGCCGAGAAGAAATTCGGCTCGCCGACGTACTTCCTGCAGCGGCACGCCGTCTACCTGCTCACCGGCTGCATCGCGCTGGGGGTGACGAGCCTCTGGGACTACCACAAATTGGCGCGGCACTGGAAGTGGCTGATCTGCGCCGCGGCCATAATGCTGATCGCGGTGATGATTCCCGGCATCGGCGTGCGCATCAACGGGGCGCGGCGCTGGTTTTCGCTCGCAGGCATCACGTTTCAGCCCTCGGAAGCCGTCAAGCCGCTGGTGATTATGGGCATGGCCGGCTTTGTTGTTTACGCGCGGGACAAGATCACCACCTTCTATGGCGGATTCCTCCCCGGCGCGCTGATCGCCACGACCATCGTCGTTCTAACCGCCTGCGAACCGGACTTGGGCTCGGCCGGTCTGCTGACCTGTGTGCTCGGTGCGATGCTCTTCGTCGGTGGCGTGCGGCTGAAATTCGTCGTTCCATCCCTCCTGGTGGCGCTTCCCGTTGCCGCCGTTATTGCGTACAAGAAACTCGGCTACATCCAAAACCGCCTGCACGATTTCATGGCCCCCGGCGGCAGCGATCCGCTCGGACATGGTTACCAGATTACCCAGGCGATGATGGCTCAAGGTTCCGGCGGCGTTTTCGGAGCCGGGTTGGGGCAGGGGCATTCGAAGCTCCTTTTCCTGCCAGAAGCGCACAACGACTTCATTTTCGCGCTGATCGGTGAGGAACTTGGCCTGATCGGTACGCTTTCGCTGGTGGCGCTCTTTGCGCTGCTCGTGATCCAAGGCTGGCGCGTCGCGCGACGAGCGCCAGACATGCTCGGCACCCTGATCGCGCTCGGCGTAACGCTCTGCATCGGACTCCAGGCCGCGATCAACATCGCCGTCGTCACGCACTCGATGCCCACCAAGGGCATCGCCCTCCCGCTGGTCAGCTACGGCGGCTCGTCGTTGATCTTCACCCTTGCCGCCGTCGGCATGCTCCTGAACGTCGCCGCGCACCCCGCTTGCGACGCGGTTCCAAAATCTGTCGGCGCCGTGCCACGAAACCGTTCATCTATCTTCAGAAGGCTTGTTGCGCAGCCGATACCTAAACAACAGGGGCCAGTGGTTAGGGGTCAGGGGCCAGAACAGCAAGAAGTCGCTGCGCGACCAGTTTAAGCAAATGATATTCACGGGATTCGGGGCGAGGTGGCGGTGGGTAGGGCGAACAACGGTTTCGCCACAGTGGAGATTCCTCCGCTCTGACCCCTGGCCCCTGACCTCTGACCCCTTTCCGCTACGCGGAACCGGGAGAAATCAATGCGGCTAGTGATTGCGGGCGGTGGAACGGGCGGGCACCTCTTTCCGGGACTCGCGCTGGCGGAAGAGTTGCTTTCGCGCGGCGGCGATCACCAAGTCCTGTTCATGGGCGCGCGCGGAGGACTGGAAGAGCGCATCGTTCCGCTGCACGGCTACAAGCTGGAACTGCTGCCGTCCACCAAGGGCGGCTTTTTCAATTTCGGTGGACCGAGAAAGGCCTGGCAGAGCTGCAAGGGTTACTTCCAGGCGCGCCGCGCGATTCTCGCGTTTCAGGCCGACGCGGTGGTGGGGCTCGGCGGCTACGCGTCGGCTTTGCCGGCCGTCGCGGCGTGGGGCGTCGAAGTGCCGAGCATGATCATGGAACAGAACGTGATCCCCGGCCGCACCAACCGCCATGTCGCGCGCTTCGTCAGTGAGATTGGCGTTCAGTTTTCGGAAGCGGCGAAGTACTTCGCCAATTCGCGTCTGGTCAAGCAACTCGGCAACCCGCTGCGGAAGAAAGTCGTCCTCGCCGGCAAGGCCGCCACCGAACGGAACACGATGGCCAACGCCACGCTCCGCAACGAACCGACCGTGCTGGTCGTCGGCGGCTCGCAGGGCGCGCGCGCGTTGAACGAACTGGCTGTGAAGTGCTGGCCGAAACTCAAGCAGACGATTCCGGGCGTGAAGATGCTCCTGCTCTCCGGTCGCGCCGATGAACAGCGCACGGTCGAAGCCTTCGCCGCCGCTGGCGTGCGCGGACAGGTGATCGGCTTTACCGAATCGATGGAAGATTTGTACGCGCAGGCCGACGTGGTCCTGGCGCGCGCTGGAGCCACGACGCTGGCGGAGATCGCGGCGTTCGCTCTGCCTTCGGTGCTGGTGCCGTACCCGTTCGCGGCCGACGACCATCAGACCGAGAATGCCAAGGCGTTCAGTTCGCGGGGCGCGGGCTGGATGATGATGCAGAAAAACATCGAGGCCGACCGCGTTGCTCAGCGTTTGGCCGATGCGGTGCTGCAGCCGGAACGCCGCCGCAAGATGGCGATGGCTGCCTCGGCGCTCGCCGCGCCCAACGCCGCGGCGACGGTGATTGACCGGCTGATGGATCTTTCCCGGCAGAATTCCGCTGCGCCGAGCGCGCAGCCGCAGAACGCGGGCATGGCCGTTGCCTAGTTTTTCCCTCATCGAATCGCGGATTGAAATCCTATGAGCATACTTGCGGTAAAAACTCCTCCTTCTCTCAAAGCCGTGACCGGTCCGGTGCTCGCGCGCTCGCTGATGGCGTCCGTGCCCGAATACCAGCCGCGCATGGATGCGGGATTGAACGGGCGACGCATTCACTTCATGGGCGCCGGCGGCATCGGCGTCAGCGCCTTGATGGAACTCTGCGCGGCGCGCGGCGCGATCGTGAGCGGCTGCGATTGCTCGAGCGGCGGGCAAGTCGCTACGCTGCGCGCGAAAGGAATCAAAATTGAAACCGGCCACTGCGCCAGCCACATCGCCAACTGCGATGAACTGGTCTACACAGCCGCGGTGAACCAGACGCATCCGGAAGTCGCCGAAGCGCTCCGCGCCGGCAAAACGGTGAGCCCTCGCATGCATATGCTCGGCCGCATCGCCCGCGGCACGCGCGGCGTCTGCGTCACCGGCGCTCACGGAAAAACCACGACGACGTGGCTGATCGCCAACATGCTGATTACCGCGCAGCGCGACCCATCGGTGCTCGTCGGCGGCGTCGTTCAGAAACTCGGCGGAAACGTCCGCGTCGGCAAAGGCCGCGAATTCGTCGCGGAAGTCGACGAATCCGACAACCGTCTCCACGAAGTCGTGCCGACGATTCCCGTCCTGACTAACATCGACAACGACCATCTCGACAACTACGGCACGGTCGACGCGATCGAAGTGGCCACCGAACGCTTCGTCGGTTCGCTCGACGCACGCGACCCGCTCTCCGTCCTGATCGGCTGCGGCGACGACGTGCGCGTGCGCCGCGTGCTGAGCAATGCCAGCCGCGCCTCGCGCCGGCCGGTGCTCGCCTACGGTTTTGCCACCAGCAACGACGTCTGTGCGATCCACCTGCGCAGCGAAGGTCTCGGCTGGCGCTTCGATGTGCTCGGACCATTCGGTTACTGGAAGGACGTCGAGCTGCCGATGCCCGGCCAGCACAACGTCCTGAACGCGCTGGCGGCGATCTGCGTGGGCTGGCACCTGGGCCTGGAGCAGGATGTCATCCGCAAGAGCTTCTCTGAAATCGAACGCGTGGCGCGGCGCTTTGAAATCAAGGGCACCGTCCGCGGCATCCGCGTGATTGACGACTACGGCCACCATCCGACCGAGATCGCCGCGACGCTCGACGCCGCGCGCGCGTCGACGACGGGACGTTTGGCCGTGATCTTCCAGCCGCACCGCTTCTCGCGGACGTCGCAGTTGATGGATCAGTTCGCGGATTGTTTTCATGCAGCTCAAAAAGTGATCCTGATGCCGATCTACGCGGCCAGCGAGAAACCGATTCCGGGAGTCGACCACTACGCGCTGGCACGCGCCGTGTTGTCGCACGGACAGATTGACGTGGAAGTCGTAGGCAGCCGCGCGGACGCGATCACCGCCGCGGTGGCGTGGGCGAAATCCGGCGACACGATCATGACGCAGGGCGCGGGCGATATTACGAGGGCGGGCGATGAACTGGTATCACGGCTTTGAGCGCGTCGTCAGGGAGAACGTCTCCCTGGCGAACTTGACGACCTATCGTGTCGGCGGTCCGGCGGAGTTCTTCGCCGAACCTTCGGATGCGCTGGTGCTCGGCCAGTTGCTCACCCGCACAGCAACCGACGGCATCAAGACGCGCTTCATGGGCGGCGGCACCAATCTGCTCGTCGCCGATGCCGGCGTCCGCGGCCTGACGGTGAAGCTGCCGAAGTACGCATTTGGTTATCTCTACCGCAAGAACACGCGCGTCCGCGTTGGCGCGGGACACAGCCTGCCGGCGCTGGTGAAGTGGAGCATCGCCAATGGACTCAGCGGACTGGAATGTTTGCAGGGCGTGCCTGGCACCGTGGGCGCCGCACTGCGCATGAACGCGGGCGGAAAATACGGCGAGATCTGCAGCCGCGTGCGCCGTGTCATGGGCTTCGAACGCACCGGAACGGCGTTTGACCTGAGCGCAGATGACTGCGGCTTTACGTACCGCAATTCCAACCTGCACGGCCGCATCGTGACCGGCTGTGAACTGGACTTGATGGAAGGCGATCCCGTACAGAGTCAGGCACTGGCCGACAAGATCATTCGCGAAAAATGCGCGAGCCAGCCCTTGAACGCGCGCTCCGCTGGTTGCGTCTTCAAAAACCCGAAGCTTCCCGGCGTCGCCCCGGCCGGAAAGCTGATCGACGACATGGGCCTGAAAGGCACACGCGTCGGCGGCGCGCTGGTTTCCGATCTTCACGCCAATTTTCTCCTGTGCGACGGCCGCGCATCGGCCGATGACGTAGTGAAGTTGATTCGTTTAATCCGCGAAATGGTCTACCGCGAACGCGGCGTGTACCTCGAGACCGAGATTGAGACGTGGGGCTTTGACGCGCAGGAGCTTGTTCCGTCTGTGTGCGTACGTGCTGCTTAGCGCGGCGAGCGCGGCCAAGCCGCGAGGGGTCAGGGGTCAGGGGCCAGGGGTCAGAGTAGACGAGCGTTGCGCGAGAATGCGACAGGCACGGAGATTGATGGACGGTTGAACAGCAGAACAGCAGAACAGCAGAACAGCAGGAACGGCAGGTTTTGAGGAACGCGGTGTGAGTGTGGAGCGGATTCGCGATTTTCGAGATTTGATCATTTGGAAGAAGGCCATTGAGTTTGCTAAAGAGGTCTACGTGCTGACCGCGACGTTTCCGAAAGACGAACGGTTTGGATTGGTCGCGCAGTTGAGAAGATCATCAGTCTCTGTTTCATCGAATGTTGCCGAAGGACACGCCCGACAGGGAAAGGAATTCGCGTACTTTCTGTCGATTGCTCGCGGATCATTAGCGGAAGCGGAAAGTCAGCTCTTCCTCGCAGTTGAACTCGGATTCTTAAGACCGCAAGACCTGAAAAGTGTTACGGGCCTTTCTGAAGAGATCCGCCGAATCGCAGCAAAGCTAGCGCGCACTCTAAGCGCTCGCCCAATTCTGACCCCTGGCCCCTGACCCCTGACCCCTCGCGGCTCTGCCGCGGTGAACGGAGACGAAACAAATGAGCGATCTACTCAAAGGCCTGGCGATTGGCGTGCTGTATGGCGGTCCTTCTTCCGAGCGCGAAGTTTCGATTGAGTCTGGGGAGAATGTTGCGTCGGCTTTGGAGAAGGCGGGGCATGATGTTCATCGCGTGCTCCTCGATGGATCGTTTACGGCGAAGGATGCGCAGTCTCTTGGAATTGATGTCGCGTTTCTGGCTCTGCATGGTGAATTCGGTGAAGACGGCGTGATCCAGGGGATTCTGGAAGCGGCGGACCTTCCGTACACGGGCAGCGGAGTGGATGCGTCGTCGACAGCCTTCGACAAGGTGTTGGCCAAGCGCGCGTTTGAGAACCACAACCTCCGCACGCCGGCCTGGATGTCGCTGGACGTTTCCGAATTGGAAAAGGCCGGTGGCTTCAACGGGCTGTGCCTGATTCCGCCGATGGTCGTGAAACCGGCGACGGGCGGGTCGAGTCTGGGCGTCACCATCGTTCGCGACGAGTCGCAGGTGACTCCGGCGGTCAACAAGGCTTTCGAATACGCCGACACGATCATCGTGGAACGCTACATCAAGGGCCGCGAAGTAACGGTCGGGGTGCTGGGTGATTCGGCACTGCCGGTCGCGGAACTGAAGATTGCTGGCGAGTTTTTCGATTACCAATCGAAGTACACCGACAACGGTACGACGGTGGTCTGCCCCGCGGACCTCAACGAGATTCTCGCCGCGTGCGTGCAGTCGCTGGGCCTCGCCGCGCACCGCGCACTGGGTTGCCGCGATTACTCGCGCACCGACATCATCATCGGCGAAGACGGCCTGCCGTGGGTATTGGAAGTCAACACGCTGCCCGGCATGACATCACATAGTCTCCTTCCGCGCGCCGCGGGTGCGATGGGCAAGAGCTACGCAGAACTGTGCGAAGAGATGCTGCGCATGGCCGTCACCCGTTCGCTGGCGCGAAAGTAGGCAGAAGGCAGCGGCAGTCAGCAGTCCGTGATTGGAATGCGTTCAGCAAAGAAATTATTCCGCTCGAAGAAATTGAGTTTAACGGGGAGAAGGTCGGACGGCCCTGACTGCAAGCGAGTCAGGGCCGTTTCGTTTCTGCTGTTTTCTGTTCTGCCGTTTCTGTCCATTCCACCGACGCGCTGAGCGCGCAAACCTTCCGTGCTCACGCCAAACTCTGGCCCCTGACCCCTGACCCCTCGCGGCTAAGCCGCGCTGCGACTACTTCAACACGGGTTTCCCGTCGAACTTGACGCTCTTCAGCTTCGCTTCGACTTTTGTCTGCAGTTCCGGGGAGAGCGGGGCGTAGGCGGGTTTGGCCATGGCCTGACCTTCGTGCACGCCCCAGTTGATGAACGTCACGATCTGCGTGGCCTGGTCGATGTTCTTCAGGTACGAGAGGTCTTCGTAGACCAGCAAGTAAGTGTAGCCGCTGATCGGATATGAGCCGTCGCCCGGCGCGTCGGTGATGCTCAGGCGCAGATCGTCGGGGAAGTCGGACGAGTTCTTCGCGGCTTCGATCACGCTCTCGACGGTGGGGCGCACGGGTTTGCCGGCTTTGTTGATCATCGTGGCGTAGGGGAGCTTGGCGTTTTCGGCATAGGCTAGTTCGGCGTAGCCGATCGAGCCGGCGGCGTTCTGGACGTTCTGGGCGACGCCGTCGCTGCCTTTTCCGCCGAGTCCCGTGGGCCATTTCAGCGAGGTGGCGAAACCAGCGGCGGCTTTCCAATCGGCGCTGACCTTGCTCAGGTAGTTGGTGAAAATCCACGTCGTGCCGGAGCCGTCAGAGCGGTGGACGACGGTGATGTCCGTCGCGGGAAGTTGCACGCCGGCGTTGAGCGCCGCGATTTTCGGGTCGCTCCACTTGGTGATCTTGCCGAGGAAGATTTCGGCCAGCACGTCGCCGTTAAGCGTCAGATTTTTCGCTTCAGGCAGATTGTAGACCACGACCACTGGACCGGCGACGGTCGGTAGATGTAGCACGCCGGGCGCCGCTTTCAGCTGTTCGTCGGTGAGCGGCGCGTCGGAGCCGGCGAACTGGACGGTCTTGTCGGTGATGCCCTTGATCCCGCCGCCGGAACCGATCGCCTGGTAGTCGGCCTTCACCGAGGAACTGAGCGTGTTGTACTGCGCGATCCATTTGGCGTAGAGCGGAGCGGGGAACGTCGCGCCAGCGCCGTGAAGTTCGACCGAAGCGCCGGACGTGGGCGTGGCGGGTGTTCCGGATGGCTTGGCAGTGTCAGGGCTGCCACAGCCGCTGAGCAGAAACGCGAAGCCCAGCGTGGCCGCCACGAAACGATGGTTGATGATTGAGAATTGATGAATGGGACGGCTTGCGTTTTGGCGCATGTTATTCTCCAAACCAATAATGTTCCGGGAGGTAGGACAGTAAACGTTCGGGCGGGAGATTCAAACGAATGATGAAAAGGCAATAGCGTCGGTAGCGATTGAGCGTTCAGGGACGAAACGTCGAGGTCGTTGGTTTTTGGTGGTCGCAAATTTGCGACCACGGTTTTGCGCACAATGCAAGAATGCGCAATGTGAGTCGATCCGGACTTACCGCGGCTGCATCTTGTTTCGGGAGACGTAGCGGACGATCAGGCTCAGCACGAGGATCACGAAGATCAGCACCAGCATTCCAGCCCACGCCTGGCGCTTCCAGTCGGCTTCGGCGGAGGTGACGTACTTGAAGATCTGGAGCGTCAGGGACGGGAACTGTTTGCGGGGGTCGACGACGTCGAGGTCGCTGCCCATCGCGGTGAAGAGCAGCGGCGCGGTTTCGCCGGCGATGCGGGCGACGGCGAGCATGATGCCCGTGACGATTCCGCTGCTGGCGGCGGGGAGCACCACTTTCAGCAGTGTGTGGTACTTGGCGCTGCCCAGGGCCATCGAGCCTTCGCGGTAGCTGGGCGGGACGAGTTTGAGCATTTCCTCGGTCGTCTTGGCGATGATCGGACACATCATGAAGGCCAGTGCCAGCGCACCGGCCAGGCCCGACTGCGTATGCGTGGGGACGACCACGAGCTGATAGGCCAGCACGCCGATGATGATCGACGGCGTTCCGGCGAGCACATCGACCAGCAGCCGGATGACGTGGCTGAGTCGCGAACCGTTGGAGTATTCGGCCAGGTAGACGCCGCAGAGCATGCCCAGCGGAATGCCGATCAGGCTGGCCAGCCCTATCAGGATCAGCGTGCCGACGATACAGTTTCGCATGCCCGTTGGCGTGCCCACGGGGCCCGGCAGCTTGGTGAAGAAATCGAGGCTCAGGCTGGACGCGCCCATGAACAGGACGTAGCCGATGATCAGGCCAAGCAGGGCGAGCGTCAGCGTCGCGGCGGCGATGCACAGAATCACCATGATCTTGCTGAACACGCGCACAAACGTGTTGTTGTGAGCGATGGCGATGTGCGGAATCGCCACGGGCGTGGTGGGCGAGACCGCGGAGGAATGGACGACGTCCGTGGACTTGGCCGGCTTGGGATTGCCCAGGCCGAAGGGCAGCAGCGAGCGGAGCCCGCCGGGCTTGGTGGTGCTGTTGACCATGACGCGGGCGATCAGATTCATGGTGAACGTCATCACCAGCAGGACCAGCGCGACGTAGATCAGGGCGCTGACGTATTGTGGTTTGTCGGCTTCGGCGAATTCGTTGGCGAGCAGACTGGCCATGGTCTGAGCGGGCTGGAGCAGGCTGGCGCTGATCGAGTTGCTGTTGCCGATTACCATGACCACGGCCATCGTTTCACCGACGGCGCGGGCCAGACCGAGCATAATGGCACCGAAGATGCCGGTCTTGCCGTAGTTGAGCACCACCAGGGTGGCCTGCCACCACGTCGCACCGAGAGCGTAGGCGCCTTCGTCGAGATCCTTGGGGATCGAGCGCAGGACGTCGCGGGTGACGGAGGTGATGATCGGGATGATCATGATCGCCAGGACCATGCCCGCAGCGAGCATGCTCACGCCGACGGCCGGTCCGGAGAAGAGCGCGCCGATCACGGGCACTTTGCCCAGCGTGGCTTTGAGGAAGGGCATCAGGGTTTTCTGCAAAATCGGGACGAGCACCGCCACGCCCCAGAAACCGTAGGCGATACTGGGAATCGCGGCGAGCAGTTCAATCATGAAGGCGGTGGGGCCGACCATCCAGCGCGGGGCGAGGCGGACGAGAAACACCGCCGAACCGATGCTCACCGGAACCGCCAACGCCAGCGCGATCAGAGAGCTGACGATGGTTCCGAAAATGACCGGCAGCGCGCCGAACTGTTCTTCGACGGGATTCCATTCGCTGTCGAAAAGGAATTTCCATTTGTACTGCATGATCGCCGGCCAGGCGCTGTAGGTCAGCACCACGGCCAGCAACAGGACCAGGCCAATGATCGTCAAGCCGCCAGCGACGCAGGTGCCAACGGTGAGGTTGTCGGCAAATTTGCGGAACTTGGCTTTGGCAATGGCCGGGTCGGGTGGGGCGGCACCTGAGTTGGAGGCTTCATTGACGGTGAGCGACGGCATGTGGGGTTCTCTCGGTACTGCGCCAATGGAAGCCCAACGTGTGGCCGGGGTAGGTTCGGCCACACGCCGGGCAGATACACTTACTTGACCAGGGGCTGACCGTCAAACACGATCGTCTTCAACTTCTCTTCGACCTTCTTGGTCAATTCCGGCGCCAAGCGGGCGAAATTCGGGGCAGCCAGTTCCTGGCCGGCGTGTTCGCCCCACGTGATATAGCTGACCAGGGCCGTGGCCTGATCCTTGTTCTTCAGATAGGAGAGGTCTTCGTAGACCAGCAGGTAGGTGAACCCGCAGATCGGATAGGAGGCGTCGCCCGGGGCGTCGGTGATGCTGACGCGCATGTCGTCGGGGATTTCGATGACCGACTTGGCCGCTTCGTTGACGCCATCGATGCTGGCGCGGACCGGCTTGCCGGCCTTGTTGATCTGCGTGGCGTACGGAATCTTCGAGTTTTCCGCGAACGCCAGTTCGACGTAGCCGATGCCGCCGTCGGCGGTTTGAACAGCCTGCGCGACGCCGTCATTGCCCTTGCCGCCCAGACCTGTCGGCCACTTCACGGACGTGGCGTTGCCGACAGTCTTCTTCCAATCCGCGTTGACCTTGGAAAGATAGTTGGTGAAGATCCAAGAGGTGCCCGAACCGTCCGAGCGGTGGACGACGACGATATCCTTGTCCGGCAGGTTGACGCCGGAATTGAGAGCCACCAGCTTGGGGTCGTTCCACTTGGTGATCTTGCCCATGTAGATGGCGGAAAGGACATCGCCGTTGAGCGTCAGATTCTGGACGCCTTCGAGCTTGTAGATGAGAACCACGGGGCCGGCGACGGTCGGCAGGTGCAGGATCTTGGCCGGCGCTGCCTTGAGCTGTTCGTCGGTCATCGGGGCGTCGGAGCCGGCGAACTGGACGGTCCGGTCGGTGATCCCCTTGATGCCGCCGCCTGAACCGATGGCCTGGTAGTCGACCTTGATCGTGGCGTTGGCTTTATTGAATTCTGCCACCCACTTGGAATATAAGGGAGCCGGGAACGTGGCACCTGCGCCATGGAGTTCAACATTCTCGGCCCGGGCTCCGGACATTCCGATTACCAGCACCGCACACACGGCGGCGAACCAACTCATTCTTACCATTGTACTTATCTCCTTCTCCCGTGATCGGGAAACTGTTTCTCTGTGTCACGATTAGACCATTGGAGAGTGAACGGGGGTTGTGGGTCGTGTAAAGATTGGATGAAGACGGATTGCGGATCGGAGTCTCCAAGTAAGCCCTGAATTAGAGGATTGAACGAACGGAGGCGGGCGGCAAATAAGTTCAGCTGCTCGCATGTATTCTGATTGTCGAACCGTGTTCATTTGCTGCAAACCGGATCCGTGCTCGTTTCCCGCCTGTTGTCTCCGAAATGACGCTCCGGTATTGTCACGCCAAAACCGAGGACTTTTCGACCCATGGCCAAATCGATTCTCATTACGCAATGTTTGCAGCGGGATTTTATTGATCCGTTGTTGCCGCATGATCCGCTGCCGAATTGCCTGCATGTCGGGTATTCGGAGTCGGCGCGGTTGCTGGGGCATGATCCGGCGGCGGGGCCGATTGCGCAGTTGATGCATTGGGCTCGCGCGCAGCGCGGCGATGACTTGGAGATCATCCATATTCGCGATTGGCACGACCGCAACGATCCCAAGCAGAGCGACCATCTGCGGATGTTTGGCGAGCATTGCATCCAGGATACGCCCGGCGCGCAGCTGATCTTGAATCTCGATTCGGGCCTGGCGGGGCGGCGCAACGAGCGGACGGTCGATTCGATTGCGTTGAACGACTTCGAGCAGACGACGCTGGCGGCCCAGCTCGACGCGGCTATTGGAGGCGATCGCGAGAACGTGCGCATCGGCGTCGTCGGCGTGTGGACGGAAGCGAAGGTGAGCTTCCTGCTCTACGATTTGAAGACGCGCTACAACATTCAGGAACTGGCGACCTGCAGCGCGCTGACGGCCAGCGCGTCTCGCGCGCAGCACTTCAATGCGCTCGAACAGCTCAGCCGGATTCTCGGCGTGAAGGTTTTCGACACCGTGGGCGACCTGGTCGGCTGGCTGAGCCCGGGAAGCAGCACGCAATTGCCTGGCGATAAAGCAACGTTCGGGCACCGCGTGCTGATGAAGGGCACCACCGCCACCCAGGTCGGAATGCCGGCGCTGACGGAGAGCGACCAGGACATTGTCGGGTATCTCTACCGCGACAGTTCGGCGGTGAATCTGGAGCCGCTGTCGGGCGGCTTTTCTGGAGCGTTGGTGTTTCGCGCGACAAGCGCCGATGCGCTGGGGCACCAGCAGGCGCCGTCGGTGGTGAAACTGGGGCCGAACAAATTGATCGGCGCGGAGCGCGTGGCGTTCGAGCGCGTCGAGGAGATTCTGGGGAACAACGCGCCGAGCGTGCGCGGCTTTGCGGAGATCGGATCGCGCGCGGGGATCAAGTATTCGTTTGCGTCGATGGGGCAGGGAAAGGTCCGGTCGCTGAAGGGGCTCTTTGATGGCAATCAGCCTGTGGAAAAAATCGACGGCGTGCTGAAATGCGTGTTCGGGGAAGTGCTGCGGCCGTTTTATTCTGCGGCGCGCTACGAGCGGATGCCGCTGCTGGAGCACTATCGGTTCTCGCCGGAATTCGCGCCGCACGTGCGGAAGAACGTGGAGGCGATCGTCGGCACTGCCGCGGCGGGAAAATCGCGCCTGGAGTTTGCGGGCGGATACGTCGCCGACAACCTGTGCGGATTCTACGAATCGTTTTTGAAGAACGCTCAGCCGGATCCCGGCGAATCGCATTTCGTCTCGTATGTGCATGGCGATTTGAATGGTGCCAACATTCTCGTCGACGGGCGTGACAACGTCTGGATCATCGATTTCTTCCACACGGCACCGGGGCACGTGCTGAAGGATCTGGTGAAGCTCGAGAACGATCTGCTCTACATCTTCACGCCGATTCCGGATCGCGAAACGCTGGCCGAAGCGCTGCTCATCACGCGGGCGCTGCGGGCGGTGGAGGATCTGGCCTCACCGCTGCCGGAAGCGATTGCGGGAATCAAGTCTCCGCAGTTGCTGCGCGCGTGGGCGATGTTGCGGACGCTGCGTGGATTCGTGAGCGAGTATTGCAGGTCGGACCGGCATCCGGTGCAGATGGACATTGCGCTGCTGCGCTACGCGGCGCACACGTTGTCGTTTGATGAATCCTCACCGCTGCAAAAAGAATGGGCGCTGGCGGCAGCGTGCGGCTACGCGGAAGACGTGGTGAAGACGCGGCGCGCGGAAGAAGTGTTGCGCATCGATTGGATCGGGCTGCCCGGGCCAAAAGGCCCGGCCGGGCGTTTGGGAATCACGATCTGTCCGGGCCGGCGGGATCGCGGGCGGGATTTGGCGGCGGATCTGGAGGTGCTCGCGAACGAAAAAGTTTCGCGCGTGATTTGCATGGTGACCGACGCGGAACTGGAGTGGGCCGGCGTGCGCGAATTGGGCAGCGCAGTAAACGCGCGGGGGATGCAGTTCCGGCATTTCCCGGTGGCCGACCAGAACGTGCCAGCGCTCGACGACACGGTGGATCTGGTGCGCTGGATCCTGGCGGCGCTTCACGCGAAAGAAAACGTGGTGATTCATTGCATGGGCGGCTTGGGGCGCAGCGGGACGCTGGCGTCGTGCGTGCTGACGGCGCTGGGATCGGACGCGGCCTCGGCGATTGCGGCGGTGCGCAGTTCGCGCGGCCCGCGCGCGGTGGAGGTGCGGCGGCAGGAGGAGTTTGTGGAGGGGTTTGCGGGGCAGAAGGGCTAAGGACTGAGGACTGCGCATTTGGCCTTGCAGGTCCTAAAGCGTGCATTCACTCAATAAAAATCCCCCGCTGAATGCGGGGGATTTTCATTCCTTCTTCGACATTCCTAGTCCCGGCTCTTGCTCATCTCAGAGCGGTCGAGCATCGTGACGCCGTCGCCGCTGTCGAACATGCCGACAATGGTGTAGATGCCGGTGCCGGTGACTGGAAAGAGGATGCCGTTCATTTTGGAACCGGAGGCGACGTCGGCGCGCGCGCCCTTGTCATCGTAAACGTCCTTGGTGATGGCCTGCCAGGTCTTGCTGCCGGCATCGTAGGTCAGCACAACCTGCGTGCGGTTTTTGGCGTTGTCGCCGAGGTTGAAGCGTTCGTCGGCGCTGATGCGCAGGCTGATGGAGAGGCGGTACGTGCCGTCGGCGTTGGGCGTGAGGCCGGCCTGGAGCGCGTTGTCTTTTTCGACGCGCATCTGGCTTTTTCCGAACTCGGCGGCAGTGATCGCTGCCACGGGGTCGCGCCCGACTTTTTCGTCCTTCTGCGCGGCGACAACGGCTTCGAACGAGGAGTCCTTCGAGTTCTGTTTGCGCAGCTTTTCAAGCCCCATCGAGAGCACTTTCTTTGGGTCGGCGGGATCCACCATCAGATACAGCGACCACGCGCTGTAACCCGCGGCGTGCGGACAGAGCACGAAGACGGGCTGCTTGACACCCGCGTCGGCGGCGCGCGCTGACGTGAGGCTCAACAGTGTGGCCGACAAAGCGAGCACCGATAGCGAACGAATGAAGCGCATTCAAATCCCTCCAGAGCCTCAATTACAGACGCCGCAAGCTAAACGGGGAATGATATATTCGCGAGTATTTTCTGTCAGATAGTTCCGTCTTTCCTACTGCTCAATTTCCCGCAACTCCCACAGTTTCTATAACGCGGTTAAGTTCGAGAGGCTTGGCCAGCACCTTTTGAATACCGAGCATGCGGGCAAGAACGTCAGCGCGATTGGAGGCGGTCATCAGCACTACCTTCGCGAGGGGGTGGTGCCAGCCGGTGTATTCCAGGAATTTCGTCGCGCTGGGTCCGGGCATCATGTAATCGAGCAGAATCGTAGTGACCGAGCGCCCGTCCAGGATCGACATTGCCTCTTCGCGATCCACAGCACAGACGACCGAGTAGCCTTTTTTCTTCAAAAAGTACGACAACATTTCGCGGGTCTCGAAGTCGTCGTCAACAATGAGAACGTCGGCGTTGGGAAGGGTCGCGTTTTTCATGGGTGGACTGCCTCTGAAGTCGTGCGATCCGCTGCATAGCGTTCAGACCGGGAGGCTCACGCGAACGTCCGCGTGAGCGCCCCAATCCGAGCGCTAGTTGGCGCTCGCTGTTTCATGGGTTGAATCGTGCTTTGGAGTTGCATCCGCACTGCCACGCTGGCAGACGGTCTGCCGCCAAACTTTGCGCGCGGGAGTCGCACAGACTTCGCGCGTGCGGTCTTCGTACCGGGCCGGAACTGCGATGCGGCGTTCACACGCCTGCTTGACGCAGACCTGGCGTTCAACGGTCTTGAATTCCGCGGGGATCACGTCGTATGTCTTCTCGGCTTTGCGAACGCAAACCTGCTTGGTGCGCATTTCGTAGACGGCGGGAATCGGGATGCGGATTTCGCTTTCGGGCTTCACGCAGACGCGCTTGGTGACGGTCTTGTAGACGGGCGGAATCACGCGTTCGGCGCAGCGTTCGGGCGTCACGCAGACCTGGCGGGTGCGGGTTTCGAACTTGGCCGGGATGGCCACGAGGCAGTAGCAGGAATCCTTGCTTTCATGCGCGGCCAGATCGGACGCGGCGCATTCGCTGCGGCGCCATTCGGTGCGGGCCGGCGAACCGCAGACCTGGTATTCTTCGGTCCGGAAGGTGGCGGGAATCGTGTAGCGTTCGCGCTTTTCACCACAGACCATCACCTGCTCGGTGCGGTCTTCGTACACGGCGGGAATCTTTTCCTTGCGGCAGGTCTCGTCCTTGACGCAGACACGGTAGCTTTCGGTCTTGTATTCAGCGGGAATTTCGCGGCAGACCTTGCTTTCGGGGCGCACGCAAACGCGTTCGCTGCGCGTCTCGTAGACGGCAGGGATCGGTTCGACACGGCAGGTTTCCGGCGCGACCATCACGCGTTCGGTCACGGTTTTGTACTGCGGCGGCAGTTCCACGAGGCACCAGCATTCGCCGGGCTGCGCCTGCGGCGGTTTGCCGCCATCAAACGCGATTTCATCGGACGCGCGAACGCCAAAGTTCAGTGAACTCCAGACCGACGCGACTGCAATAAACATGGACAGTTTGCGATTCATTTGGTTTTCCCCTCTCCAGAACCTATTTCGATCACCGGGCACACGCCGGAAACTCATCCCACGGGCAAGCTGGACGCACGCCATGTGCCAAGTGTGAAATTGCGGTAAACGGCCATGGAGCGTGAGAATAGAGGCGCTAACTCCGTTCGGGCGCAAACGAAATACAGATGGCGCCCACTGATTTCAGATGTCGAAGTTGGCGTAGAATTTCACAGTCCGGCAAAGTAGGGGCGGCGAACGTGAATATCAGACATCGGCTCCCGATAATCGGTGAGTTGGCGAATAGACGCCGGCGGCTCTCCTGGGAGCAAGGCTGTGTCACAGTAGTAGGTAGTGGATTTATATGCCGTTGGCATCTGACTCGCTTTGTAGTGATGACGGACGTGTTTATTCAGGCACGACAAGGTCAAGTTACTCGAAAGGATTCGATCATGAGGCATACCACTATTCTGCTGGGGGCATTGCTCCTAGCGTTTTCAGTTTCGGTCGCACCGAACGTGCTTGGAGCAGACGGCGTCGACGACGTGATTCGCATGTCGCGAGCCGGCGTCAGTGAAGATGTGCTGAACGCGTACGTTCAGGACTCGAAACTCAGCTACGACGACATGTCGGCCGAGGACATTCAGGCGCTGCAGGATAATGGCGTGCCGTCGACGGTGATTGTGAACATGATCGACCACGGTAAGGATGTGGCCGCCGCTCCCGTGAACACGGCAGTACCGGACAACGGCGATCCGGCCGCGGTAGACGTGGACGTGTCCGCCGCGGACACGGTGCTGGCGCCGGAATCTGACGACGCGAATATCACTTATTTTTATCAAGCGCTGGCCCCAGATGGCCGCTGGCAGCAGGTCGACGACCTGGGTTGGTGCTGGCAGCCGCGCGTGGCGGTGCAGGCCGATTGGCGCCCGTACACCAACGATGGACATTGGGTCTGGAGCGACGCGGGCTGGTTTTTCGAAAGCGATTACCGCTGGAGCTGGGCGGCGTTTCACTACGGCCGCTGGCAGCATCACGAACGCGTGGGCTGGATCTGGCAGCCGGGCACCGAATGGGCGCCGGCGTGGGTCAGCTGGCGCGAGAGCGACAACCATTATGGCTGGGCGCCGCTGCCGCCGGATTCGCATTTCGAATCGGGTGTCGGCTTCACCTTTCACAACAAGCACGTCGGACTCGCGTTTGACTTCGGCTTGAGCGACCGCGACTACACGTTCGTACCTTCGGATCGGTTCCTGGAAACGAATCTCGCCATCGTGGCGCTGCCCCGCGACCGCAACCGCGACGTGTTTCGACAGACGACGATCGTAAACAACACGTATGTCTACAACGACAACCGCATCATCAACAACGGCGTCTCAGTCCGTCAGGTGCAGCAGCGTACCAACCGGAAGCTCGAAGCCGTGGCGATCTCCGACGCGAAGATCCGCCCGGGCGATGCCATCCGCGGTGAAGCGCGCGAAAAGAACTCGATCGCTGTGTTCCGTCCGAAGATCCAGAAAGCCGCGCCGAAGGATCCGCCCGCGGCGATCGCCAAAAATACGTATGTGAAGCATGACGACAAAGCGCCCGCACGGACGGCACGCCCCGATCGTACTGAACGTCCCGTGCGCCCGGTGAACACCGTCAGCGCCGCCGCGGCCAAGTCGCGCGTCGCCGAAGAACTGGCCAAGCGCAAAGCCAATCCCGTCGTGAAGAAGGAAGCTGCCGCGCAGCGCCGCGACGACCGCGTCGAGCAGGCGAAGGAGCAGACGCAGAATCGCGAGCAGGCGCGCGAACAGAATAAGGACGAAGCCGCGAAGATTCAGGCGGAACGTCAAGCCAAGCTGGAAGCAGAAAAGAACGCCCGCGAACAAGGTCGCGAGCAGAATCAGAACGAAGCGGCGAAGGCGCAGGCTGAACGCCAGGCCAAGCTGGAAGCCGAGAAGAACACCCGCGAACAGGCGCGCGAGCAGAATCAGAACGAAGCGGCGAAGGCGCAGGCTGAACGCCAGGCCAAGCTGGAAGCCGAGAAGAACACCCGCGAACAGGCGCGCGAGCAGAGTCAGAATGAAGCGGCGAAGGTCCAGGCCGAACGCCAGGCCAAGCTGGAAGCGGAAAAGAACGCGCGCGGCCAGGCAGCTGAGCAGAACAAGAATGAAGCGGCGAAGGCCCAAGCCGAACGTCAGGCAAAGCTGGAGGCCGAGAAGAACACGCGCGAGCAGGCGCGTGAGCAGAACCAGAACGACGCGGCGAAGGCTCAGGCCGAACGGCAGGCCCGGGTGGAAGCCGAGAAGGCGGCACGGGAGGCGAAGAAGCCCGAGCCCGCGCCAAAGGCCGACAACGCTCCGAAGACCGCGGCCGAACGAAAGACCGACGCCGAGAAGGAACGCGCCGATCGCGTGCAGGAACGCGAAGACAAGCGTGAGGAACAGAAAGCCAAGCGCGACGAGAAGTAGTTTTTGTCGGAAGAATGGCCACTTCGCCATTCTTGAGCCTCGGAGCGAACGGTGCGTTGAGCGCCGTTCGCTCCGAGCTGTTTATAGCGCGAGAATTTTCGGCCGGAGGAACGCGCCGAGATGACGGTACATCTGTTTCGAAAAATGCAAGTCGTCAGCGGCGAACATCTCCGGTTTGGGACGGCCGTTGGAATCGAGCAACAGATGCAGGTAATCGACGAATTCCAGCCGCGTCGCTGAGCGGGCGCAGAACGGTTGAATGCGCGCGTTGGCCTGGCGGATGTATGACCAGAGTGGCTCATCGCAGGGCGAAGGATGGATTGCCAGATAAAGGATCGCGGTCACGCTCGGAACGTGCGCCGCGACGAGTTCCGCAAAGAGCCGGAAGCCGATTTCCGCGTTGCGCGCGCCGGTTTCGCCCTGGCAGGAAATATCGTTGTCGCCGGCGCAGTAGACGATCACGCGGGGTTGTCTCGGCAGGATGAGCGCCTGAAAGCTGACGAGCACTTCCCACGTGCGCGCGCCGCCAAAACCGAGATTCAACGCCGGGAGATCCGCGAAGAATTCCGCGAACCCATTCGCGTCACTCCAGAGGCGCATGTCCGAGTCGCCCACGAAAAGCACCGGACCCGGCGCCGCCGCCGAATGCAACGCCGCGAGCTTCTCCACCTGATTCCGGAAGCGGATCTCCGGGATCACCATGCCCTGCCGTTCGAGAAAGGATTGATCGATCAGCGGAAAATCGCGATTCAAAGTCGAAACACTTCCCAAACCCGTCGGCTCCAATTCAGTTCGTGCCGTTCATTAGGCGGGCTAGTTCTTTAACACGCCCCGGTCCGCTGGAATCGGCACCGCCTTGCTGTACGGAGTCTCTCCGCCGAAGACGTCGATGGTGGAGCCGGAAACTTTAAGCTCCGCGCCATCGTTAAAGGAGAGGCCCGTGATCGTATTGCGGCCGCTGAGCAGGCCGGTGGTCAGGACGTTGGTGTTGCCGATGCTGATGTTGCCCTTCATGTCGATGACGTAGACATCGCAGAACGACGGGTTGAGCGGAAAGACTTCGCCTTCCGCGGCGAACGCGAGGTGGCGGCGATCGGGGGCGATCGTCGGAATCGTGATCGCGCAGGGAATGTGGAAGATCGGCGCCTGGGCTCCCGAAAGGCCGACGGCCGAGGCCGTCAGCGTCTTCACGCCGATATGGCGATCGACATACTTGCCGTCCTTGTCGAGCACGCGCTGCGGCGTCAGGCTGGCGAAGGGAATGCTGTAGATGTCGATTTCCACCCACGTCTTCAAGGCGTCGTCGGGCGTGGCGTTCTCCTTGCTGACGCTGTGATCGCGGTACGGACGGCCCTTCACCGAGGCGATGAGCTGCGCGAGTTCGTTGGTGAGCGGACCGGTTTTGGCGGCGGAGAGTTGCGTGACGGCGTTGGCCTTGTTGGCGGCATCGCCGTGGCCGTCGAGCGTGTAGGCGATGGCGCTGAGTGCGGCGGCATACTGCGCCTGCGGGAAATCGGTGGTGCGTGCGGCCGCTTCCCATTTTTCGCCAGCGTGGACAAGTTCGCCGTTTTCGAAGAAGCACATCGCTTCCTGAAAGCGCAGCCCGCCCACGGTGGCTTCATCAGGACAGATTGGCGAGGCCAGGCGGTAGGCTTCCTCGGCGTCGTTGTACTCGCCCTTGAGCCGCGCTTCGTAAGCGCGGCGCAGCAGCGGGATGAGCTTGTTCTGCGGCGCGGCGGTGCAGAGTTGTTCCATTTCTTTGACGACGGCTGCCGTTTCCGCGGGCGCGGGGCGGGGGAGGCCGGCGCCAGGCGGGAAGAGGAACGTCAATCCGTGCGGACCGCCGATGGGATGAAGGAGCAGCGCTTTCTCGAAGGAATCGCAGGCGGGATCGTATTGCTTGGCGGCGAGGTAGGCGCGGGCGTCGGCGCGGTCGAGTTCCCCCGCGTCGAGCGGCGGCGGCTGCAGTTCATGCGCTTTCAGAGCGCTGGCGACGGCCTTGTCGGCTTCGCCCTGGCGGATCTGCAGCGCGCTGGCGGCCATGCATTCGGTGGGCGTGAGCGGAAAATAACGGGCCTTGCCCGGTTCGCCCAGGGCCAGTCCGCCCGGCGAGAGCCACGCCTGCCGCAGTGTACCATTATGATGCGCCGCGCGCGGATCGGCGGCGTTGGCACCCGTCAGCGTCGCGCTGTCGCCGTCGAGATGCGTGAATTTCTTCGTTGTGAAGTCAAGCCGGTAGGACTGGAAAACAACGCGTTCCGACGAGGCTTGCGCGAGCGTGAGCACTGCGGAGTTGCCGTCATCATCGATGCGGACCATCACCGGCGTGGAGAGATTTTCAGGGAGCGGAAACGACTTGATCGCCGTAGTGTCCGTGCGCATGGTCCAGATTTTGGTGCTGCCCGGCGCGTAAAAGAGGACGCGGACGCGGTCGGGAAATGGATGGACGACGTACGTCGCCGCGGTCGGGTCGTTCTGTTCTTCGGTCGGAAAAATAACGCGCGGCTGCGTGCCGTCGAGATCGCAGATGCCCAGCAGCGGGAGCGATTCGGCGGGCTTCTGCGAATAGACAATCGCGCTGCCGTCGGGGAGCAGCGCCGGCGAATACAGTTCCGTCAGCGCACCCAGCGGCGTGCGCTTGTTGCTCGCGACGTTCCAGATTTCCACCGTGCCCGGCGAACCGGGACGCGCTTCACGTCCACTGACCAGCAGCGCCACCGCGCCGTCGACAGAAAGTTGGAAGCCGGTGAGATGCAAGTTGGAGAGCACCGGCTGCGGTTCGGCCCCGGCGGCGTTCTTCGTGTATTTGAAAATCTTGGTGTAGAAGCCGGCTTGATCGCGATCGCCGAGGTAATACAGCGTGGTGTTGTCGGGAAGCCAGCGCGGAAAGGCCGCACCCTTGGCGATCAACTGAGCTTCGCCGTTATCGTCCTCGACCTCAACGACATAGACGCTGGTGTCCAGGTACGACAGTGGCGCGCCAGCGGCCGTCTGGCCTTGCGTATATAAGGTGTAGGCGATGCGGCGGCCGTCGTTGCTCCAAGTTGGCCCCTGCAATTCCTGGCAACCGGCGAGCAGCACGAGCGTCATCACGACTGTGAAAATACGGCTGAGGCGGATTAGCACGAGACTCTCCACGGAACGGCGTTAGCCCGAAATTGGGGCGCTTTAGATTGTAACGTGTTCAGGGGTCTGTGGTCACGTGCATTTGTATGTGCGTAGGCGACCCGGACGGTTCGTGACTATGATAGATTTTTCAGAATTGTGTTCAATAGTGGTGTAAAAGGTACTACGGTTAGTTACACGGAGCCCGTTTTTGTCGAAAAGGCGGACCAAATCAGTTCGGAAAGCATCGATAAGAGGTTCTGAATGACGCAACGTTTCAAGCTCTCTTCACTGGTGTTGTCGCTCGCTGTCGTGGCTGTGGTCGGAGCGCTGCGCGCCGCCGACGATTGGCCGCAATACCGCGGACCTTCGCGGCAGGGCATCGCGGCCGACGGCGTGAAACTGGCTGACGCATGGCCCAAGGAGGGGCCCAAACAACTGTGGAAGAGCGAGTGGATTCCCGGCGCCGGCGAAGGCGGCGCGGGCAGTCCCGTGGTGGCGGACGGCAAGGTTTATCTGTACGTCAACTGGATGCATCCGGTCGGGGGTGGACGAAAGTACCATCTGATCACCACGGAGTTTCTGCAGGATGCCGGATGGCTGCCGGACCTTCCCGCGGAGCTGGCGAAAAAAATCGAGGACGCCTGGGCCGCTCCGGCTCATCCCCCGTGCTCCAAGGCTCCGGCCTGGTGGGGCGTAGTTGGTCCGAAAGACGAAGAGTTCGAAGCGTTCCTCGCGAAAGCACCCGACGTCGACAAGTACATCAAGGATTTCATGGCCACGCTGCCCGCGGCCGACGCTCAGAAATATGGCAAGTACATCAAGCGGCGGTTGTGCATCTCCGGGCCGAAGACGGGATGGAATCCCACCGGCGGTTACACGTGGGACGAATTGGAGAAGATGAGCAAAACGCGCGACGAGGAGACCGAATTTGCCTGGAACTACAAAAAGCGCGCTGGCAGCGTTCAGATTCTAAACAAGGGTGCATTCGACGACAGAGCCGGCTGGCTGATCTCCAACATCTGGCTGCGGGCCAGCACTCTGACTGACACTCTCGTCTGCCTGGACGCCGCGACGGGCAAGGTACTGTGGAAGCGGGAATTCCCGGCCACCCGTGAACGGGTGTTGAGTTGTCTGAGCATGGATAAAGGTGGCTTTGGACAAATTGGTGCCAGCGGTACGCCCACCATTGCGGACGGCAAGTGTTATTTCGCGGGAATCATGGGGCTGTACTGCATCTCCGCAAAGGATGGCACGCCGATCTGGAATGTCGAAGGCGAAGCGACCCACAATTCGCCGCTCGTGGCCAAGGGCATCGTGTACCACTATGGCGCCGCGTACAACGCCGCCGACGGCAAATTGCTCTGGAAGCACCCGCAGTGGAAACCCAATCTCGGCGCGTGGGAAGTGGCGGCCAAGGCCAACGCTCCAATCTTGTGGACGGTGAATGGCAAGGACTACATCATCACCACCAACGGCAACCACGATTGGTGTTGCCTGGAATTGGAAACGGGAAAAGTGCTATGGACCGTCCGCGGCGCGCCGGATCTTTACTCTCCCGTGTTCAAGGATGACCTCCTGATTTTACGCGGTGCGACGCAGGTCGAAGCCTTCAAAGCGACTCCGGCCGCCGCCACGTCACTGTGGAAGCAGGCGGTGAAAATGGACAGCCGGGGAAGCTATACCATCGTCAACGATGCGCTGTTCATGCTGGGATGCCCCGACGCCGGCGCGATGTGGACGTGTCTGGATCTGAAAACCGGTGACGTTAAATGGAGCCAGGCGATTCCCGGGGAAACACTGTGCAATGCAGCGGCCACAGTGGATGGCAAGCTCATCAACGTTTTTGGGAAAGGGCACTACGACAGTAACTTCCAAGTGGAGATGATCGATGCCACTCCGGAAAAGTATGTCCAACGCGGCCTTTTCAATCCGAAAGCCTGCGTGTATTCCTGCCCCGCCATCGCGGGCGGAAAGCTGTTTTTGCGGCTGGAAGATGGCGTGGCGTGTTATGACCTGCAAGGAAAGTGAGGCGACTCGCGCAACGATTGCTTTTTAAGCGTCCAAGGCCTAGCATGATAGCTGTATATCAGGAGGCCGCGCGTGATAGATCTCGATCAACTTATTGTCAAAGCATACGACCTCGAACCACTTCCGGCGAGCGTGACGCGCTTGTCGGCGCTGGTCGCGGATAACAACTCGCAGCTCAACGAGATCGTCGAAGTTCTCACCTACGATCCGGCGCTCACCGCCGGCATTCTGCGCTCGGCCAATTCCGCGGCCAGCGCCAGCCACACGGCGATCTCCAATGTCAAAGATGCGGTGCTGCGCATGGGCCTGGGCACGGTGCTTTCCCTGGCCGTCGCGGCGAGCGTGAAACGCAACATGATCCTCGCGCTGCCCGAATACGGCTTGCGCGAAAATGAGCTCTGGCGGCATTCGGTGCTCTCCTCACTGAGCGTCGAGGCAATTCAGGCGCATTCGAAGGTCCAGATTCAGCCCGACGCGTTCACCGCGGCGCTGTTGCACGACATCGGCAAGCTGGTGCTCAGCCGCTTTCTCGACGCGGACGTGCAGTACATCATGCAATTGGCGCACGATGAAGGCCGGCTGGAGACGCCGGCGGCGGAGTCGGAAATTCTCGGCGTCAATCACGGCGAAGTCGGCGGCCTGATGGCGCAGCACTGGAAGCTTCCCGAATCGATCGTGCGCGGCATCTCGTACCATCACAACCCCGCGGAATGCGGCGACACGATCTGTTACGTGGTCGCGCTGGCCAACCTGACGGCGCACCGGATCGCCGACAAAACCAGCGACGATCAGGGTTTGCTGCCGCCGAAAAAATATCTCGAACGCCTGAGTTTGACGACCGAGTCGTTCGAAAAAGTCTGCGAGACCGCGTCCAAACGCATGGACGATGTTCAGCGGCGGTACAATGCGTAGCAAAATTTGACGGGTTGAAATCCAGGGCGTAACCTTATGACCAATTGGTCACATGGTTGAAAGCAGACACCCCGTAACGAATTCGTTACAGGGTCATTTCAATTCGAATCCAAATTCCAAGGAGACGCGTGTGCCGAAATCCCTCGCAGCAACCACCACGTTGAACAACGGAGTCAAGATGCCCTGGTTTGGGCTGGGTACCTGGCAGGCCACCGGATCTGGTGTCCGCGACGCGGTGACGTGGGCGCTCGAGGTTGGCTACCGCCACATCGACACCGCGATGATTTACAACAACGAAACGGATGTTGGGCACGCCGTGCGTGAATCGGGAATTCCACGGCGCGAAATTTTTGTCACGACCAAAGCCTGGAATTCCGATCAGCGCCTGGGCTACGACGCAGTGCTGAAAGCGTTCGACGCATCGATGGGCCGGCTCAACATCGAGTATGTCGATCTGTATCTCGTCCACTGGGCGCTGCCGGGCACGTACAAGGACGCGTGGCGCGCGCTCGAAAAAATCTACGGCGACGGCAAAGGTCCGGTGAAGGCGATCGGCGTCAGCAACTTCATGATTCCGCATCTCGAAGATCTGCTCAAGACGGCAAAGGTCGTGCCTGCGGTGAACCAGGTCGAATTCCATCCGTGGCTGCGCCAGCAACCGCTGCTCGATTTTTGCGTGAAGCACAAGATTCAGCACGAAGCGTGGAGCCCGCTGATTCAAGGCAAGGTGAAGGACATCCCAGAATTGAAAACGATCGGCGCGGCGCACAAAAAGTCCCCGGAACAGATCGCGCTGCGCTGGGGTTTGCAAAAGGGCTCGGTGATGATTCCCAAATCCACGAACAAGGAGCGGCTTACGTCCAACGCGGCGATCTTCGATTTCGAACTGAGCGCCGCGGAAATGGCGCAGATCGATGCACTCGACAAAAACAAACGCGTGGGCGCCGATCCATTCAACGTGACGTTCTGAAGCGCGATCCGTAAAATTCATAAAGCCAATCTGTTTGGGTAATATTAGCGTGCCGCTGAAGCTTCAGCGGCACACTTCACTATTTTGTGCAAGTCTCTAATAAGGCGCACGTTATGAGCATAATGCACAGCTGCACAGCAGGAGAGGCGCCCTCCGCCGCACGAAAGTGCGTGGCGAATTTTTAAAATCGGGCGGAAATCCTTGACGGGCACGTGAAAGCACTTTACACAATCAAGCCGCTGAAGCAGTTGTGGTCGGGGATCGAAACGTTTCTCGCATCGAATTTTCAGGTCAGGACAGAGGGAGGAGGCACCTTTTACATGGCTATACCGCCGAAGAAAGTAGTTCCCGCGAAAGCCCCGGCAGGACCATCCGCAAAATCTCCGGTCAACCCGGCCAAGCACGAGGACGAAGAGACGACGCTCGCCAAGAAGCGCAAAAAGCGCGACGAGGATGAAGAGGAAGAGGAGGACGCCGAGGACGACGAAGAAGCTGATGACGATGAGGAAGATGAAGACGACGAAGATGAAGAGGATGATGACGAAGAAGACGAAGATGAAGAAGACATCGACGAAGAAGAATTAGACGAAGAAGAAGAGGAAGAAGAAGACGAGGAAGAAGAGCTCGACGAGGAAGACCTTGAAGAGGTAGAACTCGACGACGAAGAGCTCGACGAGGACGACGAAGATCTCGATGACGACGAGGATGAAGAAGACGACGAAGACGACGAAGACCTCGACGACGACGAAGACGATGAAGACGACGACGATGAGGACGACGAAGACGAAGAGGATGAAGAGGACGACGAAGACGAACGTCCCGCACCCAAGAAGAAAAAGGGCAGCCGGGGAGAAGCGGCTGCCGTTGTGGCGGTAGGAGCTGTGGCGGCGGCAGGCGTAACTGCCGCCGCTGTCATTGCGGCGAAGAAGGCCGGCGACGCGGGGACCAGCGGCAAATCGCCGGCGGTCAAGGCTGGCTCGGACGCATCCAAGAGCGCCAAGGGGCTCGCGTCGGTCAAGCCCACGGACGCGGCCAAGAGCGCCAAATCGCTGGCCTCAGTGAAGCCGACCGATGCCTCGAAAAGCGCCAAGGGCCTGGCCTCCGTCAAGAAAGATGACGTTGAAGACGCTGATGCCGAAACTGATGTAACCAAGCCGGTGATGAAGGCAGCCTCCGCTCGCCCCCTCAAGGCGGGTGCTTCCTCCGCCTCCGGTGCGGCCGTCGGTTCAGCGCGTGTGTCAGGCAAAGCGGGCACGTCCCGTTTGTCGCGCGCCGTCGGCGACCCGAAGGAAAAGCAGCCACAGAAGCCAAATAAGATCGTCGGCTACATGATGATCGCCTGCGTGATCCTGTTCATCCTGATCATCGTGGTGCTGGTCACGCGCTGGGACATCATCAAGGCGCACTTCACCAAGGGACCGCCGCCGGCACCGGTGAAGAAGCTCTCCGATGCCGCGCAGGCTCTGGTGGACAAAGCGAAACAAGCGCACGACCTGTACGACGAAGGCGTCGCCGTGCCGCAGGCCGCCGCGGTCCTCTCCGCGCTTCGCGGAAAAACCAAGCCCGATCAGTTGTTGAAAGACAGCAAGCCGGAAGACGCCGAGGCGTTGCGCGCCGCAGCTTTGAAACTGGAGAAAGCGACGGAGCTTTTCGACAGCATCAAGGATTCCGGAAGCGTGGTGCCGGGGTACGAAGATCTGATCAACGAAGCGCAGAAGCGCCTGCCGGAAATCGACAAGGAACGCCACGAACTGGCGGATGTGGCCACCAGCATCGAGATGGCGAATATGGGCAAGGGCTTGAACAAGCCCCCGCCGCCCGACAACAAGCAGCCGGGCACTACGCCGCCGGTCGGTACCGGGATCCCCAAGCCGCCGGAAGAAATTCCGACGCCGCCAGATGGCATGACCATGGACGATTGGCTGAAAAAGCTGGAAGAAGAGGACTACAGCAAGGCCTCAGACATCCGCAAGCTGATCAAGAAGAAGGAAAAAGAGAAGCAGGATCAAGAGAAGAAGTAGCTTCAACCAGAACGGAAACGGCAAAGCGAGCAATTTGGATCTATCCAAATTGCTCGCTTTTTTATTTAGAGAGTCTAGTGGTGGAAAGTTAGGCCAAGCGGCAATATCGCTCGATCACACGATCTCCAGATTGACCTGCTTCTTCCCCAGATCGATATGCAGGATCCGCACGTCAAGCTTGTCGCCGAGGCGGAAGCTGCGTCGGTTGCGTCGGCCTTGCAGCAAGTGCTGGTTCTCGAAGTACTCGTAGTAATCCTCGTCGATGTCTTCGACCTTGACCATGCCTTCGACGTAGCAGTCCTGCAATTCCACGAACAGTCCAAACTCGCGCACGCCAGTGATCAGGCCGGGATGCGATTCTTTCATGTTGCGTCGCAGGAATTCGATCTGCCGGAACTTTTTGACTTCGGCCTCGGCCGAGGCCGCCTCGCGTTCGCGAATCGAGCAGTGCTGCGCCAGCGGCCGCAGAAACGCGATGCGTTTAAAGTACGACTGCCCCGCCGCTCCGCCGCCGCGCTTTTTTCCGTGCACGGGCAACGCGGCTTCGCCGGGCGTGAAGTGCGAATCGAGCGCGCGGTGGACGATCAAGTCCGGGTAGCGCCGGATCGGGCTGGTGAAATGCAGGTACCGCGAAAAGTTCAGCGCGAAATGAGGCTGGCATTCGGCGGCATACTTCGCTTGCTTCAAGCTCGTCAGCAACGCCAGATGAACCGTGTGTGCGAAGTCCTTGCCGCGCACCCGGTCGAGCACGCTCTTCAACTTCAAGCGGTCCAGCGGCGGGCGCAGGGAGATGCCGAACTCCTTCACGAATTCCATGAAGCGGTCGAGCGACTCGGGTTTCGGATCTTCGTGGATGCGGAAGAGCCCCGGGATTTCATGCTCGACCAGGTACATCGCGACAGCGCGGTTGGCGGCGAGCATCATGTCTTCGATCAGCTCGTGCGCCCAGTGGTGTTCGGCCTTCTCCCAGCCGGCAACCTCGTTCTGAGCATTGAGCTTCAACTTAACTTCCGGCAGTTCCAACTCGAGCGACCCGGTGGCCAGGCGCTTCTTACGCAGCGCTTCGGCAAAGGGGCGCATGACTTTCAGCGCCGCGTAGATCTCCGGCGTGCCGACGAGCTCCGGCTTTTCCTGCTCCAGAGCGTCGCGGACTTGATCGTACGTCAGGAACGCCGCCGAGCGGATGTAGCTGCGTTCGATCTTGATCGTGTCGATGGTCAAGTTGGGCGTGAAGGTCATCGAGACGGTCTTGGTCAGGCGCGTTTTGCCTTGCACCAGCGAGCAGAGATTGTTCGAGAGCTTCTGCGGGAGCATCGGGAAGACGCTGCCCGGCAAATAGACGCTCGTCGACCGCTCGCGCGCTTCCAGATCGATGGGGCTGCCTTCGCGGACATAGTGCGAGACATCGGCGATGTGAACCAGCAGCGTGATGCGCCCGTCGTCCTCCGTGCGGATGGCGACGGCGTCGTCGTGGTCTTTGGCGTCCGGCGGATCGATGGTGAACGTGATCGGGGTCGAGTAATCCGTGCGGCCGATCAGGTCTTCGTCGGGAACTTCCAAGCCAATGGCTTCGGCCGCGGCGAGCACTTCCTCGGGAAATTTGGTGCGGACGTTGAAATTCTCGACGATCGCGCGCACGTCCGCGTCGGCTTCACCGGCGGGTCCGAAGACTTCGATCACCCGCACCAGCGGCCGGAAGCCCGCGCGCTGCGAGCCTTCCGGGTCGACCAGTTCGACGGCGACCTTGTCGTGGTGCTTGGCGCCGTTGCGGTCAAGAGGCATCACGTCGAATTCGGTGAACATGCCGCGCGCGTCGGGGATTACGGTGCCGCCCAGCGCATGGCGGAAGCGATCGCTTTCCTGCGCCTGGTACGTCCCGATGATCCGCGAGCGGCCACGTTCCAGAATTTTCACCACGCGTCCGGAGGCGCGCGAATGCGGCGAGCCGTAGCTCTGTCCGAACTTGCCGCGCCGCGGGCGTTCCACGCGGCGGCTCAACGCCACCGCCACGAGATCGCCGCTGAGCGCCCCGCAGAGATCGTCGGCGCCGACGAAAATATCGTTGCCGGCCGTTTCGCTGATGACAAAGCCCATCCCGCCGCGCTTCACCTCGATGCGACCGATGATGGTGCCCTTGGGTGCGCGTACCTGCTTGCGCGCGTGAGCGTCCTCCTCGTCTTCCTCCGGCTCCGGTTCGTCGCCCGGTTCGGCTTCTGTTGATTCGTCTGAATCGTGGTCGCGCGATTTCTTTCCGGCCGGCTTGCGTTCCGCGCCGCCATCGGTGGCGGGGAGTCCGAATTTGCCGCGGCGCAATTCGGCGATCTCGCCGCTTTCCGCCAGTGCCTCCAGGATGCGGCGGAACTGCCCGTAGAATTCATCGGGAATTTCCAGCGCCTTGGCCAGTCCGCGTTTGCGCATCGGCATGTACTTCGCCGAGGCCATCAATTCAAAAATCCGGGCTTTGGTCTGATCGGTGTCCATGGTAGCAGTTTAGTCGAAGCGGCGCCGATCTGCAGGACATCTGCGCGAAACGCACCTAAGCGTCGCGCGCGACGTTGAAGACGAGACGGGTACTTCCCTGATCGTCTTCCACTTCAGTGGAGTGGTGTTGGTGGCGCGACGGCTTTTTCTGGGAGAGCAGCACGACACCGCCGATCAGCGCGAGGATCAGCACGACCAGCGTGAATATTTTCCAGAAACTGTACGGCCGGTCGCCAGTCACTTCTCCGGTCTGGCCGTTGATCTGGAAGCAGAAACTTTTGTTGTTGAAGCGGTAGCAGCTCACCCACAGCGGCAGCAGTATGTGCTTGTAGGTGATGCCATTGTACGCGGTATTGATCGACAGAATGCGCTGCTCGTCGCCGCCGATTTCGCTGCGCACGCCTTCGCGGATTTCGTCGGCGATCACGGATTTCGCCTTGCTCCAGCCTTCTTCGCAGGAGACGGCGTAGCGTTCCGCGCCGAAGCCGCTGAGGTACTCGGGCGTGTATGGCGTCAGTTCGTTCAGACCGTATTTCGTCGGGTACTTGGCGTCTTTGCCCGCGTCGATCAGCACGTCGTCGAAAAATTCGCTGTGAACGCCGGAGACTGGAATCCACATCGTGTGCCGGACCTGGCGTGTCTTGGTGACGGTCTTGCCGTCTTCGGTGGTCGTGTAGGTTTCCGTTGTGTAATAGTACGTACCGCGTTCGCCCATCCAGTGGCTAATGGTGTTGGAGTCGTACGTCCAGAAGGGCCGGTAGACGCCATGGAGTTGCTTGGCGTGCGAATCGTTTTTGAGCGAATTGGGCGCGAACCAGAGTCCGGAAATCCACTTCGAGAACAGTTTCTGCGCTTCTTCGAGCGTGACTTTGAATGGCAGCACCGCTTCGGGCGTGACGATGTCCTCGGCCGTCTTCTCGCCTTCGCCGTCCTCCACCACCAACGGCGCGCCACAGTAACCGCAGGTTGTCGCGCGGATATTCGCGTCGAGATGCGCGATCGCGCCACAGCCGCTGCAGCGGACATCGCGGCGCTGGCCGGGCGTTTCGCCGTAGCCGGTGGACTTGGGTTTCGCGAGGTAATCGTTGAACGAGTACTCTTTGATCTCATCGGCCGTCTGCGGAATCTTTTCTTCGTGCCCGCAGAAACCGCACTTCAACGCGCCGTCCTTCGGCGCAAAAACCAGATTCGCGCCGCAGGCCTTGCAGGGAAACTTGCGCTCTTTCTCGGTGACGGTCGGTGCGGCTTCTTCTTGCGCCATAGCTTTCCGTGACACCCATGGAGTCGGCGGGCAGAAAAGCTGGCTATCTTAAGACAGCCAGTTTGACGGATTATTTTTGGAAGACTTTACGCCTGGAGTGAGCGCGCGCAAGGTTCACGCTACAATTTCGCCAGCAGCTCAGTCTTCTTCGCCGTGTACTCCGCCGCATCGATCAGCCCGGCTTCCATGAGCTTCTTCAGCTGGCTGAGTTTCCCGACGATGTCCTCGGCTCCACCGGCAGCGGGAGCCGCCGGGGCCGCAGCGGGCTGCGGTTGCTGTTGAGCGGCGGCCATGGCGCTGGCCATCTGCCCGCCCATCATCGCGCCCGCGCCCAATCCCATGCCGATGCCGGCCATGCCGCCGGGCTGTTTCGCCGCGTCGGGAATCGCATTGGCGACCTGGAACTGCGTGAAGCGATTGAGATCGCCGATCGCGCCCATCTGCGAGCGCTTGTCGAGCGCTGCTTCGACTTCTGGCGGGACGGAGATATTCGAAATGATGAAGCGCGTCAGAGTCAGGCCGTGGGATTCGAAATCCGCGCCGATATCCTTGGTCAGCGCGCCGCCGATCTCCTTGTAGTTCGCCGCCAAGTCCAGGCACGGCACCTTGGCTTTGCCCAATGCTTCAGCGAACGCCTGGAGCAGCATGTCGCGAAGGTACTCGCTGATCTTTTCCGTCTCGAAGAGGCCGTCGGTGCCGACGATCTCTTTCAGGAAGACGCCGGGATCAGAGATGCGCACCGCATACGCGCCAAATGCGCGGAGGCGAACGACGCCGAAGTCGGCATCGCGCATCATGATCGGATTCTGCGTGCCCCACTTCAGGTCCGTGAACTGCCGCGTCGCGACGAAGTACACTTCGCTCTTAAAGGGGGATTCGAAGCCGTACTTCCAGCCCAGCAGCGTGGAGAGGATGGGCAGATTCTTGGAATCGAGCGTGTAGGTGCCCGGTCCCATGACGTCGGCGAGCTTGCCTTCGCGGATGAAGACCGCCGCCTGGCCTTCGCGGACGACGAGCTTCGCGCCGTTCTTGATTTCCTTGGCGTAGACGGGAAAGCGGTAGACCATCGTGTCGCGGGAATCGTCGACCCACTCGATGATCTCAATGAACTGTGCCGTCAACCGATCGAAGAACCCCATGCGGACGTCTCCTTTTTTAACGCGAAGCACGTGGTGAAGTGACGGGAGAATAATACCTCACAGAGGCCATCACTGGCAACGCCTATTGAGCGCCAAGTGGTGGACACAAAATGCGGTTTTTCATAGGCGAAGTTCGGCTTACAAAAATAGTTCCGATTTGTAACGCGCTACGTATTTCATCTCACGCAAAGGCGCGAAGCCGCAAAGAACGGATTTTTTGATCTCGCGCAAAGACGCAAAGACGCCAAGAACGGATTTTCGAAAGGGATGTTGAATTTGGCTTGAGCTCAAATCCCACGCAAGGGGTGCTGCCCTGAGCTTGTCGAACGGGCGGGAAGAATGTGGCGGTTGCAAATTGGCGCGCTGAACTCAGGGCGCTTGAAACAACGCCGTTACGCGCAGGCCGAGCTTCACGAACTTCGCGGGCGGGGGTGTGTCGAAGATCACGACGGTCTCGACGATCTTCACATCCACGCGCTCTTTCGATTCACCGGTCGAAAAGCGTTTCTGGCCAGTGGCGTTGCTGACGCTTTGGACGGTGCCGTTGAAAGCTGTGCCGGCGAAGGCGTCGGCGGTGATCTTGACGCGCTGGCCGGCGGCGACGCCGGGGAAGTCGGCTTCGTCCACGTCGGCGCGGACGCGCAGGCGCGACAGGTCGGCGACGGTCACCACCGGCTGTGGATGGAGCGCGTCGATCACTTCGCCGGGATGCATGAACTTGCGGATGACCGTGCCGGAGAGCGCGGCGACGATGCGCGTTTTTTGCAGCTCGGCTTTCGCCAAGTCGACTTGGGCGCGCGATTGTTCGACTTGGGCCTGAGCCGACTGGATCACGAACGACGCGGTGGCTTTCTGGCGCAGGACTTCGGCCTCGGCGCTGGCGAGCATCGCGCGAGTGCGGTCTTTCTCTTCCGGGCGCGATCCGGTTTCCAGTGCGCGCAGATGCGCCTTGGACGCGGCAAATTTCGCGGCGGCGGCCTCGGCGTAGCGGTGGGCCTGATCGTAGAGCTGCACCGACCACGACGTGCCGCGCCCGTTGGGGTTGGCGTAACGCTGTTCGTCTTCGGAGAAGCGCTTGGCGTCGGCCTCGAGCGCGGCGGCATCGGCGCGCGCCTGCTCGAGGTCCTCATGGCGCGGTTCGAGCAGCGTGACTTCGGCCTTCAAGCGCGCGACTTCACTCTCAGCTTTTTTAAGTTCGCCATCGAGGTTGGCGCGCAGCATGCCGAACTTCGCGTCGGTGGCGCTCAGGTCGGCCTGGCTGGATTTCAGCTTTGCGGCGAGGTCCGCGTTTTCCAGTTCGGCGATCACGTCGCCGGCCTTCACCGGCTGGCCTTCGTCGACGTAGACGGCGCGAATCTTGCCGCCGACTTCAAACGAGAACGCCCGCTCGCCGCTGGCTGCTTCAACGAGACCCGGAGCGGCTTTGTAGTGTTCGAACGGAGCCGGCGCGGGAGTCGGCGGCGGCGCGACGCTCACACTTTCGGCCGTGCTCTGGTGTGCGCTCATGAATGTGAACGCGGCGACGAGCAGCGCCACCACGACAGCGGCGAGCACAAGCCAACTGCTCCGCCCGCGGTGTTTGCGAGGTACTGCCAGCGGCGTGGCGCTGTCGACGCGCACGGCAGTTGGGAGCGCGACGCTCGATTTCGGCACGCGCGGGCGGGCTGGCGCCGGTACGGGTGCGGCGGAATCTTTTTTCATCAGTTGCTCGCAGTCTCGGCGACCACGGCGCCGGTTCGGGAAACCAACCATTGGCCGTCGGCAGCCTGTTCCGGCCGCACGCGGCGGACGATCCGATGCAACTTGCCGTCGGCCATTTCGATCACGCGGTCGGCGAATTCGCGCACGCGGGGATCGTGGGTGACAACCAGCACTGTCGTGCCGTCTTCTTTCGCGCGGGTGCGCAGCAGGTCCATCACGCGGCGGCCCTGAAACGCGTCGAGCGCCGCGGTCGGCTCATCGGCCAGCAGCACCGGCGGGCCGCCGGCCAGAGCGCGGGCGATGCCGACGCGCTGGCGCTGGCCTCCGGAGAGTTCCATCGGATACGACTTCGCTTTCGCGGCGAGGCCGACGCGGTCGAGCAGTTCCGGTGCGGAACTCAAACTCACACCGCGGAGTTGTAGCGCGACTTCGATGTTCTCCAGCGCCGACAGCGACGCGAGCAGATTGAAGCTTTGAAAAATGAATCCGATGCGCGAGCGCCGGAACGACTGTAACTGGGCTTCGCTGCAGCAATCCAGGCTGACGCCGCAGACGCTGATTTCGCCGTGTGTCGGCGAGAGCACGCCGCCGATCATCGACAGCAGCGTCGTCTTGCCGCTGCCGGAGGGTCCCATCAGGACGGTGACTTCGCCGGGAAAAATCGAGAGCGAGACGCCGCGCACGGCCCAGGATTCGCCGCCGTCGTAGTGCTTGCTGACATTCCGGATCGCAATCGTGGCGTTCATGTCGTGCCTCATGTTCTGAAGACCATTCCCGGTTCGATCCGTCTCAGGCGGTGGATCGAGAGCAACGACGATCCCGACGCGAGGAAAAATGTGAGCACGGAGACGGCTGCGATCAGCGGCAAGGGAATCAGCACGGCGTTGCCGGCCGATGTCGCCAGCGCGCCGAGCGCCTCGCTCAACACCAATCCCGCCAGCAATCCCGCCGCGCCGCAGAGTAGACCTTGCGCCAGGACGATGCGTGCGAGTTCCAGCATGGTTGCGCCCATTGCCTTGAGCACGCCGAACTCGGGGAGCTTTTCCAGGGTCATCGCGTAAAGCGTCTGCGAGACAATCACACCGCCGACGACCAGTCCCAGAAACGCCGCGACGAGGAAGCCCAGTCCCACGCCGGTCTCCAGCAACCAGTACTTGCGCGTGCGCCAACTGAAGCCTTCTTTGGTGTGCGCTTCGACGAACGGAATCGCTGCTTCGATTCGCGCGCGTACGGCGTCGACGTCCGCGCCGGGTGCGACTTTGACCAGGAAGTAGACCGAGCGTTCGCTGCTCGAACCGATGCCGCCGGCCAGCCAGCCGTATTCCTTCCCGCGCCGCAACGTGGTGAAGAGAAAGGGCGTGGTCGTGAACGAGCGCATGCCTTTGGTGAAGCCCACGACTTTTGCGCGGGTCGTCAGCACTTCGACGTAATCGCCGAGATTGGGGTTGCCGAGCTTCTTGCGTTCGCCTTCGTCGAGGATGATGGCGTCCTGGTTGTGCAGCGCAGCGACGTCGCCTTGAGCCATATTGAGCGGCGCGCCGAGCTGGCCGTTGGGATCGAAGCCGATGACGATGCAGTTGGCGTTGCCGCCGTCCGGCATCCGCCAGACGCTCCACGAGACGTTGTACTCTTCCACCAGCGCCACGCCGGGCACGGCTTGAATCTGGAACTTCTTGCGCTGGTCCATCGGCGTGACGAAATCGAAGGTCTTCACGTCGCGCACGCTGACCCAGATGTCCGCGTTGGATTTGTCGATCAGCAGCGACGCGTCGCGCACCAGTCCCAGCAGCATCCCGATCTCGAGCGTGACCAGCACCACTGAGAAGACGATGCCGAGGACGGCGATGCTGGCGCGCAGGGGATCGCGGATCAGGTTGCAGCAGCCGATGGCAATCATGGCGCGTTGCTCCGATGGAATTTCGTGCGGGTCAAAAGTCAACATAGGGACCATGGTCCCCATGTTGGCTTTTGATCACTTCAAACTGCCAGCGTTTCGATCTTGGCGGGTGCGGTGAGCCCGAAATACCGCGCGTCGTCGCGGGTCATCGGCTTGTGACTCGTGGCGAGGAACTGCGCCACCGCGCCTTCCTCCAGCCACGAATAGAAGTAGGGGTAGAGCGTTCGTTCGTCGGAGCGTGCGCCCTGTCCGCCGACGCGGCGAATTTCGCGCTCGCCCATCCCCAGGTCGCAGCGCAGCAGCACGGCCGGCGCGCCTTGCACGCGCAGACAGGCGCGCTCCGGGCCAACCTGCTCGAAATTCAGGAGGCGGCGGTAGTAGGTGACGTGGCGCGGATTGACTTCGATCACGAAGTCGTCGAAGCCGCGCACGCGCCGCGCGAAGATGTAGATGAAGTTGAAGAGCCGGACCAGCAGCAGCTTTGAGCGCTGATTTTCTTCGCTGATGGCCAGGCGGGTGACTTCCACGAGTCGGCGGCCCTGACCGCGCAAACTGTCGAGCTCGTCGCGATAGATTTCGTCGCAGGGCAGGCCTTCGTCGGAATCGAAGACGAGCGAAATGGTGGCGGCGTCGCCGCCTTGTTCATCTTGCGCCAGCAGCGTCAGCGTTGAGGTATGCGTGTCGAAGCGCGAGAGGATGAGCTGCTGCTCGCCGGAGACATACCCGCGGCCGCTGTACACGCGGTGTGCCAGCGCGTAGGCGCGGCGGCGTGTCGCGCGATCGGCGGCGACGCGGATTTGAAAACCGGGATCGCCGTTATCGCCAGAGACGTTCCAATCGACCAGGCCGCGGTCGAAGTCGGCGTTGATGGCCTTCAGCACTTGGGAAACGGCGCTGGGGCGGCGCACGCGGACGGTTTCGGTGGGCAGGCCCAGCACGTCGCGATCTTCCGAAGTCAGCATGGTGGATTCTCCTCAATTGAAATCGGTGCAGTCCGCTACTTCTATTTCGCCATCCGGCTTAGCAGCACGTGCCGGCGGAGCCGCTGCAGCGGCGAGCGGTTGCCCCAGCGCAACTTACCGCGCGTGACGGTGAAGGTTTTGGCGTTGAAGGCCGCGTAATGCGGAGCGGCGGAGACTTGATCGGGATCCTGGAGCAGCCGGAGCACAGTCGTCGCCACGACGCCCGAAGCGATCGACGCGGCCAGCGCCAGCGACGGCGCGTTGGTGCTTCCAGTCGCGGTGACTTTGGAGAGATCGAGATCGCGGAAGCCGTTCATGGTGGGGGACAGTCCCAGCGCGAAATTGGCGAGGCATTCTTCGCGCGACCGGCATCCCGGAAAATCGAAGTAGCGATTGAAGCTCATCCCGCCCGGCCGGAAGACCAGCATGTTGACGCCGAAGCCCATCGGCGCGGCGGTGACCAGCGGAATGCCCAGCTTCTCCGCGGCCGTAAAGAGCGCCAGGCGCGCTTCGAGCGCATAAAATTCAATGCTGTCGACGACCACATCCACACCGTCGAGCAGACGTTCGACGTTCTCCGCGTCGACGTCCGCGTGTTCGACCTGCAATTGCGCGTGCGGGTTGATTTCCAGAATCCGCTCCGCCACCGCGTCGGCTTTCCAGTTTCCCAGCGTCGCGGTGGTCGCGCCGGCCTGGCGGGCGAGATTGGAAATCTCGTAGCGCTCCGGATCGGTCAGCACCAGACTGCGGATGCCCAACCGCGCCAGCGCAAACGCATGGAAGCTGCCCACCGAACCGGCCCCGGCCACCAGCACCCTGGCCTTCCACAAGCGCTGTTGCAACGCTTCGTCGATGATGCCGCGGTGCCGTCCATACACGCGCTGAAAATAGCCATCAGGAGTCTGGATGTCCGCGGGCGTTTTCGACTGGATCCTGGGCATGCTCTGCACGTGCGGCTCGACGGTCAGCATCGTTTGGGCTCCATGTGGGAACAGAGTTTCCACGCTGCCAGTTCGCGGGAACTGGCCTCGCCACTCTCAATCCAGTTTGCAGAACATTCAGGGTTTCTTCTGGCCGCTGTCCGCTTTCTCAGTCCGGCTCGGTTGCAGGATCAACTGCCTGAAATTGATGAACGCCTCCGGGTCGCGCAATGGGTCGGGAATTTCGCTGGGCGCCAGTGTTTTGATCTCCAATTCGTCGACGGCCACATTTTGGAGCTGTAGCAGTATGGAGCTGGTCTCCAAGGGCTTCGTGAATTCACTGACATGCGTGAGTTCATCGTTGCCGAAGACAAACGAGTATCGACCGATCCAGTAGGTCGTGACGGTGATCGCCGGGGTCGTGAACGTATCGTGTGACGAGGTATCCCAATGCAGGGCTTTATGCCAGAAGCGACTTTCGCGTTCCGGGCCATTCTCGATGCGAAAAAGCGAGCACTCGTAATTGGGGGACTTCTTGTCGATGATTCCGCAGTAGCGCATGCGGGACATGGCCGGGCGCGAATCGAGCTTCAATGGAATCTGAATCTGGCTGACGGCTTCCACGCGGAGTACGCCCTTGAACGGTCCGGAGCTGGCCTGCCAGTCGACTTTGCCATTCAGGAATTGAAAATTCGCGGGCCTGCCGTCGTCGAACGTATAGCGGGTCTGGACTGGAGCATCCGTCGCCGTCTCCGTGGATGTGGCTGGGGCGACGACGGGCGTTGGCGTCAGCGCGGTCACAGACGCCGGACGATTGCTATAGAGGTAAAAACCGACCAGTCCCGCGCACACGACGGCGCAGGCACTGAGAACCAGGGACCGTTGCCCGTTTCCTGCGCGTTCCACAATTTTGCGAATGGATGGCCGCAGCGGCCCGCCCTGAGCCACGTGCTGCAGGCTCTGCTGCAGCGACAACGGCGCCGTCTGCATCGGCAGTTGCGACAGCAGTTCTGGAAGCGCCACGGCGCCCAGCACGATTCCGCCGGCGGTAAGTTGAGCGCGGATCATTTCCAGCGCCCGGGAAAGCTGCACGCGGATGGTGCCTTCCCGCGCCTGCAATGCCTCCGCCGTCTCACTTTCGCTCAGGCCGTGACAGTAACACAGCAACACCGGATCGCGGTAGCGCTCCGGCAGCCGGAGCAGCACCGCCAGCACGGTGTCCATGAGGTCCACGGAGTCCTGTGCCGGCGTGGATTTCTTGTTCATGGACCCACCTCGATTTTGCCGGACTTCGTCTTCCCGGCGCACTCTGCGCTGGCCGGAGCGGACGATCAGCCTGCAGGCTTTGCGGACGATCGAGTACAGCCAGCCGCGGATGCTCTGCACCCGGCCGTATTCGCCGGCCCGCCGCATCACGTCCAGAAAGGCCATCTGCATCGCATCCTGGGCGTCGTCGGGGTTGCGGAGCACGCGGAGCGCGAAGGCGTAAAGTTCGTCCTGGTATCGAGCAAAGAATTCGGACAGCGCCGCGGGATCCTGCCGCTCGGCGTAGGTGCGCAGCAGCTGGCGCTCGTCTTGGGAGTTTATGGGCATGGAACGCACTCTTTTCCTGACCGGCACCCTGGTCCCTGTCCTGAACCTGCCCGCTTTCACTGCACTGGATACCGCAGGCGGTACCCCGATTACAAGAATCCGAATTTTTTAAACGGTAATGAACGTTGAAATTATCCCAGCATATATTGAGCCCAGTCCATCCTACTAAGGATGTGTAAAAAGAAGTGCAGAAACTTTAACTCCCGCCGTCTGTCTAAGTAAGGGTGCGCATGTTAAAGAAAGCGTCGGTCGACGACCTCAAATCGGGTGCAATAACGCGAGCCACAAGTTACATAGTGATTACGATGTGCCACTACCCGCGGGGTATACGTAAGGAGTTGTCGGACGAGTACGTCAAAGCCCTCGCCCCGGACCCAGGCCTGCTCAAAGACTTCCAGAGCGAGAAAAAGCGGCGGGAGGGCAGTCACAATGCCGCATTTGCCTGCGTCCACTATGAACAGCGGTTTAAGCTGGAGCCGGAAGGAATCGCCGAGCTGCGCCGCCTGGCGGGGCTGAGCGGCGAAAGGGATGTCACCTTTGTCTGCCAGTGCGCGGCGGATGAACGCTGTCACCGGGAATTATTACTCATTCTCGCGCGACAATGGTATGGGGCGAAGACGGAGATTCGCCGGTTTTCGTACCCGCTCTTTGAACGCCGCATTCCTGAGAAAGAAGGCCCGCTCAAGTCCTAAGATCGACCTCATTTTAAAGTAGTAAAAGCGTCTACCCACCGGCGCGATCCCGTTGTAAGATTCATTCGGGCTTGAACATGAAAGGAATAGCGCCCTTGCCAACCCGCACCGACATCCACCCGCTGCACCCGCTCTTTCGCAGGACCGCCGTGATGCTTCTGGCGGTATTCAGTCTCACCTTTCATTTTCGAACCAACGCGGCGGAGAAGCTCAAGCCTGAGCATGTGGCGATCCTGGTGCCGCAGATTCTCGAGATCCACGTCAAGCAGCACACCATGGATCCGGCGTTCATGCGCCGCCTGATGAAGGAATACGTCGAGCAGCTCGATCCGGGCCGCAGCTTCTTTTTGAAATCCGAATACGACGCCGTGTTGACGCTCACCGACGACGAATGCAACACGCTGGCTCAGCGCGCCACCGACGGCGACTTGGGACAGTTCAAAACGATCCTCAAGAACTTCCTCGACAAGCAGATCGCGCGCGACACGGAGATGTACGCCTCGCTGGACAAGCGCGCCGATGAAATCCGCCAGAAGGCCAAGGACCGTTTGAAGGCCCGCACCGACAAGGCCGACGCGACCAAGCCTGACACCGCGATCAAGCCCGACACCGCCGTGAAGCCCACCAAGCCCGACGAAACGGTGACCAAGGACAAGGACAGCGAGGACGATTACATCGATCCCGACGGCATCATCTGGAAGGACCGCCCGGCGACCAACGAGGAACGCGAAAAGCGTCTGATCATCTCCACCGCGTCGCTCTACTCCCTGAACAAGGAGTACCTCAAGGACGACGAAGCGATGAAGCTCGCCATCCAGGCAATTCAGCGCAACCGCGAAAAGTGGCAGAAGACGGTCGTCGACGACGACGTCGCCAAGATTTTCCTGAAGAGCTTCATGATGGCGCTGGACCCGCATTCCGATTACCTGGAAGGCGACGACGAAGAAGATTTCACCTCGCACATGGAACGCAGCTTCGCGGGAATCGGCGTGCAGATTCGCCCGTGCCCGCTGGGCGCGCATATCGAAGATGTGATCAAGGGCGGACCCTCGGACAAGAGCGGCAAGTTCGCGCGCGGCGACCAGATCGTAGCCGTCGACAACGTGGTGCTGGCCGGCATGACCATCAACAAGATCGTCAAGCTGATCAAGGGCGAGAAGGGCACCGACGTGAAGTTGACGGTGCTGAAGCGCGACACCAGCAAGACCGATGTCATCACCATCAAGCGCGACACGATTGAACTGGCCGACATGCGCGTGAAGGGCAAGACCATCGATTCTCCGGACGGCCCGGTGGGCTTGATCTCCGTGCAGGCGTTCTACCAGGGCGTGCACAACGACGTCCGCGACCGCCTCAATGAAATCAGCAAGGGCAAGGCGCTCTCCGGCGTGGTGCTGGACCTGCGCAACAACACCGGCGGGTACCTCGACGAAGCGATCGGACTGGCGAGCCTGTTCATCGAATCCGGCGCGGTGGTCGGCGAACGCAACGGCCGCAACAAGATCCAGTGGCAGGACGATCCGGACGAGAAGATCGAATTCCGCGGCCCGCTGGTCATCCTGACCAACCAGTTCTCGGCCAGCGCATCGGAAATCGTGACGGGCACGCTGAAAGCCTACGGCCGCGCGGTGGTCGTCTCACACACGCAGACGTTCGGCAAGGGCACCGTTCAGAAGGTTCTGCCGCTCAATTCGCACGGCCTGCCGGGCGAAATCAAGGTTACGACCGATCAGTACTTTCTGGCCAATGGTTCGTCGGTGCAGTTGAAGGGCGTTGATCCGGACGTGATCATTCCCGGCCCGAAGCTGCTCAACGAAGACGGCTACCTGGAAGCCGCGACGCCCAACGCGATCGCATGGAACCAGATTCCCGGCCGCCTCGACAACGCCAAGCCCGAAGTGAAGATGTGGATGGAGTGGAAGAACAAGAACATGAAGTCGCTGCAGGGTCGTTCCAAGCAGCGCATCGACGCCAACCCGGAATTCGCGAACCTCTTCGACTTGAAGAAGCGCAAGGAAAAGGAAAAGGCGAACCCCGAGAAGGACAAGCCCGACAATCCTGACGCTCCGCCGGCGCTTGACGAGAAGAAGAAGGACGAGAAGGATCCGCAGGCCGACGAAGCCGTGGCGATTGTGCGCGACATGATCAGCACGTGGCCGTTGAACGACGGACAAGCCGTGGCCGAAATGCCGCCGCCTCCGCCGGTTGTCGCTCCGTCCGTCGCTGCCGACACCGAGCTGCAGGCGCAGATCGAAAAGTTGAAGGAAGAGAACAAACAACTGCGCGAAGAGAACGAGAAGCTGCGCAAAGGCGTGACCCAGTCCAAGCCCGTGAAAGACGAAATCACCAAGTAGCGCGCTAAAGCGCGAGGGGCCAGGGCCAGGGGTCAGAAAAGAGCGAGTGATTTGAGATGCAGGCGCGACCAGAAATGGTCGCGCCTGTTTTTTTGATCGGGGACCATATGGACTGTAGTCCCTAAGTAAAAACTACCACACAACTCGCCGTTCTTTGCGACTTAGCGGCTTTGCGTGAGATTAAGACGAAGTATTAGCCGCTCACGTCCGCGTTGGGCGGCTCGGTTTTCCAGAGCTCCACGCTGACGCCCTCGGGGCTGGGCGTAAAGCGGTAGATCTTGTCGGCGTACTTTTCGAAGACCGTGTGTTCGTGATGGCTGATCATGATCACCTGGAAGCCCAGCTCGCGTCCGGCGCGGTGGACGATGTTCACCAGGCGCGGGACGAGGTCCGGGCGCAGCCAGCAGTCCTGTTCGTCGAGCACCAGAAACGGGCGGTGTGTTTTGGGATCCAGCGTCGCCAGCGCGTACATGCGCAGACCGACGGAAAGCACATTGGCGACCGAACCGCCCTGGCCGCGGATGATGTCCTCCTCGCAACCGTCGCGGACGACGGTGAACTCAATCGCAGCAGCTTTATTCTTGATCGTCTGCGTGACTTTCACCGCGATGGGCTGGTCGAGGACTTCGACCAGCGCCTGCGTCAGATTGCGTTCCAGCAATTGGCTGATGTGCTGAAAGAGCTCGCTGCTGAGTTGCTCCAGCGCTTCGCTGACCTGCGTCGACATCGCCAGGTACGCGCTGACGCGTTCGAACTCGGCGCTGATGCGCGTTTTCTGCGCGGCGCTGGTTTCGTGCAGCACGGTGAGGCGATCGAGCCGGCGCGCAAGCGCTGCGGGTGAGCGCAGATCGGGCGGCGGCATCAGGCGCGGCGTCCTTCAGCAGGGATGCTGCCGCCGTGCGCGGCGCGGTGGGATTCTTCGACGCTGGCCAGTTGCGTCTCGATCCCGTCGAGGTGCTTCTGATAGTCGGCGCGCAGGCGCTCGTTGTTGGCGATCATGTCTTTGAGCTTCTTCTGCAGCTCGGCGAGATCGTCGGTCTGGTATTCGTCGCGCGCTTTCTTGCGCAGCTTTTCGAGAGCTTCCTCGGCGGACTTGCGGTTGGTCTCCGCGGCGATGCGCTTTTCGTTCAGCGCTTCGAAGCGCTTGCGCAACTGCTCGATATTTTCCTGCGCCGCGTCACTTTTCAACTTTGCCATCGGGCACGACCTCCTTCGCCAGCTCCAGAATTTCTTCCTGCACCGCCGCGGGGTAACGGTCGATGTTCTTCTTTAAAAACGAGGTCAAGCCGCCGCCGCCCTGCGTGCGCAGCGTCCGCAGCTCGTTCAAGCCGGAGACGAAGAGCGAACGTTCGGTGTCGGCCGCCGCGGTCTTGGCGGCGCCAGCGTGAAACACCTTGGCAAATTTTTCGTGCGGCACTTCGACGATCTCGCTGCGCCAGCCGTGCGTGTCGATGTCGACGCGGAGCACCGCGGGGACGCGCTCCTTGTTGCCGTCGCTGAATTTCACGCGCGCGATGTTGCCGGGATTCATCCACGTGGTCACGCCCTGTACCACCGCGGGCGCGGGCGTGTGGATGTGGCCGTTGACCAGCAGCGTGACGCCAGGAATCTCCGTCGCGTTGAAGCGCCCGCTCGATTCGTAGCCGGCGAAGCGGATGTCGTGGTGCGCCATCCAGAAAACCAGCGGCCGATCCTGGACCAGGAATTCTTCGGGCATCTCGAACGCCTCGGGAATGCGCTGCCCCCAGGAGGTGCCGCCGATGATCACCAGCCGCGACCCCATCCAGCCGCGCCACGGACGGTCGAAGTCGACGATGCGCAGCCGTCGCGCGCGAACCACGATCTGCAGCGTGTCGTCGTCGCTGAGTTCATTGGTGGCGCAGTCGTGATTGCCGTAGATGCAGAGGACCTCGCCGTCGAGTATCGCCATCAGTTCGGCCAGCAGCCAGTTGGCATTGTCGCGCGGCCAGTGGAAGACGTCGCCGAGGATCGCGGGGATCAGCTTGTTCTCCTTGGCGTACTTCAGGCACCACTGCAGCTTCTTCAAAATTGCGCGCGGATAGTCGTCGGAACGGAATCCCGGCACGCGGCTGGCGAGATGCGGGTCGCCGATGAAGAGGATGCCTTTGTAGATTTCATTTGGCATGGGTGTGCTCCCGCCGCGAGAGCAGCGACTCAGCGTCCACCGCGCCGCCGCAGGTCGGGCACGTCGGATTGCTCGACGCCCACGCGCGGATTTCGTTCATCACGCCTTGGCGCTCGGCCTCGAGATCCTTCGCTTCCTGAGCCGCGTCCCTGGCGCGGGCTTCCAACTGCGCGCGGCTCTCGAGCAGCTCAACCAGCGCGCGAGTTTCCTGCTCGGCTGGCAAGACGCGGAGCACTTTCAACACATCGCGGGCCTGGACATGAGCCGCGAAACGGCGCTGCGCGGCCTCGAGTTCCTCGGTCAGGTGCGCGAGCTTCGCCGCATCGCCGAATTCCGGCGGCTCGTCGAGAATGGAAAGCTGTTCCGCGCGCCCCGCGTTGACGGCGTGCGCGCGTTCCTGCTCCTCCAGATGCTGGCAGAGCCACGCCAGAGCCGCGGCATCGCCGAGCCGCGGCGGCGGGGTGATCGCGCGCAACGCCTGCGACTGCGCCGTCCATGTGTCGCGCGCGTCGTGGTAATGCGCGAGGGATTCCAGCACCACCGTCAGTGCGCCGGTATCCGGCAGAGGGGGCGGGGGAGTCAGCGCGCGGATCAGCTCGACGGCAGACTGGCAGCGGCCATGGATTTCCGACTGTGTCTCCAGGTGTTCGACCAACTGCCTCAACTTTTCCGTCTCGCGTTCAGCGGAGACGATCGTCTCGTAAGCGCGCTCGGCCTCCGCGATCGATTTGTTCAGCTCCGCGACCGGATCGAGCGCCGCGAGCAGCGCGTCGGCGGCATGGAGCTCCCGTTCCAGGCGCGTCTTTTCGCGGGAGGCTTCCATGACCTTGGTGCGGTGGCGCTTCTGCATTTCGACCAGCAGCGCCGCGTCGGAGGCCGACGCGAAAAACAGCGCCGCGCGGCTGGGCGGTTCATCGAGCAGAAAGATCGGCGCTTTCTGCGTCGCGAAGTGGATGTCGAAGGCTTCGCGGCGTTCGGCGGCGTCCGGCGCGTCGGTGGGGATGACCTTGGGCAGGCGCAGCACGTCCTGGATCTGCTCCAGGATGTCCTTTTTGACCCGATGGACGGGTTCGCCGTCGAGTACGTAGCCCGGCACGCCTTTTTTCCGGAACCATTCGATGGTGTGGCCGTCGTCGGTTTCGACGATGACCTGGCAGTCCTTCTCGTTGTGGCGGACCATGTAGCTGCCCTTTTCGTTGCCGCAAAGGGTTTGGAGCGCGCTGACGACCGCCGATTTGCCGCAGTTATTGGGGCCGATCAAGACGGTGAGGCCCGCCGCCGGTTCGATAACGGTGAGCGCGTGGGACATGTAATTTTTAAGCGTGATTTTTTTCAGCATGACCGCGTTGAACTATAACGCGTTTCGCGGAGCCGTACAGCGGCGGCTATCCCGTCGACCGCCGTCTCATGAATTTTCGAGCGGTGAGAATCAGAACGATCGCGAGGACCACGACTGCCGCCGTGGGATAGAAGTGCAGGTTCATACCGGGCGTGGTCGTGATCGTGAGCGTTCCATTGGACAGGGTCGTAGTCGAGACACGCGCGGCGGATGGCGACATCAACAACCAGGCGAAGCCCAATCCCACGGGCACCAGCGCGAGTGGCAACGCGAGCACAAATGCCGCAATCGCCAGTGGCGAGTAGCCGCCCCGCGCAGTCTTTGCGTCGCGCCAGGTCACGGCCGGCGCGGTGGCCTGCGCCAGCGTTGATTCGGGCGCGGGCTCGAAGACCCGCACGCCGTTGGGACCCACCTCAATGCGGCGGCCGTTCTTCAACTGAAAACACGCCGCCAATCGCGATACGCGTTCACGTTCGGGCGAAGCTTCCGGAGCCGCGGTGATCGATGGCGTGGCGCTCGGAACTTTGCTCGGAAACGGAATCGCGGGCGCGGCAGCAGGTTGGGCAGCGGGCGCGGCCACAGCTTCGTGCTTTGACGAATACGTCGACGCGATGCCCTCCACGTCCTTCGACAGCATCCGCGCGCGCTGGTAGCGCATGTCGGGTTCCTTCTCGAGCGATTTAAGGATGACTTCGTCGAGGCGCACGTCGACTTCGACCCGCTTCGACGGCACCTGAAAACGCCCGATCGGCAGTTCGCCGGTGAGCATTTCGTAGAAGATCACGCCCAGCGAGAAAATATCGGCGCGGTGATCGACGGTCTTGGCGCGTTCGCGCTGTTCGGGCGCCATGTATTCCGGTGTGCCCATCAGCACGTGGGTGTGAGTCAGACGTTGTTCGGGCAGCGACATCTCGCCGTGGATCATCCGCGCGAGACCGAAGTCGGTGATCTTCACGTGTCCGTCGGTGGTGAGCAGAATGTTTTCCGGCTTGATGTCGCGGTGGACCAGGCCTTTGCCGTGCGCGTATTCCAGCGCGGCGCAGATCTGCGGCACGATTGCCAGCGCCTGTTCGGGCTTGAGCTTGCCGTCCAGCTGCAGGCGGCGCAGGCTGACGCCTTCGACGTATTCCATTACCAGGTAGAATGTGTCGCCGGAGATGCCGCGGTCGATGATTTGAACGATATTATGGTGGTTGAGCGTCGCCAGCGCGAGGGCTTCGCGTTCGAAGCGCGTGCGGAATTTGGAGTCGGCGGCCAGGCGCTTGGGCAGTACTTTAACCGCGACTTTCCGCTCGAGCGATTTCTGGACGCCCAGGTAGACGACGCCCATCCCGCCGCGCCCGATTTCCGATTCAATCAGGTAGCCGCCCAGGTCCGCGCCGCGCGCCAACCCCGGCGCTTCGTTGTTCTCGACCGGGGCTTCGCCCGATTGCGAGACCGGTTGCGGCACCGTTTCAACGCGCGCGGGTTCAAACTGCCTGGCACAGGCATGGCACGTCAGCACCCCTTCCGATGCCGGATTGCCGGCACCACAGTGAGGACAATGGAAGGTGTTTGCGTCGCTCATGAAAAACCTGTTCTCGGTGTTGCGCGGAACTCACCCACTTCGATTCAGTACATCTTAATCGTCGAGCCCCTGTTCGCCTACTGATCCGCTGGTCTTCTTCGGCGCAGGATTGGAGTTGGTAGAGGCATTCGTCTTGGGCGGATCCGGTCTCTCCACGGCGCCGAACTCGTCGGGGTTCTGTTCCCCAACCGAACCGGTCGTGGCCGAGCGCTGCGTGTTGGCTGGAGTCCGCGCACCGTTCGAGGGCGGCGGGGGGATTACAGGCGGAGCGGTGACGCTGATTATGCCTCCATTAGCACCGTTCCCACCCGAGGCGTTCATGCCGCCAGTGCCACCCGGTCCCGATAGTGTAATTATTGAAGGCGCTGCGGGCGGGGTACTCGGCGTCACCGTCATGTATACAGCCGGCGGGGAAATCGTGCTCGTTCCGTACGTTGCGCTCGAACCGCTTCTGCCGCCTGCCAGAAAGCCGAAGAACAGGAGTATCGGCACGATCAGGAGACTCATCGAGCCCAGCAGAATGGCCAGCAGCGCCAGACCGCGTCCCCGTACCGCGCCGCCGGAACGGTCGATCTGCCGCAGCGCCATCACGCCGAGAACGATGGGCAGGATGCAGAAAATAAAGATGGCCAATCCGACTCCACCGATGGCCAAAAAAGCGCCGGGAAACATGGAATTCGTGGGACTCATTTTTCCTCCAGACCTTAAACGCTACGCCGTTTCCGTCACCGGTTCAATCGGGATGATGATCCAGGCGAGCACATAAAAGAACACGCTGATGCAGGTCAAAATCGCAACCACCGTAATGATGCGCACGAGCGCCGCATCGATGCCGGCATAGCGCGCGAATCCGCCGCAGACGCCGCCCAGCACACTGTCGTTTCGCGAGCGGTACAAGCGCTGTTGTTGTGCGAGCGCGCGCTGAGGTGGCTCGAACCGCGTGGGCGCCGCCGGATACGCGGCGGGTATCGCATCGGCCAGGCACGTCTTGCAGTGGTGCTTGCCGGCCACCGTCACGTCGCATTCCGCACAGACCAGGTTGCCGCATGAAACGCAACCCGCCACCGCCTCACGGTCATCATGAATCTTGCAGTTCAACGCCACACCCCTCCGGCACTTCACTCAATTGCAGATCCAGAAAATCGCCGCGACCAACAGCGTCCAGAACATCGCGGCCCCATAATCGGTGATGCCGAAAAGGCCCAGCACACCACCCCTCTCTTTGATGTCCGCTCGCGGTACGACCATGACCGCCATCAAGGCTCCGACGAGGTAGATCCCGAACCCCGAGCCCAGAGCACACAGAATCGCGAAGAAGATGCCCTCCAGATCATGGTGCCGGTGGGAGATCTGGCCTCCAACAAAGCCCATCATTCCACCGACGACGACCGCAAAGGTGATCAGTCCGAAATTGAAGCCTCGCGCAGCGCGCGTTTCGCGATTCGCGGTCGCGGTTACCGCCAGTTGCGCCGGCACGGCTTCGGCCTCGGCCAGACACTTCTTACAGACGTGATGATCGGCCAGTTGCACGTCGCAGGCCTCGCAGATCAGATTTCCGCAGGACGCGCAGTGCAATTCCGCTTGCCGGTCCGCGTGCAGGTAGCAGTTCATCGTTGAAATCCCAAGTTCGTATCGACCTCTACAATAGACCACGATTGCAAGGCGAATGCCATCAGAAAGTATTCGCTTGGCGCCGTCGCATCTATCGCTCCGGCCATGGTTTGCGGGATTGAATCAGCCGGAGTGATAGGACGGTGAAACGCGGCCGATTAAAGATTCTTTCCGCGTGAGGTATTAAGAATCTTTAGCCCCCACGCATCAGACCCCCAGGCCCCGAGTTCTGGGGTCGACGGGAATACGTTCACTCTTGCACCGCCACGCAATCGCGCGAAGATAGGACGCGTGAAAACGTCGGTCGTGATTCCCACCTTTAATGGCGGCGCGGAGATCGGTCCGCTGCTGGCCGCGCTGCGCGCGCAGCAGCCCAGGCCCCCGGACGAAATTCTCGCCATCGATTCCGGCTCGCGCGACAACACTTGCGAACTGGTCCGCAACGCCGGTGGCCGCGTGATTGAATGGAAAGAGCGCTTCAACCACGGCCTGACGCGCGACGCCGGCATCGCCGCGTCCACCGGCGAGATCGTGCTGCTGACGGTTCAAGACGCCGTTCCGCTCAATACCGATTGGCTGGCTCGGATCGTGGCTCATTTTGAGGACGCGAAAGTCGGCGGCGTCAGTTCGCGCCAGATCCCGCCCGCCGATGGCCCGCTGGAATTGCAGATCAAGGCGAAGCTGGAAGCCGAAGCGATGCCACACCCGGTGCGCCTGAGCTTGAGTGAGCATCCCAACTACGCCACGTACACGCCTGCGCAGCGATTGGAACTCTACCGCTTCGACGACGTCTGTTCGGCGCTCCGCCGTTCGGCGTGGGAGAAAATTCCCTTCGGCCCGTGCCGCTACGCCGAGGATCTGCTCTGGGTGCGTCGTGCGCTGGAGGCCGGCTACACGATTGTGCGCGATCCGCACGCGCCGGTGATTCACGCGCACCGCCGGCGCTTCTGGTACGAGCTCCGCCGCGCGCTGCTCGACGCATGGGTGCTCGACGAGGCCTTCGGCTACCGCTACCGCCTCCGCGACAAACTCAACCGAGTCACACGCATCGCCGGGTCGAGCGACGGACCGCGGCCGACGTTCGGTTCACGGCTCGGTGCAATGAAAACGTATTCGGCGCACGTCCTCGGCCGGACGCTTTACAGCACGTACCGCGCGGTCGGTCGTCCGCTGGGGGTGGGGCAGGGGGCGATGGATTGGATGACGCGCGGGATCTGAACGGAGACATCTCATTTTGTGATGGTGCCACTGATGCGCGGGCTCTTGAGCGTAGCGAAAGAGTCCGTTCATCCGTGCTAGACGCATTGAACTAGCGGTTCGCTGAAGTGAACCCTGGCGCAAATTTGCGCCAGGGTACAGACTGTTCAAGTTTCGGCACTCTCGTGCCAGCTGTCACGAGGATCATTTTGACCCGCAAGTGATACACCAGTACTACAGGCAAATTTGCCTGAGGGTTATCAGGAGCCAACGATGTTCACACTCAAACCCGCGCTCGAATCCGATATCCCGCTGCTGCTCAACTTCATCCGCGAACTGGCGGAGTTCGAGAAACGCGCGCACGAAGTCGTCGCGACGGAAGCGTTGCTGCGCGAGAATTTCTTCGGCGCGAAAAAATGCGCGGACGCGGTGATCGGATATCTCGACGGCCAGCCCGTGGCGATGGGCGTGTACTTCTTTACAATCTCGACGTTTCTCGGGCGGCCGGGGCTTTACGTGGAAGACGTTTACGTCCGTCCGGAATGCCGCAGCAAAGGACTGGGCAAGGCGATCTTCGAACATCTCGCGCGCGTGGCGGTCGAGCGCGGATGCGGGCGCATGGAATGGTCGGTGCTCGACTGGAATCAGAAGGCGATCGACTTCTACGACCGCCTCGGCGGCGTGCGGATTGACGAGTGGAAGAAGTACCGCCTGAGCGGCGCGGCGCTAGTGAAATTAGGCGCTTCGAAAAGTTAAATTTAAGAGTGAAAAACAGTGCTTTTATTGCCCTGCTTTGAGTGGCGCGGCGTGGCTATTTCTCGTAGAATTTCAGCACCAAATTGGACGTGAAGATTCGTTACGGAGAGCACCCGAAAAACCATGCCACCGCCCACAGATCCGCCCGACGACAGCACCTATCAGACCAACGAATTACGCGACAATCACGGCGGCCGAATCGAAAATCTGCTCATCGAAGATGAGCTGAAAGAAAGCTACCTGACGTACGCGATGTCGGTGATCGTCTCGCGCGCGCTGCCCGATGCCCGCGACGGACTGAAGCCCTCGCAGCGCCGCGTGCTGATGGCGATGAACGACTTGAATCTGGGGCCGCGGTCCAAGCACAGAAAGTGCGCCAAGATCTGCGGCGACACCAGCGGTAATTACCATCCGCACGGTGAATCGGTGATCTACCCGACGCTCACGCGCATGGCCCAGTACTGGAACACGCGCTACACGCTCGTCGACGGACAGGGCAACTTCGGTTCGGTCAATCCCGATCCGCCGGCCGCGATGCGATACACCGAAGCGCGCATGACCGGTCCCACCGTCGACATGTTCGACGATCTGGAACGCGACACCGTAGACCTCGTCCCCAATTACGACGAAACACGCACCGAACCGACCGTGCTGCCGGGCCGCTTTCCCAATCTGCTCGTCAACGGCGCGCAGGGCATCGCCGTCGGCATGGCCACGCAGATTCCGCCGCACAACCTGCGGGAAATCTGCGATGCGCTCGTTCACCTGATCGAAAATCCCGACTGCTCCGTCTACGACCTGATGCAGCACGTCAAAGGTCCGGACTTTCCGACCGGCGGCATGATCTGCGGCCGCGAAGGCATCGACCAGGCCTTCCAGACCGGCCGCGGGCATTTGACGCTGCGCGCCAAGGTCGAATTCGAAATGGAAAAGGACCGCGAGAAAATCGTCGTCCTCGAAATTCCCTACCAGGTCGGCTTGACCCGCCTGTGCGAAAAGATCGTCGAAGCGGTGAAGGCCGACCGCATCAAGGGCATCAGCGACGTCCGCGATGAAAGCAGCAAGGAAGGCCTGCGCGTTGTCGTTGAACTCAAGCGCGGCGAAAACCGCGACGTGGTTTTGAATCAGCTCTACAAGTACACGCCGCTGGAAACGACCTTCGCGGTCAACACGCTGGCGCTCGTTCGTGGCCGGCCGCGCGTGCTGAACCTCAAGCAGATGCTCGAGCAGTACCGCGAACACCGCAAGGAAGTGATTACGCGGCGCACGCGCTTTTTGCTCGCGCAGGCCGAAGAACACGCCCACATACTCGAAGGCAAGATCATCGCCGTCGATCACATCGACGAAGTGATCAAGATCATCCGCGCCGCGAAGGACGCTGAAGTCGCGCGCGACAACTTGATCGCGCGCTTTGAGCTCACGCCGCGGCAGGCGAAGGCGATTCTGGACATGTCGCTGCGCGCGCTGACGGGCTTGGAACGCGACAAGCTGAAAACCGAGTACGCGGAAGTGCAGGACCGCATCCGCGACTACCAGTCGATTCTCTCCGACGTCAACCGCGTGCTCGATATCATCAAAGAAGACCTCTTTGAGATGAAGGAGAAGTACGGCGACGACCGTCGCACGATCCTGGTCGGCGCGGCGGGCGATATTTCCGCGATGGACTTGGTCGCCGACGAAGTGATGGCCGTGACCATCTCCCATAAGGGATACGTCAAGCGCGAACCGCTGGCCAGCTACCGCCTGCAATCGCGCGGCGGCAAGGGGATCATCGGCGCCCGCAGCAAGGACGACGAGGATTTCCCCGAGAACATCTTCATCGCGAGCACGCACGATTACCTGTTGTTCTTCACGAACGACGGGCGCGTGTACTGGCAGAAAGTGTATGACCTCCCGCAGCTCGGCCGCATGGCGCAGGGGCGCGCGATCGTCAATCTGCTCGAACTAAAAGGTGAGCAGAAAGTGGTCTCGATCGTGCCGGTCAAGAATTTCGAAGAGGACGCGTCGATCTTCCTCGTCAGCCGCCAGGGCTACATGAAGAAGTGCCGCCTGAGCGAATACAAGAACCCGCGCCGCGACGGCATCGCCACGATGGGCTTGGAAGAAGGCGATCACATCATGGCCGCGCGATTCGTGCGCCGCAATCAGGAAGTGGTGCTCTGCACGCGCATGGGCATGGCGGTGCGCATCGATGAAACGGTTGTGCGCGACATGGGCCGCACGGCCCGCGGCGTCAACGGTCCGCACCTGCAGGAAAACGACAGCATTGTCAGCGTCGTCGTCGGCCAGCCTGGCGACTACCTGCTGACGGTCTGCGAAAAGGGCGTGGGCAAGCGCAGCCAGATCGACGAATACCGCAAGACCGGCACGCAGCGCGCCAAGGGCGTGATCAATGTGAAGATCACCGAGAAGAACGGACCCGTCGTTGCCGTGATCGCCGTGAAGGAAGGCGACGAGCTGATGCTGATGGCCGAAAAGGGAAAAGTCATCCGCTCGAAGATCGACGACGTCCGCGAAACCGGCCGCAGCGCCATCGGCGTGTACCTGATGGATCTGGAAGACGATGACAAGGTCGTCAGCGTCGCCAAGATCGCCGCCGAAGACGCCGAAGCCGCTCACGAACAAGCCGCCGCGCGCAAGGCCGAAGAAGCCGACCAGAAGGAACGCGACGGCACGACGATCAAGAAAAAGGATAGCTCCGCTGACGCCGAAGCAACTACTCCTGCGGACGAAGCTCCGAAAGTGGAAGGCACTCCCGATCAGGTGAATGATCTGGTCGACCGCGCCGACGCGGACGCCGAGGCCAAAGAGCAGGAAAAGAAGGCCGCGGAAGAGAAGCAGAAGGAAGAAGAGTCCGGCGAGAAGGAAGAAGGTAGCGAAGAGAAGTAAGTCGCAAATTCGCGAGTCAGAGCCGAGGGTGGCCCGGTGCAGCCAATTGTTTTTCACCGGACTGCCAGGCGGTACGTGACTATTTGAATTGCAATGCCAGATGAAATATCTCAGAGACGTCTAGTCGCGCTTCTTCCGCCTGGACCCCAAAGGGGTCCGTTTTCACTAGCGAAGGGCGGCGCAGGATCGGCGCGAATGCGCCGGTCCTGCGCCGCCCTGGAAAAAAGTACGCCACAATTTTATTGTCCTGAAGGGACAATTTAGGAGGCGCGCCAATGCCGCAATCTCTCACCAAAATCCTTATTCATATTGTATTCAGTACGAAAGACCGGATTCCGATGATCGACAAGGCTATCGAAACTCAGTTGCATGCGTACATGGCGGCAATTTTTCGCGACCTTGATTCACCCATACTGATAATCGGTGGCCGTCCCGATCATGTTCACGTTCTCGCGTCGATGTGTCGAACGCGTGCATTGTCCGACGTCATCAAGAAGGTCAAAGGCGAATCGTCAAAGTGGATCAAGACCAAGGGCGATCCGTATCGTCGATTTTTCTGGCAAGCTGGATTTGGCGCATTTTCAGTCAGCGAATCGCTGGTTGAAAAGGTTGAAAAATATATCCGCGAGCAAGACATCCATCACGACGGTGCCTCATTCAAGAGTGAAATGCGCGGCCTATTTCGCAAACACGGAATAGCCTACGATGAGCGATACGTTTGGGATTGAAACCCGTTTATTAAACTGTCCCTTTAGGACAACAGACGGTCGCGGGCCCTTTTACCAGGGCGGCGCCGAATTGACGCATTCGCGTCAACTCGGCTTGCCCTTCGCTGTTGAAAACGGACCCCGTTGGGGTCGGAGCGTCGTTCAGCGCCGTACAGTTAGTGCGGCTATCCTTTGGATGCCACTGTTCATATACTGCCCCACAAAACCTCACTTGTTTTCATTCAAACAATTAAATATCCCACCTTAATAGATGCGATAGGCTGAACGCTTACTGACCCGCGCACTTTTTTAAAAACAGTCTGTCTCAAAAGCCCTCCGCCGGGATTTAGGCATTGGGTGCAAAATGGTGACGATGACAGCGACAACTCCATACAACTCCACAGTGAAAGCGCTGGCGCAACTGGCGCGCACACGCGATCCGGATGCCTGGGGCTACCTGCTGCAGCAGCACGGTTTTTCGATGCTGCAGGTGGCCGGCCGCATTACCGGAGACGTGGCGCTGGCGGAAGATGTCTGCCAGGAAACGCTGCTGCAGTTGCGCGATTTCGCGGGCAAGTTTAAGCCGCGGGAGAGCGATCCGGAGGGTTCGGCGCGCGCGTGGATTCTGCACGTGACTTGCAACACCGCGCTGAAACTCAAGCGCAGTCGGCAGCGCGCGCAACATCACCACAGCGAGGCCGCGCAGATGCAGACCGATCCGGCAGCACAGCAACAGCAGAACGCCGCCCGCGAGAAACTTGCAGCCGCTGTCCGCGCCGAACTTCAGCAGCTTCCCGAAGCCTTCCAGCAGCCGCTCGCCTTGCGTTATTACGGCGGCCTGGATGTCCGTGACGTCGCCGGTCAACTGCGGCTCTCGGAAGAGGCCGCGCGCAAACGCATCAGCCGCGGACTTGAGCAGCTCCGCAAGCGCCTGGCGCTGCTGGGGCTCACGCTGGCCGAGGCCGAACTCGTGGCCCTCTGTTCGGCGGAAATCGCAGAAGCCGCCGGAACCGCCGGACACCTGTCGCTGTCATCGCATCATCTTGCCCAGTGGAAGGGCTTACTCACAAGCCCGCAACACGCGGCGCTCAACGCGCTGGCGTCAACTGGAGGCATGACTGTCATGGCCAAATGTGCAATCGGGATCACCGCGCTGGTACTCGCCGGCGTAGTGGGAATTCAGGCTCGAAAAACGTGGACCAGCGAAACACCGGCGGCGCCCGCTGCGATCCAGACTCAGATCATCGCCGATGCTGCGCCGCAAGTGACGACGACGTTGACGGTCAAAGGCGATGAGAAGAAATATCCGTTCGTAATTCCGATAGAACTCGGCGACCGGTCGTTCCTGCCCGGTGACAACATCGTCATCCACGAAATCCGCGGCACGCAGGCCGACTATGGAAAGGGCGGAGAATTTCAGGTCTGCGGGATGTACACACTGGCGTCGGCGGAGCGAGCCGGGCTCAATCTGCCGTACATTGGCGGTTATAGCTCCATCTCGATCACCAAAGGCTCGGCGCCATTCTTCTTGACCTTTGCTCATGACGGATCCGTCTTTCCACGTTTGGAAATTGTTGGTGAAAAACTCAGCTCAGCGCTCGGCGGCCAGTTTTTCGGCAAGGGGTTGTCGGCGTTCAAAACCGAACGCCTTACGGAAAAAATTCCATTCGCCATCGGGAATTCAAAATTTCAAGCCGGCGATTCCATCGTGATCACGTCAGTGGAATCCGACCGTAAGGATTTTGAAATCGGCGGCACCTATCGTGTCTCCGGCACCTACACGCTGGCGTCGCGCGCGGACGGCGGAGTGGTCATCTTCGGCACCACCCAAACGATTCAACCCGACGCGACATGGGGGCATCGACTATATCCAGCACGCTACCAAAGGAGCCGGCACCTTCGCGCTCACGTTCAAGCTCATCGGAGCCTGCTGGCCGCACGTCAGCTTCTATCCGAGTGGCGGCGGGAATTCCTTTGGCGGCATCTATTTTGGAAGTGGAGAGTTCCTGAAGAAAGCGTCCGACGACGACCTCTCGCCCCAAACCCCGCAGACGCCGCAAACGCCTCCGAATAAGCAGGATGACTTTTAAAATACGTCATGAAAAAAACGCGCCGCAATTTGCGGCGCGTTTCCTACTCGACATTCGACATTCGACATTCGACATTCGCCATTCGAAATTCGCACTACTTCTGCTTCTGCTCCAACTCTTCCCACCGCGTGTAGAGCGTCTCGATCCGAGTTTGCGCTTCAGCCAGGGCAGTGCAGACGTCCTGCAGGCGTTTGGTGTCGGCGGCCACGGCGGGGTCTTCGAGTTCCTTCTGGCGCGCGGCGACGGCGGACTCCGCGTCCTGGATCGCGGCTTCCATTTCGTCGAGTTCCTTCTGTTCCTTGTACGACAGTTTCTTCGACGGCTTGGGCGGAATGGGTTCCCGCTTGACGGATGACTTGGGCCGGTCGACGGTGCGGGCTTCGGCGCGCGTTTCTTCGCGCGCGTTCTCCCACTGCGTGTAATCGGTGTACTGATTCACGCCGCCCTTACCGTCGAATCCGAGAATGTCCGACGACAAACGGCGCAGCATGTACCGGTCGTGCGTCACCAGCACCACGGCGCCGGGGAAATCGGCGAGGCTGTCTTCGAGTACTTCAAGCGACGGAATGTCCAGATCGTTGGTGGGCTCGTCGAGCAGCAGCAGATCAGCCGGGCGAAGCATCAAGCGCGCAATTAGGATGCGCGCCTGTTCGCCGCCGGAGAGACTCTTGACCGGCATGTCGAGCTGTTCGATGCAGAACAAAAAGCGCTTGGCCCACGCGGTCACGTGCGTCGCCTGCTCGCGGAACCAGACGGTGTCGCCGGTCGGCGCGAGCGCTTTGCGCAAAGTCACTTCCTTGTCGAGCTGCTCGCGATTCTGATCGAACCAGACCACGCGCAACTTGTCCGCGCGTTCGACTGTGCCGCTGTCCGGCTCGAGATCGCCGGCGAGCAGCCGCAGGAAAGTCGTCTTGCCCGTGCCGTTGCGGCCCAGCAGTCCCAGCTTCATGCCGGGTGACAGGACGATGTCGAGATTTTCGATCAGCGTGCGTTCGCCCAGGCTTTTGTTGACGCCTTTCATCACCACGAGCTTATTGGCCTGGCGGTCAGTCGAGGTGAAATCGATCTTCACCGTTCCGCCCTGCGAATTGCGGAACTTCGTCGCCGCCAGTTCGCCGATCAGGCGTCCCGCCTCTTCGATGCGAGCGCGAGACTTGGTCGTGCGCGCGGGAGGTCCGCGCCGCAGCCACTCGACTTCGCGGCGCACTTTGCTTTCCAGCGCGCGCTGCGCGGTCAGCTGGCCGCTGAGGAATTCGTCGCGCTTGATCAGGAAGTCGCTGTACTTGCCGACGCTGGTGTAAAAACCTTCGGGATACGCGCGGTTCAATTCAAAGACGCGGTTAGCGGTGTTCTCCAGGAAGTAGCGGTCGTGGCTCACCAATAGCGTCGCGAACGGCGCGTTGGAAAGAAACTTTTCCAGCCAGAGAATGCCTTCGAGATCAAGATGATTGGTCGGCTCGTCCATCAGGAGCAGATCGGGATTGCGCACGAGTTCGCGGGCGATCGCGACGCGTTTGCGCCAGCCGCCGGAGAGCGTCGAGATCGGCGCGTCGCGCCAGTCCTCAGCAAAACTGATGCGGCCAAAAATCGCGTTGATGCGGTTGGACTGCTCGCGCTCGTCGAGATGTTCCTCGGCCACGGCAGCAATCAGGATGCTTTCGGGCGTGTCGTCGGGATTGAACGTGTCGGTCTGCGGCACGTAACCCATGCGCAGTCCTCGACGGAGACTTAAAATACCGCTGTCGGATTCTTCGAGGCCGGCCAGGATTTTCAGCAGCGTCGATTTGCCCGACCCGTTGGGGCCGACAATGCCGAGCCGCTCGCCGTCGTTCATGCCGAACGTCAGGTTTTCAAACAGGAGCCGTGTGCCGAACGTTTTCCCGATGGATTGACAACTGAACAGGACTGCCATTGCTGCAAATTTCCAAAACGTGCCGAGTCTGACTTCACAGCACATCTTATAGCGGCACAGGCACGCGTTTACACTCTCAGATGTTGCGGTACACAATCGCGACGCGGGCCACGAAAGAGCAGGCGCAGAGGCTGGTGCAACGCGCATGGTTGTAGGTCACCGATTTTCGGTCGCGCAGCATCGATTCCACTACGGATTCCAACTGCAATTTCGCTTCGCGGCAACCGCCGCAGGTCAGGCGTGTCGGGGCCAGCAGGAGCGCATCGTTGTAGTGGCTGTGAAATTGAATCGTGTTGGTTGGCCACGATTTAACCGTGACGTGAATCGTGTCGATGTCGGGATCCAGTTGAAATACATTGCCTACATTTACGGATCGAATCATGCGTCGTCCTCCGCAGTAATCAGTGTCATTAAGTATTCCCGGGAGAGCGAATGTGACGCCAAACAGCCCGTCGAAAATCACCACTCTTCCAAAGATTTCGTGAAACGCATGCTGTAGAGGCTTTCTGTTGTGTCGGCAATGAGACGTTGAAATAGCACGTTTCCGGGCGCGAAAATTCATAAAGAGTATGTGATGATTATTGGGCGGTCTGGTGTCTTTCGAACCTTGTGAAAGCACGCGATCTGATACATCATCGCCTGTGTACCATCTTTTGCCACGGGGACTGTCTCGATGAATCTGGTGGAACTCGGCGGCCGCATCAAGCAGTTGCGCGAACGCCGCGCGCTCAAGCAATTGGATATCGCCAACGCGCTGCAGATCAGCGCGCAGGCCGTCTCCAAATGGGAACGCGGTGAAAATGCGCCGGATATAGCGGTGCTGCTGGAATTGTCGCTGCTGCTGGGCGTCACCACCGACACACTGCTGGGTCGCGCCGAAAAATCCAACGACACGTTTGAAGCCACCGTCTTCTGCACCGGCATCAATCACTTCGCCGATCGCAGCACGCAGATGCCGCCGCGCGACGTGGCGCTCTGGGCCAACGGCATTTTCCATCTCGTCACTGAGTCGGTCGTGCGCCACGACGGCGTGCCGGTGAAGTACGTCGGCGATGGCTTTCTCGGGTTCTTCTCCGGTCCGAACCACGCCCGCCGCGCCCTCGACGCGGCGCTTGATGCCAAGAACCATGTCCACAGTCCCGACCTGGTGATCATGCTCAACAGCGGCGACATTTATCTCGGTTCGATCGGCCATTCCGAATACGCGCGGCCGGACATCATCGGCGACACGGTCAACACGTCGTTTCTGGTGATGTCCTGGGTCGCCAAGCATCTGCCCGAACGCGTCGGCCTGACGGAGTCGGTGGTGAGCCGGCTGGGCGAAACGGAAGCGTGGACCGACCCGACCCGCGTGCGCGTCCCTATTCTCAATAAGTATGTAAAAGTGTATACTCCCAAACGTCTATCTGTTCGGGGCGCCAAAAAGTAGGCAGCAGGCGGCCTCCGCGCTGCTCTAAGGTTCCAGACACATGGCAGGTCGCCGCACGGACTCTACCGATTTGGAACCGCGACCCGGGCCGGTCCCCACGGCCCCTGTGGCGGCTCCGCCAACCGGCGTGCGCGAACACGCCGCCGCGGACGGCCGTTGCATCGCGGCGGTGCTCGGCGGTAATCGCGAGAAATTCGGCGAGCTGATCGAACGCTATCAGCACTTGGTTGTCACGGTTGTGCGCGGCTACGTTCAAGACGCCCATGCCGCCGAGGATGTCGCGCAGGATATTTTTGTCAGCGCGTTTACGTCGCTCCACCAGCTTCGCGAACCCACGAATTTTCTGCCGTGGCTGCTCCAGATCGCCCGGCACCGCGCCGCGTTGACGGGCAAGCGCCGCGACGAAGCTCCCGTCCGCCCCGCCTCGGAACAGCTGGACGTGGCCGCCCCGGAACCCGAACTCGAAGCCGGCCTACGCCTGCAAACGGTCTTCGCCGCGGTGGAACAGCTGCCCGAACCGTACCGCGAGACCGTGCTGCTAAAGTACCAGCAGAACTTGAGTTGCAAAGAAATCGCGGAGCGTGACGGCGTTGCCGTGGGCACCATCACCAGCCGTCTCACCCGTGCACTGTTGATTTTGCGCGGCGCGCTCGGGAGTGATTCAGAGTAGTTGGGAGAATTTAGGACGAATCGTAATTTCGTGCAGCAAAGCACTTTCTTGAGCCTCTTGGAATGCTGAGGGACAGGTGCGATGGTGGACCACACAGAATTGCTGAAACAACTCGATGCGCTGCCCGCGGCATGCCAACATGCGCTTGACGCTCAGACGTTGCGCCTGGTGGGCGAACCTCTCAGCATGACCGCATTCGCGGAGGTGAACGCGCATCTGGAATCCTGCGCCGGTTGCCGGGCGCGGATCGCCCAGATGGCGACAGCCGTCCGCGCCGTTCACGCCGCCTTCCCAACTGCGCGCGCCACGCCTGATTTTGCCGCCCGTACACTCGCCGCGTTGCCGGCCGCTCAAGCTCCGCAGTTGCGCGTCTACGCGACGGCGCAAAATCCGAGCGCCTGGAAATGGGTGCGCGTCGCCGCGTTGGTGGCGTTGATCGCCGGCGGAATTCTGACGATCGCCAGCATCGCAGCCTCCAAGCCCGTGCTCGCCGTCTCCATTCAAAAGGGAAAGCTCGTCGACGACAAAGGCGCGGCCATCACCAGCATTCGTGCTGACCGCGTCCTTCACGCGCAGGAAGACACGCTCCTTCGCGGCAAGCACGACGAACTGCTCAACCTGCGCAAAGGCGCGCGCTTCAAGCTTCAGAACAACGCCGCCTCCACGCCGGAAGTTCATCTGGAAGACGGAGACCTCTACGCCTCTGCCACGCTCTCCAATCCCGTGCGCATGGGCTGCGCGAACTTCGACGCCGAACTGAGCAACGGCGAGTGCTACCTTGCGCAGGAAACCAGCGCGATTCCCCAGAGCGTCATGATTCTCTTCGACGGCAACGCCAGCATCCATCCTAATCAGCGCGAACCCCGCGACCCGATTGGACTGCGCGGCGGCCAGATCTACTACAGCGTTGGTCTCGCTGAAGATGCCTACACCGACACGCTCGAACTTGTCGACTACACCGAAGGCCGCATCCCCGAAGCCGCCAAGGTTGACCCCAGCGACATGCGCCGCCGCTACGAACGCCAGGTGGAAGGCTACCGCGCCGAATTGTCCGCGCTCAACGCGCGCATCGCCCAACTCCCGGCCGCCGACCCGGCTGTCACTGATCTGCGCGACCGCTGCGTGCGCATCCAGAATTACCTGCGCGCGCACGAAACCCGTTTGCAGACTCTGCCCAAAGGAAATCATCCCGTCACGCTGCCGCTGGACTGCATCGAACGCGGACTAAAGGAACATCACGATCCGAAGACCTGGATGTAATCGCACCATTCAACAGGAGCATTGCACATGGACATGAAGAAAGTGGTCGCAGCCGGAGTCGGCATGCTGGCCTTGAATTTCAGCACCGTCACGCTGCGCGCGGAAGACGCCGCGCCTCCGCCTCCAGAACCGAAACCGGCCGCGGATGCGCCGCCCGCTCCCCCGCCGGCTCCCAATCCGGACGGTCAGCGCAAGCGCCGGCACGGTGGCGACAACAACAACGCGCCTGGCGGAGCCGGCAACCGCGCCGACGCGAATCCCAACGGCCCTGCAGGTCCCGGTGGCCCCGGTGGACCGGGTGGACCGGGTGGCCCCGCCGGCATGTTTCAGATGCTCCTGAACGGCGGCGGTGGTGGCGGCAAAAACATGATGTACGACATGGCCAGTCGCATCGCCGGCACAACCTTCGAAGACCCGAAGGCGCTGGCAAAAGTCGACAACCTGCCCCTCGGCGCGGATCGTCATTTCGTGCTGATGGTTCCCGTCGGCGGCGTCGACAATCTCGGCGCCCCGGGCAGCGGTTTCAAGATGGAAGCCGTCTTCGGCCTGACCGATGAACAGACCAAGGCCGTCACCGCGCTCCGCGACGAATACGCGCAGAAGCAGAAGGAACTCGAAGCCAAAATCGCCACGCAGCAGAAGGCGCTGGCCGACGAAGCCATCGCCCTGCGCGCCAGCTTCGAAAAGCGCGCCAACGATGTCCTCACCGGCGCCGACAAGGACGCCAAGGAGAAAGTCGACACGCTGGCCTCCGACGCCGAAAAGAAAGACGCCGCCGCGGCCTCAGATGCGCTGACCAAGCTCGACGATAAGAATAACGACCCGCGCCAGTTGATGGGTGTCGCACGCAACGTTAAGGATCAGACCGACAAGACCATCGCCGAAGCCCGCAAAGCGATGCTCGACGCCCTGCCTACCGACGCCCGCGCCAAGGCCGAAGAGCTCTTCAAGCAGCAGGACGCGCAGAAGCAGCAGTGGAATCCCGAGAACTGGCGCCGCCGCGGCGGCAACCGCCCGGGCGATACGCCGCAAGCTCCGCCGAAAGAGAACAAGGATTTTTGAGAACAGATGGCATCGGGGATCGGGCACCCGGCATCGGTCAAAGGGTGTGGTTGAAGTCAGAATCACGCGACCCGCGAAGAGAATCGTTTAACTAAAGAAAATCGCCCCCGATCATGTCGGGGGCGATTCATTTCAAAAGGTATTCGAACTGACCGATGCCTGATGCCCGATCCCCGGTGCCGTCTGTTTGGCCGTTCATCAGTTGCCCAGATACGGCGCGACTCCCAAGTTCCGATACAAATACAACCCGTCCTTGCCAGGCGCGACAATGTCCAGCTTGCCGTCTTTGTCGATGTCGACGACTTGGAAGAAAATCCCGCAGCCCTTGCCTGAACGGATCGGCCCGAAGTCGATCGGCATCTTTACGAAGTTCTCGCCGGTCCATTTGAAATAGTAGATGCCCGGTGGATCGTATTCGCCCGGATCGCGGCCGCAGTGCGCGCGGTAGCGCTTGCCGGTGATCAGCTCGTTCTGCCCGTCGCCGTCAATGTCCGCCCAGATCAGGTCGTGATACTGGCTGTTGAACGGATCGATCGGATGCTTGATCCACGTCCGCTTTCCGCCCTCAATCTTCTGCTCGTACCAGTCCAGACCGTAACCGTGCGCCTGGCCGACGATCATGTCGTTGAGCCCATCCTTGTTCACGTCGACGACCAGCACCGGGCAGCTGGCGCAGCCCAGCTCGAACTCCGGGTGGAACGTCCACTTCTCGCCGCCGAGCGGATTCTTGGGCGCTTTGAGAAATCCGTTGTGCAGGATGATCTCGCCGCGGCCGTCGTTATCGATGTCGCCGAACCCAAAGCCATGCCCCGTGGGCTTGTCGTGGATCGTGACGGTCTTGAATTTCCCCGTGCCGCGTCCGTTATCCGTGATCAGCTTCAAGACCTGCTGCGGACCGCCGGGCGTGTTTGGCACGATTTCCAGTTCGCCGTCGCCGTCGACGTCCCACGCGCGCGTCGTCTCGACGTTCCCGACCTCCGCGATGACATGCTCCGCCCACGGTTTCGTCGGATCGCCCTTCGGATTCTCAACCCAGCGCACCGTATTGCCCCACCAGCCACCGGTGATGAAATCCAGGTAGCCGTCGCCGTTGACGTCCATCGCGATCGTCGAGAAGTCGTCGAAGTACTCGCCCTCCGCCTTCACGTCGTTAATCTTGAATTTCTGCGTGAAGTCCGGCCCCTTGTACCAGTACGCGCCGCAGACAATGTCGAGCACCCCGTCGTTGTCGACATCGAACACGCCCGCCGACTCGTACCGTTCATCCGAAATGAAAATCTTCTCAAACCGAATCGGTCCCATTGAACTCCCCTTTTTCAACACAACTCAAAACTAAAAATTCAAAACTCAAAGCTGTCTTCGAACTGCCTATTTCAGCAGGCCGCGCAAAAACTTCACCCCGCCCGACGCCAGATCATCCTGCGTCTTCGCCAGCGGCCGCCAGATCGCCGCCGCTGCCGCGATCGCCTTGCATTCCGGCGTGAACGATTCGATCACCGCGTCACCGCTGTAGTGGATTTCCTTCAGCCCCTTCGCGAGTCCCTTCCAGTCGATCAATCCGTTGCCCGGCGTCCCGCGGTTGCATTCGCAGGCGTGAACGTGAGCCAGCGACTTGCCCGCCAGCTTCACCGCTTCGTAAATGCTGTCTTCTTCAATGTTCATGTGGAAAGTATCGAGATGAATGCGCACCGCGTCCTGGCCGATGTCCTTCACCAGCTGCACGACCTGCGCCGCCGTGTTGATCAGGTCCGTCTCGAAGCGGTTGAGCGGCTCGATGGCCAGCGTCACGCCGTGATCGGCCGCGATCTTGCCCGCTTCCTTCAGGCCCTTCACCGCCAGATCCCACTCGATCTTTTTCTGCTCGGGCGACACCTGCCGGCGCTTGCCCACGGCAGAATACATCGGCCCGCACATCACCTTCGCGCCCCAAGTCTGGCAGAGCTTCACCGCGTCGCGAATGTACGCGATGCTCTCCGCGCGGAATTTTGGATCTTCATGAGTCAAGTCGCGGCTGGGCCCAAACGCGCCGCAGACGATCGGCCGCAGCCCGCTTTCCTTGATCGCCGCTTTCACTTTCTCGGCGCTGACGTTGGCCGGATCTTCCAGCGCAATCTCGAACGAATCGAAGCCCATCGCCTTCGCCTTCTGCAACAGGCCCAGTGACTCGTTGGTAAACGGCGAGGTCCAGACCCACGAATTCACGCCAATTCCGATCGCCATAGTCAACTCCTCAATAAAGTGTGGACTTACCCCGACTTTAGCAATGGTTGCCATTGCATTTCCGCGTGGCATCACTGTTCCACACCTATATACTGCTAAAGTAGGCTTAGCTGGAATGGACCCGCTTGGCGATTCATTGTCTGTTCTTGCTCTAAGTGATCAGGAATGAAAGAAGGCTCTATGCACGTCGACGGAAACCCCGCAAATCCCGATGGCAACAACGTGCTCCTCCGTGGCTGCGGCGAGATCCGCCCGCAGATCGATTGGAAGCTTCCCGAGCACGTTCATGACGACTTCAACGAGATGATCTTCGTCGTCCAGGGTCAGATCGAAACGTGTATCAACGGCGAAGTCCTCGTCGGCCAGCGCGGCGACGTCCTCTGGTACCCCGCCGGAATTCCGCACGCCGAACGCGCCGTCGGCGGCAAGCCGCTCCACACGATCTTCACGTCCTTCATCGAGACCACTCCGACGGCCGTGACCTTCCCGCTGACGACGTTCGACCGCGACGGCCGCATCGAACAGCAACTGCGTTGGATGTTCGACGTCTTCCCGACCAACAACGCCGAAGGCCGCAAAATTCTCAACCTGCTGATGTACACCGCCGCCTACGAGTACCGCCGCCTCGCCGCGACGCCGCAGCAGAGCGAAATGGTGCTGCGCATCAAGCGCTACATCCGCAAACGCATCAGCGATCCGATCACGCTCGACGACCTGGCCAACGAAGCCGGTCTGAGCCGCTTCTACTTCGCGCGCGCGTTTCGCACGGAATCCGGCATGTCCCCCATGAGCTTCCTGCGCCGACTCCGCGTCGAAGCCGCGCAGACGTTGATCCTGCGCACCCCGATGCCCCTGAAGTCGATCGCCGCCCAAGTCGGATTCGCCGACGAATTCCACTTCTCCAGAGTCTTCCACCAAATCACCGGCCAGTCCCCCGGCGCGTTCCGCAAGCGAGCGTAGTCAGCGTTTGCATTTTAGACCGAAGTGATTGTCAGAGCGCTACCCCGTCCCCTTCCGCGGCCGCGCCACCGAATCCCCTTCCTGCCGCTCAGCGCGAACGTACACCCGTTCGATACGTACCGGCTTACGGTTAATCAGTTCCACAGCTGTGTAGCCGATGTGCGTCAGATCGATTCGCGGGCCGGACCAGTTCCGAGACAGTGAATGGGAATTGGTAGCGAAGGTTTCGATGCTGAGGTCGCGCGGTATTCGCAGCCCCGCGTTGTGTGCGGCACGTGCGAGTTGCTCGGCGTGGGTCGAACTGGACGTGACCACCGCGGTGAAGGGAGGCTCGGCGGACAGGATCTGCATCGGCGTAGGGCTGGTGTCGTCGAAGTTCGCGCTGAAAATCGTGTAGTCGCGCGGCGGAATTCTGAACTGCTTGCACGCTGCGAGAAATCCGGTCTGGCGCTCTTTACTGTCGGGATCGATGTCCCGCAACCGGCCGACCAGCGAACGCACGAACGCCAGGCGCCGATGTCCCAGCGCAATCAGGTGCGCGGTGGAATCGAATGCCGTTTGATAATTGTCCACGGTGACGGAGTGAATTTTGAAACCCATCGGCGTTTGATCCAGCAACACGACGGGGATCGGCAGCGATTCCAGATGCTTTAACAACTGCGGCGGAGCGCCGCAGGGAAGCAGGATGCCGCGCAGGCGCAGTAACTCCAGACCTTCAGGATTCATGTACTCTTGCGCGTCCAGGTATTGAATCGCCACGACGCGAGCATGAGCGTTGAACGCCGCCCGCGCCACGCCCGTCCAGATATCCCGGGTGAAATCGGCGAGAGCGTACCAGTTGACGATCATACCGATCGCGTTTTCGGTGGGAGAATTCGCGCCGGACTTGACCAGCGCGACCGACGGGCGTCCGGCCTGCACCCGGACCAGGCCCTTCTTGCCCAGTTGCCGCACAGCCAGGCGGATCGTCGCCACGCCCACGGCGTACGATTTCGCAAAGCTTCGGTACGAGGGAATCGGTTCGCCCGCCGGCCATTCGCCCAAGATCAAGCGGCGCGAAATGTCCGCGGCAATTGTGCGGTGACGGGCGTTGGCGCCGGGGGGACGTCCGCGCCTTCGGGCAGTTTTCATCGAAAAATCTCTCCATGAATTAAGGTATCAGGAATAGCACAGTTTGCAATTATTGTGCGTCTCCCGTCAGTGCCCTGTGTTACAGCGGCGCATCGGGTGTAGTTTCCCTGTCAACGCCCCTCAGGGAGGATCGCAACATGGCACGCGATAGACGAGAGACGACCACGCTCATTCAAGGCCTGGTGTTCAGTGTTCTGATGTTCGGATCGATCGCGCGAGCGGCGGAACCCAAGGCGGCAAACATCGCGGCCAGCGGTACGGCGCCGGAGCTGATTCAAACTTACATGGCCGGCAAGGACGCTGGATTTCCCGCCACCTTCAGCATGGGCAGAGGTTTTCAATTCATCGGCGATTACCTTTATGTAAGCACCCGAGCGGGAGGTGGAATTCAGTATTTCAAACGCGACCCGCAAACAGGGACGCTCACGTATGTCGACAGCGTCGCGCATTCGACGCTGAAAGCCTCGTTTTCGCTCAGCGCTGCCGGCGGACGGCTGTACGGCCTGGGCTTGTTCGTGTGGGGCGTTACGGACGGCGACAAGCACAAAGTACTGAGTTGGTTTGACATCGATCCCAACACGGGGAAGCCGATTGAGAAAGGAACGATCGAAGTCACCGCGGCCAGTTGGGGGGAGCAACTGCTGGTGGGGCCCGACGAGAAGGATCTCTACGCCTTTTTGTGGACGCCGGAGGGCAACAAATTCATGCGCTACAAGCTCGGCGCAGACGGCAAGCCTGAGAAGGCCGCTGAGATTACAGGCGGCGGACTCTCCGCCTCTGCCTGCCTCTCTCCGGACGGAAAAAATATTTACACCGCCGGCGATCACGCCATTGCCATTGTCGAACGCCAGGCGACCGGCGCGATCGCGTACAAAAAAGCGCTCTCGCTGAATTGCATCGTGGAACTCAAGCCGCCGGAGGTGATTGAAGCAGGAGATCTGCAGGCCTCGGTCAGCGGTATCTCGCCGGATGGAAAATGGCTTTATATCTCGCTCGGCAGCCGGATCGCCCGGACGAAAAATTACTTCGGCATTTTCAAACGCGATCCGGCGACGGGGGAGCTGACCTACTCGGAGGGCGGTTCCGACGCCGATCCGCGCTACAGTTCACTCGCCAGTCTCGGCGGCATGAACCTGGTGTTTGGGCCGGACGGCAAATCCGGATTCATCACCAACGGACGGTGCCTGGTACAGCAGTTCCAACTGGAGGCCGCGACCGGCCGGATCAAAATCCTCAACGATGTTGTGCTGGGCAAACCCGGCGAGATCAAGTGCCGGCCCTACGGATGCCTGGAGGCCGATTTCAAGAAAGGCTTCCTGTACGGAGCCGGCGTCTGGCAGCACGATTCATACGGCGGCTGCTCGCGCGGACTCTGGTCCGCAAAGTTCAATCCGGCGGCGGCGCCTTCCGGCACGGAACGAGCGGATCTCCAAACGCCGCTCGTGGCCGCCGCGAACACCAAAGCCGCGGGCGAAGACTGGCCCACCAAACTCGGCGTGAATGGCGATGGAAAAAGTTCTCTGAAAAACATCCGCAAAGACTGGAGCGGCGGCCTGAAGAAAGTCTGGGAAGTCACCGGCTTGAGTCCCGGCGATTCCACCTGGTCGACGCCCGCCGTGCTGGGCAACAAATTGATCGTGATGGGGACGCACGGATTCATCGACGAAGTCTTCTGCTTCGACGCCGACAAAGGCGGCCGCCCGCTGTGGATCACCGACCTTTCGGGAGCCGGCGACATCTCCCAATATGGCGGCCGCGATGGCTGGTGCGGCGGCCCGGTGACGATGCCCTGTATCAGCGGCGACAAAGTCTACGTCACACAAAGCGGCAAGTTCAATTGCCTGAGCATGACGGATGGAAAAGTGTTGTGGAGTAAAACCGTCGTTACTCCCTGCCATACGTATGCGGCCACGCCGCTGGTGTGCGACAATCTGTTGATTGTGCCGGGAACTTTCCAGGCCGATGGCAAGAAAGCATTCTTGCTGGCCGCGTTCAACAAGGACACGGGCGACACGGTCTGGACCTACGATGGCGTCGGGAATTTTTCTGGCGGCGACAGCCCCACTTTTGGCCACGTCTCGCCGCTGCGCATGAAAATCAACGGCGTCGATCAGATCGTCTACAATACCGGCGCGCTGGCCTGCGGTCTGAACATCAAGACCGGCAAACCCATCTGGGAATACCCGTTTGAAGCCAAGGGCTCCAACGTCAATGCCTCTGAACCGGTCTCGGACGGTTCAACCGTCGCGATCATGCTGGGCGACGGCGCCGCTAGTCCCTTCGGTCTGCAGGTTGAGGGCGCGTCCGTGAAACCGCTCTGGAGCAAAATTCCCAACTTCCGGGCCTATTGGAGCGATGCGATTCTTAAAGACGGATTCATGTACACGTTTTCGTCGGATGGCCTGTACAGCGCCGGCAACAGCGATTTTCGTTGCGTCGACCTGAAGACCGGGCAGCCGAAATGGGTCCAGCCCAAAACCGGTTGCGGGACCACGCTGGAAGTCGACGGCCATCTGATCTGCCTGACCTATTCCGGCGACCTGTGGCTGGTGAATCCTTCGCCGGAGGGCTTCAAGAAGGTCACGGAATGGAAGGGAGCCGTCAAACAGGAGCCGTGGTGGACTCACGACGGCGGAAAAACCCCCGCGCCCTGCTGGACCACCCCCATCATCGCCCACGGAAAGCTCTACATCCGCTACAGCGATACGTTGACCTGCTACGATTTGCTGAACTAACGGCCACCAGATTTGCGTCTAAGTGTGGCGTTGCTTACTCTTCGACTTCGACGGTCACCGTGACCGGGTTGCCGCCGCGCACACCGTCACTCACGGCCAGATCGAATTTGTAAACGCCAGGCGAGCGGATCTTGAAGCTGACTTGCTTGTCGGCCATCTGTTCGGCCCGAAGCGCCAGGTCCTCGCCACCGGTCTGTTCCCAGACACAGTAAAGCGGCTTGTCCTTCGGCCCGATGCTCGCGCTGCCGTCGAGGATCACCAAGCCGCGGACCTTCGATTGCACGGTCGTATTCTTGACCAGCGCAATCGCGCCGACGTATTCGGAGAGCTCACGGAACGCGCTAATCAGCGCTTCGTCGCCAGGCTTTACGGCCCACGCGCCGCGGTACATGGCCTCGGCTTCTTCGAACGATTGCGCGGCCTTGATCTTGTCGTCCTCGGTCTTCAACGCGGCATGGCCCAGCGCGTCCTGGAAGGCCCGTTTGCCGGCGGCCAGTGCGCCCTCGAAGTCCTTCGGAATCGGAGGCAGCGGACGCTTGGGGTGGGGCGGACGCGGATCCTTTTTCTTAGGCGGATCGCGCGGCGGCGGCAGCGGCGCAGGGCCCGTCGCCTTCGCCGGGTCGGTCTTCGGGGGATCGGTCTTCGCGACTTTTTTCGGGTCGGGTTTCGTCTCTGTCTTCGGCGGATCGACCTTGGCCGGCGCCGGGTCGGGCGTCTTGGGAGGATCCACTTTCGCGGTGTCGGTCTTGGCCGGCTCCGTCTTCGGCGGATCGGTCTTCACGTCTTCAGTCTTGGGGGGATCGGTCTTGACGACTTCATCAGGCTTCTTGGCGGGCGCGCCGGTGGCCTTCGTGACCTCCGCCAGCAAGGTCGCATCGGGCGTGTAGCCGAGCTCCTGGAGCGCGGTGAGGTGCTTCATCGCCTCGGCATCCTGCTGCGTACCGTGTAGCGCAATGGCCAGATCGCGGTGGATGCGGTAATCGCTGACCTTCGCGGAATTGGCTTGCGATTCGGCCGTTTGTAACGAGGACAGCGCGCTGGAGTAGTCCTTGGTGCCCAGCACGGCTGAGCCGTAATTCCACATGATCTCCCACGACACCTGCTTGTTGGTGCCGGTGCCGCGGCGGTACCATTCGCGGGCTTCATCCATCGCGCCGCCGCGGGCGTTGCAGTGGCCGACATACATCATGGCTCCCGCGTCGCCGGCGTTGGCGGCTTCTTCGAATTTCAACACAGCCGGCGCGAATTCCCGCAGCTCGAACAACGCCACGCCCAGGTCGTACGCGGTCTTCAGGTCCTGCGGATTGGCGGCCAGCGCGTCGGTCAGCGTCTGCTTGGCGTCCTTGTAATTTCCCGCCTTCATCAGCTTCACGCCCTGCTTGTGAAGGTCGTCGGCCTTGGCCGGATCAACTTTCACGGGCTCCGTTTTTTCCGGTCCCTTGGCGGGAGCCGGCGCGGGGTCCGTGGTCGTTGTTTTCGGAGGCATGGCATCCGTGGTCTTGACCGGCGGAGTCGGCGGCGGATTGGCGGACGCGATGTCGGTCTTGTGTGTTTCGGGTGGTTTGGTTTCCGTGGTCTTTGCCGGTTCGGTGGTGCCGGTCAGGGGCGTGTTGCCGACTTCCGTTCCGGTCGCAACGGGCTTTTCGCTGGGATCTTCTTCGACCTGCACTTCCACTTCCACCGGCTTGCTCGACACCCCGTTGGCGGAGACGGTCAGTTCGAAGCGATAAACGCCGGCTTCCGGAATGCGCATGCCGATGCGGTCCTTGGTCAACGCGTCGGGCGTGAGCGCCAGGTCCGGTCCTGAAGTCTGCGACCAATGGAATTGCAGCGGGCCGCGGCCGATGCTGTTGCGCGCGTCCAGTTCCACGAGCTGATTGTGTTCGACCAGTTCCTGCCACGAGCCGGTCTTTTTGCAGGCGCGGGCGTGGATCAATTTCTTGGCCGGAATCGCGACGGGCTGATCGCCCTGAACCTGCGCCGGCAGAGGAACGGCCGTGTCATCAGAGGGCGCAGGACGCGCGACGAGTCCCGCCGAATCAATGCGCGCTTCGACCTGCGCTTCGCCGCGGAGCATCTGGCAGATGTCAAAGTTCCACACCAGCTTTGTGCCCTCGGTCTTCATCGCATTGCTGTTGCGGACCTTGCCTTTCAGATCGAGCACGAACTCCCAGCGGACGTTGTAAAACAGGAGCAGGTTCTTCTGGTAGAGATCGCGGTTGCTGTCCTTGCCCTTGCGGAAGCGGTACGAACGGACGCCGGCTTCGGTGTCGAAGAACGACGCGCCGTTGAGCATGTAGAAGCCGCCGGTGTCGAAACCCTTGGCAAAGTTCGTCAGCGATTCGAACGTCTTGAACGAGAGCAGCCCGATGGTTTCGATCGACTTGCCGCTCGGCGCGTCGACGCGCGCTTCGAGATGCTTCATGCCTTCGTCCATGAAGTTGATCAGCTCGACTTTGCTGTATTGATTCTGGCGGAGGTCTTCTTCGGTGTAGGTCCGTTCCGGCTGGCCCATCAGGCGGTCAAAGCGCCGGCCGCATTCGGCCAGCAAGGTGCGGTCCGACCAGAGCGTCAGATTGCCGCTGCCGTCGGGTTGAAGTTCCAGCGTGACGCGATAGCCCACCTTGCTCTTGCCGCATTTGGCCAGGAGTTCCGCGTACTTGACGCGTCCAGAACCGGTCTCGGTCTGGAGATGATGGAGCAGCTGGCGTTCGGCGGCAGAACCCAGCGAGACGAGTTTATCGACGGCCGCTTTGGCGACCGCGGCATCCTTGTCACCGGCCTTCTCAATCAGATTTTCGACTTCGGGATCGGCGACGTAGGCGCCGCCATTACCGTTCGTGACGGGTGCATCGCCGGCAGCCCACGCAGGAACGTGACACGACAAAACACATAACGCCAGCGACCACAAAACCGAACTTCGCAACATCAAACGCAAACCTCCGGGTAAAGGCCGTAAGCTTATACACTTTAGACGCCGATGCACATTATGAATTGGAGGAATTTTGCGAAAAATGACACGGAAAGGAGCGCTATAAGGAGGGATTGCAACACGGCTTGGATGAAAGCGGATGACGGACTAAAAGTCCGCCATCCGCACCAAATTCAATCTTTGACACGCACCCAGAAATTTACGATCTTACCGCCGGACTTGTCGGGCTGTTCGACGCGCATCGCATCGGGATTCTTGGAGTTGAAGGTGCAGGTGACGGGTCCGTAAGAAAACTGCGTGCCGACCAGACCTTCGACCCACTTGCCCGTCAACAGTTCCTTCGTGCCGTCGGTCTTTTTGCAGATGATCTCGAACTCCTTCGGGTTGTTCGGAATGATGAACACATTGCCCGAGGTCGACTTCCAGACGCCGATGGCGCTGGCGGCATGCGCTTCTCCAACGCAGACGGCCGAAATCAGAAATGCAGCGCCCAAGGTGTACGCGCGAACGGACGCGATCATAGCCCCCTCTTTTAACTCAATTCACATAGGCAGAGACACGATGTGCTGCACTATGTGCTCAATGGAGGATTTCTAGCGAATGTTTCTGCGCTGTCAACGCTATTTATTGATCGCCCAGCCGGCCCAGACCACCTGCAGGCGCTTGGAGTCGCTGCTGTACACTTTCTGGATGGCGTGTTCGCTGTCGAGACCTTCGCGGATCGCGACGACCAGTTTGGGGAAGAGTTTTGGTTCGTTGCTGATGAAGAAATTGACCATCGAGTAGCAGGTCAGATAGTCGAGCGCCGTTGAGCCGATCGGGACCATATTGAAGACGAGGTCCCACGTTTTCAGCTTGGCTTGCGCGGCGTACTTCTTGATTTCCGTGTCCCAGTTTTCGCCGAAGTGAACTTCGTTCTTCTCGTACTGAAAGGCGTAGACGAGGTTCTTCTTGGTGATTACGTTTTCGCACCACGACGCGAAACCCAGGCGCAGCCACGCGGGGGCTTTGTTGTCGGTGGCGCGCATCATCAGCATTTCGCCAAACTGATAGAGCGCCATGCTGCGCGCGCCGGTGCCGCCGGCGCGTTGCGCGTTCAAGACGGCCATGTGCGGCAGCATGAAGCCGGTGGATTGTTTCTCCAGCGACCAATCGCCTTTTGGATCCTGCGCTTTCAGCGCGTCGAGGAAGAGCATGTAGCCGGCTTGATCGGCGCCGATCAGGATCTGATCGGTCTCCGGCCGTGTCTGCGCCAGCACGGTGCAGAACTCCGTTGTCTGCAACTGCATCGTCAGTTGTTCGATGGCGTTGGCGACAATCTTGAGTTCGCTTTCCGGCAGGGTCGAACGGAGCGTGATGTGATGGGTTTCAACGTACGACAATTTGGCGCCGGCAAGTTCCTCCCATTTCTTATGAGCGGCCATCGCGCCTTCCAGGCGCGTCTTTTCAGCGGCGACCAACGTGCTGGGATCCTTGGTCGCGGCGCATTTGGTGCAAAAGCGGAACGGTACCGCGTTGGCGGCGGTACTCGCCGTGATCGCTTCGGTACCGGCGTGAATGTACGACTTCAATCCAATCAACGGCAGGTAGCCGGTGCCCAGACATTGAGGACAGATAGGAACTGGCGGAGGCGGAGCTGCCTTGGCTGGCGCCACGGGCTCGGCAGGTTTGGTGGCGACTTTTTTCTCCGGCGCATCGGCATCCGCAGGCGCGGAAGCCGGATCCGGACGCGTAGATTTCGGCTTGGCGACGTCTGGCGTGTCATCGGGCGCGTCGTTCATCGCGGGAGTGGAGGGCGCTTTTTCGGGCGGCTTCGTTTTCTTTGATGCGCCGACATCGACGTCGTCTTCGGGCGGCGGTAATTTCTTATCGGCGGCAGCGGCTTCGGCGAGTTTCTTCGCTTCCGCGGCGGCCATGGAGTCGGCGACTTTCTGCGCAAACGGAACTTCGCGCGGATCGTCCGGCGGGACGGACTTGGCGACCGGTTCTTCCGTCTTCGCGGGCGGCATCGGTGGCAATGCCGGCGCTGGGGCTTCCGACGGCACGAGGACGATGTTTGGCTTCGGCGCTTCGGCGACTTTGATCGGAGCCTGTGTCGCCGGCGTTTGTGCGACCGGCGTCGTGGCGGCGGGCGGCGGCGAACCTGAGCCCAATTTGCCCGCGATAAATGCGATGCCGAAAATCAATCCCGCCACGGCTACGCCACCCACGGCGTAAACCAGCGGCGAACGCTTCCCTGCTTCCGCGGCGGCGCCGGGAACGACGGGAGCCTGGCGGCTGCCGACGACGAACGACGCGCCATCGTTTTCCGCCGGGACCATGATGTTGGCCTGGCAAACCGGACAGGGCGCCGCGCGGCCCGCGAGACCGGCGGGAAAGCCCGTGCGCTTGTCGCACGACGGACAGGTGAACGTGATGAATGAAAGACCTTTCGTCGCGGACGCTTTGCCGCTGGATGCGGATGCAGAGGCAGGGGCTGAAGCGGGCGGGGAAGGGGGTGTGGAAGAAACTTCGGCCGAGTCAGAGACTTCAGGAACCGCTGGATTGCCAGCGCTGCTTTTCACTTTGTCGATCGCGGTGCTATTGCTGGCGCCGATCGCCGGAATGCGAATCACTGTTTTGCAGGACGGACATTCACCCCTTTTACCCGCGTACTTTTCGGGCACGCGGATGGTCTTGTTGCAATTCACGCACTTGAATTCGATCGGCATGTCGTCTCCGTGGAGTTCCCTTACAAAAGTAAGTCGATATAACTGACTAACCCACTGCACAAAGGCTTAGGCGGAAATGCGGAATTCAAAAGTTGAATTACATTTCGGCAACCTCTGTATCACGCTTTCTCCGTGCACGATGAGAACTTCGCTGCTAAATCGTGCCGCCTGAACACGAAGCATCCAAAATATTTGAAGTTTGCATTTTCATTTCCAGTCCATTCCGTAAAAATAAGCGCACATTCAAGTTGAGCTGTTTTCAGAGTGCTCGAATTTCAACCCTCGCGCACCTCACTCCGGGGATCACTGTGGCTGGCGTGCAGTCCGAATCCATTTCCGTGCCCACCTTTGTCCCCGCTGAAAATCCGGTTCCAGCCCCGGCTGCGGCGGAAGGTAAGTTCACACAAAAAGCGATCTCGATCGTCATCCCGCTGCTCAATGAAGAGAAAAACGTCCCCATTCTTTACCAGCGCCTGGTGGCCGCGCTGGAGCCGCTGGGACGCAGCTACGAAATCATTCTCGTCAACGATGGCTCCCAGGACTCGACGTCCAGCCTGATCGCTGCGCTGGCCGAACGCGACAAGAACATCGTCGCCATCGATTTCCGCCGCCGCTACGGACAGACCGCGGCGATGACCGCCGGCATCGACTACGCCGTCGGTGAAGTCATCATCTGCATGGACGGCGATCTGCAAAACGATCCGACCGACATCGGCCGCCTGCTGGCCAAACTCGATGAAGGCTTCGACGTGGTCTGCGGCTGGCGCGAGAAGCGCAAAGATCCATTCATCCGCACGCTGCCGTCGCGCATCGCCAACATGCTGATCTCGCGTATCAGCGGCGTGCGCTTGCACGATTACGGCTGCACGCTCAAAGCCTTCCGTCATGAATTTGCCAAGGAGATCCGTCTCTACGGCGAGATGCACCGCTTCATTCCGATCTACGCGTCGTGGCAGGGCGCGCGCATCACGGAAATTTCCGTCAACCATCATCCGCGCACGCTGGGCAAATCGAACTACGGACTCGAACGGACAATGAAAGTCGTGCTCGACCTGATGGTCGTGCAGTTTCTTTCGACGTATTCGACCAAGCCGATTTACCTCTTCGGCGGCTTCGGGATTTTAAGTTGCCTGATGTCGGTCCTGGCCGGCGCGACGGCGCTGGTCTTGAAAATGCTCCCCGGCGTCACCACGCCGACGTCGTGGCACAAGGATCTGGTCAGCACGCCGTTGCCGGTGCTGTCGGTGGGCTTGTTCATCATGGGCATCCAGATGATCCTGATCGGGCTGCTGGCCGAAGTGCAGATCCGCACGTACTACGAATCGCAGAACAAGAGTATCTATCAGGTGAAGTGCGTGCGCGGACGCGCGGCGATCACCAGCACACCCAATTCCTTTGGTGGCGGAAAGAGTTGAATGTGCGGTATCGCCGGATTTGCTCATCCCCGTCACTGCAGCCTGCCACCTGAAAATCCTGACGTCATCCAGCGCATGCTCAGCACGCTGGCGCAGCGCGGCCCGGATGCGCAAGGCGTCTATCAGCACGAACGCGTGACACTGGGGCACCGGCGGCTGTCCGTGATCGACTTGAGCGGCGGCGCCCAGCCCATGAGTTCTCACGACGGCGCGCAGCTGACCGTCACCTTCAACGGCGAGATCTACAATTATCAGGAACTGAACACAGAACTGGCCGCGCTCGGTTTTCACGCGCAGACGCGTTCGGATACCGAAACGCTGCTCAACGCCTACGCCGCGTGGGGCGAGAAGTGCGTCGAGAAGTTCAACGGCATGTTCGCGTTCGTGATTCACGACCGCCGCGCCAACCGGCTCTTCGGCGCGCGCGACCGCATGGGCAAGAAGCCGTTTTACTACGTGAGCTACCCGGCGTTCTTTGCCTTCGCCAGCGAACCCAAGGCGCTGCTGCAACACCCCGCGATCCGCCGCGAGATCGATCCCGACGCCGCGGCGCGGTATTTCATTTTTGAATTCGTTCCCGGCACCCGCGCCATTTTCAAAGGCATGCACAAGCTCGCCGCCGGCGAGCGCTTCACCTACGCGCTCGACACGGGTACTCTGAAGGTGGAGACGTACTGGGACGTGCGCTTCGACGCGGTCGCCAAGGCGGCGCAACTGAGCGAGGCCGAATGGATCGAGCGCATCCAGTCGACGCTCGAGCGGGCCGTGCAGCGGCGCTTGATCTCCGACGTGCCGCTGGGTGTGTTTCTCTCCGGCGGCATCGACAGCTCGGCGATCGCGGCCGTGGCGGTGAAGCTGCGCCAGCCGCAGAAGGTCAGTACGTTCTCAATCGGATTCAGCGACAAGCGCTTCGACGAAAGTACGTACGCCAAGCGCATGGCCGAATTTCTGGGCACCGACCATCACGAGGAGCATCTCGGCCCGCAGGCAGCGCTGGACATCCTGCCGCGCGTGCTCGAATTTCTCGACGAACCTTTCGCCGACGCGTCGATTCTGCCCTCGTACCTGCTCTCCCGTTTCGCGCGGCAGTTTGTGACCGTGGCGCTGGGCGGCGACGGTGGCGATGAACTCTTCGCCGGGTACGATACGTTTCGCGCGCTGCCGGCGGCGAAAATCTACAACGCGCTGGTGCCGGGATTTTTTCACCGCGGCGTGGTGCAACCGCTGGCGCGGCGGATCCCGGTTGTGTACGGCAACTTCACGTTCGACTTCAAGATCAAACAATTTCTGCGTGGCGTGAAACGTCCCGAGAACGAACGGCTCTGGAACTGGCTCGGCGCGTTTCTACCCGAGAGCGCGCTGGCGCTGCTGCAGCCGGAGTTCGCCGCCAGCCTGGACGGTTCACCGCTGCTGGAACAGACGCACCGGCTGCACGCCAACGTCGCGAACCTCGGGGCGATTGCGCGTGACAGTTATCTCTTCACCAAGACCTACCTGGTCGACGGCGTGATGGTGAAAGTCGACCGCGCGACGATGGCCTGTTCGCTCGAAGCGCGCTCGCCGCTGCTGGATCCGGAGTTCGTCGACCTGGCGTTTTCCATCCCGAGCCGTTTGAAAGTGCGGCGCAATGCGTTGAAATACATCTTCAAAAAGGCACTGCAAGTTCGCGTCCCGGACGATATTCTGCGCCGGCCGAAAAAGGGTTTCGGCGTTCCCGTGGGCGAATGGTTCCGCGGGCCTCTTCGCGACGCCTTGTGTGACACGCTTCATGAACGACGGCTGCGTGAAGGCGGCTATTTGAAGCCCGAGGCCGTGCAGAAATTGATCTCCGATCACTTGAGCGGCGCCAGCGATAACCGCAAGGCACTGTGGACGGTCTTCATGTTCGAACGCTGGCGTGAGCGCTGGCTGAAAGCGGATTCGCCGCGCCCAGCGGATGCGGGCGGGATGCGCGCGAAAATCCAGGCACCCCTGAGGCACACGACGTAATGCAAGTCCTGGACGATCGCAACTCGCTGCTTTTCGCAGCTGTACTGATTGTGTTCACCGCGGTGGCGTTTCAGGGCTCGCGCGCACTGTGGGAGCCCGACGAAGGCACGTTCAGCGCCGTCGCCGCCGAAATGTCCGATCGCGGCGATCTGCTGATGCCCACGCTGCACGGCAAACCGTATCCCGAAAAACCGCCGCTGATGTACTGGGGCATGATCGCCGGCCTGAAGGTGCTCGGCCGCAACGAATGGGGCGAGCGGATTTTCCACGGGTTCTGTTTCGCCGCGTGCGCGCTGCTGACGGGACTGCTCGGAGGGTCGATGTGGTCGCGGCGCGAAGGTTTGCTGGCCGCCATCATCTACGCGACGATGGCCGTGCCCTTTGTCGCCGGAAATATTGCACGCCCCGACGGACCGCTGGCGCTGGGGACAACGCTGGCGCTGTATTGTTTCTGGAAAAGCGTCGGCTCGCAGCGCGTGGCGCTGTGGAAGCTGCTGATGTGCGCGGCGTTTGGCATCGCGTTCCTGGGAAAGGGACCGGCGGCGCTGGTCTTTGCGGCGCCGATGTTCGTCTACCTGATCGCGCAGCGGAAAGTGATTTCGTATTTCCTCACACCGTGGGCGATTGTCGGTGCGGGGATTTTCGCCGTTGTCGGACTGTCGTGGTATTACTACATGGTCAAGACCGACCCGAAAATCCTGACGTACTTCTGGGACAACGAAGTTCACGGCCGCCTGGTCTCTCCCAAATACCGCCGCAACCCGGGGTTGATGGGCGCGCTGACGGTCTACGGTCCCGTGCTGCTGGGCGGCGCGCTGCCGTGGGCGTTCTTCTGGCCGAATTGGATCCGCAAACTTGCGCCCGGATTCACCACACCCAAGTGGTGGCGCGAACTCTGCAACCGCCCCCAGGAACTGCTGCTCGCCACGTGGCTGATCGTGCCAACGATCGTGATGTGCCTGGCCAGTTCCAAGCTGCCGCTTTACCTGCTGCCGATTTTCCCAGCGTTTGCGCTGGCCACCGCGCGCGGGTGGACGCTGGTCTCGCCGGAGGCGCTCAGCGATGTCCGCATGCGTAAGTTCGCGGCGGGATTTGCGGTGCTGCTCGTGGCCATCCGCGCGGGTTCAGCGTACTTCCCCAGCGACAAGGATTCGCGGCGCTTCTGGAACGAGATGAAAACGATGATTCCCGCGAACACGAAGCAGTTCATCGCGATCGACCAGGATCTCAACGGGCTGGGCTTTTATTCGAACATTGAAATCGTCGAATCCACCAACCATGTGGAACTGTTTCCCGCGTTCGTGCCGCGCATCCTGTTGAGCGACAAGATCAAGGACATCGCCCAGAATAAGATCACCTGCGTGATCATCACCAAGGCCAAGAACAAAGCGAATCTGGACAAATTCAAAGAGCTGCTCAACAGCTCCGGCATACCGTTCGAAGCGGTGCCCATGCCCTTCAAGCGCAAGCTGCTGATCTGCTACCCGGGCGCGAAAGACGATCCGCCACAGCCGACCAAGCCGCGAGACTCGGCGGGGTTGTAGGGCGAACTTCAGCCTCGAATAGATTAATCGAGCCAAAATCCCGCGAGGGGCCGGGCCGGGCCACACCTCGCGGGTTAGTCGCTCGATTTATTCACAATCCCTCTTTGGGGTTGAAAGCCAAAACAAAAAAACCCGAAGCTTTCGCTTCGGGCTTTCTTGCATGAAAAACATTGCTAACGTCCGGCTGGCTTAGTTCCGGCGCGGAGGTCGTCCGCCGCCGCCACCACCCCGGCGTCCGCCGCCACCACCACCGCCACCGTGTCCGCCGCCGCCACCTTCACCACCGGGTGTCGGCTGCGCTTCGGTGCCCGGAGCGAGCACGGCTTTGCGGGAGAGCTTCAGGCGGCCCAGGTCGTCGATGGCCAGCAGCTTCACTTCCATCTTGTCGCCGACCTTGCAGAACTCCTGCGGATTCTTGACGTAGGTCACGTCCAGTTCCGAGACGTGGCACATGCCGTCGGTGCCCGGCATGATCTCGAAGAACACGCCGAACTCCTTGATGTTGACCACTTCGCCCATGTAGATCTTGCCCACTTCGGCCGTTCCAGCGAGGCCTTCGATTTCGCGCTGGCAGGCTTCGGCATTGTCGCGCTTGGGGCTGGCCACGATCACGCTGCCGTCGTCTTTCACTTCGATCGTCACCTGGTACTTCTCTTCCAGCTGGCGGATCATCTTGCCGCCCGGTCCGATCAGCTTGCCGATCTTGTCGACGGCCACCTTCATCTGCACGATCTTCGGCGCGTGCTGGCTGATGTTCGTGCGTGGTTCGGCCAGGACCTTCGCCATCTGATCGAGAATGTGGATGCGGCCATCCTTGGCCTGGGCCAAAGCGCGGCGCATCACTTCCGGCGGAATGCCCATGCTCTTCAAATCCATCTGCAGCGCGGTCACGCCATTGCGCGTGCCGGCCACCTTGAAGTCCATGTCACCGTAATGATCTTCGTCGCCGAGGATGTCGGAGACGATGCAGTATTCACCGTTCTCTTCCACCAATCCCATCGCGATGCCGGCCACCGGGGCCTTCATCGGGACGCCCGCGTCCAGCAGCGCCAGCGTGCCGCCGCAGACCGTGGCCATCGAGCTGGAACCGTTGGATTCCATGATTTCCGAGACGAGACGGAGCGTGTACGGGAAATTCACGAAGTCGGGAAGCATCGGCTTGATCGCGCGGCGCGCGAGGTGACCGTGTCCGATTTCGCGGCGGCCAGGTCCGCGCGGCATCTTCACTTCGCCGACGCTGAAGCTCGGGAAGTTGTAATGCAGCATGAACTTGTCCGTGTATTCGCCGCGCAGCGATTCGATCGTCTGTTCGTCGCTGGTGGTGCCCATTGTGGCCACCACGATCGCCTGCGTTTCACCGCGGGTGAAGAGCGCCGAACCGTGAGCGCGGGGGAGCAGTCCGACTTCGCAGGAAATCGGGCGGATTTCGTTGCGCTTGCGGCCGTCGCAGCGGACGCCTTCGCGGATCAGCGTGCGGATCGCTTTTTCGTGGAGCGAATCGAACGCGGCTTTGACCACTTCCGCGCCCGGCTTGGAGGTGTCTTCCGGAGTCTTGCGCGCGTACTTCTCGATCAACTCCGCCCGGAGCTGCTTGAGGGCGTCGCGCCGGCCGAATTTCGTCGGCGTCAACGCGGCGCGCTTGCCGGCTTCGAGGTGCTCGCTGACGATCACGGCGACCAGCGGATGCGATTCGGGCGACTGGAACGGATCCTTCTTCGGCTGCACCTTCGCAACCAGTTCTTCCTGCATCGAAACGATTTCCTTGATCGCCGCGTGGCCGAATTCAATCGCGTTGATCATCGCTTCTTCGTCGAGTTCCTGGGCACCGGCTTCGACCATGAGCACGGCCGACTTGCTACCGGCGATGGTCAGTTCCAGCGCGCTCTTTTCCAGTTCCGTGTGCGAGGGGTTGAGCTTGAACTGTCCGTCAACGTAGCCGACGCGGACGGCGCCCATCGGTCCCTGGAAGGGGAGATTGGAGACAGCCAGGGCCGCGGAGGACGCGATCATGGCGAGAATATCCGGATCGACATCGGGCTCGGCCGAAAGAACCAGACACTGGATCAGCACGTCGCGGACGTAGCCGGTGGGCCAGAGCGGACGGATGGGCCGGTCGATCAGGCGCATCGTCAGCGTTTCCTTGTCGGAGGGCTTGCCTTCGCGCTTCATGAACCGGCCGCCGAAGATCATGCCGGAGGCGTAACCTTTTTCGCGGTAGTCGACGGTGAGCGGAAAGAAGTCGGTCCCCGCCTTGACGTCCTGGTCGGTGACCGCGGCGAAGACCATGGTTTCACCCACGGTGACGACGGCCGCGCCGCCTGCCTGCTTGGCAATCTTGCCAGTTTCGATTTTCAGTGTCCTGCCGCCGATTTGGCGTTCGACAATGACGTGAGCCACGTGCGTTTCTCCTTAAACGATTCGGGATATGAGATTCGTGGTCTGGCGGAAGCGTCGAGCTGTCCCGAAACGATTACATCCGGCCCGAGTTGCGCGGAGGCCGGATGAAAGTAATCGAAACAAAATCGGGAGGAGCAGGTACTTCTGGCAATCCAAAATCTATTCCAAAATCAGATTACTTGCGGAGTCCGAGGCGCTCGATGAGGGTCTTATAGCGCTCGACATCCCTGTCACGCAGGTAGGTCAGTAGGCGGTTGCGTCGCGCGACCATTTTGGTCAGGCCGAGACGGGAATGGTTGTCCTTGGGATGAGTCTTCAAATGGCCGGTCATGGAGACGATCCGCTCCGTCAACAGCGCCACCTGAACCTCGGTGCTTCCCGAATCTTTCGGGCTGGTCCGATAGCTGGTAAGAAGTTCTGTCCGACGGGCCGGCGTCATAACCATGACTGCTATTTCTCACTCCTTGGCATCATTTCCGTCCCAGTGCGTTTCGCGCCCGGGCGTACTGTTTGTCCTGTCCATCTGGGCGCTCACCAATGAGCACCCGCGGCGCGCTTCCCCCTGTAAACGGCGCGCCCCATGCGTTTCCCTTGTTTACCGAGGGAGAACTTACTGAGTCGGGGAGCGATTGCAAGTCGCAATTCACAATCATGCTCACAGAAGCTTAAACTTTACGCGATTAGTGCTTCATTTCCACCCCGGCCCGCGCCGATGCCATAATAAGGGGGAATTTCGCCATGAAACCATGGGCGTTCGTCGTCGCGTTGGTCATTATCGCCGGAGTCCTCTGTTTCTGCCGCGACAGTTCACGCGCCACGGAATCCGCAACTCCCGACTCCGATGCAGGAGAGGCTGAACTCGTGACCGCCTCCAGCCCCGCATATCAAGCGACGACCGATCCGTACATCGTCGTGCGCAAGGCCGATCGGCGGCTGGAACTGCATTCCGCGCACGCGCTGCTCGGCACGTACCGCATCGCGCTGGGAAATTCGCCGGCCGGATCGAAGGTCCGCGAAGGCGACGGCCGCACTCCCGAAGGCCGCTACTTCGTCTGCACGAAAAAATTCAACAGCAAGTACTACCGCTCGCTGGGCATCAGCTATCCGGGCTTGAACGACGCCGAACGCGGACTGCGCGACAAGATGATCACACAGAAGGAATTCGACGACATCCGCGCCGCCATCGAAGACCGCGTCTGCCCGCCATGGAACACCGCGCTCGGCGGCGCCGTCTGCATTCACGGCAACGGCTCCGCGGCCGATTGGACGCTGGGCTGCATCGCGCTCGACAATGCCGACATGGATACGCTGTTCGAACGCGTGTCCGCGGGGACGGATGTGATTGTGATGCCGTAATTGTTTGAAGTTCGATCTACAATTTATACGTTGCTGATCTTTTATTCACACGCCCATCACGTAAAACCAATACGCCATCCCGGAGGAAAATCATGATGAATCGATGGGGTATTCTCACGCTGCTTCTCGCGGTCTGCGCGTTTGGCGCTTGTGCGGCGGATAGCTTGAAGATCACGATCACCGGCGACACGCTGGCGATCAACGGCGGCGAAACGAAGCTCAACGCCGCGCACTGGGCCAGGCCTGAAGAGAGCTGGCGCACGGTCGGAGAACTCGCGAAGTCCGCGCTGCCGCCCGCCGAAGCCGATGGCCGCCGCCCGAACGTGACGCTGCTGGTGGAAGTCGACAACAAGGCCAGTTGGGGCGCGCTGAAGACCGTGCTGATCGCGTCGGCGAACCTCGGCATCGAAAAGGCACAGGTCACGGTGAAGGGCACCCCGGGCATGGCGCTCGCATTGCCCGGCGCCTATGCCGGCAAGGACGACGTTCCATTTGCTCTGGCAGAGGGCCCCGCCTCGACGCTCGTCGCGGAATCCGGCGGCAAGAAAATTCCCTGCGATGTCACGTCGCTGACCGCATTCGTCAAACAGAATCCAAAAGCCGTGTTTCTCGTCACCGCTGCGACTTCACTTCCAGCGGGAAAGGTGGCCAGCGTCGTCACCGTGCTTCAGCAGCACCACGCCGCAGTGAACTTTCTTCAACTGAAAGCTGCCACCGCCGACGACGTGGCCAAGCGCAACGAAGCCAAGGAGGCCGTCGACAAGGCTCTCGACGGAGCCATCGGCGGCATGGGTGGCATGGGCGGTAAGTAAGTTGCCACGATTTCTTCCGCTTTTAATTTTGCTCCTTTCCGCTCGCACGTTAATGGCGGAAGACACGCGGTCGTCGAATACATCGCCACAGCCCGCGCCGATCGAATCCGACACGGATTGGTGGCACGGGAGGTGGGCGGCCGGCGATTGGAACGGTCATCGCGCCGAGCTGGAGAAAAAAGGCGTCGTCTTCGAATTCACCTATACGGCTGAAGTGCGCAGCAACACTGCCGGCGGCATCAATACCAACCACGCCACCGAGTACGTTCAGAACACCAACGCCTCGCTTGATTTTTTCACGGAGAAATTCGGACTGTATTCCGGCGGCGAATTTTTCATCCGCTACGAAGGCGTCGCGGGTTCCGGCATCTCGACGCACCATACCGGCGACAATCAACTGGTCAGCAACATCGACGCGCCGCCGTTCAATCAAATCAGCGAATTGTTTTATCGACACAGCATCCTGGACGATACGCTGCACTTTAAAATCGGCAAGCAGGACGGAACTGGCGATTTTCTCACGCTGAAATACGCCACAGAGTTCAACAACTCGTCCTTTGGCTGCATTCCCACCGTTCCGATCCCGAAGTTTCACAATTATGCGTTGGGTGCGGTAGTCAGCTGCGACGCGACGGATTGGTTCACGTTTACAGCAGGTGTCTACGATGGCGATTCGACGGGCAAGACCACGGGTTTCGACACCGCCTTCGAGCACGCTTTTCATGAATACTCGATGCTGGAACTGACCTTCAAGCCCAAGCTCGCCGCCGATCTGCCCACGATCATTCACGTCGGCACGTGGCATCAACGTGTGGGTCTGCCGTTGCCGGGAAGCATGACAGCGCCCGGTTCCGGACCGCCGCACACCGTGTTCCGCCATGACCTTGGCGCGTACGGTGAGTTCGAGCAATTGCTGTTCAACTTTGAAGAGAAGAAATCCAAGGACGCGACGAATTCTGAAAAGTCCGAGCCTGGAACCGAGCGCGGCATCGCCATCGTCGGCCAGGTGGGATGGAGTCCTGACGACCGCAACGAAACTCCGCGCTACTTCGGCGCGGGCGTGCGCGCCAAAGGGATCTTCGATGCGCGTCCTGCGGATGTCATCGGCGCCGGCATCGCCAGCGTGCTATTCGCGCCACGCGCGCGGCATCTGGAAGGCAAGAGCGAAGAATCGGCAATCGAATTCTTTTACAAGGTTCAGGCCAGCCAGTTCCTCTATTTCCAGCCTGATTTTCAATACGTCGTCAAGCCGGATGGAAATGAGCGCGATGCGGTGACGGCCGGAATTCGTTTTCAAGTTGTATTCTAACGCCGGAATTTTCAAAAATTCCCGACAGTGACTCCGCTTTGCATCGTTATCAATTCAGCTGCTCATTATAAGATGGAGACTCTTCCCTATGACATTGCGCACGCTCTTGATGATTCTCGCGCTTCTGCCCAGCGCACGGGTGCTTGCCGCTGAACCCGAGAAGCCCGCAGAGCCGAAGTACGACTGGGGCGTCGCGTATTATCTTTCCTACGACAACAATCTCGCGCCCGCGATGCCGATCATTCTCAAGGCCATCCGCAGCGGTGTCACGGACAATGCCATTGCCGCCGTCCAGGTCGACATGCCCGGCCCCGGCGGCATGCAACGCGCCGCGCTGATTGGCGGTGAGGAATCCAAGGTCATCAAGCTCGCGTCCGACGATTCTTCCGACGAAGGCCAGGCCGTCGCGTATCTCGAATGGTTCGTGAAAACCTATCCGTGCAACCATTACGCCTTCGTCTTCCTCGACCACGGCGGCGATCTCGACGAAATGTGCGCCGACCTCAATCCCGACACCGACGGCAAGATCTTCATGTCTGGTCGTGTGCTGGGTGAGAAACTCCGGACATTCAAAGCCACAAACAAGACAGCTCACGTCGATCTGCTCTTCTTCCAGCAGTGCGGTCGTGGTTCGCTCGAAAATCTCTACAGCTTTCGCGGCATCGCCGACTACGTGCTGATCTCTCCGGTAAATGTTGGCGCGCCCAACTCGTATTACACGCCGCTCCACCAATGGTTGAGCACTCACAAAGATGCGACCGGAAAAGACGTCGCCGCAAAAATCGCCGCCGAAGACACCGACTACAGCGTCTACACCTGCATCGACAGCGCGAAGCTCGACGACCTCCCGACGAAGCTCGATCTGGCCCTGAAGCCGATCCTGGCAGGGAACTCGCTCAAGCTTCCGACGCGCACGCCGGCCGTTTATTCGCATTCCGACACCAACGAGAGCACGCTCGACGTCAAGGCATACCTGGAGCAACTCGCCAAAGAGAACGACGGCGCGAAAGAAGTCGCCGCATTTCAGAAATGGATCGACGAGGAACTGATCGTGAAGCGCTACATCCAAAAGGATCACGCTGAATTGGAAAAGACGCACTGCGGCTTATCGCTCTTTGTTCCTGCGAATGCCGGCGAAGCCGTGAAGTACAAAGCGCTGGAGCTCTACAAGAAAAGCACGCTCAGCGAACTGTGGAAAAGAGCGTTTCCCGCCAGGACGGCCGAAGCCATACAGAAATAGCGAAGTCGATCGTGTCGCTCTTTTCGCTTTGAGCCCAGTGATAAAATCCCGCCAGTGAGTCCCGCGCAGCGACTATTTTGAAAAAAATGTGTCTCCTTAAGTCCCGCCGCTATCGCATCTTCTCGGACTTGGTTTTCAATTGTGGATTTCTGACCATTAGGCGAGCGCCGTTCAATGAGGTATGTTAGCGGAGGTCTAAACCAATACATCAGGGAACATTCATGTCCAACAGCAATGGTCCGAGCCGGTTAGCGGTAGTGTGTGGCGGTGCGAGAGGAATCGGCGAAGCCATCGTCAGGCGCTTCTTCGCCGATGGCTGGCGCGTCGCGATCATCGATCGTGAAATTGAAAAAGCCCGCTCGCTCGCGCAGGAATTGAACACGCGTGATTCCACGTCGGCTCACGCGGCGGACATTACCTTGATGCCCGATCTGGAGCGCGCGATCGCGGAGATCAAAGCGTGCCACGCCGGAGTGCCGATCGGCGCGGCGGTGAACAGCGCCGGGATTTTCAACATCCGCGGCAGACTCTTTCAGACCACGCCGGAGGATTTCAAGAAGCTGCTGGATGTGAACGTGATCGGTGCGTTTCAGTTTTCGCGCGTGGTCGAACCCCTGATGGGGGAGGGCGCGAGCCTGGTGCAAATTGGTTCGATCAACGGGACGTATTCCGGCGGCGGGTTGGGTGCGTACAAGTCGTCGAAGGCAGCCTTGCACATGATGACCCGCTGCATGGCGCGCGAACTGGCCAGCGATCCGCGGCGCATCCGCGCCAATGTGGTGGCCCCCGGTTGGGTCGACACGCCGGGCGAGAGGTTGGTGGTTGCAAGCGAAGGCAAACCGGGCCTTCTCGATGATCCGGAATCCGCCAAAGGAATTCCGCTGAAGCGGCGAACCGAAGCGCGCGAAATCGCCGATGCCGTCGCGTTTTTGTGCTCGGATCAAGCCACGCACGTCACCGGACAGATTCTTCACGTGGATGGCGGAATGTCAGCCTGAAAAATTCTTGCGAATCAGCGGGGTGAGAAAGGCGACGGCTTTCGCGCCGCGCGCGTCGAACTCTTCGGCGGGCAGATCTTTTTCACCGTCGCGTACGCCGAGGCGTTCGATCATCAGCACGTCGTCGAAGCCGCCTTTGGCCAGGACGCCAAACATGTCGTCGTGATTGACATTACCTTCCCCCAGCGGTGGGAAGACCGGGTTGGCGCGCTCGCCGAGATGGTCCTTCAAACACACGCAACGCACGGACGGCACGACGGCAGGCAATCCCGGATCGGGGCAGACGCCTTCGTAGAACGAGACATTGCCAGCGTCCCAGCAGATCTTCAGCGACGGAGATTTCAGCCGCTTCAATACCGGCGCGACCAGGCCGCTGTGAGCGACGAGTCCCGTGTGCGGCTTGACGCAGATAATGATCCCTAGCGCTTCGGCGTGCGGCAAAATCTGATCCATGCAGCCGTAAAACTGCGAGCAGATTTTCTGCCACTCTTCCGGCGCGTGAATTTCAGTCGGCCACTTCTTGTAATACCAGGGCCCGCCGATGATCGCGCGCTTGCAGCCCAGCGCCGCGAGAACGTCGAGTTCCCGCTTGAACTTCGCGACGCTGTCATCGGGTCCCAGATGAATCTCAAAGCACAAGCAGGAATTGGCTTTCAGCCCACGGTCGCTGAGCTGTTGAGCCATCTCGCGGACGTCAGCGTCGGACATCAGCCCGCTGCCGTAGCGCTTGTTCTCGTGTCCGGCGCCGATGCCCACGAATTTAAAACCCGCACGCGCAATCCCGTCGAGCGCGCGCAGAAACGGAAACGCGGCGTAGTTGAGTGTGCTGCAGGCGAGTTCAATGGGCATGGTGACCTCGTAAAGGTTGGAGTGCTGACGCTTACTCTTTCATAAAAAGCAATGCGCCGCAAGTTTCTGCGGCGCATTTTTGAGACGGATCAATTTTTTACGGCGGACGGTTACTTCGTTTTTACGCTCGCCGCGCTGCCGTTCTTGCCCTGCGTCGACTTGTACAGGACGTTGGTCAGTCCGGTGAAGACCGTCTTGCCGAGCGTGATGTTGACGCGCACGGGGATGGTCTTCGACGCGTTGGTCGTGTCGGTGAAACCGGCGCGGCCCAGCTGATCGCGGAACGTGCCCTTGCTGGCGAACGAGAACGAAGTCGGCTTGCCGCCGGCCACGGACGTGCCCTTCAGCGAGAGCGCAAACTTGCTCACCGGCGGTGTGCCTCCGGCAGGCAGGGTGAAGTTGAAGACCGGCGTGCCGCCCGTCGCGGCCTTGGCGATCTTCGCCGCCTTGGGCGTTTTGCCCATCGCATCCAGCTGGATGCTCTGATGCAGGTCGATGATGTCCACGCTGATGACCAGGTTCGCCGCGGCGATTCCCGCCGGCAGCGCCAACTGCGCCTTCAACGCCACCGAATCCTTGCCAAAGCCCAGCAGCCCCGTCTTCTTGTCGACGGTGAAGTCGAGCTTGGCGTTGAACGCCAGCAGCTTCGGATCGATGTCAATCGCGGAGACGATCTGGCGGATGCGGTTGTTGTTCGTGTCCGCAAAAACCAGCGTGCCGCTGCTGACAAAGATGTGCGTCGGGTTGTTGACCAGCGCCGTCGCGGAGACGTCGCCGTCTCCACTGAAACCGGCCACGCCTGTACCACAGATCGTGGTGATCACGTTGGTGGACAGATCGATGGAGCGGATCCGGTTGTTGCCCGAATCGGCGACGATCAGATGCGTGCCCGCGGCGTCGAGCGTCACGCCGACAGGATTGTTCAATGAAGCCGAGAGCGCCGGACCACCGTCGCCCACGCTGGGGAAGGTCGGCGTGCCGCCACCGGCAAACGTCGAAACAATGCCAGCGCGGATCAGACGGATGCGATTGTTGCCCGTGTCGGCAATGTAAACGTCGCCCGCCGGTCCCAGCGCAAGGCCCGACGGATTGCTGAGCGTGGCGTTGGGCGCGGTGAGTCCATCACCGAGCGGATTGGCGACGGTGTTCTTGGGCGTCGAACCGGCGAACGTATTGATCGTGCCGTCCGCCGACGAAACCGTGAGGACCTGGTTGTTGCTCGTGACATACAGCAGGCCGCTGGCGTCAGCAACCAGTGCCGAAGGCGACGGCACCTGCGCCAGCGTCGAGATGATGTTGCCATTGCTGGTCAGGCTGACAGCGCGGATGCGGCTGTGGCCGGTGTCGGCCACGAAAATCGAGCTGCCAACGAAGAGCACATCACCGGGCGAGGAAAGATTGCCCAGCAGCGCCGGGCCGCCATCGCCGAGGCCATTCGCATTGCCATTGCCCGCGAAGGTCGAGACCGTGCCGTTGGTGGCGATTTTGCGGATCGAGTTGTCGCCGGTGTCTGCGACATACAAGTTGCCCGAAGCATCGAACGTCGCGCCCAGAGGCCCGACAAGCACGCTGAACTGCTTGGGATTGCGGTCGCCGATCAGACCCGTCACGCCCGTGCCCACGACGGTGTCGATGAACTGCGTCTTGGCGTCGATGCGGCGGATGCGGCCGTTTCCGGTATCATAGACAAAGGTGTTGCCCGCCGAATCGATGGCAATGTCTCGGGGCGTCATGCTGGCCGCCGTGGCCGGACCCAGGTCGCCCAGCGTCGAGCCGCCGCCGGCGATCGTAAAGATCAGCGAAGCGGTGAGATCGACGGCGCGCAGACGTCCCGCGCCGACGCAGGTGATAATCAGACGGCCGGTGGAGTCGAATGCAATGCCGCCCAGCGAACCGATCTGCGCGTTGGTGGCCGCGTTGCCGTCGCCGTTGAAGCCGGCGTTGCCGCCGCCGCTTCCCGCGACGGTCGTGATCGTTCCCGCGGTATCGACCTTGCGGATGCGCCGGTTGCCGCTGTCGGCAACGTACAGGTTGCCGGAGCTATCCAGCACCACGCCGGTCGGACTGCTCAAGCGCGCGAGCGTCGCGGCCGCGTTGTCGCCAGTGAATCCGGAAGTGCCGGCCGTTCCCGCGATGGTCGCGATGGTGCCGCCGACCGTGAACTTGCGCACGCAGGCGTTGCCGGTATCGGCGACGATGACTTCACCCGAAGTCATCACCGCAATGTCGCCCATGGTTGAGAACGTGGCCAGTGTTGCCTGGCCGCCGTCGCCCAGTCCCGCGGGCGGATTGGACCCGATCACCTGTCCGGTGAACAGACCGTTACCCGCAATCGTGCTGATCAATCCGGTCACCGCATCGACACTGCGAACCACGAAGTTGCCGCGGTCGGCGATGAGCAGATTGCCTTTTGAATCAAATGTGAGCCCGCCGGGCGAGTTCAAACCGGCGCTGGTGGCCGGCGTGCCGTCGCCGAAGTACGCGGCAGTGCCGTTGCCGGCGTAGATGGAAATGCGGCCGGTCGTCGGATTGATTTTCAGCACCTGATTGTGAACGGAGTCAGAGACATACAACTCGCCGATCGCGCTGATCGCCAGACCTTGCGAATTGCCCAGGGCCAGATTGGCTTCGCCGGGTTTGTAGCCCTCCAGGCTGCCGCCTCCGGCCAGAGTCTGAATCACATCCGTGGCGCGCGCCGACGAATGAAGTACTGAGACCATGCCGATGGCAACCAGCACCAGTGCGACACGGTAGACAGACTTAAGCAACATATATTCCTCCTCCAGCGAGAGACGGCTAAAACCCCAAGTCATGCGCGCACTCCGTGCGCAAAATGACGCCCAATTTGGGGATGCTTTCCTGATTTGGATTACTTTGAAAATAGCACATATTTGAATTCTGCATGAAATTTTTGTGTGGATGAAAATCAGTCGCAAGCGTACCCGATTGACTTTTAGCACAAAATGACGATCATCGATGCTCCGCAACGCACCGTGGAGACGCGCCCATGTCCGCTTCCCAGACTCAGTTGGTCCGGCTCCCGCGGCTGCAGTCGGCGCTGAACTATGAAGGCACCGTCAACGTTGCGTTTCACAATCACGCGGCCACGGAATTGGTCTTCACCGTCAGCGGCTCGATCCACATCGACGTGAACGGCCAGACTTTCGCCGGCCGCCCGGGAATCCTCTTCGTCCTGCCGGCAGTGGTGCCGCACAATCAACGCTGCGATGGCAATTGGAAAACGCGCTGCGTGCTCTTTTTCGACGACACCGGTCTGCTCGACGACACGCCGCGCGCGCTCGATCTCTCCGCCGACGCACTGACCGAGCGTTGGATCGCCGATCTCTGCCAGCTCCACGCCGCGCCCTCGCCGCTCCCGGAGGCCGTGGCCAATGGTTTTCTGTACACGCTGCTTTCGCGCCTGGGAAATTTCGAGCTGCAGCGCCGCAACACCGAGGAACTCCATCCCCGCCTCGCTCAGGCCGTGCAATTCGTTCACGCGCATCTCACCGAAGAGATCGATGCCGATACGCTGGCCTCCGAATCCTGCGCCAGCTACAGCCACTTGAGCGCACTCTTCCGCAACGCATTTGGCTGCGGCCCGCTGAAGTACCAGCAGAATCTGCGCCTGGCCTCCGCCCAGAAACTGCTCCTCAATCCCTACATGAGCCTCGACGAGATCGCCCAGCAAAGCGGCTACGAAGACACCAATTATTTCGTCCGTCTCTTCCGCAAAACCTACGGCATGCCCCCCGGAAAATGGCGCAAAAGCGCGCCAGAGGCGCGAGGGGTCAAGGGTCAGGTGCCAGGAATCAGAGGTGGGTAAACGCGTGCGGCGAACTTTGCGTGCCTTCTGCCTACTCGCCCCCACCGCGCAAAAACCATCCGCCTTACTTGTCCGCACCCACCTCGGACCCCTGGCCCCTGTCCCCTGACCCCTCGGCGCTAGCGCCGGCGCCGCTCATCCAGAGCAGCAGCAGCGCCATGATGAACGGACACGCGGCCGCCGTCACGATGCCCCAGCGAAGATTGGAATGATCCGCGGTGATGCCCACGATCCACGGCATGAAAATGCCGCCGAGATTCCCCAGCGCGGCCAGCAGACCGAACATCGATGCGCCGCCGTGCGGAAAACGATCGCCCGCCACGCCCAGCATCGTCGGCCAGAGCGGGCTGCCCGTCATTCCCAGCAGCACGCACGCGACTAAAGCGGGCACGGTCCAGGGCAGGAAACACGCGAGCACAAAAAGAATCACCGACGTCCAGCAGCAATGTATCATCAGCGTCACGGGACGAATGCGCGTGCCCAGTGCTCCGGCCGCCATGCGCCCCAGCGCCATCGCGATGGAAAACGCCAGCAACGCCATGCCGCCGGTCCATTTTGAAGTCCCTAGCGTCGTCTCCGCGTAGGCCGGAAGCCACTGCGCCATTCCCAGCTCCGTCGCGCCGCCGAGAAAAATCGCCGCCAGCGCCGCTTGAAAATAGCGCTGCCGCACCAGCGAGCGCAGCGGCGTGCGTTCGTGTTCTTCAGAAACCAGCGGCGGAATCCGCACCGCAAAAAAACCCACGCAGACCAGCGCCGGCAGCAGCGTCAGCCACAACGCGATGAAGCGCCAGCGCACGCCGGCATCCAGCGCCCACGTCGCGATGACCACCGTGACGCTTGCGCCGACGCAGTAAAACGAATGCAGCCAGTTCATCGCGATCGCGCGCCGTTCCGGCTGCAGCGCGCAGACGATGGGACTCAAAACCATGTCGAGCACCCCCGCGCCCAGCCCCATGATCGCCACAGCGACCAGCGCCAGTGCGTAATTTTGTGAGGAGCTCAGCAGCAACAATCCCGCGCCGATGAACGCGTTGCCCAGCAGCGCAAAAGGCTTCGCGCCAAAACGGTCGGCCAGCGGACCGGTGACGAGAATGCCGACGACCAATCCCGCAAACGTGGACGCGCCGAAGCGGCCGAGCTGCTCGCCGGACAATCCCGAAGGTCCGCCCAGATCGCGGCTGAGCGTCGTTAGAAAAACGGGAACGAGATTGATCGTGATGGCCAGCGACATCATCGCCGCGTTGCACAGCGGAAGCGCCAGCGGGTGGGGGAGGGACTTGGAGCCTAAACCGGAGGCGCTGGGGCTGGACATGTCGCAGCTCTTCTACCCGAGAAATAAGAATCAGCAACGACGCTGTCGCCGCTCAGAAAACGTATATTTGAAATAAGCTGCAAGGTGCGCAAAAGGCTATAGGAAGATATTGCTTAACATTTTACGGTTTATTCCGATCTTTCGCGAGAACCTGTGGAATAGTGACGAATCACTCTTATATGTAGTGGTGCCAAGGATCGGCAGCGTCCACTAACAGCCATTTTCCGTCTACGGAGACCACCATGCGCGTGCGTTATGCTCCTATGTTGATACTCGTTGGCCTGTGCGCGATCGCATCGGTTCAAGCGGCGACGTACTTCGTCTCCCCCGACGGCGACGACGCTTCAGCCGACGCAACCAACAGCGCCACGCCCTTCAAAACCATCAACCACGCCATCGCCGTCGCATCCAGCGGCGACAACATCCGTCTGCTGCCGGGAAGCACCGGGATCATTATTGAGAACGTGATCGTCACCAAGTCCCTCGACATCGCGTCCAATTCCACGGCTGCGCGGGTGACTGTCATACCGGGTACGGCAGAACCCGCTCCGGTTCTCGACGGATCCACGGGATCGCTCCCTGCCGGTCACAGCACGGTTTTTCTGATCCGAAGCAGCGACGTGACGATCCACGATCTCACCATCGATGGCACCAATTCCGCCCTGGCGGGAAAGACCGTGGGCACCACCACGTATGTTGCGCGCAACGGGATCATCACCGATACAAATTTGAGCACGGTCTTTACCAACCTGACCGTGCAGAACGTCACGGTCCAGAACATCTACCTGCGCGGCATTCAGAACGGTACCGGCGGCTTCACGCATGTAAAGGGTTGCACCGTCACCAACGTGAATGGCGATTCCAACCGCTCAATCTCCATCTTCAATCGCACCGGCACTGCGTTGATTGAGAACAACATCGTCTCGCAAACATCCGACGCGATCTCCGCCAACTTTTCACTCGGAACGACATTTCAGAATAACACCATCACCAATTCCGGCAGCGGCGTGCATACCGACAACTGCAGCGCCGCCGATGTCATCCAGGGCAACACAATCTCCAACAGCACCGCCGGCGGATACGGCATCTTTGTCTTCTATCCCTACAAAAACGCCGTCGTGCAAAACAACACCATCACCAACGTCACCATCGGTCTGGCCACATTTGGAGGCGTTGCGACAGCAGGCGTACAAGGCACGCCGGCCTTCACCAACAACACCGTCAACGGTCAACAGAAGGCCAATAGCATCGGCGCGTACCTGACGACCAATGTTACGCAACTCGGCTTTCCCGATATCGATTGCGCGGCCACTTTCAACAACAATACAATCACCGGCAACGTCACCGGCCTGAGACTCGAACAGACCTCCGGCTTCACCCTCACCGCGACCGTCGCCAACAACATTTTCAGCGGCAACAGCAGCGACGGCATCGACGCCTTCGGCCTCACCAATCCGCTCACGATCAGCAGCTGCGATCTCTCCGGAAACGGCATCGCCGGCATCAACAATTTCTCGCCGGTCACCATCACCGCCACCAACAACTGGTGGGGCAGCGCGTCGGGTCCGCGCAATTCGGCGAACACCTTCAATCTCCCCGCGCAAGGCAGCGCCGCCGGAGCGCACGTGACCTTCGTGCCGTGGCTCAACAGCGGTGGAAATTCCGCCGCCGTCGGCTTCGTCCCGACCGGCAGTCCCTTCGCCCCCGTGACGACCTCCAGCCCCGCGGGTTCGTACGCCTCGATTCAAGCCGGAGTCACCGCCTCCAACGCCGCCGGTACCGTGACCGCCGCCGCCGGAAGTTACAGCGAAGGCGTCGCGATCACCAAGTCCCTGACGCTCACCGGCGCCGGCGCGAACACCACCACGATCTCCGCGGCCGCGGGCCTGACCGCCGGACCCGGCGGCGAAAGCGCGATCGTCTCCATCCGGGGCGCACCCACCACCAACGCCACGGTCTCCGGCTTCACGCTCGATGGCTTCGGCGCCGCGCAGAATGGCAACGGCTTCTTCGGAGTCTTCGTCCGCGACGGCGCGGCCGGCAACATCCACGACAACATCATTCAGAATCTCTCTCCGGCCGGAGCCTCCGCGACCGGCGTCGGCATTGCCATCGGCCGCAAGGCGCTCTCCACGACCGGCACCGCCACGGTCACCAACAACACCATCCGCGACTACGAAAAAGCCGGCATCGTCGTCGACAACATCAACTCCACCGCGACCATCTCCGGCAACACGGTCATCGGCGCCGGCCCGACCACCGCCATCGCCAGCAACGGCATCCAGATCAGCCGCGGCGCCACCGGCTCGATCACCGGCAACACCGTCATGAACAATTTCTACAGCGGTTCCGACGGCCAGCGCGATCCCGCCAGCGACGTCCTCGCCGACGGCGCGTCCGGCATCCTGCTCTACGCCGCCGGCGTGATCCCGTCCGATACAATCACCGTCTCCGGAAACACGCTGATCGGAAATCAGTACGCCGTCTGGTCGGTCGGCTCGACCGCGCTCAACATTCACGACAACGCTCTGCAAGGCGACGGCACGAAAGGCGTCATCGGTTCCTCGCCCTTCGACGGCGGAATCCTCGTCTGGGATTCCGATCAGTACACGACCGTGCTCGGTTTCACCGCCGTCGGCACCGTCGCGACCGTGCTCAACAATGCGTCTGAAGACTTCGACTACGCGCTGCAAGTCCGCAACTACACCACCGGTGCGCCGGCGATGACCGTGACCGCGACGAAGAATGACTTCAGCGGATTCGGTTCGACTGCGGGCCTCTTCAGCAACGTCGCGATTGACGCCCGCCAGAATTGGTGGGGCAACGCCACCGGTCCCAAGCACGCGACCAACGCGCCCGGCACCGGCACGACCTTGGGCGAATCGACTGCCGGCCTCGTCCAGTTCAGCCCGTGGCTCGGCGACGGCACCGACACGCAAGCCGCCGTCGGTTTCCAACCCAACGCCACGCCCCTCTATGGTCGGCCGCAGAAGCTGACCTTCACCGTCCAGCCCGTCGGCGCCGCGTCCGGCGCAACGCTCGCCACGCAACCCAGCGTCACCGTGACCGACAACGCTGGTTTCGCGAACCCCTTCACCACCGCAACCGTGGCGCTCAGCCTCGCCAGCGGCCCGTCGTCGGCGACGCTCTCCGGCACGACTTCTGTGACGCTCACCAACGGCACTGCCGCATTTACGAACCTCGCCGTCAACACCTCCGGCACGTACACGTTCTCCGCCGCGTCGACGGGATTGACCTCGGCCACCAGCGCCGCGTTCACAATCACGATTCCTTCGCCGAGCCTCGTGAGCGCACCGATCGCGACGCCCAACCCCGCTGTCGTCGGCACCATCGTCACGTTCACCGCCTCCGGCTCCGACGCCACCGGCCGTCCGCTCACCACCACCTGGAATTTCGGCGACGGCACCAGCGGCACCGGATCCACCGTGACGCACGCGTACACCGCGCCGAACACGTTTGTCGCCACCGTCACGCTGACCAGCCCCGAAGGCTCCAGCGTTTCCGGCACCGCGAATGTCGTGATCACCGCCGGCGCCGCGCCGCCCGCGCCGCAACCGTTCTCCGTCACGAAGAAATCCCTGCGCGCGAAAGTCCCCTCGCTGAACAAGGACACGATCCAGATCACCGGCGCCTTCGCGCTCCCGACCGGAACCACGTCACTGATCGGCCCCGTGACGCTGAACATCGGCAGCCTGAACCAGACGTTTAATCTCGACAAGCGCGGCAGCGGCAAAGTCGGCCCACAGAATTTCCGGATCAAGGCGAAGTTCAAGAAGAACGTGCTGCAGTCGTTGAACGTCACGTTCCAGGCCAAGCTGGTCGGCAACGTCACCGCCGCCCTCTCCGCCGCCGGCCTCCCCACCGGAACCAGCGGCACCGCCACCCTCGCCGCCCAGTTCACCTACCTGAACACCACCTACGCCACGAACGTAACCGTCGCCGTCAAAGCCACTAAATCCGGCGCAACCGGGAAGTGAGGAGGCGAGGACTGAGGACTGAGAAAAAACGAGCCGCCTCGAGCGGCTCGTTTTTATTTAGTTAAGCAAGCGCCCGCGCCGTTCTCCCCCCCTTGAAATGGGCGGGCTGGGAGGGTCGACGCCGCCGGACACGCCCCAACAACCCCACAAAGCGCCCATCGTCCACTCGCACGCCAAGCCCTTTGTAGTCCGGGCGGCTCGCCCGGAGTTCCAAAATCATCGGCGGAAATGCAGATTTCTTCGATTGAAGTGGTCTATTGAGAAGCAACAATTTTACTAAGGAAAGAGCGGTAGGGAGTGACGTTATTTACCGCCGATGAGGTATTTTGGATCGCTTGACGCTTTGCTCCACCACGCCAGGCAACGGTCGACGCGCGACAGGACATCGGCGCGCGCCGCGTCTGTCTTGTTCTGTTCCGCCGGATCAGGATGTTTTCGGCCAAAATCCTGACCCGTGGAGTCGGATAGGCAAGCCAGCAATTCATTCAAGTCGAATAGCCGGTCCGATTCCTGGCTCGTCTTGTTGTCGCGAACTTTTTTAACATTCTTGATCAGCCATTCCGCCACCCAAGGCTGGTGTAACCGTGCAGCCAACTGTGCCGCTTCGCGGTTCGCGGTGTCGCGTTCTGGCTGCGAGACCGCCGCCTTCAAAAAACGTTCCTGCTCTTCCGGTGTCCCGGCTGGCAAAGAATGATCCAATCGATAGCGGATAAACACGACGACGTCGTGCGCGTCGGCCACGGTGATCTTCGGATCAAGTGCGCGCTGCACATCCTCCTTGCGCGTCGTATTCCGGATCGCGAAGAGAAGTTCAGGGAAGAGCTTCGAATCTTTCAGCAGGGGGTCGAGCTTGCGGACGTCATCGTCCGTTCTGACTTGAGCCGCGAGATATTTCGCCAGTCCACTCTTTCCGGAGAAAAACGTGCGATTTCCCTCTTGCGACAATATTTCAACCAGGAATGGAAGCTGTGAAGGCTCCTTTACGGCGCACAAAACCGTACAGCCCTTCCACACGAGTTCTTTGTTGGCTTGAACGATCCGATGCACACGGTCGAGATCGATTTCAAATTGCGAGTCGTCCGGATTGGGCACGCCCTCATTCCAGACCAGTTTGGCGTACAACCCGGAAAGATATTGCTTATCAGCCCCCGCCTCCTCGCACCTAATGGCGAACGACAGACCGAGTGCCACAATCAGAACAGCGAAGAGGTAAAATGAACGACCGATTCTGCTCACCAGGTGAACTCCCGTCGACCAACTTGGCTAGTTTGCGTTTTCCCTTGCGCGCTGCGCAGCTATCGACGTGATCGCCAGAACACAATCGAATAGGGCAATGCAATGAACAGTAGTACCGAACCCATCAACAACTTTGGCATGGCGTCCTTGGGCGCCACTTTGTCGAACCAGTCGGTTCGCATGATCAGCATGACTGTGATGAATAAAATAGCACCCATCGCGCCAATGACCTTCGATAATGTGTCGAACACAAACGTAGGCTCCGCATCGTCGTCCTGTTCGCGCGTACGACGCTGAGCCGGCTTGAACCGTTTTTGTGGCGAAGCGGTCATTGTTGGAGCATATGGCGATTCAAAATTGGGACTGCAAACACGAAAAGACGATTGCCGCGGTGAGACTAACTGGGTCATGCATGGCCTTGCGGGGTCAGAGACTTGATCCAGCAGGCCCATCGCGTCCAACTTCTTAAGGAATTCGATTCCAGACTTCCCCGACAATTCGGATTCGGCTTCGGCTTTGGTAATGAGAATGACCTGCGAAAATCGAATCGTCTCTTCGCGCTCGCCTTCGAAGGTCATGCGATTGAACTCCTTGCTCTCAAATAGTGGCCACGAAATCAGTACGGTATCGAATATTGAATCCGGAGTGACAGAACTGCCCAAAGGTATTGTAAACATCGGCGCGACAGGCGCTTTTTTCGTAAATATGTATTTTGCTAATACTACAAGCAGCCGGGAGGCCCAATGGAGATCAAATACCGATTTGGTATTGTCTGGAGACCAATCCTTCGAAATGTATAGGAGTAGTTCGTGCCGGGTATATTCCTTTTTTTCCGGCGGAAGTTTTATTTCGACAGCGCTGATTCCCGACGTGGCCATCGTGTAGTAAGGGCGAGCATCCGTCGGCGGATAAATGTCGATGTTTAAAATTTGTCTGGAGTTTTCGCCGGCAAGAACCGCCAGTTCGTAATTTTTTGTCGGTTCGCCGAAGTGCTTTTTGTAATGCTCCTGCACCGAAAGTATGCGTTCGTACGTTTCGACGTGCCGTTCATTTTCGATTTCAATCTGAGTGCGTTTGGATATGACGCAATTTCGATAGGGATCGAATGTTAAATTGTATTCGCCCTTTCGATCGACTCTATCGAGAAGTCCACGCAGTTGATGTGTCTTTAAATAGTTCGTCTCCGCTTGAGTGATCGGCATGATCGCGGAAAAATTGACGACCGTATTTCCATATTCAAGCGGATAGAAAGCGCTCTTTTCGCACAAAGGCGGGATATAGAGCGCAAATGGAAAATCCTTGAATTTGTCCGGCCGGTGATCCTCCATGTGCCCAACCGAACCCGGTCCCATGAACACATCCTGGTCCAATGAGTAGCGGGCTGCAAAGTAAAGATACATGGCGACCCACGTCGTCCATTGATCTTTGGCTTCGAGATCCACCGGAAACATCGCGGGAATGTAAACCAGCAACTCCTGTCGCGCCCAGGGTTCCCAACCGGGATGGGGCGTCATCACTTTTGCGCTCATCCCACGTGTTGCGATTGTGTAGAACAGCCGTTCCGGAGTGGGGTCGAAGATCAATAAGTCGCAGGGATACTTTTCCACCAAATCCACGCGCGAGCGCCGATGGGGTCCGAAAAATGTGTGATAGTGCTGTTCAATTCGTGCGAGCGATTCGTCCGAGCCGCGTGGTTGATCCACGGTGATCTCCGATAAATTTGCGCAAAAGTATATTGGAATTCAGAGCAGAGATTAACGTGAGGAGGCGCCGGTGCAAGCCGACTCTTGGCCGCTTTGCCCAGTCCGCAGATACCATGCAAGCAGTACCGAAATTGATTAAGCATGAGAGCAGCCACGAGGCCATGGGGAGTGCGTCAGTGCTTTTTCTTGACCGGGTAAATCCCGACAGTATCTTCATGGCAACGCGTACATGGACGCGTCCCGTCCGCGGGAAGGGTTCAACCCACCTGTCGTATCAGACCACCGAAGAACCCACTTCTGCCCGCTGCAGCGGACCCGGGCGAACAGGAAGGGGTTCCACATGTCCACATCACCGCGCAAGCGGCTGCCCGTCCGTCCGTCCATCGAACATCTGAAGAAGCAGGCCAAGCGTCTCGCCAAAGAGCGCGAGTTGCCATTGGCCAGCGCGCAGCACGAACTCGCCGCTGACTACGGCCACCGCAACTGGGCCGATCTCGTGCAGGAAGTCGACATCGCCAGCGGCAAGGCGCAGGAGTTTTTCAAGGCTGCTGCCGAAGACAGCAGCGACCATCTCGGCAGAATGCTGCGCCACCCGCACTCCGAGCGAGTCCGCTATGAAGCTCTGCGCATCGCGGCAGAGGCTGGCAGCACACCGTGCGTGGACCAACTCCTTTATACCGGGTTGAATGCGAACCACGCCTTCGAGCCTTTCGGCTCGGCGCCGTTGCATCTGGCGGCCTCGCGAGGGCATCAGCGTTTGGTCGAGAGACTCCTGGTCGTCGGCGCTGATCCGATGCTGAAAGACAAGTCCGGCAACGATGCCGCGTCGCTCGCCAGAAAGTCCGGCCATCTCGAGGTAGCAGAGCTGCTGAAGCAGCACTCGCCATTCGCGTTCGCCGCCGCAGCAATGAAGCGGGGCGAGATTGCGGCGCTGAAGACCATCTTGAAAGTGCATCCTGAGATTACGCAGCAGACCGTCAAAGGCCGCTCGCTCCTCCACGTCCTCGCTGATTATCCTGGCGATATGCCCAATGCGGGCGAGAGCGCCAGAGCCCTCGTGGCTGCCGGCATACCCGTTGACCTGCGCTGCGACCCACCCGGTGCCAACAGCACTCCCCTGTATTGGGCGGCGAGCTCCGACACCGCCGTGCCCTTGATCGAAGCCTTGCTCGATCTGGGTGCTGACATCAACGCACGCGCTGGCAATGACGAAACGCCGATGAGCAACGCTCTCATCTATAACCTGCCCAACGTCGCCAAAGCTCTGTTCAAACGCGGAGCCCAAACCGGGATCGTCTATGCCGCCGCGTTCCTAGCCTGAATATTGCATGAAATCAGTTGTGTGAGGCTCCTGGTTTGCTTGCAAATTGTTTGTCGAAGACAATTTCCAGCAACCAGGAGTGCCTCACACATGGCTCAGTCTGTCCCGCAAGTTGCAGAAATCCAGAGGGTTCTTTTTCCGGGCGTGTTCGACAAGGACGTGCAGGTGGCCTTTGATGCGCCCAACCAGTCGTC